>NZ_CP102173.1:1230537-2461074 GCF_024584515.1 Aeromicrobium wangtongii | reverse complement strand
GCGCGATCTGGGCCGGCCGATCCTCGACGAGGAGGGCTTCGAGAGGCTGCTGGCCGAGGGTCCGCCCACTGCTGACGCGTGACCGACATACTGGGCGTATGACGGACGGGGAGCTGATCGAGGCGCTGCAGGCGATCTTCGCCGGCGACGGACCGGCCGACGCCATCGACCGCAGCGACGGCTACGGCGAGCGATACCGCATCGAGGCGGTCCGCTTGGTGCCCTCCGACGACGGCTTCGACGATCTCGAGGTCACGGTCCGGTTCCTGTGCCGGCCGGTCTGGCGTCGCCGCACGGTCGTGGCACGCCTGTTGTTCGACCGCGCGTGGCGTGAGGCCAGTGATCTGCTCGACCCGGCGTCCTGCGCGGCCTACGTCCTGGCCCGCTGGAGGTTCTCGCAGGTGCGGCCGGAGTCGCTGCGGGCGCGCCGCCGTCGCCGGTCCGCGGAGGCGGCTGTGCCCGGGATCGGGGTCTGCTGGCAGCAGCTGCTCGGGGGGTTGCGCCGGCCAGGCGTCGAGGTGACCGAGGATGACGGGCTGATCCGGCTCACGGGGGCCGGCGACGACACCGTGCAGGTCCACGTCACGCCGCAGCAGTGGCGGGCACATCTCGCGGACGCCCCCGACGCGCTGTCCCAGCTGCATGAGCAGATCGGCTCACGGTGGGACGACGAGCACCACATCGTGTTCTTCCGGGGTCGGTTCCACCAGTCGATCCGCGCCGAGCTCCCGCCGGTGCGCAGCATGCTGCTGCGTGAGCCCGAGCTGCCCGACGGCTTCGTGGGCTACCCGTAACATCGTCGGGTGCCTCCTCGCTCGCCGCTGCCGCCCCGCCACGGACTCGGTGCGGCGTGGCTGCGGACGCCCGACCGTGACCGCCCCCGGCCGAACCCGTGGCCGACGATGGGTGCGTGGCTGCGCCACCGGCTGCCCGAGCGGGTCGACGTCGCACAGCTGCTGACCGAGCAGCGCTTCGTGCACGACGACAACACCCCCGTGACCGAGGACGAGCCGTACACGCCGCACACCTTCGTGTGGTTCCACCGCGACCTGCCCGACGAGACCCATGTGCCCGGTGACCTGCACATCGTCCACCGCGACGAGCGGCTCGTCGTGGTCGACAAGCCGGCGTTCCTGTCGTCCATCCCGCGCGGCCAGCACATCCGGCAGAGCGTCGTCGTCCGGCTGCGCGACGAGCTAGGGCTGCCGGAGCTGTCACCGCTGCACCGGCTCGACCGCATCACGTCCGGACTGCTGCTGCTGGCCACGGAGCGTCGCTGGCGCGGTGCCTACCAGACGCTCTTCCAGGACAGCGCGGTCCGCAAGACGTACCGGGCGCTGGCCCCGCTGCGTGCCGATCTCGAGCTGCCGCTGACGGTGGCGAACCACATCGTCAAGCGGCGCGGCAGCTGGCAGGCCGAGGTCGTGCCGGACGCCCCGGTCAACGCCGAGACCCGGGTCGAGCTGGAGTCCGTGACCGGCGAGCTCGGCGTGTACCGGCTGACCCCGCGGACGGGGCGCACCCACCAGCTGCGCGTGCACCTGAACGGTCTCGGCATCCCGATCGTGGGGGACCCGCTGTACCCGACGGTGCGGGACATCGCGATCGACGACTTCAGCACCCCGTTGCAGCTCCTGGCCGCCGAGGTCGCGTTCACCGATCCGATCGACGGGACGGCCCGCGAGTTCCGCAGCGTCCGCGAGCTGCCGCTCTAGTTCTCGTCGTCGATGGCCACGGCGATGAATACTGCCGAGGCGATCACCACGAACGCCAGCGCCGGCCAGACCAGCCCGCCGGCCGCGGCGTACAGGGCGGTGGTCACGAACAGCATGATCTGGACGATGACGCGGGTCGGGTTGTCGAGCCGGCGCGCCGAGTTCGGCGACATCCACTGCGCCCAGATGCCGACCGCGACGAAGGCCAGGAACGCCCCGATCGCCCAACCACGCCACCCGTCCGCGAAGCCGTGGCCCGCCAGCACCAGCAGCACGACCATCGCGACCTCGCAGATGAGCGCCACGGCGTCGAGCGGTCCTACGTCCTGGGGCTTCTGGGGAGGCATGAACCCAGCCTAGGGAGTGCTACTTTCGCGCCATGAGCGAGTCCCCGCGGCAACGGCCCGTGATCCTGCTCGTCTCGTCCCGCACGCACCGGGACGCGCTGGAGGACGAGTTCCGCAGCCGATACTGGCGCGACTACGACGTGCGGACGCTGGAGGGCATCGACGGCGCTGCGGACGCCGCCGCCGCGCTGGTCCACGACGGACACCCGATCGCGCTGCTGGGCGTGGACCACACCCTCGAGGGGGACCCGCTCGCGCTGGTCGACGAGCTGCGCAGGCTCTCGCCGAGCAGCCGCCGCATCGTCCTGGTCTCGATGGCATCGTTCCGGGAGGCGCTGGACGAGCTGCGCCCGGCGCTGGCCGTCGGACGCCTGGACACCTACCTGCTGATCCCGCAGGGCCCGCGCGACGAGGAGTTCCACACCGCGATCGCCGAGTACCTGTCGGAGTGGGCCACGACGACGTCGGGACCGGAGGTCGCCGGGGTGCGCATCGTCGACGACGGCCGGCAGCCCGCGGTGGCCGGCATCCGCGACTTCCTGGACCGGATGGGTGCCCCGTGGACGCGCTACCGGCCCGACAGCCCGGTCGGACGTGAGCTGCTGGCCGAGGTGGGCCGGGACGCACCGCTGCCGCTGGTGGCGGCCTTTGACCGTCCCGCCATCACGGGGGCGACGGAGCGGCTCGTCGCGAGCGCCTTCTACGGCTCGCCGCGCGACCTGGGTGATGACTACGTGGCGGACCTGCTGATCATCGGCGCCGGCCCCGCGGGTCTCGCCGCTGCGGTCTACGGGGCGTCCGAAGGGCTGCGCACCGTGGTGCTGGACCCGGAGGCGGTCGGCGGCCAGGCCGGCACCAGCTCGATGATCCGCAACTACCTGGGCTTCCCACGCGGAGTCTCCGGCATGCGTCTGGCGTTCCGCGCCCGCCTGCAGGCGACCCGGTTCGGCGCGCGGATCTTCACCGGCCACGCCGTCGACGCGATGACGCTCGGCGACGTCCATGAGGTCTCGTACGGCGACGGCGTGCTCCGGGCACGGTCCGTGCTGATCGCGTGCGGCGTCCGGTACCGCCGCCTCGGCGTCCCCGCGCTGGAGGCGCTGGTGGGCACGGGGGTCCACTACGGCGCGGCGGCGAGCGTGGCACGCGAGATGGAGGGCCGCGACGTCATGATCGTCGGCGGCGGCAACTCCGCCGGGCAGGCCGCTATCCATCTGGCCCGGTTCGCCCGCAGCGTCACGATGGTGATCCGGCGCCCCAGCCTCGGCGAGACGATGTCGTCGTATCTGGTCGACGAGATCGCGACCCACGACGACATCTCGGTGTCGACGCGTTCACGGGTCACCGACGGCGGTGGCGACGGTCGACTGGAGTGGGTGCTGCTGGAGGGTGAGCACGGTGAGCCGCAGCGGATGCCGATCGACGGCCTGTTCCTGCTGCTCGGCGCCGAGCCCGGCACCGACTGGCTGCCCGACGAGGTCGTCCGGGACGACCGTGGGTTCGTGCTGACCGGTCGTGACATCCCCAAGGACCGCTGGCGCGACGGGCGCCCCCCGGCGCCACTGGAGACGACCGTCCCGGGGGTGTTCGCCGCCGGCGACGTCCGGGCGGGATCGATGAAGCGCGTCGCCTCGGCCAGCGGGGAGGGCGCCGGGGCGGTGTCGCAGGTGCACGCGCACCTGGCGCCCGCTCCCGACTAGGCCGCCCGGTCGACCGAGCGGACCCGGTTGGCGATGCTGGCGGCGAGCTCGGCCGGACGCTCGTCGAGGATCCAGTGCGAGACGCCGTGATAGACCTCCAGCTCGTACGGGCCGCTGACGAACTGCGGGGTCAGCTCGGCGCCACGTCGGGCGAGGGCGGCATCGTGATCGCTCCACACGTACGTCGTCGGCACCGACACGCGCTTGCCCAGCGCGCCGGCGGCCAGCGGCACCGACCGGTAGTAGCCGAGGCCGCCCTTCAGTGCGCCGGCCTGGACGATCTCGCTGCGGAAGGTCTCGATCATCTCCGTGCTCATGCCCGCCGACCGCAGCATCATCTCGCCGGGGCCGTTCTTGAGGCTCAACAGCCACTCCGGCAGGACCGGGAGCTGGAACAGCAGCATGTAGTACGACTTGAGCGCTTGAGTGCTGCTGGTCAGCGACTTCACGAACGCTGCGGGGTGGGCCACCGAGACCGCGGTCAGTGAGTGGATCAGGTCCGGATGGGCGCCCGCGACCGACCAGGCCACGATCGCTCCCCAGTCGTGGCCGACGAGGTGCACGGGCGTCCCGATCCGGTCGATCAGCGCCTTGACGTCGGCGACGAGGGCAGGCACCTGGTAGCCGAAGCGCGAGCGCGGACGGGCCCCGGGGGAGTAGCCGCGCTGGTCCAGCGCGTACGTGCGCATCCCAGCGGCGTGCAGGTGCTGCGACACGGCGTCCCACGCGCTCGCACGCTGCGGAAAGCCGTGCAGGAGGACGACGGGCGTGCCGTCGAGCGGTCCGCCGTCGATCACGTCGAAGGTGAGCCCGGCGTGTCGGAACTGGTCGATTCGCTGGTCGGTCATCGTCCAATCCTGTCAGGAATGCCACGCTTCGGCAGGTCTTGATGGCCCGGGAAGAGCACGGTCGCCCGGTCACTAGGATGGTGGAGAAGAACCACCCGCCTGCAAGACCACCCACTCGCAAGGAACGTGTATGTCTGAGCCCGCCACGGGTATCTCGCGCGATGACGTCGTCCATCTGGCCGGCCTCGCCCGCATCGATCTCAGCGATGCTGAGCTCGACCACCTCGCCAGCGAGCTGCCGGCGATCCTCGAGCACGTCGCGAGCGTCCAGGAGGCCGCCGGTGACGACGTCCCGGCCATGAGCCACCCGGTGCCCGTCGACAACGTGTTCCGCGAGGACGTCGTCCGACCCAGCCTGGCCCCCGAGGACGCGCTCGCCGGCGCCCCGGCGTCCGACCAGCAGCGGTTCCTCGTCCCGAAGATCCTGGGGGAGTCATGAGCACCGATCTCACGCGCAAGACCGCTGACGAGCTGGCCCAGTCGCTGGCCGCCAAGGAGGTCTCCTCCGTCGAGGTGACCCAGGCGCTCGTCGATCGCATCGGCGCCGTCGACGGTGCCGTCCACGCCTTCCTGCACGTCGACGCCGAGGGTGCGCTGGCCACCGCGGCCGACATCGACGACCGCCGCGCGAAGGGCGAGCAGCTGTCGTACCTCGCCGGCGTGCCGATCGCGATCAAGGACGTCCTGGCGACCAAGGGCATGCCCACCACGTGCGGCTCCAAGATCCTCGAGGGCTGGATCCCGCCCTACGACGCGACGGTCACCGCCACGATCAAGGCCGCCGGCCTGCCGATCCTGGGCAAGACCAACATGGACGAGTTCGCGATGGGCTCGTCGACCGAGCACTCCGCCTACGGCCCGACGCACAACCCGTGGGACACGACGCGCATCCCCGGTGGCTCCGGCGGTGGTTCGGCCGCAGCCGTCGCCGCCTTCGAGGCGCCGCTGGCGATCGGCACCGACACCGGTGGCTCGATCCGTCAGCCCGGCGCCCTGACCGGCACGGTCGGCGTCAAGCCCACGTACGGCGGCATCAGCCGCTACGGCCTCGTCGCGATGGCCAGCAGCCTGGACCAGGCCGGCCCCGTCACGCGCACCGTGCTGGATGCGGCGCTGCTGCACGAGCTCATCGCCGGTCACGACCCGATGGACTCCACGAGCATCCCCGACGCCGTCCCGCCGGTCGTCGCCGCGGCCCGCCGCGCCGACGTCAAGGGCCTCAAGATCGGCATCGTCAAGGAGCTGGGCGGAGAGGGCTTCCAGCCCGGCGTCGAGGCACGGTTCACCGAGGCCGTCGAGCTGCTGACCTCCGCGGGCGCGGAGGTCGTCGAGGTCTCGATCCCGAGCCTCAAGTACGCCCTGGGTGCCTACTACCTGGTGATGCCGAGCGAGGCCAGCAGCAACCTGGCCAAGTTCGACGCGATGCGTTACGGCGTCCGCGTGGCCCCGGCCGGGGTCGACGACCCCAGTGCCGAGCAGGTCATGGCGTCCAGCCGCGACGCCGGTTTCGGCGACGAGGTCAAGCGCCGCATCATCCTGGGCACGTACGCCCTGTCCAGCGGCTACTACGACGCCTACTACGGCTCGGCCCAGAAGGTGCGCACCGTCCTGGCCCGCGACTTCGCCGCGGCCTTCGCCGATGTCGACGTCCTGGTGTCGCCGACGTCGCCCACCACGGCGTACCCGCTGGGCGAGAAGCTGGACGACCCGCTGGCGATGTACCTCGGTGACGTCGCCACGATCCCGGCCAACCTGGTCGGCATCCCCGGCCTGTCCCTGCCGGTCGGCCTGGCCGACGAGGACGGCCTGCCGGTCGGCCTGCAGTTCCTGGCCCCGCAGAAGGCCGATGACCGCCTCTACAACGCGGCGGCCGCCCTCGAGCGGATGCTCGAGCAGAACTGGGGCGGCACCCTGCTGTCCCGCGCACCCGAGCTGGAGGCCGCACGATGAGCGCCGCAACCGAGACGTTGGTCCCCTTCGACGAGGCGATCAGCCGCTACGACCCCGTGATGGGCCTCGAGATCCACATCGAGCTCAACACCGCGACGAAGATGTTCTGCGGCTGCCCGACCGAGTTCGGCGCCGAGCCCAACACGCAGGTGTGCCCGGTCTGCCTCGCGCTGCCCGGCGCACTGCCGGTCGTCAACGCCAAGGCCGTGGAGTCGGCGATTCGCATGGGCCTGGCGCTCAACTGCGAGATCGCGCAGTGGTGCCGGTTCGCGCGGAAGAACTACTTCTACCCGGACATGCCGAAGAACTTCCAGACCTCGCAGTACGACGAGCCCATCGCCTTCGACGGGTACGTCGACGTCGAGGTCGAGGGTGAGACGTTCCGCATCGAGATCGAGCGGGCGCACATGGAGGAGGACACCGGCAAGGCGCTGCACGTCGGCGGCTCCACCGGACGCATCCACGGCGCCGACTTCTCGCTGGTCGACTACAACCGGGCGGGCATCCCGTTGATCGAGATCGTCACCCGCACGATCGAGGTCCCGGCGGAGAAGGCTCCGGCCGTCGCTCGTGCCTATGTGTCGTACGTCCGCGACCTGATCGGTGGGCTCGGCGTCTCCGACGTCCGCATGGACCAGGGATCGCTGCGCGCCGACGTCAACCTCTCGCTCAAGCCGAAGGGCTCGGACGTCCTGGGCACCCGCTCGGAGACGAAGAACGTCAACTCGTTCCGGTCCGTCGAGCGCGCCGTGCGCTACGAGATCTCACGCCACGCGGGCATCCTCGACGCCGGCGGCAAGGTCGTCCAGGAGACCCGCCACTTCCAGGAGGACTCCGGCACGACCCTGCCGGGTCGCGAGAAGTCCGACGCCGACGACTACCGCTACTTCCCGGAGCCCGACCTGGCGCCCGTCTCGCCGTCCCGCGAGTGGGTCGAGGAGCTGCGGGCCACGCTGCCCGAGCCGCCGGCCGTCCGTCGTGCCCGGCTGCAGGCCGACTGGGGATTCTCCGACCTCGACATGCGCGACACGATCGGCGCGGGTGCGCTCGACCTGATCGTGGCGACGGTCGAGGCCGGCACGACCCCGCAGGCCGCCAAGAAGTGGTGGCTCGGCGAGATGGCCCGGCGCGCCAACGAGAGCGGACAGGACATCGACGCGCTCGGCATCACGCCGCAGCAGGTGGCCGAGATCCAGGCGCTCATCGACGCGGGTCGCATCAACGACAAGCTCGCCCGTTCGGTCTTCGACGGCGTCATCGCGGGGGAGGGCACGGCCGAGGAGGTCGTGGTCTCGCGCAAGCTCGAGGTCGTGTCGGACGACGGCGCGCTCGGTGCCGCGGTCGACCGTGCCATCGAGGCCGACCCGGACGCGGCCCAGAAGGTGCGCGCGGGCAACCTCGGCGTCGCCGGTGCGCTGATCGGTGCGGTCATGAAGGAGATGCGCGGCCAGGCCGACGCCGGTCGCGTCCGCGAGCTGATCCTGGAGAAGCTCAGCTGACGGCTGCGTCGTGAGGGTGTCCTGATCACGGGGTGCCGGGGTTACCGTCGAAGGACCGACCCCAGGAGGCACTCCATGACCGTCATCGATCTCCCCGACGTCCACACCTGCTCCGTCGAAGGCTGTTCGTACAACAGCGACACCGCCTGCCATGCCGGCGCCATCACGGTGTCCGGCTCGCAGGCGGCCTGCGGCACCTTCATCGACCTCGGCTCCAGCGGTGGGCTGAGCAAGATGGTGGCCAAGGTGGGTGCGTGCCACCGGACGGACTGCCGGCACAACGAGAACCTCGAGTGTGGCGCGAGCTCGATCTCGGTCGGCCCCGGGGCGGACGCGGCGGACTGCCTGACGTACGAACGCACCTGAGGGGCGGTCAGCCCACGCGGGCCAGCAGCTCGTTGAGCTCCTCCAGGACGATCTCGGGGAACTCGACCGGCAGGAAGTGTGTTGCGTTCAGCTCGCGATAGCGCGATCCCTTGATCCGCTGCGCGGCGGTGCGCATGTGTCGTGCGCCGGTGAACACATCCCACTTGGCGGCCAGGAACGTCACCGGGATGTCCACGTCGCTGAGCGAGACACGGGCGTGCTTGGAGACGCTGATCGCGAGCTTGGCGTACCAGGCCGGATGGGTCGTGAAGAACTCCTGCAGCAGCACGCGCACCTCGGCCGTGTCGGCAGCCGGGTTGATGAACCGGCTCTGACGGATCAGGTCGGCGGTCGCATTGGTCCACGGCACACGCCGGGTGAGGGGTGCCAGCGCGTGGCCGGTGACCGTCACCGTGTGGGAGACCCCGACCATCAGGCTGCGAGCCAGCAGCGGAGGGACGCGCAGCGGCGCGAGCATCGTCGAGAAGGTGTTGCCGGGCACGCCGGCCACCGCCAGGATGCCGTTCACCCGCCCGGGATGGCGGGCGTTGATCTCGAAGGCGATCGTGACCCCGGTCGACCAGGCGGCCACCACGCAGGCGTCGATTCCGGCATCGTCCATGACCGCGATGCCGTCCTCGACGAATGAGTCGAGATCGATCCGTCCGTCGGAGGGACGGGCCGACCCGCCCGTGCCCCGATGGTTCCAGCCGACCACGCGGAACCCCGAGTCGGCACGCATGAGCGACGGCCAGGCGTACGGGTTGGTGCCCAGTCCGTTCGACACCAGCACCGTCGGCCCGTCGCCGTCATTCGTCCAGGCCCGGATGCGGGTCCCGTCTGCACTCTCGACATCGTAGAAACGCAGCAGCGGGGGAGTGGGCGAGTTCACGCGCCGATTGTGCACGCCGAGGGGTGCAACGGCAACGCGTGACGCGCGATAGGTTGCACCATGCGATGGGACAAGTTGGCCGCCGGGCTGCTGCTCGCCTGCTCCCTGGCATCTGTGCTTGCCCCGATCGATCCTTCGGCGAGGGGATCTGTGGCTGGCGCGACAGGCGTGCTGGGGCTCGTCGTTCTGCGTCGAGCCACGAGGCAGCCACCAAGGGGGCGCGTCCTCCTGGCGTTCACCACGGGTGCCTTCGCGCTCCTCGCGGTGGCCTTCGTCTGGTCGTTCGCCACGACGGACGACCGCGGTGTCGGTGGAGGACTCAGCTTCATGGCAGCGGTGCTGCTGACGGGGGTCGCGGTTTCTCTGGTGCTCGCGAACTTTGCCGTGTCATGCCTGGACGTCGTCCTGGGACAACCGCAGAAGTCTCGCGCCCGTGGGCGTGCCGGTGGGCCGCCGGACGCTGGGGGTCAGGCGGCTTGGCGGTAGCCGGTTCGTCGTCGGCGGCGGATGGGCCGCCCGGCTCGGTTGGTGAAGGTGAATCCGTCGACGGCATTGCCCTCGATGTGCAACCTGCCGCGGTGCAGCAGGTGATGGCATCGAACGCACAACCCGATCAGCTGGTCGACGTCGGTGCGACCGCCGAGGGACCACCACACGACGTGGTGAATCTCCAGGTGGGTGTGGTTGCACCCGGGGGTCGCGCAGACCCCGCCCTGGCGGGCGATCACTGAACGGCGTTGCTTGAGGTTCGGCTGGTACTTCGCCGTGCCAGCGTTGAGCACTTGGGCCTGTCGTTGACCGCCGTCGGTTCCCATCAAGAAGGCGGTGACCTCGCTGATGCACATGAAGTACATCAGCAGGTTGGGGCCGATCGCCCCGTGCCCGGCCAGGGTGGCCGGTTCGGTGGGCGGCATCGGATCGGGACGGAGGTACGGTTCTTCGGTCTGCTGACGGACCTGCTCAGCAGCGGCGGCAACGGTGTCGGCGTCAGCGAACACCGACACGTGCGGCTTCAGCCCCTTGTCCGAGGGCAGCTGCCCGCTGCCCAAGATGGACGACAGCAGGTCGTCCAACCCCTGCACCCGCCGCTCCGAACCGGACCGGGGGTCCTCGGGGCCATCAGGGGCGGAGACTGAGTCGAGGACCTTCTTCAGCATGGCCCCGGTCACGGTGTTCAAGAACCCGGTCACGTGCCAGCCATCGGGCAGGGCGTTGACCTGGAAGTCCTGCTTGTCCATCCCCTTCTCCCACGCATCATCCAGATCGTCCGGATGCGTGCGGTCCTTCAGATGCTTGACCGCCTCGAACAGCTCACCCGGCTCGTGCTCACAGGCGACCTGCACAAACAGTTCCTCGTGCATCCGCATCAGGTCGAGCCCGACGTGGGCGAGCCCGTAGACGAACACCCGGACGTGCGCGGCGCTGATCTGCCCCGTCACGGCAGCCTCGGCCACCAGCGACAGGTCGCGTAGCGCGGCGACGCTGCGCACCAGCGCCGTGGCCTGCCCCGCATTCATCCGCAACTGCGTGCGCACCCAGGCGTTCAGCGTTGACGCGCCGTCGATCTCAAAATCCTTGGAGGCCTCCAGCTCGGCCAGCAGCATCGCCTTGGCCGCATCAAGCGCATCCTGGGCGGCCTGCACCGAGTGCAGCTTCTCGCGCACATCACCCACTCTCAGCACGCCTGCGGCGGTCCGCATCGCGTCGATGGTGGGGGCCGGGTCCATGACTTCATTCTATTCGAACACATGTTCGAATGCAAGAGAAAATCACCACGAATACACTGGAATACCCGGGGGAAGTGGGCTCAGCTCGATCGAGCAAGTACTGCATCCACGAGTCGTCCGGCGCCGCCGTCGGACTGGGTGAGGAACAGGCTGGGCTCGGTGAGCTCGAGCTCGATCAGGATCGGGGCGCCGTCCGCGGCGGTGACGAGGTCGACTCGCGCATAGAGCGGGGCAGCGTCCAGTCCGAGCAGTGACACCGTGGTCTCCAGCACGTGGTCGGAGACGGCGCGCTGGGCGGCGGTCGGCGTGCGAGGAGTGATCTCCTCGCGGCTGTCCCGGTCCTGGCGGACGCCCTCGCCGCGCAGCAGCAGCGGCCCCTTGCGGATTGCGTGCGAGAACTCTCCGCCGAGGTACAGCATCGCCGTCTCGCCCTCCTCGTCGACCGAGGAGATGTAGGCCTGGGTCATCGAGGTGCGCCCGGCTGCCACGAGCTCTGCGCTGTGCGTCCAGACCTCCTCGGGTGTGCTCCACCGGGCGGTGTCCTTGGAGCCGGCCGAGATCGTCGGCTTGACGACCCACTCGTCGTGGTCGCCGATGTCGTCACCGGGGGCGACGTCCCAGCGTGTCTCGATGATCGGCACGCCGGCGTCCTGCAGCTGACGCAGGTAGACCTTGTCGGTGTTCCAGGTCAGGATCTCGTGCGAGTTGTGCAGGTGGGGGACCGTCGCAGCCCAGGCGAGGAACTCCTCGCGTCGGGCGATGTAGTCCCAGCACGAGCGGACGACCACGGCGTCATACGAGGCCCAGTCGACCGAGGGGTCGTCCCAGACGACGATCTCGCCGACCGTGCCGCGCTCGGCGGCTGCCGCCACGAGCAGCGGCAGGTCGGGGTCGTGCGGTCGGTAGGTGGAGCTGGTCACAAAGGCGAGGGTCACGGCCCCATCCTGTCATCCACTTTTTGTCTTAACTGCATGCATATGCTTCATTCATGACCCAGGACCCGACCGTGCGCGCAGCCGTCATCGTCGACCTGGTGGGATCGCGCCGCCACACCGACCGCGCGTGGGTGCACGCCCGGATGATGGAGGCCCTGCAGCAGGTCAACCAGGAGGTCGACTTCGACCAGCCGCTCGAGCCGACGCTGGGCGATGAGTCCCAGGCGCGATACCTGTCGGTCGAGTCCGCACTGCGGGCGACGCTCGCGCTGCGCCTGGCGCTGCCCGAGGAGCTGGACTGTCGTGCCGGCATCGGCGTCGGTGAGGTCGAGGATCTCGGTCGGACGCCCTACGGGCCGTTGCAGGACGGACCGGCGTGGTGGGCGGCGCGTGACGCGATCGTCGAGGCCAAGAGTCGTGAGAGCGTCCGCGACCGCACGCTGCGCACCTGGTACCAGGTCTCCGAGCGCCTGGTCGGCCCTTCGCGTGACGAGTACCCGCCGGCGGAGCTCGTCAACGCCTTCCTGCTGACGCGCGATGAGATCGTGACCCAGATGTCGGGCCGATCCAGGCGTCTCCTGCGGCACCTTCTCGCCGGGGCGTCACAGGTCGAGATGGCCGTGGCCGAGGGCATCTCGACGTCCGCGGTGTCGCAGAACCTGCGCCGCAGCGGGGCCTTCGCGGTGCAGAGCTCGCAGGACCAGCTCGCCTCGTGGTTCGGCGGCCGGTAGCGAGGTCACTGGCCGAGGAGGGCCGCCAGCAGGAACAGGGGCGCGGACAGGCCGGCCAGCGACATGGCCAGCCGGACGTACCAGTATTTCTTCGCCACGATCTTGGACAGCTCGAACAGCTGGTGCCGGGTCCGGTCCTCGAGGCTGGGGGGATGGCGGTCGAGGACGGCGTCGAGCGAGCGCTGGCTCTCGAATGCGGCAGCGTGTCCCCAGTAGAAGATGTCCTTGGTCTTGTCCGGGACGGTGAACCGTGGCCAGACCGCGAGCGCCGCGGCAGCGACGGACGAGGACGCGAGCGCAGCGGCCACCCACCAGAGGAAGGCGCCGACGCCGTCGAGGTCGCGCGGGCTCCAGTCGCGGGCCAGGAGGCCGCCGAGCAGTGCGCCGAACCCGATGCCCAGCACGGCCAGGACCATGGACGCCTTGTGGTCCGCCGCGCCGACCTCGTTGCGAGCCTCGGCCAGGATGGCCAGCTCGACGTCGGGTGCCGGTGTTCGGGCCATGGGTCCTCCGTGACGATGGTGGACGTCACGGTATCAAGCGCCGGTGACACGGCGCCGATCCGCGAGTGAGAATTGATCTCGTTGTATCAATGTTCTGTGATTGATCTTGACAAATCAACGATAGAACGTTGATTATCAATCATGTTCGCACTCACGATCGACCAGCGCCGCAGCCGTCAGAGCGCCGACGCGGTGCCCGGCCTCCTGGCCGACCTCAACCGGTACCCGCTGGTGAGGGAGTTCGAGCGGACGGCCGGAGACGAGGTCCAGGGCCTGTGCGACGATCCGGCGGTCGTCGTCGACATGGTCTGCTCGGTGGTCGCGACGCAGCAGTGGTGGATCGGGATCGGCCTGGGCGCCGTCGACGAGCCGATCCCGCCTTCGGTCCGTGCCAGCCGCGGGCCGGCGTTGATCGCGGCCCGGGCGGCGGTCGAGCGCTCCAGCTCGTCCCCGGTCGGCCTCGCGGTCGAGGGAAAGGGGGCTCGCCACGCCGAGACTGCGCTGCACGCGCTGGCACGGGTCATCACCGACCGGACCGAGGCGGGTGCGGAGGCGGTGGCCGCGATGGCAGCGGGCGGGACGCAGAAGGCGGTGGCTCGCCGGCTCGGCATCTCGCCCCAGGCGTTCAGTCGCCGGCTGCAGGTGGCCCGGTGGTCCGAGGAGCAGCGGCTGCGGGACCTCGCGATCCATCTGCTCGCGCCGTCCGAATCCGGAGTCCGCTCACCGGAGGCGCGGGCTGAGCCGTAATCTTGCTCTCATGCCCCCCGAGAACGAGATCGACATCAAGCCCCGCAGCCGCACCGTCACCGATGGCCTCGAGGCCACCGCGTCGCGAGGGATGCTTCGAGCGGTCGGCATGGGCGACGAGGACTGGGTCAAGCCCCAGATCGGTGTCGCCTCCAGCTGGAACGAGATCACCCCGTGCAACCTGCCGCTCGACCGGCTCGCGAAGCGCGCCAAGGAAGGCGTGCACGCCGGCGGAGGGTACCCGCTGGAGTTCGGCACGATCTCGGTGTCCGACGGCATCTCGATGGGCCACGAGGGCATGCACTTCTCCCTGGTCAGCCGTGAGGTCATCGCCGACTCGGTCGAGACCGTCATGATGGCCGAGCGCCTCGACGGCTCCGTGCTGCTGGCCGGCTGCGACAAGAGCCTGCCCGGCATGCTGATGGCTGCCGCGCGTCTCGACCTGGCCAGCGTCTTCGTCTACGCCGGCTCGATCATGCCCGGCAACGTCGACGGCAAGGACGTCACGATCATCGACGCCTTCGAGGCCGTCGGTGCCTGCCTGGCCGGACGCATGTCGCGCGAGCAGGTCGACAAGATCGAGCGGGCCATCTGCCCGGGCGAAGGCGCGTGCGGCGGCATGTACACCGCCAACACGATGGCCTCGGCCGCCGAGGCTCTGGGCATGAGCCTGCCGGGCTCGTCCGCCCCGCCGGCAATCGACAGCCGCCGCGACGAGTACGCGATCAAGTCCGGTGAGGCCGTCGTCGAGCTGCTCCGCAAGGGCATCACGGCTCGCGACATCCTGACCAAGCAGGCGTTCGAGAACGCCATCACGGTCGTCATGGCCCTCGGTGGCTCGACCAACGCGGTCCTGCACCTGCTGGCGATCGCCCGCGAGGCCGAGGTCGACCTGACCCTCGAGGACTTCAGCCGCATCGGCGACAAGGTCCCGCACCTGGGCGACCTCAAGCCCTTCGGCCGCTACGTCATGAACGATGTCGACAAGGTCGGCGGCATCCCCGTCATCATGAAGGCGCTGCTCGATGCGGGCCTCATGCACGGCGACTGCCTGACCGTCACCGGCAAGACGATGGCCGAGAACCTGGCCCACATCGAGCTCAAGCTCGACGGCGACGTCATCCGCCCGATCGACAAGCCGATCCACAAGACCGGCGGCCTGACGATCCTGCACGGCACGCTCGCCCCCGAAGGCGCGGTCGTTAAGAGCGCCGGCTTCGACTCGGACGTCTTCACCGGCACCGCCCGCGTGTTCGACGGCGAGCGCAAGGCGATGGACGCTCTCGAGGCCGGCACGATCGTGGCCGGTGACGTCGTCGTCATCCGCTACGAGGGCCCCAAGGGCGGCCCCGGCATGCGCGAGATGCTGGCCATCACCGGCGCCATCAAGGGCGCAGGCCTGGGCAAGGACGTCCTGCTGATGACCGACGGACGCTTCTCCGGCGGCACGACGGGCCTGTGCGTCGGCCACGTCGCGCCCGAGGCGGTCGACGGTGGACCCATCGCCTTCGTCAAGGACGGCGACCAGATCACCCTCGACGTCGCCAACAAGCGTCTTGACGTCGCGGTCGACGCCGACGAGCTCGAGGCCCGCAAGGTCGGCTGGGAGCCGCTGCCCCCGAAGTACACGACGGGCGTCCTCGCGAAGTACCGCAAGCTGGTCAGCTCGGCTGCCCACGGCGCGATCACCGGCTGATCACAGGCGGTGCGCGTCCGGCTTCGGCTGGACGCGTACCGACCCACCCGGCAGGATGTCGACAGCGTGTTGCAGCTGACAACCACTTCCGGGGGAACACATGGCAGACCTGTCGGTCGACGTGCAGTCGTTCCACGTCAAGAGCTGACACCGGTGGCTGGGTCATTCCTGGCGATCGTCGCCGCCGCGCTGGTCGAGGACGGGCAGTCGATCGTCTCTCACCATCCCGCCGGGGACGGGCACGGCAATCCCGCCGAGTGGAGGATGTCGGCACCGCTGGATCGCGGTCGCGTCGAGGCGCAGTTCGAGCTCGGGTCACTCGCGTGGTGGTACGTGGGGCCCGCCGGCGGCTGGGTCCTGGTCGACGACATCACGGATGCCACGCTGCACGGCACGGGTGAGGCGGCGCCGTATGACGGGGCCCGTCCTGCCACATCGCCTCGGCGCCGGATCGGGTACCTCGCTCATCGACCCGATCTTCAGCGCCAGTGGGCTACACCTGCCGTCGACGAGGAGCTCGCCGTGCTGGACGGACGTCCGCTGGCGGTGCGCGGCCCCAACCAGACCTACGGCGTACTGGTGGACGGGTCGCCGCAGATCGTGCTCGACCGGTTACGCGAGGTCGTGTCAGCGTTGGCACGATCGGCTGATCTGCCGCCGTGGTTCGTGGCTGCCTGCGTGCCCCCGAGCGAGGTGGTGCGGCGAGGCGAGGACGCGCGCTGGACGGTGGAGACCTGGCTGCAGGCGATGGCGCCCGGCGAGCGCACCTGGTGGCTGGCCGAGACGTCCGTCGGTGACGGACACCTGCGACTGACCGTTCTGAGGTCCGACATCGGCGCGCGCACGTCGTCGCTGACCTGGTTGTTGCGCGCCGCCGGAGCAGGCGACCTCACGCAGGCTCCTGCGCCCGCCACCGAGCCGCTCGTGCTGACGGTGCTGCCGGCGTCGCAGCATCGCGACCCCGATGACGCCCTCGCCCTGGCCGCCCATGACCTGTTGGGGTTGCCCGACCCCGTGGTCCTGGACCCGAAGGACTACGGGGGCGGCATCCACTGGGAGCACCAGCTCGAGGTCCCGGTCGATGGTGCAGCACTCGAGCGTGGCCTCGCCGCGGGCAGCACCCTCAAGCATGGCGTCGGCCCCGCGCGGACGTGGCTCACCAACGGATGGAGCTCGGTCGTCGGCCCGCTGCCGGGGCACGGCCCGGGCGGAGCAACCAAGCAGCCGTGGTGGCGACGGTGGTGAGCTGGTGGCGCCCGCGGGCGAGGCGTCGCGCTGCCGGTACGGACGTGGGACCCACGCTGACCGTCGCGGACGTCCGCGAGGCCATTGCGGCGTCCGACGAGCCGTATCGGCGCGTGTGGATCGGCGAGGAGAACGGCCGGCTGCCGGGTGACGACAACGTCTCCGTCCTGGTGAGACGGCTGGACGGCACCTGGCTCACGTCCTACTTCGAGCGCGGCAGCTATCAAAACCCGGTCGTCTTCAAGAGCGAGGACGAAGCGTGCCGCGACTTTCTCGAGATGATCGGCCAGCTGTCTCCTGCGGTCATCCGTGCGTTCTTCCGGCGCTGGCACAGCGTCTACTTCTTGATGCCGGACGGCTGGCTCGGCCGGCCCTACGACGAGTGGTACGAACTCGAGACCGTGGCCGACGACGGGGTCGAGCTCACGATCATCTTCGACGGAGGCGTCCGCCTCACCGTGCCGCGCACTGCTACGGTGCGCGACCTGGGAAAGCACCTGCTGATCACAGACTTCGAGAGCGCAATCCTCAGTGGAAGCAGGTTCGGCACCCGGCGGTATCGTCCAGGGGTGATCGAGCTCATGGTTGTCAGCATGAACGTCCTACCCGTCGGCCATCTCGGCTCGCGATGAGCAGCGTGTTCGCGACCAAGTGGGACTTCCTGTTCGCGACCGTCCTCATCGGCGTCGACCGCACGACCGGTGTCTTCTCCGGCAGTGAGCCGACGCCCGGCCAGCAGATGGTGGCCGTGTGGACCAGCGAGGAGATCGCGACCGAGGCGCTGCACGTCGAGTCGTGGGAGCTCAAGCAGATCAAGGTCCGGGAGCTGCTCGCGCTGCTCCCGGACGGCGTCGGCGTTGTCGTCGACCCCGAGCGGTCGACGGGGATGACGGCACCGGCGGCCTATGTCGCCCAGCTCAAGCGGTACGTCGCGCCCTTCCCGCCCCGCTCGCAGGTGCGCGTCGCCGCTTGGGAGCTCGACGAGGCCGTGCGCAACGCGGTGGTCGACGCGGCAACGGGCACCGGCAGCGTCCAGGAGGTTCATGCCTTCAGCTACACGGTGGACGACAGCCCGCTGCTGGGCTGCATCGCCTACGTCGCCGAGGCCGGCGACGCCGACGAAGTGGGCTCTGCCCTCGACTCAGCCCTGAGCGCGTCGACGAGCCTGGAGGCGCTGGGAGTGGCGACCGTCACGATCACGGGGATGGGTGGCGTGCCCGAGGAGGTGCGGGCCGCGCTGGGGGATGCGCACGTGCTGCACCGCAGGCGTCAGTCCCGGTTCTGGCGGCGCTAACCCGCACTGTGGCGGTGCCGGGCGGTCAGGGAGAATGGGACCTATGTCCTCTCATCCCCGTGCAAAGTTCGACCACGATGAGCTGGCGACCGCTCTGAAGGTCCTGGGTGAGGCCCAGTACCTCGAGGAGGACGACGAGGCGTACGTCGCGCTGCGTCGGGCCTGCGGCAAGTTCTACAAGGACGTCAAGAAGCAGCGCCGGCTCGCCAAGCGGGCCGAGGTCGCCGCGGCCGACCGCGCCGTGGTCGCCACCACCGCCACCGGGTCGCCCACGCGCATCGACGACGAGACCGAAGGCATCCCGCTGGTCTCGAACGCCGCCGGTGCCACTGCGGGCACCTTGCTCGTCCCGCGTCCCTGCTACATCTGCAAGCAGAAGTACACCGTCGTCGACGCGTTCTACCACCAGCTCTGCCCCGAGTGCGCCGCGTTGAACCGCGCCAAGCGGGACGCCCGCACCGATCTGACCGGCAAGCGTGCGCTGCTGACCGGCGGCCGCGCCAAGATCGGCATGTACATCGCGCTGCGGCTGCTGCGCGACGGTGCGCACACCACGATCACCACCCGCTTCCCGCACGACGCCGTGCGGCGCTTCACCGCGATGCCCGACAGCGCCGACTGGATCCACCGTCTGCGCATCGTCGGCATCGACCTGCGCGATCCCGCCCAGGTCGTCGGCCTGGCCGACTCCGTCGCCGAGCAGGGGCCGCTCGACATCCTGATCAACAACGCCGCCCAGACCGTGCGGCGCACGCCCGGCGCGTACGCGCCGTTGGCCGAGGCGGAGAACGCACCGCTGCCCGAGGGGCCGCTGCCCGAGCTGCTGACCTTCGGCCACACCAGCGACGCGCACCCGGCGGCGCTCGTGGGCTCGGTCGCGTCGCACCCCGTGATGGCCGGCGACTCCCACACCGCCGAGGAGCTGACCTCGATGGCGCTGATGGCCGGCTCCGCGGATCTGTCGCGCATCGACGCCGGCGGGCTCGTGCCCGACACCGTCGACGTCAACAGCTGGACGCAGCGCGTGCACGAGGTCGATGCCCTGGAGCTGCTCGAGGTCCAGCTGTGCAACACCACCGCGCCGTTCATCCTGGTCAGCCGGCTGCGGCCGTCGATGGCCGCTTCGGAGGCCCGGCGCACCTACGTCGTCAACGTCTCGGCGATGGAGGGCCAGTTCAGCCGGCGCTACAAGGGTCCCGGGCACCCGCACACCAACATGGCCAAGGCCGCCCTCAACATGCTCACCCGCACGAGCGCGGGGGAGATGCTGGAGGAGGACGGCATCCTCATGACCGCCGTCGACACCGGGTGGATCACCGACGAGCGTCCGCACCCGACCAAGGTCCGCCTCGCCGAGGAGGGCTTCAAGGCGCCGCTGGACCTGGTGGACGGCGCCGCGCGCGTCTACGATCCGATCGTGCGAGGTGAAGCAGGCGAGGACGTCCACGGCGTGTTCCTCAAGGACTACGAGGCGTCGCCGTGGTGACGTCGCGCGATCTGCTGCACCGCCAGTGGACGGACCTGCGGGCCTGGATCGAGAACTCCGGCCTGCTGGACCACCGCACCGAACCGAGCGTCCTCGAGGCGTGGAACGTCCACGAGCTCGTGACGCACCTGGGCCGCTCGTTCCTGGCCCTCACGGTGCTCGGCCCCGAGCCCGGCGCACGCACCGAGACCCTGGGTTCGTACATAGCGGCGTACAGCGCCTCGGCACAGGAGATCGCCGACGGCACGATCCAGCTCGCGCGGTCGTTCGAGAGCGATCTGCTCGGCGGCATCGACAACTGTGCGAGGCTCGGCTTCTCGACCCTGGATGCACTGCACACCGATGTCGTCCGGGGCCCGCGCGGCACCATCGGGCTGGACGACTTCGTGATGACGCGGCTGCTGGAGCTCGTCGTCCACGGTGACGACCTCGGCCGGTCGGTGCCGACCGTCCCCGCGCCGCCGCTGCTCGACGAGGCGGTCGACGCGGTGGCCGGTGCCCTGGCGCAGGCCTACGCAGAGGTGGCCGGCTCGCCGCCGCAGACGGGGGAGCGGCTCACCTGGATCCGCCAGGCCACGGGGCGCGAGCCGAGCGACGACGCCGCGCTGCCGCTGCTCTGACACCGGACATGCGAACGGCCCGGGGAGCGATGCTCCACCGGGCCGTTCCTTGATGCGCGGGGTACTACTGCGCAGGAGTCTCCGTGGCGTCCGGAGCGGGCGTCTTGGTGGTGACGCACTTGGCGAACTCGTCGCTGAGGCCGGTGAGGGCCTTCTCGTCGTCCTTGCTGCCCTTGTAGTCGTCATCGCTCTCGACGATCGCCTTCAGCGTCTTGTCGGAGACGTCCGAGTCGACCAGGACGCCCGCGACACAGTCGGCGGACTCCTCGGGGATCGCGGTGCCGAAGACGCTGTCCTCGCTCGTGATGGCGGTCTTCACCTCGGCCTTGGTGGGACGGTTGTCGTCGCTTCCGCCGCACGCGGATGTGAGGGCCAGTGCTGCGACGAGGAACGCCGCGCTCATGGTCTTCTTCATGTGAGTTCCCCTAAGTTAGGCGCCTGCCTCTGTGCGGCAGGTCCCTTCCATTGCATCCCATGAGGCGGGGTCCGGGCCAACCGGGGGGTCGTCGGGACAGGACATGTCCACATGTTGGTACGCCTTGTCTCGCGACTTGATATTTCCCTGCGCCCGGTTCATGCTGAGGGCATGCACGCTCCCCTCCTCGTAGTACGTCAGTGACGCGATAGCCTTCATTCGGCTCCGCGTCTCCCTCGATAGCACCCAGTGAACGTCTGGGGCCGGGGGATTTTTTTATGCGATCGAACCAGGTCGCAACCGGCCTACGATGAAACGAACAGTTAGGTATCAAGACTCATGACAGAGCAGATCTCCGAGCAGCTGACCGGGGCCCAGAGCCTCGTTCGAGCGCTGGAGCACGCTGGCGTGGACACCATCTTCGGTATCCCGGGCGGCGCCATCCTTCCGGCCTACGACCCGCTCTTCGACTCCGAGCAGATCCGACACATCCTGGTCCGGCACGAGCAGGGAGCAGGACACGCCGCGCAGGGCTACGCGATGGTCACCGGTAAGGTCGGCGTCTGCATGGCGACATCCGGCCCTGGCGCGACCAACCTGGTCACCGCGATCGCCGACGCGTTCATGGACTCGGTCCCGATCGTCGCGATCACCGGCCAGGTGGCGACCCACCTCATCGGCACGGACGGTTTCCAAGAGGCTGACATCCGCGGCATCACGATGCCGATCACCAAGCACAGCTACCTGGTCACCGACGCTGCTGACATCCCGCGCGTCATCGCCGAGGCGTTCCACATCGCCGGCACCGGTCGCCCGGGCCCGGTGCTCGTCGACATCGCCAAGGACGCGCTGCAGGCAAAGACGTCCTTCCACTGGCCGAACGAGCTGGCGCTGCCGGGCTACCGGCCGACGACCCGCCCGCACGGCAAGCAGGTGCGTGAGGCCGCTCGGCTGATCGCCGCCGCGGAGCGCCCCGTCCTCTACGTCGGCGGCGGTGTCATCAAGGCCAATGCGGCCGCCGAGCTCAAGATGCTCGCCGAGCTCACGCAGATCCCGGTCGTCACGACCCTCATGGCACGGGGCGCGTTCCCCGACTCCCACGAGCTGCACCTGGGCATGCCGGGCATGCACGGAACGGTCGCGGCCGTCGCCGCGCTGCAGCGCAGCGACCTGCTGATCTCGCTCGGCGCGCGCTTCGACGACCGGGTGACGGGCCAGCTGTCCTCGTTCGCGCCGCTGGCCAAGATCATCCACGCCGACATCGATCCGGCCGAGATCTCCAAGAACCGCATCGCCGACGTCCCGATCGTGGGCGACTGCCGCGAGGTCATCGCCGACCTGATCACCACCCTGCGCAAGCAGGCCGACGAGGACGGCGTCGAGGGCGACTACTCGGCGTGGAAGGAGCAGATGCTCGCGGTCAAGGCCAAGTTCCCGGTCGGCTACGACAAGCCGGCATCGGGCCTGGCCCCGCAGACGGTCATCGAGCGCCTCAGCGCGATCGCCGGACCGGACGCCACCTACGTCGCCGGTGTCGGACAGCACCAGATGTGGGCTGCGCACTACGTCGACTACGAGCGTCCGCGCCAGTGGCTCAACTCCGGCGGCGCCGGCACGATGGGCTACTCGGTCCCCGCAGCGATGGGCGCCCAGGTCGGCCTGCCCGGCAAGGTCGTGTGGGCCATCGACGGTGACGGCTGCTTCCAGATGACCAACCAGGAGCTGGCGACCTGCGCGATCGAGGGCATCCCGATCAAGGTCGCGGTCATCAACAACTCCTCGCTCGGCATGGTCCGCCAGTGGCAGACGCTGCTGTACGAAGGCCGGTACTCCAACACCGACCTCAACACCGGACCGGAGTCGATCGGCGCCCGGCGCATCCCCGACTTCGTCAAGCTCGCGGACGCCTACGGGTGCGTGGGCCTGCGCTGCGACAGCGAGGCTGATCTCGACGCCACGATCGAGAAGGCCATGGCGATCACCGATCGTCCGGTCGTCATCGACTTCGTCGTCGAGCGTGACGCGATGGTGTGGCCCATGGTCCACGGCGGCGCGAGCAACGACGACATCCAGATCGCGCGAGACCTCGCGCCGGAGTGGGACGAGGAAGACATCTGATGACATCGCACACTCTGTCGGTGCTGGTCGAGAACACCCCGGGCGCGCTCGCCCGCGTCTCGAGCCTGTTCATGCGACGCGGCTTCAACATCGACTCGCTGGCCGTCGGTCCCACCGAGATTCCCGAGATCTCGCGTATGACGATCGTGGTGAGCGTCGAGGACCTGCCGCTCGAGCAGGTCACCAAGCAGCTCAACAAGCTGGTCAACGTCCTGAAGATCGTCGAGCTCGAGTCGTCCAGCGCGGTCGAGCGCGAGCTCATGCTGATCAAGGTCAAGACCGACCCCCAGACCCGTGGTCAGGTCCTCGAGACGGTCAATCTGTTCAGGGCTAAGGTGGTCGACGTCGCCACCGACGCCGTGACGATCGAGGCGACCGGCGACGCGGGCAAGCTCACCGCGATGCTGAACGTCCTCGAGCCGTTCGGGATCCGCGAGATCGCCCAGTCCGGACGTGTGGCCATCGGCCGCGGGTCCCGTTCCATCACCGACCGCACCCTGCGCACCGTCCCCGGTACGCAGGTCAGCTGAAAACCCCCCGTAATGAACTCCCGAGGAGATACGTCCGTGGCTGAACTTTTCTATGACGACGACGCCGATCTGAGCATCATCCAGGGCCGCAATGTTGCGGTCATCGGTTACGGCAGCCAGGGGCACGCGCACGCGCTGAACCTGCGCGACTCGGGTGTCGACGTGCGCGTCGGCCTGCTCGAGGGCTCCAAGAGCCGCGCCAAGGCCGAGGCCGAGGGACTGCGCGTCCGCTCCGTGGCCGAGGCGGTGGAGGAGGCCGACGTCATCGTCATCCTCGCCCCCGACCAGGTGCAGCGCCACGTGTACGCCGAGGCCATCGAGCCCAACCTGGTCGACGGCGACGCCCTCGTCTTCGGTCACGGCTTCAACGTCCGCTACGGCTACATCACGCCCCCGAAGGGTGTCGACGTCGTGCTGGTCGCTCCCAAGGCGCCGGGTCACACCGTGCGTCGTGAGTTCGTCGACGGCCGCGGCATCCCCGACATCATCGCCGTCGAGCAGGACGCCAGCGGCAAGGCCTGGGACCTGGCGCTGTCGTACGCGAAGGCCATCGGCGGCACCCGCGCCGGTGTCATCAAGACGACGTTCACCGAGGAGACCGAGACCGATCTGTTCGGCGAGCAGGCCGTGCTGTGCGGCGGCATGTCGCACCTGGTCCAGGCCGGGTTCGAGACGCTCACCGAGGCCGGCTACCAGCCGGAGATCGCCTACTTCGAGGTGCTGCACGAGCTCAAGCTCATCGTCGACCTGATGTGGGAGGGCGGCATCGCCAAGCAGCGGTGGAGCATCTCCGACACCGCCGAGTACGGCGACTACGTCTCCGGACCGCGCATCATCGACGACTCGGTCAAGGAGCGCATGAAGGCCGTGCTCGCCGACATCCAGGACGGCACCTTCGCCAAGCGCTTCATCGACGACCAGGACGACAGCGCGTCTGAGTTCCTGCGTCTGCGCGAGGAGGAGGCCGGACACCCGATCGAGAAGACCGGCAAGATCCTGCGCTCGCACTTCTCGTGGAAGCAGCAGGACGCCGACTACATCGACGGCCAGGCCGCCCGCTAGTCACCAGCACCACCCGTCAGGGGCGTCGCACCGTCAGGTGCGGCGCCCCTTGCGCGTGTCCGCGACCGTCCAGAACCAGAAGGCCGGACCCGCCACGAGGGTCAGCGGGATCGCACCGCCGCTCAGGGCGGCGATCCCGGAGAGCGTCAGCACCCCGATGCCGACGCGGACGTACTCCAGCTCGTGCGCCGTGACGGGGCGGCGGTGGCGCCACTCCCGTGCGAGGACGCCCATCGCGGCCAGCGGCACGAGCGCCATGGCCCAGGCCAGGTACGGGTGCGTGGACTCAGGCAGCACGTGCAGGACCAGGAGCGCGATGACGCCGAAGAAGCCACCCAGGCTGGGCAGCCAGATCCATCGTGGGCACTTGGGCTGGACCACTGGTGCGCGCGTCAATTGAGGTGACCGCCCGGACTGTACTTCCAGACGTCCTTGAGGTCGTTGTACGGCCCGACGCCCGGGTAGTTCACCGCACTGTTGTCGCCCAGCAGGGTGTCGACGATGTCGATGCCGGTGCCGGCCCGGGCCGCGTTCTCGGCGACCTGGGTGGCGCCGCTGTGCAGACCGTCGACGAGACCAGGTCCGAAGCGGGTCGTGATGTCGTCGAGCTCGGAGCGCAGGGCCGCGGCCATCTCGTCACCGCCGGCGCGGAGCCGCTGCAGCGCGGTCGTCACCTCCGGCGCCAGCTCCTTGCCCAGCCACGCGGCCTTCTCCGTCGAGTAGGCCGTGCGGCCGGCGATCCAGCGCGACACCGGATTGGACTTCGTCAGCCACACACCGGGCTTCCGCAGCAGCGAGGCGTCCGCGAAGGCCTGGCGCAGGCCCGCAACAGTCCGTGCCTGCGCGGCCCGGCCTGCCACCGGCGCCACGGCACGCAGGGTCGCGCCGCGCCCGAGCTTGGCCAGGCTCGCCGCGATGCGTCCGGTGCCGAGCGTCAGGATCCCCACCACGTCGAGGGCGAAGTCGGTCCATGAACCGTTGCCCGACGCCGCGAGCGCGAACCTGATCGCGAGGCCGACCAAGGCCAGGGCCCCGACGATCGCCATGACCCAGCCGACCGGGGTGCAGAACAGCGCGATGACCGCGACGACCGTCACGATGATGCTGATGATGTCGGCGATCTTCTTGAGCCATTTGGCATTCGCATCGACCCAGTTCTTGAACTTGTCCCAGCGACCGTCCTTCATGTCGTCGTCGGACGCGTCCTCGATCGCCTCTGCGACCTTCTTGGCCTTCTCGTCATACGTCGACATCGCTTCGTCGAAGGCCCGCTGGGCGGCCGTGAGGTCGCCGGACGCGCCGTCGACCTTGCCCGCGCGGATCTCCTCGGCGTCCTTCTCCGCCTCGGTGGGTGGCGGCGATCCCGGGGCCGCCGGGCCGGGGGACGGGTTGGCGTCCAGCACCTGCTGGGCGGCTTCCGCATCCTGCAGGGCGTTCCAGGTCTGGGTCCGCGCGGTCATGACGGGGGACCACCAGCCGGCGAGCTCCTCGCCGACCTTCTCGAACCGTCCCTGGACGCGGTCCAGGTCGTCGGCGAGATCACCGCACGACTTCTTCAGGCCGTCGGCGTACTCGCCGCGCAAGATCTGGTCGTCCTCGTTGATCTGCCGCAGACGGCGCACCTGGTTGGCGATGGTGTCGGCGATGCCGCTCAGGTGTCTTGCTGCGTCCTGGATCTGCTCCCAGTCGCCGGGCACGGGATCGCTGTCGTGCCCGAGGAGGTGCCACTCACCGGCCCGCTTGCTCATGCGCGCTCCTCGTCGAAGGAGTCGGCGAGGTCCTGGTCGGCCTCGCGGAAGGTCTCCAGCGTGGCGGAGATCTTCTCGCCGCAGTCCTTGATCTTCTCGCTCAGCTTCTTGCGGTTGTAGTCCATGTTGCCCGAGAACTCGTCCATCGCGTCACGGACGCGGGGGTGGCTCCAGACGTCCACGCTTCCGCTCGTGTTGTCCTCGATGCCGTCGAACTCGCTCTTCAAGGTCGAGAGGACACGTTCGCTGTCCTCAAGACGGTAGTAGTCCACCTTCAGATCTGCGTCTGACATGTCGTGCCCCCGTGCTCTCGACGTCATCCAGGATTCGTGTGTGTCGCCGGCTCACGCCGGTGGGACAGCATCGTAGTGCCATCTCCATGTGCTCATGATGGCGTCGAACAGCTCGACCAGCATGTTGAGCTCCCCCTCCGGGCCGACGATCGGTGCCCCGGCCGAGGAGAACGACACCATGATCCAGCTCCGCGCCTGGCCGGGGACGGCGGTGAAGTAGTCGACCCGCACCGAGTCGACCGGCGGCTCCTGCCCCTCTGCGGGCACCGACCGCTCGCGGCGGACCCACACCGTGTCGGCGACCGTCACCGGTGCCGTCGTGGGATCGCGCAGCAGCGACGCCATGACGCCGGGCACCTCGTCGGCGGACATGTTCGCATCCGGGATCACCCGGTTCACCACGAACGACGCTTGCACGGAGTAGCCGTGGATCTGGTCCAGCGGCAGGTAGAGGTCGACCCCGCCGTTGTCGCGGGCCTGGGTGACCTGGCTCATCAGCTCGCGGACGAGCTCACGCTTGCGGGGCCCGATCTCGTCGGGCGACACCGACGCGGGCGTGTGCTTCGCGGCGACGTCGTCGACGATCGCCTGGATCGTCGCCTCGGCAGTGGAGTCCAGACTGATCCGACGCCATGGTGGCGGCACGGCCAGACGGTAGCCGGCGATCGTGGCCTGCTCGGTCATGACTCACCGCCGACCCGCACGCCGAGGGCGAGCTCGTCGACGTCCTCGAGTGCCTCGATCGTGAGGGCGGGGTCGAGGCCACCGAACCGGAACACCGCCACGACTCCGGACGCCTCGAAGTGGCGCACGTACCGGACCCGGCCGGTCACACCGTCCTTCGGGTCCTCCACCCAGTAGACCAGCCGCTGCCACCCCGTGGTGCCGACCGGCTCGCACGACGTCTCGCCCACCGTCGGCACGTCGTCCGGGTCGGCCAGCAGGCTGTCGACGAACTGGTCCGCGAGCGGCTTGTCGGTGGAGAAGTCGATCGACGGGTCGGCGGCGATGTCCTGCAGGTCCGTGCGTGAGTAGAGCTCGAGCGACACCGGGATGGGCGTGTCACCCTGATGCCGCATCCGCAGGAATGTCACGTTGGCCGAGGTCTGCCAGCTCACGAAGGCCTTCAGGACCTGGGAGAGGTACTCGCGGTAGTCGGCCCCGCCCTTGGCGTTCTCCAGGTCGAAGTCGGTCGACACCGCGTGCTGGGCGCCGAGGAGCCACTCGCGTCGGTCCTCGTCCGAGGCCTCGGGCGACGGTCCGCGGAGCCAGATCGCGGGATCAGCGGCGATGTCGACGTCGGGTCGGTCGTCGTCTGTGGTCACGTGTTGCTCCCAGGTGTGCGTGCGTGGTGGCTTGGCGTGGCGCTGGCGACACAGTAGCGACCCCCCGCGGGTGGCCGCACGTCAACGAGGGTCGCACCGGCCCATGTGACAGGGGGACACACCCGCGTCGGCACAGATGTCAGGCGATCATCTCGAGGGTCCTGGACGGCCGCGGTGCGCGGTCGCTCGTCGTGGCCCCGTCCAGGACCTCGTCGTACGCGCGCCTGAGCCGGTGGACCACCTCGGTCATGACGTCGTGCGACTGGATGTACGGCAACCGCAGGTGACGCTCGCCCGCGGTGCCGGCGCGGGAGAAGAACCGGGGGCCGGGCGTCAGCAGCAGCCCGTGGTGGGACGCTGCCGAGGTCAGCCGGGACGACATCCGCTCGGGCAGCGTGACCCACAGGCTCAACCCGCCCGGCGGGCAGGGCGCCTGGATGCCCGGAAGGTGGTGGGCCAGCTCGGCGAGCAGGTGGTCGCGGGCGGCCCGGGAGCGCGCGCGTCCGGCGGCCGCGGTCTGCCCGCCCTCGGTGAGCAGCTCGGACAGCACCAGCTGGTCGAAGGCGGACGAGCCGAGGTCGTCCATCATGCGCGCCTGGACCAATGGCGTGACGAACTCGTGCGGCGCCCGGATCCAGCCGACGCGCAACCCGCCCCAGTACGCCTTGGACGACGAGTCGATCATGATCGCGCGGGGATCGTAGGCGGCGAACCGCGGCGGGAGCTCGATGCCGTCAAGGTTGACCTCACGCAGCGACGAGTCGACGATCGGCACGACATCGTGCCGGCGCAGCTCGCGTGCCCACACGGCCCGCTCGTCATCGCTCATGACCGCCGCGGTCGGGTTGTGGAAGTCGGGGATGAGGTATGCCGCCCGGTGCGGTGACCCGGCGAGCAGGGCCGTCAGCGCCTCGGTGTCCCAGGGGGAGCGGTCGACCGGCAGGGCCGACAGGCGTGCCCCGGCGGCGGTGAACGAGTCGTGGGCATGCGGATAGCTGACGCCCTCGACGACGACCCGCTGACCCGGGGTGATCAGCGACCGGGCCAGCAGTGAGATCGCGCCCATCGCACCGCTGGTCACGATGATCTGGCTCGGATCGGTCGGCAACCCGTCGTCGGTGTACCGCTGCGCCAGCACCTCGCGCAGCATGGGCAGGCCGTCCGGCAGGTAGCCGCTGGTGGACAGCAGGCCGGGCAGCTTGGTGAGGGCCGACTCGAAGGCCCGGGCCAGGCCCGGGGGACCGGCCGGCGCCCCATAGGTCAAGGCGATCGTGCCCGAGTCATCAGGCGTGACGATCAGGCTGCTGGTGCTGGAGGTGGCCAGCGGCAGCCTGACGACGGTGCCCGATCCCTGTCGGGACACCAGGATGCCGGCCTCCCGCAGCTCGGCGTACACCCGGGTCGTGGTCGTGCGGCTGACCCCCAGCGCGGTCGCGAGCTCGCGCTCGGAGGGTAGCCGGCTGCCGTCGGCGACTCGTCCGTCTACGACCAGCAGCCGGATCCGGTCGGCGATCTCGCGGTAGGCCGGGCCGGCATGATCCAGCGGGCCGAGGAGCTCGGCGAGCCGGCGGGCGGAGAGAGTCAGGGCCACGAGGCCACTCTTGCACAAGTGGCTATGGAAACGAATGCCAATTAGGTCCACGCTGGACCCATGATCCTCCTCGTGGCGCTGGGCGTGCCGCTCCTGCTGCTCCTCACGTGGCGCTTGGCACGCCTCGTGGCCACCGACGGGTACGGCACCCTCCCGCCGCCCCGCAGCCACCACGAGGAGCTCGGCACGCGCGTCGACCGGGAGCTGCGCCGGTGATGCGGATGACCGGGCGGCTGGTGCAGCTGGTCACCGGTCTGTTCCTCTACGGGTTCACGATGGCGATGATCCTCGAGTCGACGCTGGGCCTCGATCCGTGGGATGTCCTGCACGAGGGCCTGACCCATCACGTGGGCCTCACCTTCGGACAGGTCGTCATCGCGGTCGGAGCCGTCGTGCTGCTGCTGTGGGTCCCGCTGCGGCAGGTGCCGGGCATCGGGACGGTCCTGAACGTGATCGTCGTGGGTCTGGCGGCCGACGTCGGCATCGCGGTCATCGCGCGTCCCGACGAGCTGTGGCTGCGGATCGCGCTGCTGGTCGGGGGAGTCGTCGGCAATGGCTTCGCGGGCGCCCTCTACATCGGCGCGGCGCTCGGATCGGGTCCGCGCGACGGCCTCTGGCTCGGGCTGGTGCGACGGACCGGCCGTAGCGTCCGCCTCTGGCGCACGGTCGTGGAGGTCACGGTCGTCGTGCTCGGATTCGCCCTCGGCGGCACCGTCGGGGTCGGCACGGTCGTGTACGCCCTGACGATCGGGCCGCTGGTGCAGCTGTTCCTGCGCTGGACCCAGTTCGGGCCGCAGCCGAAGGTCAGCGCCGCGTCGCGATGATGAGCGAGGCGTCGACGTCGATCAGCATCTCGACGGCGGCGAAGCGCTCGTCGGTCAGCCACCGCTCGCGGACGGTGTCGACGCGTCCCTCGACGATGGGTGGCCAGAACGCCGACGGCACGAAGTCGTCCAGCACCACGATGCCGCCGGGCTCGAGCAGGTCGGCGACGACGTCGATGGTCTCCATGACCTCGGGGATGTCGATGAACAGCAGCGAGAACGGTGCGTACTGCTCGAGGGTCGACCAGTCGCCCGCGATGACGTCGACGTTCTGCGTGTCGGCGAAGATCTTCTGCACGTCCTTGGCCAGCACCGGGTCCAGCTCGGCGCTGACGATCCGGGCGTCCTTCGGCGCACCGCTGGACAGCCAGGCCGATCCGACGCCGCATCCGGTGCCCAGCTCGGCCAGGGTCCCGGTCCGGGAGGCGGCCAGGGCGGCCAGCAGCCGGCCGGTCTCGTTGCGGATGGAGGTGATGAACCCTCGCTGTCGGGACAGGTCCAGTGCCCTCGAGACCAGTTCGGGGACTTCCGCGGGTGCACTCACGCCGATCAGTGTTTCACGAACCGAAAGAGGCGGCTGCCGGCGCGGCCGGCGTGCGGCGATGCGACCACTCCGTGAGACACGCACCACAAGTTGGCCCGTCGGGACGTCTGAGCGGGTTAGGCTCACTCCATCATGCGGAAGCAGCTCGTAGTCATCGCTTGCCGCGGCAGGGCCTCTTAGGGCCACACCCTGTCGCGGAGTTTCGGCGTTGGCCCGCCGTTCCGCAGCAGGGCAGGAGCAGATCGATCGTGAACGACACGATCTGATCGCCCACCTCGCACATCCTTGGACGATCTCCGGGCATGTGGCGCGCTGGACGGCGGAATCCGCCGAACCCGTGTCCAACCGTCTATTCATCTGAGGAGAAACATCATGGAACGCAAGCTCATGGAGTGGGGACCGGCGCACCTGCGTGACGAGGCGACCCGGCCCGAGATCGAACCGGCCGACCGGCCCGACGACAACTGAGACCGAGCTCGATCCACATGTCGGGACCGCAGTTTCACATCTTGAGATGTGGATCATAGGATGGACAGCATGACGACCTCTTTCTCGCTCGCAGTCGTGGCCGGTGACGGCATCGGACCCGAGGTGACCGCCCAGGCCCTCAAGGTCCTGGATGTCATCGCCCCCGCCCACGACATCTCGTTCGCCACCACCGAGTACGACCTGGGTGCGCGGCGCTACCACGCGACGGGCGAGGTCCTGCCCGAGACGGTGCTGGAGGAGATCCGTGGGCACGACGCGATCCTGCTGGGCGCGATCGGCGACCCGAGCGTCCCGTCGGGCGTCCTGGAGCGTGGCCTGCTGCTGAAGCTGCGCTTCGCGCTGGACCACTACGTCAACCTGCGGCCGTCCAAGCTGTTCACCGGGGTTCCGACTCCGTTGGGCAACCCCGGTGAGATCGACTTCGTCGTCGTCCGTGAGGGCACCGAGGGTCCGTACGTCGGCAACGGCGGCGCGATCCGGGTGGGGACGCCGCAGGAGCTGGCCACCGAGGTCAGCCTCAACACGGCGTTCGGCGTCGAGCGGGTCGTGCGCGATGCCTTCGCGCGCGCCCAGGCGCGTCCGCGCCGCAAGCTGACGCTCGTGCACAAGAACAACGTCCTCGTGCACGCCGGACACCTGTGGAGCCGCACGGTCAACGCGGTCGCCGAGGAGTTCCCCGAGGTGTCGGTGGACTACCTGCACGTCGACGCCGCGACGATCTTCCTGGTGACCGATCCGGGACGATTCGACGTCATCGTCACCGACAACCTGTTCGGCGACATCCTGACCGACCTGGCCGCCGCCATCACCGGTGGCATCGGCCTGGCCGCGAGCGGCAACGTCAACCCTGACCGCACGGCGCCCAGCATGTTCGAGCCCGTCCACGGCTCGGCGCCCGACATCGCCGGCCAGTCCAAGGCCGACCCGACCGCAGCCGTCCTGTCGGCCGGCCTGCTGCTGGACCACCTCGGTTTCCCCGAGGCCGCCGGGAAGATCACGGCCGCGGTCGAGGCCGACATCGCCGAGCGGGGCGGGGCCCTGCGATCCACCGAGGAGGTGGGGGAGGCTCTCGCGTCACGCGTGGCCGAAGGCGTATCGGTCGCCTAGCGACCCCCACGACCTCCGACCAGAAAGTTGTACCGTGAGCATCATGACCTCCACCCCGTTCGCCGCCACCGTCTCGCGTAACCCCGCTGCGAAGACACCCGAGCAGCGTGACGCGATCCTGGCCGACCCCGGCTTCGGCAACCACTTCACCGACCACATGTTCCTGGCCGAGTGGACGCCGGACACCGGCTGGGCCAATGGCCGCGTCGTGCCATACGGCCCCCTCTCGATCGATCCGGCCACGGCCGTCCTGCACTACGCGCAGGAGATCTTCGAGGGCCTGAAGGCATATGTCCACGCCGACGGCTCGGTGTGGCTGTTCCGTCCCGAGGCGAATGCGGCCCGCCTGCAGCGCTCGGCGCACCGTCTGGCGCTGCCGGAGCTGCCGACCGACTGGTTCCTCGGCTCGGTCACGGCGCTCGTCGACGCTGATCGCGACTGGGTCCCCTCCGGCGGCGAGAAGAGCCTGTACCTGCGCCCGTTCATGTTCGCCTCGGAGGTCTTCCTCGGCGTGCGTCCCTCGCAGCACGTCACGTACTCGGTCATCGCCTCGCCGGCCGGCGCCTACTTCAAGGGCGGCGTGAAGCCGGTCTCGATCTGGCTGTCGTCGCAGTACTCGCGGGCGGGCACCGGCGGCACCGGCGCGGCCAAGTGCGGTGGCAACTACGCCGCCAGCCTGCTTCCCCAGCAGGAGGGCATGGAGCACGGCTGCGAGCAGGTCGTGTTCCTGGACTCCACCGAGCACACCTGGATCGAGGAGCTCGGTGGGATGAATCTGTACTTCGTCCACTCCGACGGCTCGATCGTGACGCCGACGCTGTCCGGCTCGATCCTGGAGGGCATCACCCGCGACAGCATCATCCAGGTCGCGCGCGACCTCGGACACGAGGTCGTCGAGCGTCGGGTCAGCATCCAGGAGTGGCGTGAAGGTGTCGCGGACGGCTCCATCACCGAGGTGTTCGCGTGCGGCACGGCCGCTGTCATCACCCCCGTCGGCACGTTGAAGTGGGACGGCGGCGAGGTGACGTCCGGGGACGGCGAGGCCGGCAAGGTGACCTCCGACATCCGCTCGGCGCTGATCGACATCCAGTACGGGCGCGCCGAGGACCGGCACGGCTGGCTCACGCGCGTCTCGTAGGCCTGCCTTCGGCAGGTGTGATCTGATCGGGTCATGGCACACGTCACACCCGACACTCTGATCACCCGTTCCGAGCACGACCTGATCGGGGACCGCGAGGTCCCGTCCGACGCGTACTGGGGCGTCCACACGCTCCGTGCGCTGGACAACTTCCCGATCACCGGCATCCCGATCGCGTCCAGCCCGTATCTCGTCCAGGCGCTGGCGGCCGTCAAGCAGGCGGCCGCCACCGCCAACAACGAGCTCGGACTGCTCGACGACCAGCGGTACGCCGCGATCCGCGCCGCCTGCGAGGAGATCCGCGCCGGGGCGCTGTCGGACCAGTTCGTCGTGGACGTCATCCAGGGCGGCGCCGGGACGTCGACCAACATGAACGCCAACGAGGTCATCGCCAACCGGGCCCTGGAGATCATGGGCCACGCCAGGGGCCAGTACGACGTCATCCACCCCAACGAGCACGTCAACCTGAGCCAGTCGACCAATGACGTCTACCCGACGGCGGTCAAGATCGCGGTCATCATGGCGACCCACGACCTCCTGGCGGCGATGCAGGTGCTCGAGGACTCGTTCGCCCGCAAGGCCGACGAGTTCCACGACGTCCTGAAGATGGGACGCACCCAGCTGCAGGACGCCGTTCCCATGACGCTGGGGCAGGAGTTCCGCACCTACTCGTTGATGATCGGCGAGGACCGCGCCCGCCTCGGCGAGGCCGTCCTGCTGCTGCACGAGATCAATCTCGGCGCGACCGCGATCGGCACGATGCTCAACGCGCCGGCCGGATACGTCCAGGCCGCCTGCGGCCACCTCGCCGACATCACGGGCCTGCCGCTGGAGACGGCCGTCGACCTGATCGAGGCGACCCAGGACTGCGGCGCGTTCGTGCAGCTGTCGGGGACGCTCAAGCGCGTCGCGGTCAAGCTGTCCAAGATCTGCAACGACCTGCGGCTCCTGTCGTCCGGCCCCCGCGCCGGGCTCAACGAGATCAACCTGCCGCCCGTCCAGGCAGGGTCGAGCATCATGCCGGGCAAGGTCAACCCGGTCATCCCGGAGGTCGTCAACCAGGTCGCCTTCCAGATCATCGGCCACGACGTGACGGTCACGATGGCCGCCGAGGCCGGTCAGCTGCAGCTCAACGCCTTCGAGCCGGTCATCTGCTACTCACTGTCGGCCGGCATCTCGCGTCTGCGCGCCTCCATCCTGGTGCTCGCGGAGCGGTGCGTGGACGGCATCACCGCCAATGTCGAGCTGCTGCGCGCGGAGGTCGAGAACTCGATCGGGCTGGTCACGGCCCTCAACCCGTACATCGGGTACGCCGCCGCGACCGAGGTGGCCAAGGAGGCACTCGTGTCAGGCCGGGGAGTCGCCGAGCTCGTGCTGGAGCGCGGCCTGCTTCCCCGCGCGAAGCTCGAGGCGATCCTGCGGCCCGAGGTGCTGGCCAACTTGTCGAAGCGGCCCGGGCACTAGGGCGCGAACAGCGTCTCTGCGGGGTCGCCCAGGAGCCGCACGATGAGCCGTTGCTCAGCGGGGTCGTACTCGATCGCGACGTCGACGGACCGGTCGCCGGGTGTGGTGCCGGCGGCCGGGTCGCCCAGTCCGTATGCGATGTCCCGCAGGGTGACCGTCGCCGAGCCGACGGGGTCGTTGGCCGGCCACTCGGCGATCAGCCGGTGCGCCAGCCCGGCCAGCACGGCGCCGAACATCGGGTGGGTCGTGCTGTCCACGCCCTCGAGGGCGACCTCCGGCAGGCCGAAGGACGCCAGGCCGACCGTCTCCAGGCGGCCGGCCGTCAACGCCAAGGGATCGACGACGTACCACTGGGTGGCGTACGCGAGCGAGACGGCGTCCGGGCGATCCTCCACGACGCGGGGGATCGTCAGGTCGATCACGAGACCGTCGTGCTCGGCGGCCATGCGGAGCGCCTCGACCCGGACGGCGAGCTGGGTCGCGGCAGCGTCCTGGAGCTCTGCGGTGCGCAGGAACAGCGTCTGGTGCGGGCGCGAGTCCAGCTGGCGAAGCGACGCCTCGGAGGTGCCGTACCTGCGCAACAGATCGGGCGACGGGACGGCGATGAGATCGTCGGTACCGACGGGCTCGGCGGTCATCACGGCGTACATGACTCGCGCCTCCGCGGGACGGGGAACGGGTCTGGCGGTCATAGGACGATCAGTCTAGACTGGCGCGCATGCAGAGCAGCTCGATCATTATCGACAGGCGCGCCGGGCGCTGAAACACCTCGCCCGCCGCGCTACCTCCCATCCACATGGGAGGTTTTTTTGTGCCCGAGATGCTCCTCGACGAAGGATGAAGCAGTGAACGCACCCGACTTCCACGTCTACGACACGACCCTGCGCGACGGTGCCCAGCAGGAGGGTCTGAACCTCTCGGTCCAGGACAAGCTGCACATCTCGCGTCTCCTGGACGATCTCGGCGTGGGATTCATCGAGGGCGGCTGGCCGGGCTCGAATCCCAAGGACACCGAGTTCTTCCGGCTCGCGGCCAAGGAGCTGGACCTGAGGAACGCGGCCCTTGCCGCCTTCGGCGCGACCCGCCGCCCGGGCGTGGCAGCCGCGGACGACGTCCTGCTGGCTGCGCTGCGTGAGTCCGGCGCCCCAGTGGTGACGCTGGTGGCCAAGAGCCATGACCGCCATGTCGAGCTGGCCCTGCGCACGACGCTGGCCGAGAACCTGGCGATGGTCCGCGACTCCGTGACGCACCTTCGCCAGGAGGGACAGCGGGTCTTCGTCGATCTCGAGCACTTCTTTGACGGCTACCGCGCCAACCGCGACTACGCCCTGGAGGTCGTCCGCACGGCTGCGGAGGCCGGGGCCGAGGTCGCCGTCCTGTGCGACACCAACGGGGGGATGCTGCCGCACTGGGTGAGCGAGATCGTGGCCGACGTCGCCACGACCGGAGCGCGTCTGGGCATCCACGCCCACAACGACACCGGGTGCGCGGTCGCCAACTCCATGGCTGCGGTGCAGGCCGGCGCGACCCACCTGCAGGGATGCATCAACGGCTACGGCGAGCGCACCGGCAACGCCGACCTGGTGACCTGCGTGGCGAATCTGGAGCTCAAGCTCGGCATGCGCCTGCTGCCGCCGGGCAACCTCGCGGACGCGACCCGCGTCGCGCACGCGATCTCGGAGATCACCAACTACCCGCCGCACGCGCGCCAGCCGTACACGGGGGTCTCGGCGTTCGCGCACAAGGCCGGCCTGCACGCCAGCGCCATCCGGGTCGACCCCGACCTGTACCAGCACACCGATCCGGCGTTGGTGGGCAACGACATGCGGCTGCTGGTCTCGGAGATGGCCGGTCGTGCCACGATCGAGCTCAAGGGCAAGGAGCTGGGCTACGACCTGGCCGAGGACCCGCAGCGGCTGGCCCGGGTCACCGACCGGGTCAAGGCCATGGAGCAGCAGGGTTACACCTTCGAGGCTGCCGATGCGTCCTTCGAGCTGCTGCTCGCCGAGGAGATGGACGGCGCCCGGCCGTCGTACTTCGACGTCGAGTCGTGGCGGGTGCTGGCGGAGTCGTCGCGCGGTGACGACGCGGTGTCGGAGGCGACGGTCAAGCTGCGCGCCGGGGGAGTGCGCCTGGCCGTCATCGGTGAGGGCAACGGCCCGGTCAACGCCCTCGACCACGCACTGCGCCAGGCGATCGAGCAGGTCTATCCCGATGTCGCCCGGTTCCACCTGACCGACTTCCGGGTCCGCATCCTCGACCAGGGTCATGGCACGGACGCGACGACGCGAGTGCTGCTGGAGACCTCCGACGGCAAGAACGTGTGGGTCACCGTCGGTGTGGGCGCCAACATCATCGAGGCGTCATGGGAGGCGCTGGTCGACGCCCTCACCTACGGCCTGCGACTTCACGGTGTGCGCCCTCGCATCGACGACTGACCCGCGTACTGGATGTTGACGGGGTCGCGGTAGACCTCGATCACGATCGGCTTGAGGGGTTTGGGTGGTCGGGTCGACCACCGCAGGACCCCGTGGCCCTTCATCTGGTGATGTCTTCGGCACAGAGGGCCGAGGTTGTCTGCAGTGGTTGGCCCTTGGGGCCACGGTTCTCGGTGATCGATGTCGCAGCGTTCGGCCGGGACCATGCAGCCGGGTGACTGGCAGACACCGTCACGAAAGCGCAGCGCGACATCCAAGGTGTCCGGACTGAATCTCCCGAGGTACTCATGGCTGAGGATGTCGTCGGTCACCGGGTCGGTCACGATCCGATGCCAGAACGTGCTCCCACTGGCGACCACCTCGGCGATCCAACCAGCCGGGACGGCCCACCGCCCGTCGGTGGACTCGGCGAACCCGGCGACCGCGCCGGCGAGCACGTCGGCAGTGATCGTGACCGCGATGTTCGCATCGACTGCCGACGTGGCTGCCTCGCCGCCGGTGCACCAGGCGACCAGCTGATCGGCCTGCCGCTGAGCAACGGTCCGGCCGTCATTCGGGTCAGCCGGACGCCGACCAGCCTTGTGCAGCCGGGCCTCGATCGCCGCCAGCTCGTGGGACGGCAGATAGGCGTACAGCGTCCCCATCGAGTCCGCGCCGTGGCGTATCGACACGTGCCGGTTGCGGCGCTCGTCGTCGGCGCGCTCAACAGCCAGATCGGCCTCGACCCGCTGGACGAATCGCCGCAACCAGGCCCGCAGCTCCGCGCCGGTGTGGTCGACCGCGTAGCCGACCACCAGCCGGTCGAGGCGGGCGATGGACTCCTCCCGCTTGAGCTGGTCAATCGTGGCGGCGATGTCACGCACGCGTCCGAAGTCGATCAGCCCGTCACCGAAGGCATCCCATACCGACGGCGCATGCTCACGCACCGTCTCAGCCGCCGACAACCGGCCCTGCACCTGCCCCTCGCTCAATCCGGTGGCCTCACCGATGCTCAAGCAGATCGCCGACCGCTCGATCTGCCGGCGCATCGCGGGCTCCACGGAGGCAGTCCGCGCCATCTCCCGATCGCGGTAGTCCAGCATCGCGCCGACCTCGAACGCCTCGGCCCGCGCCCGCCACCGCACGACGTCGGTCAGGACGTCCAGCTCGGCATCGGTGGTGGTGCCATGTCTCCAATCTAGACGTCACCACTGACACTCTTTTTTGCCGTGATCAGAGGCTTTTCGGTGTCCTCGTCATCGGCACGTGATCGATCCCGGCCTCCATGTAGTTCTCACCGGACCGCACGTATCCGTAGCGGCCGTACCAGTCCTCGAGGTATGCCTGCGCGTTGAGGACGATGGTCTCGTCGCCCCACAGGCGGTGGCACTCCTGCATCAGCGCGCCCGACAATCCCTTGCGTCGTTGGTCCTTGCGGGTGCAGACCCGGCCGATGTGCCGGACGCCGTCCTCGACGTACGAGCGCAAGTAGCTGGTCGGGCCGTCTTCGTCGGCGAACCACAGGTGGGTCATCGTCGGCAGCAGATCGCGTCCGTCCACGTCCTCCTCGTCGCACTGCTGCTCGACGGCGAAGACGGCGTCGCGGATCTTCCAGATGTCGTAGACGTCCTGGGTCGTCAGCTCGTCGCCGGCCACGATGCGGATGCTCATGCCACGAGCCTAGGAGGTGGTGCCGATGGATGGGCGTGCGCCGTGGCGATGCCGCCTCCATGATGGTGCGGACACGGCGACAGGGGCGCGAGGATGGTGACGGCGTGAAGGGATGCGTGGCGGTGCTGGCCTTCATGGTGTTCGGAGCCGCTGTGCTGGTCGGTGTGGCGATCGCGGTCGAACGACGAGGCACGGCGAAGAGCGAGCCGCTCACGGGAACGACGTCCGAGGTCGAGCTGACCGACTACGAGCCGAAGAGCCACGGCCGCAAGAAGCGCCATCAGGGCGCGGACATCGAGTATCTGTACGTGGCCGGGGGTCGGACGTTCCAGAGCTCGACCTGGTTGTCGCGCACCACGCTGAGTGACCGGGTGGTGTGCTTCGATCCCGATGATCCCGCCGTGCACGCGATCAGGGGCAATCCGCAGGCGACGTGCGGCGAGGCCAATCACGGCGAGACCCGCCGCGCCGTGGAAGTGGCTGCGCGGTAGGGCCGGAGGAGTCAGTCGGGGCAGGTGGCGCAGGTGCCGAAGATCTCGAGGGTGTGGGCGACGTCCCGGAAGCCGTTCTCGTCGGCGATCCTGTCGGCCCAGCGCTCGACGGTCGGCCCGTCGACCTCGACGGTGCGGCCGCAGGCGCGGCACACCAGGTGGTGGTGGTGCCCGGCGCTGCACTGGCGGTACAAGACCTCGCCGTCGTCATTGCGCAGGGCATCGACCTCCGCCGCATCCGCCAGCACCTGCAGGCTGCGGTAGACCGTCGACAGTCCCACCGACTCCCCGCGCTGCTTGAGGATGTCGTGGATCTCCTGGGCGCTGGCGAAGCCGTCCAGATCCTCCAGGATCGCGACGACCGCGCGCCGCTGGCGCGTGTTGCGGGGAACTTCGACCATGACTTCTCCTCAGACCGAATCTAACCGGTGGCGGCGTGCACGAAGGCGGCTCGTCGCGATCGCCACGAGCGAGGCGACCACGAAGATCGCCAGCGCGAGGATCACGATCGTCGGCCCGGGCTGCGTGTCGATCTCGTAGCTCGCGAACAGGCCGCCGACCGCCGCGACCAGGCCGATCGCCATGGCGGCGAGGTGGGTCGTGCGGAAGCTGCGGGTGAGCTGCTGGGACGCCGCGACCGGGACGACCATCAGTGCCGAGACCAGCAACAGGCCGACGGTGCGCATCGCGACGGTGATCGTCACGGCGGCGAGCACCGCGATCAGGATGCTGTACAGCCGGACGGGCACGCCGCTGACCTTGGCGTGCTCCTCGTCCTGGCAGACCGCGAACAGCTGCGGCGAGAGCCCGAGGGACAGCACGACGACCAGCAGGCCGAGCACACCGACCAGCACCAGATCGCCGTTGGAGACGGTCGTGATGGCGCCGAACAGATAGGCATTCAGGGATGCGGCGCTCTCGTCGGCCAGATTCGTCAGCAGCACGCCACCGGCGATGCCGCCGTAGAACAGCATCGCCAGGGCGACATCGGCGCTGGTGCGTCCGTAGATCCGCAACAGCTCGATCACGATGGCCCCGACTGCCGCCACGACGACAGCCGTCACGATGGGGGCGATGCCGGTCAGGAGCCCCAGGGCGACGCCGGTCAGGGCGACGTGTCCGAGTCCGTCGCCGAGCAGGGCCAGCCGGCGCTGCACCAAGAAGGTGCCGATGGCCGGGGCCGCCAGGCCGGTGAACACGGCGGCCACGAGGGCGCGCCGCATGAAGTCGTAGTCGAGCAGCTCGATCATGAGCCCACCGGATTCGGGCTGAAGCCATCGGGCTGGTCGGGCTGTCCACCGTGGCGGTGCACGTGCATGAGCTGCTCGTCGCGAATCGCGTCGCAGGGCCCCGAGTACTCGATCTCGCCGTCGTGCAGGACGATTGCGCGGTCGATCAGTGGACGCAGCGGGCCGAGCTCGTGCGCGACCAGCAGCACCGACGTCCCGTCGTGGACGAGGCTGCCGAGCAGCTCGGCCAGGCTTTCTTGGTTGTCATGGTCGACGCCGGCAGTCGGCTCGTCCATGATCAGCAGCTCGGCCTCGGATGCGAGGGCGCGGGCGATCAGGGCGCGCTGCTGCTGGCCTCCGGACATCTCGCTGACCGAGGACCGGCTGCGGTCCGCGAGGCCGACGCGCTCGATGGCTGCGTCGACCGCCGCGATGTCGGCGGCGGTGCGCCAGCCGAAGAACCGGCGGCGTGCCAGGCGTCCGCTCATCACGACCTCACGGACCGTCGCCGGGACACCGGCGACGGCGCGGGTGCGCTGCGGGACGTAGCCGAGCCGCTGGCGGTCGCGGAAGCGGTCGAGCGGCGTCCCGAACAGCTCGATGGATCCGGCACTGATCGGGACGAGCCCGACCGCGGCGCGGACCAGTGTCGACTTGCCTGAGCCGTTGGAGCCGAGCAGGGCGACGAACTCACCGGCAGCGACGTCGAGGTCGACGTTGCGCAGGACGGGCCGGCCGTCGAGGGCGACGCTGACCCCTCGGACGATCAGCGGTGGGGCTTGGCTCACTGGCACGAGTTCGCCTTCTTCAGGGTGTCGAGGTTGCGGCGCATGAGCGTCAGGTAGGTCTCGTCCTTGGTCTGGTCGGACAAGCCCTCGATGGGATCGAGCGTAGCGGTGGTCGCGCCCGTCTCCTTGGCGATGGTGTTCGCGATCGCGGGGCTGACGAGCTCCTCGGTGAAGATCGTGGTGATCTTCTCGGCGCGGACGAGCCGCGAGATGTCGCCCAGCTGGGAGGGGGAGGGCTCGTTGGTCGGATCGAGCCCGGCGATCGCGACCTGCTCGAGGCCGTAGCGCGCTGCGAGGTACTGGAAGGCGGCGTGGCTCGTGACGATCGTGCGGGTGCGGCAGCCGCGCAGGCCGGCCGAGAAGTCCTCGTCCAGCGCGGTGAGCTCGTCGACGAGCTGGTCGGCATTGGCCCGGTAGTCGGCGGCGTGCTCGGGATCGATGCTGGACAGCTCGGCCTGGACGGCTTCGGTCAGGGCGATCATCGTCCGCGGATCCAGCCAGGTGTGCGGATCGGCGTCGCCGTGGTCGTGGCCGTCGTCCGCGTGGTGCTCGCCCTCCTCCGAGGGGTTCGGCAGCAGCTTGACCAGCGACGCGACGTCGATCGTGTCGTCGTCGGAGCGACCGGCCTGCTCGACGGCCTGGTCGACCGCGGCCTGGAAGTCCTTCTGGTAGATGACCAGATCGGCGTCCTGCACCGAGGCGACCTGCTTGGGCTTGAGCTCCAGATCGTGGGGCTCGGTGCCCGGCGCGGTCAGGTTGCTGACGTTGACGGCGGATCCGCCGACCCGTTCGGCGACGAAGGCGAAGGGGTAGGACGACGCGATGACGGACGTCCGCCCGTCATCCTGCGCGCCGCCGCCGCATGCGGTGAGCGCCGCGAGGAGGGGGACCGTGGCAAGCAGGAGACGGGACTTCTTCATGAGAATCATTTTCATCGCGATTGATAATCATTGTCAAATCCGCGGGAGGCCCCCGGCCGGGCCGTCGCACCGCGCCGGTAGGCTGGGGCGCACCCTCGGGCGTCCGTCATTCCGATGACGGACACAGGCCCGCCGACACCCAGCCGGATTGGAACATCCCCTCATGGCATCGACCGTCGACAACGTCATCAGCCTCAGCAAGCGCAGGGGATTCGTCTACCAGTGCGGCGAGATCTACGGCGGCACCAAGTCCGCCTGGGACTACGGACCGCTCGGTGTCGAGCTCAAGGACAACATCAAGCGTCAGTGGTGGCGCTCGATGGTGCAGGGCCGCGACGACGTCGTCGGCCTCGACTCGTCGGTCATCCTCCCGACCGAGGTCTGGAAGGCATCCGGCCACCTCGCCGCCTTCGTCGACCCGCTGGTCGAGTGCCAGCACTGCCACAAGCGCTACCGCCAGGACCACCTGCAGGAGGCCTACGCGGAGAAGAAGGGCATCGACGACCCCGACTCGGTCGACATGGGCCTGATCGTCTGCGCGAACTGCGGCACCCGCGGTGAATGGACCGAGCCGCGCATGTTCAACGGCCTGCTGAAGACGTTCCTCGGCCCCGTGGAGTCCGAGGAGGGCCTGCACTACCTGCGCCCCGAGACCGCCCAGGGCATCTTCATCAACTTCTCGCAGGTCATGACCACCGCGCGCAAGAAGCCCCCGTTCGGCATCGGCCAGATCGGCAAGAGCTTCCGCAACGAGATCACGCCGGGCAACTTCATCTTCCGCACCCGCGAGTTCGAGCAGATGGAGATGGAGTTCTTCGTCGAGCCGGGCACGGACGAGGAGTGGCAGGAGACCTGGATGAAGATCCGGATGGACTGGTACACCGGGCTGGGCATCAACCCCGAGAACCTGCGCTTCTTCGAGCACCCCGCCGAGAAGCTGTCGCACTACTCCAAGCGCACCGTCGACATCGAGTACCGGTTCGAGTTCGCCGGCTCGACGTGGGGCGAGCTCGAGGGCATCGCCAACCGCACCGACTTCGACCTCAAGACGCACAGCGAGCACTCCGGCAAGGATCTGCAGTACTTCGACCAGCAGGCCAACGAGCGCTGGACGCCGTACGTCATCGAGCCCGCCGCCGGCGTGAACCGCTCGATGATGGCCTTCCTGATCGACGCGTACACCGAGGAGGAGGTGCCCAACGCCAAGGGCGGCACCGACACCCGCACCGTGCTCAAGCTCGACCACCGGCTGGCTCCGGTCAAGGCCGCCGTCCTGCCGCTGTCGCGCAACGAGGACCTCTCGCCGAAGGCGCGGGCGCTGGCCGCCGAGCTGCGTGGCTTCTGGAACGTCGAGTTCGACGATGCGCAGGCCATCGGCAAGCGCTACCGCCGCCAGGACGAGATCGGCACGCCGTTCTGCATCACGGTCGACTTCGAGACGCTCGAGGACGATGCGGTCACGATTCGTTCGCGCGACACGATGGCCCAGGAGCGCATCGCGCTCGACCAGGTCACCAGCTACCTGGCGGCGCGCCTTCCGGGTTGCTGAACCCCTCGTACCGCACAATCGGCGCGTGAGGACTTCTCTGATCGCGGCGATCGTGGCGTCGGCTGCCCTGACGCTGGCCGGGTGCTCGTCGTCGGAGCCCGAGCCGACCCCGGCCACACCGACGGCAGCGGTGCCGAAGGGATTCGACGTCCCGGCCGGCGTCACGATCACCAAGGGTGGGACGAAGCTGGCCCTCGGCGCGCCGGCGACCGTGGTCTACGAGCCGGGCGATCGTGGCACCAGCGCCGTCACGGTGACGGTGGCCGAGGTCAAGCAGGGGTCGATGAAGGACTTCCGGTTCTTCTCGCTGGACGAGCAGACCAAGAAGTCCACCCCGTACTACGTCAAGGCGACGGTCAAGAACGACGGGCCCGCCGGTCTCGGCGGGGCCGCGCTGCCGCTGTACGCGCTCGACTCCAGCAACACCAACCTGCCGGCCAACGAGATCGTCGGGACGTTCAAGCCGTGCCCGTCGCCGACCCTGCCGGCCAGCTTCCTGCCCGGCGCGACGGCGGACGTCTGCCTGGTCTACCTGGTCCCCGAGGGCCGGATCGTGACATCGGTGAGCCTGCAGACCGGCACGACCCAGGACGCCATCGCCTGGACCCCCTGACCCGCCCCCCGAATCCGCGAGTGGCGCAATCTGTCGATTCTGAGACGTCGTGTCGGTCCGATCTGCGCCACTCGCAGGTGGGTTTGCGCCACTCACGAAGCCATGGATGCCTCGCCTGCCGCGCTGACGGACTCGTTCTCAGGGGCGAAGGCGTGCGGTGGCGGCGCTCAGCAGCGCCCCGAGCCCGATCAGACCGAGAACCAGGGCGGTGCCGACCTGCCCGATCAGCAGCAGGGCCGGGTGGGTGATCTCGACGCCGTCACCCACGACGCCCACCAGCGGGAGCAGATCCCTGCGACCGGGGCTGTCATAGGCCAGGCAACCCAGGATCGGCAAGAACCACAGGCTCGCGCCCACGGTCGCCACGAACGGGCCGAGCGCCAACCAGCGCGACCCCTCCTCGCCCTGCGGGACGCCCCTGAACAGGATCGAGCCGAATCCGCGGAGCCCCGTCCAGCAGACGAGCTGCAGCAGAAACACCAGCCACACGCACACTCCACCGAGACCCGTCAGCAGCAGCATGAGGGCGCCGTACGCGAAGGCTGTGGGCGACACCAGCAGCCCGACGAGGCAGATCGCGAGGTAGCCGAAGACGGCGGGGCTGTCCCACGGCCGCCCCGATCGTGACCTCGGCCGGCCGCGGCGACCGGTCCTGGTCGGCGAGGGCGCGCCGGCCTGGACGACGGTCGTCGTGACCACGCCGAACAGCAGGCCCGTCACGGTCCAGACGATCATCCCGGCCCCGAAGTCCTCGCTCTCGTCGAACAGCCAGACCCCCACGACCTGGCCCACGGCCGCGATCGCCCAGCTCAGGTGCGCCAGGGGACCCGAGGCGCGTCGCAACATCGTCCGCACGGCTCGTGCGCGGCCGGCATCACGGGTTGTTCGCTGCACCTTGGTCATCAGGTCCTCCTGGCCCACCAGTGTGCTGCGTGACCGGGTCAGCAAGGTGTCGCCCGCTCAAGCGGAGTGTTGCGGTCTGAGACAATCGGGTCATGTCCATCGCCACGCTGCCGCGCACCCTCCGCCTCGGTGATCTCGAGGTCGAGACGCCCGTGGTGCTGGCACCGATGGCCGGCGTGACGAACGCCGCGTTCCGCCAGCTCTGCGCCGAGCAGGGTGCCGGTCTGTACGTCTGCGAGATGATCACCTCGCGCGGTCTCGTCCAGGGAGACAAGACGAGTCTGGCGATGCTGAACTTCGCACCGAACGAGAAGTTCCGCTCGGTGCAGCTGTACGGCGTCGATCCCGAGACGATCGGCCGCGCGGTCGAGATCCTGTGCGCCGACCACGGCGTGGACCACGTCGACCTCAACTTCGGCTGCCCGGTGCCCAAGGTGACCCGCAAGGGCGGGGGAGCCGCCCTGCCGTGGAAGGACGTCCTGCTCGGCCAGATCCTCACCCGCGCCGTCGCCGCCGCAGCGCCCTATGGCGTCCCGGTCACGATGAAGACCCGCAAGGGCATCGACGACGAGCACCTCACCTACCTGGACGCGGGACGTATCGCCCAGGACGCCGGGTGTGCCGCGATCGCCCTGCACGGGCGCACGGCCGTCCAGCACTACTCCGGTCACGCCGACTGGGCCTCGATCGCCGAGCTGAAGACATCGGTCGACATCCCCGTGCTCGGCAACGGCGACATCTGGGAGGCCGCGGACGCCATCCGCATGGTCGAGGAGACCGGATGCGACGGCGTCGTCGTCGGGCGCGGATGCCTGGGTCGCCCGTGGCTGTTCCGTGATCTCGCGGCGGCCTTCGCCGGTGAGACGGTCGTGGGGCTGCCCACCCTGGGCGAGGTGGCCGCCGTCATGCGCCGGCACGCCGAGCTGCTGGGCGGCGTGATGGGCGAGGAGCGCGGATGCATCGAGTTCCGCAAGCACATCGCCTGGTACCTGAAGGGATTCTCCGCCGGCAAGGAGGTCCGCAGCCGGCTGGGGCTGGTGTCGTCCTTCGCCGACCTGGACGATCTGCTCGGACGGCTCGACCCGACCGAGCCCTATCCGGTCGGAGAGCTCGGCACCCCGCGCGGACGCCAAGGCACGCCCAAGAAGGTGTCGGTGCCCGATGGCTGGCTCGACAGCCGCGAGCTCAGCGCCCCGCTCGACCCGTTGGCCGAGGACGCCACCTCGGGCGGCTGAGCTCAGCGCCGAGCGGCGCGGGCGCGGTCCAGCTGGGACAGCATCATCGCCCTCGCATCGGCCTGGTCGAGGCTCCGGCCATCGGCGTTGACGGGCCCCTTGGGGGTGTGCACCTCGATCGTGGCGACCCGACGCAGCCGCTGAAGCGGGCCCTGCCTCAGCTCGACGGACTGGGTGCGCGGGTGCGGGACGATGCTGGTGACCTGCTGGACCCAGCCCTCGTGGGCGACGAACGACACCTCGTCCGCACCGATCCACCGGAACCGCCAGCCGATCGGGGCGAACGGCCACGACCGGCGCGGTGCGTGGGTGCGGGGGACGTCGACCGAGGCGCGCGGCATCAGCTCGGCGATGACGGCCGCGGCCAGGGCGCGGTCGGCGATCGGCAGCAGGATCGACGACGCACCACCGTTCTCCTGCTCGTCCGAGGAGGAGGCGTAACCGGCGACGTCGACCTCCAGGCGCTGCCAGCCGAATCGGCGCCACACGAACGGCTCCTTGATCGCGATGCCCTGCACCCGGTCGTACGGGATGGTCTGGGACGTCCGCGACAGCAGCCCACGCTCGATGCGCAGGCCGCGCTCGCCGCGGGACAGGGTGAAGTCCCACTGCTGCAGGACGCGTTGCGCGACGATCTGGGCGAGCCACGTCGCCATCGGGATGATGCCGCCCAGCGCCACCAGGATGCCGCCGAACCAGATCGCCGAGACGATCAGCGCGGCCGATCCGACCGCCGCGAACAAGAAGTCCAGTGACAGCAGCGTGCCGATCACGACCCGCTCGGGCGCGACCTTCGTGATGATGCTGCGCTGCTCGTCCGGAGCCTCCGAGACCGCCTCGCCGTGCGCCCTCGACAGCAGGATGCGCCGCAGCGCCTGCGCGTCGTCGAGACGCAGGAACTTCAGCGACGTGCGCGAGTTCTTGCCGCCGGCCATCTCGATGCGCAGCTCGGCCAGGCCCAGGATGCGGGCGACGAGCGGCTCGGCGGTGTCGACCGACTGGATCCGCTCGTAGGGGATGCGCCGCGATGACTTGGTCAGCACGCCGGAGTCGATCCGCAGCTCGGTGCCGTCGATGACGTACCGGGTGAACCGCCAGCTCACGTAGCCCGCCAGCATCCCGAGCGCGAGGCCGCCGACGACCGCGACGAGCAGGCTCAGCGCGGGACCGAGGTTGCCCCATCCGTCGCCGTTGAGGATCGTGCTGACCAGACCCACGGCGGCAGCGGTGGCGAACAGCGCCCCCTGGACGACCGCTGTCAGCGGGTGGGTGCGCTGCCCCCGCGTGACGGCCTCCTCAGAGACCGGCGCCACGGGACTCGCCGAGCTCGGTCAGCCGGTTGCGCAACCGGGTCGCCTCGTCGGAGGGGAGGCCGGGGATGTCGGCGGCGGTCTCGGTGCTGGCGGTGTGCAGGGTCACCGTGGCGATGCCGAAGGCGCGGGCCAGCGGCCCGGCCTGCACGTCCACGAACTGCATCCGGCCGTACGGGATGGCGACGAGACGCTTGAACATGACGCCGCGGGTGACCAGCAGGTCGTCGGCGTTCTCGACGTAGCCCCACGTGCGCTGGTTGTGTCCGGCCCACACGCCGCCCCACGCGGCGAGCGGCAGCGTCGCCACCGTCACCGCTGCGCCGATCCACCGCTGGTCGGGCAGCAGGACCGCCAGCACGATGCCGGCGATGACGACCGGGGCGGCGATCGCCGCGATGACGATGCGGCGCACTGTCGCAAGACGCGGGGAGACCCGTTGCCAGGCCCCGGTCGCAGGGGCGAACAAGTCGTCCACGACGCCACCCTAGTCACACCCGCCGGAGTTGACCGGGACACAGGCCGGGTGCGACACTGATAGACGCATAACAGGGCATTTCTGCCCATGTTTTCAGCGCCCACCCGAACGCTCAGCTCGCGGAGAAAAGTCATGGCCAAAGCACTTGTCGGATATCTCGGCGGACCCACCGTCGATCAGCTGCGTGAGACCGCTTCCCTGCGTCGTCGGGTCGCGGATCTGGAGGACGAGGTACTGCGGCTCAAGGTCGAGAACGACGGCCTGCTGGCCGCGCTGCGTGAGCGCGTCGACCAGGTCACGGCCGGCGACCTCGCCGAGCCTTTCGCCCGCTGACGTTCCACGGCACTAGGGTGGCTCCAGTCCGCCGTCCGTAGGAGCCACGTTGTACCTCAAGAGCCTGACGCTGCGTGGGTTCAAGTCGTTCGCGTCCTCGACGACCCTGCAGCTCGAACCCGGCATCACCGCCGTGGTCGGCCCCAACGGCTCCGGCAAGTCCAATGTCGTCGATGCCTTGTCGTGGGTCATGGGCGAGCAGGGCGCCAAGTCCCTGCGCGGCGGCAAGATGGAGGACGTCATCTTCGCCGGCACGTCCGGGCGACCGCCGCTGGGCCGCGCCGAGGTCGTGCTGACGATCGACAACACCGACGGCGCGTTGCCGATCGAGTACACCGAGGTCACGATCTCGCGCACGATGTTCCGCAACGGCGGCTCGGAGTACGCGATCAACGGCAACACCTGCCGGTTGCTGGACGTCCAGGAGCTGCTGAGCGACTCCGGCATCGGCCGCGAGATGCACGTCATCGTGGGCCAGGGGCAGCTCGACAGCGTCCTGCGGGCCACCCCCGAGGAGCGCCGCGGCTTCATCGAGGAGGCGGCCGGCGTCCTCAAGCACCGCAAGCGCAAGGAGAAGGCGCTCCGCAAGCTCGATGCGACGCAGGGCAACCTGACCCGGCTCAACGACGTCCTGACCGAGCTGCGTCGCCAGCTCAAGCCGTTGGGCCGCCAGGCCGAGGTGGCTCGCCGTGCTGCGGTCATCCAGGCCGATGTGCGCGATGCCCGGGCACGGCTGCTCGCCGACGACATCGTCACGGCGCGCACGACGATCGCCACCGAGCTGGCCGACGAGTCGGCGTTGAAGGCCAAGCGGCAGTCCGTCGAGCAGGCCATCGCCGCCGCCCGTGAGCAGGAGACCGAGCTGGAGGACCAGCTGCGTGAGGACTCGCCGCGGCTGTCGGCCGCGCAGGAGACCTGGTACGCGCTGTCCGGCCTGCGTGAGCGGCTGCGGGGCACCGCCGGGCTGGCCAACGAGCGGGTGCGCCTCGCCGCCGTGGAGTCCGAGGACCGCCGGGCCGGGCGAGAGCCCGAGGAGCTGGAGGCGGAGGCTCGCCGGGCCCAGGAGCAGCACGAGCAGCTCAGCGCCGGGGTGGCCGCGGCCACCGAGCAGCTCCAGACCGTCATCGCCGAGCGCAACGAGGCCGAGACCGCGTACACCGCCGAGGAGCGCCGTGTCGCCGGGCTGCTGCGGGCAGCGGCCGATCAGCGGGAGGGCCTGGCCCGCCTGCACGGCCAGGTCAACGCCCTCAAGAGTCGTGCGGCGGCCGCCGGCGAGGAGATCGGGCGCCTCACCGCGGCACGCGAGGAGGCCGAGTCGCGGGCCGTCGACGCGCAGCGGCAGTTCACGGCGCTGGAGAACGAGATCGCCGGGCTCAACGCCGGCGAGTCGGGACTCGACGAGAAGCTGGAGGCGGCCGAGGCCGATCTGGCCGAGGCGACGGCCGCGCTGGCGACGCTCGGCACCCAGCTGCAGGACGCCGAGCGGCAGCAGGCGGCGCTCGCCGCCCGCAAGGAAGCGCTCGAGCTCGGCCTGTCCCGCAAGGACGGCGCGGGGGCGTTGCTGGCCGCGACCGACGAGATCAGCGGCCTGCTGGGGTCCGTCGCAGCCCTGCTGACCGTCCGCAACGGATTCGAGACCGCGATCGCGGCCGCGCTCGGCTCGGCGGCGGACGCCGTCGCGGTCGATCACCTCGACACCGCCGTCACGGCGATGGAGAAGCTCAAGTCCGAGGATCTCGGTCGCGCCGGGATGCTGCTGGGCGGGGGAGAGGTCGACGACTCGGGCTGGCCGGGTCTGCCGGACTTCGCGACCTATGCCATCGACGTCGTGGACGGACCGCCGGCGCTGGAGGGTGCGCTGCGCCGGCTGCTGTTCAAGGTCGCGGTCGTCGACACGCTCGAGCAGTCGCAGGAGGTCATCCGGCTGGCGCCCGACGTCACCGCGGTGACCCGGGACGGCGATCTGCTCGGCGCCCACTTCGCCGCCGGTGGCTCCACCTCCAAGCAGAGCCTCATCGAGGTCCAGGCCGCGATCACGAAGGCCGACAACGACCTGGCGGCGTCCACCCACACGATCGAGCGCCTCCGCTTCGAGCAGGAGGCGGGCCAGACCGCGCGCGCCGCCGCCCAGCAACGCGTCGACGCGGCGCTGGCCGAGCTGCACGAGTCGGACGCCACGATGGCCGCCGTCGCCGAGAAGCTCGGCCACCTCGGGGCGACCTCGCGGGCTGCCCGCGGCGAGGCCGAGCGCCTGTCGGCGGCGATCGTCAAGGCCGAGGAGGCCATGGCGACCGACAGCTCGGGCCTGGCCGAGCTGGAGGACCGGCTCAGCCAGGCCGAGTCGGCCCCGGAGGAGGAGCCCGACACGGCACTGCTCGAGGAGCTCGCGGAGAGGGCGTCGGCCTGCCGCAAGACGGAGACCGAGGCGCGCCTGGCGCTGCGCACCAACGAGGAGCGCGCCCGCGCCCTCGCGTCCCAGGTGACGTCGCTGTTCCAGGCGGCGAAGGCCGAGCGCGAGGCACGCGCCCGGGCCGCCGAGCGTCGTGCCCGCCAGCTGCGGGAGGCCGAGACGGCCCGCGCGGTCATCACGGCCAGCGACCTGGTGCTGGGCAGGCTCGAGACGTCCATCGCCCGGGCATCGGCGCTGCGTACCGAGATCGAGCAGTCCCGCTCTGGTCGCGAGGAGACGCTGCGCGCCGTCCGAACCCAGCTGCGCGACCTGCTGACCGAGCTCGACCGCCTCACCGACACCGTGCACAAGGACGAGATGGCCCGCGCCGAGATGCGGCTGCGCCTCGAGGGCCTGGAGAACCGGGCCCTGGAGGAGCTGGGGCTGGACGTCGAGACGCTCGTGACCGACTACGGGCCCGATCAGCTGGTCCCGGTCATCAGCGTCGAGGGGGAGGACGACTCGTCGCCGGCCGAGCCGGTCCCGTACGAGCGGGAGGCGCAGGTCAAGCGCCTGCGCAGCGCCGAGCGGTCGATGGCGATGCTGGGCAAGGTCAACCCGCTCGCCCTGGAGGAGTTCACCGCGCTGGAGGAGCGTCACCAGTTCCTGTCCGAACAGCTCGACGACCTGCGCAAGACTCGCAAGGACCTGCTGGACATCGTCGAGGAGGTCGACGCGAAGGTCGAGCAGGTCTTCACCGAGGCCTGGTACGACGTCGAGGCCGCCTTCCAGCACGTCTTCACCCGGCTGTTCCCCGGCGGCGAGGGTGCCCTGATCCTCACCGACCCCCAGAACATGCTGACGACCGGTATCGACGTCGAGGCGCGTCCCGCCGGCAAGAAGGTCAAGCGGTTGTCGCTGCTGTCCGGCGGTGAGCGGTCGCTGGTGGCGGTGGCCTTCCTGGTGGCGCTGTTCAAGGCCCGGCCCAGCCCGTTCTACATCCTCGACGAGGTCGAGGCTGCGCTCGACGATGCGAACCTGGGCCGGCTGCTGGAGCTGTACGAAGAGCTGCGCGCCAACTCCCAGCTCATCGTCATCACCCACCAGAAGCGCACGATGGAGGTCGCCGACGCCCTGTACGGCGTCTCGATGCGCGGCGACGGCGTGTCCGCCGTCATCAGCCAGCGCCTGCGCGAGGAGGAGCCCGCGTGAGCGAGCCCCGGCTGCGCACGGACTTCCCGGCGCTGCGCACCATCACGACGCGCTGGAGCGACGAGGACGTGTACGGCCACGTCAACAACGTCGTCTACTACTCGTACTTCGACACCGCGGTCAACGGCTACCTGCTGGACGTCACGGGCACGGACATCCGCCGCCTCGACGCGGTCGGCCTGGTCGCCGAGACGCAGTGCGAGTTCCTGCGTGAGCTGGGTTATCCGGCCGACGTGCAGGTCGGGCTGTCGGTGACGCGCCTCGGTACGTCGAGCATCGTCTACCGGCTCGCGATCTTCCAGGGCGACAGCGACGAGCCGGCGGCCATCGGCCGTTTCGTGCACGTCTACGTCGATGCGCAGACGCGTGCGGTCACCCCGGTGCCGGACGTCATCCGGGCTGCCGTCACGCCGCTCGTCCAGAGCTGACGTATAGGGTCCGACCATGACCGATCGCACCACCTACGTCCTGGTCGACGGCGAGAACATCGACGCGACCCTGGGTCAGTCCATCCTCGGCCGCCGCCCGCAGCCCCACGAGCGTCCGCGGTGGGACCGGCTGCTGCAGTTCGCCGAGGACACGTGGGACCAGCAGGTCACGGGGCTGTTCTTCCTCGCCGCCAACAACGAGCTGCCGATGCCGTTCGTGCAGGCACTCACCTCCATGGGCTTCCGGGCGGTGCCGCTGTCGGGCCGGCCCGACGAGAAGGTCGTCGACATGGCCATCCAGCGCACGCTGGAGGCGCTGGCCGGTCGCGAGGCCGATGTCATGCTGGCGAGCAACGACGGCGACTTCATCGAGCAGCTCAGCCCGCTGGTGGGCCGCGACCGCCGGACGGCGCTGCTGGCCTTCCGCGAGTTCCGCAATGCCGGCTACGTCCCGCTGATCGACCGCGGGATGGAGTTCCACGACCTGGAGTACGACGTCCAGGCCTTCAACTCCAAGCTGCCGCGCATCCGGGTCATCCCGATCGACGAGTTCGACCCGAACGACTTCCTCTGACCCCACCCCCGACGCTGACGCGTGGGTTGCGCACGCTGACGCGTGGCTTACGCACGGTCACGCGTGGGTTGCGCACGGTCACGCGTGGCTTGCGTACGCTGACGCGTGGCTTGCGCACGGTCACGCGTGGCTTGTGTACGGCGCAACCCACGCCTCGCGGGGCGCAACCCACGCCTCGCGATACGTAACCCACGCGTCAGCGGGCGCAACCCACGCCTCGCGGGGCGCAACCCACGCCTCGCGATACGTAACCCACGCGTCAGCGGGCGCAACCCACGCCTCGCGGGGCGCAACCCACGCCTCGCGATACGTAACCCACGCGTCAGCGGGCGCAACCCACGCCTCGCGGGGCGCAACCCACGCCTCGCGATACGTAACCCACGCGTCAGCGGGCGCAACCCACGCCTCGCGGTGCGCAACCCACGCCTCGCGATACGTAACCCACGCGTCAGCGGGCGCAACCCACGCCTCGCGGTGCGCAACCCACGCGTCAGCGGTCGGGGGGCGGTGGGGTGGGTCAGGTGATGAGGGTGTGCCAGGCGTGGATCATCCACGGAGCGGCCAGGAACACCGTGGGAGCCACCAGCACCAGGACCGAGATCGAGTAGGCGGCGATCGAGGCGAGCGGGTTGCGCGGATCAGGGTTCTTCAGGCGCGCCATCCGGATGCTCGCAGCGCTCCCGACGCCCAGCGCGCCGGCCGGGGTGGGTGAACCGGCGAGCGTCACGAGCGCACGGGCGACGGGGGTCGCGCCGTGCGCGCGGCGGGCGGCGTCATCGGCCAGCAGCTCGACCATGACCTGGCTCTGCACGAGCGGCGCGTCGGTGCGCATGAACCACGGAAAGGCCCGGTGCAGCACCGTGAACGCCTCCAGCACGAGATCGTGCCGACTGCGCATGTGCGCCCGCTCGTGCTCCAGGACGGCGTCGAAGTCGGCGGGCGCCAGCGACGAGATCGTGCCCTGCGAGACCACGATGCGCGGCGACGACATGTTGGGCACGCAGTAGGCGATGGGTGTCTGTTCCTGCAGGATGCGCAGTGAGGGCGCCACGCCGTCGGCCGTGCCGAGCAGATCGACCAGGTGGCGCTGTCGGCGGCGCCGTGCCTGGGTCTCGCGCCAGACTGTCCAGGCCGTCCACCAGAACCGGATCCACACCAGCACGCCGACGCCCAGGATGACCAGGTGGAGGGCGACCCGCCACCACGTCAACCGGTCGGCCGTCACGAGCCACAGCGCGGTCGACAGGGCCGCGCCGGAGATCGCCAGGATCGCGGCGAGGGCGAACGACTGCCACAGCACGATGCCGGCGCGGGGCACCAGCAGCGGCCAGGAGGTGCGGGCGAGCAGGGCAGGGATCGGCAGCGCGAGAGCCAACCCGATCGCGCCGAGCAGGAGCGGTGTCATGACGAGGTGCGCGACTCGATCTCGTCGAGGGCGGCACGCAGGGCCTGAGCCTCGGCCGGGTCGACCGTGCGGGCGAAGTGGACCAGCGCAGCCGTCCGATCGGCGCCGGCCTGGTCGAGCGCGGCGTGCAGCAGCTCCGACGTCGCGGCATCGCGGCTGATCGCGGGGGCGTAGCGGAAGGCGCGTCCGTCGCGCTCGCGACGCACCATGGTCTTGTTCCCGAGGCGGTCGAGGACCGTCATGACGGTCGTGTACGCGAGGTCTCGCTCGCCCAGGATGTCGAGGACCTCGCGAACCTTCAGCGGCGCAGGGGCGTCCCACAGGATGTTCATGACCGATCGCTCCAGCTCACCCAGATGAGGCATGTGACCCATCCTACTACGCCACGTAGTAAATGGAGTTGCCGATGAACCGACCGCTTTACTACGCTCCGTAGTAGTTACTACACAGCGTAGTAGGAGACGGAGTCGATGATGGATGTTCTTGACCTAGCACGATGGCAGTTCGGCATCACGACCGTCTACCACTTCTTCTTCGTGCCGCTCACGATCGGTCTGTCCGTCCTCGTCGCCGTGATGCAGACCAAGTGGCACCGCTCGGGTGACGAGCGCTGGCTGCGCCTGACCAAGTTCTTCGGCAAGCTGTTCCTCATCAACTTCGCGATGGGCATCGCGACCGGCATCGTCCAGGAGTTCCAGTTCGGCATGAACTGGAGCGACTACTCGCGCTTCGTCGGTGACATCTTCGGTGCCCCGCTGGCGATCGAGGGCCTCCTGGCGTTCTTCCTGGAGTCGACCTTCCTCGGCCTGTGGATCTTCGGCTGGAACCGGCTCAAGCCCGGCCTCCACCTGGCCTGCATCTGGATCGCTGCGGCCGGCACCGTGTTCTCGGCCTACTTCATCCTCGCGGCCAACTCCTTCATGCAGAACCCCGTCGGGTACACGATGAACGCCGAGAAGGGCCGCGCCGAGCTCACCGACTTCGGCGCCGTGCTCACCAACAAGGTCCTCCTGGCGACGTTCCCGCACCAGATCATCGGCTGCTTCATGGTCGCCGGAGCGTTCGTCGCCGGTATCGCGCTGTGGAACATGATGCGCCACCCCGACCGCGACGCCGACGCGTTCCGGCCGGCGTTCCGCATGGGCGCGATCGTGCTGCTGGTGTCCGGTGTCGGCACGATGATCACCGGCGACTTCCAGGGCAAGGTCATGACCGAGGTGCAGCCCATGAAGATGGCCGCGGCCGAGGCACTGTACGAGGACGCCAAGCCCGCGCCGTTCTCGGTCCTGACCATCGGGACGCTCGACGGCAGCGAAGAGGTCTTCAAGATCGAGGTCCCGAAGCTCCTGTCGTTCCTGGGCACCGGCACCTTCGACGGCGAGGTCCGCGGCATCGACTCCCTGCAGGCCGAGTACGAGCAGAAGTACGGCCCCGGCGACTACAAGCCCAACATCCCGGTCACCTACTGGACGTTCCGAGCCATGATGACGACCGGTGTGCTCGCGATGCTGGCCGGCGCTGCGATGCTCTGGGCGACCCGGCGCAACCAGATCCCCCGCTCGAAGTGGATGCTGCGCACCGCGATCGTCCTGCCGCTGCTGCCCATGGTGGCCAACTCCTTCGGCTGGATCTTCACCGAGATGGGCCGCCAGCCGTGGGTCGTGTTCGGCCTCATGCCGACCTCGGCCGGCGTCTCGCCCAGCACGAGCGTGGCCGAGGTGGCCACCTCGCTGATCGGGTTCACGCTGCTCTACGGCGTCCTGGCCATCATCGAGGTGAAGCTTCTGCTGCGCTACGTGCAGAAGGGCCTGCCCGATCTGGAGCCGCCCACCGACCCCGACGACGCCGACGCGCCGCTCGCGTACGCCTACTGATTCGGACACTGACATGGATCTCACCACCTTCTGGTTCATCACCATCGCGGTCCTGTGGGTCGGCTACCTCGTGCTCGAGGGATTCGACTTCGGGGTCGGCATGCTCATGGCGGTCCTGGCCAAGAACGACAAGGAACGCCGCGTCCTGCTCAACACCATCGGTCCGGTCTGGGACGGCAACGAGGTGTGGCTGCTGGTCGCCGGCGGCGCCACCTTCGCCGCCTTCCCCGAGTGGTATGCCACCTTGTTCAGCGGGTTCTACCTGCCGCTGTTCCTGATCCTGCTGGCGCTCATCGTGCGCATCATCGGCATCGAGTTCCGCTCCAAGCGGGACGAGCCGTCGTGGCGCATGCGCTGCGATGCGGCGATCGTGTTCGGCTCGGTCGTCCCGGCGCTGCTGTGGGGCGTGGCCCTGGCCAACATCGTCCGTGGCGTGCCGATCGACGCCGACCACGAGTACGTCGGCGGATTCTTCAACCTGCTGAACCCCTACGGACTGCTCGGCGGTCTGGTGACGCTGTCGGTGTTCCTGGTGCACGGTGCGTTCTTCGTCGGTCTCAAGACCGTCGGCGAGATCCGCGAGCGGGCGATCGCCCTGGGCCTCAAGGTCGGCGTCGTGGCCGGTGCCCTGGCCGTGGCCTTCGTGGTGTGGACGGGCTTCGACCAGGGCAGCCTGGCGGTCTGGATCCTCGGTGCACTGACGGTCTCGGCCTTCCTGGTCGGTATGGCCAGTGCTGTCGCCGGACGGGACGGCCGGGCGTTCGCCGGCACCGCGGTCGCGATCGCGCTGCTCGTCGCGACGCTGTTCACGGGTCTGTTCCCGGACGTCATGCCCTCCTCGTTGGACGCCGCGTGGTCGCTGACCACGACGAACGCCGCATCGACGCCGTACACGCTCAAGATCATGACGTGGGTCGCGGTGGTCTTCACCCCGATCGTGATCGGCTACCAGAGCTGGTCGTACTGGGTGTTCCGTCGCCGCATCGGCGTCCACCACATCCCGGTCTGATCGCGATGGCACCCCTGGATCCGCGTCTCGTCCGCCGCTCGCGCGGCGTCCGCCGCCTGCTGGGCGCCAGCGTCGCGCTGGGCCTGGCCACCGCCGGGCTGGTGATCGCCGTCGCGTACGTCGTGGCACAGGTGGTCGCCCATCGTTTCGACGGTGAGCCGGTCGCGGCGCTGGTGGCGGCGATCGCCGCCGGGCTCGGTGTCCGGGCGTTCGTCACGTGGTGCCACACGACGGTGTCGGCGCGAGCCGCCGCCACGGTCAAGGCCGAGCTGCGCGAGGAGGTCGTCGACGACCTGCTGGATCCCCGCCGCCTGGGCCCCCGGCCGAGCAGCTCACGTGTCGTCGCGTTGCTCGGCCCGGGGCTCGACGCCTTCGACGGGTACATCGGCCGGTTCCTGCCGCAGATCGTCCTGACAGGGCTCGTCCCGCCGCTGGTGCTGCTGGCCGTGGCGAGCGCGGACCTGCTGTCGGCGATCGTGCTGGCCGTGACGCTGCCGCTGGTGATCGTGTTCCTGGTCCTGGTCGGCATGGTGACCAAGGACCGCATCGATCGGCGCTGGCAGGCTCTGGAGCGCCTCGGCGCCCACTTCGCCGACGTGCTGGACGGGCTGACGGTCCTCAAGGTCTTCGGCCGTCGCCAGGAGCAGGGACTGCGTGAGGTGGGGGAGCGTCACCGCCGTGAGACGGTGCGGGCCCTGGGGCTGGCATTCCTGTCCTCGTTCGTGCTCGAGCTGTTCTCGACCCTCTCGGTCGCGCTCGTGGCGGTCAGCGTCGGGCTGCGGGTCGTCGAGGGCGATCTCGAGCTGGAGCCGGCGCTGTTCGTCCTGCTGCTGGCGCCCGAGGCCTTCGCCCCGATCAAGCGGCTGGGCGCGATGTTCCACGACAGCACCGCGGGCGCCGAGGCGACCGCCGAGCTGCTGAACCTGCTCGATCACGACCGGCACACCGGGACCGGTCCCGCACCGGACCTGCGCACCGCCGAGATCGTCCTGGACGGGATCGTGGTGCGGCGCGACGGCCGCGCGGTTCCCGGCCTCGACCTGGCGCACACCCGGATCCGTCCCGGAGAGTTCATCGCGGTGACCGGCCCCTCCGGGTGCGGCAAGTCCACCTTGCTGTCGCTGCTGATGGCCTTCGAGCGCCCCACCACCGGCTACGTCCTGGTCGACGACGTCGACCTGTCGTCGATCGACCCGGTCGCTTGGCGTGAGCAGATCGCCTGGGTCCCGCAGGTGCCCGGCCTGGTGCCGGGCACGATCGAGGACAACGTCCGTCTGGGCGACGTCGCCGCGAGCCGCGAGGACGTCGCCGCGGCGCTGCGTGACGCCGGGGCGGCCGACCTGCCTCTGGACCGCGTCGTCGACGAGTCCGGCGACGACGTGTCCGCCGGCGAGCGTCGGCGCATCGCGGTGGCCCGTGCGGTGCTGCGGGTGCGCCGCGGCAGCGCCCGGCTCGTGCTCCTGGACGAGCCGACGGCCGGTCTGGACGCATCGCGGGAGGCAGCCGTCCTGGCGACGCTGCGCTCGCTCGGGGTGACCGTCGTCGTCGTGGCGCACCGGCCGGAGACGATCGCGGCCGCGGACCGCGAGCTGCGGCTCGCCTCGAGGATGGTGCTGGCATGAAGAAGATGTTGTGGGGACGCACGTTCGGCGTCCTGTCCGAGCTCGCCGGCATCGCCCTGCTCCTGGTCTCGGCGTGGTTGATCGTGCGCGCGGCCGAGCGTCCGCCGGTCTTGTACCTGATGGTCGCGATCGTCGGCGTGCGCTTCTTCGGGCTGTCCCGGGCGGCGCTGCGATACGTCGAGCGGCTCCTGACCCACGATGCGACGTTCGCGCGCATCACCGAGGCGCGGGTCGCCGTCTACCGGGATCTGGACCGGATCGCGCCCGGCGGCATGCCGGCGCACCGGCGTGGCGACCTGGTCAGCCGGGTCGTGTCAGACGTCGACGCGATCCAGGACCGGGTGCTGCGGCTGCGCGGGCCGTGGGTCGTGGCGATCGTCTCGTCAGCGGTCACCATCGCGCTGGTGGCGGTGATCGACCCCCTCGCCGGTGCCGTGCTGGCCGCCTCGACGCTCGCGGCGATGGCCGCGATCCGCGTCGTGGTGCCGTGGTCGGTACGGCGGGCCGGGGAGCTCACCGCCCAGTGGCGAGGCGATCTGTCGGCGGACGTCTCGCAGGCCGTGCTGGCCGCCCAGGACCTCGTCGCCTATGGCGCGACCGACGTCCTGCGCCGCGAGACCCGTCGCGCGACCGCCTCGCTGGCGGCGGCGCAACGTCGCGCGGCCGTCGTCACAGGCCTGGGTGAGGCGATCGTGCTGCTGGCCACCGGTGCGGCCGTCGCCACGATCGCTGCCCTGTCCGGCGGCCTCGCGCCGGTGCTCGTGGGCGTCGTGGTCCTCGCGCCGCTCGCGCTGGTGGAGTCGCTGTCCACGCTGGCGGAGGCCGAGCGGCTGCGGCCCGAGATCGAGGGTGCGGAGGCGCGCCTCGGGGAGCTGGCTGTCGCGGACGCGGCGATCACCGACCCGACCGAGCCGCTCCCGCTGCCCGCGTCCCACGACCTGCGGGTGCACGATCTCGCGGTCGGGTGGACGTCGACGGTCGCGGACGGCATCGAGCTCGACCTGCCCGCGGGTGACGTCATCGCGGTGACGGGGCCCAGCGGGTCGGGCAAGAGCACCTTCGCGCACACCCTCGCTCGGCTGGTGGAGCCCCGCGGGGGGCAGGTGCTGCTCGGCGGCGTCGACATCCGCGACCTCGCGGCCTCCGACGTCCGCGGCGTCATCGGCTACCTGGGCCAGGACGAGATCGTGTTCGACACCACGATCCGCGAGAACCTGCGCATCGCCGACCCGTCCGCCGACGACCAGGACATGCTGCGTGCCCTGTCCACGGCCGGCCTCGAGGACTTCGTGACCTCGCTGCCGGACGGACTTGGCACCCGGGTGGGGGAGCGGGGCAACCGGCTGTCCGGTGGCGAGCGACAGCGGCTGTGCCTGGCCCGTCTGGTGCTGGGCGGCCACCGCATCCTGGTCCTCGACGAGCCCACCGAGCACCTCGACGAGGCCGCCGCCGACGCGATGCTGGATGACGTCCTCGCGCTCGCGCCCGGACGCAGCCTGGTGATCGTCTCCCACTCCCCGAAGGTCTTGGAGCGCGTCGGACGACAGGTCCTCGTGGGCGCCGAGGCGGTCACCGCCGGGCGCTGACGCGTCCGCCCGCGAAAACGGTTTACCACGGTCCCTCGGCAAACGTCGTCCTCCCGAGGGAGATTTCCCTTGGGCGGACACGGTTTGCCGAGGGACCGTGGTAAACCGTCGGCCGGGGGCGAGGCCGGGGTCAGGCGGGCCGCATCGGCCACGCCGTAGGATCGAGCGGTGACCACGACTGCCCTCATCCTCATCATTGCCGCTGTTGTCGTCCTGGTGGGCGGAGGTGTCGCGCTCGTCGCGACGCGGACGCGCAAGCAGCTGCCGCCTGCCGCCAAGACGCGACCGATCGAGCCGCCGTCGCGGGTCGAGGAGGGGGAACCCGCTGAGCCGGGTCCGGTGGAGGTCGCGCCGACCTCGACGATCGAGCGTCCCGAGACCCCGCAGGGACGCCTCGTCCGCCTGCGCACGCGGCTGGCCAAGTCGCAGGGCGCGCTGGGGCGCGGGCTGCTGGCAGTGCTCGGCCGCTCCACGCTGGACGATGCCGCGTGGGAGGAGATCGAGGACACCCTGCTGGCCGCCGACGTCGGCGTCACCGCGACCGACGAGCTGGTGCAGAACCTGCGCACGAAGCTGCGCGTCGAGGGCATCACCGATCCCGAGCAGGCCAAGGCCGCGCTGCGCGAGGAGCTGATCCGCCTGGTCGACCCGACGCTCGACCGGTCGCTGACGGCGCAGGGCGCGGACGGCAAGCCCGGCGTCGTCCTGGTTGTGGGCGTCAACGGCACCGGCAAGACCACGACCGTCGGCCGTCTCGCCCGCGTGCTGGTGGCCGAGGAGAAGAACACGATCCTGGGCGCGGCCGACACGTTCCGCGCCGCGGCCGCCGATCAGCTGCAGACCTGGGGCGAGCGCGTGGGCGTCCCGACGGTGCGCGGCCCCGAGGGCGGCGACCCCGCGAGCGTCGGGTTCGAAGCGGTCCAGCGCGGTATCGCCGAGGGCGCCGACGTCGTCCTGGTCGACACCGCCGGACGTCTGCACACCAAGTCCGGCCTGATGGACGAGCTCGGCAAGGTCAAGCGGGTCATCGAGAAGCAGGCGCCGGTCACGGAGGTGCTGCTGGTCATCGACGCCACGACGGGCCAGAACGGCCTGACCCAGGCCCGTGTCTTCGGTGAGGTCGTCGAGGTCACCGGCATCGTCCTGACCAAGCTGGACGGCACCGCCAAGGGCGGCATCGTCATCGCGGTCCAGCGCGAGCTCGGTGTCCCGGTCAAGTTCATCGGTCTCGGCGAGGGCGCCGACGACCTGGCCCCGTTCGACGCCGAGGAGTTCGTCGACGCGCTGCTGTCCTGACGCACTCGGTCCGGCACGTAACGCGCTGTTAACACGACCGCGCATTTCGTGACCTGGGTGCAACATGCGCGGCGGCATCGCGAAATCCTCCGACATCAGGCTGTCATGCAGCGGATGGCACCTCATCCGCAGCACTTCATCCTTTCGGAGGTTTCATGGATACCGGCGACACCGCGTGGATCCTGGCCAGCTCGGCCCTCGTCCTGCTCATGACCCCGGGACTCGCGTTCTTCTACGGCGGCATGGTCCGCTCGAAGACCGTGCTGAACATGATGATGATGAGCTTCTCGGCTCTGGCCATCATTCCCGTCCTGTGGGTCCTGTACGGCTACACGATGACCTTCGGGCCTGACGGCAGCAGCCTGCTCGGCGGCTTCGGCAAGGTCGGGCTGGACGGCGTCACTCAGGCCAGCCTCTCGGGCACGATCCCCGAGTACGTCTTCGTGGGCTTCCAGCTCATGTTCGCCATCATCACCGTCGCGCTGATCAGCGGCGCGATCGCCGACCGGGCCAAGTTCAGTGCCTGGCTCGTGTTCGTGGTCGTGTGGGTCACGATCGTGTACTTCCCGGTCGCGCACTGGGTCTTCGACTTCGGCGACGACGGCGGCTGGATCGCCACCAAGCTGGAGGCGATCGACTTCGCCGGCGGCACGGCGGTCCACATCAACGCCGGTGCCGCGGGCCTCGCCCTGGCGCTGGTGCTCGGCAAGCGCGTCGGCTGGCGTCGTGACCCGATGCGTCCGCACAACCTGCCGTTCGTGCTGCTCGGCGCCGGCCTGCTGTGGTTCGGTTGGTTCGGCTTCAACGCCGGCTCGGCCGTCGGCGCCAACGGCCTGGCCGGTCTGGCGTTCGTCAACACCGCCGTCGCCACCGGCGCGGCCATCATCGGCTGGATCCTGGTGGAGTACATCCGCGACAAGAAGGGCACCAGCCTGGGCGCCGCATCGGGCGCGGTCGCTGGTCTCGTGGCCATCACCCCGGCCGCCGGCGCGGTGTCCCCGGTGGGCTCGATCGTCCTGGGCATCGTCGCGGGTGTGCTGTGTGCCCTCGCGGTCGGCCTGAAGTACAAGCTCGGCTACGACGACTCGCTGGACGTCGTCGGCGTCCACCTCGTGGGCGGCCTCGTCGGCACGATCCTGATCGGCGTCCTGGCGACCAAGGCCAACACCGGCGGCATCGGCAGCCTGTTCTACGGCGGCGACGTCTCGCAGCTGGGCAAGCAGGTCGTCGCGGCGGTCGCCGTGCTGGCCTACTCATTCGTCCTCACCTATGTCATCGGTAAGTTGATCGACGTCACGATCGGCTTCCGGATCAGCGAGGAGGACGAGGTGACCGGCATCGACCAGATCGAGCACCTCGAGACGGCGTACGAGTACGGAAGCAACAGCGGCGGATCCAACCTCTTGAAGGAGCTCTGAGCATGAAGCTGGTAACTGCGGTCATCAAGCCGCACAAGTGGGAAGAAGTGCGCGAGTCCCTCGCTGCGGCAGGCGTCGCCGGCATGACGGTGACCGAGGCGAGCGGCTACGGGCAGCAGAAGGGGCACACCGAGGTCTACCGCGGCGCGGAGTACGACGTGTCGCTCGTGCCCAAGATCCGTCTCGAGGTCGTGGTGGACGACGCCGACGTGGAGACCGTCGTCTCGACGATCACGACGTCGGCGCAGACCGGCAAGATCGGTGACGGCAAGGTCTGGGTCGTGCCCGTCGACTCGGTCGTGCGCGTGCGCACGGGCGAGACGGACGAGGCAGCTCTCTGACCCACCCCGCCCCGCTGGGCCTGACGTTCTGGCAGACACGCCGTCGGCGTGTTCGTCAGAACGTCAGGCCCAGCGTCGTGTCGGGCGGCACTAGCCTGTGGGCGTGACCGTGCACCCCGATCTCGCCCGTCGCCGTGCCGAGCGGGCTCTCGGGGCCGACCGGCGGTTGCGCCAGCTGTTCGCCGCGGCGTCGCCGCCCGGTGACGATCCCCGGGGGGGACCGCGGATGGCGCTGGTCGCCGTCGGTGGGTACGGGCGGTCGGAGCTCTCGCCGTTCAGCGACCTGGACGTCGTGCTGCTGCACGACCCGTCGGTCGCCGAGTCCGTCGTGCGGCAGGTCGCCGAGGCGATCTGGTACCCCCTGTGGGACGACGGCGTCGCGCTGGACCACTCGGTGCGCGACACGATCCAGATGCGTGAGGCTGCGGCCACCGACCACCGGGCCGCGATGGGCATGCTGGATGCGCGGCCGGTCACCGGCGACACCGGCCTGGTCATGGCCCTGCGGTCCGAGGTGCTGGCCGACTGGCGGCGGGACGCCCGCACCCGCGTCGAGGAGGTGCGCACCGCCCGGACGGCCCGGATCGAGCGGTCCGGCTGGCTGGCGCACGCTGCCGTCCCCGACCTGAAGGAGTCCGGCGGAGGGCTGCGCGACAGCGTCACGCTGCGCGCGCTGGTCGCCACGTGGCTGATCGACGTCCCGCACACGGAGTCCGAGCAGCTGCGCAACGAGCTGCTGGACATCCGTGACGCCTTGCACGAGGCCGCCGGCCGCCGGGTCGAGCGGCTGGGCCCCGAGATGGTCCCCGATGTCGCTCGCCTGCTCGGGATGGAGCCCGTCGAGCTGGACCTGCACGCCCGGCAGGTCGGCCGGCGCATCGCGCACCTCGCGTCGATGGCCTGGCGCAAGGTCGACGACGCGCTGGCCCCCATCACCCGCAAGGGCGCCTTCACCGCGAAGGGCCCGCTCGTCCAGCAGGTCGACGACGGCGTCGGCGTGCTGGACGGCGAGGTCATCGTGACCAGGACGGCCGATCCGTCGGCAGACCCCGAGATCGCCCTTCGCGCTGCGGCCGCCGCAGCGCGCTCCGGCCTCCCGCTCAGCTCCGGCTCGGCCCGGCGCCTCGCCACGACGATGGGGGACCTGCCCGATCCATGGGCCCCGTCGACGACCCGGTACCTGGTCGACCTGCTGACCGCCGGGCCGGGGCTCGTGCCGGTGTGGGACGAGCTGGACTTCGCCGGCGTCGTCGAGCGCCTGCTGCCCGAGTGGGGCCCGATCCGGCTGCGTGGATCGTCCTCACCGGTGCACCGCTTCACGGTCGACCGGCACAGCGTCGAGACCTGCGTCAACGCCGCCGGGCTGCGACGCGATGTCGCGCGCCCGGACCTGCTCGCGGTGGCGGCCCTGCTCCACGACATCGGCAAGGGCGTCGACGGCGCGGACCACTCCGAGGCGGGGGAGCCGATGGCCGCCGAGATCGCCCTGCGCTGGGGATTCACGCCCGACGATGCGGCGGTCATCGGCAAGCTCGTGCGGTGGCACCTGCTGCTGCCGACCATCGCGACCCGCCGTGACATCGAGGACCCGTCGACCGCCGCCAACGTCGCCGAGATCGTCGGCACCGAGGACTTCCTGGACCTGCTCAGCGCCCTGTCGGCCTCCGACGCGCTGGCGACCAGCGCCACCGCGTGGACGGGATGGCGACGCGGTCTGGTGGAGGGCCTGGTGGCCAAGGTGCGCCAGGTGCTGGACGATTCGGTGCCGACACCCGACGCGACGACGTACGAGGGGTGGCCCGCGCACGTGCCCATCCCGGCGCGAGGCACCACGGGACCATCGGACTTCACCGTGACCGTGGAGCCGCACCAGGGCGGATCGTTGCTCACCATCGTGACGGCCAACCGTCCCGGCGTCATGGCCGAGCTCGCCGGAGGCCTGGCGCTGGCCGGCCTGGCCATCAGGTCGGCGCGCACCGTCACGCTGGACGATGCCGCGGTGACGCTGTGGGAGGTCTCCCGGTCCGATGTCGACCCGGCCCGACTGCGTGACCGGCTGCGTCCCGCGATGGCCGGCGAGCTCGACCTGGCCGGACGCCTCGAGCTGGCAGCGATCCCCGACGCGCCGGACGCCCGGGTCCGTCTGCTGGGCCGCGTCACCGAGACCGCCACGGTCCTGGAGGTGCGCGCTCGTGACCGCCGCGGACTGGTGTGGACGGTGTGCGACCGCATCGCATCGCTGGGCCTGTCGATCCGCTCGGCACACATGTCGACGTACGGCGACGAGGTGCGCGACGTCTTCTACGTCGTCGACGCCGCCGGTGGGCGGCTGAGCGACGCGACCGCCGAGTCGCTGCGCTCCGCGGTCGCGTCCGACCTCGCCTGACGGCCCGTTCGTGCGGTCGTGCCCGAGACCTGAGGGGGCTCGGTTAGAGTTGAGCAGACCGTATTTCTTCCCACCTGAGGACGTCGCCGCTCCATGTTCGACACCCTGCAAGACCGCCTGCAGTCAGCGTTCAAGAACCTGCGTGGCAAGGGCCGGCTCTCCGAGGCCGACATCGACGCGGTCGCGCGCGAGATCCGCGTCGCCCTGCTCGACGCCGACGTCGCGGTCCCGGTCGTCCGCGAGTTCATCGCCAAGGTCAAGGAGCGCGCCCTCGGTGTCGAGGTCAGCCAGGCGCTGAACCCCGCCCAGCAGGTCGTCAAGATCGTCAACGACGAGCTCATCGAGATCCTCGGTGGCGAGACCCGACGCATCCAGTACGCCAAGAACGGCCCGACCGTCATCATGCTCGCCGGCCTCCAGGGTGCCGGCAAGACGACGCTGGCCGGCAAGCTCGCGCTGTGGCTCAAGGAGCAGGGCAAGTCGCCCATGCTCGTCGCGGCCGACCTCCAGCGCCCCAACGCCGTCACCCAGCTGCAGGTCGTGGGCCAGCAGGCCGGTGTCACGGTGTTCGCGCCCGAGCCCGGCAACGGCGTCGGCGATCCCGTCCAGGTCGCGCGGGCCGGTGTGGCCGAGGCGCAGCGGACCCTGCACGACGTCGTCGTGGTCGACACCGCCGGACGCCTGGGCATCGACGCCGAGCTGATGCAGCAGGCCGCCGACATCCGTGCCGCGGTCAACCCCGACGAGGTCCTGTTCGTCATCGACGCCATGATCGGCCAGGACGCCGTCGTCACGGCGCAGGCCTTCCTCGAGGGCGTCGACTTCACCGGTGTCGTCCTGACCAAGCTCGACGGCGACGCCCGCGGTGGTGCCGCGCTGTCGGTCCGGTCGATCACGGGCCGGCCGATCATGTTCGCGTCCACGGGCGAGAAGCTCAAGGACTTCGACGTCTTCCACCCCGACCGCATGGCCGGGCGCATCCTCGACATGGGCGACATGCTGACCCTGATCGAGCAGGCCGAGAAGGCCTTCGACGCCGATCAGGCCGCCAAGGACGCCGAGAAGCTGATGGGCGGGTCGTTCACGCTGGACGACTTCCTCAAGCAGATGGAAGCCATCTCCAAGATGGGCTCGATGTCCAAGATCGTCGGCCTGCTGCCGGGGATGGGTCAGTACAAGGACCAGCTGGCCAACTTCGACGACCGCGAGGTCGACAAGATCAAGGCCATCATCTTGTCGATGACTCCGGCCGAGCGCACCAACCCCAAGATCATCGACGGATCGCGCCGCGCCCGTATCTCGCGGGGATCGGGCACGAAGGTCAGCGACGTCAACGGTCTGGTCGACCGATTCTTCGAGGCCCGCAAGATGATGCAGCAGATGGCCAAGGGCGGCGGCATCCCCGGGATGCCGGGCATGCCCGGTCTGCCGGGTGCCGGCAAGCGCGCCGGCGCCAAGCAGAAGCCGCAGCAGAAGAAGAAGGGCAAGCGTGTGTCGGGCAACCCGGCCAAGCGTGCCGCGGCTGCCAGCGGCGCGGCGCCCAAGAACGAGGGCGCCAACGCATTCGGCTTCCCGGCCCAGGGCGCACAGGACTTCGAGCTGCCCAAGGAGCTCAAGGACCTGCTGTAGCCGGACGGTGCCGGCGCCTGCGCCTCCACACGGTCAACCCGGCACCGACCAGACAGATGGCCGCTGCGACCCCGTCGTCGAGCATCTCTCGCGCGCGGCCGACGTCCGCCGCGTAGGGATCGGCGACGAACGGGATGACCACGCCCGTCAGCGTGACACCCAGCGCCAGCCCGAACACGTGCTCGGCCGTCCAGCCGGCAGACCGTCCCCAGCGACCCACGACGGCGCTCGTGCCCCCGATGACCGCGACCGCAACGGCGATCGCGGCAGCGTCCTCGCTCGGCAGGTGGAACAGGTAGCCGGCGAATCCGAGGCACGCCATCGCCCACGGTGGGGGAACGCGTGCGTTGGTGGCACTGCGCCGCGGCCAGGACAGCGCCACCGCGACGAGCGCCGCAACGGTTGCCAGCGCAACAGCCACCTGCAGTGGGGACGCCTGGAAGCCCCGCCCGTCCTCGTCCTTGACCCCGAGGTGATTGATGACCGACGCCACGACATACAGGCCGGCGACGACCCGGACACCACGGCGGGACAGCCACGGCTCGCCAGGACACGGCGACCAGCTCTCCGCCAGGACGAGCGGCACCGTGATGCTGACGACGACATGACCTGTGACGAAGGCAACCAGGTAGTACAGGCTGATGTCGATCCCGTCAACGTGCAGCGGGTGCTGAAAGTCGTACCGGGCGTATTCGGGGTTGAACAGCGACTGATCGACGACGCCTGCCTGGAGCACGCCGAACGCTGCCGCCAGGAGGAGCACGGTCGGCCAGCCACGTCCGGCCCGGCGGGTGACCTCACGGATCAAGATCGCCGCTCCGCCGTACATCGGGCCGAGGAAGGCGATCACCAGCAGCACGTCTGTGAAGGGGATGCCGCCCCATGACATCTCGGCCATCCATGGCGCGATCACCATGACAGCGACGACGGAGCCCCAGCGGGTGCGCGTGGTCGACATCGCTCGAGCGTAGGCACGTCCGGCCGCCCCCGGCATCGGCCGATGGTCGGCATCGGGACGCCGAAAGTGGGTACCGCCGAAAAGCATCTTTCTGCGTTACGGTCGATCCATGAAGCCGCCCCCGCTGGTCGTCGTCATGGGTATCTCCGGAGTGGGGAAGTCCGCCGTGGGTCACGAGCTGGCCGATCGCTTCGGGGTGGAGTACGAGGACGGTGACGCCTTCCACTCCGAGGCCAACATCGCCAAGATGTCGGCCGGGACGCCGCTGACCGACGAGGACCGCTGGCCGTGGCTCGCCGACATCGGACGCTGGCTCGCGGCGCGAGGCGAGACCGGGGGAGTCGTCAGCTGCTCGGCGCTGCGTCGGGCGTACCGCGACGTCCTGGTCGACGCCGCACCGCAGGTGGTGTTCCTGCACCTGATCGGCGACCACGACCTGATCAAGTCCCGCATGGAGCACCGCGATCACTTCATGCCGTCGTCCCTGCTGTCCTCCCAGGAGGACACGCTGGAGCCGTTGGAGGACGACGAGCGCGGCTGGGCCTTCGACATCACTCCGACCCCCGCCGAGATCGTCGATGAGTTCATCGCGCGGTCCGGTCTGTCCGAAGGAGACGACGCATGATGCTCACCGCACTGGCCACCGCCGACGCCCCCGAGCCGGTCAAGGCCGTTGCGGGGACGGGACAGCTCATCACCGCCGCCCTGATCGGCATCGCGGTGCTGGTCATCGCGATCACGTACTTCAAGCTGCACCCGTTCCTGGCCCTGATCCTCGGCTCGCTGACGGTCGGCGCGATCGCCGGCCGGCAGATGCTGGACGTCGTCGCCAGCTTCAGCGCGGGTGTCGGCAGCACCGTGTCGGGCGTCGGCGTGCTGATCGCGCTCGGCGCCATGTTCGGCAAGCTGCTGGCCGACTCCGGTGGCGCCGACCAGATCGTCGACACCATCGTGGGGCGTTCCAGCCCTCGGATGCTGCCGTGGTCGATGGCCGCGATCGGTGCGATCATCGGCCTGCCGATGTTCTTCGAGATCGGCCTCGTCCTGCTGATGCCGGTCATCTTCCTGGTGGCCAAGCGTGCCGAGCGGTCGATCATCTCGCTCGGCATCCCGGCCCTGGCCGGCCTGTCGGCGATGCACGGCTTCGTGCCCCCGCACCCGGGCCCGCTGGCCGCGATCGACCTGGTCGACGCCAACCTGGGTCTGACCCTCGGGCTGGGCGTCCTCGTCGCGATCCCCACCATCATCGTCGCCGGCCCCCTCTTCGCCCGGTTCGCCGACCGGTGGGTCCCGGTGCCGGCGGGCGACCTGTACGACGCCTCGACGGACAAGCGCGAACGCCGGCCCAGCTTCGCGATCACGCTCGCGACGGTCCTGCTGCCGGTCGTGCTGATGATGGGCAAGGCATTCGGCGACATCCTCGTCGACGACGGGACGACGCTGCGCTCGGTCCTGGACTTCATCGGCGAGCCGTTCGTGGCGCTGCTGATCGCGGTCATCGTGGCGATCTTCACCTTCGGGATCGGCGTCGGCATGACCAAGGAGGACGTCTCGGACGTCCTGAGCAGCTCGCTGCCGCCGATCGCGGGCATCATCCTCATCGTCGGTGCCGGCGGCGGCTTCAAGCAGACCCTCGTCGACACCGGCATCGCGCAGGTCGTGGCGGACTTCGTCGAGGACAGCGGCGTCTCGGTGCTGCTCATCGCCTGGCTCGTGGCCGTCGTCATCCGCGTCGCGACCGGCTCGGCCACCGTCGCCACGATCACCGCGGCCGGCATCATGGTGCCCATCGCGGCCGGCCTGCCCAGCGGCGAGGTGTCGTTGCTGGTGCTGGCCATCGGCGCCGGCTCGGTGTTCTTCTCCCACGTCAACGACGCCGGCTTCTGGCTGGTCAAGGAGTACTTCGGCCTCAGCGTCGGCCAGACCATCAAGAGCTGGTCGATCATGGAGACCGTCCTGTCGGTCAGTGGTCTCGTGGTCGTGCTGGCCCTCAACGTGGTGGTGTAGGCGTCCGGCGGTGTTCGCTCTGGGCGTGACGGCCGACGACCCGATCCCGCCCCGGGGTGGACCCGTGCGGCTAGCCTCAGGTCATGCTCCTTCCGCTGCTGCGGACGTACCTGGTGCCCTACAAGCGGCCCATCGCGATCGTCCTGTTCTTCCAGCTGGTCCAGACGCTCGCCAATCTGTACCTTCCCGGCCTCAACGCCGACATCATCGACCGCGGCGTCGTGGTCGGCGACACCGGTTTCATCATCCGCACGGGCGGGGTGATGCTGGCCATCACGGTGCTGCAGGTGCTGTGCACGATCGTGGCGGTGTACTACGGGGCGCGGACGTCGATGGCGCTGGGCCGCGACCTGCGGGCCGGGGTGTTCGGCAAGGTCGAGACCTTCGCCGCCCGGGAGATGGCGCAGCTGGGCGCACCGACCCTGATCACCCGGTCGACCAATGACGTGCAGCAGGTGCAGCTGATCGTCTTCATGGCGCTGACCCTGCTGGTGACGGCGCCGATCATGTGCTTCGGCGGCATCGTGATGGCGCTGCGCCAGGACGTCGAGCTGTCCGGGCTGCTGCTGCTCGTGGTCCCGGTGCTGGTGGTCAGCATCGGTCTGGTGATCCGCCAGGCGCGTCCGCTGTTCCGGCTCATGCAGGTCCGGATCGACGGCATCAACGGCGTCATGCGCGAGCAGATCATGGGCATCCGCGTCATCCGGGCCTTCGTCAAGGAGGACTACGAGGCCGAGCGCTTCGGCGACGCGAACCGCGCCAACATGGAGGTCGCGATCGGCGTCGGCCGGCTCATGTCGATGATGTTCCCGATCGTCATGCTGATCATGAACGTCGCGGTCGTGCTGGCGACCTGGTTCGGCGGGTACCGCATCAGCAGCGGCGACCTGGACGTCGGCACGTTGACAGCCTTCCAGAACTACCTGGTGCAGATCTTGATGTCCGTCATGATGGCCACGTTCATGCTGATGCTGTGGCCGCGTGCCGAGGTGTCGGCCGAGCGGATCACCGAGGTGCTGGACACCGAGCCCAGCGTGCAGGCGCCCGAGGGCGCGCAGCAGGTCCAGCTGACCCGCGGGATGGTCGATGTCCGCGGTGCGTCCTTCGCCTTCCCCGGCGCCGAGCAGGACGTCCTGCACGACATCGACCTGATCGCCCGTCCGGGGGAGACCACCGCCATCATCGGCTCGACCGGCAGCGGCAAGTCCACCCTCCTGGGGCTCATCCCGCGGCTGTACGACGTCACCGACGGCGTGGTCCAGATCGACGGGCACGACGTCCGGTCGCTGCACCCGGAGAACGTCTGGTCGGCGATCGGGCTCGTGCCGCAACGCCCCTTCCTGTTCTCGGGCACGATCGGCTCCAACCTGCGCTACGGACGGCCGGACGCCACCGACGAGGAGGTGTGGGCCGCGCTGGAGATCGCCCAGGCCAAGGACTTCGTCGAGAAGATGCCCGAGCGCCTCGAGGCCCCGGTCGCCCAGGGCGGCAGCAATGTGTCCGGAGGCCAGCGGCAACGTCTGGCGATCGCCCGGGCGATCATCAAGAAGCCGGCGATCTACCTGTTCGACGACTCCTTCTCCGCGCTCGACTATGCCACGGATGCCGCCCTCCGCTCCGCGCTGAGGACGGTCACCGCCGATGCGGCGGTCGTCATCGTGGCCCAGCGGGTCTCCACGATCCGCACCGCGGACCGCATCGTCGTGCTCGACCAGGGTCGCGTCGTCGGCACCGGCACGCACACGGAGCTGATGGACACCTGCGAGGTCTACCGCGAGATCGTCCTGTCCCAGCTCACTCTTGAGGAGGCGACGGCATGAGCGGACATCGGCCGGGTGGGCCGGCGCTGGCCGGGATGGGGATGGGCCCGCAGCGGGCCCGCAACTTCAAGGGCACCCTGCGGCGCCTGATGGGCCGGTTGCTGCGCGACCGGATGATGGTCTGGGGCGTGGTGGCGTTCGGCGTCGTCGCGACGGGTCTGTCGGTCGTCGGCCCCAAGGTGCTGGGGCACGCGACCGACATCGTGTTCACCGGCTACCTGTCCGACCAGTTCCCGGCGGGGTCCACGAAGGCAGAGGTCGTCGAGAAGCTGCGCGCGGACGGTCAGGACAAGCTGGCCTCCCTGGTGTCGTCGGTCGATCTCCAGCCCGGTTCGGGCATCGACTTCACCCGCCTGTCGTGGGTGCTGGGTGGGGTGCTGGTGCTGTACGTCCTGGCATCGCTGCTGCAGTGGTTCCAGGGGCGTCTGGCCACCGTGGTGGTGCAGCGGACGGTCGCCGACCTGCGCAACGACGTCGAGGCCAAGATCAACCGGCTGCCGCTGTCGTACTTCGACCGCACCGAGCGCGGCGAGGTGCTGTCGCGCACGACCAACGACATCGACAACATCGCGCAGTCGTTCCAGCAGACCATGAGCCAGCTGCTCACGTCCCTGTTGATGGTGATCGGCACCCTCGCGATGATGTTCGTGATCTCACCGCTGCTGGCGCTCGTCGCCCTGATCACGATCCCACTGGCCTTCCTCATCACCAAGGCGGTCACGAAGCGTTCACAGCCGGAGTTCATGAAGCAGTGGGCCAGCACCGGGCGCCTCAACGGCCACATCGAGGAGGTCTTCACCGGTCACGAGGTGGTCAAGGTCTTCGGTCGCCAGGCCGAGGCGCGTGAGGAGTTCGACTCGCGCAACGACGCGATGTTCAACGCGTCCTTCCGGGCGCAGTTCATCTCCGGCATCGTGCAGCCGGTCATGATGTTCGTGGCCAACATCAACTACGTGCTGGTGGCGGTCATCGGCGGCCTGCGGGTCGCGTCCGGTGCCCTCAGCATCGGCGACGTGCAGGCGTTCATCCAGTACTCGCGCCAGTTCACCCAGCCGCTGACGCAGCTCGCCGCGATGATCCAGGTGCTGCAGTCCGGCGTCGCGTCGGCCGAGCGGGTCTTCGGGCTGCTCGACGAGGACGAGGAACGTCCCGACGAGGCCGATGCGCCGTTCCCGGACCCGGTCCGCGGCCGGGTCGTCTTCGAGGACGTGTCGTTCTCGTACTCGCCCGACGAGCCGCTGATCGAGCACCTCGACCTGGTGGCCGAGCCGGGCCAGACCGTCGCGATCGTCGGGCCCACGGGCGCCGGCAAGACGACCCTGACCAACCTGGTCCTGCGGTTCTACGACGTCCAGTCGGGGCGCATCACGCTCGACGGGGTCGACATCGCCCGGATGGACCGTGGTCCGCTGCGCGACAACTTCGGCGTGGTCCTGCAGGACACCTGGCTGTTCAACGGCACGATCCGCGAGAACATCGCCTACGGTGCGCACCGGGCGACCGAGGAGCAGATCATCGCTGCCGCCGAGGCCGCCTACGTCGACCACTTCGTGCGGACGCTGCCGGACGGGTACGACACTGTCATCGACGACGAGGGCACCAATGTCAGCGCCGGCCAGCGCCAGCTGCTGACGATCGCCCGGGCCTTCCTGGCCGATCCGTCGATCCTGGTGCTCGACGAGGCGACGAGCTCGGTCGACACCCGCACCGAGTCGCTCGTGCAGGGTGCGATGGAGCAGCTGCGCGCGGGCCGGACGTCCTTCGTCATCGCGCACCGCCTGTCGACGATCCGCGATGCCGACCACATCGTGGTGATGGAGGACGGGCACATCGTCGAGCAGGGCACGCACGACTCGCTGCGAGCGGCCGGGGGAGCGTACGAGCGGCTGTACTCGGCCCAGTTCGCGGCCCCGACCGCCTGACGGCGGTCGGGCCGGGTCAGGCCAGGAAGGCGGCCACGCGGTCCTTGGGGCGTCCGATGATCGCCCGGTCGCCCCGCACCAGCACGGGGCGCTGCATCAGCCGGGGATGCTCGACCAGCAGGTCGGCGACGGCATCGGGTGTCACGAAGTCGTCCGGATCCAGGCCCAGGCCCTTGAAGAAACCGTCCTTGCGCACGAGATCGGCCGGCTCGTCCTCGAGCTTGTCGATCAGCCCGAGCAGTGATGCGCGGTCGAGCGGGGTCTTCAGGTACTGGACGACCTCGGCATCGATGCCGGCGGCCGACACCTCGTCGACGGCGTGGCGCGAGGTCGAGCACCCGGTGTGATGGAACACGGTGAGGTCAGCCATGACCCGATCGTAGAGCGACCTGTCATGATCGGAGCAGGACACCACCGAGGAGAGGGGCCCGGCCATGACCGATGCGACGAGAAGCTCGTTCACCGCGCTGTCCGAGCAGGAGTGCCGCGATCTGCTGGGCACGACGACCGTGGGGCGGGTCGCCTTCGTCAACGACGAGGGGCAGCAGCTGCTGCCGGTGAATTTCGCCGTGCGCGGCCACGACATCTACTTCCGCACGACGGCCGACAGCGTCCTGGCGGAGCTGGGTGAGGGGCACGACGACGTCGCCTTCGGGGCGGACTTCCACGACGACACCTACCAGCGTGGCTGGAACGTCACCGTCGTCGGCTCGTCCGATCGGGTCGACGATCCGGCGCTGATCTCCGAGCTGCTCGCGACGGCACGACCGCGCCCGTGGGCGCCGGGGGAGCGGGACGTCATCATCGTCATCCACGAGCGGCGCATCGGCGGCCGGCGGGTCCGGCAGCACTGAGCGCGGTCGCACGAGACCGGCGGCCTCCGGTCGGGGGTGCCGAATTGGAGCCCACGGCATCGATCTGGCAGAATGAAGCATTGCGTCCGGTCTGCGCGGGGACCCTCTCATCCTCGTGCGCTCCGGCTCACCGATCTCGTCGGCCGTGTCCCCACGCGGCACCGGCTGGTCAACCACATACACACATCTGAGGAGACACCACACTCGTGGCAGTCAAGATTCGCCTGAAGCGTATGGGCAAGATCCGTACCCCGTTCTACCGCGTCGTCGTGGCCGATTCGCGCACCAAGCGCGATGGCCGTGTCATCGAGGAGATCGGCACGTACAACCCCAAGGCCGAGCCGTCGATCATCAACATCGACGGTGAGCGCGCGCAGTACTGGCTCGGAGTCGGCGCCCAGCCGACCGAGGCCGTCGCCGCGCTGCTGAAGATCACCGGCGACATCGGTGGCAACAACACCATGAAGTTCGCCCCGGAGAAGCGCAGCAAGGAAGACATCTTCCAGGACGCGCTGAAGGATCTGCACAGCGAGCCCAAGGCCGACGCCGTCACCAAGAAGGCCGCCGCCAAGAAGGCCGACGCGCCCAAGGCTGACGCCGAGGCCGAGCCCGCCGCCGAGGAGGCCAAGGTGCAGGGCGATCCCGTCGCCGACGCCGCAGCCGACGCAGCACCCGCTGACGAGGCCAAGGCCTGATCGTGGCCGCACCCCTCATCGAGGTCATCGAGCATCTCGTCTCCGGCATCGTCGAGCATCCTGACGATGTTGACGTCCGCGCCAAGCAGACGCGTGGAGGCGAGCTGTTCGAGGTTCGGGTCAATCCCGACGACCTCGGCAAGGTCATCGGCCGACAGGGCCGTACGGCCACAGCCATCCGCAAGGTCGCGGGTGCTATCGCCGGTCGCGGCGGTGCACGCATCGACTTCGTGGACGTCGACCGTCGTAGCTAGACGGTGACAATGCAGGTCGTCATCGGCCGTATCGGCCGCGCCCACGGTATCCGTGGTGAGCTGAACGTCGACATCCGAACAGACGAGCCCGACCGGCGCTTCGCCCCGGGCTCGTCTGTCGTGTGTGGACCCCGAACCTTGACCGTCGCATCGGCGCGCCATCACGGCGGACGCCTGGTCGTGGCGTTCAAGGAGATCCCCGATCGCACCGCCGCCGAGCAGCTGCACGGCACCGTCCTCGAAGCGGTCATCGACCCCGAGGACACCCCGGACGATCCCGACGAGTTCTACGACCACCAGCTGGTCGGCCTCGAGGTCCGCTCCGGCGACGATGTCGTCGGCACCGTGACCGGACTCGTCCACCTGCCCTACCAGGACACCCTGACCGTCGACGTCGACGGGCGAGAGGTGTTCGTCCCGTTCGTCACCGAGCTGGTCCCGGTCGTCGACATCGCCGGCGGTTTCGTGACGGTCGCCGATGTCGCCGGCCTGCTGGACCCGGACCAGGCGGAGAACGCCGCGTCCGACCTCGCCGGCGACTGAGCACCATGCGCATCGACGTCGTCTCGATCTTCCCCGCCTACCTCGACGCCCTCCAGCTGTCGCTGGCGGGCAAGGCGCAGTCCTCCGGTCTGCTGCAGATCGCCACCCATGACCTGCGCGAGTTCACCCACGACAAGCACCGCAGCGTCGACGACACGCCCTACGGTGGCGGCGCCGGCATGGTCATGAAGGCCGAGCCGTGGGGTGAGGCCCTGGACACCCTGGCGACCGACGAGGCCGTCATCGTCGTCCCGACGCCGTCGGGCACGCCCTTCACGCAGCGGGTGGCCGAACGGCTCAGCGCCGAGCAGCACCTGGTGTTCGCCTGCGGCCGCTACGAGGGCATCGACCAGCGGGTCATCGACGAGGCCGCGACGACGTGGCGCGTCGAGGAGATCTCGCTGGGCGACTTCGTCCTCAACGGGGGAGAGGTCGCGGCCTTGGCGATCATCGAGGCCGTCGTGCGCCTCGTCCCGGGGTTCATGGGCAATCCGGAGTCGCTCGTCGAGGAGTCCCACGGCCAGGACGGGCTGCTGGAGTACCCCGTGTACACCAAGCCGGCCTCGTGGCGCGGACGTGACGTCCCGCCGGTGCTGCTGTCCGGGAACCATGCGGCGATCGCGGCATGGCGGCACGAGCAGGCCGTGGAACGGACGCGTCAGCGCCGTCCCGACCTGCTGTCCTGACCTGCCGTTGCAGGCCGAACCCCCGTCGCGTGACATGGATTTAACACAAACCACGGTCACGTAACACCGCGGACATGCTCAGGCAAGGCCCGCAAAACCTCTCGACGACACAGTGTGACGAGCGTCCGAATGCAGCAACGTCGCTGGCTCGGCGGAACCACACACCCCCAAGAGAGGTTCTTCATGACCCCGGACATCATCTGGCTGCTGATCACAGCGGCCCTGGTTCTCTTCATGACGCCAGGTCTGGCGTTCTTCTACGGCGGCCTCGTCAGGGCCAAGAGCGTCGTCTCGATGATGATGCTGAGCTTCGGCGCCATCGGCCTGGTCGGCGTGCTGTGGGTCCTGTACGGCGGCAACATGGCCACGCTGACCGACAGCGGCGACGACTGGATCCCGGGCATCGTCGGCAACGGATTCTCCGACTTCGGCATGCAGGACGCGGCCACCGCCGCCTTCGGTGGCGGTGACGCAGCGGCAGACGCCGGTGTCGTCCTGGCGTCGACCGCCTTCGGCGCCACGTTCGCGATCATCACCGTCGCGCTGATCTCCGGCGCCATCGCCGACCGCGCTCGCTTCTTCCCGTGGATGCTGTTCGCCGGCCTGTTCGCGACGCTGGTCTACTTCCCGGTCGCCGGCTGGGTGTTCTCCTTCGACGCCGACGGCATGACCGGATGGATCGGCACCCTCGGCTCGGACATGGGTCTGGACGTCAGCACGATCGACTTCGCCGGTGGCACCGCGGTCCACATCAACGCCGGTGCGGCGGCCCTCGCGCTGGCCCTCGTGCTCGGCAAGCGCGTCGGGTTCAGCCGGGAGCTGCAGAAGCCCCACAACGTCCCGCTGGTGCTCATCGGTGCCGCGATCCTGTGGTTCGGCTGGTTCGGCTTCAACACCGGTGCTGCGATCAGCAACGGCCAGGGCGCGCTGATCTTCCTGAACACGCTGGCCTGCCCCGCCGCCGGCATCGTGGGCTGGATCGTCATCGAGCACTTCAAGAACGGCAAGGCCACCTCGGTCGGCGCCGCCTCGGGTGCCGTTGCGGGCCTCGTCGCCATCACGCCGGCCTGTGTCGCGCTGACGCCCATCTGGGCCATCGTGCTGGGCCTGCTCGCCGGCGGCGTGTGCGCCATCGCCGTCGACCTGAAGTTCAAGCTCGGCTACGACGACTCGCTCGACGTCGTCGGCATCCACCTGGTCTCCGGCGTCATCGGCACGCTGTACCTGGGCTTCTTCGCGATCGACACCGGCCTGTTCACCGGTGGCGGCAACCTGGACCAGTTCATCGTCCAGCTGATCCCCGCCGTGGCGGTCGCCGCGTACTCCTTCGTGGTGTCGTTCGTCCTCGCCACGGTCATCAGCAAGACGATCGGCTTCCGCATCGGGCAGGACGAGGAGGCCGCCGGTATCGACTCGGTGCTGCACGGCGAGGAGGGCTACGCCCTCAGCTGACCGACCCGCACGACAGACGCGCCCGCCGGTATCCGGCGGGCGCGTTGTGCGTCGGTGGCCGATTAACGCCGCTCGTGTCGCATATGGCAACATTGACCTTTGGCGCCGGACGGATCTGCCACAGGGGAGCCGTCGATCACCGCCGAACCACTTCCTTTTCATCACCAGCCGTGGGTGACCTGTGGCACCAACGAGGAGTCAACCATGACCAACATCATCGATCAGGTCGCCAGCGAGTCGCTGCGCTCCGATCTGCCTTCCTTCCGCGCGGGCGACACGCTCGAGGTCCACGTGAAGGTCATCGAGGGCAGCCGCTCGCGCGTGCAGGTCTTCAAGGGCGTCTGCATCAAGATCCAGGGCTCGGGCATCGGTCGTACGTTCACCGTCCGCAAGGTCAGCTTCGGCGTCGGCGTCGAGCGCACCTTCCCGCTGCACACCCCCGTGATCGAGAAGATCGACGTCGCCATCCGCGGTGACGTTCGTCGCGCCAAGCTCTACTACCTGCGCAACCTGCGCGGCAAGGCCGCCAAGATCAAGGAGAAGCGCGACATCTGAGTCGCCTCCCTCAGCAGCTGCCCTCGCCGTTCGCGGCGGGGGCAGCTGTCGTTTCCGAACCACCCTGTCGGTGTCCGGGACGGCTGGACGGGAACACGTTCCATCCGTGCGTCGCCGCGTTGACCTTTCCGGCTAGGCTCTCCGGGTGACCGACAAGAAGCGACAGCTCCCTGTCTGGCAGGAGTCGATCCTTCTCGTCCTGACCGCCATGGTGATGGCGGTCATCGTCAAGACCTTCTTCCTCCAGGCGTTCTACATCCCGTCGGAGTCGATGGAGCCGACGATGCTCGTCGACGACAAGATCCTCGTCCAGAAGGTGTCCTACTGGGGCGGGGACGTCCAGCGCGGCGACATCGTGGTGTTCGACGACCCGGGAGGCTGGCTGGGCGCGGAGGACTCGCGTCACGCCACGAACGGCCTGCAGAAGGTGCTGGAGAAGGTCGGCCTGTTCCCGACCGGTGGCCACTTGATCAAGCGGGTCATCGGCGTCGGCGGCGACACGGTCGCGTGCTGCACCGACGGCAAGCTCACGGTCAACGGCGTCAAGCTCGACGAGCCGTACCTGCTGGACGAGTCGGCGACCAAGGACCGGACATTCGAGGTCAAGGTCCGCGACGGGTACCTGTGGGTGATGGGCGACAACCGCGGCAACTCCTCGGACTCGCGCGCGCACCTGGGCGATCCCGGCGGGGGACAGGTCTCGGAGAAGGCGGTCGTCGGCAAGGCATGGTTCCGCGTCTGGCCGCTGAACCGGGCCGGGTTCATCCACAAACCGGCAGCATTCAAAGCCATCAACGACAAGTGACCGACGAGATCCCATGACGACGCTGGCCAAGGGCTCCACGATCCGCCGCGACGCGGGTCTGTACGGCTACGAGCGTGCGCTCGCGCGCCAGGGGCTGCACCCTGTGGCCGGTGTGGACGAGGCCGGGCGCGGAGCGTGCGCCGGACCGTTGGTCGCGGCTGCGGTCGTCCTGGATCGACCCATCCCCGGTCTGGCCGACTCCAAGCTCCTGACCGAGAAGCGCCGCGAGTCGTGCTTCGAGCTGATCATGCAGCGGGCGGCCGATGTGTCGGTCGTGGTGGTCCCGGCCGCCGACTGCGACCGCATGGGACTGCAGCACGCCAACATCACCGCACTGCGGCGGGCGCTGTGGAAGCTCGAGGTCCGTCCCGGCTACGTCCTGACCGATGGCTTCCCGGTCGACGGGCTGGGCGTCCCGGGCCTCGCGATGTGGAAGGGCGACCGGGTCGCGGCGTCCATCGCGGCGGCCTCGGTGATCGCCAAGGTGACACGCGACCGCATCATGGTGCGCATGCACGAGCAGTTCCCGGCATACGATTTCGCCACGCACAAGGGATACAGCACGCCGGTCCACCAGGCCGCGCTCCGCTCCCTGGGTCCGTGCGAGGAGCACCGCAAGACCTACGTGAACGTCAAGGCAGCGATGGAAGGCACACACCATGAGCTCTGAGGACCTGGAGCGGTACGAGTCCGAGATGGAGCTCGCGCTGTATCGCGAGTACCGCGACGTCGTCTCGATCTTCAAGTACGTCGTCGAGACCGATCGCCGTTTCTACCTGTGCAATGCGGTGGACGTGAAGGTGCGCTCGGAGACGGGGGACGCCTACTTCGAGGTCTCGATGAGCGATGCCTGGGTGTGGGACATCTACCGCCCGGCGCGGTTCGCCAAGAACGTCAAGGTGCTGACGTTCAAGGACGTCAACGTCGAGGAGCTGCAGGACTCCGAGGTCAAGGTGCCCGACGCGGACTGAGCCCGATCAGGCTCCTCAGCCCAGCGTGGTGGCGACCAGGGCGATCAGCAGGACGCTCTCGGACACCTCGGTGCTGGCTCCCAGGCCATCGCCCGAGACGCCACCCAGCCGGCGGTGCCAGTAGAACGCGATCAGGCCCGCCACGGGGATCGCCACCAGCAGCACGGGCTCGGTCAGGACGCTCGCGACGGACAGGCCCACGACCCACACCGTGATCGTCGGCCAGGTGATCTGGCCGCCGAACCGCTCGCCGAGACCGGCCTGCAGGGACGTCGTGAGGCGGGGGAGGGCCAGGCTGATCCAACGGGCCCAGGCCGGTACGAGCACCAGCACCCAGGTGAGGTCCTGGCTGGCCGCCTCCGACAGCAGCACGAACTTGACGATCAGCTGGATCACGACCGTGACCACGCCGAACGCGCCCATGTGCGGGTCCTTGAGCGCTGCGGCGTAGCGAGCCGGATCGCGGTGCGAGGCACCGAGGGCGTCGGCCACGTCGCCCAGCCCGTCGATGTGCAGGGCGCCGGTGACCCACACCCAGATGACCAGGCCGGCCAGCGCCGCGAGCTGCGGACGGTCGGACAACAGCTCGACGGGCACCGCGACCGCCAGCCCGACGATGAGTCCGACGGCGGGGAACCAGAAGGCAGACCGGCCGATGTCGTCCTCGTGGAAGTCGCGGACCTGCGGTGTGGGGATGCGGGTCAGGAACTGCACCGCCAGGATCAGGCCACGAAAAGGTCTCGTCAGTGCAGTCACCGGGCGATTCTAGAGCCGGTTCTCCACAGCGATGACCGCGCCCGTGCGCCGTCCACAGGTTGCCCGTGCCCGCTGGATCGCCGCTGCCGCCCCGGCGAGGCTCGAGCCATGACGTATCAGCGCAGCAAGTCCGTCGGCGACTACGGCGAGCGGGTGGCGGCCGAGCACCTCAGATCCATCGGGATGGTGGTGCTGGCGACCAACTGGACGTGTCGCTTCGGCGAGATCGACATCGTGGCCCGGGACGGCTCGACCCTGGTGATCTGTGAGGTGAAGACCCGCACGTCCCACGAGCACGGCGGCCCGTTCGAGGCGATCACCGGTCAGAAGGCCGCCCGTCTGCGCCGGCTCGCGAGCCACTGGCTCGAGGTGCACGACATCGCGCCGCCGAGCGTGCGCATCGACGTCGTCTCGGTCGTGGTCCCGCCCAAGGGCGGCCCGGTCGTCCAACGCATCGCCGGAGTCGCCTGATGGCCGCCGCGACCCACTCGGTGACGCTCGACGGCCTGGCGGGGCGCCCGATCGAGGTGGAGGTCGACATCGGCGGTGGGCTGCCGCAGACGGTCATGGTCGGCCTGGCCGACACGATGGTCAACGAGGCACGCGACCGGTGCCGGTCCGCGGTGGCCAACTCCGGCACGACCTGGCCCGACCAGCGGGTGACGATCAACTTGGCGCCGTCGACGCTGCCGAAGTCGGGCTCGCACTACGACCTGGCCATCGCGCTGGCGGTGTTCGCCGCCAAGTCGCTGATCGGGGCCGAGCAGCTGGCGGGTGCTGCCTTCCTGGGCGAGCTGGCGCTCGACGGGCGCCTGCGGGCCATCCGAGGCGTCCTGCCGGCCACGCTGGCGGCGGCTGAGGCCGGATTCGACCGGGTGTTCGTGCCCGAGGTCAACGTGCCGGAGGCCGAACTGGTGCACGGCATCTGCGTGGTGGGGGTCCGATCGCTGCGGCAGACCGTCGCGCTGCTCACCGGGCAGCAGGAACCCGATGACCCGCCGGTCCCGCCACTGGACGACAGCCCGTCGATCTCCTGGACGTCCGCCGACCGGCTGGCCCACCTCGACCTGGCCGACATCTCCGGACAGGAGGACTCCCGCATGGCGCTGCTGGTCGCGGCCGCGGGCGGGCACCACGTCTTGATGACCGGGCCGCCCGGCATCGGCAAGACGATGCTGGCGCAACGGCTGCCCGGGCTGCTGCCGGACCTGACCTACGAGCAGTCGCTGGCGGTGAGCGCGGTCCACTCGGTGGCCGGGGTGCTGCCCAGCGACGCACCCCTGCTGACCCGTCCACCGTTCCTGGACCCGCACCACACGGCCAGCGCCGTCTCGATCGTGGGCGGCGGCAGCAAGGTCATCCGTCCCGGCGCGCTGAGCCTGGCCCACCACGGCATCCTGTTCCTCGACGAGGCGCCGGAGTTCGCCTCCAACGTCCTGGAGGCGCTGCGCCAGCCGTTGGAGAGCGGTCACGTCGTGGTGTCCCGGGCCGCCATGACGGCAGCGTTCCCGGCCAGGTTCCAGCTCGTGCTGGCCGCGAACCCGTGCCCCTGCGGCCTCAGCTCGGCCGTGGCCGACCAGTGCCGGTGCACCCCCCTGATGCGTCGGCGCTACGCCGACCGGCTGTCGGGGCCGATCCGTGACCGCATCGACATCCATCGCACGCTGTCGGCCATGAGCAGGCCCGATCTGACCGCCGCGATCACGGGGGCGCGGTCGACCGCAGAGCTGGCGGGCCTGGTCCTGCAGGCCCGCGGCCGTCAGGAGCGTCGTCTGAGCGGCAGCCCGTGGCGGCTCAACAGCGAGGTGCCGGGGGTCGAGCTGCGCAAGCACTGGCCCGTCCGGGACGAGGGGCGCGTCCTGGTCGATCAGCAGCTGCGCAGCAACAAGCTCAATGCGCGGTCGGCCGACCGCATCCTTCGTCTGGCCTGGACGATCGCCGATCTGAACGGGCACGACGTCCCCGGCGCGGACGATGTGGATGCCGCGCTCTGCCTGCGTCGTGGCACTGCGCTGGGCGGGCCGATGCGTGATCTGGTGCAGGCCTCATGACGCGGCACGACCGCCTGGCCCTCAGCCTCGTCGCCGAACCCGGCGATCCCCGCCTCCCGGACCTGCTCGCGGTGCACGAGCCGGGTCGTGTGGTCGAGGCGGTCCGCGGCGGTTCACCGTTGCCGGGCTTCCGCATGCCCGAGGCCTGGACCGAGCGGTCGCACGACCTGGACCGCCTGGTCGAGATCTGCCGGTCCCGCGCGACGGCCGCCGGGCTGCGCTGGATCTGCCCGGGTGACCGGGGCTGGCCCGATGCGCTCGGCGATCTCGAGCACGTCGAGCCGTTGCACGGCACCAGCGGTGCACCGCTGGGCCTGTGGCTGCGAGGCGCGGCAGACCTGGCCGAGCTGGGCGAGCAGGCCGTCGCGATCGTCGGTGCGCGCGCCTGCACGACCTATGGGGCCGAGTGCGCTTCTGATCTGGCCGCTGACCTGGCGGACGGGCGGTGGACCGTGATCAGTGGCGCGGCGTACGGCATCGACGGATGCGCCCACCGCGGCGCACTGGCGATGGGCCGGGCGACCGTGGCCGTGCTCGCCTGCGGGGCCGACATCGACTATCCCCGCTCGCACGCGGGCCTGCTCGAGCACATCGCACAGGAAGGGCTGGTGATCAGCGAGCAGGCACCCGGGCAGACCCCGATCAAACGCCGGTTCCTGTCCCGCAACCGGATCATCGCCGCGCTGACCCAGGGCACCGTCGTGGTGGAGGCAGCGGTGCGCAGTGGTTCGCTGAACACGCTGAACTGGGCCGATCAGCTCGGCCGGGTCACGATGGCCGTGCCGGGCCCCGTGACCTCCCAGGCGTCGGGTGGGGCGCACGCGGCCGTGCGTGAGGGCAAGGCGGTGCTGGTCACCTCGGGCAAGGACGTCCTCGAGGAGCTCGGTGGTCTCGGCGCCGAGGAGTCCGCGGCGGCGAGTCCTTCGACGGAGTTCGACCTGTTGCCGCCGGCCGCGCGGACGACGCTCGACGGCCTCGACTGGCGCACCAGCAGGTCAGCGGCCGACATCGCGGCCGAGGCCAGGATCAGCGAGCGCGATGTGCGGTCAGCCCTGGCGCTGCTGGAGCGACAGGAGCTCGCGACGCGCAGCGGAGCGGGCTGGGTGCTGCACCGGCGCGCGGACATCGGATGATGTGGCCGACGCCGTCGGCTCGTCAGCCTCCGGTTGCACCTCGTCGGTGTTCGATGCGTCGCTCCGGTCCTGCTCACCGTTCGGCTGCGATTTCGCCTCGGCCCGGAACTCCGGACCGATGTAGGTGCTGAAGGTCACCCGTCGAGGGAGCAGGTCCCGACGACCTCGCCGGTGCTGGCGTTCAGCACCCTGCTCAGGCGGGGTCGAGCTCACCTCGCTGAGCCTGGGCGACGAGCTCTGCGGCGGCCTCGGTCAGTGTGCGTCCTGATGCGGTGGCGCGCTCGATCAGCAGATCGTACGCATCGCCCATCCCGATCCCTCGGTGCCGGGCCATCACGCCCTTGGCCTGCTCGACCAGCACCCGCCCGGCCAGAGCTGCGTCGATGCGGTCCTGCGTCGCGGAGCTGCCCGGCAGCTCGTCGTCCATCACCGCCTGCACGACCACATCGGCGAATGCTCGCGCGGCCTGGTCCTCGCGTCCGTCCAGCGCGACCGCCTCGTGGCGGAACAGCGCCATCGCGCCCAGGGGTGCGCCCTCCCACCGCAAGGGCATGGAGTGAACCGACCGGAAGCCCGCCTCGACCATGGCCGGCCCGAAACGGGGCCACCGCTCACGCAGTGCTGCCTCCTCCGCGAGGATGACTGACAGGTCGTCGGCGGCGGCGTCGACGCACGGACCCTCGTCGATCTGCGACTGGTACAGCTCCAGCTCGGTCGATCGATGGGTCGAAGCGGCCAACAGCTGGAGGCGGCCGCTGCGCGACAGCACCATGATGCCCGTCGCGTCGACGGCCAGCGCTCGCTGACAGACCTCGATCAGATCGGCCAGGAATCCGGTGACGTCGTGATGGTGGTGGAGTGCGGAAGTGACCTCGGCCAACGCCTGATCCACGCGAATGTCGTCCATGTCAGTCTCCTTCCATGCTGAAGTCATCGAAGCTGAGATCTCCGTGCACGACGTGTGCCGCCACCTCTAGCAGTGTGGACACTGTGGCGTAGGCATGGGCCCTCAGGAGGGTCAGGGCGTCATCGGCAGAGATCCGCAGATCGAAGATGAGCATCCCGGTCGCCTGGTGCACGACCGCTCGTGACGACCAGTCCTCGGTGAGCTCGGCCTCCAACGCCGTCGGACCGATGTAGTCCAGCAGGACCGGGCCCAGCGCGGAGGAAAGATATCCGGCAGCGGCGTCGTCGAAGGTGTCCGAAGCCGACAGGGTGTGCGCCACGAGCACCCCCAGGCGTGCGCCGGCCGCATCGATCGGCAGGGCCAGCACGGTGCCGCCGAAGCTGAAGGCCGCCATGCAGTCCTCCAGCGCCATCCATGGGGTGCCTGACGGGGTGCTGAAGTCCGCGAACACCATCTTGTTGGTGCGGGCGGCTTCAAAGCCGGGACCCTCGCCGGCCACCTCCTGCGCCTCCTCGATCCGGAGCGCCAGATCGGAGGTGAAGCTCACGGTGTGCCGTTCGAGGCTGTCGTAGTACACCGTGATGGCTGCGCCGTGCGCACGAAGCATCTGCTTGCCTGCTTCACAGAATCGCTCGAGGACGGACAGGTCGGAGTCCAGCGAGCCGATGATCTTGGCGAATCTGGCGGCCTGAACACGATCCTGCATGGTCGCCCCCTTGGTCGTGGATTGCCCGGTGTGACGTGCTGAACAGCCCTCGGCCTCACCGCGGGACGATGGGTCCTGATCGCTGCCCGTCCGGTGAACGCCGCAGGATGCGGTGCTGACCGGTGGGGTGGCTGACTGCCTGGCTCAGGATCGACCACGCTTGGTCGCGATCACTCGGCTGGACGGACATGTGATCCCCGTTCGACGTGCTTGACCTGGGATCCGTCTGCTGTTCCAACCGGAGACCCCCACTGTATGCCCACGGCACCGGGTTCGCCGGGCAACGCGTGGATCAGTCACGCCGTCGAGGAGGATCGCCGTCGTGAGCGCGCGCCCGGCGCGGCGACGTGGGCTGACTCCGCCCGGGGACCACACTGGGAACGATGAGTGCCGAGACCCCTGACGAGCTGACCGAGCCGTGGTCGGCCGTCCTGGCTGCCTACGAGCAGCACCTGACCGCCGAGCGTGACCTGTCGGCGCACTCGGTCCGCGCCTACCTGACCGACATCGAGAACCTGGGCGCCCACGCGGCCCGCCTGGGGGTCGCGGACCCGGCCGATCTGACGATCCGGGTGCTGCGCAGCTGGCTGGCCAATCTCAAGACCCTCGGCAAGGCGCGCACGACACTGGCCCGGCGGGCCACATCGGCACGGGTCTTCACGACGTGGATGGCGCGCACCGGCCGGGCGACGTCCGATGCCGGGGCGCTCCTGGTCAATCCCAAGGCGCACCGCGAGCTGCCGGTCGCCCTGAGCGAGACCGAGGTGCGCGGGCTGCTGGACGCCACGATCGCGGCACTGGTCGACGACGGCGCGCGTGGTCTGCGCGACCTGGCGATCCTCGAGCTGCTGTACGCCACCGGCATCCGGGTGGGGGAGCTCACCGGTCTCGACGTCGACGACCTCGACCGCCAGCGCCGGGTCGTCCGGGTGTTCGGCAAGGGGCGCAAGGAGCGGTCGGTGCCCTACGGCCTGCCCGCCTCGGACGCGCTCGAGCTGTGGCTGGAACGAGGACGCCCCGAGCTGGCGACCGAGTCCAGCGGTGCTGCGATGTTCCTGGGGGCTCGCGGTGGCCGCATCGATCAGCGTGCGGTGCGGCGCATCGTCCACGAGCGGCTCGCCGCCGTGGAGGGGGCACCTGATCTGGGCCCGCACGGCCTGCGCCACACCGCGGCGACCCATCTGCTGGAGGGTGGAGCCGACCTGCGCAGCGTCCAGGAGATCCTGGGCCACGCATCGCTCGGCACGACGCAGATCTACACCCACGTCAGCAACGAACGCCTGCGCAGCGCCTACAAGCTGGCCCACCCCCGCGCCTGATCGTCCTGGTCGGCATCGGCCCGCCACTCGTCGACCGCGGTCATGAGCTCGCGGCGTCGATCGTCGTCGATGAACGAGGCGTCGAAGGAGTTGCGTGCCATGAGCACGAAGTCGTCCTGACCGAGCGGGAGGTCCTCGGCCAGGGCGACGAAGTTGTCGCCGGCATAGCCGCCGAAGTAGGCCGGGTCGTCGGAGTTCACCGTCACGACCAAGCCGGCGGACAGCATCGCCTGCATCGGGTGGAAGCTCAGGTCGGGCAGGACGCGCAGTCGGACGTTCGACAGCGGGCAGAGCGTGAGGGGCATCCGGTCGGACTGCAGGCGCTGCACGAGGGCGCTGTCCTCCATGACGCGGACACCGTGGTCGACACGGTCGACACCGAGCTCGTCGATCGCCTCCCAGACGTACGACGGCGGGCCCTCCTCGCCGGCGTGCGCCACGAGTCGCAGACCCATCTGACGGGCATCGCGGTAGACCTCGGTGAACAGCGACGGCGGGTAGCCGACCTCGGCGGAGTCCAGGCCGATTCCCAGCAGCGAGTCGACGTGCCCGGCCAGGGCGTCCAGCGTGCTGTGCGCTTCCTCCACGGGCCGGTCGCGCAGGAAGCACGCGATGAGACCGGCGGACAGGTCGTGGAGTGCGCTGGCCCGTCGGATGCCCTCGGTGAGCCCCGCCATCACCACGTCGAGGGGGATTCCGCGGGACGTGTGGGCCTGCGGGTCGAAGAACATCTCGACGTGCCGGACGCCCTGAGCGGCGGCGCGTCGCGCGTAGTCGGTGACCAGGTCGGCGAAGTCCTCCTCGGTGCGCAGCACGTCCATGCAGGCGTAGTACAGGTCGAGGAACGACACGAGGTCGTCGAACCGGTACGCGGTGCGCAGGGCCTCGACATCGGCGAACGGGACGGTCAGCCGGTTGCGACGGGCGAGCGCGAAGACCAGCTCCGGCTCGAGGGTTCCTTCGATGTGCAGGTGCAGCTCGGCCTTGGGCAGGGTGAGGAGATCGTGCATGCCCTCATGGTGCACGACCGGCCTCGGGCGATACGCGCCCGGTCACAGCGATGACATCGGATCGGTCAGTGCTCCGCCTTCCCGCACCATGAAGTGCAGGTGGCACCCGGTCGACAGGCCGGTCGTCCCGGACCGGCCGATGACCTCGCCGGCCGTCACCGGGGCGCCCACCGGTACCGAGACGACCGACAGGTGCGCGTAGGACGTCTCCAGATCCTGCCCGTGCCGGATGGTGATGCGGCGCCCGTAGGCGCCCGCCGACCCGGCTGCGGTGACGGTCCCGCCTGCGGCCGCACGCACCGGCGTGCCGCACGGGACGGCGAAGTCGGTGCCGTCGTGCAGCTTGCGGACCCCGGTGAGCGGGTGGACCCGCATGCCGAACGGCGAGGTCACCGGGCCGCCCACGGGCCGGGTCAGCCGGCCCCCCGCGCCGGCCGGGGGTGGGGGAGGGGCGCCGTCGGGACTGACCAGGACGAAGCGTCCCGCGCCGAGCAGGTCGAGCGGGTCGAGGTAGTCCTCGCCGATGCGCCGGCCCAGGTGCAGGCACGCGCCGGGGCAGTGGCTGTGCTCACCCTGCAACGTGCCGATGACCTGCCGGGCCGTGACCGCGTCGCCGACCTCGACGCGCGCCGCGACGGGTTGATAGGTGGACCGTTCGCCGCCGTGGTCGATCGTCACGACCGGCACGCCACCGACCCGCCCGGCGAACGTCACCCGCCCGGGCGCCACGGCGCGCACCCGGTCGCCCACGACGCCGGACAGGTCGATCCCGCGGTGTCCCGCCGCGTAGCGGTCGGCCGGCGGGTCGAAGGGTCCGGACACCTCGTGCCGCTCAAGAGGCCACGACCAGCCGGGTGCGGAGGCGGCCGCGGGAGCGGGCACCAGCAGCACGGAGATGACCAGCAGGACACAGGCGAGACGCAAGGGCATGGGCCCAGCCAACGTCCGCGCGCCGGGCCACGACAGGCCCGGGCAGCGGGCTGGGGACGACCGCTGCAAGCACGGGGTCTGTGGATTTCGTTCCGGGCGGGTCGGTGCCCTAGACTGGGGGAGCACTCACTTCTCCGGAAGTGAAATTCGCGCGCCTGTCTCCGTATGACGCGAGAGCTGAATACGGATGTGGTCCTGGTCCGTCCGGCACAGCCGGATGGTGGGTCACGTCGACGGACAGGTGCCAGGTCACCGGCAACCGTCGGTGAGTCAACCAGGAATCGGCACACGCACGTGTGCCTCAAGGAGATACGACATGGCAGTCGTCACCATGCGCCAGCTGCTCGAGAGCGGCGTCCACTTCGGGCACCAGACCCGTCGCTGGAACCCCAAGATGAAGCGTTTCATCTTCACCGAGCGCAACGGCATCTACATCATCGACCTGCAGCAGTCGCTGGCCTACATCGACGCCGGGTACGAGTTCGTCAAGAACACCGTCGCCCGTGGCGGCACGATCCTGTTCGTCGGCACCAAGCGCCAGGCGCAGGAGCCGATCGAGGAGCAGGCCAAGCGCGTCGGCATGCCCTACGTCAACCAGCGTTGGCTCGGCGGCATGCTCACCAACTTCCAGACGATGCACCAGCGGCTCCAGCGCATGAAGGAGCTCGAGGAGATCGACTTCGACGACGTCGCGGGATCCAACCGCACGAAGAAGGAGCTCCTGGGCATGAGCCGCGAGTACGCGAAGCTCTCGCGCACCCTCGGCGGCATCCGTGACATGGGCCGCACGCCGGCCGCCGTCTGGATCGTCGACACGAAGAAGGAGCACCTCGCGGTCGACGAGTGCAAGAAGCTGAACATCCCGATCATCGCGATCCTCGACACCAACTGCGATCCCGACGACGTCGACTTCCCGATCCCGGGCAACGACGACGCGATCCGCTCGGTCGGCCTGCTGACCCGGGTCATCGCCGACGCCGTCGCCGAGGGCCTGCTGGCCCGCGGTGGCGCCAAGACCGGTGAAGAGGAGCCCGGCGCCGAGCTCGGTGCCGAGGAGCCCCTGGCCGACTGGGAGCGCGAGCTGCTGGAGAAGAAGGACGCCGAGGCGAAGGCCGCCGGCACCGAGGCTCCGGCCGCGACCGCTGACTCCGCTGCTGCGCCTGCCGCCGAGGCCCCCAAGGCCGACGAGGCTCCCGCCGCCGAGGCCCCCAAGGCCGACGCCGCTCCCGCCGCTGAGTGACCCCCACTACCTGAGAAGCGAGAACACACATGGCTATCACCGCCACAGACGTCAAGAAGCTTCGTGACGCGACCGGCGCCGGCATGATGGACGCCAAGAAGGCGCTCACCGAGGCCGACGGCGACTTCGACAAGGCGATCGAGGTGCTCCGCATCTCGGGCGCCGCGAAGGCTGCCAAGCGCGGTGCCGAGCGCGAGGCCACCTCCGGCCTCGTCGCGAACTACGGCAGCGCGATCGTCGAGCTCAACTCCGAGACCGACTTCGTCGCCAAGAACGAGCAGTTCATCACGCTGGCCGAGAAGCTGGCCGAGCTGGCCGACAAGACCCGTCCCGCCGACGCCGCCGCGTTCGCCGCGACGGAGTTCGAGGCCGGCAAGACCGTGGGCGAGGCTGTTGCCGATCTCGCGGTCGTCATCGGCGAGAAGATCGAGCTGGGCCGCGTGGCCTCGTTCGACGGCCAGGTCGCGACCTACATGCACCGTCGTGCCAGCGACCTGCCCCCCGCAGTCGGCGTGCTCGTCGAGTTCGAGGGCGAGTCGGGCCACGACGTGGCCCGCCAGGTCGCGATGCAGATCGCGGCCATGCGTCCTCGTTACCTGACGCGTGAGGACGTCCCGGCGGACCTCGTCGCCAAGGAGCGCGAGATCGCCGAGGCCACCTCGCGCGAGGAGGGCAAGCCCGAGCAGGCGATCGCCAAGATCACCGAGGGACGCCTCAACGGCTTCTTCAAGGAGAACGTGCTGCTCGAGCAGGCGTCCGTCCAGGACAACAAGAAGACGGTCAAGGCCATCCTCGATGAGGCGGGTGTGACGCTCAAGCGTTTCGCGCACATCGAGATCGGCGCCTGATCACCAGCACCACCTGTTCTACCCGCTGATTGACGAGAGGCCGGATTCGTGACCACTGCAGAGCATGTCGGCGATCCGGCCTCTGGTCATCAGCTGAAGCGTGTGCTGTTGAAGCTGTCGGGCGAGGTGTTCGGCGGCGGATCGATCGGCATCGACCCCGATGTCGTCAACGGCATCGCCAAGCAGATCGCCGAGGCGGTGGCCGAGGGCGTCGAGGTCGCGATCGTCGTCGGCGGCGGCAACTTCTTCCGTGGCGCCGAGCTGAGCCAGCGCGGCATGGAACGCTCCCGCGCCGACTACATCGGCATGCTGGGCACCGTGATGAACAGCCTCGCGCTGCAGGACTTCATCGAGAAGCAGGGCGTCGAGACGCGCGTCCAGTCGGCGATCACGATGGGCCAGGTCGCCGAGCCCTACATCCCGCGGCGCGCGATGCGCCACCTGGAGAAGGGTCGCGTCGTCATCTTCGGCGCCGGCGCCGGCATGCCGTACTTCTCCACCGACACCGTCTCGGCGCAGCGCGCGCTGGAGATCAAGGCCGATGCCGTCCTGATGTCGAAGTCGGGCGTCGACGGGGTGTACTCCGCCGATCCGCGCACCGATCCGGACGCGATCAAGTACGACGAGCTGACCTTCGAGGACGCGCTGCGCCTGGGTCTCAAGGTCGTCGACGCCGCAGCGTTCGCGTTGTGCATGGAGAACAAGCTGCCCATGATCGTGTTCGGCATGGAGGGCGAGGGCAACGTGGCGCGCGTCCTTCGCGGTGAGAAGATCGGAACACTCGTGCACGCCGTCTAGGCTGCACGACACAATGACCGTGATGGGGAGAACATCGTGATTGACCAGACACTGCGTGATGCCGACAGCAAGATGAACAAGGCTGTGGAGCACACCCGCGAGGAGTTCGCCGCGATCCGCACCGGTCGCGCGCACCCCGCGATGTTCGCGCAGATCACGGCCGAGTACTACGGCCAGCAGACGCCGCTGAACCAGCTCGCCGGCTTCCAGGTGCCCGAGCCGCGCACCGTCATCATCCAGCCGTACGACGCCGGCGCGAAGCCGGCGATCGAGAAGGCCATCCGCGACTCCGACCTGGGCGTCAACCCCAGCGACGACGGCAAGGTGCTGCGCGTGACGCTGCCCGAGCTGACCGAGGACCGCCGCAAGGAGTACATCAAGCTGGCCAAGTCCAAGGCCGAGGACGGACGCATCGCGGTGCGCGGCGTCCGGCGCAACGCCAAGCAGGCGATGGACAAGGCCGAGAAGGACTCCGAGATCAGCAAGGACGACAACACCGGCGCCGAGAAGCGCCTCGACGCGCTGACGAAGAAGCACGTCGAGGCCATCGACGAGCTGTTGAAGAACAAGGAGGCAGAGCTCCTTGAGGTCTGAGTCTCCCGCCGAGGAGACACCCGCGAAGGCGCTCAAGACCAGCCGCGCGGGGCGCAACCTCCCGGCCTCCATCGCCGTGGGCGTCGCCCTGGTGGCGATGGTGGTCGTGTCCCTGACGGTGCTCAAGGAGTCGTTCGTCGTCGTCATCGCGGTGGCGCTGGGCATCGGCCTGTTCGAGCTGGCCCGCGCCTTCTCCACCGCGCGCATCCACCTGCCCGTCCTCCCGGTGATCACCGGTGGCACGATCATGCTGATCGGCGCCTACTACGGCAGCATGGAGACCGCCGCCGTCGCGATGGCGCTGACGGTCCTGGGCACGATGGTGTGGCGCCTGTCCGAGGGTGCCGAAGGATTCGTCCGCGACGTCAGCGCCGGCATCTTCTCGCTGTCGTACCTGTACCTCATGGGCACGTTCGTGGTGCTGATGCTCAAGGAGGCCGACGGCCCCTGGCGCATCGTGGCGTTCATCGCCGCGACGGTCGCCTCCGACATCGGCGGATACGTCGCCGGCGTCCTGTTCGGCAAGCACCCGATGGCACCCACGATCAGCCCGAAGAAGTCCTGGGAGGGCTTCACCGGCTCGATGCTGTTCGGCATCGTCACGGGCATCGTGACCGTCACCTACGCGCTGGACGGCCCGTGGTGGGTCGGCGTCGTGCTGGGCATCGCCGGCGTCGTGTTCGCGACGCTGGGCGACCTGTCGGAGTCGCTGATCAAGCGCGACCTCGGCATCAAGGACATGGGCAACCTGCTGCCCGGACATGGCGGCCTGATGGACCGGCTCGACTCGCTCATCGCGGTGGCCCCTGTCTCGTGGCTGATCCTGTACCTGCTGGTCGACGTCAGCTGACCACCGCCGGGGTCGGTGACCTTCGCGTCATCGGTGCCGGGCACTCTTGGGGCATGTCGATCACGGACGTTCGCGGAGCAGGTCGATGACCGCGCTGCGCGACTACTCCTCGGCCGTGACCCAGCCGACGCTGACCGGCGCGCCGGCGCGCCACGACGAGGTCGTCGCCCCCGACGGGACCCTGCGCCCGGCCTGGCGGCTGCTGGCCGAGCGGGCCGTGCAGCTGACCGGGCCGGACCTGCAGCGCATCGGCGGAGACATCGAGCGCTTCCTGGCCAATGACGGGGTCACCTACACGCCCCCGGAGCAGGAGCCCGGACCGTGGCGGCTCGACGCCTTCCCGCTCGTGATCGAGGCCGCCGAGTGGGCGCCCCTCGAGGTCGGCCTGGCGCAGCGCACGGAGCTGCTCAACGCGATCCTGGTCGATCTGTACGGGCCGCAGCGCCTGCTGTCGTCCGGGGTGCTGCCGCCGGCGGTGGTGTTCTCCCACCGCGGCTTCCTGCGGGTCGCGGCGCGGGCGTCCACCCGCGACCGGCACCCGCTGCTGCTGGCCGCGGCCGATCTGGGGCGCAATGCTGCCGGCGACTGGCAGGTGCTGGCCGATCGCGCCCAGGCCCCGTCCGGCATCGGCTTCGCGATGGAGAACCGGCGGGTCATCTCGCGCGTCCTGCCTGAGCTGTACCGGCAGGCCGGTCTGCACCGGATGGCGCCGTTCTTCCAGGCGCTGCGTGCCACGCTGATCGACTCGGCACCCGGCCACGCCAGCAATCCCCGGGTCGTCGTGCTGTCGCCGGGCACGCACTCCGAGACCGCGTACGACCAGGCGTTCATCGCCTCGAGCCTCGGCTTCCCCCTGGTCGAGGGCAGCGACCTGGTGATGCGCCAGGGCGCCGTGTGGATGCGGGTGTTCGACCGGCTCGAGCGCGTCGACGTCATCCTGCGCCGGGTCGACGCCGACTGGAGCGATGCGCTGGAGCTCCGCAAGGGCTCCCAGCTGGGGGTGTCAGGGCTGTCGGAGGCGGTGCGGCGGGGCACGGTGCGGGTCGTCAACGGCCTGGGCGCCGGGGTCCTCGAGAACCCCGGGATGCTCCCGTACATGTCGGCGATGTGCGAGCTGCTGCTCGACGAGCCGTTGCGCCTGCCCTCGGTCCAGACCTACTGGACCGGCGACCCCCGCTCGATGGCCTACGTGCTGGACCACCTCGACGGACTGATGATCCGCTCGATCGACGGATCGGTGGACGTCGACGACCTCCCGTCCGCCCGGCGGGCCGAGCTGATCCGCGCCGAGCCGCACCGGTTCGTCGGCCAGGAGCTGCTGCCGTTGTCGCAGTCGCCGACGCTGGGTGACCGCGGCCTGCAGCCGAGTGCGCTCACCCTGAGGACGTTCACCCTGCGCTACGGCTCGACGTACCGGCCGCTCGTCGGGGGACTGGCCACGGTGCAGGACGGCAGCCCTCGGCCGTCCAGCAAGGACGTCTGGGTGCTCAAGGACCGGCCCGACGACCCCGACCAAGGGCTCGTCGACGTCCTGCCGCTGACCAACGTCCGGGCGCCCGCCGCGATGGTGCCGCGCGTCCTGGAGGACATGTTCTGGTTCGGCCGCTATGCCGAGCGCGCCGAGGACATGCTGCGCCTGGTGCTGACCGCCCACGCCAGCGCGGAGGACTTCCGGTCCCGCCCGCACAGCGCCGGCGGGGCGTCCCTGGCCGTCCTGATGTCGACCATCGACCGGCTGAGCCCTTCGCGGCACGGCGCCGACGAGCTCGACGAGAACTTCCGGTCGCTGCTGCTGGACGTCCACCGGCCCGGATCGGTGGCGCAGTCGATCAGCGCCCTGCGCGATGCGGCCCAGAGCGTGCGCGACCAGCTCTCCCCGGACGCCTGGCAGGCGTTCAGCTGGACCGAGCGCGCCTCGGCGACGTTGTCGGCGTACCGCTACAGCCACCAGGTCTCCGAGAGCGCCGGGCAGATGCTGACCGGCATCCTGTCCCTGCAGGGTGTCACGGCGAACATGATGCGCGATCCCGCCTGGCGGATGATCTGCACGGGCCGTGCCGTCGAGCGCGGGCTGCAGCTGTGCCACCTGCTCGGGGCGACCACGACGGTGCGGCGCGGCATCGACGTCGACCGGGACGTCAACAATGCGGTGCTCGTGGCCGCCGAGAGCGCCGTGACGCACCGGCGCCGCTACCGCGGCTACGTGCGGGTCAGCGGTGTGCTCGACCTGCTGCTGGCCGATGTCGACAACCCACGCTCGCTGGCAGCCGGGATCGCCGAGCTGCGCCAGCACCTGTCGGCCATGCCCGGGTCCACCGGGTCGACCCGCCCCGAGCGGCTCCTGGACGACCTGGCCGAGGAGCTGGACCGCGCCGACCTCGCGCTGCTGACGGCCGTCGAGGGGGAGCGGCGTCCCCACCTGGACCGCTTCCTGACCGGGTACCTGGGCCAGCTGACCCGCTTCGCCGACGCCGTCGGCGCGCTGCACTTCGCTCCCGGCCCGGTGCCCCGCTCGTTCGGCTTCGCGACGGTGAGCGAATGACCACGCGCCGCTACCGGGTGTCGCACCGCACGACGTACTCCTACGACGAGGACGTCACCGACAGCCTGGGCATCGCCTATCTCGTGCCGCGTGAGCTGCCGTGGCAGCGGATCGTGAGCCGAGAGCTGGACATCACGCCGGCGCCGATCGACCGGTCCGACGACCTGGACTTCTACGGGAACACCGCGACCTACTTCCAGGTCACCCAGCCGCACCGGGCACTGGACATCCTGGCCACCAGCGAGGTGGAGGTGGGCCCGCAGGAGCACTCCACCGAGGCGCTCGCGATGCCCTGGGAGTCCGCCCGGCCCGCGCAGCGCCCGGACGTCGCCGATGCGTGGCGCGCCCAGGATCTCGCGCTCGCCTCGGCGTTGGCCGACCAGACGCCCGAGGCGCACGCCTACGCGGCGCAGTCGCTGACCCCGGGACGCCCGGTGGGGGAGGCGGTCGTGGAGGTCATGCGGCGCATCCACGCCGACTTCACCTACGACAAGACCGCCACGACCGTCAGCACGACGGTCGACGACATCTTCGCCCAGCGGGCCGGGGTCTGCCAGGACTTCGCCCACCTGACCCTGGCCTGCCTGCGCTCGCACGGTCTGGCCGTGCAGTACGTCAGCGGCTACCTCGCCACGACACCGCCGCCGGGCAAGGAACGCATCGTGGGGGCCGATGCGACGCACGCCTGGGCCGCGGTGTGGATTCCCGGCGACGGCTGGCTCGCGATCGACCCGACCAACGACCAGCTGGTCAACGACCGCTACGTCACGGTCGCCTGGGGACGGGACTACTCCGACGTCCCGCCGGTCAAGGGCGTGATCTTCACCGAGGCGAAGACCTCGACGCTGCGGGTCGAGGTCGACGTCGCACCGTTGTGAGCATCCCGCCGCAGGCGGAACCGGCCCGCCACTGACAGACTTGGCGGGTGAAGGCCTTCTCCTGCCGTGTGTGCGGCAACTCCCTGTACTTCGAGAACTCGATCTGCATCACCTGCCACACCAGGCTGGGCTTCTCCCGCGCCGAGCACGCGATCGTCCCGGTCGACGACCAGGGACAGTACGCCGACGCCGACGGCCGCACCTGGTACGTCTGCCGCAACCTGAAGCTCTCGGGCTGCACCTGGCTCACCGAGCGGCCGGGCGACTCCTGCTTCGCGTGCGGCCTGACGCGGACCAGGCCCAATGACGAGGACGTCGAGGCGCTCAAGGAGTACAAGGTCGCCGAGGGTGCCAAGCGCCGCCTCGTGGTCGAGCTGGACACGCTGGGGTTCCCGATCGTGCCGCGCACCGAGGACCCGGTGAACGGGCTGGCCTTCGACCTGCTCTCCAGTGCGAAGCAGAAGGTCACGATCGGTCACGCCAGCGGCATCATCACGCTGGACCTCGCCGAGAGCGATGACGCGCACCGCGAGAAGGTGCGCGTCCAGCTCGACGAGCCCTACCGGACCATGCTGGGGCACTTCCGCCACGAGATCGGGCACTACATCGAGTGGCAGCACGTGCGGGGCGACCTGATCGAGCAGGCGCGTGAGCTGTTCGGCAACGAGGAGGAGAGCTATGCCGATGCGATCGAGCGGCACTACTCCGAGGGGCCTCCCGCGGGATGGGAGGGCCACTACATCAGCATGTACGCCACGATGCACCCGTTCGAGGACTTCGCGGAGACCTTCGCCCACTACATGCACATCTGCGACACGATCGAGACGGCGTCGGCGCACGGCCTGACCACGGTCGCGTCGCCGCAGAGCTTCACCTCGTTCCGCGACCTGGTCGTCGGCGTGTGGATCCCGCTCAGCGTCGCGCTGAACCAGATCAACCGCAGCATGGGCAAGGGACCGCTGTACCCGTTCGTGATCCCTGCGCCGGTGCTCGACAAGCTGCAGTTCGTCGCCGATCTGCCGCGCCGCTGACGGATTCGGGACATTGGGTCCGGGATGAGAGAATGGCCGATGTGTCGACTGTCAATCCGAACCCGCTGCCGCTCGTCTTCGAGCAGAAGCGTGGCCGTGCCAAGCCTCCCCGTCATCTCGCCGATCTGAGCGGTGACGAGCGCGTTGCCGCGGCCGCGGCGCTGGGGGAGCCGGCCTTCCGGGTCAAGCAGGTCGCCCAGCACTACTACGGCCGGCTCGAGCGCGATCCGGCCAACATGACCGACCTCCCCGCGGCCAGCCGCGACCGGATCGTCGCCGAGCTGCTCCCGACACTGCTGAACCCCGTCCGCACGATGGAGGCCGACAAGGGCGCCACGGTCAAGAACCTGTGGAAGCTGTTCGACGGGGCGCTGGTCGAGTCGGTGCTGATGCGCTACACCGACCGGGCCACGATCTGTGTCTCCAGCCAGGCCGGCTGCGGCATGGCGTGCCCGTTCTGCGCGACCGGGCAGGGCGGACTGCAACGCAACATGAGCACCGCCGAGATCGTCGACCAGGTCGTCGACGCCGCCGGCAAGATGGCTCGCGGCGAGATCGCCGGCGGACCGGGGCGCCTGTCGAACGTCGTCTTCATGGGCATGGGCGAGCCGATGGCCAACTACAAGGCCGTCATCGGGGCGGTGCGACGCATGGTCGCGCCGGCGCCCGACGGGCTGGGGATGTCGGCGCGCAACATCACGGTCAGCACCGTGGGACTCGTGCCGCGCATGAAGCAGCTCGCGGACGAGGGCATCCCCGTCACGCTGGCCCTGTCGCTGCACGCCCCCGATGACGAGCTGCGCAACGAGCTCGTGCCGATCAACACCCGCTGGTCGGTGCACGAGGCCGTCGAGGCGGCCTGGGAGTACGCCCAGAAGACCAAGCGCCGGGTCTCGATCGAGTACGCGATGATCAAGGACATCAACGACCAGGCCTGGCGTGCCGACCTGCTCGGCGACGTCCTGCAGTCGTACGGCGACTGGGGCTGGGTGCACGTCAACCTGATCCCGCTGAACCCGACGCCCGGATCGATGTGGACCGCCTCGCGTCCTGAGGACGAGCGCGAGTTCGTGCGCCGGCTCATCGCCAAGGGCATCCCCACCACCGTCCGCGACACCCGCGGCAGCGACATCGACGGCGCCTGCGGACAGCTGGCCGCCACCGAGGTCTGATGCCGCCGAGGCCCCGCGTCGTCGCGACGGACCTGGACGGCACGTTGCTGCGCAGCGACGGGTCGTTGTCGCCGCGCACCCGTGCGGCGATCGCCGCCGCCGAGGCAGCGGGCGTCCCGACCCTGTTCGTGACCGCCCGCCCGCCGCGCTGGCTCGACGAGCTGGCCGATGCGGTCGGCGGTCACGGCGTCGCGATCTGCGGCAACGGCTCGTTCGTGTACGACGTCGCGGCGCGCGAGGTGGTGGCCTCGCGGGGTCACGACGACACGATGATGGCGGCCCTCGTGGCCGATCTGCGCCGGGCGGTCCCGGGCATCGTGTTCGCGGTCGAGCGCGCCGACGGCATGGGCGCCGAGAGGCACTTCCTCTACGACCACGAGCGCGCCGACGCGCACGCGGTCGGGACGTTCGAGCAGATCACCACCGGCCCGGTCGGCAAGCTGCTCGCCCGGCTGCCGGGCGCGGAGCCGCAGGCGTTCCTGGCGCAGGTCGCCGAGCTGGTCGCGGGCCGGGTCGAGCTGGGCTACTCCGGGGCGGTCGGCCTGGCCGAGATGACCGCTCCCGGCGTCACCAAGGCCAGTGGCCTGGCCACGTGGTGCGCCGAGCACGCCATCGCCGCGGCCGAGGTGTGGGCGTGCGGCGACATGCCCAACGACCTGCCCATGCTGGCCTGGGCCGGACGCTCCTTCGCGGTGGGCAATGCGCACCCCGACGTCCTGACGGCGGCGTCGGACGTCATCGGGTCCAACGACGACGATGCCGTCGCGCAGCTGCTGGAGTCGCTGGTCTGACCGCCGTGCCCGGCGTCAGCGGTAGTGCTGCTCGCCGCGGCGGGCCTTCTCGACGACGTCACGGACCCGGGCGGCGCGCACGGCGGGGGTCTTGATGGTCGAGAGCCGGAAGTAGATGCGGAACCGGTCGGCCTTCGGGAGCGATGCGATGAACGCCGCCGCGGTGGGGTCGGCGTCGAGCGCCGCCTGCAGATCGGGTGGGGCTGTCGCGCCCTTGACCCGGTAGGCCGCGTCCCAGCGTCCGTCGGCCTTGGCGCGCTCGACCTCGGCCAGGCCACCGGCCCGCATGCGGCCCTCGGCGATCAGCCGCGCGACGTGCTCGACGTTGATCTGCGACCAGGGACTGTTGCGCCGGCGGGGGGTGAAGGCCTGCAGCATGTAGTCGTCGTCGAGCCGCTTGGACTGGCCGTCGATCCACCCGTGGCACAGCGCCACGTCCAGTGCCTGTGACCACGTGATGCCGGGGGCCGACGAGGTCTTCTTGCGCAGCTTGAGACGCACGCCGCCGTCGTCGGGGTCACCGGCGAGATAGTCCTCCCACTGCGCGAGCGTCAGGTCGAGGATCGGCTTGTCGGCAAAGCTCACCATCGTCCAAGGCTAGGACCGACCGCCGACACCTCGCCACCACGAGGCGCCGTGCCGCGGGCGCCCGCACGGCCGATACCGTTGAGCCATGATCGCCACCACCCGCGACAAGGACGTCGTCGTCCTCGAGCTGCAGCGCGAGGACCGTCGCAACGCCCTGGACGTCGAGCTGTGCCGCGCCATCCACACCGCTGCCGGGCAGGCCGTCGCAGACGGTGCCCGCGTCATCGTCCTGACCGGCAAGGGATCGGCGTTCTGCGCCGGCGCCGACCTGGGCGGCGTGTACGGCTCGGAGTTCCTCGACGCGCTCTACGGCATGCTGCGCGACCTGACCCGGCTGCCCGTGCCGATCATCGCGGCCGTCAACGGCCCCGCGATCGGCGCCGGCACCCAGCTCGCGATGGCCTGCGACCTGCGGGTCGTGGACCAGACGGCGCGCTTCGCGGTGCCGACGGTCCGCAACGGCATGGCCGTGGACGCCTGGACGATCCGCACGCTCGCGCAGCTGGCCGGCATGGGCCCGGCGCGCCGACTGATGCTGGCAGCGGAGTCGCTGGACCGTGACGCGGCGCTGGCCTGCGGGCTGGCCGATCGCGCCGGGACCCTCGCCGACGCCATCGCGTGGGCGCACGAGATCGCGACCTTCGCGCCGTTGACGCTCGCCCACAACAAGCTGGTGCTCAACAGCTCGCACGACGACGACTCGGCGATCGCCACGAGCTTCGCCGCGGTGTGGGCCAGCGCCGACGTCCAGGAGGCCGCTCAGGCACGTCTCGAGAAGCGCCCGCCCGTCTTCAAGGGGAACTGATGACCAACAGCCTCGTGTTCCGCACCCTCGACCGTCAGGTCATCTCCGGGCTCGCCGACGACATCGCCGTCAGCGATGCCCGGGGCACGATGTCGTACGCCCAGCTGCTGCACGAGTCGGCGTGCATCGCTGCGGGCCTGCACCACATGGGCATCGAAGCGGGCACCTTCGTCGTGCTGGACAACCTGCACGGTCGCGACCTGGTCGTCTCGGTCCTGGCCTGTGCCCGCATCACGGCGGTGCCGTCGGCGACCGGCGACTTCCGGCTGGTGGGCACCCCGCCGGTCCTGCACGCTCCCGACACCCAGGTCACGTGGGACGTGCTGGACAAGGCCGGGCGCACCGAGCCGGCCGTGGCTCCGGTGGAGGACCCGGACGGCTACGAGGAGATGCTGCTCGCGGCGCACGGCGACATCTTCCAGGTCCTGCTGGCCGGCGGCGCGATCACCCACCCCTGAGTCAGCGGACGCCCCACGCGTAGGTCTGCTTCTCCAGGCGCAGGTACACGAAGGTCTCGGTCGTCACGACCTGGTCGAGGGCGCTGATCCGCGACGAGATGACGTCCAGCAGCTCGTCGTCGCTCTCGGCGACGAGCTCGGCCAGGATGTCGAAGCGTCCGGTCGTGATGACGATGTAGTCCAGCTGGTCCATCGTCGCCAGCTCGGCGGCGACCTTGCGCACGTCGCCGCTGACCTTGATGCCGACCATCGCCTGCCGGGCGAAGCCCATCTGCAGCGGATCGGTCACGGCCACGACCTGCATGACGCCGCTGTCGATGAGCTTCTGCACCCGGTGACGCACCGCCGCCTCCGACAGGCCCACGTCCTTCGCCATCGCCGAATACGACAGCCGGCCGTCGTCCTGCAGCAGCTCGATGATGCGCTTGGCGGTCTCGTCGAGCTGCGGCCCGCGCACGGTGGACGGCCTGGGGTCGGTCATGACCACATTGTGCCGCATGCGTGCGGCCGAGCCGCAGATCCCCGGCGCGCGAGCGACGATTTCAGGAGTGAAACACACTATTAACAGCGGAATCCCTTGTGCAGACCCCGGCATCTTGCGACTATTCGTGGACACGGGGAGAAGCGAGGGCGATAGATGGCTGGTGTCGACCGACGGACCGTGCTGAAAGGCGTCGGGGGAGCCGCGGCGCTGGGGGTCAGCGCGTTCGCCGTGACCCGCTTCGACACGCCGGACCGCGAGCAGGACCCGGCCACGTGCTCCGCCGAGGACATCTCGGCCACCGACAAGCGCCTGGTGTTCTCCAACTGGCCCGAGTACATCGACGAGGACGACGGTGACTACGTCTCGACCCTGACCCAGTTCGAGAAGGACACCGGCATCAAGGTCCGCTACACCGCCGACGTCAACGACAACAACGAGTTCTTCGCCAAGGTCTCCAACCAGCTCGGCTCGTGCAGCTCGTCCAAGCGGGACCTGTTCGCCCTGACCGACTGGATGGCCGCCCGGATGATCCAGGTGGGCTGGATCCAGAAGCTCGACGCCACCAAGGTGCCCAATCTGCACGCCAACATCATCGACTCGCTGAAGTCGCCCGACTGGGACCCCAAGCGCGAGTACTCCGCGCCGTGGCAGAGCGGTCTGACCGGTATCGCCTACAACAAGGCGAAGGTCGGCGAGATCAAGTCCTTCAAGGAGCTGCTGACCCGCAAGGACCTCAAGGGACGCATCTCGCTGCTGACCGAGATGCGCGACACGATGGCCTTCCTGCTGCTGATCGACGGGGCCGACCCGGCGAACTTCACCCCCGACCAGTGGGACACCGCGGTCGACCTGCTGCGCAAGGCCCGCAGCGACGGGCAGGTGCGCTCGTTCACCGGCAACGAGTACGTCCAGGACCTGGCGTCCGGCAACGTCGTGGCGTGCGAGGCGTGGTCGGGCGACATCGCCAACGCCGGCGACGAGAACCTGGTCTGGATCCCGCCGGAGGAGGGGATCATCATCTGGGCCGACAACATGCTGGTGCCCAACCTGGCGACCCACCAGGCCAACGCCGAGCGGCTGATCGACTACTACTACGAGCCCGAGGTCGCCGCGAAGCTCGCCGCGTACAACAGCTTCATCTGCCCCGTGAAGGGCGCCCAGGAGGCCATGCAGGACGTCGATCCCGAGCAGGTCGACAACGAGCTGATCTTCCCCACCGAGGAGACGCTCTCGAAGACCCATCGCTTCATGGCCCTCGACGAGGCCACGATGCGGACCTACGAAGGGGATTTTGCCGATGTCACAGGTGCATGAGGTGATCGCCGACGACACCCGGTCGCCCGGTTCGAGAGATCTGCGGCTGACGCAGCTCACCAAGGAGTACGCGACGTTCACCGCGGTCAAGTCGCTGGACCTCGTGGTGCCGCAGGGCTCGTTCTTCGCGCTGCTGGGTCCGTCGGGGTGCGGCAAGACCACGACGCTGCGCATGGTGGCGGGTCTGGAGACGCCGACGTCCGGGACGATCCACCTCGGCGACACCGAGGTGACCTACGAGAAGCCGTACAAACGTCCGGTCAACACGGTGTTCCAGAACTATGCCCTGTTCCCGCACCTGGACATCTCCGAGAACGTCGCCTTCGGGCTGAAGCGGCGCGGCATCAAGGACGTCAAGCACCAGGTCAACGACATGCTGGAGCTGGTCGAGCTGACGTCGCAGGCGCACAAGAAGCCCGCCCAGATGTCCGGTGGGCAGCAGCAGCGCGTCGCGCTCGCGCGGGCGCTGATCAACCAGCCCGAGGTGCTGCTGCTGGACGAGCCGCTGGGCGCGCTCGACCTCAAGCTGCGCCGCGGCATGCAGCTGGAGCTCAAGCGCATCCAGACCGAGGTCGGTCTGACCTTCGTGCACGTGACCCACGACCAGGAGGAGGCCATGACGATGGCCGACACCATCGCGGTCATGAACCAGGGCGTCATCGAGCAGATGGGTGCCCCCGACGAGCTGTACGAGAACCCACGCACGACGTTCGTCGCCAATTTCCTGGGCCAGTCGAACCTGATCGGCGGCGAGATCGAGGGACGCGACGGCGACCACGTGCGGGTGCGGGTGCAGGGCGCGCTGGCATCGGTGCCCGGCGAGCGGTCCCACGCCGAGTCGGGCCGCGGCTGGCTGGGCATCCGTCCCGAGAAGGTGCTGATCGCCGAGTCGGGACAGCCGATCGACGCGCCCGGCGACGTCATCACCGGCGGCTACGTCACCGATGTCAGCTTCGTCGGCGTCAGCACGCAGTACCAGGTCATGATGCCGTGGGGGCAGGAGCTCACGGTGTTCGAGCAGAACACCGGGGCGCGTGAGATGCTCCCGGTCGGCACCAAGGTCGACGTCTCGTGGCGTCCGGAGTTCGCCTTCCTGCTCGATGCGAGCCAGGACGCGAAGGCCGGCATCGAGGGGGACCGGTGACGTCCACCGCCGGGGTCGCCCCCGTCCCGGTCGCGGACCCGGTTCCAGACCTCACCGAGGACCCGCCGAGGGGGCGGCGGCTGACCGGGTACTGGTTGATCCTGCCGGCGGCGATCTGGCTCGGCCTGTTCTTCGTCGTCCCGTTCTACTCGCTGATCTCCACCAGCCTGTACGACCCGAACGGCTCGGTGCTGACCGGCTACGAGATGACCTGGCACGTGGCCAACTTCGTCGACGCGATCGGCCAGTACAAGAGCCAGCTGCTGCGCTCGCTCTGGTACGCCGGCGTCGCGACGGCCCTGTGTCTCGTGCTGGGCTATGTCCTGGCCTATGCGATCGCGTTCAAGGCCGGCCGGTGGAAGAACCTGATGCTGATCCTGGTCATCGCGCCGTTCTTCACCAGCTTCCTGCTGCGGACGCTGTCGTGGAAGCTGATCCTGGCCGACGACGGGTTCGTGGTCAACGCGCTGCAGGCCGTGCACGTCCTGGGCCCGGACGCCCGGCTGCTGGCGACCCCGTTCGCGGTGATCGCCGGGCTGACCTACAACTTCCTGCCCTTCATGGTGCTGCCGCTGTACGCGAGCCTGGAGAAGATCGACGGGCGCCTCATCGAGGCGTCCAGCGATCTGTACGCCTCGCCGTTGCGGGGATTCTTCAAGGTCACCTTCCCGCTGTCGATGCCCGGGGTGGTGGCCGGCACGCTGCTGACGTTCATCCCGGCCGCGGGCGACTACATCAACGCCCAGCTGCTGGGCAGCCCCAACGAGCGGATGGTCGGCAACGTGATCCAGAGCCTGTTCACGACCCAGGGGGACTACGCCGCCGCCGGCGCGCTGTCGGTGTCGCTGATGGTCATCATCGTGGCGGCCGTGCTGGTGTACGTCCGCACCGCCGGGACCGAGGACCTGGTGTGACCGGCCTGCGAGGGGTCAGGCGCTGGCTGGGCGACCACCTGATCCTCGGCCTCGGGATCCTGGTGCTGGTCTACACATTCGTGCCGATCGCGGTCGTCGTGCTGATGAGCTTCAACGACAGCAGCCGGTCGCGCAACGTCTACAGGTTCCAGGAGTTCACCCTGGACAACTGGCTGCATCCCGGCAGCTGGGCCAACGGGATGTGGGACTCGGTCGTGCTGAGCATCTCGATCGCCTTCTGGGCCACGCTCGTGGCCACGCTGCTGGGCACGCTGGCGGCGTTCGCCCTGGTGCGGCACCGGTTCGCCGGACGGTCCTCGGCCAACCTGATCATCTTCTTGCCGATGGCCTCGCCCGAGATCGTGATGGGCTCGTCGCTCCTGGCGCTGTTCGTCTCCAGCGGCTTCGGCGGCCAGCTCGGCTTCTGGACGATCCTGATCGCCCACATCATGTTCTGCCTGTCGTTCGTCATCGTGACGGTCAAGGCGCGTCTGGGAGGGCTGGACGACAACCTGGAGCAGGCCGCGATGGACCTGTACGCCACGGAGTGGCAGGCGTTCTGGCGGGTGACGTTCCCGCTCGTCCTGCCCGGCATCGTCGCCGCGGCGCTGCTGAGCTTCTCGCTGTCGTTCGACGACTTCATCATCACGAACCTGAACTCGGGCCAGTCGGTGACGTTCCCGATGTTCGTGTGGGGCTCGGCCCAGCGCGGCGTCCCGATGGAGGTCAACGTCATCGGCACCGCGATGTTCCTGATCGCCGTGACGATCGTCGTCTCCGCCGACGTGGCCCGCCGCCGCCAGGCCAAGGCCCTCGCCGCCTGACCCCCACCACCCCCGTGCCGGGCCGGTGGGTGACGGTTTACCACGGTCCCTCCGCAAACGTCGTCCGCCCAAGGGAGGTTTCCCGTGGGCGGACGACGTTTGGGTGGGGCGGACGCTTCGCCGCGACGGTTTGCCTGGGGACCGTGGTAAACCGTCGCGGCCGCGAACCTAGATCAGGCCCTCGGCCTCGGTCAGCACCGAGCGGAGGATCTGCTCGATCTCGTCGAAGTGGGACTGGTCGGCGATCAGCGGGGGAGCCAGCTGGATGACCGGGTCCCCGCGGTCGTCGGCGCGGCAGTACAGGCCGCCCTCGAACAGCGCCTTGGACAAGAACCCGCGCAGCAGACGCTCGGACTCCGCTTCGTCGAACGAGGCCTTGCTGGCCTTGTCCTTGACCAGCTCGATGCCGTAGAAGTAGCCGTCCCCGCGGACGTCGCCGACCAGGTCGAGGTCGAGCAGCTTCTCCAGGGTCGAGCGGAATGCACCCTCGTTGCGCAGCACGTGACCGTTGAGGTCCTCGCGCTCGAAGATGTCCAGATTCGCCATCGCGACCGCTGCGGACACGGGATGGCCGCCGAAGGTGTACCCGTGCATGAAGGACGTGCTGCCCTGCAGGAACGGCTCCATCAGCCGGTCGGACGCGATCATCGCCCCGAGCGGCGAGTAGCCGGACGTCAGACCCTTCGCGCAGGTGATCATGTCGGGCTGGTAGTCGAACTTGGTCGCGCCGAACATCTCGCCGAGCCGGCCGAAGGCGCAGATGACCTCGTCGGAGACCAGCAGGACGTCGTGCTCGTCGCAGATCTCCCGCACCCGCTCGAAGTAGCCCGGCGGTGGCGGGAAGCAGCCGCCCGCATTCTGAACCGGCTCGAGGAACACCGCGGCGACGGTGTCGGCGCCCTCGGCCAGGATCGCGTCCTCGATGCGGTCCGCGGCCCAGCGGCCGAAGGACTGCAGCTGCTCCTTCTCGTCGCTGAACCCGCCGAGCGACGAGTCGGGCGCGCGGTAGAAGTTGGTGTTGGGCACGTGGGACGTCGACGGCACCAGCGGCTCGAACATCTGCTTCATCGCCGGGATACCGGTGATCGACAGCGCTCCGTGCGGGGTGCCGTGGTAGGCGACCTGCCGGCTGATGACCTTGGTCTTGGCCGGCTTGCCGGTCAGCTTGAAGTACTGCTTGGCCAGCTTCCAGGCCGTCTCGACGGCCTCGCCACCGCCGCTGGTGAAGAACACCCGGTTCAGGTCGCCGGGCGCGTACGAGGCGATCCGCTCGGCGAGCAGGATCGCGTTGGGGTGCGCGAACGTCCACAGCGGGAAGAACGCCAGCTCCTTGGCCTGCTTGGCGGCGGCCTCGGCCAGCTCCTCGCGCCCGTGACCGGCCTGCACGACGAACAGCCCGGCCAGCCCGTCCAGGTACTTGCGGCCCGCGGCGTCCCAGATGTACATCCCGTCACCCTTGGTGATGATCGGGATGTCGTGGGTGTCGTCATAGCTCCCGTGGCGGGAGAAGTGCATCCACAGGTGCCGCTTGCCCGCGCGCTGCAGGTGGTCCAGATCGTCGTTGCTCATGCGCCCAGTATCGCGAGGGGTCCGGACCAAAGACAAGGGATTTCGTCGTGTCATCCATTGTTTACTTCGGAATCCGTTGCTCGGCCCCGACCCGGTGGGGTTGGATGGGCGCATGAGCGGTCCCATCACCAATGTCATCGACGGCCAGCTGCGCCCCGCCGCGAGCGGGCGCACGTACGACGTCATCGATCCCTCCACCGGGCAGGTCCACACGACGGCTCCGCTGTCGGACGCCGAGGACGTCGACCTGGCCTACGGCGCGGCGTCCCGGGCGTTCGAGTCATGGCGCGACACGACCCCCTACGAGCGCTCGACGATGCTTCACCGCCTGGCGGCGGCGATCGAGTCGCGGGCCGAGGAGATCGTCGAGGTGGAGTGCCGCGACACCGGCAAGCCCAAGGCGCTGACCCTGACCGAGGAGCTGCACGGGCAGGCGATGGACGCGATCACGTTCTTCGCCGGGGCCGCCCGGGTGCTGGAGGGACGGTCGGCGGGGGAGTACCTGCGTGGGCACACCTCGATGATCCGGCGCGAGCCGATCGGTGTCGTCGGTCAGGTGACGCCCTGGAACTACCCGTTCGTCATGGCGATCTGGAAGATCGCACCCGCGCTGGCGGCGGGCAACACGATCGTCCTGAAGCCGAGCGACACGACGCCCGCCTCGACGGCGCTGCTGGCGCAGATCGCGCAGGAGTTCCTCCCGCCCGGCGTCCTGAACGTGGTCTGCGGGGATCGTGAGACCGGCAAGGCGCTGGTCGCGCATCCGGCGCCCCAGATGGTCGCGATCACCGGCTCGGTGCGCGCCGGGATGGAGGTGGCCGCTGCTGCGGCGGCCGGGTTGAAGAAGCCGCACCTGGAGCTCGGCGGCAAGGCGCCGGTCGTGGTGTTCGACGACGCCGACCTGGAGGCGGCGGCAGCGGGCATCGCGGGTGCGGGTTACTTCAACGCGGGCCAGGACTGCACCGCGGCGACCCGGGTGCTCGTGCACCCCCGGGTCGCGGCGGACTTCACCGCGGCGCTGACCGAGGCCGCCCGGGCGACGAGGGTCGGTGTCCCGGACGACGACGTCGACATGGGGCCGGTCAACAACGCCCAGCAGCTCGCGCACGTGGCCGGTTTCCTGGACGACCTGCCCGATCACGCGACCGTCGAGACCGGCGGCCGCCGCATCCCGGGGCTCGGTGACGGCTACTTCTTCGAGCCGACCGTGCTCTCGGGCCTGCGCCAGGAGGATCGGGCCAGCCAGGACGAGATCTTCGGCCCGGTCATCACGGTGCAGCAGTTCGGCGACGAGGACGAGGCCGTTCGGTGGGCCAACGGGGTCGAGTACGGATTGTCGTCATCGGTGTGGACCAAGGACCACGGCCGGGCGATGCGGATGGCCCGGCGCCTCGACTTCGGCTGCGTGTGGATCAACACCCACATCCCGATCGTCGCCGAGATGCCGCACGGCGGGTTCAAGCACTCCGGCTACGGCAAGGACCTGTCGATGTACGGCCTGGAGGACTACACGCGCATCAAGCACGTCATGACCAGTCTGGAGGCCTGACCGCCCATGAAGATCCTGCTGATCGGCGCCGGTGGCGTCGGCGCTGCATTCTGCGCCATCGCCGCCCGGCGCGACTTCTTCGAGACGGTGGTCGTGGCCGACTACGCGCTGGCCAGTGCGGAGCGTGCCGTCGAGGCCGTCGCGGACCCGCGCTTCACGGCCGCCCAGGTCGATGCCTCGGACGCCGCCTCGGTCGAGGCGCTGGTCCGTGCCTCAGGTGCCACCCATGTCATGAACGCGGTCGACCCGCGATTCGTGATGCCGATCTTCGACGGTGCGCTCGCCGCGGGCGCGGACTACCTCGACATGGCGATGAGCCTGTCGCGCCCGCACCCGGAGCAACCGCACGGGCTGACCGGCGTCAAGCTCGGCGACGAGCAGTTCGCGGCGACCGACCGGTGGGAGTCGGCCGGCCGCCTGGCGCTGGTCGGCATCGGCGTGGAGCCGGGGCTGTCCGACGTCTTCGCCCGCTATGCCGCAGACCACCTGTTCAGCCAGATCGACGAGCTGGGCGTCCGCGACGGCGCCAATCTGACCGTTGACGGCTACGACTTCGCGCCGTCGTTCTCGATCTGGACCACGATCGAGGAGTGCCTCAACCCGCCGGTGATCTGGCAGGACGGGCAGTGGTTCACGACCGCGCCGTTCAGCGAGCCGGAGATCTTCGACTTCCCCGAGGGCATCGGCCCGGTCGAGTGCGTCAACGTCGAGCACGAGGAGGTGCTGCTGATGCCCCGCTGGATCGAGACGAAGCGGGCGACGTTCAAGTACGGCCTCGGCAACGAGTTCATCGAGGTGCTCAAGACCCTGCACATGCTCGGCCTGGACTCGACCGACAAGGTCAACGTCCCGGCCGTCGTGGGCGGACGCCCGGTGATCGCGCCGATCTCGCCGCGCGACGTCGTGGCGGCGTGCCTGCCGAATCCGGCGACCCTGGGCGACCGGATGCACGGCAAGACCTGCGCCGGGCTGTGGGTGAGGGGCACTGGCAAGGATGGCCAGCCGCGGTCGACGTACCTGTACCACGTGGTCGACAACGACTGGTCGATGCAGGAGTACGGCCATCAGTGCGTCGTGTGGCAGACGGCGGTGAACCCGGTCGTGGCGCTGGAGCTGCTGGCGACCGGTGTCTGGAGCGGTGCCGGCGTCCTCGGACCGGAGGCATTCGACGCCGTCCCGTTCCTGGACCTGCTGCGCGATGGGTACGACTCGCCGTGGGGACAGCAGGAAATGAGCCGTGGGTCACATTTTGGACTATCCTGACGGCGTCCGCCCTGAGGAGGCCGAATGCCCAAGCGCGAGATCGTCCCCGACCCCATCGTCACGGTGATCGACGACTACGACGGCAAGGAATTACCCCCGGACACGCCGCCCGAGCGCTATCTCCTGCGCGGGCGAACGTACGACCTCTACCTGTCCAAGGAGTCGAAGCAGGCCGTCGACTCATTCCTCGACCAGCTGGTCGACGGAGCGCAGGAGGTCCGCGACACCACATCCCCGACCCAGCGGCGACGCCGCAGTGGCGGTGGCGGTGGCGGTGTCAGGATCCGCGACGGGTTCACGATCCACGACCTGCGCGAGTGGGCCCGCGCCAACGGCCACGAGGTCAGCGACAACCGGCGGGCGCCCACGAAGGTGATCGAGGCGTTCAACGAAGCACACTCATCCTCGCGCTGAGACCGGTCTCAGGCAGGGACGTGGTCGATCCCGGCCGCTTCGCAGGCATGGGCCCAGATCGCGCGCCGCGCGGACGGGTCGTCGGCGTGCCGGGGCAGGAAGTACGTCGGCCGGGCACGCCGGTCCGACCAGAACGTGCCGGTCGACGCAGCTGCCAAGGGTGAGGCGGTGAGCCAGACGATCGTGTCAGCGCCCTGCTCGGGGGTGCGCAGGATCGGACCCGCGATCTTCGCGAACCGCGGCAGCGAGTCGGTGACGCCCGGCGTGTCGGCCCAGCCCGGGTGCATGCTGTGCACCGTGATGCCGTCGCCGGAGTAGCGTCCGGCCATCAGCTCGGCCATCGTGACCTGCATCCGCTTGGTGCGGGCGTACGCGCGCACCGGCTCGTAGTCGCTGCGCTCGTACTCGACGTCCTCACCGATCGTGCGGTCCAGGGGCGCGGAGTACATGCCGCCCGAGGACACGATGACGACCCGCGGCGAGTCGGCCGCCGCGAGGTTTTCGCGCAGCAGCTCGGTCAGCAGCAGCGGGCCGATGACGTGCGTGGCCAGCGCCAGCTCGTGGCCCTGGGCGGTCTCGGTGCGCTCCGGCGGCATCACGCCGGCATCGTGGACGATCGCGTGCAGGACGGGAACCCGGGTGCCCAGATCGGCGGCGTAGGCCCGAACGGAGTCCAGGTCGCTGACATCGCAGACCTCCTCCAGCAGCCGGGCGTCCGGGACGTCCGAGCGGATGAGCGCGGCGGACTCACGGAGCCGGTCGGCGCCTCGGCCCACGAGGTGGACGGTCGCGCCGAGCCGGGCGATCCCGGTGGCCGCCGCCCGGCCGAGGCCGCTGCTGCCGCCCGTGACGACGACGTGGCGGCCCACCAGCGACCCCGGCTCCGGATCGGCGGGCCACCAGCGCCGGCGCACCGCCGGGCCGATCGAGGAGTACCCGAGCACCAGGGACTTGTCGAGCAGCGTGTCGACGGCGGACGTCAGGCGTGAAGGCATGTCACCACGGTAGCCGGGCCCCGGGTCGCGCTACAGCAGCTCGGCCTCGTACATCGTGATCGCCACCTGCACCCGGTTGGTCGCGTCGAGCTTGGTGAAGATGCGCGAGATGTGTGCCTTCACCGTCGCGATGCTCATGTGCAGCGCCGCGGCGATCTCGGCATTGGACGAGCCGCGCCCGACGGCGACGGCGACCTCGCGCTCCCGGTCGGTCAGGCAGGCGATCCGACGCTGGGCGATGTCCGCGCGGGCGTCCGGCGCCGCATCGGTCACCTGGCGGATGAGCTGCTCGGTGATGGCCGGAGACAGCATCGGCTCCCCGGCGACGACCCGCGAGACCGCGTCGACGATGTCTGCCGGGGCGGTGTCCTTGAGCAGGAAGCCGTTGGCGCCCGCCGCGAGGGCCCGCACCACGTACTCGTCGGCGTCGAACGTGGTCAGGACGATGACCTTGGGGGGCTCCGGGAGAGCCAGGACGGCCGCCGTCGCGGCGATCCCGTCCATGACCGGCATGCGGATGTCCATCAGCACGACGTCGATCCCGCCGGCGCGCACGCGGTCGACGGCCTCGCGGCCGTTGGTCGCCTCGCCCACCACGGCGATGTCCGGCGACCCGCCGAGCATCAGCGCCAGGCCGGCCCGGACGAGTGCGTCGTCATCGGTGAGCAGGACACGGACCGTCATGCCGGCCACGGTAGCCATGCGGTGAGGATGAACGCGCGGTCGGGGGAGAGGCGGTGCGTCAGGGTGCCGCCGGCCAGCGCCGTACGCTCGGCCAGGCCGATCAGGCCCAGACCCGACTCGGGCGCCCGCGCCCCCGCCCCGATCGGCATCGGGTTGCGGACGATGACCCGCAGACCCTCGCTCGGTCCACCCGCGAACGTCACGGTCACCAGCGTGTCGGGGGCGTGCTTGCGGGCATTGGTCAGTGCTTCCTGCACGACCCGATAGACCGTGCGGCCCAGCGACTCGGGCACCGCGGCCAGGTCGACCGCGCCGACCTGCTCGAGCCGCATCCCCGACGACCGTGCCTCGTCCAGCAACGCCGGGACGTCGGACGCGGCGGGCTGCGGCAGCTCGGGATGGGCGTCGCCGGGACCGTCCCGCAGGATGCCCAGCACCTCCCGCAGCTCGACCATCGCCTCGTGGGCGTTGTCCTGGATGATCCCGGCGGCGGCCCGCATCTCGTCCGCCGACAGGTCCTGGCGGTAGACCAGCGCCCCGGCGTGCATCGTCACCAGCGAGATCCGGTGCGCCAGGACGTCGTGCATCTCGCGGGCGATGCGCGCGCGCTCGGCCGTCCGGGCCTGCGCGACCCGGGCCGCCTGCTCGGTCTCGGCGGTCACGGCGCGCTCGCGCAGCGTCGCCATCAGCTCGCGGCGGGAGCCGATGTACATGCCCCATCCGACGGTGACGGCCAAGATCAGCACGAGGAACAAGATCGTGAGCGCGTACGACTCGACGCCGACGGGGTTGAGGGCCTCGACGGTCACCCCGGCGGCCAGACCCACGAGGCTGACCGGCAGGACCTCGCGCCACCGCCGCCGGGTCGCCAGCGAGACGAGTGCCAGCGTGGCCGGGCCGCCCGCGGACACCGAGACGAACCCGGCGAGGTTGGTGGCCAAGGCGACCGCGAACGGGTGCCGGCGCCGCCAGCGCAGCAGCAGCAGGCTCACCAGACCGATGGTCAGGTCGCACCAGAACCACCACTGGCGGTTCTCCCACTGCCACCGGGCCAGCTCGGCCCAGGCCAGGGCCGAGATCAGCAGCACGAGGGCGATCCGCCACGCGTTGTCCCACCACGACACGGGCGGCTGGTACGTCACGGGGTGCACCACCCAAGGCTAGGCGCCTGCGGGCATTGCCGGCGACGTCCGAGGGTCTGCGGGCGGCTCATACTTTCGGCTAGCGCGACATGGACGCCCGGTGGATGACTCGGGCGCTCCGGTGCACCACAGTGGTCCCATGATCACAGTTGACCGACTCACCAAGACCTACGGCGGCTACCGAGCCGTCGATGACGTCTCCTTCACGTGCCGGCCCGGCGCCGTCACCGGCTTCCTCGGTCCCAACGGCGCCGGCAAGTCCACGACCATGCGTATCATCGCCGGTCTGACGCGGGCCACGTCCGGCACCGCCCTGGTCAGTGGCGTCGACTACCAGCACATCCCGAACCCGGGCACGCAGGTCGGCGTCCTGCTGGACGCCTCCGCGCAGCACGCCGGTCGCACCGGACGCGAGATCCTGACCCTCAGCGCCCTCACGATGGGCCTGCCGACCTCGCGCGTCGACGAGATGCTCGAGCTGGTGAGCCTGACCAAGTCCGAGTCCAAGCGCCGCGTGCGCAACTACTCGCTCGGCATGCGCCAGCGCCTCGGCATCGCCAATGCGCTGCTCGGGGACCCCAAGATCCTGATCCTCGACGAGCCGGCCAACGGGCTCGATCCCGCGGGCATCCACTGGATGCGCGCCCTGCTGCGCGACTATGCCGACCGGGGCGGCACCGTCCTGCTGTCGTCCCACCTGCTGCACGAGATCGAGGTCATCGCCGACGAGATCATCGTCATCGGGCACGGCAAGATCGTGGCCCAGGGCACCAAGGACGAGCTGCTCAAGAACGCCGGCACGTTCGTGAAGGCCGGCGACATGTCCGGTCTCGCCAACGCGCTGACGGCTGCGGGGATCGACGCCAGGCCGTCCGGAGACGGCGGCCTGCGCACGGAGGCCACCGCAGAGCTGGTCGGCAAGGCCGCTGCCGCCGGGGGCGTCGCGCTCCTGGAGCTGCGGAAGGCCGAGGGTGCGGGTCTGGAAGAGATGTTCCTCGAGCTCACCAGCGACACCCAGCGCGACGTCATCACCCCCGAAGGAGCCCAGTCATGAGCAGCGCAGTCGCCACGATCGACACGACGCGGCCGGAGGTCCCGTTCGGACGCCTGGTCCGGGTCGAGATCCGCAAGATGTTCGACACCCGGTCCGGTTTCTGGCTGATGCTCTCGACCGGCATCCTGCTGGCGCTGACCGTCGGCATCACGCTGCTGGTCATCGCTCTGGACGATGACACGTCGCTCAGCGCCGGCGACTTCTCGTCGGTCCTGACGATCCCGCTGTCGATCCTGCTCCCGGTCTTCGCGATCGTGACGGTCACCAGCGAGTGGGGGCAGCGCAGCCACCTGTCGCTGTTCACGCTCGAGCCGCGGAGGGGCCGCATCATCGGCGCCAAGCTGGTCAGCGTCCTGGTGCTCGCGGTCGGCACGATCGTGCTGGCACTGGTCCTGGGCGCGATCGCCAACGTGGTGGGTGCGGCCATCGGCGGCTACGACGTCGTGTGGAACCTCGATGCCAGCAACATCGCCTGGACCATCGCGCTGCAGCTCGCGTACTTCCTGATGGCGTTCGCGCTGTCGATGGTGTTCCTGAGCTCTCCCGGCACGATCGTGGTGTTCTACATCTTCGCGCTGCTGCTGCCGTTCATGGTCTACCCGCCGCTGTTCTTCGCCTTCGACTGGGCGCAGGACCTCATCCCGTGGGTCGACTTCAACTACGCGGCGAGCCCACTCGTCTCCGGTGAGGACTTCGGTGGCGAAACCGTCGACGTCGGGTTCCTGCAGTACGCGCAGTTCGCGACCACGCTGGTGCTGTGGATCGTCATTCCGTTCGTGATCGGCCTGCGACGGGTGCTCACGACCGAGGTCAAGTAGGTCACGAACGCGACGTGCGGGAGGATGGCGGCATGCGCAAGCGTGTCGCCATTCTCGGCTCGACCGGCTCGATCGGTACCCAGGCCCTCGAGGTCATCGCCGCCAACCCCGATCGGTTCGAGGTCGTCGCCCTCGCAGCCGGTGGCAGCAACCCACGACTGCTGGCCGAGCAGGCCATCGCCTTCGACGTCCCGCTCGTCGCGGTGGCCCGGGCCAGCGCCGCCGAGGACGTCCAGCTGGCGCTCTACGCCGAGGCGCAGCGCCGGGGATACGCCCACGGCGACCACCGGGTGCCGCGGCTGCTGGCCGGCCCTGACGCCGCCACGCAGGTCGCCCGCACGCCGTGCGACGTCGTGCTCAACGGCATGACCGGCGCGGTGGGCCTGTTGCCGACCCTCGCGGCGCTGGAGGCCGGCACGACGTTGGCCCTGGCCAACAAGGAGTCGCTGATCATCGGCGGGTCGCTGGTCACCGGTGCCGCGAAGCCCGGCCAGCTGGTCCCGGTCGACTCCGAGCACTCCGCGCTGGCGCAGGCGATGAGGGGCGAGCGTCCCGAGGACGTCCGCAAGCTCGTCGTCACCGCCAGCGGCGGGCCGTTCCGTGGACGGACCCGGGCCGAGCTCGCCGACGTCACGCCCGAGCAGGCGTCCGCCCACCCGACCTGGGACATGGGCCCGGTCATCACGATCAACTCCGCGACCCTGGTCAACAAGGGCCTGGAGGTGATCGAGGCCAATCTGCTGTTCGACATCGGCTTTGACCGGATCGAGGTCGTGGTCCATCCGCCGTCGATCGTCCACTCGATGGTCGAGTTCGTCGACGGCGCCACGATGCTGCAGGCTTCCCCGCCCGACATGAAGCTGCCCATCGCCCTCGGCCTGGCCTGGCCCGAACGGGTGCCGGATGCTGCGGCCGGCTGCGACTGGACGCAGCCGGCGACGTGGGAGTTCTTTCCCCTCGACGAGGAGGCGTTCCCGGCCGTCAGCCTGGCCCGCGCCGCCGGCGCCTTCGGGCGCACGGGGCCGGCGGTGTTCAACGCCGCCAACGAGGTGTGCGTCGACGCATTCGTCGACGGGCACTTGGACTTCCTCGGCATAGTGGACACGGTGGGCGAAGTCCTGGACGAGCACATGTCCGATCCGGACGCAGCCCGCCAGGAAATGTCCCTCGACGGCGTGCTGGGCGCCGACACATGGGCCCGGCAGCGGGCCGCGGAGCTGGTGGAGAAGCGATGAGCGATGCGGTGATCTACACGATCGGCGTGGTGGTTTTCGTCCTCGGAGTCGTGCTCTCGATCGCATTGCACGAGTGCGGGCACATGTACCCGGCGAAGAAGTTCGGCATCAAGGTCACCCAGTTCTTCGTGGGCTTCGGCAACACGGTCTGGTCGACCAAGCGTGGCGAGACCGAGTACGGCATCAAGTCGATCCCGCTGGGCGGCTACGTCAAGCTCGTCGGGATGCTGCCGCCGGCCAAGGACGCCGATCCGCACGAGGTGCGCAAGACCAACACGGGCATGTTCACCCAGCTGATCTCCGACGCCCGCACCGCGGAGTACGAGCACGTCAAGGACGACGATCTCGACCGGCTCTTCTACCGCAAGCCGTGGTGGCAGAAGCTGATCGTGATGTCCGGCGGCCCGATCGTCAACATCATCATCGCGGTGTTCCTGTTCGGCGTCGTGTTCATGGGCTTCGGTGCCCTGACGCCCACCACGACCGTCCAGGCGGTGTCGGACTGCGCCATCAGCGATGCCGAGGCCGGACGCACCTGCAAGCCGACCGATCCGCAGACGCCGGCCAGCAAGGCCGGTCTGCAGCCGGGTGACCGGATCACCGCATTCAACGGCGAGAAGATCGACGACTGGGAGCAGCTGTCCAAGGACATCCGCGCCAACGGCTCGCGAGAGGCCACGATCGAGTTCGTCCGCGACGGCAGGCCGATGAGCGCGACGGTCGCGACCTCGGTGCTGGCGCGCGCCGACCTGGACGACCCGACCAAGACCGTCGAGGTGGGCTTCCTGGGCGTCACGCCCACCGAGGAGATGCAGCGCCAGGGCCCGCTGTACGTCGTGGACGTGATGGGCGACTACGTCGTGGCCACCGCCAAGGCGATCTGGCACCTGCCTGAGCGCATGGTCGACGTGACCCGGGCGGCCTTCGGCGCCGACCGCGATCCCGAGGGACCGATCAGCGTCGTCGGCGCGAGCCGGGTGGCGGGGGAGTCGTTCACGATCGACGACCCGACGTGGTCGGAGCGGGCGCAGCGCGTGCTGGTCCTGCTGGCCGGGCTGAACCTGTTCCTGGCCATGTTCAACTTCATCCCGTTGCTGCCCCTGGACGGCGGCCACATCGCCGGCGCCCTCTGGGAGGCCGTGCGCCGCGGCTTCGCGAAGCTGCGGGGGGCACCCGATCCGGGATACGTCGACGTCGCCAAGATGCTGCCCGTCGCCTACGGTGTGGGCGCGATCCTTATCCTGATGAGTGTGATCCTGATCTACGCAGACATCGTCAACCCAGTGAGCCTCTCATGAGTACGGACCTCGGACTCCCGGCCATGCCGCCGCCGGTGCTCGCGCCGCGGCGCAAGACGCGCAAGATCAAGGTCGGCTCGGTGTACGTGGGCGGCGACGCTCCCGTCTCGGTGCAGTCGATGACCACGACGCTGACCTCCGACGTCAACACGACGTTGCAGCAGATCGCCGAGCTGACCGCCGCGGGTTGTGACATCGTCCGCGTTGCGTGCCCCAGCCAGGACGATGCCGACGCGCTGCCGGAGATCGCGAAGCACTCCAACATCCCGGTCATCGCCGACATCCACTTCCAGCCCAAGTACGTCTTCGCTGCGATCGACGCCGGCTGCGCCGCGGTACGCGTCAACCCGGGCAATATCCGCAAGTTCGACGACCAGGTCGGCGCGATCGCCCGTGCGGCCAAGGACGCCGGCGTCTCGATCCGCATCGGCGTCAACGCCGGCTCGCTGGACAAGCGCATCTTCGACAAGTACGGCTCCGCCACACCCGAGGCGCTGGTCGAGTCCGCCGTGTGGGAGGCGTCCCTGTTCGAGGAGCACGACTTCCACGACTTCAAGATCTCGGTCAAGCACAACGACCCGGTCGTGATGGTCAAGGCGTACGAGATGCTCTCCGAGCGTGGCGACTGGCCGCTGCACCTCGGTGTCACCGAGGCCGGGCCCGCCTTCCAGGGCACGATCAAGAGCTCGGTCGCCTTCGGCTCCCTGCTCAGCAAGGGCATCGGCGACACGATCCGCGTCTCCCTGTCGGCCCCGCCGGTCGAGGAGGTCAAGGTCGGCATCCAGATCCTGCAGTCGCTGAACCTGCGTCCCCGCAAGCTCGAGATCGTGTCGTGCCCGTCGTGCGGTCGCGCCCAGGTCGACGTCTACACGCTGGCCGAGCAGGTCACCGCGGGTCTCGAGGGGCTCGAGGTGCCGCTGCGCGTGGCCGTCATGGGCTGCGTCGTCAACGGTCCGGGCGAGGCCCGTGAGGCCGACCTCGGCGTCGCCTCCGGCAACGGCAAGGGTCAGATCTTCGTCAAGGGCGAGGTCATCAAGACCGTCCCGGAGTCCAAGATCGTCGAGACGCTCATCGAGGAGGCCATGCGCCTCGCCGAGGGCATGGAGCCCGTCGACGGCGCGACGCCGGCCGTCAGCATCAGCTGACGGTCAGCGGTTGGGCCGCACCACGGTCTGTGCCTCCACGACGCGGACGGCGGCGGTGGCCGGGGCGCCATCGATCGTGGTCGGAGCGCCGGGGATCGCTGCTGCAGGGATCGGGTTGCCGCCATGGGTGAACGTCAGGTCGTAGACCGTCGTCACCGTCGCCTTGAACGCAGGCTGTCCGTCCACCGATCCCGCGCCTCGCCTCGACGAGCGTCGGTACTCGTGGACGCAGTTGTTCTGCGCCTCAGCCGAGGTGGTCGCGATGGTCGGGCATGTGAATGTCCCCGAACCATCGCCCGGATCGACGGTCATCGTGCGGATGGTCGCGCGCGCCGTGACGGTGAACGCCGTGGCCGTGACCTCGCGCTGGACCCCGTCGAGCCAGAACCACGTGTCGAGGTTGACCAGTGTGAGGCCCGCGGGGCTGACACCGACGGTCGGCGTTGCGAAGTCCAGGGCGTCGACGGCCGACCTGACCTGCTCGATCAGGGAGGGCGGCTCCTCCTCGTCGCCGGTCCAGAAGATGCGACGCGGGGCGGGCGGCCCCATCGAGCCGTTGTAGCAGAGCGTCACGCGCGCAGTGGAGTCCTCGTTGGGCTTGTCCCCCTCGGGCATCACGAGGGGGGCGAAGTGATCGACGTTGAAGCAGACGTCGTTCTTGATGCAGAACGGAGCCGAGGGATTGTCGTAGCCGCTGTCGACGGGGCGCAGCTCGCAGGAGCCCTCCGAGCCGCTGCCAGTACCGGTCTCGGGGGTGGTGGCGGGCGTCTCCTCGGTCGTGGTCTCCGTGCAGGTCAGCACCAGGTTGACCATCTCGCACGTCTCCTCGGCGGCCGCGGGCGACGCCGCCACCAGCGCGCCGCTGAGGGCGGCCGCCAGAGCCACCATCGCGGTCGCCGCGGCATGGCCCATCCTCGATCTGATCAGCACTTCTCCACCTGCTCTCCTCGCGGATCCGAGATGACCCAGCGGTCGTCCATGCGCTCCAGGCCGATTGTCAAGTCCGTGACACCCACGGGCTTGGAGCCGACGCCGGGCTGGGCCTGGCCCTTCTTCAGCGTGAAGACGCGCGATCCGTCGCGGCAGCCCTTGACCGTCGCGGTGTCGCCCGACACCGTGACGGTCGAGATCGTCAGGCTCGGGACCCCGCTGTACCTGGCGTCGTCACCGGCGGACTTCACGGCGTCGAGCACCTCGGGCGTCGCCAGGTCGGCGATCGCCGTCGAGATGGGGAGGTCCCCGGAGCCGAAACCTGCCTGGTTGTAGGCCTGGACCACGTCGACAACCGCCCGCTGCTCGGCGGTGTAGCCGTCAGGGTCGGAAGCGGCCGACGCCGTCGGGGCGTCGGAGGTCGGCTTGATCGTGGGCTCGTCGTCGGAGCTCCCGCACGCTGTCAGCGCGGACACCGCCAGTACCGCTGTCGCGATCCATCGTGCTGGTCGCCTGGATGTCATGAACCCCCCGTTTCACAGGGCGCAAACCCCTGCGCCTGACCAGATGGTATCGGTGATCGGCTGTCTACTCATCTGTTCCCCGCGGGCACGGTCGTGGTGGTCCAGGGCGGGCCGTAGGCTGGAGCCCACCACCCTGGGAGGCGAAGTGCTGAGGACGACGACTCATCTTCGTGCCCTGACGCCCCAGGACCTGCCCGAGCTGCACCGGCTGCTCGACCTCGACCCGCTGGTCAACCTGTTCGTCCGCAACCGGGTCGACGCCACGAAGCTGCAGGCCCGCTGGCTCGGCGGTCAGGTGTGGGGGTACTTCGAGGACGGCGCCCTGGTGTCGGCGTGCCACGCCGGTGCCAATGTCGTGCCGGTGGAGGCGACGCCCGCCGCGCTGGAGATGTTCGCCGAGCAGATCCTGGCCGACAACATCCGACCGTCGTCGATCGTCGGGCCGCGGGACACCGTCCTCCCGTTCTGGAAGCTGCTCGAGCCACGCTGGGGGCCGGCGCGGTCGCCCCGGCTCGCGCAGCCGTTCATGGTGCTGGACCGCGACAGCCGCATCCCGCCCGATCCGCGGGTGCGGCCGGTGCTGATCGACGAGTTCGAGGCCGTCTACCCGGCCTGTGTCGCGATGTTCACCGAGGAGGTCGGTGTCGACCCCGAGGCCACCAGCCGGGCCGGGTACCGGGCACGGGTCGCGCAGCTCATCTCCCAGGGCTGGTCCTTCGCGATCATCGAGGACGGCGAGGTCATCTTCAAGACCGAGGTCGGAGCAGCCACGCCCCAGGCCTGCCAGCTGCAGGGCGTGTACGTGCACCCCGACCTGCGCGGCCAGGGCATCGCCGGGCCGGCCATCGCGGGCGTCGTGCACCTCGTGCGCCAGACGATCGCGCCGATCGTGACCCTCTACGTCAACGACCACAACACGGTGGCGCGGCGCGCGTACGAACGCGTCGGCTTCGAGCACACGACCACCTTCGCGTCCATCCTGCTGTGACCCGGCCGCGCGGCTACGCTCGCGGGATGACTCGCGACATCAAGCTGATGGCCGGCGCCTTCGTCGGCATGGGCGTGCTCCACTTCGTCAAGCCCGGTCCCTTCGAGCGCATCGTCCCGAAGGTGCTCCCGCGCAAGAAGGAGCTGGTCTACGCCTCCGGTGTCGTCGAGATCGCTGCCGGCGCCCTGATGCTGAACGACCGCACCCGGCGGCTCGGTGGCCTGGGTGCCGTGGCACTGCTCCTCGCGGTGTTCCCGGCGAACGTCCAGATGGCCGCGGACGTGGTGCGCAGCCGTCGCGCGCCCCGTTGGTACAAGGCCGGGACGATCGCGCGGCTGCCGCTGCAGCTGCCCATGATCCGCATCGCGCTGAAGGCCGCCCGGAGCTGACCGCTGCTCGGGGACCCGACCGGGCCGGAGGATAGGGTCGAGGCATGCGCATGTCCAGGCTCTTCCTCCGTACGCTCCGCGACGATCCGGCCGATGCCGAGGTGCCCAGCCACAAGCTGCTGGTCCGTGCGGGCTATGTCCGCCGCGTGGCGCCGGGCATCTACTCGTGGCTGCCGCTGGGCCTGAAGGTCCTGGCCAAGGTGGAGCGCATCATCCGCGAGGAGATGGAGTCCATCGGCGCCCAGGAGGTCCGCTTCCCGGCGCTGCTGCCGCGGGAGCCCTACGAGGCGTCCAACCGCTGGACCGAGTACGGCCCGAACCTCTTCCGCCTCAAGGACCGCAAGGGCAATGACATGCTCCTGGGCCCCACGCACGAGGAGATGTTCGCGCTGCTGGTCAAGGACCTGTACTCGTCGTACAAGGACCTGCCCCTGAGCCTGTTCCAGATCCAGACCAAGTACCGCGACGAGGCCCGCCCCCGCGCCGGCATCCTGCGTGGGCGCGAGTTCATCATGAAGGACTCGTACTCCTTCGACATCGACGACGCCGGCCTGGAGCGGTCGTACCAGGCGCACCGCGAGGCCTACATCCGCATCTTCGACCGGCTCGGCTTCGAGTACGTCATCGTCAAGGCCGACTCCGGCGCGATGGGCGGCTCGGCCAGCGAGGAGTTCCTTGCGGTCTCCGAGACCGGCGAGGACACGTTCGTGCGGTCCGCCGGCGGCTACGCGGCCAATGTCGAGGCCGTGACGACGGTCGTCCCGGACGCCATCCCGCTCGACGGCCTGCCCGCGGCGCACGTCGAGCAGACCCCGGGCACGCCCACGATCGAGACCCTCGTGGCGCACCTCAACGAGGCGTTCCCGCGCGACGACCGCCCGTGGGAGGGCTCGGACACGCTGAAGAACGTCCTGGTGATCCTGCGCCACCCCGACGGGACGCGTGAGCCGCTGGCCATCGGCCTGCCCGGCGACCGCGAGGTCGACGCCAAGCGGCTGGAGGCCTTCGCCGCGCCTGCCGAGGTCGAGGCGTTCGACGACAAGGACTTCGCCGCCAACCCCGCACTGGTCAAGGGCTACATCGGGCCCGAGGCGCTGGGCCTGGAGAGCGCGAGCGGCATCCGCTACCTGCTCGATCCCCGCGTGGTCGAGGGCTCGTCGTGGGTCACCGGCGCCAACGTCTCCGGCTCACACGTCATCGACCTGGTGGCCGGCCGTGACTTCACCGCCGACGGGACGATCGAGGCCGCCGAGGTGCGCGTGGGCGATCCCGCCCCGGACGGCTCCGGACCGCTCGAGCTGGCGCGGGGCATCGAGATGGGCCACATCTTCCAGCTCGGCCGCAAGTACGCCGAGGTGCTCGATCTGAAGGTGCTGGACGAGAACGGCAAGCTCGTGACCGTCACGATGGGCTCGTACGGCGTCGGTGTCTCCCGCGCGGTCGCGGCCGTCGCCGAGTACGCGCACGACGACGCCGGGCTGATCTGGCCCCGCGAGCTGGCGCCCTTCGACGTGCACCTGATCGTGGCGGGCAAGGACGAGACGGTCGTCGCCGGAGCCGAGCAGGTCTACGCCGACCTCGTGGGGGAGGGCTTCGACGTCCTGTTCGACGACCGTCTCGGCAAGGTCTCGCCCGGCGTCAAGTTCAAGGACGCCGAGCTGATCGGCGTCCCGACGATCGTCGTGGTCGGCAAGGGCTTCGTCGATGGTGTCGTGGAGGTCAAGGACCGGGCGACCGGCGAGCGCCAGGACGTCCCCCTGGCCGACCTGATCTCGACCCTGCGCGGCTGACCCGACCAAGATTTGGCCGATGATCAACCGTCTCCGACGGTCGGATCGTCCTGAACGGTTGCTGAGGCGCCAAATCTTGGGGGCTAGGGGAGGCCGGGGAAGGCCTGCGGGGCGCCGCCCCAGGTCTGCTCGGCCAAGGCGGCCCTGGTGACCCCGCGGACCGCGTAGCGACGCAGGCCGCCGTCGGCGAGGCCGGCCAGCAACACGCACGCAGCGGCGATGCGCGCCTCCAGCGACTGTGCGGCGGCCGAGGCCTGCTCCGAGGTCGTGATCGGCCCCACGTCGTACGTGAGCTCGGCGTCGACGGGCTCGGCGCCGAGCGCCCGCAGCCGGGACTCCAAGGCGTCACGGATGTCGCGGCTCTGCTCGAACGAGGCGCTGGCGCGGTCGACCAGGTCGGCCCGGCGGGCACCCACGACGGGATAGAACCAGACCGCCTCGTGCTCCAACGCGAGCCAGGCCTGCAGGGCCTCGACCGGGGTCATGCCAGCCTCCGCACGGCGCGGGCACACTGGGCCTGCCCGGCCGACATCGAGGCCAGCACCCGCACCAAGGCGGCCGAACCGGCATCGACGGCATCCGCCGCGCGATCCGCGGCCGCGTTCGAGAGCGCCTGCTCCAGCGCGTCCAGCGTCACCGGTGCGAGGGACGCCGTGGTGGCGGGGGAGCCGCCGACCGCGGCCAGCTGCTCCCGCACGATGGCGGCCACCGGGGCCAGGTCGACCCCGGGGTTCGCTGCGGCCGCCGCCTCGACGGTCGTCAACAGCGTCGCGCACGCCCGCGCGGCCCGGCGGACGATCCGCGTGTCGGCCGGGTCCGGCAGCGGCTTCGGATCGAGCCCCACGGCATCGGCGACATCGTCGAGCCGGTGCGTGAGATGGCCCACTGTCAGGAGCCCGCCTGCCCCGACGACGGCCGCTCCCGTCCCCAGAAGGACGCGTCGCGTGATCACCCCGGAAGGCTATCCGACGGTCCGGGGGCGCCACGCGGGCACACCGAGCGGCCGAGGCGGTCCGGGCACCTCCGAACATTCGATAAGGTGGGACCCGCATGCACAGCCCGCCGCATGCGGCACGACACCGGGACGGTGTCGACAACTCAAGACGAAGGACGACCCATGACCGACAGTCTGGAGGCCCTCGTCGAGAGCACCGTGGCATCGCTGGGCCTCGACCTCGAGGCACTCGAGCTCACGCCCGCCGGCAAGAAGCGGGTGCTGCTGATCGCGGTCGACCGCGACGGGGGAGTGGGCATCGACCACATCACCGACGCGACCCGCGCCCTGTCGGAGGTCCTGGACTCGTCCGACGTCATGGGCGAGCAGCCCTACACGCTCGAGGTCACCTCGCGCGGTGTCGACCGGCCGTTGACCCTGCCGCGCCACTGGCGCCGCAACGAGGGCCGACTGGTCCGGATCCGGCTGGCCTCGGACGACTCGTCGATCGACGGGCGCATCGGCGCCAGCGACGACACCGGCGTCGAGATCATCGGCCGCACGACGACGCGGTACCTGTATGCAGACATCACCTCAGCGCTCGTACAGATCGAGCTCAACCGGAAGGACGCCTGATGGACATCGACATGGCTGCCCTGCGCGCCCTTGAACGCGAGAAAGAGATCCCCCTCGAGGCGATCTGCGAGGCCATCGAGACAGCACTGCTCTCGGCCTATCACAAGACCGGCGTGGCCCGCCCGCACTCGCGGGTCGAGCTGGACCGCAAGACCGGGCACGTGACGGTCTGGGCGAAGGAGCGCATCGAGGTGCCGCCCGCCCCCGAGCCCGCCGAGGGCGAGGCTCCCGCGCCGCGCCCCGAGCCGGCGTTCACGCCCGAGTTCGACGACACCCCCGACGACTTCGGCCGGTTCGCCGCGACGATCGCGCGCCAGCTGATCATGCAGCGCATCCGCGATGCCGAGGACGAGTCGAAGTACGGCGAGTTCGCCGGCAAGGTCGGCGACATCGTCTCGGGTGTCATCCAGCAGGGCCGCAACCCCCACGACGTCATGCTGGACCTGGGGCGTGTCGAGGCCGTCCTGACCGGCACCGAGCGGGTCCCGGAGGAGAAGTATGCCCACGGTGAGCGGCTCAAGGCGTACGTGTACGAGGTGGAGAAGACCACGCGCGGACCGAAGGTCAAGGTCTCCCGCACGCACCCCAACCTGGTCAAGCTGCTGTTCGCGCTGGAGGTGCCCGAGATCGCCGACGGGTCCGTCGAGATCGTCGCGATCGCCCGCGAGGCCGGCCACCGCACCAAGATCGCCGTGCGCGCCAACATCCCCGGCGTCAACGCCAAGGGATCGTGCATCGGCCCGATGGGCCAGCGGGTGCGCAACGTCATGCACGAGCTGCACGGCGAGAAGATCGACATCGTCGACTTCAGCGACGACCCGGCCGAGTTCATCGCCCAGGCGTTGTCCCCGTCGCAGGTCAAGAGCGTCACGATCGTCGACGCCGCGACCCGCTCGGCGCGCGTCGTGGTGCCGGACTTCCAGCTGTCGCTCGCGATCGGCAAGGAGGGCCAGAACGTCCGCCTCGCAGCGAAGCTGACCGGTTGGCGCATCGACATCCGCTCGGACACCGAGGCCCCCCGGACCAAGGCGGACTGACCAATGAGGCAACCAGTGCGCGAGACGGGTAGACTGGTCGCGGTCGTCCGAACGTGCATCGGTTGCAGGCAACGTTCAGACAAGACCGCTCTGGTGCGAGTCGTCGCAGTTCGAGAGTCCACGACAGTCGTCGTGACCCCCGATCCGCGCGGGACGCTTCCGGGAAGAGGGGCGCACCTGCACCCCACGACCCGGTGCCTGGAGCTCGCGACACGCCGCAAGGCATTCGGTCGGGCCCTTCGAGTCGAGGGGCCGCTGGACCTGAGTGGCCTGGCTGCCGTCGTCGAGGGCCCCGGATCAGATGAGTGACCACCACGGACGTCCGCACCCGCGGCCGTTCCACGACACGAAATCGGAGCACTCGCTCATGAAGAACCGATGAGTACTGCGCGATGAGTACTGCGCAATGAGCACGTTCGTCAACTAGTGGTCTGATCCTCCTTCGGGGTCGGACCCCCCTGAAGGAGAAAAGTGGCTGTAAGAGTCCACGAGCTCGCACGCGAGTTCGGTGTCGAGAGCAAGGTCGTCCTGTCCACCCTGAAAGACATGGGTGAGTACGTGAAGTCGGCCTCCTCGACCGTCGAAGCACCCGTCGTCCGGCGCCTCAACGAGGAGCACGGAGAGGCCCTGCGCGCGCAGGGCGCCAAGAAGTCGGGCAAGGCCGCGCCGAAGCCCGGCGCACCCAAGCCCGGCGCTCCCACGCCCGCGGCACCGGAGCAGAAGGCCGCTCCGGCGGCCCCCGCTGCCGAGTCCGCAGCACCCACGCCGACGCGCACCCCGGGCCCCATGCCCGGCCCGCGCCGTCCGGCCGAGCCCACGCCGGCCCCGAAGGCACCCGCCCCCAAGGCGCCGGCCGCCGAGGCACCCGCTGCCCCGGCCGCACCCAAGCCGGCAGCGCCCGCCGCCCGCGCGACGCCCGGACCGACCCCCGGCCCGCGTCCGCCCGCAGCAGGTGGCGCACGCCCCGGCAACAACCCGTTCTCGTCCACGCAGGGCATGCAGCGCAACACCCCGCGCCCGCCCGCCGCTCGTGAGGGCGGCTCGTCCGCTCCCGCGCCCGGTGGCGCCGGTGGCGGGATGCCCCGTCCGAACCCCGCGATGATGCCGCGCCAGTCCGGCCTGCCCGGACCGTCCGCTGCTCGCGGCGGTCGTCCCGGCGGCGCCCCCGGTCGTCCCGGTGGCGGAGCGCCCGGTCGTGGCGCACCCGGCGGATTCGCCGGTCGTCCCGGCGGAGGTGCCGGAGCCGGCGCACCGGGTCGTCCTGGTGGCGGCGGCTTCAGCGGCCCGCCGCGCACAGGTGGCCCCGGTGGCCGCAACACCCGTGGCGGCACGCAGGGCGCGTTCGGTCGCGCCGGCGGACCCGTCCGTCGTGGACGCAAGAGCAAGCGCGCGAAGCGTCAGGAATTCGACCAGATGCAGGCGCCCGCCATCGGCGGCGTCCGCGTCCGCAAGGGCAATGGCGAGACCGTTCGCCTGACCCGCGGTTCCTCGCTGGCCGATTTCGCCGACAAGATCGGTGCCGACTCGGCATCGCTCGTCGAGGTGCTGTTCCACCTGGGCGAGATCGTCACGGCGACGCAGTCGGCCAACGACGAGACGTTGCTGCTGCTCGGTGAGGAGCTCAACTACCACGTCGAGGTCATCTCGCCCGAGGACGAGGACCGCGAGCTGCTCGAGTCCTTCGACATCGAGTTCGGTGAGGACGAGGGTGCCGAGGAAGATCTCGCGCCGCGTCCGCCGGTCGTCACCGTCATGGGTCACGTCGACCACGGCAAGACCAAGCTCCTCGACGCGCTGCGCAGCAGCAACGTCGTGGACAAGGAGGCCGGTGGCATCACGCAGACCATCGGTGCCTACCAGGTCGCGACCGATGTCGACGGCACCGAGCGTCGCATCACCCTGATCGACACCCCCGGTCACGAGGCGTTCACCGCCATGCGTGCCCGTGGTGCCCAGGCGACCGACATCGCGATCCTCGTGGTCGCGGCCGACGACGGCGTCATGCCGCAGACGGTCGAGGCGCTCAACCACGCCAAGGCTGCCGGCGTCCCGATCGTCGTCGCGGTCAACAAGATCGACAAGCCCGACGCCGATCCGACCAAGGCCCGCGGCCAGCTCACCGAGTACGGACTCGTGCCCGAGGAGTACGGCGGAGACACGATGTTCGTCGACGTCTCGGCGAAGGCCGGCACCGGTCTGGACGCGCTGCTGGAGGCGGTCATCCTGACCGCCGACGCATCGCTGGACCTGCGCGCCAACCCCAAGCAGAACGCCGAGGGCCTGGTCATCGAGGCGCACCTGGACCGCGGTCGCGGCCCGGTCGCCACGGTGCTGGTCCACCGCGGAACGCTCAAGGTGGGCGACTCGATCGTCGCCGGCCCGGCGTTCGGTCGTGTGCGCGCCATGCTCGACGAGTACGGCAACAACATCGAGGAAGCGACCCCGTCGCGTCCGGCGCTCGTGCTCGGCCTGACGGCCGTCCCCGGAGCCGGCGACAACTTCATGGTGGTCGGCGACGACCGCCTGGCCCGCCAGATCGCCGAGAAGCGCGAGGCGCGCGAGCGCAACGCACTGCTGGCGCAGCGCACGGGTCGCCGCACCCTCGAGGACTTCATGTCCTCGATGGAGAAGGGCGAGACCGACGAGCTGCTGCTCATCCTCAAGGGTGACGGTTCCGGTTCGGTCGAGGCGCTCGAGGACGCACTGGCCAAGATCGACGTCGGCGACGAGGTCGCGCTGCGGGTCATCGACCGCGGTGTCGGTGCGATCACCGAGACCAACGTCATGCTGGCCGCGGCGTCCAACGCCGTGATCATCGGCTTCAACGTCCGCCCGCAGGGCAAGGCGACGGAGCTGGCCGACCGCGAGGGTGTCGAGATCAAGTACTACTCGGTCATCTACAACGCGATCGAGGAGATCGAGGCATCCCTCAAGGGCCTGCTCAAGCCGGAGTTCGAGGAGGCGCAGCTCGGTACCGCCGAGATCCGCGACATCTTCCGCTCCAGCAAGATCGGCAACATCGCCGGTTGCATGGTCACCAGCGGCACGATCAAGCGCAACGCCAAGGCACGCCTGCTGCGCGACGGCACCGTCGTCGCGGACAACCTGGACTTCTCGAGCCTGCGGCGTGAGAAGGACGATGTGTCCGAGGTCCGCGAAGGCTTCGAGTGCGGTCTCGTGCTCCGTGGCTTCAACGACATCAAGGTCGGCGACGTCGTCGAGACCTTCGAGATGCGCGAGAAGCCTCGCGCATAAGTAGTTCAGTCCCGGGACGTCATCCCGTGCGAGCCCTCTGCGGCTCGCACGGGATGACGTCCCACTGATTTTCAGGAGATGGAAGATGGCCGGACCGCGTAACGCCAAGGTCGGTGACCGGATCAAGGTCGTCGTGGCACAGATGCTGGAGCGACGGGTCAAGGATCCGCGCCTGGGCTTCGTGACGATCACGGATGTCCGCATGACCGGTGACGGCCAGCAGGCGTCGGTGTTCTACACCGTGATGGGCGACCAGAAGCAGCGCGACGACACGGCCGCTGCCCTGCGCAGCGCCACGGGGCTCATCCGCTCCGAGGTCGGCAAGCAGCTGGGCACCCGCATCACGCCCTCGATCACGTTCTTCCTGGACTCCGTGCCCGAGACGGCCAAGGAGATCGAGGACCTGCTGGCCAAGGTCAAGGCGTCCGACGACGAGGTCCTGTCGCGGACGGCGGGCGCGCAGTACGCCGGCGACCCCGATCCGTACAAGAAGCCGGTCGACGAGGACGACGACGCGTGACCGATGTGCAGTCGGGCCTGGTCATCGTCGACAAGCCGGCCGGCTGGACGTCCCACGACGTCGTGGGACGCATGCGCCGGCTGGCCGGCACCAAGAAGGTCGGCCACGCCGGCACACTCGACCCCATGGCCACCGGCGTGCTGGTGCTGGGCATCAACCGCGCCACGCGCCTGCTCGGCTACCTCACGCACGCCGACAAGGAGTACCTCGCCACGATCCGCCTGGGGCAGTCCACCGTCACGGACGATGCGGAGGGCGAGGTCACCGCGACCACGCCGGCCGGTCACATCGACGAGGCTGCCGTGCGTGCCGCCGTCGAGGCGTACACCGGTGACATCCAGCAGGTCCCGTCGTCGGTCTCGGCCATCAAGGTCGACGGCGTGCGGTCGTACGCTGCCGTGCGCGCGGGGGAGGAGGTCACCCTCAAGGCTCGTCCGGTGACCATCTCGACGTTCGACGTGGACGCCGTGCGCGTGGACGGCGACGTCGTCGACGTCGACGTGCGGGTCGTGTGCTCCAGCGGCACCTACATCCGGGCGCTGGCCCGCGACATCGGCGCCGACCTGGGCGTCGGCGGACACCTGACGATGCTGCGTCGCACCCGCGTCGGCGGATTCCCGCTGCGGCTGGCCCGCACGCTCGAGGAGCTCGAGCAGGAGCTGCACGTCATCAGCCTGGACGACGTCGCGCGGGCGAGCTTCGACTCGTACGACCTGCCCGAGCGCGAGGCGCAGGACGTGCGGTTCGGCCGTGCCCTCACCGGAATCGATCTGGGAGCGCCGCGGGCCGTCGCGATGTTCGACCCGTCGGGGCAGTTCCTGGCCCTGTACGAGCAGCGTGGTGGCGTCGCCAAGCCGGTGGCCGTGTTCGTCTGATCGGTACAGTCTTGGCATGAGTCTGCGCTGGAGGACCCCTCGTCTGCTGCGTCAGGGTCTTCTGGCGATGCTCGGCGCGCAGCTCACGGCGGTGGTCACGCTGATGGGCGCGGATCGGGTCCGGCGTCTCCTGCGCGGGCGCAAGATCCCCGACCTGCCGCCGGCCGACCCGGTCTCGCACCCCGTGGGGGATGGCAGCGTCGCCACGACGTACACGTACGGCGAGATCCTCTTCGAGGACATGCTGGCCGCCATCGAGGGCGCCCAGCGGCGGATCCTGCTGGAGACCTACATCATCAAGGGCGACGAGATGGGGCGCCGGTTCAAGCAGGCGCTGATCGACGCGGCCGACCGGGGGGTCGAGGTCTACGTCATCTTCGACCAGTTCGCCAACCTCGTGGTCAAGCGCAGCTTCTTGAAGTTCCCGCCGCCGATCAACGTGCTGGTGTACCCCATCGTGTCGTCGTGGAAGGTGCTCAGCCCGCGGCACATCGGCCGCGACCACCGCAAGATCCTGGTCGTCGACGACCGGGTCGCGTACGTCGGCGGCTACAACATCGGCTCCACGTACGCGACGGAGTGGCGCGACACCCACCTGCGCATCGAGGGCCCGGCGGTGTGGGACCTGGACAATGCCTTCGTCGACTTCTGGAACACGCACCCGCGGCGCAACACCCCGATGATCGAGCAGAACCCGTCCACCGGGTGGCGGCCGCACATCCGCGCGCACCGCAACGTGCCGCGGCAGCTGATGTTCCCCATCCGCGGCATGTATCTCGAGGCGATCGACCGGGCGCACAAGAGCATCGACATCACCGCCGCCTACTTCATCCCCGACCGCGACATCCTCGCCGCGCTGCTGGACGCCAAACGACGCGGCGTGCGGGTGCGCATCATCGTGCCCCGGATCTCCAACCACGTGGTCACCGACTGGCTGTCGCGCGGCTTCTACGGTCGGCTGCTGCGGGCGGGCGTCGAGATCTACCGCTACAACGACCACATGGTGCACGCCAAGACGGCGACGATCGACGGGGAGTGGACCACGATCGGCACGGCCAACATCGACCGGCTGAGCCTGCTGGGCAACTACGAGATCAACCTGGAGATCCTCGACCAGGGGCTCGCTGCCGGGATGGAGCAGGTGTTCGCCGACGACTGCGTCAAGTGCGAGCGGCTGAGCCTGGAGGACTGGATGCGCCGGCCTTTCGTGGCTCGCGTCTACGAGGCGCTGCTCAAGCCGCTGGCCCTGCTGCTGTGACCGTCCTCGCGGCGGCGGCACCGGGGTGTGGCACAGTTTTCCCGTGACGATCTGGCGCGACTTCCCCGGGGCCTCGACCACCGCGCGTGACGAGCCCGCGGCGGTGACGGTCGGCAACTTCGACGGGGTGCACCGCGGCCACCAGCACGTCATCAAGCGCACCCGCGAGCTGTCGCGCGGGCTGCCGGTCATCGCGGTCACGTTCGAGCCGCACCCGCTGGCGGTCGTGGCACCCGATCACGCGCCGAAGCGGCTCGCGACGACGGAGCGCCGCGTCGAGCTGCTGCTGGCGGCCGGCGCCGACGAGGTGCGCATCCTGGACTTCACCCGCGACATGGCCGCGTGGACGCCGCAGGAGTTCGTCGACCGCGTCCTGCGCGACGAGCTGCAGGCGTCGGTGGTCGCCGTCGGCGACAACTTCCGCTTCGGCCACCGCGCCACGGGAGACACGGCATTCCTGCGGCACGCCGGTGAGCAGGCCGGTTTCACGGTCGACGCCCTGCACCTGGACGGCGGCGCCGAGCCCTACTCGTCCACGCTCGTCCGCGCCCACGTCGCCGCCGGGCGGATGCGGGACGCCGCCGAGGTGCTGGGCCGTCCGCACGAGGTCTACGGAGTCGTCCGCAAGGGCGACCAGCGGGGTCGCGAGCTGGGCTTCCCGACCGCCAACGTGCCGGTCGACGAGGCCTACGCGGTGCCGCCGGACGGCGTGTACGCCGGCTGGGTCGTCCGTTCCGACGGCCAGCGGTTGCCCGCGGCGATCTCGGTCGGCACCAACCCGACCTTCGACGGGGTCGAGCGGCGGGTCGAGTCCTATGTCCTGGACCGCACCGACCTGGACCTGTACGGCGAGGCCATCCGCATCGAGCTGGTCGACGGCATCCGCGGCATGGTCAAGTACGACGGCATCGATCCGCTGATCGCGCAGATGAACGACGACGTCGTCCGCACCCGCGAGCTGCTCGGGCTCTAGCCCTTCGCGGCTGCCTCGACCAACGAGGCGACCGCGGCCATGCCCCGGCGGTTGGGGTGGAAGAAGATCCCGTCGCCGGTGCCGGGCGATGCGCCGTTGGTCCATGCCTGGTCGCCGGCGCACGCGTCATGACCCGTCGATGCGTCCCTGGCCGAGACGTAGGGGACATCGGCCTGCTCGGCCGCGGACGCCAGCGCGGTGTCGAGCGCTTCCTCGGCCGAGACGACGGTCGCGACGTCGCCGGCGGCGATGCCCACCGCGTCGCACGTGCCGTCGGCGGGCATGAGGCGCGGATAGCCGACCAGCACGACGCGGGCGTCGGGGGCGGCCGACCGCACGGCGTCCAGCAACGACACCACGTCGGTCGTCGTCTGCTTCAGGATCGGCGGGACCTGCTGCTTCACGAACGAGCCGCACGCGTCCGACCCGGCGGTGCACGACCGGATCAGCGACAGGAACAGCCCGCCGTCGTTGCCGCCGGCGCTGACCGTGACCAGACCCGGACCGGTGGACAACGCGCCCGAGCGGACGGTGCTGGCCAGGTCGGCGGTCGTCGCGCCCGAGCAGCTCACGTCGGTCAGCGTGAGGTCGAGGGAGTCCGCCACCCGCGTCGGCCAGTTGTCCTGCGAGCGCCCGCAGTAGCCCGAGCCGGCCTGCAGCGGGTCGATGCCCGGTCCGGCGGTGAACGAGTCGCCCAGGGCGACGTAGCTGGACGGCCGGGGTGCCGGCGCCGCAGCGGTCGGCGTCTGGCTCGTGCCGGATGCTCGGGGGGAGTCCGTCGTCGGGTCGGACGAGCATCCTGCGACGATCATCAGCAGCGCCGTCGCAGCGATCACGGCGCGAGTTCTCATGCCCCGAGGCTATAGCGCGGGACAAGCTGTCGATTGGCTCTGGCGACGCCGCCGCTGATACGCTTGACGTTGCCGTGTGATCGGCCACGGACAGAGAGTGCCCCGGTGGATGTGCCCGGGCGCGCCGTGCAACGGAAATCCTAGGAGAAAAAGTGTCGAAGAAGACTGCTGCGCCCACAGTTGCGGGCGTTGCCAAGGAAGACATCATCAAGCAGTACGCGCTCAGCGACGGCGACACGGGCTCCCCGGAGGTCCAGATCGCACTGCTGACGGCTCGTATCGCACACCTGACCGGTCACCTGCAGGAGCACAAGCACGATCACCACAGCCGTCGTGGTCTGCTGCTCCTGGTCGGACAGCGTCGTCGTCTGCTCAACTACCTGCAGAACAACGACATCGAGCGTTACCGTTCGCTCATCGAGCGTCTCGGCCTGCGCCGCTAGCACTGCCGGAGGCGGTCACTTCTCTGAAGTGGCCGCCCCGCCCGCAAGGGCACGCACCACAACTCCACACACGAAACACACCAGACGAGAGCGCGGGCACCCACGGGCTCGGTCCTCGGTAGTGGCCCTCGGGACGCACGACGCGTGCCGCAGGCCTCGATCGAAGACCGGCAGAATTCACCGCCCCGCGGCTCTCGTCCCTACAGGCAGACATTCGTCTGCGGAAGGGACATCTATGTCCGAACTCCACTCCGTCGAGACAGTCATCGACAACGGTGCCTTCGGCACCCGCACCATCCGTTTCGAGACGGGCGTCCTCGCCCAGCAGGCCGCCGGCGCGGTCTCCGCATTCCTCGACGACGACACCATGCTGCTGTCGGCCACCACGGCCGGCAAGCACCCCAAGGACCACTTCGACTTCTTCCCCCTGACGATCGACGTCGAGGAGCGGATGTACGCCGCGGGACGCATCCCGGGCTCGTTCTTCCGTCGTGAGGGTCGTCCCTCCGAGGACGCGATCCTCACCTGCCGCCTGATCGACCGCCCGCTGCGCCCGACCTTCAAGAAGGGTCTGCGCAACGAGGTCCAGGTCGTCATCACGGTCCTGGCGCTCAACCCCGACACCCCGTACGACGTGCTCGCGATCAACGCGGCCTCCGCGTCGACGCAGATCTCCGGCCTGCCGTTCACCGGCCCCGTCGGCGCCACCCGCGTCGCGCTGATCGACGGCCAGTGGGTCGGCTTCCCGACGCACAGCCAGCTCGAGAACGCGGTCTTCGACATGGTCGTCGCCGGCCGTGTCGCCGGTGACGACGTCGCCATCATGATGGTCGAGGCCGAGTCGACCGAGTCGACCTGGGACCTCGTCCAGAGCGGCGTCCAGGCGCCCACCGAGGAGATCGTCGCCGGTGGCCTCGAGGCCGCCAAGGTCTTCATCAAGCAGCTGTGCGAGGCGCAGGCCGAGCTCGCTGCGGTCGCCGCCAAGCCGGTCCGCGACTTCCCGATCTTCCTGGACTACGAGGACGACGTCCTCGAGGCCGTCGAGGCCGTCGCCAAGGCCGATCTGGCCCAGGCCCTGACGATCGCCGGCAAGGCCGAGCGCGAGGAGCGCGAGTCCGAGATCAAGGCCGACGTCATCGACAAGATCGGCGCCGACTTCGAGGGTCGCGAGAAGGAGATCGGTGCGGCCATCCGCGCGGTCACCAAGACCGTCGTCCGCGAGCGCGTCCTGCGCGACAAGGTCCGCATCGACGGCCGTGGCCTGGAGGACATCCGTGCCCTCAGCGCCGAGGTCGGCATCGTTCCCCGCGTCCACGGCTCCGCGCTGTTCCAGCGCGGTGAGACCCAGATCCTGGGCATCACGACGCTGAACATGCTGGGCCTGGAGCAGAAGCTCGACACGCTCTCTCCCGAGACGGCGCGCCGCTACATGCACAACTACAACTTCCCGCCCTACTCGACCGGTGAGACCGGCCGGGTCGGTTCGCCGAAGCGTCGCGAGATCGGTCACGGCGCCCTCGCGGGCCGTGCGCTGCTGCCCGTGCTGCCGACGCGCGAGGAGTTCCCCTACGCGATCCGCCAGGTCTCCGAGGCGCTGAGCTCCAACGGCTCGACGTCGATGGGCTCGGTCTGCGCCTCGACGCTGGGTCTGCTCAACGCGGGTGTCCCGCTGCGCGCGCCGGTCGCCGGCATCGCGATGGGCCTGATCTCCGGTGAGGTCGACGGCGAGCAGAAGTTCGTCACCCTGACCGACATCCTGGGAGCCGAGGACGCCTTCGGCGACATGGACTTCAAGGTCGCCGGAACGCGTGAGTTCGTCACCGCCCTGCAGTTGGACACCAAGCTCGACGGCATCCCCGCCGACGTGCTGGCCGGTGCCCTGCAGCAGGCGTACGGCGCTCGCGTCGCGATCCTGGACGTCATGGCCGAGGCCATCGACGAGCCGGACGAGATGAGCCCCTACGCGCCGCGGATCATCACGATCAAGATCCCCGTCGACAAGATCGGCGAGGTCATCGGCCCCAAGGGCAAGATCATCAACCAGATCCAGGACGACACGGGCGCGAACATCTCCCTCGAGGACGATGGCACGGTCTACGTCGGTGCGGAGAACGGCGAGGCCGCCGAGGCTGCCCGCGACGCGATCAACGCGATCGCCAACCCGACGATGCCCGAGGTCGGCGAGCGCTACCTCGGCACCGTCGTCAAGACGGTCGACTTCGGTGCGTTCGTGTCGCTGTCCCCGGGTCGCGACGGCCTGCTGCACATCAGCAAGCTGCGTGAGCTCAACGGTGGCCAGCGCGTCAACAACGTCGAGGACGTCGTCTCGGTCGGTCAGAAGATCCAGGTCGAGATCGCCGAGCTCGGCGACCGCGGCAAGCTCTCGCTGATCCCGGTCATCGACAAGTCGGACGAGGCTCCTGCCTCCTCCGACGAGGAGTCGGCCACGGCTGACGCCTGATCCACTCATCGGATGGGCCCCGTTGCTTCGGCAGCGGGGCCCTTCTGCGTCCCCAGCCGGGCGGCGCCCGGCGCCGTGAGAGCATCGCGGCATGGCTGCATCCCCCCATGACCTGGACTCCGCCGACCCGTTGGCGTCCTTCCGCGACCGGTTCGTGATCGATGACGACCTGGTCGCCTACCTGGACGGCAACTCGCTGGGTCGGCTCCCGGTGGCGACCCTCGACCGGTTGACGACGTTCGTGCGCCAGGAGTGGGGCAGCCGCCTGATTCGCGGCTGGTCCGAGGGCTGGGTCGATCTGCCGGTGACGGTCGGCGACGAGCTCGGACGGGAGCTGCTGGGCGCCGCCGACGGCCAGACCGTCATCGCCGACTCGACGTCGGTGTGCATCCACAAGCTGCTGCACGCGGCGGCGGGCCTGCGCGCGGATCGCGACGAGATCATCATCGACGCCACGAACTTCCCGACCGACCGGTACCTGGTCGAGGCCGTCGCCGAGGCCCGCGGCATGACGGTGCGCCGGCTCGAGCCGGACCTGGTCGAGAACGTCACGACCGAGGTGCTCGCCGGCGCGCTGGGGGAGCGGACCGCGGTCGTGCTGCTCAGCCACGTCGACTACCGCTCGGGGACGTTGCTGGACCTGCCGGCGATCACCGACGCGGTCCACGCCGCCGGTGCGGTCGTGATCTGGGACCTGTGCCACTCGGCCGGGGTCGTCCCCATCGAGCTGGACTCGGCCGGGGTCGACTTCGCCGTCGGGTGCACCTACAAGTACGTCAACGCCGGACCCGGGGCGCCCGCGTTCGCGTACGTCGCCGCGAGGCACCTGGCGCAGGCGGAGCAGCCGATCCCCGGGTGGTGGAGCGCGGCCGACCTGTTCGCGATGTCCGACACGTACGAGGCATCGCCGACGGTCCGGCGGATGCTCAGCGGCACGCCGCCCGTCGCGGCGATCCTCGCCGTGCAGGAGGGTGTGCGGCTGATCGCCGAGGCCGGCATCGGGCCGATCCGCGACAAGTCGGTGGCCCTCACGACCTATCTGATCGAGCAGCTGGACGCAGCCGGGCTGGAGATCGTGACCCCTCGCGACCCGCACCGGCGCGGCAGCCACGTCACGGTGCGTCATCCGCGGGCGCGGGAGATCGCCGCAGAGATGCTCGAGCGCGGCGTCGTGCCCGACTTCCGCGAGCCCGACCTCATCCGGCTCGGTCTGTCCCCCCTGACGACGTCGTACGTCGAGGTGGCCGCCGGTGTCGCCGTCCTGGCCGAGCTGGCGCGCTAGACGTCACACCGGGGCGCGCAGCGTCCGGATCTCCTTCTCGTACTGCCGCCTGCCAACGGCCCGGTAGAGAAGACGAGCGGCCAGAGGGACGTGGGCCATCACCATCGCGCGCTGCTCGGGGGTGGCGTCCTCCATCAGATAGCCGAGCTGCACCAGGAGCCGGTTGCGAGGAACCGATGCCATGCCGGCCTCGCCGAGGCGGTCCCACTCGGCCTGCGTGAACGAGCTGGCTGCGACCGGGAGGATGACTTCCTCCTCCTGCCCGAGGTGGGCGTCGAGGGCTGTCGAGACGGCCTCGACGGCGCTCGCCAGCCGGTCGCGGGACTCGGCGTCCGCCGTGGGGACCCAGACCGGGATGAGCCCGTCGACCCGGTCGAGCAGATCGGACACCTCAGCGTGCTGGGCCTTCATCTGTCCGACGTGGAGCGCGCACCCGGGGGAGCGGTCCACGAGGGTGTCCCAGATGATCTCGTCCTCATGGTGGTGATGGTGGTGCAGCGCGGTGACGATCTCGGCCAGGTAGGTCGCGACCCGGGCGGCCTGGGCGGTGTCGCCGGCATCGACGTGGCGGACCATCGGGCCCGCGAGCCTGAACTCACGGCGGAACACCGTGTGGATCATCAACATGTCATCGGTCTGACAGCCGAGCTGTCTGGCCTCATCGGTCATGGCGCAGCCTTTCGCTCCGTCGCCCCGATCCGACGATGGTAGGACGGAGCGCCGTCGGGGGGAAGTCCCCGATCTCGTACGATCGGGGCCATGACACGGGTCGCGGTGCTGGGCGCCAAGGGGCGCATGGGTTCGGAGTCGGTGCGGGCGATCAACGCCGCCGACGGCTTGGAGGTCGTCGCCGAGATCGACCAAGGCGACTCGCTGGACCTCATCACGTCGTCCGGCGCCGAGGTGGCGCTCGACTTCACGCAGCCCGCGGTGGCCCTCGACAACGTGACCTGGTGCGTCGAGCACGGCGTGCACGTCGTCGTCGGGACCTCCGGCTTCGACGACGACCGCATCGCCGCGGTGCGCTCACTGCTGGGCGATGCCCCGTCGACCGGTGTGCTGATCGTCCCGAACTTCTCGATCGGGGCGGTCCTGATGATGCGGTTCGCCGAGACGGCGGCACCGTTCTTCGAGTCCGTCGAGGTCATCGAGATGCACCACCCCGACAAGATCGACGCCCCGTCGGGCACCGCGGTCCGCACCGCCGAGCTGATCGCCTCTGCCCGTGAGGCGGCCGGTTCGGCGGCCCTGCCGGACGCGACGACGTCCGACCCGGACGGCGCCCGCGGAGCGAAGCTCGGCGGTGTCCCGGTGCACTCGGTGCGCGCCCGCGGCTTCGTGGCGTCCCAGGAGGTCCTGTTCGGCGGGGTGGGGGAGTCGTTCACGATCCGTCACGACTCCCACGACCGGGCGTCCTTCATGCCCGGTGTCGTGGCCGCCGTCGGCGCCGTCAGCGGCCGCCCCGGCGTCACCGTGGGCCTCGACGCGGTCCTCGGCCTGTAGCCGCAGGATCAGAGCTGGCGGACGAGCGCCGCGACCGCGGCGGCGATGACGACCATCGGCAGGAACGGCACGCGCAGCGTCAGCAGGACCGCGGCGACCCCGAGGGCCAGCAGGCGGGCGTCGACCTGCACGGACGAGCCGTCGGCGAAGACCTGCACCGCGATGAGGGCGCCGAGCAGCCCAGCGGGGATGAGCTCGACGGCGCGGACGGTCAGCGCGTGCTGCAGGATGCTCTGCGGCACCGACAGCCCGGCGTACTTGAGGGCGAAGCAGGTCACGATCATGACCACGATGCCACCCCACAGCGCGGTCATGACCGGCTCCTCGGCCGCCACAGCATCCCCAGCAGGACTGCCGTGCCTCCGCCGATGATGATCGGCAGGCCGGCGCTGGTGACCGGCACGAGGCCCAGCGCGACGGCGGCACCGGTCAGGGCGACCAGCCGTCCCGTCCACGACGCCAGGCGCGGCCACAGCAGGCCGAGGAACGCAGCACCGACCGCGGCGTCCAGCCCGTAGGTGCGGGGATCGCCGATCGCGTCACCGGCCAGCGCCCCGATGAACGTCGTGAGGTTCCACAGCACGAAGATCGAGATGCCGGTCCAGTAGAAGCCCAGGCGGGCCTGGCGGCGGTTCTCGCGCGTCACGCCCATCGCGGTCGACTCGTCGATCACGAAGTGCGCGCTCGCCAGGCGCGCCCCGGGCCCCAGCTCCAGCTTGGGGGCCATGCTGACGCCGTAGAACAGGTTGCGGCTGCCCAGCAGCGCCGCGGTCAGGGCACCCGTCAGCGGATTGCCACCCGAGGCGACGATGCCGACGAAGGCGAACTGCGAGGCGCCGGTGAAGACCAGCAGCGAGATCAGGCAGGTCTGCAGCACGCTCAGCCCCGACGCCGTGGAGATCGCGCCGAACGACACCCCGTACGCGCCGGTGGCCAGGCCGACGCCGAGGGAGTCGATGACGATGGAGCGGTCGGACGTCATGCCAGGCTGGTGTGGAGCCGCACCTGCTTGACCGTCGCGCCGTCGGCGGTCGCGAGCTCGCGGTGGGCGCCGTCGGCCTCCCAGCCGGACTCGGTCACGAAGCCGCGCAGCACGTCATCGGTCGAGCCGATCCACCACACGGCGCGGGTGAACCGGTCCGCGGCCAGCGTGTCCATCGCGGCCTGCAGCAGGCGCGAGCCGTGTCCGGCGCGCTGGTGCTCGGTGTCGACGACGAACTCACCGACCTCGCCGTCGCGCACCTGGTCGGCATCGGGGTCGTAGGACGGGTGGACGAGGGCGAAGCCCCGGATGTCCGCGCGTTCCAGCGCCACTAGGACGCGCATGCGGGCGTCCTGCGGCGCGCTGATCGTGGTCGCCCAGCGCTGGGTGAGCTCGTCGGAGTCGATCGCGTCCAGCTCGGCGGCCGGCAGCACGTCGGCGAAGCCGCGGCGCCACGAGGCGAGCTGCACCCGGACGATCGCGGCGGCGTCGTCGGGCCACGCCAGCCGGGCACTGACATCGGCGTTCATGGCAGAGCTCACTCGCGGAAGCTCTCCACCAGCTGGGAGTCGGCGCCCTTGGAGTCCAGCATCGCCGCGGTCAGCGAGGTGTTGCGCAGGCTCGGCCACAGCTCCCACGTCAGCACCAGCAGTCCGGGGAAGCCGGCGATCACCAGCGGCCACCCACCGTGATCGGTGACGAAGGCGACCAGCACCGCGATCAGCAGCGGCGCCTCGCAGTAGGTGAGCTTGCGGACCGTCTGCGCGGCGAAGACACCCACTGCGTCACGTCGGGCCTCATCGGGATCGGCGTCCGCGGGCAGGGGTGATGAGCTCAGCCACACCCGCTCGGCCATGACCGCCCCGGCGCCCACCAGCACCACCAGCAGCACGGTCAGCCACACCGGCGGGAAGGGGGCGTCGTCACCGCCGAGCATGAAGAACAACAAGACGAAGAACACCGCGGTCAGGACGATCTGCAGCAACGCGAACTTGCGCACCTCGGAGGGCGTCGCTTCGTACTCGACACTCGGCATGGTGAGAGTTTGGCACACGCTGGCGGGTCCCGGACGTTGATAGTGTGCAGACATGCGGGCCTACCTCGAACTCGTCCAGCGGATCCTCGACGAAGGGGTCGCCAAGGGCGATCGCACCGGGACCGGCACCCGCAGCGTGTTCGGTCACCAGATGCGGTTCGACCTCTCCGAGGGCTTTCCCCTGGTGACGACCAAGAAGATCCACGTCAAGTCCGTCGTCGGCGAGCTGCTGTGGTTCATCAAGGGCGACACCAACGTGCAGTACCTGCACGAGCAGGGCGTGTCGATCTGGGACGAGTGGGCCGACGACAACGGCGATCTCGGCCCGGTCTACGGCTACCAGTGGCGGTCGTGGCCGGCGCCGGACGGACGGCACATCGACCAGCTGGCCCAGGTCATCGAGCAGATCAGGACCAACCCCGACTCCCGGCGCCACGTCGTCAGCGCGTGGAACGTCGCCGACCTGGACGCCATGGCGCTGATGCCGTGCCACGCGTTCTTCCAGTTCTACGTCGCCGACGGCAAGCTGTCGTGCCAGATGTACCAGCGCTCGGCCGATGTCTTCCTCGGTGTGCCGTTCAACATCGCGTCCTACGCGCTGCTGACCCACATGGTCGCGCAGGTCACCGGCCTGGAGGTCGGCGACTTCGTCCACACCCTCGGTGACGCCCACCTGTACGTCAACCACCTGGACCAGGCGCGCGAGCAGCTGACCCGCGAACCGCGCGCGCTGCCCGAGCTGTGGCTCGACCCTTCGGTCACCTCGATCGACGGGTTCACGCCCGACTCGATCAAGATCACCGGCTACGACCCGCACCCCCTGATCAAGGCCCCGATCGCAGTATGAGGCGAAGCCGAATGCAGTCAGCGCAGTGACCGTCACGATCGTCGTCGCGATCGGCCGCAACGGGGTCATCGGACGCGACGGCGACCTGCCCTGGCCGCGCACCGGCGACCTCGCCCAGTTCAAGGCCCTGACGATGGGTCACCCGATGGTCATGGGACGGGCGACCTTCGAGTCGATCGGGCGTCCGCTGCCAGGGCGCACCTCGATCGTGCTGACGCGCGACCCGCAGTGGACCGCCGACGGCGTCGAGGTCGCCGCGGACCTGCCGTCCGCGCTGGCCCTGGCCGCCAAGCTCGACGACGACGTGTTCATCATCGGCGGCTCGCAGGTCTACGCCACCGCGATCGAGGCCGGGGTCGTCGACCGGATGGTCGTCACCCAGGTGGACCTGTCACCCGAGGGCGATGCCTGGTTCCCGGACGTCGACTGGTCGCAGTGGCACGAGGGCGACCGGCAGGCGTACGACGGGTACGACATCGTCACGTACGACCGCGCCGCGTCCTAGCGAGCACCTACCGCAGTCGGCCCGACGACCCGATCTGCCAGATCGACACCCCGTGCAGGCGGTACGAGCGGGCGATCTTCTCGCGCGCGGCCAGCGAGCGCCGGTCCGACCACCAGATCCGGCGACCGCCGGACAGCTTCGCCGTCCACTCGCCGTGCCTGGCGCTCCAGCGGGCCTTGCCGCCGGCGCGCTGGCGGGCCTGGGTGACCGTGAGCGTGCCGGCCTTGCGTCCCCACTGGTAGCCGTACGTGCCGACGCCCAGGTCGATCTTGCGGTTCGGCAGGACCTTCGCGAAGTAGCGCAGCTCGCGCTTCAGCCAGGTCAGGGAGCCGATCGGTCCGGGGCCCGACCAGTCCGGTCCGTGCTGGTCGTAGGCCATGAGGATCATCCGGTCCAGGCTGGGCGCCAGGGCGGCCAGGTCGTAGCCGCGGGCCCGGTACCCGCGCTCGTTCGTGGACGCCATGAACGCCATCGACAAGGACTTGCCGGGCAGGGCGGCGCGCAGCTCCTGGGTGAAGGCCACCAGCCCGTCCACATCGCGGGCCCGCAACGACTCCAGGTCGATCTGGACGCCGTCGAAGCCGCGGGCGGCCCGCGTCAGCGCACGGATGACCGCAGCGCGCGCCGGCGGCGAGGTCAGCATCCGGTGGGCGAGCCGCTCGTCGAAGTCACCGAGGTCGTCGTTGAAGTTGGTGAGCAGCAGCACCGCCTTGCGCCCGTGCCGGTGCGCGGCGCGGCGCAGGCGTTCGACGTCGCGGCTGACCGTGGTGATGCCGGCGGGGCCGTCGAGTGCGACGCCGGAGATCGCGATCGTGCGCAGGTAGCGTCCGTCGCGCGTCACGTCAGCAGGCTTGGCAGAGCCCTGCAGGGCGTAGCCCGTCGCGTTGACGGATCCCCTCGCCGAGGCCGGCGTCGTGGAGCCGCCGATGACCAGCGCCACGGCGGCGACCAGGGCGAGCCCTCGGGAGCGGGTCGTGATGCTCACTCGCGAGCCCGTCCGTCCTCGTCGAGGGCGGGCATCTGGCCGGTGATGCGGGCGGCGCGCTCGTCGCCCTGCTGGTCGCCGCTGAACAGGCCGGTGGCCTCCTCCTCGCTGGCCCGGCGCGGGGCCTGGCGGTTGACCGACTCGACCCGGAACCGCGGCAGCCCGCCCTCGTCGGCGCTCTGCAGCCAGTCGACCATCCGCTCGCGCACGAAGCAGCGCAGGTCGAACAACGTCGGGGCGTCCTTGGCGGTGACGAGGATGCGGATGCGGACCCATCCGCCCACGGCATCGGTGACCTGCAGGACCTTGGTGCGGCCGTCCCACAGCTCGGTCGTCGGCAGGATGCGGTCGAGCTCGGCGCGCATGCCGTCGGGGCTGACCCGCCAGTCGACATCGAACTCGACGGAGCCCAGCAGCTCGGAGTGCTTGCGGGTCCAGTTCTGGAAGGGCGTCGTCGTGAAGTACGTCGCCGGCAGGACCATGTTGCGGTCGTCCCACAGCCGCACTACGACATAGCTCAGGGTGATCTCGTCGACCCAGCCCCACTCGTCCTCCACGATCACGGCGTCGCCGTAGCGGATCGACCCGCTGAAGGCGATCTGCAGGCCGGCGATCAGGTTGCTCAGCGTCGACTGCGCCGCGACCGCCGCGATGACCGAGATGATGCCCGCCGAGGCGAGCACGCTGCGGCCGGCGGCGCTGACGCCGGGAAAGCTCAGCAGCACCGCGCCCATGGCCAGGATCACGATCCCGACCAGGGTGACCCGGCGGATCACCGCTGTCTGGGTCTTGGCCCGGCGGGCCGCGAGATTGTCGACGGCGTCGAGTCGGTAGCGGCGCAGGGCCATGTCCTCCAGGGACAGGACCATGACCCCGACGAGCCAGGCGGCGGTGATGATGATGCCGACGTGCGTGGCCAGGTCGACCCACCGGCCGAGGTCCTCGCGCGCCGACCAGGGCGCGTCGCGGTGCACCGCGACGGTCAAGGCGATGACGAGCAGCAGCAGACGGAACGGGACGGCGGCGGCGCGGGTCAGGTAGCGCGCAACGGGGTAGCGCCGGCCGAGGCGGCGGGTCACCAGGGCGACGATCACCGCCACGGCCAGCGCGTTGAGCAGCGCGACAGCCGCCGTCGAGACGAAGTCCTGCCAGGCGTCGTTCATGACCCCATCGTCCCGTGCCCGGGCCGATCGTGCGCAGCAGGCGCCCGACCGGCCCGGAGCAGGTTCACCAGCTGAGCTCGATCTCGATCTCGTTCTCGTCGCCCACCTCGACCTCGAGGGAGAAGCTCACCTCGTCGGGGACGTCGACGGTGATCCGGTGGCCGCCGCGCTCGAGCTCGATCGAGTTGTGTCGCGACAGGGCGTCGGCGAGGGTGCGCAGGCGCTCGGCCGCAGCCTCGCGGGACATGCGCTGGGTGCTCTCGGTCTCGAACAGGTCCATGGGGTCTCCTTCTATCGGGGCAGTGGCCATCACGCTAGCGGGCGGGCGGAACTCACAGCAGGATGCCGAGCTGGCGACTCTGCGCCACCAGGTTGCCGTCCTCGTCCCACAGCTCGCAGTCCTCCTCGTGGAAGCCGTTGACCACGTGCCGGGTGGACAGCCGGGTGGCGATCCATCCGGGCCGGGGGAGGCGGTGCAGGTGGACGGTGAGCTGCACCGTCATCGACTGCTGGAAACCGTCACCCAGCTCCAGCACCGGTGGGGCGAACGAGTCGCACAGCAGGGCCAGCGCAGGGAAGTCGACCTGGCGACCGCCGGCCAGGCGCTGCCACAGCTCGATCGACGGATCACCGCTCGGCTGGCCCTGCGACCACCCGGGCGTGGACGCCAAGCGGTAGTCGACGCGGCCGAACAGCCCGTCGGTCGGCATGCCGTGGTCGCGCGGATCGGCGCACCGGTCGGGGTCCGGCAGCTTCGGGGCAGCGCCGAGCTCGACGGACGGCCCGTCCGGGCGCGGGCCGAAGCTGGCCGTCAGCGCGGCGATCTGCCGGTCGCCGGCCCACAGCGACGCGGTGCCGGTCTGCACGCGGCGGCCCGCGCGGACCGTCGCGGTCCGCAGCTCGGCCGCTCCAGGATCGGGCGGCGCGAGGTAGGTGATCGCGGCGACCATGGGGTCGTCGGCGCCCATCTCGTCGTGCAGCCCGCGCAGCATCGTGGCCAGCAGGTACCCGCCGTTCGGCTTTCCGAGCGGGGTGTTCCAGCGGTCGGTCAGCACCAGGTCGCGTGTGCCGTCGCCCCGTGGGACGGAGCTCGTGTCGACGTCGTAGATGTCCTCGATCATGCCGTCATCCTGCCGGTCGCCGACAGCAGGTCGCCAAGCGGTAGCCTCGTAGGTATGACGTCGCCGCTCGCATCCGAGGCTGCGCCCTTCGGGCGTGTGCTGACGGCCATGGTCACTCCGTTCACCCGTGAGGGTGAGCTCGATCTGGATGCGGCGCAGAAGGTGGCCTCACACCTGGTCGACCACGGCAACGACGGCCTCGTCGTCAGCGGCACCACCGGCGAGTCGCCCACCACGACGGTCGCCGAGGACGGACGCCTGCTGGCGGCCGTGCTCGAGGCGGTCGGTGACCGGGCGACCGTCATCGCGGGCGTCGGCACCAACGACACCCGGCACTCCGTCGAGCTGGCGGAGCAGGCCAAGAAGACCGGCGCGCACGGGCTCCTGATCGTGACGCCGTACTACAGCAAGCCGCCCCAGTCCGGGCTGCTCGCGCACTTCACCGAGGTCGCCCACGCGGGTGACGACACCCCCGTGATGCTGTACGACATCCCGGGACGCAGCGCCACCCGGATCGCGGACGAGACCTACCTGCAGATGGCCGGCGATCCGCTGATCATCGCGATGAAGGACGCCGTCGGCGACCTGGACCGTGGTGCCTGGCTGATGAACGAGACCGGCCTCAAGATCTACTCCGGCGACGACACGCTCAACCTGCCCTGGCTGGCCATGGGTGCGGCGGGTGTCGTCAGCGTCGTCGCTCACGCCGCCGGTCGCGAGTACGCCGAGATGGTCGCCGCCGTCGACGCGGGTGACCTGCCCGCAGCGCGAGCCATCAACACCAGACTTCAGCCCGCCGTACGGGCGATGATGAATCACACGCAAGGCGCGATCACCTCCAAGGCTGCCCTGCAGCTGCTCGGGGTGCTCGACCACCGCACGATGCGTGCCCCGCTGCCCGCCGCGACCGAGGAAGAAGTCGCGATCGTTCGCGACGGCCTCGACGCGTCGGGCCTACTCAAGAGATAGGCCTACATGAGCCACATGCACCTGGAGCTCGACGCTCCGCCCGCACTGCCCGCCGGCGCCCTGCGCGTCATCCCCCTCGGCGGACTCGGAGAGATCGGTCGCAACATGACCATCTTCGAGTACGGCGGCAAGATCCTGGTCGTCGACTGCGGAGTTCTGTTCCCCGAGGAGACCCAGCCCGGCGTCGACCTGATCCTGCCCGACTTCGGTCCCATCCGTGACCGGCTCAAGGACGTCGTCGGCATCGTCTTGACGCACGGCCACGAGGACCACATCGGCGGCGTCCCGTACCTGCTGCGCGAGCGCGGCAACATCCCGGTGATCGGCTCGCAGCTGACGCTGGCGTTCCTCGACCCGAAGCTCAAGGAGCACAAGCTCAAGGACGCGCCCAAGTACGTCGTGTCCGAGGGCGACATCATGGACCTGGGGCCGTTCGAGCTCGAGTTCGTGGCGGTCAACCACTCCATCCCCGACGCCCTGGCCGTGGCGATCAAGACGCCGGCCGGCGTCGCGCTGCACACCGGCGACTTCAAGATGGACCAGCTGCCGCTGGACGGCCGCATCACCGACCTGCGTGCCTTCGCGCGGCTCGGTGAGGAGGGCGTCGACCTGTTCCTGACGGACTCGACGAACGCCGAGGTTCCCGGCTTCACGACGTCCGAGCGCAACATCACGCCCGCGATCGACGCGGTGTTCGCCAGCAGCAAGAAGCGCATCATCGTGGCGTCGTTCGCGTCGCACATCCACCGCGTGCAGCAGGTCATCGACGCGGCCGTCAAGCACGACCGCAAGGTCGCCTACGTCGGGCGCTCGATGGTCCGCAACATGCAGATCGCCCGCGAGCTGGGCTACCTGCACGTGCCCGACGGTGTCGTGGTCGACAAGATCGACGCCGCGCCGCCGCACAAGATGGTGCTGATGTCGACGGGCTCGCAGGGCGAGCCGATGGCGGCGCTGTCGCGCATGGCCAACAACAGCCACCAGCAGGTCAGCCTCGAGCCCGGCGACACGGTGCTCATGGCGTCCTCGCTGATCCCGGGCAACGAGAACGCGATCTACCGGGTCATCGACGGGCTGACCAAGCTCGGCGCGAACGTCGTCCACAAGGGCAACGCCCTGGTGCACGTGTCCGGCCACGCCTCGGCCGGCGAGCTGCTGTACTGCTACAACATCGTGCAGCCCTCCAACGTCCTGCCGGTGCACGGCGAGATCCGTCACCTGCACGCCAACGCCAAGCTCGCGACGCAGACCGGCGTCCCGAACGTCCTGCTGGCCGAGGACGGCTACGTCATCGATCTGGTCGACGGGCACGCGTCCATCACCGGTGCGGTCGACTGCGGCTACGTCTACGTCGACGGATCGTCGGTCGGTGACCTGACCGACTCCGAGCTCAAGGACCGCCGTGTCCTGGCTGAGGAGGGCTTCATCTCGGTCGTCGTCGTCATCGACTCGGCCACCGGCAAGATCCTGTCCGGCCCGGAGATCCACGCCCGCGGCATCGCCGAGGACGACTCGGCCTTCGACGAGATCCTGCCCAAGCTCAGCGCCTCCCTCGAGGAGGCGCTGTCCGAGGGAACCCGTGACAACCGTCAGCTGCAGCAGGTCGTGCGCCGGGTGCTCGGATCGTTCGTCGGACGCCGCCTGCGTCGCCGGCCGATGATCCTGCCGGTCGTCATCGAGGCCTGACCGGGCCATGACGCCCGCCACGTACGACGCGATCGTGCTGGCGGGCGGTCGCTCGTCCCGGATGGGCGGCATCGACAAGACCGGTGCCGTCGTCGGTGGCCGGACGCTGCTGGGACGAGCGTGCGACGCCGTCGCCGACGCCGGGCGGCTCGTGGTCGTCGGGCCACCGAGTCTGCCCGGTGCGCCCGAGCGGGCGATCGCCGCGCGTGAGGACCCGCCCTTCGCGGGGCCGGTGGCGGCGATCGGTGCCGGTCTGGACGCGCTGGGAGGCGTCCCGGCCGAGGTCGTGGTGGTGCTGGCCGCCGATGTGCCCCGCGCGGCCGAGGTGGTCCCGGTGCTGCTGGCCGCGCTGGCGGAGCATCCGCGGGCGGACGGCGTCGTGCCCCGGTCGTCCGACGGCCACCGCCAGACGTTGCTCGCCGCCTACCGGTCGCAGCGGCTGGCCGAGGTGCTCGCGGCGGCTGCGCCGCTGACCGATCTGCCGGTCAAGCGGATCGTGGCCATGATGGACCTGGTGGAGATCTCGCCCGATGACGCCGTCGTGGCCGACATCGACACCCCCGAGGACCTGCACCGTGCGAGCGAGGAGATGCGCCGTGGATGATTCCGTGCTGACCGACTGGGCCCGCGAGCTGGCCGCCGAGCTCGGCATCGAGCAGGTGCTGGACGTCGATGCCGTCCTGGACCTGGCCGCGGACGCGGCGCACGGCATCGTGCGTCCCGCCGCGCCGTTGACGACCTATCTGGTGGGCGTCGCCGTCGGTCAGGCCGGGGGAGACCCCGCCCGGGTCGCGGACATCCTGCAGCGCGTCGACGCCGCCATCAGTGCGCGCGCCACCCCTGGCAGCTGACGTCGCAACCCACGCGTCAGCGTGCGCAACCCACGCGTCAGCGTGCGCAACCCACGCGTCAGCGTGCGCAACCCACGCGTCAGCGTGCGCAACCCACGCGTCAGCGTTCGTTCTGCGGAGTTGTAACCGAATCTGGCGCGTGCGTTAACCGGCGCGAAACAGCGATCGCGGAACCTGAAGGTGCTGAACGGGGGGACCGCGGTCCGACGATCGAAGGGGAGCACATGTTCATGCATGACACCCCGGCGCTGTCGGGTCGTCGTCCCTGCGCCGGGTCCGCCGGTCCTGCCGCCATTCACGCAATGGCGACCGCAGGTCCCGGCCCCGGCGCGGTCAGCGGGGTGCGCGCTGCCGGCGGAACCATGGGGGGTGTCCCGCCGGCAGCGGCGCATCCCGAGGCCCTGACCCCGACCGCGGACATCTCGGGGTCCGCGGTCGAGCGTCGGAGAGCCCGTTGAACCGCACCGTCATCCTGTGCGCGCACGGCTCGGAGGCGCCACGGGGCCGTTCGGCATTCGCCGGGCTGGTCAACGCCGTGCGCCGCGAGGCGCGGGACCTGGACATCGTCGACGCCTTCGTGGACGTCCAGGAGCCGCGCATCGCGCAGGTCGTGGCCGAGACGGTCGGTCCCCGCGCGGTCGTGCCCCTCATGCTGGCCTACGACCGACCCGTCGGCGTCGACATCGTGCAGGCCTCGCACCTGGACCCGGCCGTGAGCGTCACGGCCCCCCTGGGACCGGACTGGGTGCTGGCCGAGGTCGGGGTGCGGCGCCTGTTCGAGGCCGGGGCGCGCTCGGACGACACCATCGTCCTGGCCGCCGACGTCGCGACCGACGACCGCGCCGTCGAGGACGTCAGCAAGGCCGCCCGGCTGCTCAGCGCCGTCTGGGGCGGACGGGTCCACGTGGGGACGCTCGGCGGGCCCGACACCCACCTGGCCGACGCCGTCGACGTCGCACGCGCCTATGGGCGGCGGGTCGTCGTGTCCAGCTACGTCTTGGCGCCGGGTGCGGTGCACGACCAGATGGTGGCGTCCGGTGCCGATGTGGTCACCGCCCCGATGCTGGACGGCGGTCCGCCCGACCCGCGCTTGGTGAGTCTCGTGGTGTCGCGGGCGCAGGCCCGTGGCGGCGGGGTGTCCGTCGGTGGCGAGACGGGTCCTCGCGTCACCCACACCTGACTGGTCCGCTGTGGTGCCGCACCGGATCGGCCCCGTTTGCGCGTGGCAGCCCGCCAACCTTCGACCTGTGCTTTACCCTTTGACCATGGCGACCCGAACGACTTCCCCGCCGCGCAAGCGGCCGTCCGGCAGCCAGGCCCGCAAGAAGCCGACCACGAGCAAGCGCAAGCCACAGGCCCGCAAGCCTGCAGCCCGCAAGCCCGCGGCCCGCACCGGACCTGGTCCACTGGCCGTTGTCCTCACGGCGCTGCTGCGCGCCGTCACCGCCCTGTGGCTCGGCATCGCCGGTGTCGTGGGAGCGATCGCACGCAGCATCGGCCACAGTGCCCGCGAGCTCGATCCCGAGCAGAGGCGTGACGGCGTGGGCTTCGGCCTGCTGGCCGTGGCCATCGTGGTCGCCGGCTCCGTGTGGTCCGACATGCCCGGTGCCGTCGGCCGGGGGGTGCGGGACGTCGCGTCCGGTGCCGTCGGTCTGCTCGCGTGGGCCGTCCCGATCCTGCTGCTGGTCGTCGCCTGGCGGACGCTGCGCCATCCGGACCGCAACGGTCCCGCGGGCCGTCAGGTCATCGGCTGGGCCGCGATCGTCGGCGGCATCCTGGGCCTGGTCCACCTCGCCCATGACGTGCCCCGTCCCAGCGATCCCGATCCCGACGCGATGCGCGAGGCCGGGGGAGCGATCGGCTTCCTGTTCTCGGCGATCCCGATGGACCTGCTCAAGACCGAGTACGTCGTGGCACCGATCCTGGTGCTCGTGCTGGCCTTCGGCGTGCTGGTCGTCACCAACACGCCCGTGTACGCCGTCCCCGACCGCCTGCGCGAGCTGCGCGACGCGGCGATGGGCCGCCACGCCGAGCCCGACGCGGCGGACGAAGCGCCCGTCAGCGAGCCCCGCAAGGGCCGGCACCCGCGCACCGTCGCGACGACCGACGAGCCGTACGACAACCCGCTGATCGACGATCCCGAGGACGCCCGCAAGACGCCGCCCGCCCGCGTCTACGAGCCGGAGCCGGTCGACGAGGCCGAGGAGGAGCACGAGGACGACGAGGCCCACGTGGCCGAGCTGCCCCCGATGGAGCCGATCCCGGCCCGTGCCGAGCAGCTCGCCCTGTCCGGTGACGTCGTCTACTCGCTGCCCGACAGCACGATGCTGCGGGAGGGCTCGCCGCACAAGGCGCGCTCCAAGGCGTCCGACGAGGTCGTCGCGCGCCTCACCGAGGTGCTCGAGCAGTTCCAGATCGACGCGACCGTCACCGGCTACACGCGCGGTCCGACGGTCACCCGCTACGAGGTCGAGCTCGGCCCCGCGGTGAAGGTCGAGAAGGTCACGGCGCTGTCGAAGAACATCTCGTACGCCGTGGCGTCCAACGAGGTCCGCATCCTCAGCCCGATCCCGGGCAAGTCCGCGATCGGCGTGGAGATCCCCAACGTCGACAAGGAGATGGTCAGCCTCGGCGACGTCCTGCGCTCGGCGAAGGCGCGCAGCGACCACCACCCGATGGTCATCGGGCTGGGCAAGGACGTCGAGGGCGGCTACGTCGTGGCCAACCTGGCCAAGATGCCGCACCTGCTGGTCGCCGGTGCGACAGGATCGGGCAAGTCGTCGTTCGTGAACTCGATGATCTCCTCGATCCTGATGCGCTCGACGCCCGAAGAGGTCCGGATGATCATGGTCGACCCCAAGCGGGTCGAGCTGACGGCGTACGAGGGTGTCCCGCACCTGATCACGCCGATCATCACCAACCCGAAGAAGGCCGCCGAGGCGCTGCAGTGGGTCGTGCGCGAGATGGACCAGCGCTACGACGACCTGGCCAACTTCGGGTACCGCCACATCGACGACTTCAACAAGGCCGTGCGTGCCGGCAAGGTGCAGCTGCCGCCGATGAGCGAGCGGGTCCTCGCGCCGTACCCGTACCTGCTGGTCGTGGTCGACGAGCTCGCCGACCTCATGATGGTCGCCCCGAGGGACGTCGAGGACTCGATCGTCCGCATCACCCAGCTGGCCCGGGCCGCCGGAATCCACCTGGTGCTCGCGACGCAGCGACCCTCCGTCGACGTCGTGACCGGCCTGATCAAGGCCAACGTCCCCAGCCGCCTGGCCTTCGCGACCTCGTCGCTGGCCGACAGCCGGGTCATCCTGGACCAGCCCGGCGCCGAGAAGCTCGTCGGACAGGGCGATGGTCTGTTCCTGCCGATGGGTCAGAACAAGGCGATGCGCATGCAGGGTGCGTGGGTCACCGAGGCCGAGATCCACACGATCGTCGAGCACTGCAAGGCGCAGCTGCAGCCGACCTACCGCGAGGACGTCACCGCCCCGGCGGCCGCGAAGCGCGACATCGACGACGACATCGGCGACGACATGGACCTCGTGCTGCAGGCGATTGAGCTGTGCGTCACGACCCAGTTCGGCTCGACCTCGATGCTGCAGCGCAAGCTGCGCGTCGGGTTCGCGAAGGCCGGCCGGCTCATGGACATCATGGAGAGCCGCGGCATCGTCGGACCGAGCGAGGGCTCCAAGGCGCGTGACGTGCTGGTCAAGCCCGATGAGCTCGAGCAGGTCCTCGCGACCATCCAGGTCGGTTGACGGTGGCCGAGGCATTCGAGATCCACCGCCGCGCGGGCCTGTATCTCCTGCTGGCCCTGGCGAGCCTGGCGCTGGCCGGCGGGTTCGCCTGGGTGGCGCGTGACCGTGAGCTGCCGCTGCTGCTGATCCCGGCCGTGCTGTTCCTCGCCCTGGGCCTGAACCACCTGCGTGGCCTGCCCGACGCGCGGACGCCGTTGTTCGTCGCCGACGACTACGGGGTCCGGCTGCGGGCCGGCGAGGGCTGGGTCGGCCTGCTGTGGAGCGAGATGGGCGAGATCAAGGTCGAGCGCCGTGAAGGCGTCCGCCACGAGCCCAGGATCAAGGTCGTCAGCTCGGACGGCCAGCGGTTCTACACCTCGCCGCTGGGTCTTGCGACGAACGTCTCGCCGGGTGAGGCGGAGGTCCAGTTGGCGCACCGCCGATCGGCTGCTTCATACTGAGGAGTCTGTCAATCTGCATCGAGAGGGACTCATGGCCGGGGCAACCCCACCGAGCAACCTGAACATCGCGAATGCTCTGACGGTCGTGCGGATCGTCGGAGTGCCGTTCTTCGGCTGGTTGCTGCTCACGCACGACGGTGAGTCGATCGGCTTCCGCCTGGCCGCATGGGTCGCGTTCGCGTTGCTCATGATCACCGACCGCATCGACGGCGACCTCGCGCGCAAGTACGACCTGGTCACCAACTTCGGCAAGCTCGCCGATCCCATCGCCGACAAGGCCCTGACCGGCATGGCCTTCGTGGGCCTGTCGATCATCTTCGACTCGTGGCTGTTCTGGGCCGTCACCATCGTGGTGCTGGTGCGCGAGTGGGGCATCACCGCGATGCGTTTCGTGGTCAAGAGGTACGGCGTGATGCCGGCCGGCCAGGGCGGCAAGGTCAAGACGATGCTGCAGGCCCTCGCGCTCGGCGGCTACATCCTGCCGCTCGAGCTGTGGGACAACGTGCCCAGCGACATCCTGCTCTGGATCACCCACCTGCTGATGGCCGGTGCCGTCATCCTCACGCTGACCACCGGCGTCCAGTACGTCAAGGACGCCATCGCGCTGCGCCGCTCGGCGAAGGCCGGCGCCAGCTCATGACCGTGGCGGTCGATGCCGTCGAGGCGCTGCGAGCCGCAGGCGCGACGGTGTCGACCGCCGAGTCGCTCACCGGGGGACTGGTGTGCGCGACGCTGGTCAGCGTCCCCGGAGCGTCCGCGGTCGTCCGTGGGGGAGTCGTGGCATACGCCCCCGAGCTCAAGACGACGCTGCTGGGCGTCGACGCCGCGCTGATCGCCGAGCGCGGCACGGTCGACGCCGCCGTGGCCGCCGCGATGGCGGTGGGTACGCGGGACCGGGCGGGGGCGACGTATGGCCTGTCCACCACCGGCGTGGCGGGCCCGGACCCCAGCGAGGGCAAGCCCGCCGGCACCGTCCACATCGGTCTGGCGGGCCCGGACGGCGTCGTGACCCGGCTGCTGGACCTGGCCGGCGACCGCGACGAGATACGAACCGGGACGGTCGATGCGGTGTTGTCGTTGCTGGTCGCTAGGCTGGGGGAAGAATCTCGGACCGCACGGGGTTGATCAGTACATGACAGCGATGGACGGAGGCTCCCGATGACCCAGATGCGTCAGTTCGTCGGTGAGGTGCTCCGCGCCCGCCGCATCTCCCAGGGCCTGACCCTGCGCGATGTCTCGGGCAAGGCCCGGGTCAGCCTCGGCTACATCTCCGAGGTCGAGCGCGGCCAGAAGGAAGCCAGCTCCGAGCTGCTCGCCGCCCTCGCCGGTGCCCTCGAGGTGCCGCTGTCCAAGGTCTTGATGGACGTCAGCGCACTGCTTGAGATCGAGGAGGCCTCGGTCGAGCAGATCGCCAGCATCTCCTCGATCGCGCCGGGCGACGTCTCGGCCTCGGCCGCTTGACCATCTCGACCGGGCAGCTGTCATGAGGCACAGCGAGTTCTGGGACCGGATGGACCGCCACCTCGGCAAGGGCTACGCGCGGGTGTGGGCCGACAGCCACGTGATGAGCGTGCTGGGCGGCCGAACCGTCACCGAGGCGCTGGACGCCGGCGAGGATCCCAAGACCGTCTGGCGGGCCGTCCACGCGACCCGCGGGCTTCCCGCCTCCGAACGCTGAGGCCCCGGCTGCCGGTCAGCTGATGCGCGCGCCGCTCGCGGTGGCGAAGACATGGATCGCGGAGTCGTCGATCGGTGCGACGTGCACCGTCTCGCCCTTGGCCGGTGGATTGCGCCAGTCGACGCGGGCGACGATCGGCTGCACGGACCCGCCGACGTCGGCGCGACCGTAGACGTACGCATCGGCCCCGAGCTCCTCGACGACGTCGACCTCGAGCTTGAGCCCGGCGTGACCGATGGCCAGGTTCTCGGGCCGCACGCCGACCGTCACGGTCGGCGCCTGGGCATCGGCCAGCGTGTCACGGGCGACCCGCACCACCTGCTCGCCGAACTGCACACCGCCGTCCACGACCGGCAGCTCCATGAGGTTCATCCCCGGTGAGCCCAGGAAGCCGGCGACGAAGAGGTTGGCCGGCCGGTCGTACATCTCCCGGGGCGCGGCGCACTGCTGCAGCACGCCGTCCTTGAGCACCGCGACGCGATCTCCCATGGTCATCGCCTCGACCTGGTCGTGGGTGACGTAGACCGTCGTGGCGTTCAGCCGACGCTGCAGCTGGGCGATCTGGGTCCGGGTCTGGACGCGCAGCTTGGCGTCCAGGTTCGACAGCGGCTCGTCCATCAGGAACACGCGGGGCTGGCGGACGATCGCCCGTCCCATCGCGACGCGCTGGCGTTGTCCGCCGGACAGTGCCTTGGGCTTGCGGCCCAGGTACTGCTCGATGTCCAGCAGCACGGCCGCCTCCCTGACGCGCGTGGCGATCTCGCTCTTGGGGGTGCCGGCGATCTTGAGCGCGAAGCCCATGTTCTCGGCGACGCTCATGTGCGGGTACAGCGCGTAGTTCTGGAAGACCATCGCGATGTCGCGGGCCTTCGGGGGCAGGTGGGTGACGTCCTCGTCGCCGATCAGGATCCGGCCGCCGTCGACCTCCTCGAGCCCGGCGAGCATGCGCAGGGAGGTCGACTTCCCGCATCCCGACGGGCCCACCAGGACGAGGAACTCGCCGTCCTGGATCTCCAGGTCCAGCCGGTCCACGGCGGGGGCCTCCTGTCCGGGGTAGAGGCGGGTGGCTTGGTCGAACGTGACCGATGACATGGCGGGACGTCCCTTCACCGGCAGGTACGTGCCGGACGATCCGAGTGATGGTCGTCACACCGTACGTGCCCCTCGGGCCCTTGTCGAGACCGAATGGCGTTCCGAACAACAAATTTGGGAACGCTCCCAGAATTCTCTTGACGCACCGATGTGACCTGGCTCATACTCCGGTGGAAGCGCTCCCACCGGGGGGGCCGGAAGAAGGTACGACGTGAATCGCACACAGCGCATCGCCGCCATGGCGGTCTCAGCCCTTGCGGTGGGAGTGCTTGCCGCCGGCTGCGGGGGATCGGGTGACGACAGCTCGGACGGGAAGGTGACCCTGCGGGTCAACCTGTTCGGCAAGTTCGGCTACAAGGACCTCTACAAGCAGTTCGAGGCCGAGCACCCGGGCGTGAAGATCGTGGAGTCGGCCGAGGGCGATCTCGGCAAGTACAACACCAAGCTCAGCCAGCAGATCGCCGCGAACGCCGCAGCGGGCGACGTCGTCGCCATCGAGGAGGGCCAGACGGTCAACTTCCTGCAGAGCGCCGACAAGTTCGTCAACCTGCAGGACCACGGCTACGCCGACATCAAGGCTGACTACCTGCCGTACGTGGCCGATGCGGCGACCACCGCCGACGGCAAGACGACGATCGGTCTCGGGACCGACGTCGGCGGCCTGGCGATGTGCTACCGGCGCGATCTGTTCGAGAAGGCCGGACTGCCCGTCGAGCGCGAGGAGGTCGCCAAGCTCTGGCCGACGTGGCAGGACTTCATCGCGACCGGCGAGAAGTTCCAGCAGGGCATCAACGATCCCAAGGTGCACTTCATCGACGCCGCGACCAACACGTACAACTCGATCCTCATGCAGGGCAGCAAGGAGACGTACTTCGACCGCGACAACAAGCTGGTCGTCGACTCCAACCCGGCCGTGAAGAACGCGTGGGACCTGTCCACCGAGATGGTCGATGCCGGCCTCAGCGCCAAGCTGGTGGCCTTCTCCGACGAGTGGAACGCCGGGTTCAAGAACGGCGCCTTCGCGACCGTCGCGTGCCCCGCCTGGATGACCGGCACGATCAAGGGCAACGCCGGTGACGCCTTGGCAGGCAAGTGGGACATCGCGACCGTGCCCGGTGGCAGCGGCAACTGGGGCGGCTCCTGGCTGGCGGTGCCGAAGTCGAGCAAGCACCAGAAGGAGGCCATCGAGCTGATCAAGTTCCTGTCCAGCAAGACCGGGCAGATGGGCGCCTTCGAGTCCGAAGGACGCTTGCCGTCGCTGCCGGCCCTGTACGACACCCCGGAGCTGAAGGACGCCAAGAACGACTACTTCAACAACGCCCCGACGGGCCAGCTGTTCGTGGCCGGTGCCAGGAACCTCGAGCCGGTGTACCTCGGTGCCAAGAACGTCCCCGTCCGCGATGCGTTCGAGAACGTCCTGCGCAGTGTCGAGAACGGTCAGCGATCCCAGGCCGACGGCTGGAAGGAAGCGATCAAGGCCGCACAGAAGGCCGCCAAGTAGGTGACTGTCCGGACCCAGAGCCCCGGTGCCTGCACTCGTCCTCCAGCGGGTGCAGGCGCCGGCCCGGTCAGCAGACGTCCACTGCGACTGCGTGACCGGTTGGCCAAGACCGAGGCCCGCGTCGCCCCGTACGCGTTCGTCTCGCCGTTCTTCATCGTCTTCGCGATCTTCGGCTTCTTCCCGCTGGTCTACACGCTGTGGGTCTCCCTGCACGACTGGAGCCTGCTCGCCGGCAACCAGGGGTTCGTCGGGCTGGCCAACTACCGCGAGCTCATGCACGACACGGACTTCTGGCGGGCGATGACCAACACCATCGGCATCTTCGTGCTGGCCACCGTGCCGCAGCTGATCCTGGCCACGGTGCTGGCGCAGGTGCTCAACAGCAAGCTGCGCGCCCGGACCTTCTGGCGCATGGGGGTCCTGCTGCCCAATGTCACCTCGGTCGCGGCGGTCGGCATCATCTTCGGGCTGATCTTCGCCCGCGACTACGGCATCGTGAACTGGGCCCTCGGCACCATCGGCCTCGACCCGATCGACTGGCAGGGGCACCGCTGGTCGTCCTGGCTGGCGATCTCGGTCATGGTCGACTGGCGGTGGACGGGCTACAACGCCTTGATCCTGCTGGCCTCGCTGCAGGCGGTGCCCAAGGAGCTGTACGAGGCGGCGCGCATCGACGGCGCCTCGGCATGGCGGCAGTTCTGGTCCATCACGGTCCCGATGCTGCGGCCCACGATCATCTTCGTCTCGATCGTGGCCACGATCGGCGGCATCCAGCTGTTCACCGAGCCACTGCTGTTCGGCTCGGGCATCAATGCGATCGCCGGCGGCTCGACGGGGCAGTTCCAGACCGTCGCGATGTACCTCGTCCAGCAGGCCTTCACCGGCCAGCGGTTCGGATACGCATCGACCGTCGCGTGGGTGTTGTTCCTCCTCATCGCGGTCTTCGCGATCATCAACGTGGCGCTGCTGCGCCGGATCAAGTCGGTGGACTGATGCTCAGGACCAAGAACCCGCTGCTGTACATCGGCCTGACCGCGACGGTGCTGCTGTCGGCCGCCCCGCTGTACTTCATGCTCGTCATGGCCTCGCGCACGACCGACGAGATCGTGTCCCTGCCGCCACCGCTGTCGCTGGGCGGCCGGCTGTTCCCGAACCTGGACGAGGTCTTCGCCAATCCCGATGTGCTGTTCGGCCGGGCGCTGGTCAACAGCTTCCTGGTCGCCACCGTCGCGACCGTGTGCGTCGTCGTGACCTCATCGCTGGCCGGCTTCGCCTTCGCCAAGCTGCGGTTCAAGGGCCGCAACATCCTGCTGCTGTTCGTGATCGGCACGATGATGGTGCCGGTCCAGCTCGGGCTCATCCCGCTGTACATGCTGATGACCAAGCTGGGCCTCAACGGCGGGCTGGAGTCGGTGACGCTGCCCTTCGTCGTGGCCGGCTTCGGGGTGTTCATGATGCGGCAGTTCGCGCAGCAGGCGATTCCCGACGAGATGATCGAGGCGGCGCGGGTCGACGGCGCCTCGACGTTCCGCATCTTCTTCAGCATCGTCTTCCCAGCGCTGCGTCCGGCGGCCGCGGTGCTGGGCCTGCTGACGTTCATGGAGCGCTGGAACGACTTCCTGTGGCCCTACCTGACCCTCGACTCCGAGCACCCCACCGTGCAGGTCGCGCTGTCGCGGCTGTCCAGCGGCTACTACTCCGACCAGTCACTCATCATGGCCGGCACGTTCATCGGCACCCTGCCGCTCGTGGTGGTCTTCATCGTTTTCGGTCGCCAGATCATCGGCGGCATCATGGAAGGTGGACTCAAGGCATGACACTCGACATCTCGGGGCTTCCCGCTGACTTCTGCTGGGGCGCGGCGACATCGTCGTACCAGATCGAGGGTGCGGCCGACGAGGACGGCCGCACGCCGTCGATCTGGGACACCTTCGCCGCCACGCCCGGACGGGTGGCGAACGGGGACGACGGGGCGATCGCGATCGATCACTACCACCGCTGGCGCGACGACCTGGACCTGATGACCGAACTGGGCCTGAACGCCTACCGGTTCTCGGTGGCGTGGCCGCGGGTGCAGCCCGACGGGGCGGGCACCGGCAACGCACCCGGCATCGCGTTCTACGACCGCCTGGTCGACGGGCTGCTGGAGCGTGGCATCACCCCGTGGGCGACGCTGTACCACTGGGACCTGCCCGAGGCGCTCGAGCAGGCCGGGGGATGGCCGCAGCGCGAGACCGCCGAACGGTTCGCCGACTACACCGCGATCATCGCCGAGGCGGTCGGCGACCGGCTCAAGCACTGGATCACGCTCAACGAGCCGTGGTGCGCGGCCTTCCTGGGCTACGCCAGCGGTCTGCACGCCCCCGGACGGACCGATCCGGCCGAGGCCGTCGCGGCGTCCCACCACCTGATGCTCGGCCACGGCCTGGCGGTGCAACGGCTGCGGGAGATCGTCCCGGACGCCCAGGTGGGTGTGACGGTCAATCTTTACCCGATCACGCCGGTCGACGACTCCGGACGACACGATGACGCGGTGCGCCGCATCGACGGCATCATGAACCGCTGGTTCCTGGACCCCATGCTCAAGGGCAGCTATCCCAAGGACGTCCTGGCCGATCTCGCGCCGATCACCGATGCGGGGTTCATCCGCGACGGCGACACCGCCACGATCGCGCAGCCGCTGGACTTCCTGGGCGTCAACTACTACACCCGCCACGTCGTCGGCGCCGGTCTGTGGCCGGGCACCGCCGCGGTGCGGTTCCAGCTCGACAACGGGCTGCCCCGCACGGCCACCGGCTGGGACATCGACCCGTCCGGACTGGTCGACGTCCTCAGCCAGGTGCAGCGCGACTACCCGCCCATCCCGGTCTACCTGACCGAGAACGGTGCCGCGTTCGACGACGAGGTGGTCGACGGGACGGTGCACGACGCCGACCGCATCGACTTCATCCAGAGCCACCTGGCCTCCCTGGTCATGATGCGCGAGCGGGGCATGGACGTCCGGGGCTACTTCGCGTGGTCGCTGTGGGACAACTTCGAGTGGGCCGAGGGGTACGACAAGCGGTTCGGGATCGTCCACGTCGACTACGAGACGCAGGTGCGAACCCCCAAGGACAGTGCCCGCTGGTACGCCGATCTCATCGGGACCCACCGCGCCGGGATACTGGGCTCGTGACCACTGCGACAGGACGAGACGCATGAGCGTCGACGGGACGCGGAGCCAGCCGACGCTGGAGCAGGTCGCCGCACTGGCCGGCGTCGGTCGGGGGACGGCCTCGCGCGTCATCAACGGATCGCCGCAGGTCAGCCAGCGCACCCGCGAGGTCGTCATGCGGGCCGTCGAGGAGCTCGGCTACGTGCCCAACCAGGCCGCTCGGACCCTGGTGACCCGCCGCACCGGCACCGTCGCGCTGGTCATCGCCGAGTCGGAGGAACGCATCTTCGGTGAACCCTTCTTCGCCGGTGTCGTCCGTGGCATCTCCTCGGCGCTCAACGACGCATCGCGCCAGCTCGTGCTCTCCCTCGTGCACAGCACCGACCAGGCCCAGCGGATCGGCGCCTACCTGACCGGGCAGCACGTCGACGGGGTCCTGCTGCTGTCGCTGCACGACGACGAGGCCTTCCCGGTCGACCTGGACGCCCGCGGGCTGCCGGTCGTGGTGGGTGGCCGGTCCGACCAGTGGGCCGGCTCGTTCGTCGACGTCGACAACGTGGACGGGGCGCGGCAGGCGGTCGCCCACCTGGCGGCGACCGGGCGACGCACGATCGCCACGATCGCCGGCCCCCACGTCATGGCGTCGGGCCGTGACCGGTTGGACGGCTACCGGGATGCCATCGCGGCCGCGGGGCTCGGGCACGACGACGAGCTGGTCGTCGAGGGTGACTTCAGCGAGCACAGCGGCTGGGCCGGCATGGAGGAGCTGCTCGCGCGCCGGCCGGACATCGACGCCGTCTTCGCCGCCAGCGACCTCATGGCGATGGGGGCGATGCGGTCATTGCGCGCGCACGGCCGTCGCGTCCCGGAGGACGTCGCGGTGATCGGCTTCGACGGCACCAAGGCCTCCGAGACCAGCGACCCGCCGCTGTCGACGGTCCGCCAGCCGCTGGTGGAGCTCGGCCGTCAGATGGCCGAGATGCTGATTCGCCACATCGACGCCGAGGAGCGGATCGCGGAGCACCTCGTCCTCCCGGTGGAGCTCCTCGTGCGGGCCAGCACCGTCCGGGTCGACGGGTGACGCTGCGAATCGGTGTCCTGGGGGCCGCCCGCATCGCCGAGAGCGCGCTGATCGCGCCGGCCCGTCTGGCCGGGCACAGGGTCGTGGCCGTGGGTGCCCGTGACGCCGGCCGGGCCCGCGCCTTCGCGACCAGGCACGGCGTGGAGCGTGCCTACGGCTCGTACGACGAGGTGCTGGCCGATCCCGAGGTGGACGTGGTCTACAACGCACTGGTCAACAGCCAGCACGCGCCGTGGAACCTCCGCGCCGTCGCGGCGGGCAAGCACGTGCTGAGCGAGAAGCCGTTCGCCGCCAACGGCGCACAGGCGCGAAGCGTCGCGGACGCGGCCTGTGGATCGGACCGCATCGTGATGGAGGCGTTCCACTACGCGATGCACCCGATGCTGCGGCGCATCCGGGCGATCGTGCTCAGCGGCGAGCTGGGCGATCTGCGGCACGTCGAGGCGACCGTCATGATCCCCGCCCCTGCGGACGACGACCCGCGGTGGCGGCTGGACCTGGCAGGCGGCGCGATGATGGATCTGGGCTGCTACGGGCTGCACGCCTTCGGCCAGGTGGCCGGATGGCTGGGTGGGAGCCCACTGGTCCGCTCGGCCCGGGCGGGTCAGCGGGTGGGACGGGCCGGTGTCGACGAGTGGGTGCAGGCCGAGCTCGAGCTGCCGGCGGGTGCCACCGCATCCCTCCTGGCACACATGGCCGGACCGGAGCTGCAGATGCGACTGGTCCTGACCGGCAGCCGCGGCCAGCTGGAGGCGCCGTGCTTCGTGCTGCCGCAGCTGGACGAGCGGCTGCTGGTCACCGTGGGCAGCGCCGAGCGGCACGAGTGGGTCACCGGGCCGACGTCCTATGACTGGCAGCTCGCGGCGCTGGACGCGGCGGTGCGGGGGACCGCGCCTCCTCCGCTCGGGCTGGACGACGCGGTCGCCACGATGGACCTGGTCGACGCGACGTACCGTGCCGCCGGCATGCAGCCACGACCCGGCGACGTCGAGCTGGACGGCATCGGGCGGACCTGATCGGCGTGTCGCTGACTCTCGAACAGATGTTCGTATAGGCTGGTGCCCACAGGTTGGACGTGAGCAGGACAGCATCCACAGACGGGTCGACGAGGCCCACATATGTCTGAGGGTCCTTCTAACGTCGTCGATGACCGGCCACCCACCAGCAGAAACGGATCCACCATGGCACAGCCCAACAGCTCCCTCGCGACGAGCAAGGACAAGGGCAAGTCCCTCGAGAACGCGATGGCACAGATCGATCGCGCCCATGGCAAGGGCGCCGTCATGCGACTGGGTGACCAGGCCCGTGCGCCGATCGAGGTCATCCCCACCGGCGCCACGACGCTCGACATCGCGCTGGGCATCGGCGGTCTGCCGCGCGGCCGCGTCGTCGAGATCTACGGACCGGAGTCCTCCGGAAAGACGACCGTCGCCCTGCACGCGGTGGCCAATGCGCAGCGCGCAGGCGGCGTCGCGGCGTTCATCGACGCCGAGCACGCGCTCGACCCCGACTACGCCCGCAAGCTCGGCGTCGACACCGACGCCCTGCTGATCTCGCAGCCCGACAGCGGTGAGCAGGCGCTCGAGATCGCCGACATGCTGATCCGCTCGGGTGCCCTGGACATCATCGTGATCGACTCCGTGGCGGCGCTCGTGCCCCGCGCCGAGATCGACGGCGAGATGGGCGACAGCCACGTGGGTCTGCAGGCTCGTCTCATGAGCCAGGCGCTGCGCAAGATGACCGGTGCCATCAACGGCTCGGGCACCACGGCGATCTTCATCAACCAGCTGCGCGAGAAGATCGGCGTCATGTTCGGCTCGCCCGAGACCACGACGGGCGGCAAGGCGCTGAAGTTCTACGCCTCGGTCCGTCTCGACGTCCGGCGCATCGAGACGCTCAAGGACGGCACCGACATGGTCGGCAACCGTACCCGCGTCAAGGTGGTCAAGAACAAGCTCGCCCCGCCGTTCAAGCAGGCCGAGTTCGACATCATGTACGGCCAGGGCATCAGCCGCGAGGGCAGCCTGATCGATGTGGGCGTCGAGTGTGGTCTGGTCCGCAAGGCCGGCGCCTGGTACACCTACGAGGGCGATCAGCTGGGCCAGGGCAAGGAGAAGTCGAGGGCGTTCCTGAAGGACAACCCCGACCTGGCCGAGGAGCTCGAGAAGCGCATCATGAAGGCCAAGGGCATCGGCCCGCAGGACGACAAGCCGGCTCTCGAGGTCGTCGACGGTCCCGACCTCGACGCCACCGAGTTCTGATCCGGCGCGTCGCCGCCGAATTGCGCGAGAAGAGCTGAGTGAACCGTGGCCCGGACACCCGTGGACGAGATGACCCCCGAGGAGCTGGCGAGCTTCGCCAAGGAGGTCGTCGTCCGCAAGCTCAGCGAACGAGCGCACAGTCGCGGCGAGCTCTCTCAGGCACTTGCCAAGAAGCAGGTGCCTGAGGGGGTCGTCGAGGCGACGCTGGCCAAGTTCGAGGTGGCCGGCCTGATCGACGACGAGGACTTCGCCCGCTCGTGGGTGCAGGCCCGTCAGCGCGGCAAGGGCCTGTCCTCGCGCGCCCTGGCCGACGAGCTGCGTCGCAAGGGTGTCGACGACGAGCTGACCAAACAGGTCCTCGGTGAGCTCGATCCCGAGGTCGAGCTGGAGGCCGCACACCGGTTGGTGCAGACCAGGCTGCGCTCGATGTCGCGCCTGGACGAGGCCACCAAGATGCGCCGGCTGGTGGGGATGCTGGCCCGCAAGGGCTATGCGCCGCAGCTGGCCGTGGGCGTCGTACGGTCCGAGCTGGGCTCCGAGGCCGAGGCACTCGAGTCGATGTGAGTGCCGCGGCGGCTCAGAGCGAGTCCCGCACCCGGTTGATCGTCGCGGCCTCGGAGTCGAAGAACGACAGTCCCCACTCGGCGACCCGCGCCGGATAGGCGACCTCCTCGCGGTCCCCGAGCATCTCGCGCACGGCCTCGAGCTCCTGGCGGCGCTCGGCCAGAGCCTTCTCGTAGCGGTCGAGCATGGCCCGCACCTCGTCGGGGTCCATCATGGCGCCGAGCATCAGCCGCAGCGCGATGGGGTGCTTGAGCACCGGGAAGTCGTCCTCCGAGCGGTGCAGCCACGCCTGCAGGGCCTCGCGCCCGGTCGGCGTGATCCGATAGCGCTTGCTGGTGCGCTTGCCGGAGGTCTCCTCGACCGCGGCGACGTACGAGTGCGACAGCAGGCGGTCCAGCTCGGTGTAGATCTGGCTCATCGCGGGGGAGACCCAGTAGAACCGCAGCGTGAAGTCGGCGCGCTGCTTGATCTCGTACCCGGTCATGCCCTCGTCGGAGCCGCCGTCGATCACCAGCAGGCTCAGCAGTGCGTACGAGGTCGTTGACAGTGAATGCGCCATGCTCGTAGCGTAACTTCCAATTAGGAACACTGGGAGGTGATCCGCATGACAGCATCGGTTCTCCTGGCCGGGACCCGCAAGGGTCTGTTCGTCGGCCGGTCCGATGAGGCTCGTGAGCACTGGGACTGGGACGACACGCCACTGTTCCCGATGGAGGAGATCTACGCCGCCGCCATCGACACGCGCGGTGCCGTCCCGCGCCTCCTGGTCGGCTCGACCAGCTGGCACTACGGCCCGATGGTGTACCGGTCCGACGACCTGGGCCGGACGTGGGCCGAGTCGCCCACCGGGACGGTTCGGTTCCCGGCCGATCTGGGGAGCTCGGTCGAGCGGGTGTGGCAGCTGCAGCCCTCGCCGGCCGAGCCGGACGTCGTGTGGGCCGGCACCCAGCCGTCGGCACTGTTCCGCTCCGGTGACCGGGGCGAGAACTTCGAGCTCGTGCGCAGCCTGTGGGACCACCCGCACCGTCCCGAGTGGGGAGAGGGCTTCGGTGGCCAGGCGATCCACACGATCGTGCCGCATCCGACCGACCCGGACATCGTGACCGTGGCGATGTCGACCGGCGGCGTCTACCGCTCCGAGGACGGGGGAGCGAGCTGGGCTCCGCGCAACCGCGGGATCACCACCGAGTTCCTACCGGGCGAGCCGCCCGAGTTCGGCCAGTGCGTGCACAAGGTGGCGATCGACGCCGGCGATCCCGACCGGCTCTACGCCCAGAACCACGGCGGCGTGTTCCGTTCCGACGACGCCGGGCGCAGCTGGCAGTCGATCAGTGCCGGTCTGCCGGCCGACTTCGGCTTCCCGATGGTGGCGCACCCACATCGTCCCGGCACGATCTACGTGTACCCGCTGGACGGAGCGATCGGACGGTTCCCGCCGCACGGCAAGCCGGCCGCCTGGCGATCCACCGACGCGGGGGACACCTGGGAGGAGATCGGCGCCGGTCTGCCGCCGGAGGCCTGGACAGCGGTGCTCCGCGACGGCTTCTCGGCCGATCGTGCCGATCCGGCGGGCCTGTACATCGGCACCCGTCACGGGTCGGTGTGGGCCAGCAACGACGAGGGCGGCTCATGGACCGAGCTGCGCACCAACCTGCCCGATGTCCTGTGCATCCGCGCGGCGGTGGTCTGACCAGCGGTTACCTGTGGGTAACATGACGGCATGTCATCGACGTTCGACCTGTACCGCAAGATCACCGCTCTGCCGCAGGGCAAGCGACTGTTCTCCGTCCTGTACGGCCAGAAGGCGCCGTACTTCGCGTCGATCCACATGCGCGTGCAGGAGATGAAGCCGCACCTGGGTCAGGTCGTCATCCCCAAGCGTCGGTCGGTCAAGAATCACATCGGCACGATCCATGCCATCGCCGCCTGCAACGGTCTGGAGGCCGCGATGGGCCTGCTGGCCGAGGCGACCTGCCCGCCCGGCATGCGCTGGCTGCCCAAGGGCATGGACGTGCAGTACCTGGCCAAGTCGACGAGCGCGCTGACCTGCACGGCCGAGACGACCGAGGCCGACTGGGCCGGCGCTCCCGACGTCCCGGTCACCGTGAAGGCGGTCACCGAGGACGGCACCGTCACGGTTGCCGGGACGATCCACCTGTGGGTCGTCCCGGCGAAGAACCGCTGACCTACGCTCGTGCGGTCGCGCCCTCGGGCTGCGCCCGCACGACGTCGCCGACCATCTGGATCTTCGACTCCCCGCCGAACCGTCGCTGCAGCCACTCGCCGAGCAGGCCCAGCAGCAGGTTGAGGATGATGTAGACGACCGCGAGAACGATCGCGGTCTGCAGGTAGTTCTGGAACGTCTTGTAGATCTCGCGGCCGGCGAAGGTGAGGCCCGGCGCCAGGATGTAGAACCCCAGGCTGGTGTCCTTGAGCGCCACGATGCACTGGCTGATGAACGACGGGAGCATGATCTTGATCGCCTGCGGGAGCAGGATGATCCGCATGACCTGGTGCTTGCGCAGGCCAAGGGCGTACGCCGCCTCGGCCTGGCCGACCGGCACGGCGTTGATGCCGGCGCGCACCACCTCGGCCAGCACGGAGCCGTTGTACAGCAGCAGTCCGAGCACCAACGGGAAGATCGTGTCGAGTGGGAACCCCTGCATCGACCAGATGAAGATGATCAGCATCAGCAGCGGCACGGCGCGGAAGAACTCGACGAACAGCCAGGCCGGCCAGCGGATGATCCGGTGGTCCGACAGCTTGGCGACGCCCAGGACCATGCCCAGGGGAACGGCGAAGACGATCGCGAGCGCGCCGGCGAGGATGGTCCAGGCCAGGCCCTTGAGGAGCAGCTGGATGAGGCTGGGGGTGAAGAACGGCTCCCACTTGGCGTAGGTCAGCTGGCCCTCGGCCTGGAACTTCCAGATCACGGCGCCGATGATCGCGATCACCGCGATCACGGTGGCGATGCCGATGATCCGGTGGCGGCGGGCGGCCCTGGGCCCGGGGACGTCGAACAGGACAGAGCTCATCGGGTCACCGCATACTTGCGCTCGAAGAGGTGGGCGCCGAGCGAGATCAGCTCGACGATGATGATGTAGCCGACGGCGATGCCCACGAAGATCGCGATCCGCTCGGTGGCGTAGTCGTTGAGCAGGCCCTTGAGCCGGAACGTGGCCTCGGCGACGCCGAAACCGGCGGCGAGCGAGGTGTTCTTGGTCAACGCGATGAACACGCTCGCCAGCGGCGGGACGACGAGTCGAAAGGCCTGGGGCAGCAGCACCTGGGTCATGGTCATGCCAAAGGGCATGCCGATCGATCGGGCGGCCTCCGCCTGACCGAGGGGGATGCCGTTCACGCCGGAACGGATCGCCTCGGTCACGAATGACGCGGTGTAGACCCCCATCGCCAGGGTGATGTTCCAGAAGAAGCCGAAGTCGATGCCCAGCTGCGGCAGGCCGTAGATGGCCAGCAGGATCAGCACCAGCAACGGGGTGTTGCGGAAGATGGTGACGTAGGCGATGGCCGTTCCGCGCAGGATCGGCACCGGGCTGAGACGGAACACCCCGATCAGGGTCCCGAGCACCAGCGCCAACACGCCGGACGACAGCAGCAGCTTGAGCGTCTCGAGGAATCCCTTCAGGATCAGGTCGAAGTTGTCGGTCAGTGCGTCCATGCGTCACCTCCTCATGAGTAGGGGACGGCGGGCGGGTCGTCGTGACCCGCCCGCCGTCATGTCGATCAGCTGCAGGGATCGAGGGCCGGGGTCTCCGGCGCGTCGTTGCCCGACTTGCCGAGCGTGGCGTCGAACGCCTTCTTCCAGGCGCCGCCGTCGAACGACTCGGTCAGCGTGTCGTTGATGAACTCGCACAGCTCGGGGCTGTCCTTGCTGTAGCCGATGCCGTAGCGCTCCTCCGAGAAGGGCTCACCGACGACCTTGATCTGGTCGGGTGCTTCGGCGGCGTAGCCGAGCAGGATCGCGCCATCGGTGGTGACGGCGTCGACCGAGCCGTTCTTGAGCTGCTCGACGCACTCGGAGTAGGTGTCGAAGCCGGCCGGCTGGGCGCCGAACTTCTCCTCCACCGTCTTGATGGACGTCGAGCCGGTGACCGAGCAGACCTTCTTGCCCTTGAGGTCCTCCGGGCCCTTGATGCTGTCGTCGTCCGCGGCCACGAGCAGGCTCTGGCCGGTCACGTAGTAGGGGCCGGCCTGGCCGACGACCTTGCGGCGCTCGTCGGTGATCGAGTAGGACGCGAGGACGAAGTCGACGGTGCCTGCCTGCAGGAAGGGCTCGCGGTTGTCGGAGATCGTCTCGACCCACTTGATCTTGTCGGGGGAGATGCCCAGCTTGCCCGCGATCACCTTGCCCATCTCGGGATCGAAACCAGTGGGCGTCTTGGCGCCGGCGGCCTTGAAGCCGACACCGGGCTGGTCGAACTTGACGCCGATCTTGACGGTGCCGGCCTCGGCCAGCTCCTTCATGCGGGTGCCGTCCTCGAAGGAGGATGCGGCGTCCGAGGAGACGTCGACGTCATTGTCGTCGGAGCTGTCCTCACCGGCGCTGCCACAGGCGGACAGGGTCAGTGCGGCGGTGGCGGCGATGGCAGCCCAGCGGGCCCGGCGCGTTCGTGTGGTGCGGAACTTCATGGGTTTCCTTCCCTCGATGTGATGAACGTGCGTCAGTGGGTCAGGATCTTCGCGAGGAAGTCCTGGGCGCGGGGAGTCTGGGGGTTGGTGAAGAACGCCTCGGGTGTGTTCTGCTCGACGATCCGGCCGTCCGCCATGAACAGGACGCGGTCGGCGGCGGTGCGCGCGAAGCCCATCTCGTGCGTCACGACGACCATGGTCATGCCGCCCTTGGCCAGGTCCACCATCGTGTCGAGGACTTCCTTGATCATCTCGGGGTCGAGGGCCGAGGTCGGCTCGTCGAACAACATGACCTTCGGGTCCATCGCGAGCGAGCGCGCGATGGCGACGCGCTGCTGCTGACCTCCGGAGAGCTGGGCCGGCAGCTTGCCTGCCTGGGATTCGACGCCCACGCGGGCGAGCAGCTCCATGCCGCGCTTGTCGGCGTCCGCCTTCTTCAGACCCCTGACCTTGATCGGGCCGAGCGTTACGTTCTCCAGCACGGTCTTGTGCGCGAACAGGTTGAACGACTGGAAGACCATCCCGACGTCCGCACGCAGCTGCGCCAGATCCTTGCCCTCGGCCGGAAGCGGCTCGCCGTCAACGACGATGGTGCCTTCCTGGACGACCTCGAGGCGGTTGATCGCGCGGCACAGCGTCGACTTGCCCGAGCCGGACGGCCCGATCACGACGACGACCTCGCCGGGAGCGACCTCCAGCTCGATGTCCTTGAGGACGTGCAGGTCGCCGAACCACTTCTGCACGCCGTGCATCGCCACCATGGGAATCGTGTCAGCCATGCGGGACAACCTAGCGGGATCGGGGCGGCGCCCGTGGGAGCCACCGGGTGCAGCACCGGCTGTCATCGAAATGTAACGATGGCGCGGGGGAGCGACAGGCAACGATGCAGTGCCGTTTGCCGGTCGAGGTCATCGGGTACTGCGAGCGCCGATGCCCGGAACGGTCCGGGCGGCACTCACTCCCAGGAGGACCATGTCCCGCAACACGATCTCTCGCTCCCTGCACGATCTCGGCCTGTCCGCCTGGTTCGGCGGAACGCTCGCCAATGCGGTGGCGCTGAACCCCGCAGCGGCGAAGGCCTCCGGAGCCTCTGACGTCGGTGCCGTCGCCAACGCCGGATGGGACCGCTGGACGCCGGTCAACGCTGCAGCGATCGGTGCTCACCTGATCGGCAGCCTCGGCCAGATCGGCGGCAACAAGGCGCGCATCAAGGATCAGCAGGGCGTCGCGTCGATGGCCCTGGCCAAGACCGGACTGACCGCCGCAGCGCTCGGCGTCACGGCGTACAGCCGGGTGCTGGGCAAGAAGGTGTCCGCGCACCAGAACGTCCCTGCCTCGTCGGGCACGAAGCCGGCCATGGGCACTCCGCCCGAGGTCGCCGCTGCGCAGCGCCAGCTCCGGATGCTGCAGTGGGCCGTGCCTGCGCTCACCGGCGCCCTGGTCGTCGTCAGCGCCTTCGCCGGTGAGCAGGAGCGTCCCTCCGAGGTGCACAAGGGCATCGCCAAGCGCGTCCTCGGCTGATCCGTGCTGTTCTTCAGCAACAGGCTGGGCTGTCTCGGCTCCTTGGCGATCTCGGTCGTCGGCACGCTCATCGTGATCGCCATCTTCAGCCGCTGACCGCTCCCGCCCCCGATCCTGATGCATGACGACCGCACACCGGTCGTCATGCATCAGGATCGCTCTGCTCGAGGGTCTTGCCACCCGCCGGAATGACGCCTAGCGTGCCGGGATCGGTGTGATCCACACCACCTGCGTGAATTCGTTGCCATACGAAAGTGGTGCGGCGTGGCCGACCAGACGTCCCAGAGCGACGACACCGCGATGCCCCTGGACGACCTGCGGGTGGTCGAGCTGGGACAGCTGCTGGCCGGCCCGTTCTGCGGTCAGCTCCTGGGCGACTTCGGGGCCGACGTGATCAAGGTCGAGGATCCGGCCCGCGGCGACCCGATGCGGCAGTGGGGCCGGGAGAAGCCGCACGGGCAGTCGTTGTGGTGGCCCGTGGTCGCCCGCAACAAGCGGTCGGTCACCGCCGACCTGCGCACCGAGCGTGGCCAGGACCTCGTCCGCCGGCTGCTGGCCGATGCCGACGTCCTCGTCGAGAACTTCCGGCCCGGGACGCTCGAGCGGTGGGGTCTGGCCCCCGACCAGCTGTGGGAGATCAACCCGCGCCTGGTCGTCACCCGGGTCACCGGATTCGGGCAGACCGGTCCCTATGCGGCGCGGGCGGGCTTCGGCTCGATCGGCGAGGCGATGGGCGGCATCCGCTACGTCACCGGCGACCCGGACCGCCCGCCGGCGCGCACCGGCGTCTCGCTGGGCGACTCCCTGGCCGCGACGTTCGCCTGCCTGGGCACGCTCGTCGCCCTGCACCAGGTGGGCCGCACCGGACGCGGCCAGGTCGTCGACTCGGCCATCTACGAGGCCGTCCTGGCACTGATGGAGTCGATGATCCCGGAGTATCAGGTGGCCGGGTACCAGCGTGAGCGCACCGGCACGGTGCTGCCGAATGTGTCGCCCAGCAACGTGTACCCCACCGCGGACGGCGAGATGATCCTGATCGCCGCCAACCAGGACACCGTGTTCAGGCGTCTCGCCGAGGTCATGGGGCGTCCCGAGCTGGCGACCGACGAACGGTACGCGACCCATGGCGCGCGCGGCGCCAACATGGACGAGCTCGACACGCTGATCGCCCAGTGGTCCCGTGAGCTCGGGGCCGACGAGCTGCTGGAGCGGCTGCACGCAGGCGGCGTGCCGGCCGGCCGGATCTTCCGGGCCAGCGACATGCTCGCGGACGAGCACTTCGCCGCCCGGGAGGCGATCATCCGGGTCGCGCACCCGGAGCTCGGCCCCATCGCGATGCAGAACGTCGCCCCACGCCTGTCGCGCACGCCCGGGGCGGTGCGCCGTGTCGGACCAGAGCTCGGGGAGCACAACGAAGCCATCTACCAAGGCCTGCTGGGGCTCAGCGACGACGAGCTCTCGTCGCTGCGCGCCGATGGCGTGATCTGAAGGAGCGGCCATGACCTATCGGCTCGGAGTGGACGTCGGCGGGACCTTCACCGACATCCTGCTCATCGACGAGGACGGCGGCGGCACGTTCCGCGCCAAGACCGCATCCACGCCGCAGGACCAGTCCGTCGGTGTCCTGCGCGGCGTCCGGCAGGCGTGCGGGGCGGCCGGGATCTCGCCCTCGCAGGTCGCGGACGTCTTCCACGGCACGACGGTGGCGACCAACGCGATCCTGGAGAAGAAGGGCGCGCGGGTCGGCCTGGTCACGACCGAGGGCTTCCGCCAGGTGCTGCAGATCGCCAGGTCGTTCGTGCCGGGCGGTCTCGCCGGCTGGATCATCTGGCCCAAGCCGGAGCCGCTGGCCGCCCTCGAGGACACCGTCGAGGTGCGGGGCCGCATCGGCAGCGACGGATCGATCGTGCATCCGCTCGACGAGGACGACGTCCGGCGCCAGCTGCGGTCGCTGGCCGGTCGCGGCATCGAGGCGCTCAGCATCTGCCTGATCAACTCCTACACCAACGCCGAGCACGAGCTGAGGGTCGCGCAGATCGCCGCCGAGGAGCTGCCGGATCTTCCGGTGTCGGTCTCGTCCTCGGTCCTGCCGGAGCTGCGGGAGTACGAACGGACCATCACGACGGTCGCCAATGCGGTCGTTCAGCCGCAGGTCGCGCGCTACGTCGCCAACCTGGAGTCGCAGCTGCGCGACTCCGGCATGGACGGCTCGCTGTCCATCCTGCGCAGCGACGGTGGGCTGGTGTCGGCCGCGGTCGCCGCCGACAACCCGGTCAACCTGCTGCTGTCCGGCCCGGCCGGCGGGGTGACCGGCGCGGCCTGGAACGCCGAGCAGACCGGCCACCCGGACTTCCTGACCCTTGACATGGGCGGGACGTCCACCGATGTCGCGCTGGTCGAGGGGCTGACCCCGCGGGTGGGACGCCAGACCTCGGTCGGTGACCTGACGGTCCGCGCCACCTCGGTCGACGTCCGCAGCGTGGGCGCCGGCGGCGGCTCGATCGCGCACGTGCCCGAGCTGACCCAGGCGTTGCGCGTCGGGCCGCAGTCGGCGGGAGCGGTTCCCGGGCCGGCGGCGTACGGCGCCGGCGGCACCGAGCCGACGGTGACCGACGCCAACATCGTGCTGGGCCACCTGCCCAGCGACCTGGCCGGCGGCGAGATCGTGCTGGACGCGGAGGCTGCCCGCAAGGCGGTGCAGACCATCGCGGACGCGACGGGCCTGGACTCCGTGGAGGCAGCGGCGGCCGGCATCGTCGACATCGTCAACGAGAACATGTTCGGCGCGCTGCGGCTGGTGTCGGTGCAGCAGGGATTCGACCCGCGCGACTTCGCACTCGTCGCGTTCGGGGGAGCGGGGCCGCTGCACGCCAACGCCCTCGGCCGTCTCACGGGCTCGTGGCCGGTGATCATCCCGCCGTCGCCGGGGGTGCTGTGCGCCTACGGCGACGCCACGACGAGCCTGCGCAACGAGGCGGTCCGCACCCTGGTGCGCCGGTTCTCCGAGCTCACCGACGACGAGCTCGTGGCCCTGGCCGAGGACCTCTCCGCGACGGCCCGGGCCGTCTTGGACGCCGAGGGCGTCCCGGGCGACGCGATCGAGCTGACCTGCACCGCCGACCTGCGGTACCACGGGCAGGGCTCGGAGCTGCCGGTCGAGGTCGACCTGGCCGCCTTCGACGGATCGGCGCCCGACGTGGGGCTGCGCGCCCTGCAGGCCGCGTTCGACGCCGAGCACGACCGGCAGTTCTCCTTCACGCTGCAGACCGAGCCCGAGCTGGTCACCTTCCGGGTCACGGCTCGCGCCCCACGGCCGGACGTCCCCGCCCCGACGCTCGACGACGGCGGCAGCGATCCGGCCAAGGCGCGCATCGCCGACCACCGGGTGTGGTCCGACGGCGCCATGGTCGACGCGGCCATCTACGACCGCGGCGCACTGCTGGCCGGCCATGTCGTGCCCGGTCCGGCCGTCATCACCGAGATGGACTCCACGACGGTCGTGCTGGCCGGGCACGCAGCGACCGTCCATCCCAGCGGGAGCCTGCTGATCAGGCCGCTGGACCACGCGAGCGACACCGACCCCACCGAGAGGCACTGACGATGGCACAGCTGATCGAGACCGCGACCACGCCGATGAGGTCCGTCGACGTGGACATGGTGACGCTTGACCTGGTCGAGAACGCCCTGCGCAACGCTCGCTACGAGATGGACGAGGTGCTGTTCCGCACCGCGCTGTCGCCGGGCATCCGCGAGCAGCATGACGAGTTCCCGCTGATCGCCAATCACGAGGGCAAGATGATGGTGGGCCAGTTCGGCCTCTCGATCCCGGACTTCCTGGAGAACTTCGACGGCACGATCGAGGAGGGGGACGTCCTGCTGACGTCCGATCCGTACTCGTGCGGTGCGGCGATCAGCCACGCGAACGACTGGCTGGTCGTGCTGCCGATCTTCTTCGAGGGACGCATCGTGGGGTGGGCGTCGATGTTCGGGCACATGTCCGACGTCGGCGGCAAGACACCGGCCTCGATGCCCACCGATGCCCGCACGATCTTCGAGGAGGGCGTCGTCATCCCGCCCTTCAAGCTGTACAAGAAGGGGGTCCTGGACGAGGACGCGCTGCGCATCATCCTCAACCAGGTCCGCAAGCCCGACTGGAACCGGGCCGATCTCAACGGCATCGTGGCGGCCTGCCGCACCGCGGCCAAGCGCATCCAGGAGCTCTGCGCGCGCTTCGGCGTCGACACCTACAACTCGGCCCTGGACGCCCTGCTGGACCGCAACTACCGGGCGATGAAGGCGCTGCTCGCGATGGTGTTCGAGGAGGGCCGCACGCTGGAGTTCACCGACTACATCTGCGACGACGGCATCGGCTACGGCCCGTACGAGCTCAAGCTCAGCCTGACCCGCACCGGCGACAAGGTGCTGCTGGACTTCACCGGCAGCAGCCCGCAGGCGCAGGGGCCGATCAACTACTTCATCAACGAGAACCTGGTCCGGATGTTCTTCGGGATCTACATGATCACCGTCGCCGATCCGCAGATCCTGTGGAACGACGGTTTCTACCCCCTGGTGGATGTCGAGATCCCCGACGACTCGTTCTGGAAGCCGGCCTATCCGGCGGCGCTGAATGCCCGCAACCACGGCATCGGCCGCGTCTTCGACCTGTTCGGCGGCCTGCTCGGCCAGACCAATCCCGATCTGCTGAACGCGGCGGGCTTCTCGTCCTCGCCGCACTTCATGTACTCCGGCACGTACGGGGAGGGCGACCGCAAGGGGGAGTGGTTCCAGCTGTACTCGATCGGCTTCGGCGGCATCCCCGGGCGTCCGATCGGCGACGGCCCGGACGGGCACTCGCTGTGGCCCTCGTTCGTCAACATCCCGTGCGAGTACCTCGAGTCGTACTACCCGCTGCGCATCGAGCGGTGGGAGACCGTCGCCGACACCGGGGGAGCGGGCGTGCACCGCGGCGGCAACGGCGTCGACGTCGCCTACCGCTTTCTCGAGGCCGGGACGATCGCGATCCACGACGACCGCTGGTTGACCTATCCGTGGGGCGTCAACGGCGGGGAGCCCGGTGCGCGCGGTCGCAAGTGGCTCGAGCGCGCCGACGGCACCACCGAGGTGCTCGGCAGCAAGGTCCACGACGTCCAGGTGCTACCCGGCGACCTGCTGCACTTCGTCACCTGGGGCGGCGGTGGCTGGGGCGATCCGCTGGCCCGAGATCCGCAGCTGGTGGCCCTGGAGGTGCGCCGGGGACTGGTCACGGCCGAGGGCGCCCGACGTTACGGCGTCGCGCTGGCCGACGACGGGTCGGTGGACGACGCGGCGACGTCTTCGCTGCGCGACGAGCTGGGTGCGGGCCGCCCCGATCCGCTGCCGACCTTCGACCGTGGGCCTGACCTGGCCACGATCCTCGAGCGTTGCCTGGAGGAGACAGGGCTGCCGGCGCCGAAGGCGCCGATCCCGCGATGACCGACCGCGAGGAGCCGTTCGGCGCTGCCCTGGAGCCGGGACGCCGGCCGGCAGTGGTCGCGGTGGACCTCGTGCGGGCCTACTTCGAGCCGCAGAGCCCGCTGTTCCTGGACGACAGGTCGTGCCTCGAGCAGGCGGCGCGGGTGCTGGCGGCGGCCCGCGCGTCCGGGGTGCCGGTGCTGCACACGCAGGTGCGGTACGCGTCCGGCGGCGCCGACGGCGGGGTGTTCTTCCGCAAGGTGCCGGCCCTGCGTCACCTGGTCGGAGACGGTCCCTGGGGGCAGCCGATGGACGAGGTCCGACCGCTCGACGACGAGGTCGTGGTGGTCAAGCAGTACGCGAGCGCCTTCTTCGGCACGTCGCTGGCCAGCACCCTGATCTCCCAGGCGGTGGATACGCTCGTGGTGGTCGGTGTGAGCACCAGCGGGTGCGTGCGGGCGACCGCCGTGGACGCCGTCCAGCACGGCTTCGTGCCGCTGGTGGTCTCCGATGCGGTGGGCGACCGGACCCGTGCGGTGCACGAGGCCAATCTGTACGACCTGCGCAGCAAGTACGCCGAGGTCATGGACGCCGACGACATCTGCAGCTATCTCCGGACGACAGGAACGACGACGCCATGACCAGCCCGAGCATCCAGATCCTGGAGACCGCGCCGAGGGACGGCCTGCAGAACGAGGACACCGTGCTCTCGACGGCCGACAAGATCGAGCTGGTCGAACGTGCCGTCGCCGCCGGTGCGCGCCGCATCGAGGTGACCAGCTTCGTCAACCCGCAGCGCGTGCCCCAGATGGCCGATGCGGACGAGCTGATGCGCCAGGTGCCGCGGCACCCGGAGGTGAACTACGCCGGCCTGGTGCTGAACCGCCGGGGCCTCGAGCGGGCGATGGCCGCCGAGGTCGACGAGATCGACGTCGTCGTGGTGGCGACCGACACCTTCTGCGGCCGCAACCAGGGCATGACCACCGCGCAGGCGTGCGACGAGGCGGCCGGTCTGGTGCAGGAGGCGCGTGAGGCGGGAGTGCTCGCGACGGTCACCGTCGCTGCTGCCTTCGGCTGCCCGTTCGAGGGCGAGGTGAGCGAGGCGCGCCTGACCGAGGTGCTGCGGCGCGTCGTCGACATGGGACCGGACGAGGTGGCACTGGCGGACACGATCGGCGTCGCGGTGCCCACCGACGTCACGGTCCGGGTCGGCCTGGCCCGTGGGCTCCTGCCGGCCGGCACCCCCGTCCGGCTGCACCTGCACGACACCCGGCACACCGGCGTGGCCAATGCGGTCGCAGCGCTGGACGCCGGTGTCGCGACCCTCGACGCCAGCATCGGCGGCACCGGGGGCTGCCCGTTCGCGCCGGCGGCGACCGGCAACGTGGCCACCGAGGACCTGATCTACCTGTTCGACCGGATGGGCGTCGACACTGGGCTGGACCTCGACGTCGTCACCTCCGCCACCGCCTGGCTGCAGGACCGCCTGGGCAAGACCCTGCCCGGCGCCCTCCTGCGCGCCGGCGCCTTCCCCCCGAACTGACCGCCGCCGCGCCGGGGGCGGGACGAGAGAATCTGGTTTTGTCAGACCCGTTGCCGACGGAACCAGATTCTTCCGTCGCGCGACGGGTACCAAGTAGACGTGCTTCGATCACGGAGCGCGACGATCAAGCCGAGGAGAGCCCATGACCGAGATCCCCAACGCACCGACTGGTTCGCCGGTTGGCACGCCGTTCACCGATCCCAGCGCGCCGTTGCCGACCGAGCCCGAGCCCGAGATCGTCGACACCCCGGAGGACGACGGCCTGGGGGAGGCGCGTATCGCTGCCCTCGAGACCGAGCTGCCGGACTAGCTCTACCGGCAAACGAGCGCCTGCGATCACTTCTTCTCGCAGGCGATGCCGTCCTTGTCGCGGTCGGACTTCGTGTTCTTCTTGTAGATGGCAGCGCTGCGCGTGAAGTTCGTGACCGGCTTGCCGGAGGTCTTGTCCCTCGCACCGGGCTTGCCCACCCCGTGCGGATAGGCCTTGTTCAGCGCGGTGCAGTTCTTGTACGTCTTGTTGGCGGCCTCGGCCGGTGACGTGGTCGCGACGACCCCGAGCCCGACGACGGCGACGGTGCACACGGCGGAGGTGAGCTTGCGCAGCATGATTCTCCCGATGTGAGTTCCTTACCGTCCGATTCTCTCGGGGCCGCGGCTCGGCGTCTGACGAACGCGGGAACTCGCAGTCCTCGTCCAGCGCCAGTCGTTGTAAGCCTCCAGCTGCCGCATCACGGACGGGCTCAGCGTGGGCCACTCCTTGCGGCGGGTCGGACCGATCATGTCCAGCCAGTGCGCGAGGCCAAGGCCGAGTAGTCGTCTGACCGCGCTCAGATACTCCGAAGGAACCGGCCAACAAGCCAGAACACCACCATGGCCGCGCTCATCACCACCATGTAGGCCGTGACGACGACTGTGGCTGCGAGGACTATCCCACGGCTCCAGCCGTCCAGAGACGCTTGCCACCACCAGCCCACGACGCAGAGGGCGACGACCGCGATTGCGAAGATGTATATCCACCTCTCGGTGTAGACCTCTTCGATGATGTCCCCGCCCGCATCTTGCCGGCTCTTGTCCGTCGTCTTCCAGTTGTGCTGGGGCCCCTTGACCCATGGGGACATCTTCGACTTCGCGGACATGCCCCATGGTCTCAGTCGGCACTGGGTCATGGATAGCTCGTCGAGATCGTCCTGAGGGGAGGTGGCTAGGGCCTCGCCTGAAAAGGAAGTCCACTCGCTCGATCTCGGGGAAGACTCCTCGGAGTGGTCGTCGTCGTTCTGTGCTCTGCATGGGCGACGTCCATAGGGGCGAACAGTCGTCTCCTGTAGTCCTCGTTCCAATGGCCACGGCACACAGGCGTTCCTGGATGGTCACCGACGAACCGCCACGTACCATGGTCGGGTCATGACGAAGACCTACGAAGTGCGCACCTACGGCTGCCAGATGAACGTCCACGACAGTGAGCGGCTCGGCGGCCTGCTCGAGACGGACGGCTACGTGCGCGCCGAGGACGGGGTCACGCCCGACCTGGTCGTGTTCAACACCTGCGCGGTGCGCGAGAACGCCGACAACAAGCTGTACGGCAACCTGGGCCACATCGCGTCGGTCAAGGAGAAGAACCCCGGCATGCAGATCGCCGTCGGTGGCTGCCTGGCCCAGAAGGACCGCGACACGATCACCAAGAAGGCGCCGTACGTCGACGTCGTGTTCGGCACCCACAACATCGGCTCGCTGCCGGTGCTGCTGGAGCGGGCCCGCATCGCCCAGGAGTCGCAGGTCGAGATCCTGGAGTCGCTCGAGGTCTTCCCGTCCACGCTGCCGACCAAGCGCGACTCGGTGTTCGCCGCCTGGGTCTCGATCAGCGTGGGCTGCAACAACACCTGCACGTTCTGCATCGTCCCGGCCCTGCGCGGCAAGGAGAAGGACCGGCGTCCCGGCGACATCCTGGCCGAGGTGCAGGCGCTCGTGGACGACGGCGTCGTCGAGGTGACCCTGCTGGGCCAGAACGTCAACGCGTACGGCGTCGAGTTCGGCGACCGGCAGGCATTCGCGAAGCTGCTGCGGGCCTGCGGTGAGATCGAGGGCCTCGAGCGGGTCCGGTTCACCAGCCCGCACCCCAAGGACTTCACCGACGACGTCATCGCCGCGATGGCCGAGACGCCCAATGTCATGCCGCAGCTGCACATGCCGCTGCAGTCCGGCTCCGACCGGGTGCTGAAGGCGATGCGCCGCTCGTACCGCCAGGAGAAGTTCCTCGGCATCATCGACCGGGTCCGCGAGGCGATGCCCGGCGCTGCCATCACGACCGACATCATCGTGGGATTCCCCGGTGAGACCGAGGAGGACTTCGCCGAGACCATCGAGGTCGTGCGCAAGGCCCGCTTCACCAGCGCCTTCACCTTCCAGTACTCCCAGCGCCCCGGCACCCCCGCGGCCACGCTGCCCGACCAGCTGCCCAAGGCGGTCGTGCAGGAGCGGTACGAGCGGCTCATCGAGGTCGTCAACGAGGTCGCGTGGGACGAGGCGAAGAAGCAGGAGGGCCGCGTCGTCGAGCTGCTCGTCGCCGACCACGAAGGCAAGAAGGATGGTGCGACGCACCGCCTGACCGGTCGTGCGCGCGACAACCGCCTCGTGCACTTCGTCCCCGGCGACCACGACGTGCGTCCCGGCGACATGGTCAAGGTGCGGGTGACCTACGCAGCCCCGCACCACCTGGTCAGCGACGAGGCACCCATCGCGTACCGGCGCACGAAGGCCGGCGATGCGTGGGAGTCGCGCCAGGGACGCACCGAGGTCCGCTCGGTGGGCCTGGGCATGCCCTCACTGGGCGTCCCGGCACCGCTGCCGCCGGCCGCCCCGGCCTGCGCCATCTGAGCTCGGTCCGATGGTGAGGACGGGGCTCGTCGCAGTCGCGGCCTTGGTGATGTCTGTGAGTCTGCTGTCCCCGGCCAGTGGCGCTCCTGTGCCGGTACCGACCGCGCCCGCGCCCACCCAGCAGGCTCCGGTCGACCCGGTGGCAACCGCCACCCGGCTGGACGCCCCGCAGGTGACCCTGCGGCGGCCGGCCGCGTTGACTGCGCGCGTAACGGTCCAGGGCGGCGCCCAGCCGCCAGCCGGGGGAGCGGTCCGGTTCGAGCAGCAGACCGCGGGCGGCTGGATCGTCCTGGGCGACGCCGGCCTCGACGCGTCCGGCACTGCGGTCATCACCGCGACGTTCACCACCAATCCCATCGCGCTGCGCGCCACCTACCTGGGCGTGGAGGGCTACGCGCCCTCGACGTCAGCGCCCGTCGTCGTCGCCGGCGCCCAGCAGCCGACCACCGTCGGGCTGGACGCCCCGCGGTCGGTCACGGACGAGCGGACGCTGCGCATCGCGGCGCGCGTCACCACCCCGTACTCCGTGGTCCCGGGAGCGGCGGTCACCGTGCAGGTCTACCGCGACAAGAAGTGGCGCACCCTCGGCACCGCACGCACCAACGACGCCGGCGTCGCGACGGTGAGCTCGAAGCCACGGGTGACGTACAAGTACCGGGCGATCGTGGCAGCCGGCGACTGGTACACCGGTGCTCGCTCGTCGACCGTGACGGTCACGAACGTCCCGCCCGGCAAGGTCGTCAAGCTGCCTTCGAAGGCGCCCAAGCCACGCAAGCTGCCGGCCCAGCCGAGGGCCTCCGGCGACGGTCCGAACCCGTCGGTGTCGACCATCAGCGACCCGGTCTGGAAGAGCATGAAGGGACGCTCGTGGCGCGCCGGGTGCCCGGTCGGCCGCAGCCAGCTGCGCCTGGTGCGCATCAACTACTGGGGCTTCGACGGCTACCGCCATCGCGGTGAGCTGGTCGTGCACCGGTCGATCACCGGCAAGACGGTGCGGGCGTTCTCCGACCTGTACCGCCACAAGGTCCCCATCCGCGCGATGTACCGCGTCGACCGGTTCGGCTACTCCAAGCGATTGCGCGGCGCCAACGACTACGCGTCGATGGCCGCCGACAACACCAGTGCGTTCAACTGCCGCGACGTCATCGGACGCAAGGGGGTGCGCTCACCCCACGCCTACGGCCGCGCGATCGACATCAACGCCTTCGAGAACCCGTACCGGTACCGCGCCGGCAAGTGGGTCCCGAACACCTGGTGGCGCAACAAGGCGGCCGGCGCCTACGCGTGGACCAAGCGGTCACACCTGGTGCCGACCATCATGCGGCGCCACGGATTCCGCTGGCCCTACGGCAAGATCGACGGACAGCACTTCGCCGGCTGACCGCAGCCTGCGACGCAAAGGGCGTATGCAGCGCGATGTCATGTGCGACGGTGGGTCCGGCATCGACGACAGGGGGACGCGTGCGGGGGACTCGGGGCTGTCGGTCCGGCCGGCGGCGCAGGATGATCGTGGTCGTGGCGAGCCTGCTGCCGGCGGCAGCCTGCGGTTCCGGGCTCGCAGCGGAGCGCGGGGGTGGTGACCTGCCCATCACGCCGCGCGCGATAGCCGCGGTCGCCCTCGACCACGTGCCCGGCGACACGACGTCGCGCAGGGCGATCTTCGACGATCCGAAGGAGACGAGGGACGTCGGCATCTCGTTCCGGTACGGGAGTGAGACAGATGGCTCCTCGCTCGGCGTAAGTGTCACCCCCGACGTGGACCGGCCGGTGTGCGACGACGAGCTTCTCGACGGATGCGTGAAGCGCGAGGTCGACGACGGCACGATGGTGCTGAAGTGGCAGGAGGAGGAGCCGGAGGAGGACCCCGGGTTCGTCTCCGTGACGCTGCATGCCGCCGATCGTGAGGTCTCGGTCGCGTGGCTCCCCGACGAGGCCATCACCGGCGATCCGCGCCGGCAACGGCTGCGGATCCCGGTCGCGGCCATGGAGGACCTCGTCCAGGACGAGCGGCTGCGGCCCACGACGTCGCAGGCGACGATCGATGCGGGGGAGCGGGTCGACGACTGGCTCGGCGGCGAGCCCGACCCCTCTCAGATCAGCGAGACGACAGCGACCGGCAACGGTTTGATCAACGGATACCTACGTACCGCGGACGGCGGCACGGCGCGCGATCGCCGGCCGTCCCCGTTGGTGAGGGAGCTGGGCGCCGGGGCGGTCGGCGGTCGGTTCACGACGAGTCGGCTCGGCGACGACCCGTCGCCCACGGTGGACGTGCTCGTCGCACCGGGGCCACCGGACTGGTTCGCCGACGATCCGTGCGACACCGAGCGGTTCGCTGGGCACTGCGTCGTCGACCCGCAGGGGCACTACTTCGCGTGGATCCCCGGCCCTGCTGATGGCAGCGGCCAGATCTGGATGTTCACCTGGCGCGACGAGGACACCTTCGTCGCGGTCCGCAAGAGCCATGTCACGGTGCCGGAGTACGAGGGGGCTGCCAAGCTGGTGGGTGAGTGGGACCTGGTCTTCGTGCACCTCGACAGCCGAAACATCGGCTTCATGATCGATCGAGAACTGCTGGACGACGACCCGGCGCTGTCCCCGGCAGGCGGCACGATGGAGCCATGAGCGACCTCAAGGACGTCCTGCACGCCAAGCTGCGCGAGGTCCGCGGCGCCCTGCTGGCCGGGGTCGACGGCGCGAGCGAGTACGACCTGCGCCGCCCCATGACACCGACCGGCACCAATCTGCTCGGCCTGGTCAAGCATCTGGTTGGTGTCGAGCACGTCTATCTGGGGGAGTCGTTCGGACGACCGGCGCCCGATGTGCTGCCGTGGGTCGCGGACGGCTCGGTGTGGGACGGTGCCGACATGTGGGCCACGGCCGACGAGTCCAGCCAGGAGATCCTGGCCCTCTACCACCGGGCCTGCGCGCACGGCGACACGACGCTTGACGCGCTGTCCATCGACGCGCCCGGCCGGGTGCCGCACTGGCCACCGGCGACGGCCGGCACGACGTTGGGCTACCTGCTCGTGCGGATGGTCGCCGAGACCGCCCAGCACGCCGGGCACGCCGAGATCATCCGCGAGCTGGCCGACGGACGCACCGGGTCCGACACCCACGACAGCGGCACCGACTGGCCGGTGTATGTCGCCCGCATCAAGCACGCGGCCGACGCCCACCGCTAGACCTGCAGCGTCGGGTGCAGCCGGGTGATCGTGACGATCTGCTTGCGCCGTGCCGCCAGCACCGTGACGCCCAGCGCCAGCGCCGTGAACAGCCCCAGCACCAGGACGTCGCGCACCACCCCGTCGGTGCCGCCGGCCAGCGCCGCCCGCAGCCCGTGGACCGTGTAGGTCATCGGCAGCAGGTCGTGCAGCACGTTGAAGAACGGCGGTGACGTCTCGATCGGGTAGGTGCCGCCCGATGAGGTCAGCTGCAGGCTGACGAACACCAGCGCCGCGAAGCGTCCGGCCGGGCCGAGCAGTGCGACGAACATCTGGTTGATCGCGACGAACACGGCAGCCGTGGCCAGGGCGATGCCGATCAGCAGTGCTTGGTTGGCCGGCTCGACGCCGATGATGCCCTGCAGCACGGCCAGCAGCAGCGCGACCTGGACGAGCGAGATCGCCAGGCCCGGCAGGTAGCCGGCCAGCGCGGTGCGGATGCTGCCGGCCGTCGATGCGATGGCACGCGCCGACAGCGGTCGCAGCAGCAGGAAGATCGCCATGGCACCGACCCACAGGGCCAGGGAGATGAAGTACGGCGCGAGCGCGGCGCCGTAGTTCTTCACCGGGTGCAGGCGATCAGCCGCGTCCTCGATGGGTGTTGCGGCGGTCTTCGCGAGCTTCTCGCGCTCGGACGAGGTGTAGTCCGGCACCTGGCCGCTGCCCTCGTCCAGGCCGGTGGACAGCTTCGTCGCGCCCGCCGACAGCTGGTCGGCGCCGTCGACGAGCTGACCCGCACCATCGGCGAGCTGGTCGGCGCCAACGGCGAGCTCGTCACCGCCGTCGGCCAGGCGGTCGGCGCCGGACGCCGCGGCGTCCGCTCCCTTGCGGAGCTGGCCGGTTCCGTCGGTCAGCCGGTTCGCGCCGTCGGACGCCTGCCCGATCGCGTCGACCAGGGCCGGGACGCTGCGGGCCAGCTCGGAGGTGCCGTCGGCGACCTGGCGGGCACCGTCGGCGAGCAGGCGGGTCTGCTGGCCGGCGCCGGACGCCCGACCGCGCACGTCGCGGACGAAGGTCTTGAGGTCGCCGGCGCGGCTCGCGGTACCCTCGATCGCCGAGCAGTCCAGGCCGGCCGGGGAAGCGTCACGGCACTGGTTGGCCAGGGTGCGCAGCGAGCTCGCGAGCCGGTCGATGTCGGTCTCGGCGCGGTCGGTGGATCCCAGGAGGCCCTTGGTCACGCCCTGAACGAGCTCGTCGACCTGGGCCGTGCCATCGGCGACCTGGGCGGCCCCGTCGGCCAGCCGCCGGGAGTCGCGCGGCAGCGTCGAGGTGCGCTCGTCCAGCTGCTCCAGGCCCGAGGACAGCTGCTTGGCGCCGGAGTCGAGCTGCTTCGCCCCGCGGGCGAGCTTGCGGTTGCCGTCGGCCAGGGTGCCGGCGCCGTCGGCCAGCTCGCCGGCACCCCCGGCGAGCTGATCGGCCCCGTCACCGAGCTCGCCCGCGCCGTCCGACAGCTGGTCGGAGCCGTCGGCGAGCTCGGCCGCGCCGTCGGCGGCGTCGTCGAGCGCGAGCTTGAGATCGGAGAAGCTCAGATAGACGTTGTCCAGGTAGGTCTCGGTGACCTGCGCGTTGAGCGCCGACTTGGCCGCCTGCAGGATCGTCCGGGCGATGGTCCCGTTGATGTAGTTGACCGCGTCATTGGTCTGCAGGTCCAGATTGCCCTGGATCGCGTCCTGCGGGTCCCCGCTGGTGGAGGTGGCGGCACTCGACAGGTTCTCGGGGATCGTCAGGACGGCCTTGTAGTCGCCGGTGGCCAGCCCGCGCTGGGCGTCCTTGGCATCGGTGAGCACCCAGTCGTAGTTGTTGTCGCCGTCGTCGCTGACCAGGTTGCCGGCCAGCTGGCGGCCGATCGCGACGGGCTGCTTCTTGCCGTCGCGGCCGGTGATCTCGATCAGCTTGTCCTCGTTGACCACGGCAGCCTTGACGGAGTCGATGTTGCCGGTCGGGTCGAGATTGGCCCACACGTACATCGCGCCGTAGAACAACGGCACCAGCGCGACCGCGACGATGGCGGCTCGGGTCAGCCGGCTGCGCCGGAACCTGGCCAGCTCGAACCAGGGAAGGGACGGCGAGGGGATCATCAGAGCATCAACTCAGCAGGGGTGCGGGAGGTGTCCAGCTCCAGGAGGTGGAGCCGGCTGGAGGTGGAGCCGGAGGTCATGGGTGCCGCCGAGGCCGACAGGACGCTCGCCACGAGCGTCACGTCGTGGTGCTCGAGCAACGTCGCCAGGGCCGACCACAACAGGTCGATGTCCTCGGCGGCGCGCAGCTCGTCCGCATCGTCGACGATGACGATGCGGGGATCGTCGGTGAGCGCCAGCACGATGCCCAGCAGCTTGCGCTCCAGCCGGGTCAGGGTCGCGACGAGCGCCGACCCGGCAACCGGCTCGAACGGGATGCCTGCCTGCCGGTGGGCCTGCTCGAGGGCGTCGTTGAGCTGGCCCAGGACCGGCCCGAGGCGGCGACGGCTGACCGACAGCCCGAAGGACCGGATGGAGAGGCGCTCGGCGATGTGCTGGTCGACGGTGAGGTTGTCCTCGAGGTCGTTGACGCCCGCCAGCTCGGCCAGCGCGACGCGGTGGCGGACCCGCGAGGACTCCTGCGGCAGCAGGTGGCCGGCGATGCGCAGGCGTCCGCTGTCGAAGGCCATCCGACCGGCGAACGTCAGCAGCAGGGCGGTCTTGCCGGTCCCGGTCGGGCCGTGCACCACGAGCCAGTCGCCGGGCTCGACCTCGACCGAGACGTCGTTGAACACGGGTCCCTCGGGTCCCTCGGTTGTCAGCGCCGCCGCGGTGATGGCGGCGGTCGAGCCCGGACGCGGCCACGCGGCCAGGTCGACCCGGCGGTGCAGGCCCTCGCCCTCCACATCGACGTGGGGCAGGCGTCGTTCGAGCGCTGCCGGCAGGGTCCACGCGCGGCGGCCGAACAGCTCGAGCACGGCCGGCGCGAACAGCATCCGGATGAGGAAGGCGTCGACGAAGACGCCGATCGCCAGCGCGAACGCGATCGGCTTGATGTTCGGGTCGCCCTCGGGGACGAAGGCCGCGAACACCGCCAGCATGATGACCGCGGCAGCCGTGACGACGCGGGAGCTGCCCACGAAGCCGTCGACGATCGCCCGGCGCGGATCGTTCGAGCGGACGTACTCCTCCTTCATCCGCGCCATCAAGAACACCTCGTAGTCCATCGAGAGGCCGAACAGCACCGCCATCAAGATGATCGGCAGGAAGCTGATCAGCGGGCCGGTGTGCTCCAGGTGGACGAGCTCCATCAGCCAGCCCCACTGGAAGACCGCGACGACCGCGCCGAACGAGGCGCCGGTCGACAGCAGGAAGCCCAGCGTGGCCTTGAGCGGCACGACGATCGAGCGGAACACGATCATCAGCAGCAGCACCGACAGGCCCACCACGACGACGCCGAACGGGAGCAGTGCGCCCTGCAGTCGGTCGGACACGTCGATGCCGCCGGCGGTCAGACCCGTGACGGCCACGGGGACACCGTGCTCGGTGCGCCACTCAGGGGCGCGGTCGCGGATCGCACGCACCAGCTCGGTGGTCCGCTCGTCGGTCGGTCCGGTCGTGGGGATGACCTGGACGATGCCGGTGTCGGCGGTGCGGTTGGGCGTGGCCAGACCGATGTCGGCCACGCCGGGCATCGCGCGCAGGTCGGCGGCGATGTCGTCCACGACGCCGATCGGGTCGGTCGTGGAGATGATGTCGATGCTGACCAGCAGGGGACCGTTGTGGCCGGGACCGAAGTGCTCGTCGATCAGGTCGAAGGCGACTCGCTGGGTGCTGCCGGCCGGTGCGGTGCCGTTGTCGGGCAGCGCGAGCTGCAGGTCCTTGGCCGGGATGGCGGTGATCGCCAGGCCCACCACGACCACGACGATCGCGATCAGCGGGAACCGCGTCATCACCGTCACCCACCGGCGCGAGAACCCTCCCGGCGCGTGGCCGGCACTCGGAGTCAGTCGCGCCCCCGCGCGTCCCAGCAGTGCAGGCAGCGCGGTCAGCGCCACGGCCACCGCGATGACGACCGACAGCGCGGCGACCGCGCCCATGATGGTCAGGAACGGGATGCGGGCGATCGCCAGGCCCAGCAGGGCGATGACGACCGTGATGCCGGCGAACACCACCGCCGAGCCGGCCGTGGCCACCGACCGCGCCGCGGCCTCCTCGGGCTCCAGCCCGTCGCCGAGCAGCTCGCGGTGGCGCGACACGATGAACAGGGCGTAGTCGATGCCGACCGCCAGACCGATCATGAGCGCCAGCAGGGGAGCGGTCGAGGAGATCGAGGCGAATCCGGTGGCGGCGATCGTGATGCCCATCGTGACCAGCACGCCCAGCACCGCGGTGACGATCGGCATCACCGCGGCGCGCAGCGACCGGAACATCACCAGCAGGACGATGAACGCCACGATGATGCCGATGACCTCGATGATCGACAGCTGGGGGCCGGTGTTGGTGAACACGTCGCCGCCGAAGGCGACCGTGTGGCCGGCGGCCTTCAGCGCGTCCCCGGTGTCGACCAGCTGGTCGCGCTCGGCCGGCGTGACGTCGGTCAGCTCGCGGTCGAACTGGATCTGCACCTGGGCGGCATGACGGTCCTTGGACAGGCCGATCGCATTGCCCTTGTCATAGGGCGAGACCGCCTCGGTGACTCCCTCGACCTGCAAGATCTCGGCGACGGCGTCGGTGACCAGGCGCTTGGTGGCGGGATCGTCGACCGTCCCGCCGTCGGGTGCCACGACGATGAGATAGGCCGAGGTGCCGCTCAGCTCGGGAAACGTCCGCCCCAGCGAGTCGATCGCCTCCTGCGACTCGGTGCCGGGGATGTCGAAGGCGTTCTTGGTGCCGTCGCCCAGGCCCACGGCTGCGACGCCGGCGACCAGCAGCACCAGCACCCACCCGCCGAGCACGCGGCGTGGATGGCGGAAGGCCCAGCGGCCGAGGGCGTACAGGGAGTTCGACACCGCAAGGACGATACGTTTGTGTATTGAGTACGTCAATGTATTGAACTATGATGTGGGCCTCACCGCAGGAAGGACTGGTATGTCGGACAGCTCACCCGCGCGACCCGCCGTGCGCCGCCGGGCCGCGACCCGCGAGCGCCTGCTCGACGCCGCCCGCGAGGTGCTGGCCCGTGAGGGCATCCAGGGCGCGTCCGTCGAGCACATCTGCGACCAGGCCGGGTTCACCCGCGGCGCGTTCTACTCCAACTTCGGCAGCAAGGACGACCTGGTGCTGGCGCTGCTCGACCAGGAGCGCGAGCGGATGTTCACCGCGCTGCGGGCGGCGGCCGACCCCGCGTCGTACGAGGGGCTGGACGTCGTCGAGGCCTTCGGCGTCATGATCGACCGGTTCCTGCTGATGCAGCCGCAGGACCGCGAGTGGTTCCTGGTCAACGCCGAGTTCCAGCTGCGCGGGGTGCGCGACGACGCCGTCGGGCGCGCCTTCGTCGAGGCCTGGCGCCAGGTGCGGGCCGACTTCGAGGACTTCATGTCCACCGTCCTGCAGACGCTCCGGCTGCGCCTGACGGTCAGCGTCTCGCACGCCGCGACGATCCTGATGGGCACCTACGAGAGCGCGCTGCGCGAGGCCTTGATCGAGGACCGCCCGATCGACCTGGGCCTGCTGAAGGGCACGCTGCCGCTGTTGCTGCTGACCGTGACCGAGCCCGCCGTCTGAGCCACGCTCGGGCTCAGTGCAGCAGCTTGAGCCCGATCACGCAGCCGACGATGCCGGCGATCAGCAGCACCTTGACGACGGACGCGGGCTCCTGGCCGGTGATCATCGCGACGGTGACGGTCAGCGTCGCACCGATGCCGACCCACACGGTGTACGAGGTGCCGACCGGTAGCTCGCGCATCGCATAGGCGAGGCCGCCCATGCTCAGCACGATCGAGATCGCGAAGACGATGGTGGGCACGAGACGGGTCAGGCCGTCCGAGCGGCCGAGGGCGGTGGCCCACACCGCTTCGAGGACGCCGGACACCACGAGGACGAGCCAGGACATGAGAGTTCTCCTTGGCGCCGTCTTGTCGCACACCGGGTACGGCACCGCTCGTCCGGGAGCCCGTCAGGGCTCTGCGCCCAGTCTGGCACGTCCGGCTGCGGTGGGAGAATGAGGCCATGCCCCTCCAGATCGCCCAGGACCCCCATGCCGACCAGGTGCTGACCGAGAACCCGTTCGCTCTGCTGGCCGGAATGATGCTCGACCAGCAGTTCCCGATGGAGCGGGCCTTCGCCGGCCCGGCCAAGGTGTTGGACCGCTTCGGCACGCTCGACCCGGCCGCGATCGCGGACGCCGATCCCGAGGCGTTCGCCGAGCTGTGCTCGACGCCGCCGGCGATCCACCGCTATGGACGCTCGATGGCCGGACGGCTGCAGGCGCTGGCGCGCATCGTGGTCGACGAGTACGACGGCGACGCGTCCCGGATCTGGACCGAGGCGTCCACCGGCGAGGCGCTGATGAAGCGGCTCACCGCGCTGCCGGGGTTCGGCGAGCAGAAGGCCAAGATCTTCACGGCGCTGCTGGCCAAGCAGCTGGACGTCAAGCCTCGCGGCTGGACGACCGTCGTCGGCGACTACGGCCGCAAGGGCTTCCGGTCGGTGGCCGATGTCGTGGACGCGGAGTCGCTGGCCAAGGTGCGTGCGTTCAAGCAGGAGCAGAAGAAGGCCGCCCGCGAGGCCGGCGCCTGATCCCCTGCGGAGCGCGCCGATCGCTGCCACAATCGCCTCACGCGAATTCATCTCGGGGGGGATCTCATGCGGCGTCTGGTGTCGATCGTGACCATCTGCGTGCTGGCGCTGGCCGGCGCGTGCGGCACTGACAGCGAGGACGGCGGGGACGGCGGGAACGGCGGGGACCGGTCGCAGACGTCCGGCGACGCGGGACTCGACGTCTGCTCGCTGGTGTCGGACGACACGGTCAAGGACCTGCAGGCCAGGTCGGCCGACGAGCAGAGCAAGCCCCACGAGGGCCTGATGCGGGGCGCCGAGCTGTTCGTCGAGTGCCGGATCAACACCGGGGTCGACGTGGGATTCGCCGTCCGGGCGGCCCCGGGAGGACCCGGTCTGGAGACCCTCGTGGAAGCGGCCCAGCCGCTGGACGGCATCGGTGACCAGGCGTACATCGGAGACAACAGCTACGACGGCGTCCGCATCGCGGCGCGCGTCGGCGACCACGAGCTGATCGTCAACAGCGATGCGTACATCGGCAGCAGCGGCGACGGGATCAGCCGCGACGACATGATCGCAGTGGCCAAGGAGGTCGCGTCCGCCCTCGGCCAGGAGAAGCCGGGGGCGGTGCGTCTGCCGGAGGCATGCCCGCCGCCGTCGGACCCGCAGGTCCAGAAGGCTGTCGGCGCGACGCTGGTGGCCCGCGGCTCTGCCAGCGGCAACAGCTGGGTGGAGTGCAACTACGTGAGTGACGCGCGGACGCTCACGCTGGCGGCGGTCGCTGCGACCGGGAAGTTCAGCGCGATCGCCGGTGGCCCGGACACCTTAGTCGAGGTGGACGGCGACCAGGCGCAGTTCGACACCGCCGGCGGCATCAACCTCAACGTGGGCGACACGTGTGTCCTGCGGGCCGAGTCCTCGCCGCTGGGCTGGGCGCCGGCCGATCAGCGACCGGAGTCCGAGCGACGCGAGGAGGCCATCGAGCTGGTGCGCTACGTCAAGGAGTCCATCGGCTGCCCGTGAACGGGCGGGGTTCAAATCCCCCGGTAGGCGTCGGTCCGCGGGTTCGCGAGCGTCCGGGGCACCGTGCAGGCCGGATCGCCGAGCCACACGTCGTTCATCCGTTCGGTGATCTTGTGACCGTCGGCGTCACGCGGCACCTCGAGGGACGCCTCGGGATCGCGCAGCAACCGGCGGGCGTACCGCTCGCGGGCGTCCACGAGTCGTTCCCAGTCCTGCAGCCACTGCTCGGCCGGCTCGTCGTCGCGCACCTCCCGTGCGTTCTCGCGCCGGATCGCCAGCACCATGAGCTCGACGGCGCGGTTCTGGTCGACGATCGTCGCGGCCTGCTGCGGCGTGGAGCCGGACAGCGGCATGCTGTCGATCGTCGCGGTCATCAGCTCGCACTGCGACGCGATCGTGTCGGTGAGCTCCTCGTCCTCGATCAGACCGGAGAAGTCCTGGCTGCCGAGGACCACCAGCAGGGTGGTCAGGCCGGCCGCGCCAACCAGGCCCAGCACGGTGGCCAGCGCCGCGATCCACTTCCAGCGCGTGCGGACCTCCGGCGGGGGGAACTGCCAGGTGTTGCGGGGAGGCGGGTATCCCGGACCAGGGGCGTCGAGCACGGGCCCATCGTGTCATGCCGGGTAGCGTTCCACCCGTGATCCTCGCCGCCGCCGTCTGCCCGTGCCCGCCGCTGCTGGTGCCGCAGATCGCGCCCGGCACGACCGAAGAGCTGGCGACCCTGCGGGCGGCGTGCGACCGGGCGGTCCGCACGGTGCTGGACGCGCGCCCCGAGCGGGTCGTCGTGATCGGCGCCGGGGACCTCGGAGCCGATCGGGACGAGCGCGCCGGCGGCACGCTGGCCGGTCACGGCGTCGACGTGCGCGCCGGGGGACCGGACGTGTGCCTGCCGCTGAGCCTGACGATCGGCGCCTGGCTGCTCGACCGGGCCGGCTGGACCGGCCGCCGCACCTACTCCACCGGTCGCCCGGACGTCGACGGCGAGGTAGGGCTGCTCGTCATGGCCGACGGCACCAACACCCGTTCCGAAAAGGCGCCGGGGTTCTTCGACGAGCGCGCCGAGGACTACGACCGGGCCATCGCCACGGCCCTGCGTGACGGCGACCCGGCCGCGCTGGTCGCGCTCGATCCCGAGCTGGGGGCCGAGCTGGGGGCCGCGGGTGTCCCGGCCCTGCGCACCCTCGGAGCCCTGACGGCCGATGCCGCCGTCACGGCCCACCTGCGCGACGACGAGGCGCCGTTCGGCGTCGGCTACGTCGTGGCCGATTGGGTCGTGCGCGCCTGAGACAATGGGCCCATGCCCGGATCTGAGCGAGTCGTCGCCGTCGTCGGTCCGACTGCATCGGGCAAGTCATCGCTGGCCGTCCGCATCGCGCAGCGGCTGGGCTCGGCCGAGGTCGTCAACGCCGACTCGATGCAGCTGTACCGCGGCATGGACATCGGCACCGCCAAGCCGACGGCCGCCGAGCGGGCGATCGTCCCGCACCACCTGTTCGACGTGCTGGACGTGACCGAGACCGCGAGCGTCGCCGAGTTCCAGCAGCTCGCGCGGGACGCCATCGCCGACTGCCACGCGCGCGACGTCACGCCCGTGCTGGTCGGCGGATCAGCGCTCTACGTCCGCGCAGTGCTCGACCGCCTCGAGTTCCCCGGCACCGATCCGGCGGTCCGGGCGCGCTGGGCCGGTGAGCTGGAGCGTCGCGGCAAGAGCGCGATGCACGCCGAGCTGGCGCGGCGCGATCCCGCCGCTGCGGCGCAGATCCACCCCAGCAACGATCGCCGGATCGTCCGGGCGCTCGAGGTCATCGAGCTGACCGGCGAGCCGTTCACCGCCACGATGCCCGGCTACGACTCGATCTACCCGCACCTGACGATCCTGGGGCTCGACGTCCCCCGCGACGTGCTGGACGTCCGCCTGGCCGAGCGGGTCGAGCAGATGTGGGCCGACGGCTTCGTCGACGAGGTCCGGGCGTTGCTGCCGCAAGGGCTGGAGGACGGCCTGACCGCGAGTCGCGCGCTGGGCTACCAGCAGATCCTGGCCCACCTGCACGGACAGATGACCGAGGACGAGGCGCGGGAGGCCACGATCACCGGCACCCGCAAGTTCGCCCGCCGCCAGGACCGGCTCTTCCGCAAGGATCCGCGCATCCACTGGCTCCCGTACGCCGCCGACGACCTCGTCGACCAGGCCCTCGACGCGATGGGTCGCGCTAGGCTGGGGGGATGACCTTCGCATGGCTCAAGGGGCACGGCACCGAGAACGACTTCGTGCTGCTCCCTGACCATGACGGCTCCGTCCACGGCGACCTCGATCCGTCCTTCGTCGCGGCCCTGTGCGAGCGCCGCCGCGGCATCGGCGCCGACGGCGTGCTGCGGGTCATCCGGACGTCCGCGATCGGCCTGCCGTCGGCCGGCGAGTGGTTCATGGACTACCGCAACGCCGACGGGTCGATCAGCGAGATGTGCGGCAACGGCATGCGGGTCTTCGCGCTGCACCTGGTGCAGGAGGGCCTCGTCGACCCGAGCGAGCCGTTCGTCGTCGGCACGCGGGATGGGGACAAGGAGATCTCCTTTCGACAGGCTCAAGGGGCGGAGATCAGCGTCGACATGGGCGTCCCGCAGGTGCAGGGTGTCTCGAAGGTCAGCGCGGCCGGGAACACCTGGGAGGCCCAGGATGTTAGAACTGGCAATCCCCACGCTGTCGCCTTCGTCGACCGGCTGGGCGACGCCGGCACCTTGCTGACGCAGCCCGAGTTCGACGAGTCGGTCTACCCCGAAGGCGTCAACATCGAGTTCGTCGTCCGCGAGGGCGAGCGCCACGTGGCAATGCGTGTGCACGAGCGAGGCTCGGGGGAGACGCGTTCTTGTGGCACCGGCGCCTGCGCCGTGGCCGTGGCCACCGCGGTGGCCGACGGAGCCGAGCGACCCATCACCTATCGGGTCGACGTCCCCGGCGGTACCGTGCACGTCAGCTGGAACGCCGATGACCACATCGTTCTCACCGGTCCCGCGCAGATCGTCGCCCGGGGCACCATGGATTGGACTGCATGACCGAACACACCAGCACCTCGACGACCACCGGACCCGCGCCCCAGGGCGTCGACGGTCTGGAGCTCGAGGAGCGCAACTCGCTGCGCCGCGTGGCGAACCTGCGCACCGAGCTCGAGGACATCACCGAGGTCGAGTACCGGCAGCTGCGCCTCGAGCGCGTCGTGCTCGTCGGCGTCTGGACCGAGGGCACCGCGGAGGATGCGGAGAACTCGATGGCAGAGCTCAAGCTGCTGGCCGAGACGGCCGGCTCCGAGGTGCTGGACGCGCTGATCCAGCGTCGGCAGAAGCCCGACCCGGCGACGTACATCGGCTCGGGCAAGGTCGACGACCTGCGCGCCGCCGTCGAGGCGACCGGCGCCGACACGGTGATCTGCGACGGTGCGCTGGCGCCCAGCCAGCTGCGCAACCTCGAGGACAAGATCAAGGTCAAGGTCGTCGACCGCACCGCATTGATCCTGGACATCTTCGCCCAGCACGCCAAGAGCAAGGAGGGCAAGGCGCAGGTCGAGCTCGCCCAGCTGCAGTACCAGAAGCAGCGTCTTCGCGGCTGGGGCGGCAACCTGTCCCGCCAGGCGGGCGGCCAGGCCGCCGCCGGTGAGGGCATCGGTGGCCGTGGCCCCGGTGAGACCAAGCTCGAGACCGACCGTCGTCGCATCGAGATGAAGATGACCAAGCTGCGCCGTGAGCTCGCCGAGCTCAGCAAGGCCCGCGAGACCAAGAAGGGCAACCGCAAGCGCCACGACATCCCGTCGGTGGCGATCGCGGGCTACACCAACGCCGGCAAGTCCAGCCTGCTCAACCGGTTGACGGACGCCGGGGTGCTGGTCGAGAACGCGCTGTTCGCGACGCTCGACCCGACGACACGGCGCACGCAGACGTCCGACGGACGCGTCTACACCCTGTCCGACACCGTCGGCCTGGTCCGCAACCTGCCGCACCAGCTGGTCGAGGCGTTCCGCTCGACGCTGGAGGAGGTCGCCGAGTCCGACCTGATCCTGCACGTCGTCGACGGCTCCGACCCCGATCCGGAGGGCCAGATCGCCGCGGTCCGACAGGTCGTGCTCGAGGCCGGTGCCCACGAGATCCCCGAGATCCTGGTGATCAACAAGGCCGACGCCGCCGACCCGATGGCCATCAAGCAGCTGCTGGTGCGCGAGCCGCACGCTGTCGTGGTCAGCGCACGTACCGGCGAGGGCATCGACGAGCTGCTCAGCGCGATCGAGGCCGATCTGCCGCAGCCCTCGGTGCACGTCGATGTCGTCCTCCCGTACGCCCGGGGCGATCTGCTCAACCAGATCCACACCGAGGGCGAGATCGAGTCCCTCGACCACGAGGCGGACGGCACGCACGTCGTGGCCCGCGTCAACGGAGCCCTCGCCAGCGAGCTGGAGCCCTACACGGCCTGACCGGCTGTGGACGGGATGAGGGCCCGGAGGCCGAGCCCGGATAACCTAGGGTGTGCCCTCGATCCGTGACGTCCTCCACGCCGCCGTCGAGTCCGTCGGGGGGCAGGACCGTCCCGGGCAGATCCAGATGGCCGAGGCCGTCAAGAACGCCCTCGACAGCGGCGAGCACCTGCTGGTCCAGGCCGGCACCGGCACCGGCAAGTCGCTGGGCTACCTGGTGCCGAGCCTGCTGCACGGCAAGCGGGTCGTGGTCGCGACCGCGACACTGAACCTGCAGCACCAGCTGGTCGAGCGCGACATCCCCGCCCTCAAGGAAGCCGCCCGGGCCACGCTCGACAAGGTGCCCCACCACGCCGTGGTCAAGGGCCGCGGCAACTACGCGTGCCTGCACCGGGTCCGCGAGGGCGCGCCCGACGACCAGGGCACGCTGGTCGAGATCCCCGAGGGATCGCTGGGTGCCGAGGTGCTCGAGCTGCGCGAGTGGGCCGAGGAGCAGGCGGCCCGCGGCCACACGGGCGACCGGGACTCCGCGCCCGCGCACAACGACCGCGCGTGGCGCCAGGTCAGCGTCAACCACCGCGAGTGCCTGGGAGCATCTCGGTGCGCGCACGCGCTGGAGTGCTTCGCCGAGCTGGCCCGCGAGGACGCCCACAACGCCCAGGTGGTCGTGACCAACCACGCGCTGCTGGCCATCGACGCGATCGACGGTGTGCCGATGCTGCCCGAGTACGACGCGGTGGTCGTGGACGAGGCCCACGAGCTGGCGGCCCGCGTGACGCAGGCGTCCACCGACGAGCTCGACCCGGTCATCGTCGAGCGCGCCGCCCGCCGCGCGCGGGCCCGGATCAGCTCGGGGGAGGGCGATGACCTCACTGACGCCTCCGACGCGCTGGCCGACATCCTGGCCCGCACGGAAGCGGGGCGCATCGACGAGCTGCCCCAGCCACTGGAGGCGGTCCTGGCGCTGGTGCGCGACAGCGCCCGTGCCTGCCTCTCGGCGTTCCCCAAGGAGGACAAGAGCGAGCCCGATGCCGCCCTCCAGCAGGCCCGCGGCATGGTGGACGACGTCCGCAAGATCGCCGAGCGCATGGCCGCCAAGGGCGAGACCGAGGTCTTGTGGATCAGCGAGTTCAAGGGCAACAAGCAGCTGCACATCGCGCCGATCGACGTCTCCGGGGCGCTGCGTGACAAGCTCTTCGCCGACAAGACCGTGGTGCTGACCAGCGCGACCCTCAAGCTCGGCGGCGGCTTCGAGCCCGTCGCCCGCTCGCTCGGCCTGTGGGGCGACGACCCGCCGTGGACGTCGCTCGACGTCGGCTCGCCGTTCGACTACGCCAAGCAGGGCATGCTGTACGTCGCCAAGCACCTGCCCGCGCCGGGCCGCGACGGCCTGGAGGAGGCGCAGCTCGCCGAGATCACCGATCTGATCGAGGCCGCCGGCGGCCGGACGCTCGGCCTGTTCTCCTCGCGCCGCGGCGCGGAGAAGGCCGCCGAGGAGGTCCGCGAGCGGTTGCCCGATCTCGACATCTGGTGCCAGGGCGATGCGCAGCTGCCCGAGCTCGCGCGCCGGTTCGCCGAGACCCCCAGCGCATGCCTGTTCGGCACCCTCAGCCTGTGGCAGGGCGTCGACCTGCCCGGCGACACCTGCCAGCTCGTCATCATCGACCGCATCCCGTTCCCGCGGCCCGACGATCCACTGATGAGCGCCCGCCAGCGGCTGGTGGAGAAGCGTGGCGGCAACGGCTTCATGAGCGTCGCGGCGCAGCATGCTGCACTGCTGCTGGCGCAGGGCACGGGCCGCCTCATCCGGCGGGGGACCGATCGCGGGGTCGTGGCCGTCCTCGATCCCCGCCTGGTGACCGCACGGTACGGGTCGTTCCTGACCGCTTCGATGCCGGACATGTGGCGCACCACCGACCGGAATGTGGCACTGGCTGCACTTCGCCGTCTCGATGAGGCCGCTAACGCCGCTGACGGCTGATAGTGTCATCGAGTTGTTCGACCTATCACCACGGGGATCCTATGAAGTTGCGTGCCGTCCTGCTGGTTCCTGCCCTCGGGGCGCTTGTCGGTGGGGTGCTGGTCGCCTCACCCGCCCAGGCAGTTCGGGCGCAGCAGATCACCGGAACAGTCAGCGGTCCCGGCGGAGCCGGCACCGTCGGCCCCGTCCGCGTCGAGCTGCTCTCGGTCGTCCGCGGCGGCAACACCAAGGTGGTGCGCTTCGCCAACAACGTCCCCGACGGCGGCAGGTACTCCTTCAGCGTCCCGCTGAACGGCACCAAGAACAAGACCTCGCGTCCGTACCGGTTGCGCATCTCCGCGCCCGCCACCGCGGGCTCGGCCCGGTCCTGGTTCTGGCGCGGCAAGAACGGAAAGCCCACGACCGGTGGGCGCTACCTGCGTGACGCGACGGTCGTGAAGGCCACCAAGTACGGCGCGTTCCGGGCCGACTTCCGGTACACCACGCTCTCCGGCACCGCGCCGGCCGGCTCGCGGATCACCGTGGCCGCAGCACCCCCGTCCTACAAGGGCGGCAAGGAGGCCCGGCGGGAGCTGGACATCCCGGGCTGCGCGAACGTGTACGCGACCACCACGGCCTCGAACGGCACCTACCGGGTCGACTTCCTGCCCTACGGCTCCGGCGACAAGCGCTACATGGTCGCGGCCCGACTGGGTGATGACGAGCGCTGGAACAACAGCTTCGGCAGCTGCTTCGACGTGCAGAACTACCGCTACTCCCGGTCCAACATGCTGGCGCTGAACCCTGCCGGCACGAACCACCCGGTCGAGGTCGGCGCCAGTGGCAACCACCTGACGGTCAACGGCGCGTTCCGGGGCTTCAAGCCCACGGCGCAGGGCGACCGGTGGGTCAGCATCCGCGAGGCCCAGCCGGGCGTGCCGGTCCTGGCCTCGCCCGTCGTGGCGCAGAAGGCCACGACCCGCGCCGGCAGCGCGACGTTCTACAACCTGGCACCGGGTCGCTACTACGTCGAGCTGGGCCGCCGTACCGGTTGCGCCGACTGGTACCCGAGCCGGTTCACCAACAACAACACCTACTTCAAGGGCCTCGACCGCGGCCCCGAGCGCTGGAAGTCCTTCCCGTACCTGAGCAAGCTGTCGGGCGGCGCGAACAGTGGACTCGAGGGCATCGCCCGTCGGGCCAACCCCAATCCCGCCACGAGCGCCGAGCAGGGCAAGAAGCCGCGCGGCTTCAAGGGCTGGATGTACCGGACGCACTGCAAGGCGCTGGGCGCCGGCGGCATCAAGACGATCGACATCTCGGGCACCGGCAACAGCCGGAGCACCCGGGTGATCTCCAAGAAGGGCGCCATCGTCAAGGGCCACGTCAGCCGCGTCAAGGGCAAGACGGGCACCGAGATGATGGTGACGCTGACGTCGCAGGACGGCAAGCGCGTCCTGCGCACGGACCTGACCGACGGCCGCGGCAACTTCTACGTCGCCGGCCTGACCCCGGGCCGCTGGAAGATCACCCTCAACGCTGACTCCTGGCGTGGTATCGGCCGCACGTTCACCGGCAAGCACTACATCAAGGTCAAGGCCGGACGCACCTACAACGCGGGGCACCTGCGCTTCAAGTGATCACGGCGGACCACCGGCCCCGGGAACGTCCGTTCCCGGGCCGTGACAGGCTGGGGCCATGACTGTCCTCGTGACCGGCGGCGCCGGCTACATCGGTTCCCACATCGTGCGTGCCTTCGGCCTGGCAGGGCTGGACTGTGTCGTCGTGGACGACCTGTCCAGCGGCCACCGCGAGTTCGTGCCGGACGACGTGCCCTTCGTCGAGTGCTCGATCCTGGACTCGGCCACCGTCACCCGGGCGATGTCCGAGCACGGCGTCGACGCCGTGGTGCACCTGGCCGGGTTCAAGTACGCCGGCGTCTCGGTGCAGCGCCCGCTGCACACCTACGAGCAGAACGTCCAGGGAACCGTTGCGCTGCTGCGGGCCATGCACGAGGCCGACGTCGACAAGATCGTGTTCTCCTCCAGCGCCGCGGTCTACGGCACGCCCGATGTCGACCTGGTCACCGAGCAGACCTCGACCACGCCGGAGTCGCCGTACGGCGAGAGCAAGCTGATCGGGGAGTGGCTGCTGCGCGATGCCGCCAAGGCGTTCGGCCTGCACCACACCTCGCTGCGCTACTTCAACGTGGTCGGCTCGGCCGTCCCCGAGCTCTACGACACCAGCCCTCACAACCTGTTCCCGCTGGTCCTGGACGCCCTGGTCGATGGGCGCACGCCGCGCATCAACGGCACCGACTACCCGACGCCCGACGGGACGTGCGTGCGTGACTACGTGCACGTCGCCGACCTGGCCGACGCGCACGTGGTCGCCGCCAAGAAGCTGCTGGCCGGCGAAGACCTGGAGCCGGTCTACAACCTGGGCAGCGGCGACGGGGTGTCGGTGCGCGAGATCATGACCGCCGTGGCCGCAGCGACCGGCATCGACTTCGAGCCCGAGATCGCCGACCGCCGCCCCGGGGACCCCGCGCGCATCGTGGCCTCCGGAGAGCTGGCCACCCGGGACCTCGGCTGGACCATGAGCCACTCGGTCGAGGAGATGGTCCGCAGCGCCTGGCAGGCGCGCCAGAACCACCCCGCCTGACCGGCGCGGCGGACCGACGATGAGGATTTTGGGTAGCCAGGACTGCCCAAAACCCTCATCGTCGGTCCCGCCTTGGCGTGCGGATCGTGGTGGGGGACGCAGGATGATGGTTTTGGGTAGCTAGGACTACCCCAAACCCTCATCGTTGGTCCCGCCTCGCGGGACCGCCAGTCCGGTCGGGGCAGTGCTCAGACGCGCCGGATGACCGCGGTGACCTTGCCCAGGATCGTGGCGTGGGTGCCGTCGATGGGGGAGTAGTCGTCGTTGTGCGGCAGCAGCCAGACCTTGCCGTCCTTGCGCTGGAAGGTCTTGACCGTGGCCTCACCGTCGAGCATCGCCGCGACGATCTCCCCGTTCTCGGCATCGGGCTGCTGGCGGATGACCACGTAGTCGCCGCTGCAGATCGCCGCGTCGACCATCGAGTCGCCGGAGACCTCCAGCATGAACAGCGTCCCCTCGCCGACCAGCGACTTGGGCATCGGGAAGATCTCCTCGACGCGCTGCTCGGCCAGGATCGGACCGCCGGCCGCGATACGTCCCACCATCGGGATGTTGACCGCGCTGGGCATTGCGTCGCCGATGCCGGTCTCGTCGACCCCGCTGTCACCCTCGGGCGCGCCGCTCATCGAGCGGCGTGCCTTCAGGACGTCCGGCAGGAAGATCTCCAGGGCGCGGGGACGGTTGGGATCGCGCTTGACGTAGCCCAGCCCCTCGAGTGCCCGCAGCTGGTGGGCGACCGACGAGGTGCTGGTCAGGCCGACCGCTGCACCGATCTCGCGCATGCTGGGCGGGTAGCCGCGCTTCTCGATCTCGTCGCGCAAGAACTCCAGCACCTTGCGCTGGCGCGTGGTGAGGCCCGAGGAGTCGGCGGGGCCGTCGGGCAGCTCGGTGACGTCGGCGTTGCGATCATCGGTCATGGGGAAAGGCTATCCCGAACCGGGGCGCATGTTCAAACATATGTTCGATGGCGTGTCGCGAGGGGGTGGCCTAGGTTTTCGGCGTGAGCCAGCCCCGCGTGAGTCCCGGAACCCGTCGATCTGCCGTCGTGACGGGAGGTGCGCGGGGGATCGGGCGAGCGATCTGCGCCGAGCTGGTCGAGCGCGGCTACGACGTGCTGGTGACCGACGTCGACGCGGCGGGTGCGCAGCGGACCGCGACCGAGCTCGGCGCGCACTCCGGACTGGCGCTGGACGTCACGGACCCGGCGGCGAACCGGGCGGTGGCCGATCTGGCGCGGGAGATCGCACCGCTGGGTGCGTGGGTGTGCAATGCCGGCGTTGCCTTCGACGGCGACCTGCCGGAGCTGACCGACGAGCAGGTGCGTCTGACGGTCGACGTCAACGTGCTCGGCGTGATGTGGGGCCTGCGGGTGGCGACCGACGCGTTCCGCGCCCAGGCGAGCGATGGCGTCCCCGGCGGCGAGATCGGTGTGCTCGCCTCGCTCAGCGCGCACGCACCGGTTCCCGGCCTGAGCGTCTACGCCGCCACGAAGGCCGCGGTCCTCTCCGTCGTCACCTCGGTGGCCGCCGAGCTGCACGACGACGGGATCGGCGTGCACGCGGTGTGCCCCGACGGCGTCGCCACCGCGATGGTCGACGGCTTCGACGTCCGAGGCGGGGCCCGCGAGGCGCTGGCGGCCGGCGTCATGCTGACGCCCGAGAAGGTGGCCGCCGAGCTGGTGGGGATGTTCGGCACCGCGCGCGTCGTCAAGACCCTCCCCGCCTGGCGCGGCGGTATCGCGCGGACGGCCTCGCTGGCGCCGGCGGCGTCGATGCACGCCGATCGGGCGATGCGCCGGTTGGGTGCCTACCGCTTGCGCAGGGCCGGGCTGCGCTGAGCCGAGCCGTCAGAGGTCGGCTTCGGCGTCCTGACGACCGCGGCGGAACGGGTTGCGCAGGCGCTTGAAGACGGGCTTCGAGCTCGGCTCCGGGGCCGGTTCGGGCTCCGGCTCCTCCACGACCTCGACCGGGACGCTGTCGCCGTCGGCCTCGGCGCCGCGCAGATCGGCGATCTCCGCGTCCTCGGCGACCGTCTCGGCGGTGACGACGTCCTCACGGACCGCCTCGATCGTGGCGCCGAGCAGGATCGCGTACATCCCGATCCACAGCCACAGCAGCAGGACCACGACGCCGGCCAGTGCGCCGTACGTCTTGCCGTAGCTGCCGAAGTTGTCGACGTACAGCGAGAAGCCGAGCGACACCGCAGCCCACATGACGCTGGCGACCAGCACGCCCTTGGTGAAGATCGAGGGCTTGTTCTCGCGGTCGGGCGCGATGCGGAACAGCACGCCGATCGCCACGACGATGGCACCCAGCAGGATGACCCAGCGGGCGAGCTCCAGCACCACGCGGATGCCCGGGACGATGTCGATCGCGTTGAAGACCGCGGGGGCGGCGGCGACCAGGGTGATGACGAGCAGCATGAACACCACGGCGCCCGCGGTGACCCCCACGGCCAGCAGCTTCTTCTTCACGAAGTTGCGGCGGTCGCGGATGCCGTACATCGCGTTGATCGCCGTGATCAGGTTGCCGACTCCGCCCGACGCGCTGTAGACGGCCAGCACCACGGCCAGGACCAGCCCGAATCCGAGGGATCCGCTCGAAGTCGACACGAGCGAGTCCAGCTGACCGGTCACCAGGGACGCGGCGTCGGCGGGCAGGGCCTCGGTCAGGTCGGCCGACTGCCGCTGGACGGTCTCCGGTGAGGCGACCAGCCCGTAGGTCAGGACGCCGGCGATCAGCGCCGGGAACAACGACAAGAACGTGTAGAAGGCAACTCCCGCCGCCAACAGGGGTGCCTGATGGGCAGATGCGTGCTTCCACGCCGTGAGGACCGTGCTCTTCGCCGCCATGCGTCGACGGTAGCGGGGCGACCCCTCGGGCGCCTCCGGAGCCGTCAGGCAGGGGCGTGCGCAGAAAAAGTGGAGCAATTTCTGACTGGGATTCCAGGCCAGAGCAACACCCAATCGAAATTGTGTTCGATTGGTTCTTCCTTTTGTCGGAGGTGGCCCCTATTGTCGTACATGTGTTCGATCGAACGCCTGTTCGCACCCATCGAATGACATCGAGAGCAGCGTTCGCTCGAGCACCCCACACGTCCAGCACCGTCTCACTTCCCCCACGGAGGCAGCAATGAGCACCATCACTTTCGGCCAGATCCCCTTCACCGCCCGTCGCACCGCACCCCAGATGCGGCTGACCCGCCGCGGCAAGGCCGCGGTCCTGTCCGCCGCCGTGGCCGCGATCAGCGTCCTCGCGATCGTGTTCGGCCCCTCGTCGACGGCCACCGACCAAGTCGGCGCCCCCACCGAGACCACGATGGTCCGAGTGCTCCCGGGGCACACGTTGTGGGAGATCGCGGCGACGGCCAACCCCGACGGAGACATCCGCTCGACGGTCGACGAGATCATCGAGCTCAACGCCCTCCCCAATGCCTCCGCCCTGCAGATGGGCTCGGAGATCGCGGTGCCGGTCTACGTCAAGTAGCCAGCACGCGAACACGTCGAAGCCCGGCGAGGTCACAAGGGAAGGTGACCCCGCCGGGCTTCGTCGTGTCCGGCCCTGTGCGCGTTGACCGCGCGCAACGCACCTGCTTGACTTCTCGTGGTCTCGGGCCGTGAGCCTGTCGCGAACCCGGGGGGTCCCCAGATGCGCCGTGTCGGCTCCAGGCAAAGGGTCGCCGCGCTCGGCTGCGCCTCCGCGGTCATCGCGTCCCTGCTCGCAGCGTGCTCCTCGGGCGGGCCCGACGCGCGCGACGCCGCCGAAGACCTGGCGGCGGGCCTGGCCAAGCAGGACCTCTCGTCGGTGCAGACCGTCAAGGGTGGGCGGGTGCCGCAGGTCGATCTGGAACGCATCGTCAAGGGCATGGACGGACTGAAGCCCTCGGTCACCGTCGCCGACGTGTCCGAGGACGGCGACACCGCCACCGCCGAGCTGGCCACGGAGTGGAAGCTCTCCGGGTCGACCTGGCAGTACACGACGCCGGTCGCGCTGTCCAAGGTCGACGACGCCTGGCAGGTCACCTGGAGCGCGGCGATCGTGGCCCCGGAGCTCGGTGACGACGAGCGCCTGCGGGTCCGCACGACGCCTGCCGATCGCGGCGACATCCTGGGCGCCGGCGACCAGCCCATCGTCACCGCCCGCGACGTGGACCGCATCGGCATCGACAAGACCAAGGTGCCCGCAGAGCAGGCCGGGGCGTCCGCCCGCGCACTGGCCCAGCGCATCGACATCGACCCCGACGCCTACGCCAAGCAGGTCGAGGCCGCCGGCCCGCAGGCCTTCGTCCTGGGCCTCGTGGCCCGTTCGGGCTCGGACGCGGCGCTGAGCGATGGCGAGCTGGCCGCGATCCCCGGTGCCGTGGCGCTGCCCGGCTCGCTGCCGCTGGCCCCGAGCCGGACGTTCGGGCAGCCGATGCTCGGTGTCGTCGGTGAGGCGACCGCCGAGATCGTGCAGAAGTCCAAGGGCTCGGTGCGCGCCGGTGACACCGTCGGTCTGTCGGGGCTCGCGCTGCGTTACGACAAGCAGCTGCGGGGGAGCCCCGGCGTCATCGTCGAGGCGGTGTCCTCCGCGGAGGGGGCCGAGCCGCGCGCCCTGTTCACCGGCAAGCCCACGCCGGGCAAGCCGCTGCGCACCACGATCGACGTCGCGATGCAGGCAGCCGCCGACGAGATCCTCGCCGGGGTCGGGCCCGCCAGCGCGATCGTGGCGATCCGACCCTCGACCGGCCAGGTCGTGGCACTGGCCAGCGGGGCCGGTGGCAAGGGCGCCGACACCGCCGCATCCGGCCACTACCCGCCGGGATCGACGTTCAAGCTCGTCACCGCGCTGAGCCTGCTGCGGTCCGGGCTCACCCCCTCCAGCCAGGTGCCGTGCACCGACACCGTGACGGTCGATGGCAGGCGGTTCAAGAACTACTCGGACTATCCGGGCAACGCCGTCGGCGACATCCCGCTGCGCACGGCGATCGCCAACTCGTGCAACACCGCGATGATCGCGATGCGTGACAAGGCGCCACAGGATCAGTTGGCGCAGGCCGCCGCGGCCCTCGGACTCGGCCCGGACGTCGACCTGGGATATCCCGGCTTCCTCGGCTCGGTGCCCGAGCAGGCGGCCGGCACCGAGCACGCGGCGTCGATGATCGGCCAGGGCAAGATCGAGGCGTCCCCGCTGGCGATGGCCGTCGTCGCCGCATCGGTGGCGAGGGGGGAGCGGGTCACCCCGACGCTGCTGGCCGACGCACCGACCAAGCCCGCCACGCCGGCGACCAAACCGCTGACCGCCGGCGAGGCCAAGCAGCTCCAGGAGATGTTCCGCGCGGTGGTCACCGACGGTAGCGGCCGGTTCCTGGCCGACGTCCCCGGCGGACCGGTCTCGGCCAAGACCGGCACGGCCGAGTACGGCACCGACACGCCGCCGCGCACCCACGTGTGGATGATCGCGACCCACGGCGATCTGGCCGTCTCGGTGTTCGTCGCCGACGGCGAATCCGGATCGCAGACCGCCGGCCCGCTGCTGGAGAAGTTCCTGCGGGCCGCTCAGTGACCGCGGGCTGGCCGTCGGACGGGACGGAAACCGTGGAGATGCCGGTGGCCACCGATCCGGCGGCACGCCCCGCGAGCCGGGAGCGCGGTCTGCCGGCGCCGGCGCTGATCCCGATTGCGGGTCTCGTGTGGTGGGTCACCGGGTTCCTGCCGTGGATTCTGAGCGGCCTGGGTCACGACGTGCTGAGCCGGCTCGGCACGCCCTTGGCGGCGGTGCCGTTGTTCACCGGCCACGTGAGCGAGCTGCTGGTCGGGTCGGGCGTCGGCGGGCTGACCGCCGGTTTCGTGCCGCTGCTGGGCCGGGGTCGTCGGGCGTCGCGCATCGCTGCTGTGGCCGCCGGCGTGACGCTGACGGTCATGATCGTCGTGATGCAGTCGCGTAGTGCGCTTGGCGGCACCGACGGACGCGTCCTGGACGGGTTGACCGCGCTCGTCGTGCTCGTGTCGGTCGTCGCCCTCGCGATCGGTCTGCTGGCGACCGCCGGTCGTGCCGGGATCGGCATCGCCGGCGCCGCGCTCGCCGGCGCGGCGCCCGTGTGGCTCCCCGCAGTGCTGAGCCAGGTCGGTCTGGACGGCCCGGGTGCCTTCCAGCACGTCACCGACGTCGCGCGATGGGTGGGCGCCGCCATGTTGGCCGCATCGCTCGCCACGATCGGGCTGCGGCGCGTGGCGCGCTTGGTCTGGTGGCCGGTCGCGATCGTCCTGGCGTGGATCGTGTCTCCGACGGTCACCGCTGCTGCGTACATCGAGCCGATGCTGCGCCCAGGCATGGGGTTGCCGGACATGCTGGGTGAGCACCTCTCGGCGACGTTGGACGTGTGGCGCATGGCCGCCTCGCCCGGCGTCCGCCCGCTGACCCCGTGGATCGTCGCCATCGTGGCCGGCGTCGTCATCTCGCTGGTCCTCGACCGGGTGCGGGCGAAGGACCATCCGGTGCCGGCCGAGCCGTAGGCGACAATGGGCGCATGCGAATTCATGTCGTCGCCGATACGGCGGACAAGGACGGCGGCTACGTCGCGGAACGTCTCGTGCAGCGCGGGGGAGAGATCGTCGAGCTGGACCGCGACGACCTCCCGGCCCACGACACGATCGGCGACTCCGACCTGGTGCTGCTGCTCGGCTCGGACAAGTCGGCGCACGAGGACAAGTGGATCGAGTCCGTCACTGCCGAGATCCGCTTCGTGCGAGCGTCGCTGAAGGCCGGCACCCCCGTCATGGGCATCTGCTACGGCGCCCAGATCATGGCCCGCGCGCTTGGCGGGACGTCCTGGCGCTCCGACCAGGCCGAGCTCGGCTGGGCCCGGGTCGACACGACCGACCAGGCGCTGTGCCCCGAGGGGCCGTGGGGGCAGATGCACCGGGACGTCTTCGCTCCCGGCCCGACCACCAAGGTCATCGGCACCTCGTGGCGCGGCCCGCAGTGCATCATCGACGACAGCTTCGGGGCCCGGGCGATCGGCTGGCAGTTCCATCCCGAGGTGACCCCCACGACGTACGAGCGGTGGGTCAAGGAGGGCTACTGGGGTGACACGGGCGCCGATCCGAAGGACCTGATCCGACAGGCCTACGATCACGCCCCGGGGTCCCGCAATCTGGCGCACCGCCTCACCGACGCGGCGCTGAGCTACCTGGGTGTCGCATGAAGAACCGTCCCAGTGGCTACGCCTGGGAGGTCCGCGGCAAGGAGGTGGTGATCTCCCACCACGGCGCCGAGGCGGCGGTCCTCAAGGGCGAGCGGGCGCACCAGTTCGTCCGCGAGGCCGAGAAGGGTGATCCGCAGCTGCTGATGGCGCGCATCGCCGGCGGCACCTACAAGGCACCCGACGAGCGTCGCTCCGGTCCCAAGCCGCGCCCCCGCAGGCGCCAGTAGGGCCCCCGGGCAAGACGAAGCCCCGGCTCAGCGTGTGGGCCGGGGCTCCGAGCTGGGGGGGGCTGCGTCAGCTGGTGGCTTCGGCTGCCTTCTGGGCGGCCTTCGCGGCACCCTTCTCGGACCGCGCGTCGCTCGTCGACAGCTTGCCGCCGGCGCTCTCGAGGTGCGCGCGGACGAACCAGTGGAACAGCTCGAGCTTGGTCAGCTGACCGATGATCAGGTCCTCGGTGACCGGGTCGAGCTCGGACACCGCCTCCTGTGCCTTGCGGTGGTCCTTCAGCAGGTTGACGTAGACCTCGTCCAGCGCACCGAGGTGCTCATTGGTCGTGGCGCGACCCAGGGAGTAGTCGTCCCAGGTGCGTCCGTTGACGATGGCGCCCGGCGTGCCCTGCGGGGAGACGCCCAGGGTCGCGATGCGTTCGGCCGTCTCGTCGACCATGCCGATGACCTCGAGCACGTGCGGATCGATCATCTCGTGGACCGCGATGAAGTGCGGGCCGACGACGTTCCAGTGGACGTGCTTGAGCGTCAGGTGCAGGTCGTTGAGAGCGTTCAGGCGGTCCTGAAGGATGCCAGCGAGCTTCTCGCCCTCAGCGGGCTCCAGGCCGGGAATCGTGAATTTCGGTGAAGTAGCCATGGCAGGTCAGTACCCCGGCCGTTGCATTTCATGCACCCGGGGCAAAAGATGCATGCCGCCCGCGGGACCGCTAACGTCGTGGGTCGCCGTCGCGCGCTCACCCAGCGCATCCGCGGCGGCTACGCACCTAGGGAGGACCCCCACATGGGCATCATCGGATTCATCATCGTCGGCCTGATCGCCGGTTTCATCGCTCGCGCCGTCGTGCCGGGCAAGGACCACATGGGCGTCATCGCGACGATCATCCTGGGCATCGTCGGTTCGTTCATCGGCGGATTCCTGGGATCGCTGATCCAGGACGGCCCGGCTGACCTGACCGCTTCGGGCATCATCGGCTCGATCATCGGTGCGATCATCGCGCTGCTGGTGTGGCGTCAGGTCGGCGGACGCTCGCGCGTCTGAGCCCGATCCCCAGCGACGCCCCTCGGCCCCGGCCGAGGGGCGTCGCTGCGTCCGGGACGAACTACCACGAAGAGCTCGCCGCCCGGTGTCGTGGTCGCGCACGGATGCCTTCGGCCCGGGACGTAGATTTGAGTCATGGCATTGATCGTCTGTCCTCTGTGCGTTCGCGAGGACGACATCCACCTGGTCCGCACCCTCCCGGACGGTCGCAAGGAAGCTCGCTGCGACGACTGCGACTTCACCTTCGTCTACGGCTCGCCGCGCGAGGAGAAGCCGGCCGCCGCGCCGCCGCGCAAGCGCAAGGCTGCCCCCAAGGTCTCCAAGCCCACGGTCGCGCCGATCACGGTGGTCGCCCGCCGCTTCCCGACCGTCGAGGACGTCGAGCTCGACGCCCGCCAGCAGGCCGAGCTGCTCAAGGCGACCTTCCTCGCGACGGTGCCCTACGAGCCCGACCAGCTGGTCGCCCGGCACTGGATGAAGTACCGCTGGGTGTTCTCGGCCGACGGCCTCGAGAAGGTCGCGACCGCCGACTTGAAGTACTTCGCCGACAACCCGATCGGGGCGGCCACCGGCGACCCCACCGCCTTCGACAAGGGGTGGCTGCTGCTGGGCGAGCTCGAGTGCGCCCGGCGCATCCGGGCCGTCACCAACCACCTGCTGCGCGGCCCGGGGGAGCTGGCGGACCGGCTCACCGAGCTGGCCGACGGGACGTTCGCGATGGCGATGCCGGGCTGGGGCGAGGCACTGCTGACCAAGACGCTTTCGATCGCCGATCCTGACCGGTTCCTGCCGATCGTGACCTTCCAGGAGAAGAAGGCGCTGACGCTGGCCGTCTACGGCCTGGAGCTGCCGGTCGTCGACGAGACATCGCTGACCCTGGGCCGGCTGGCGGTGTGGAGCAACGACCTGCTGCTCGAGCTGCTCGGCGACGGCTTCACCGATCTGCACCACGCGGCCGCGTTCCTGCGCTGGGCCAAGGACCAGTAGGCCTCACATCGGGCCGGCCGACGTCCCGTCGACGTCGAAGCGCGCCGCGAAGATCTCGCTGTCGCGCAGCTCGGCCGGCGACTGGGCGGCGCTCCACAGCCAGCCCTGCGCGTAGTGGCATCCGCGTGAGCGCAGCGCGTCCACCTGGGCCGGCGTCTCGACCCCTTCGGCGACGATGGACAGGTCCAGCGAGCGTGCCAGCTCGACCAGCGACGTCACGATGGCCAGCGAGTGGGCGTCGTCCGGGATGCCCTCGACGAATCCGCGGTCGATCTTGAGCACCGTGATCGGCAGGTCGCGCAGGTAGGCCATCGAGCTGTAGCCGGTGCCGAAGTCGTCGATCGCGATGCCGAATCCGTGGTCGCGCAGGCGCTGGAGCACGGCGACCGCGACGGTGGTGTCGGCCATGATCGCGCTCTCGGTGATCTCCAGGGTGACCAGCGCGGGCGCCAGCCCGGCCTGCTGGGCGGCGTCGATGATGAAGGCGTCGAGTCCTTCGGCCAGGCTCTGGCCGGACAGGTTGATCGCCAGGACCGTGGACTCCGGCATGGTCCAGTCGGCCTTGAGCTCGGCCACGTCCCGCATGGTTCGGCGGATGACCCAGCGATCGAGGTCGGCAGCACTGGCACTGAGCTCGGCCAGGGCGACGAACCGGGTCGGCGAGATCATCCCCCGGGTCGGGTGGTGCCAGCGGGCCAGTGCCTCGACCGCGCCGACCTCGCCGGTGGCCAGATCGATGACCGGTTGGTAGTGCATCTCCAGGCTGTCGTCGGCGAGCGCGGCGAGCAGCTCGGCACCGAGGGTGTAGCGCTCCTCGGCCTGCTCGGCCAGGGCCGCGTCGAACAGTCTGGCCCGCCCACGTCCGCTCGCCTTGGCGGCGTACATCGCTGTGTCGGCGAAGCGCAGCAGGTCCTCGGCGGTGGTGGAGGGCGACATCGCGACGCCGATCGTGGCCCCGATGCGGATGGTGTGGTGACCGATCCGGTACGGCTGGGAGAGCATGTCGAGCAACGAGTTCGCGATGGCCATGGCGGCCTGCTCGTCGACGTCGTGCAGCACGACGACGAACTCGTCGCCGCCGAATCGGCTCACCAGGTCGACGATGCGTACCGCCGAGCGCAGCCGGCGGGCCACCTGGATCAAGATGCTGTCGCCCGTGGTGTGTCCGCGGCCGTCGTTGACGTCCTTGAAGTGGTCCAGGTCGATGAACAGCACCGCCGTGCCCTCCTCGGCAGGCTTGCCGAGGTGCTCCATCAGCATCGCGCGGTTGAGCAGGCCGGTCAGCTCGTCGTGCTGGGCGGCGTGGCGCAGCTCCAGCTCACCCCGGCGCTGCTCGGTGATGTCGGAGATCATCGCCAGCGAGCCCTGGGGCACTCCGTGGACGTCCGGCATGGGGGAGGCCGCCACCCACAGTGCCCGCATCGAGCCGTCGGGGTGGCGGTACGGCAGCTCGTACTTCTCCGAGCCGCGAAGATGCCGGTCCCGGAGCTTGGCCTCGACCTCCGCGGCATGGACGACGTCCAGCACCGACCAGGCCGAGAAACCGAGGATCTTCTCCATCGGCAGACCGGTGATCTGGGCGAGCCGCTGGTTGGCGTAGGTCACGATGCCGTCGGGAGCGATGACCAAGATGCCCTCCTCGGCCGTCTCGGCGATCGCGCGATAGCGGCCCTCCGAGATGCGCAACGCCTCGACCGCCTCGACCTCGCGGGTCACGTCGCGCACGTTGGTCACGACGACCGCGGCCTCGGTGTCGAGCAGGTTGGTGGACGTCTGCTCCAGCCAGACCCGCGACCCCTCAGCAGTGCGGCCCCGGAAGCGCCAGGTGTGTGATCCCTTCCGGGACAGCATCAGCTGCCAGTTGCGCTTGGCCTCGTCGAAATCGTCGGGATGGACCATCTGGCGCTGGACGTCGGTGGACATGGTGTCCACGGGGCCGAAGATGTCCTGCCCGGCAGGGGACGCGTACACCGTGCGGCTCTCGGCATCGTGCAAGGACATGAAGTCCCGGGAGCGGCTGGCGACCAGGTCGAACGTGTTCTGCAGGTCCGCGCGCGCCCGCTCGCTGTCGCGGAGCGCTCGTTGGTCCTGCACCGAGGTGGCGCACCCGTCGGGTCTGCCGTCCGCGCCGCGCAGCAGGGTCAGGTCGACGCGGACCGGGATGGGCCCGCCGTCGGCGCCCTTGAGCACGGCCTCGACCTGGCCCGACTCGACCTCACCGCGCAGCAGGCGCAGGAAGATCGTATCGATGTCGCCCGGGTCGTCGGCGTGGATCAGCGACCCGGCGGGCACCCCCAGGAGCTCGTCGGAGCTGCGGCCCAGCAGCGCGCACATGGCCTCGTTGACGGCCGCGTACGTCCCGTCGCGGGCGTGCAGGACCTGGGGGAGCTTCGACTGGTTGAAGCGGGCGCGGAAGCGTCCCTCCTCGACCCGGCGCTGCTCCTCGTGCTGCTTCTGCTCGGTGATGTCGGTGACATTGCCGATCACGGCCTGGACGTCGGGGTCGTCGCGCAGGTCGGTGAGCATGGCGCGCGCCCACGTGACGTTCCCGTCGCGGTGCACCAGACGCATCTCTAGCTGGGTCTGTGACGTGCGACCGCTCTGGACGTCGAAGTAGGCCCCGTACACCCGGCTGCGATCGTCCGGGTGCACGAAGTCGAGCCCGGTCACGCCCAGGGCGTCGTCGGTCGCCCAGCCCAGCCTCTCGGCCAGCGCCGAGGTGACCGATGTCAACGACCCGTGCTCGTCGACGGTGAAGATGATGTCGGCGGAGTTGCGCAGCAGTGACAACCACCGGCGCTCCGACCGGGCGAGTTCCAGCTCGGCGTCGACCCGGGCCGTCTCGTCGATGACGATGACGTTCAGCATGTCGTCGCCGCACAGGGTCACGATGAGGTTGACGCGCACGTCGTGCCCGTCGCCGGTGCTCAGCCGGACCCTGACCTGGCCGGCACCAGCACCGCCGGCGACGAGCTGCAGGCACTCGGACATGATGCTGCTGTCCTCCGGGGCACTGGCGAAGCAGTGGAGCCGCTGCCCGACCAGCTGATCGGCAGGCCGCTGCATGAGGGCGACGAAGCGGCTGTCGGCCGCCACGATCACGCCGTCTGGCGTCGTGGTGACGAGAGGCGCGACCGATGGTGCGTGCATCGCGCGAGTGCTCCGTTCCGGGGTGGATTCGTTCTTGGCGGGGGTGGGACCACGGTAGTGGAGCCGGGGTCACCGCGGGGCTTGTTCGAGGCAGGCAGACGGATCAGCGACGCACCCACGCGGAGTACCGCGACGCGCTGGGGAAGAAGTCGCGCTCGGGGCGGGAGTACCGCACGGGGCTGCCGTAGGTGGGACGCTCACCGGTGACGACGGTCCGCACCTGGACCCGGACGCGGGACGGACTGCCCACGCAGCCGGCCTTCTTGAACAGCTTGAGCCGCCCGTAGCCCTTCGGGGGGTTCCAGTCGATGCGGACGGTCCTCCCACACCGGGTCTGGGTGCCGTCCATCCGCAGCCACTCCTTCTTGAACAGCTTCTTGCCGCGGCGGACGGGCACGATGGAGAACTCGCTGAACAGCGGGGCCGACCAGGACAGCTCCGGCCCGCGCGCCTTGGCGTCGGTGTCCAGCAGCACCTCGAGGTACCCGTCGGGTCCGGGGACGAAGTTGTTCGCGGGGAAGGCGAACTTCACGCTGACGTACTTCTTGGTGTTCTTGACCGTGACCCGACCGATGTCGAGCAGGCCGGCGGCGCGGGTGTCGCCGGTCGGGTCCTTGAAGGTGCGCGAGTCGGCGACCGAGGGTGAGGCGGTCAGGACCAGGCCGAGCGCGACCAGGATCGCGACGGCTGAGCGGATCCGGGTGCGGTTCATCTCGTCACGGTAGGGGGCGGCGGCCGACCTGTAAACAGGTGCTTCGGGGTGCCGGTCTCCGGGTGTCGAACCGCCGGGACGGATGGGGCTGGTGTGACTCGCACTACCCCTGACCTGCCCTTTTGCGGCGATGCCGGGACGTCTGCAAAAAATGTCGGTGCAGTCCGCGAATCTGGTTGCCGTGGCTATGTCAGCGGCGTATGGTTACCACTACATCTAGTACTTACACGGTTGTAGTTCTCCACATGTGGGTCCACAGGATGTCGCCGCTGATGCACAGGCCAGAGCTCGAGTGCACAGCGTGATCCACAGGTTCATCCCCAAGAACGTCGTCAGCACATCCTCGTCAGCCCCCGGAAGGAGCGCGCCATGCACTGCCCGTTCTGCAAGAACACCGATACGAAGGTGCTCGACAGCCGGGTGGCCGACGAGGGCGGCGCCATTCGTCGTCGCCGGGCCTGCTCGGAGTGCGGCAAGCGCTTCACCACGATCGAGCAGATGCAGCTCATGATCGCCAAGCGGTCCGGTGCCACCGAGCCGTTCATCCGCGACAAGGCCATCGCCGGTGTCGCCAAGGCGTGCAAGGGACGTCCGGTCTCGACCGACGACCTGGCGCGTCTGGGCCAGCAGGTCGAGGACGCGCTGCGTGACCGCGGCGCGGCCGAGATCCCGGCGCACGAGGTCGGCATGGCCATCCTCGAGCCGCTCAAGGCCCTGGACGAGGTCGCGTACCTGCGCTTCGCCAGCGTCTACAAGTCGTTCGAGTGCGCCGATGACTTCGCCGCCGAGATCGCGACGCTGATGGTCGCCGCGGCCGACGGCGAGCTGGCCGAGCAGACCCGCGACCCGTCGCGCGACCGCAGCGCCACCGACGGCAGCTGACGAAACATCCACCCCGGCGGGGTTGTTGTACTGCACGACCCGCGCCCAGAACTTCCCGAAACACCAGCACCACCATTCATTCACCGCATACACAGGAGCAACCACATGACGGAGACGGTCAGCGGCCCCACGGGGTCCCCGCGCAAGGCAGCCAAGGCCAAGGCAGGCGCGGGCCTCACGGTCGAGCGCGTCTACACGACCGAGGGCGTGCACCCGTACGACGCCGTCACGTGGGAGCGTCGCGATGTCGTCCAGACCAACTGGAAGACCGGCGAGAACGTCTTCGAGCAGCGCGGCGTGGAGTTCCCCGAGTTCTGGAGCGTCAACGCCTCCACGATCGTCACGACCAAGTACTTCCGCGGCGCCGTCGGCTCGCCGGAGCGTGAGACCAGCCTCAAGCAGCTGTTGGACCGCGTCGTCCTGACCTACACGCAGGCCGGCCGCGACAACGGCTACTTCGCCAACGAGGAGCAGGCCACGATCTTCGAGCACGAGCTGACGCACATGCTCCTGCACCAGGTCTTCAGCTTCAACAGCCCGGTGTGGTTCAACGTCGGCACGTCCAGCCCGCAGCAGGTCAGCGCCTGCTTCATCCTCGCGGTGGATGACTCGATGGACTCGATCCTGAACTGGTACAAGGAGGAGGGCCTGATCTTCAAGGGCGGCTCCGGTGCCGGCCTGAACCTGAGCCGCATCCGTTCGTCCAAGGAGCTGCTCCGCTCCTCGGGTGGCACGGCCTCCGGCCCGGTCTCGTTCATGCGCGGTGCGGATGCGTCCGCCGGCACCATCAAGTCCGGTGGCGCCACGCGTCGTGCGGCCAAGATGGTCGTGCTGGACGTCGATCACCCCGACATCGCCGAGTTCGTCGAGACCAAGGCCAAGGAGGAGGACAAGATCCGCGTCCTCCGCGACGCCGGCTACGACATGGACCTCGGTGGCGCCGACATCACCTCGGTGCAGTACCAGAACGCCAACAACTCCATCCGCGTCAACGACGAGTTCATGCGCGCGGTCGAGGAGGGCAAGGAGTTCGGTCTGCGCGCCCGCACGACCGGCGAGGTCATCGAGACCGTCGACGCCCGCAAGCTGTGGGACGACATCGCCAAGGCCGCCTGGGCCTGCGCCGATCCCGGCATCCAGTACGACGGCACGATCAACGACTGGCACACCTCGCCCGAGGCCGGACGCATCACGGCGTCCAACCCGTGCTCGGAGTACATGCACCTGGACAACTCCAGCTGCAACCTGGCCTCGCTGAACCTGCTGAAGTTCCTCAAGGACGACGGTTCGTTCGACACCAAGACCTTCGTCAAGGCCGTCGAGTTCATCATCACCGCGATGGACATCAGCATCTGCTTCGCCGACTTCCCGACCGAGGCGATCGGCGAGACGACGCGTGCCTACCGTCAGCTCGGCATCGGCTTCGCCAACCTCGGCGCGCTGCTCATGGCGTCCGGCCTGGCGTACGACTCCGACGGCGGCCGTGCCCTCGCCGGCGCGATCACCTCGCTGATGACCGGCACGTCCTACCGCCGCTCGGCCGAGCTGGCCGGCGTCGTCGGCCCGTACGACGGCTTCGCCCAGAACGCCTCGGGCCACGAGCGCGTCATGCGCAAGCACCAGGCCGCCAACGACCAGATCCGCACGATGCACTCGATCGACATCGACGTGCACCGTGAGGCCGCCAAGCAGTGGGCCGACAACCTGAAGATCGGTGCCAAGAACGGCTGGCGCAACAGCCAGGCGTCCGTGCTGGCCCCGACCGGCACCATCGGCTTCATGATGGACTGCGACACGACCGGCATCGAGCCGGACTTCTCGCTCGTCAAGTTCAAGAAGCTCGTCGGCGGCGGCTCGATGCAGATCGTCAACCAGACGATCCCGGCTGCGCTGAAGAAGCTCGGCTACGCGAACGAGACGATCGAGGCGATCGTGGAGTACATCGCCGAGAACGGTCACGTCGTCGACGCGCCGGGTCTCAAGACCGAGCACTACGAGGTCTTCGACACCGCGATGGGCAAGCGCTCGATCGCTCCCATGGGCCACGTGCTGATGATGGCTGCCTGCCAGCCGTTCCTGTCCGGTGCCATCTCCAAGACGGTCAACCTGCCGGAGACGGCCACGGTCGAGGAGATCAAGGACGTCTACTTCCAGGGCTGGAAGCTGGGCCTGAAGGCGCTGGCGGTCTACCGCGACAACTGCAAGGTCGGCCAGCCGCTGTCCGACGGCAAGGAGGCCAAGTCCTCGGGCTCGGTCGAGGTCAAGGAAGTCATCAAGGAAGTCATCGTCGAGAAGCCGATCCGTCGTCGCCTGCCGAAGTCGCGCCAGGCCATCACGACGTCGTTCTCCGTCGGTGGCGCCGAGGGCTACATGACCTCCGGTGCGCACGAGGACGGCTCGCTCGGCGAGATCTTCCTCAAGCTGGGCAAGCAGGGCTCGACCCTGGCGGGCATGATGGACGCCTTCAGCATCGCGATCAGCATCTCGCTGCAGTACGGCGTGCCGCTGGAGACCTTCGTCAGCAAGTTCACGAACATGAAGTTCGAGCCCGCCGGTCTGACCGACGACCCGGACGTCCGCATGAGCCAGTCGATCATGGACTACACGTTCCGTCGCCTGGCCCTGGACTACCTGGACTTCGACACCCGGTCGGCGCTGGGCATCTTCTCCTCCGACGAGCGTCAGCGTTACCTCGACACCGGCTCCTACGAGCCCGTCGACAACGCCGGCACCACCGCCGCCGAGCTGATCGAGTCGGCGCCCGTTGAGCCTGTCGAAACGGCGAAGGTCGAAACGGCGAAGACGCCCGTTGAGCTTGTCGAAACGGAGCCTGTCGAAACGACGGCCTCGGTCTCCGGTGACGCCCACACGGCGGCCGCCGCCAAGCCGGCTCCGTCGCAGGCGCACACCAGCGCCGAGCTGTTCGAGCAGATCACCGGCTCGGCGGTCGACTCGCCGCTGTGCATGACGTGCGGCACCAAGATGCGTCCCGCCGGCTCTTGCCACGTGTGCGAGGGCTGCGGAAGCACCAGCGGCTGCAGCTGATCCAGTAGCCGTACAACGATCCCGGCCCGGGTTCTCCTTCGCGGAGAGCTCGGGCCGGGGCCGTTACGGGCTGTCGCGATAGCCTCGCGGTCATGGAGACGCTCATCCTGCCGGCGGCATCCCTGGTGGCGGTGAGCCTTCTGCTCGGATGGCTGGCGCAGGCATCGGCCCGTGACGGGCTCGACCGCAACGCCCTCATCGGCATCCGCACCAAGGCGACCATGGCGTCCGACGAGGCCTGGTATGCCGGGCATCGCGCCGCGGTGTCGGCTGTCCGCGCAGCGGCGTGGATCTGCGCAGCGGCGGGACTGGTTGCCGGTGTGCTGGCAATCGTCGGCACCCGCCTCGCGGTCGTGGTGGTCATCGCCGGTTACGCGGCATTGCTGGGTCTGATGACGCTCGCTGCCATCCGTGCCGGGCGGGCCGCGCGGGCCGTTTGAACGGTGGGGCCATGCAGGTTGATGTGGGTCAGTAAACTCCCAGCATCATGGATGACCCTCCCCCTGCCAGAACCTGCTCACCTCTGCCATCGTGCCTGCGCCTGAAGAGGGGAGGTGAGTGCCCATGAACGAGTGGATCATGCTGGGCATCGGCTTGGCCCTGACCGTGGGAACCGGCCTGTTCGTCGCCTCGGAGTTCGCGCTGGTCAACCTGGACCGCAATGAGCTCGAGGCCCGCCAGGAGCGCGGCGAGAAGCGACTCGGCCCGACCATCAGCGCGCTGAAGATCACCTCGACGCACCTGTCGAGCGCGCAGCTCGGCATCACGCTGACGACGCTGCTCACCGGTTACACCTTCGAGCCCGCCGTCAGCTCGCTGCTGCGCGAGCCGCTGGGCGCCGCCGGCCTCCCGGACGGCGCGGTCACCGGAGTCGGTGCGGTCGTCGGCGTCCTGCTGGCGACCCTGTTCTCGATGATCATCGGCGAGCTCGTCCCCAAGAACTTCGCGCTGGCCGTTCCGCTGGCCACGGCCAAGATCGTGGTGCCGTTCCAGATCGTGTTCACGACGGTGCTCAAGCCACTGATCCTGCTGTTCAACAACACCGCCAACGCCGTCATCAGGTCGTTGGGCGTGGAGCCGAAGGAGGAGCTGTCCGGCGCCCGCACGGCCGAGGAGCTCAGCTCACTGGTGCGCCGCTCGGCGATGGCCGGGGTGCTGGACGACGACCACGCGACCCTCCTGGGCCGCACGCTGCGGTTCTCCCACCTGTCCGCCGCCGACGTCCTGACCCCGCGGGTGCGGATGGTCAGCGTGGACGTCGACGCCACCGCCGCCGACGTCATCGCGCTGGCGGGCAGCAGCGGGTACTCCCGGTTCCCGGTGATCGGCAAGGACTCCGATGACGTCCGGGGCATCGTCCACGTCAAGCAGGCCTTTGCCGTTCCGCTGGCCGACCAGGCCACCGTGCCGGTCAGCGAGCTGCTGACCGAGGCGCTGCTGGTGCCGCAGTCGATGGGCGTCGAGTCGCTGCTGGGCGTGCTGCGCTCCCAGAGCTACCAGATCGCGATCGTGCTGGACGAGTTCGGCGGCACCGAGGGCGTCGTCACGCTCGAGGACCTGGTCGAGGAGCTCGTCGGCGAGCTCGAGGACGAGCACGACCGTCTGCGCAGCGAGGTGCGCCGGAGCGGCCGCTCGGTCGTCTTCGACGCGGCGCTGCGGCCCGACGAGGTGCTCGACCGCGCCGGCGTCCGGGTCCCCGAGGGAGATGGCTACGACACCGCTGGTGGTTTCGTCACCGACGTGTTGGACCGGGTCGCCGAGCTGGGCGACGAGGTCAGCACCCAGGACGGAGTCCTGCGGGTCGAGCGGGTCCACGGCGGCCGCATCGAGCGGATCCGGTTCATCCCGGCCGACGCCGATCTGGCGCTGGCCGGGACACACGACCGGATCGTCGATCAGCTGCGTGAGGACCTGTCATGAGTGAGTACCTTCCCGGAGTCATCTGGCTCGTCGTCCTGCTGGCGGGCAATGCCTTCTTCGTCGGCGCCGAGTTCGCCGTCATCTCCGCCCGTCGCTCGCAGATCGAGCCCAAGGCGGAGGCCGGCAGCAAGGCGGCCAAGACCACGCTGTGGGCGATGGAGCACGCCACCTTGATGCTGGCCACCAGCCAGCTGGGCATCACGGTGTGCTCGCTGCTGATCCTGAACGTCTCCGAGCCGGCCATCCACCACCTGCTGGAGATCCCGCTGGGCGTCACGTCGCTGTCCGCCGAGGCGATCGGCGTCATCGCGTTCATCGTGGCGCTCGCGCTGGTGACGTTCCTGCATGTCGTGTTCGGCGAGATGGTGCCCAAGAACCTGTCGTTCTCGGTCCCGGACCGCGCCGCGCTGATCCTGGCGCCGCCGCTGGTCATGGTCTCGAGGTTCTTCAAGCCGGTCATCTGGTCGCTGAACGGTGTGGCGAACGCCGTGCTGCGCCTGTTCAAGGTCGAGCCCAAGGACGAGGCCAGCAGCACGTTCACCCTCGACGAGGTCGCCAACATCGTCGAGCAGTCCACCCGGGAGGGCGTCCTGGACGACACGTCCGGCACCCTGACGGCCGCCTTCGAGTTCAGCGCCAAGAAGGTCTGTGACGTCGAGGTGCCGATGGCCGACATGGTCGTCCTGCCGTTCGGGGCGACCCCCGCTGACGTCCAGCACGCGGTCGCGGAGCACGGGTTCTCCCGCTACGTCGTCGCCGGTGCCGACCAGGCGCCGGTCGGCTACCTGCACCTCAAGGACGTCATGGACCTGACCGAGGGGGACGCCTTCACGGCCCCGGTGCCGGCCAAGCGCATCCGCCGCCTGACCTCGACGTTCCGCGAGGCCGACCTCGAGGATGCGCTGCACCTGATGCGGCGCACCGGGGGTCACGTGGCCAGGTCGCTGGACCAGGACGGTGTCACGACGGGCGTGCTGTTTCTCGAGGACATCATCGAGGAACTCGTGGGGGAGGTGCAGGACGCCGCCAGCATGTGACGGCGCGGGGGAGTGAGGTCAGCCGCGGTAGGGGTCGGCCGAGCCCTCATTGATGCCCTTGCGGATCTTCTTCTCGACCAGGCCGGCGATGCGGTTGGCGACGAACGGCGGTTTCTGGTCGGTCCACCATTCGGCGTCGAACCAGCCGCGCTCGTCCCAGTACTTCGCGTCGACGGGGCCGTCCTCGCGTCCGGAGTCGACCAGGATCTTGGCGACCCGGAAGCCGATCAGGTCTGCTGTCGTCGGCTTCGGTTCCGGCTGGTTCGGTGCGGCCAGGGCGAGGGGCGCGAGCTCGTCCAGCGCGGCGTCGACCTTGGCCCGGTAGCCGGGGCGAGCCAGGCCGGGGCCGTTGGCGCCCAGCTGGCCGACGGTGTGGAATCCCCAGCGCCGCACCGCGCTGCGCAGGTACTCCAGGGCCGCGTCGTGTCCGCCGCCGGCGGCTGACGAGATCAGGACGGCCGGCCGCCCGACGTAGGCGGGGCGGTGGATGAGGTAGGCGAAGTGGTCGATGAACCGCTTCATGCTGGCCGAGACCTGGAAGGAGTGCACCGGCGTCGCGAAGATGACCAGGTCGGCGTCGTCCATCACGCGGCGGGCCGCGGCGGCGCGGTCGAAGTTGGGGCACGCCTGCTCGCCGTCGGTCATGCAGCGCAGGCACGCGGGGCAGCTGGACCCGAGCTCCAGATCGGTCGTCAGCACCGTGTCGACCTCCACCGTGGTGCCGGCCTGCAGCCGATCGAGCAGCTCCGTCACGAGCTGACCGGTGGTCCCCGAATAGCCGTGATCACTGGCCAGCACAACACCTACCCGCAAACCCATGCGCCAAATCTATATGATCTACGGCTCACGCCCGTTGAGCTTGTCGAAGTGCCTACCTCAGCAGATTCACTTCGCCTTGGTCTTCATGCTGACCTGTTTGGAGTACGCCGACTTCTTCCCAGCAGCTGACACGGCGATCACCCGCACGTAGTACCGGGTGTTCTTCTTCAGACGCGTCAGCTTGACCGCCGCCTTGTTGCCAACGGTCTTGGACTTCGCGCCCTTTCCGTTCGCCTTCGTGCCGTAGTAGACGATGAACTTCTTCGCACCGGCCGGCCGCGACCACTTCGGGGTGATGGTCGTCTTCGTGTGCGCCTTCATCTTCACGCCTGACGGCTTGGCCACGAAAGGAGCAGGGGTGGAAGGTGTCCGACGCGGCGGGAGCGGAGTCATGACAAGGGGAGTCGTGACCGGCCACCAACCTGTGGGGTCCGAGGCGACACCCCCGCGAATGGCGACGATGCTGACGTAGTGGGTAATGCCAGGCGACAGCCCAGTGAGCGTGGTGCTGGCGCCACCGGCGACGGTCGTGGTCATGTAATAGCTGCCGTCACTGCGGGTGCTGTACCGGACAACGTAGGATTCGGCGCCCGCAGACGGGTTCCACCTCAGCGAGATCGTCGTCGGGTCGTAGGCCACAACCTCCACGCCAGTGACAGCCGCGGGTGGTGGTGGCGCCTTGTCCACTTCCATCGACGCCGTAGCGGTACGCGTCCGGCCCTTGCCATCACCCGCGACGGGGTCGATCTCGGTTGCTACGACGGTCAGGCCCACATTCCCGTGGACGGTAACCGGGCAGGTGACCGTGGCAGTCATCTGGGTCTCAGACAACGAGCCGGGGTTTCCAACAGTGCACTCGGGTCGGGTGGGCACCCAGTGGAACTGTGCGGGCACCGTGGACGTGACGGTGAATGTCCCCGCCTTGCCGTTGCCAACCTTGCCAGTCGGCGTCTGCAGGAAGGCGACGCTGAACGGGACGGCCGCGAACTGGACAGTGCTGGACCCGGAAGCCTCCACCTGCCCGCTCTTGCCTGTGCCTGTCACAGTGGCGGTGACGGGACCTGAGAAGCCTGCCGGGCACGTGACAGACACCGCGCTGTGGTGTGGGTCCTCGGGGGTCATCTCCGACGAGATCCTGCACCCTCCGCTCTCTGCCTTTGGGTTGAGAGACCAGGAGAAGTTGGTGCGGAACGTGTCCGTTGCGGTCGCGTCGAACACCACCGGAGTCCCAGACATCGCAGTGTTGTGGCTGGACGTGACGGTCACGACGTAGTCGGTGGTTGCCAGGTAGAACAGCTGCGAACTCAAGGTATGCGACCCTACGGTCACAGTCACGGTCAGACGTCGCTCACCATTCTGGATCGGCTTCAGCTTCACTGTGCGCTGGTCGGTGGGACCGACGATGGTCGACTCGTACTCGCGACCGGCCTCGATGTGTTCGTCTTTCCAGGAGTACGTCACCGGGTCGGCAGGGTCGGCGGAGGTGAGGTCCGCCGTGTAGATGTACTCGTTGCCCGTCTTGACGTCCCTCGGGCCCAAAAGGTCGAGCTCGGGTGAGGAGTACTGGGCGATGACGTCAACGTCGGCGTACGCCGTGTAGGACTGACCGTCCGGGGCGGTCGCTGTCACCGACAGTTCGAGCAAACGGCCTGCGGACGCGTCAGGGCACGTAATCGTCAGCACGGGGGTAGCTGCGCCGTCCAGCTGGCACCGGGAGTCGGATGCCGTCCAGCCCCAGCTGAGACCGGTCGCCGCCGACGTGGCACGGATCGTGTAGGGGACGTTCGTCCGCACCTCCGGGCCGCCCGCCACAGCCACCATCGGCGGTGCAGCCCGCTTCACAGTGACGTTCAGCGAGCGGGAACTGGTGGGGTAGTCCGGGTGAGACAGAGCGGCGGTGACCACCACGGTCGTGGTGTCCGGATTGCCGGGAACCGCCCGGGCAGAGCAGTTCAGGGTGCCGCGGATACCGTCCGCGGACGAACCTGCCGGCACCACGGTGCACTTGTCGTTGCTGACAGAGAAGGCTGCGGTGGTCCCAGCGGGCGTCCCAGCAACCAGGAGTGTTGCGTCCTGGCCGGTGGTCACCACCGGAGGGTCCACTGTCAGCGCCGCGGAAGACCACGGGTCTGTACCGAAGGCGACCTTGGTCAGGAACAGCGAGTTAGCCACGTTCCAGTTGTTCGCCAGGTACGTGCCGGAAGCGGGCGCAATGTTGAAGTAGTCGTCCTTGTTGCAGTCGAGCTGCAGCGCGGCGCCGGTCTGCGTGCACACCGAACGCATCGGCATCCCCGACCCGTCGTCGTAACACATCGGGTCGCGCGCGTCGTGGCAGTGCCCGTACAAGGTGGCGTCCGGGGCGGACTGCAGCACACCACCAAGCGTGTGCATGAGCTCGTGCGTGGTGGTGGCCGACGACGCGTTGCTGAACCAGCAGACGGTGTCGATGCGAGCGACCGTGGGGCTGGTGTTACCGCCGCCATTGTTGTAATTCTCTGCTCCGGGACGCACGTCTTGGTAGAAGTTCCCGAGCCCACACGTGCTGCCGCCGATGCGGTTGCCCTCTGCGAACACGATGTACTTGTGCATGTTGTTGGTGTAGCCGGCCTTGTTCAGCGCGTTGGTCAGGGCCGTGTGTCCTGCCGATCCGCCGACGGACAGCACACCAACGGCGACGACGACCTCGTCAATGGTTGGCTGGCAGTTCGGGTCGCTGTACCAGCGGACTCGACGGCTCTCGCCGGGCGCGCTCGACGCGTACGCGAACAGGTCGTCGACCTGCGCGAGCTCGTTGAGGAACGAACCACGCAGGGCCGTCAGGCGCGAAGGGTCGCTCGTCTCGCGGACGTACATGACGCGCACGCGTCGGCCGTCGGTTCCGTCCCCAGCGCACGCCGGAGCCACATGGCCACCGTAGCCCGGGATGACCGACGCGCCGGCGGGGAAGTAGGTGGCCGCTGCCCGGGCCAGGGAGCGCTTGGGGGTCCCGTCCTTGGTGACCGGTTCGCCGTCTACGCCTGCTTTCTTCAGCAGGGACGTGGTGTCCGTCGGGTCGTCCAGGCTGACACCTGGCGGCAGTGAGGGCTCGTTCACGGTGACGAGCTCGGGCGTCCCGGTGGCTGTGCTGACGTGGTCCAGGTCGTCCGCGGACGCCGGCGTGATCGTCAGCACCGGCGCCAGCAGCAGGGTGGGCAGGACGAGGCAGAGCAGCACTCGGGTCTTGGGGGAGAGCACGACGGTGGGAATCCTTCCGGGACTCGTCAGTAGAGGTGCTCGATACCGTGCGCGCCCTACACGTTCATTGCCTATGCATGCCGGATCGGCGTCAGACGCGTGCCCGAAAGCGTCGCCCATCGTTTCATGCCCTTGGGCTCCTCGTCTGCGGAATCGGACATGAGGGCCGATGACCAGGGCCAGGGCGATGAGAGGTTGCCGACGCTGACCCGGGATGGGAATCGCGCCCCGATCGGTTGTTACTGATAGATGACGACGCCGACCGGCGTCGCTGTGTCCACGAAGGGTGTTTCATGTCTGTGCCGGTTTCGATCCTCGACCTTGCAACCGTCGCGCGCGACCAGTCGGTCGCCGAAGCGCTGGCTGGAACCGTCGCCCTGGCGCAGACCGCGGAGCAGACCGGTTACCAGCGGGTCTGGTACGCCGAGCACCACAACATGGCCGCGATCGCGTCGTCGGCGACGTCGGTGCTGATCGCCCACGTGGCCGCGCACACCAGCAGCATCCGGCTCGGCGCCGGGGGAGTGATGCTGCCCAACCACTCGCCGCTGCAGATCGCCGAGCAGTTCGGCACCCTGGAGACCCTGCACCCCGGACGCATCGATCTCGGCCTGGGCCGTGCGCCCGGCACCGACCAGAACACGATGCACGCGCTGCGCCGCAACGCCACGTCGTCGGACACCTTCCCGGAGGACGTCCTGGAGCTGCAGGCGTACCTGCGCGGCGAGTCGCGCATCCCGGACGTCGCCGCCTACCCCGGCACCGGCACCAACGTCCCGCTCTACATCCTCGGCTCCTCGCTGTACGGCGCGGGCCTGGCCGCTGCCCTCGGCCTGCCGTACGCCTTCGCGTCGCACTTCGCCCCGGCCGCCCTGCACGACGCGATCGCGCTGTACCGCCGCGAGTTCAAGCCGTCCGAGCAGCTCGACAAGCCCCACCTGATGGCCGCGTTCAACGTCATCGCCGCCGACGACCAGGCCGACGCCGAGCGCCAGCAGCTCGAGGTCATGCGCACCCGCGTGGCCCTGCTCGTGCGTCCCGGCACCAAGTACACCGACGAACAGGCCGACCAGATCCTCGCCTCGCCCCAGGGCGCGCACCTGCGCGGCATGATGACCTACAGCTCGGCCGGCACGCCCGACACCGTGCTCAAGGAGGTCACGGCGTTCGTCGAGCAGACCGGTATCGACGAGCTCATCGTCGCCCACCAGAGCCCGCGGGCCGAACAGCGGCTGAAGTCGGCTGAGCTGTTCGCTGACGCGTTTATCGGCTGACCCCTCAGCTGATGGCGTTGGCGTCCCAGGACGGCGCTCGAAACTCCTTCAGTTGGCGCAGCAAGTCGGTCGCCGCGGCTTTGTCCACTGGATCGCCTTGTCTCTGAGCGATCCACTCAACGAGCCGCTTTCCGTCAACGAAGCCGATGTCTCTGCTGGTCGCGTTGTCCGGCAGGTCTAGTTGAGAAGGTCCCCACAGGACAACGCCAGGGGTCACGGGCACGGCGTTACGGCTGCCCGATGGCTGCCACGTTCGTTTCCAAGCAACGTCCGCGCCACTGCTTCTGCTCGCATCTTGACCTTCTCCGCAGAGCGGACCATGCCTGACGGGTCGGTCACCGATTCAGTCCGCCATTTCGAGTCCAACACGACGAGGCCACCATCACGCGTCACGATCAAGTGGTCGATATCGCCGGTGCCGATGTTCACGCTGTCGATCGACCCCCACACCAGGCCTTTGCGCTTGGCACGTTGTAGCTCGCCTCGAGTGTTCTCCTCGCCCCAAGCCCTCCGCAGGTGCCAGATGGCCTCACGATTGCTCGCCACAAATGATGTGTGCACGAGGTGCGCGATGCTCGCAATGAGGCCCGCACGAATGAGGCCGAGGAGGTAGGCCCTCTCGGGTAAATGCCAGAACGCGGTGAATATGTCAGTTTCCGCCACCAACACGACGACGGTTACGACGCACACGGCCGCCAAAAACTTGCGGTGGTGTGCTGCCCATCGTCGAAACAAGGCACGCAGCACGCGCCGTGAATACGGCTGATACTTCGCCACCCGGCACTCCTTCCGCCGAATTGGCGGGCTCATTCAGGCAGTCGGGCGGTGCGGCCGCGGCACATTGAGGCATCAGCCGCGTTCGCGAACTAGCAGTCGGTGACCTGTTGGGGTTCCCACGGCGTTATTATCGCTGAACTTGCAGTGCGCCGGGGCGCGTCGCTCTAGCCTGTGCGGTGTGCCCGCACGGCGCGAACCACCGATTGCAAGAGGGCCCAGAGCATGACGGATGTACCAGTGCAGGTGTGGACCGGCTCGAAGACTCGAAGCGACTCGGCATGGCAGCTCGCTCGCTACGAAGACAGATTCGGAGCTTCCTGGGCCGGCAACCAAGTGATGCTCGTAGGTCGCGACGCCCTCGCTATCTCAGTGCGCCGCCGCTGGTTTCGGCGAGTCCTAGAGCTACCGCACCACGGGACGCCGGTGCGTCTGCCCGGCGTCCCGCGGGCCGTGGCGATTTCCCTGAGTGCGGCAATTCGCGAGCACGAGACTCGATTAAAGGTCGCTCAGGTCCTGGCGGTGCTTGTGCGTTGGTCCCAGCGAGTGCACCACGTGGTCGAGCAGGCACTTGACGCGGGTCGGTGGATCTCCGAAGAGACCATCAGCTCTCTAATGAGCGAAGGCCCTGCGATTGATAAAGCCACCGGGGCCTTGCTTCGTAGTGATCCTGTCCTCGCTGTGCTGTCGGACGTAGAGCGCGACGCGGTGGATCTTCTGGGGACAGATTTCCGCGAGTGGATCCGCCTGTGCAACGAGCAGATCGTCGCTAACGAGCTGGTGCTTCGGCGCGACTTCTTCGACTCCATCGAATCGTCGCCATTGACCGAGGAGCAGGCCCGAGCCGTGATCTGCTTCGACAATCGCGTCAACGTGGTCGCGGCAGCAGGCTCGGGCAAGACCTCGGTCATGGTGGCTCGGGCTGCCTACGCCATCGAGCGGGGATTCGTGCAGCCCGAACGGATCTTGCTGCTGGCCTTCAACAAGGCGGCTGCCAAAGAGCTGCAGGAGCGGGTCACCACGAGGCTCGGCGCGTCAGGCATCCCGGCGGAGGGTGTCAAAGCGGCGACCTTCCATTCGTTCGGTCTCACCGTGATCGGCGCCGCCACAGGCCGCAAGCCGAGACTGGCCTCCTGGTTGGATGCGGGAGAGGACACCCGCATGATCATGACGATCGTCGATGAGCTGCGAGACCGCTCCTGGGACTTTCGGTTCAAGTGGGACGTCTTCCGGCTTCTTTATGCCCGCGTGGACGTCGATCCGGAGCACGAGGTCGAGCCGGACGCGTGGGACAAGACCGAGCGACGTACGGGGCTGCGGACGTTCAATGGCGAAGTGGTCAAGTCGCAGGGGGAGCGCCTCATTGCGGACTGGCTCTATCTGAACGGCATCAACTACCAGTACGAACGACCGTACGAACGCGATGTGGCAACGGCGGACTACTCCGAGTACAGACCAGACTTCTACTACCCCGATGTAGGCGCGTGGCACGAGCACTGGGCCATCGGATTCGACGGCAAACCCCCGGCCGATTTCGAAGGCTACGAGGAGTCGATGAGGTGGAAGAAGAGCCTGCACGCCGCGAATGGCAGCACCCTCATCGAGACGACGTGGGCCGACATCATTTCCCTGAAGGGGTTCGATTCGTTGGCCGCTCGGCTCAAGTCCGTCGGGCTGACCCTCGACTGGAATCCTGATCGGCCCATTCCCGGCGAGCAGCCGGTCAGGCACGAAGAACTCGCGCGACTCATGCGGACGTTCATGGCGCACGTGAAGTCGAACTCGCTCGATCGAGACGGAATCCAGGAGCGCCTCAGGGGCGAACCGAAGCACGTCCAAAGCCACCGGACCCACTTGTTTCTGGACATCTACTGGGCCATTCACGACGAGTGGCAAGACCGCCTGCTGCAGGACGGCTCGGTGGACTTCGAGGACATGCTGGTGGCGGCAGCGCAGCACATTGAACGCGGCGACACCTCGCCATCGTTCGACCTCGTTCTCGTCGACGAGTTCCAGGATGCCAGCCAAGCTCGAGCTCGTCTTGTCGCGGGAGTCGTGAAGCCGGCCGGCCGGTACCTGCTGGCCGTCGGCGACGACTGGCAGGCAATCAACCGGTTCGCCGGTGCAGACATCTCGGTGATGACGGAATTCGAGCGATGGTTCGGACGAGGACACACCTTGCGTCTACAGACGACATTCAGATGCACGCAGCGAATATGCGATGTGTCCAGCGCCTTCGTGTCGAAGAATCCTCGGCAGATCGCAAAGCGCGTCGTGTCAGTACACGGGGGAGGTGACCCGGTTCTTTTGACCTATGCCTCGTCGGAGAGTGGAGTGGGCGCGGCGATCGAGACATGGCTCCAATCGCTGGCCCGTCGGATGTCCTCGGGCGAGGTGAGCGGCGACCCTGTCACGGTCTACGTCCTCGGCCGCTACTGGTTCGACACCGACCTCATGCCGAAGTGGTCTCATGCGAGCATCACCGTGACTTTCCGGACGGTTCACGGGTCAAAGGGGTTGGAGGCCGATTACGTCATCGTGCCCAACCTGGGACGCGGCAGATACGGCTTCCCGAGCCAGATCGCCGATGACCCGATCCTTGGCCTGGCCATGGGGGGGCCGGACCAGTACGAGCACGCGGAGGAACGACGACTGTTCTACGTCGCCTTGACCCGTGCGCGGCGGCAGGTGGTGCTGATCGGTGTGCCCGGGGCGGAGTCGCCGTTCCTCACCGAGCTTCTCGCCGACGACCTCGTGACCGTCAATCCCAACGGGTACCGCCCACCAGTCGTTTGCCCGCGCTGCGGCAAGGGCACGATGGTTGGTCGCTCTGGGCCGCACGGCCGGTTCCTCGGGTGCACCGAGTTTCCGCGGTGCCGTCATACGGCCGCTCTCGCGGATGGCCCCAGGTGACCATGCCCACATCGCTTGCAGCACGCGGCATTCCAGGCACTTTTCTCGCGCGGCACGTGTTTGGCGCAAGGCGCACGGATGCTCGCCTAGACTCGTCGAAGCGTTCAGCAGGCACTGAGACGCGAGTCATTGCACAACACATTCGGTCAATCCGCGAGGCTGTCCGAGGCGAGGAATAAGGTTCGAACATGAGCTCGAAAGAACCATCCTTCACCTTTATCGACCTCTTTGCGGGCATCGGAGGCTTCCACGCTGCGCTCAGCGCGCTTGGAGGCAAGTGCGTCTATGCGTCAGAGATTGACGAGGCGGCCGCCAAGATCTACCAGCACAACTGGAACATGGAAGTGCACGGCGACATTGTGCCGGAGACCGATCCAGTTGTGAAGGTGCCGAAGCACGACGTGTTGGCGGCTGGCTTCCCGTGCCAGCCGTTCTCCAAGTCTGGTTTCCAGCGGGGGATGGACGAGGCGCGCGGCACCCTGTTCTACAACATCTGCAAGATCCTCGAGGAGCACCGACCTTCGTTGGTCTTGCTGGAGAACGTCCGTAACATCGCCGGTCCTCGTCACGCGCACGAGTGGGAGGTGATCATCCGGAGCCTGCGCGAGCTTGGCTACCAGGTGTCATCGACCCCGGCTGTTTTTTCGCCGCACTTGCTTCCGCCTGACATGGGGGGCCGTCCGCAGATCCGCGAGCGCGTCTTCATCGTCGGCACATACGTCGGGGACGAGACCGCGTACGACGAGGTCGAGCCCATCGTGACCAACCGGCCGCTGGCGGGTTGGGACCCGCAGCAGTGGTCGCTCAAGGACGAGATCTTGGAGCGCGAGGACGAGATTGTCGAACGCGCCAATTACGAGCTCACCGAGACTGAGCAGCATTGGGTGCGCGTGTGGTCTGAATTTGTTCGGCGACTGCGCGAACTGGGCGTGCCGAAGCTTCCGGGTTTCCCGATCTGGGTAGACGAGTTCGTGCACGAGGACGATCTCTTCATCCCCGAGGGCACACCGGGGTGGAAGGCCAACTTCCTCCGCAAGAACTCCGAGTTCTACACGCAGTACCGGGCTGTCCTGGACCCGTGGCTCGACGAGTTCAATGGGCTCGCAGACATGCCGCCTTCGCGCCGGAAGTTTGAGTGGCAGGCTCAGGACGCGCAGTCGCTCGAGGAGTGCATCATGCACTTCCGCCCGTCGGGGATTCGTGTGAAGCGTCCGACCTACGTGCCTGCGCTCGTTGCGATCACGCAGACCACCATTTTGGGCTCGCCTCTACGTCGACTGACCCCGCGTGAAGCCGCCCGCCTTCAGGGTCTTCCCGACTCCTATGAGTTCCCGGGACAGCCCGACGCGCTGACCTACAAGCAGATGGGCAACGGTGTCAACGTCGGCGTGGCATACCACGTGCTGCGCTCGCAGATGGCCCGCTCCGGGGAGCGCTGGGAGGCGCTCGCAGCGTCCACTCCCGTCAACGCAGACGAGGCACTGCAGGAGATCACGAAGGCCGTCGTCTAGCCTCGACAACCTGCTGGATCCGGACGGCCGCTTCTTCGGCCGGCTCGTGCTCCCACACGCGAACAACTTGCCAGCCGTGTTCGGCCAGCAGCCGGTTCGTGTCTTCGTCTCTGTCCTTGTTCCGTTGGATCTTCCAGTCCCACCACTCCCGATTGGTCGCTGGGCGGGTCCCATGGGCGGGGCATCCGTGCCAGAAGCAGCCGTCGACGAACACGGCGACCTCCACTTTGGTGAAAGCGATGTCCATTCGGCGCCTTTTGTTTCCTGGCACGACGACCTGAACGCGGTAGCGCATGCCCCGACTATGAAGTTCTGACCGCAGTGCGAGCTCGGGCCGAGTGTCTTGGCGCGCCAGCGTAGACATCTTGGCAGTGAGGTGCCCCCCAGGACTGACGCGCTCTGGCTCGAGGTTCATGGTCGCACTCGTTCCCTCCGACTATCCTGCCAGGCGTATGACCATCCGGGGCCCCTCATTGCGCTCTGTTGCAAGGGCGGACGAGTACACGAGAAGTTGTCGACATTCGCTTGTTGAATCGGCCTTGCGCCTGAGGTGTGCCATTGTTGTCGCTCTTCAAAAAAGTAGTCCAGTAGCGCTCTTTGAAAGGTAGGCACGGTGGTTGGTTCTAGTGCTACGTGTTCTCGGCTCGCGCTTAGGGCAATGCCGGACCCTTGCGCCCTGGATCAAGCACTACAGCATTGGTCGCACCCACAGCGCGCTCGGAGGATTCCCACTATTCAGTCGGCTGGCGCGGGATGGCCGAGCACATCTAGTCGTCGGCCGGTGCGTGAGCGAGTTGTTTCTGCGCTCAGTCTCGAACAAACGTTCAGCGCTCTTCGTCGCGGGTTCCACCCTCCGCGGGCACCTGAGCCGATCGCTGCCAAGTGCTGGCCCCGGCCCTGATACTAATAGAGGCCATGGGATCCGAGAGCGTCGACCAAATTGGGCCTGATGGCACTCTGATGCAGGACATCGACACGACCCTGACACCAAGTCGCAAGCGCGAGTTGCTGTTTGGCGCCTTGCCTGCCGCCCGGATCGAGCCGTATGCCGGTCGCTCGGTCGTGCGCTTCCAGGACCAGGTCATCCTGGTGAAGCAGGTCACACATCTCGGCCGGCCGTGGGAGGCATTCAAGAAGCGAATTCAGATCCCGCGTTACTGGCTCGACATCGAGGAGCGGGGGCGTGCAGACGGCCTAACTGTCCGGTTCATTGGCGTCTACAACTACGCCGAAACGACGATCTTCGTGGATTTCGACCCGTCCACCTACGTCAAGCGCAAGGCCAACAACTCGGCCGCCCATGTCGCGACGAATGACCTCTTCCAGGGTCAGACACTCGGACAGTTCTCCCGCAAGGACAAGAACGGCAATCGCCTGACCAGCGTGAGGGCCGACCAGTTCGAGGCCTACCTGACTCACGGCTATAAGGAGAAGAACCCCCACATCGAAGTATTCGATCGCTTTAGCCGCGCGTTCCTGGATGGGGCGAGGATCGACGGCCTGACTGCCGTGCAAGAAATGCACGCTGCCAACTGGCCAGACAAGTTCCAGAACGAATGGGCGGGCTTCTACGTAGAGTTCCGTTTGAGCCGGTACCTCGAGCACAACCGCCTCGGCCACCTCGTCGAGGTTCAGAAAAAGAAGCGGCAAGGCGATTTCGATTACGATCTTCGCTTCCTCGACCACGGCGTGATGCAGCACTACGGCGACCTCAAGGCTTCTAACATTGCCGTAAACGACTCGCCTGGAAATGACGCGACCGACTTCTTCCGGTGTCTCGCGGAGACGGGCCGCTTCTGGTACGTGATTTATGAGCACGAGACGTGGCACGGACGCGATAACGACAACGTGTCGACGATCGCTTGGAACGACTGGCGGAGGTCGGTCGGGCATGTCGGACGCAGTCCGACGTATGACCCGCTCTCGTACGCGGGGCGGTTCAAGGAGGCCGTGCGATTCGTTCGCGTGAAGATCCTGGAGGTGAATCAAGCGAACGCCCCCGTTGTCCTCGGGGACTTCCAGAAGGACTTCAAGCAGCCAGACGGCAAGTCTCGCAATGGCAAGGTCATGATCAGGAAGAAGGACATCGACAACTTTCTGATATATACCAGGTCGATCGAAGTGCCCGCCTGCGCCTAGCGCCTGTGGTCGCAAGACTCAGTTCGCCATGCACACGTCCGACACGTCGCCGCGGCTAAATCCCGGCGCCGTCAGCCCCTCAAGCCCGCAGTTCCCGGAAAACCCGCTCTGGGAATGCCGCTGCTATGCGGCAATCCACGACATTGGCGATCCGCCCGTGACTGGTCATTGAAGCCACGAACACCCCCCGAGGCGTCGTGGCAGACACCGTGTCTGGTCGCCACAGAGGGTATCCAAGGCCGACTACCCGTTGGCCATGAGCTACGAACGGCACTCCTGCTTCCTCGCCGACTTCGATGGGCCCCAGCGCGTCACTGAATGCACCAGCGAATCGCTCAACTGCGCGGCGACCGACTGGAGCCCAACGGTCAGTAGTCGCTCGGCGGCCGAGAGCGAGTTCCGCGATGTCCAGGGCAAGTCGCCAGTCCAACATAGGATGTAGATGGCGATTGTCATATGAACGAAGGCAATCGGGGCATGACGAATCGCACCCGTCGTGGGACGCGGCGGACCAGATGGAACCGAGATCGTCTGCGATACGAGCGATGACTCGCTCAAGGCGATCGCCCCGGCCCAGTTCCGAGGCGTAGCCCGCCCCATTCTCGAGGAGGTCAGCCACGTAGATGCCCGCAGTGACCACACCACCCGCTCGGCGTGGCTGAAGTCCGACGGTGAGTTCGCTAGGGTCGACATCAAGTTCTGCTTGCACTCCCCGACGCAGAGCCTCAGCGAACGAGTAGAGCGCCGCGCGTCCGCTGGTCGACTGCCGCTCGAGGATCGGCACTACGCCGTCCTCAAGGTCGAGACGTGCTGGGACGATCATCAGCGCATCAGTCACGCGTATGTCGCCGATGCCGAAGCCACCCGTTTGGGTTGGATCGTCTCGGACGACGTGGCTGCCGTCAGGCTGGCGCTCAGTCTGGAAGAGGCGACCACCGTTGGTGTTGATAGTCAGCAACTTGCCCTGGTCCAGTACCCACGTGTCCATCGCGGCTATCGGTCTAGGCGAGGCGGGCTCTTCCGCCCAGCCGAGTACCGGCCGAGAGGCGGTGCTCGACACCTCATCGTCGGCTCGTCGATCGTCCCGCTGCGCTTCCGTGCGAAAGCCAAGAGGCTGGTGCATGGTGGTTTGCTCGAGCACTGCGCCGCAGACGGGGCAAATGGAGGTAGGCCCGACGTCAGAACCGGCCACTGAGTAGGTGCATTGCTGGCATCGCCGAATGAACGTAGATGGACCTAGGGGATTGGCGGCGCTCGGGCCGTTGCGCGAGTAGGAAGCGAACCCGTTGGCGGTGTAGACCCAACCGTCCTTTGTCACACGCGATCCGGGCGAAAAAAGCGACACGGCTTGTCCGAGTGAACGGTCCGAGATCTGCTCCGAGCCTCGGCCGGCGCCGGGAACGTAATGGAGAGTCCGAACGCGTGTCGGGAACCCGAACATCGGGAGTAGCCCCGCGTTCGCGAGCCGCTCGGAGAGATCAGCCTGCGTCAGCAGCGGATCGCCGTAGGCAGCGTCGATCTCGGTGACGAGCTTGGTCCTGATCCAGTCGCTGATCGCGATGACATCCTGTGCCGACACTCCCGTATAGGCAGCCAACCTTCTAACTACGGTTGCGACAACTGGTGACGTTGCGAGATACGACGCCACCTCATCTCGGTTCCTCGTCCAGTCATGAACGTGGCCGAAGGACCCGTGAACGGAGGAGCGTCCAGTCGGGGGAGATGTCAACGCTCCGAAAGCCCGCCGAAGCACCTCTGCCGTCGCCACCCGGCGTAGAATGAGCGGGCGACTGGTGTCCAGGAAGGGCTGTGGCGGAACGTCTCCGGTCATCCGCTGCGACTCAACGAAGTAGTAGTCGTCGTGGGACCGGTCTCGACACAGGGTCAGCGCGTAGGAGAAGGGCTGGTTCGAGCGTCCGGCGCGCCCAACCCGCTGCTGATAGTTGAATCGTTGCGGGGGCATGTTGGCCATCACCGTCGAGTTCAGACTGCCAATGTCGATTCCGACCTCCATGGTGGTCGTCACGCTGAGGACATCCAATGGAGTAGTGCGCCCGTTCTCCCGTGGGTTTGGAAGCAGGGCGCCGCGGAACCGTCGTTGTCGGGCCCGAGCCTCGGATGCGGGACTCGTCTGCCCCGTCAGCTCGGCTACGGCCAATCGGTTTGGTTCGAGGTGACTTAGCCGAACGTAGTAGTCCGACTCGGCAAGGACGTCATGTTCGACGAGCTCGAGTTTCCCCTCGCACGACTCCCGGATGCACGTGCTAGCCGACTCGTGCAGGTGGCGAGTGGAGCAGGTTGAGCAGACCCACACATGGCTCCCATGTCGACGAAGGATGACGGGAAGGTCTCCCTTCTCGAGGCCGAGCGAGCATCCGTCCATCGCGGGAAGAAGATGTGAGGTGACTCGCGCAACCAATTCGTCATGGTCAAGGGAGTTCGCCCCGGCAGCACGACGCAGGAAGTCGGTGACCCGCCGGGGCATGCTTGCTGCATCGGAGGAATGACCTGGAGTCCACCGGTTCGCACGTCCGTACAGCCGAATGGTCGATGCCAACACGGCGTCGAACAGGTCGTCACCGGTCGGGCGGGGAGCAACGTGTGCCACGAGAGTGCTCTCGATGTCGCGACCTCGGCCACCTAGAAGCGCATCACCGAGCGCCATGGTCAAGTATCGGCGGAATCGCAGTTGGTACTGGTCGCGTGTTGGTCCAGGCGGAAGTGGTGTCCACTCGCCAGGGAGCGGGGGATCAAACGCGCGATACCAAGGCTCGCCGTCATCGAGTTTCATCAGCGCAGCGCGCTGACCGCCGGGTGGCACACCTAGCGCAACGAGCTCCCCGGTCAGACTGGCGATGAGGTCTGGCAGCGAAACACGGCGGAGGGCGGTGTTCTCAGCTTCGAAAGAGCCGATGATGACCCTTGCAGCATCGTCTGCTGCACCTGCTGCTGAGAGCATGTACGCGCGCATCGCATCGGGAAACTCTTGTCCCAACGCGCTCCAGCGGACGAGGTCGCTTGAGGTGAGGGCTCCCGGCTTAGGTCCGTCTCGAAGGATTCGCACGATGTCGTTCTCGGCATTGAAACTCTTCTGGACGAGTTGTCTCAACAGATCAGCGAAGCCGTTCTGCGCGAGTCCGACGGCAGCCTCGGCCGCATCGTCGCGGCTATCAGTGAAGACGATTGTCTTCTCCGGGCGACCGTCTGATGCGACTGCTCGTGTGGTCTCCGAGACAAGCAGTTGGGCAGCCTGATTGGTGCCTTGGGTATGCGCTCGGATTGGTGAGCGTACGGCTCCTTGGCGAAAGCGTTGCTGGACATTGTGGTGGCCGCACGAGGGGCACCGAGATGGGAGTGCAGGCGGCGACCAGTCTCCAGCGCCGGAGTGCACGAGCATCACCCCCGTGGCTTCGGCAGCGGGAGCGGTCCGGACGTACCCGAGCTTCGGGCTCAGTTCCGCTCCGACGAAACTGAATTTGACTTCGGTACCGGGCCCGCGATGATTCCAAGTCGCGGATGTTGGCAGGGCGCCTGGGCGGTACCAGAGGTACCTGTTTGACGGGCGTCGAAATATGACTTTGTCGCTGTCGATGCCTTCACTGCTAGGAGTAGATGCGATGAATGTGCCCCCGTCTTCCTCGCCGACGACCCAGCCGCCGAGGCTGACGTCGCCACAGTGGTCGCAGTAGAGCAGTTCAAGCACACGGGCACCGCATTCGCAGAACCCGGCTGGCCTGGAGTGGAGTTTTCCGACTGCACGATTGTCGCCAGACGCTTGGGGACATTGGGGATCAACACACGCCCACAGCCCGCGCATGGTCCGAACCATCATGTGGCTGCGGAATGGGATCTGCCCCTCGGAGGGAGCGGAGCCCAGGCGGTCAAGGACTTGGGCGAGAAGACCCTGGTCGCCGTCGTCGAGCAAGCGACTTGCAACCTCGCGAAGGGGTGTGGCGCGAAAACCACCCGTGGGGTCGCCGTCGTGGCATGCAGCGGCGATCGCCTCGTCGATGCACGTAAGGTCGCCATTCTCGAGCTTCGCCTTGATGTCGCTAGCACTGAGGGGCAGGTCTGCTGAGACGCTGCGAGGGTGGCCGGGCACCGTCACGAAGGCATCCCGGCTAGTTCCGAAGAACCGCTCTAGGTATTCGGCACGATCGTTGTCAAGAGATGCACTGGTGGCGATGATCTTCAACTGGCGCGAGTCTGGTTCGAGGCCGAGCCGATCGCATAGAGCCCGCACGATCATCGAGACTTCGGCGCCCTGCGTCCCGCGGTAGAGATGCAACTCGTCAACGACGAGAGTGATGGAACGGGTTCGGTCGGCGCGCAACCAGTCGCGGGTCGTCGAAAAGATCGGCTGCTCGAGGTCGCGCATGAGCATGACGTTCAGCATCGAGTAGTTGGTTATGAGGATGTCCGGCGGCGTCTGGATCATGTCCCACCGGGTTACGAGCTCATTCTCACGCGGATCGCTCATCAGCGACGTCAGATCCTCACCGAGGTTCTTCAGGTCTTCGATCTCGGAGACCATCGTTTGAACCGCGGACACGACGTGGCCAAGAGCTCGATGCCGCCCGTGTACGGGCATTGCAGTGCCACCCAGCGTCGCGCCCGTGTAACGACCAAACCACAGACTCGGTCCGCCGAGACTCACGATCCGCCGCAATGTCCTGCGAAGCCGGGAGACCTGGTCCTCGACCAGGGCGTTCATCGGATAGAGGACGATCGTGCGGACAGCCGCGTCGCGCTCTTCGATCCGGGTCGGTGACCAGCGTTCGGGCTGCGCGTCCCACCATGCGTTCGTCCGACTCGCCCCGTTCCAGGAGCGGGCCTCGAGCATTAGCCGCGCGAGCACCGGGAGCATGAAACTCTCTGTCTTGCCGGATCCAGTGCCCGACGTGACGACCGGATACTTGTCAGCCATGGACAGGGTCAGAGCATCCGCCTGATGCTCGCGGAGCAGCATGTCACGCCCGGCCCAGTCGCCAAAGACACCCTTCAGCAGGATGTCGGTCTCAGCCTCGTCAAGGCCGACAGAACGGCATACATCGAGTGCAGGACGAACGTTTGGGTAGGGCAGTACAGGCTCAATGAGTGGGTCCTGAAAGAGCATTCCAGGTTCGGAGAGCAGCGCGCGACGCTCTGCCGCCAGGTCTCGGTCACGAAGCCAGTAGGCCGTGTCGATGTATGAGAGCACGGCCTCCTCAATGGCGGTGGCCACGCTTGCAGGTGCCGGCATGCCGGATCGTGATGGCACTGATGTTGTCCTATCGAGTGAGTAGACCGAAGACGTGACTTGCAAGGTCTTCCGGGACGTTCTGATACACAACTGCCCCCGCGCTGCGAGCGACTGCGGGGGGCAGGCACGACGCTGCCGTCAGAGCACGTCCGTAGAGCCCGGGTAGTTCTGCGCCGATCGGGACCATGAACAACTGCCGGCCGGGGTCATACGCCACAAGAGGCCTGCCACGCATCAGTGCGGCGACATGCTTGCTCAGTTGAACAGGGCACCGTGCATACGTTCCTTGGCGCAGGTCCTCTTCGGACCGGACGACATCTAGGGTGGCGAACTTGCGGATCCGGTAAGCACCTTGTGCCTCGTAGTTGTCGACGAGCTTCCACGAGGCGTGCTCGACGTCGAACCACGAAATATCGCCGTCGGCTGATGCGCTCTGCCGCGGAAGTTGCTTCAATACCTCGCTCATAGGCAGCAATGTCTGAACCAACTCACGCCAGGCGTCGGGAATGACAGCGATTTCGCATTCGTCAGCGATTGACTCCGTCTTGCTCCCCAAGCGTGAGGCGAAGGATTGCGGCGGTTCCTTGCCGTCAGCCTTGACGCCCGCCCCGTCCGCATGGATGGCGTCAACGATTTCGTTATAGAGCCCAGTCGGCCAGTGGCCGTTGAACGCAAATTCGCCGTTCGAGCAGCCTGTCAACTGGGTGGGACTGATTTCCCATGCTGTCGGCCGGAGAGTCCTATCGTCTCGACGAATTGAGATGTGACCCAGCGTCTCCAAGGTGCGCGAGAAGTGGTCGACGAACAGCCCTGTTGGCTCGATCTGAAGCGCGACCTTCTCCAACGATGACCATGATCCTCCGCCCAGGTGCTGCAGCGTGTCGATTGCGACGGTCCAGTCCCGATCGTCCGCAGACTTCGTCGTCGCCGGGGTTAGAGCTGAGAGGTCGTGCACGGGATGCACTTGTTGTGACTCTGCTGGCTCCGCTCCGTGCCGCCGCGTCCTTCCCCTCGTCGGATACCGCTTCACGAGGCCGCAGGTCTTGCAGCGCCCGTGGACCCAGGATGTCGTCGGACGACCTTTGGAGTCGAGTGGGACGGTCTCGATCTCTTCGCGGTGTCGTCCGGTTCTTATGCACGAGTCTGAGTCCGGAACGGTGATGCGCATTGGCTCGGCTTCGCGCCGCCTCGTGCCAACCTCCTTGGACCACGAAGGGAGCTGTGGGGGAGCGTCACCCGGACCCGGGGACTGGTCCGCCAAGCCAAATACCGCGTGACCTTGAACCGACATTGACTCCGTTTGGGTGGCGACACCGAGAGCGCCGATTCCTGGCCCGTAACTGATCGACTCGGCGAGGTGCCACTGACGCTCGTCTCGAGTGTCGCCTGATCGGAGATATAGCATCGCGCTACTTGACGGGTCGCTTTGGCCGCTCAGAACCAGTTCCACCCGGTAATCCGCGTCGTGGAGTTTGAGGCCGCGAAGGGTCTCAATGACGACCCCTGTGCCGTGATCTGACCACTCAGCGACCTGTCGCTCCTCGACCTCTTCGGACGAGCGGTCCATCAGGACTAGTCGAACGGTGAAGCCGTCTGGCGCATCGCTGACGGCGCGAACCTCAGGAGGACGGGCGGTATGCCACTTCCCACGAACACTTCCTGGGATGACAAAGCCACTGGAGATTTTGAGCGTCGAAGCGGTTAGGGGAATGAGCGCGGCCAGGTCGTCCATCTTGTTTGCTGGAATCAGTGGTCCTGGATGGTTTAGGACCTCTACGCCCGTGAACAAGGTCCAGCCCTCGGGTTGCCCTGGGTACGGCGTCGCCGACTCCCACCCCGGGCGGGCGACAACCGCGAGGATCTCGGCGACCCGAGGCGCCAAGCCATCCTCCACAAGAAGGCGCAGGTCGTCCCCAAGCATGATCTGCTGGACTTCGACCCACCGTCGGGAGAATTCGTCCTCCCTGAAAGCGACGAGCCGCCTAGGACGACGCTCCAGCGTAATGCCGGAGTAGTCGTCGCTCACCCTCAGCACGCCGGCCAGGACGTCGTCTGGGTGAAGGGAGGATCCAGGTGACAAGCCAAGCGCACCTGGAGCGTCTGGGACGAGGTCAATGGATGCAGTGGGCTCTGCTGAGAGCAACCGCATGGTGCGGCCAATCTGGGCTTGAGGGACGTATAGGAGGGCCGACATCGCAAACCGCTTCCGCGGGAAGCTGCCGAGTTCAAGCGTGAGGTGCAGCCGGCCCGATGCCGAGGATTGACCCGTGCCGCGGCCGGTGACGGAGCCATCCCAGGAAGAGAGCGTGACGGCGGCCGCCTCGGCGATCCGCGACCGCGCCTGTCCGTTGGACCACAGACGCGCGAGACTCGCGGTGACGGGGCAGTGGGCTTGCTTGATCCAGTTGTCGAGCAGAGGGACCAAGTCGGCCGGTGCCACTTGGCTGCCAGGGGCGAATCCAAAGAGTTGAAAGAACTCCTTCAACCTTTCTCGATCGCTGCTTCGGACCAGTGCCTGAGAGACGGACAGGCCGACATACCGGTGAGCCAACGAGTACGCGGTTGGGATCCCCCGCCCGCCCTCCTCTTGAACAAGCCAACGGTTGAGCTCACTCCAGTAACGCTCGGCTACGCGCCGGTACGCCATCTCAAGCGAGGGGTCGCTCGATCGCCAGCGGAGTGCCTGCCGCAAACGGCCAAAGTAGTTGTTCGCCGCCATGCCGTCGCCACTGGCCATCTGCTCAGCCGCAAGAGAGAAGCACGCAAGCACGCCGAGGATCGGCGGAGCTGTTATACGGCCGCCGCGAATCCAGGCGCGGAGGCGGGTGTCGTGGCGGGCGAAGACGCGGGCGGGACCTTCCGAGCGATTCAACGTTGCCCCTGCAACATCGCAAAGCGCGTCGACGGCGTTAACACTTGCGATGTCGAGCGTGGCAGCGAGTTCATCGAGGAGGTCATCCTCGAGATCGAGGTAGACGGGTCGTACTTCCTCAGAGCGCGCGAAGATCACCTCAGCGATCGCATCGTTCCAGCGGTCGTACTCACTCCACACGTCGGGCACGAATTCCTACCTCCCAGGTCACACTGGAACGTACAGAAGTCCGCTGACCAATATGGGCGGATTGGTAAATAACTCGGCCAAGAGGGATGGCCCGATGCACGAGGTTGCTCGCGAGTACGTGCGAAAGGATCCGGCTGGCAGTACAGGAGTGGCAAACTCCGAAAGGTCGTGACCTAGGTGGTCCAACGCTGCTGGTCAGACATCGTCTGGTCGCTTCGAGATCTCGAGTGAATTCGGATGTCATGGTCCGTGACAACTGGCACGCTATGCCGCATGACGCAGAGCACAGGACCAGGCTGGTATCCAGACGGAACCGGTACCCGCCGTTACTGGGACGGTCACCAGTGGACGATTGGTGAAGCGCAGTATGCAGCGATCACGCGCCGGCCATCGAACCAAGAGCCATCGGGGCCATCAACTCGACGACCGTCACCGTCGGCGCACGCGACGCACTCATCCCGCGCAGTTGCGGTGCGGTACTCGGGGCGCGACGGGGCGCTCGTTATTGACGGCGGAGACGTCGTGATCGAGCACGACAGTCGTGATATCCCAGATTTCCGGGTGCCGTTAACTACCGTCACGGCCGTGCACTTCGAGCCAGCTACGAGGTGGGTCAGCGGCATTGTCACAATCGCGGTTGATGGTGAACCGCTCGTGGTGCCCACGGGCACGGCTTGCGGAAGCGACCTGCGAACAGTTGTGTTCAAGCACAAAGCGAACGATGCGTTCTACGGCCTGCAAGCCTGGCTCAAGCAGGTTGTCACTGCGAACGTGGGCTGACGAGTTCTACGTCGTCTCCGGAAGAAGTCACGCATTGGTCTCTAGAAAAAGAGATGGCCCCCGGAACTCCGCGTAGGTCTTTCGAGGTTGCCGCGGGTGCCGGCGGGTTCTTTGTGCTCAACTTCGACTAATTAGGCATTGCAACAGATCGATCTCTTACTCAGTAATGACGAGGACCGCGGTTGTACGCAGGTCGGCACATAAGTCAGATCCGTGACCACAACTGGTTCGGCGCGGTCGCGGTGAAGTCACTACCACCCGCTCGGGGGGGGGGGGGGGGGGGGGGGGCACGCCTGCTTCGGCGGGTCGTCTTGACTCGTTTGCTCCGCCGCACGCCTTCGATGCAGCAATCCGCATCAGGTGAGCGACCTGGTCACGACCGATGTCATGACCGGCCCGCCGGGCTGCTTTCCAGATCTTTCGAGCCCCCATAGACCAGGTAGTTGTCCTCCCACAGTTGCTGCACCGGCAGCATTGGCTCATCACGGACCGCACGCGCAGAAGGCTGTCGGCTCTTGGCCCTCGTAGTAGTTGGGTGTCCGGAAGAGTCAGCGGAATCGGTGAGGGCGCAGGGCGCCTGCCTGTTGGGGAGATTTCGTCGCCTGCAAGGTCTGATGTTGGACACCGCCGCAAACCTGCTTGCCTTGGCCGGGCGGGACTAACTGCTGGATTCGATCGGCGTGCCACCTGTGTTTCTCTCCATCAACAGATCTTGTCGAGTCGCACTTCCATCAGGGTTTGGTGAGTCGAATGGTGCTAGTTACCTACAACTCCCAAACGGCATCAGGATCGTCGAGCAGTGCCCGTACCTGGCTCAGGTCGCCCAGTTGTGCCAGCGGCGATTCCTTCGCGATGTCGACGATGCCGCGCAGGATCTCGTGGATCGTCTCCCCGTCGCCACGATCGAGAGCAGCATCGAGTCGCGCGAACATTCCTTGATAGATCGCGCGTCGCTCGGCGAAAACCTGATCGAAGTACTGGGACAACAACTTCTGTGCAGCCTTAATCCGGCGAACCTCGGTTGTCTCATACGCCTGCAGCTTTGCGCGGGCCGTCAGCTGCTCGTCATGGGTCTCGAAGCATTCACGAGCCGTCGAGATGATGTTGGTCAACGCGTTCAACGCGTCTGAAGACGTGACTGCCGCGCCGCCCTTGCCGGTCACAACCTTGCCGATCAGTGGCCTACTTCGCTCCGTCATCCTGCTCTTCCTTAGCCATAGTCCTGTACTTCACAGTAAAAGTCTCCGTTCTGCCGTTCACGCCGCCGTCGCTGTCCAGCACCGGACAAGCGGCCACGTCTCGTACCGCCATCACGAGCGTCATGGCTTGCTGGAAGCGGTCCGCGTGTTGTTGAGGATCGAATGCCTCGGACTCGAGGAGATCGATCGCGGCGACGGCACGCGTAGATAGTCTCGCCAGGAGGCCCGACAGCTCCTTGCAGCGAGCGCAGATCGCCCCGAGATTTGTTTCGGTCAGGTCCAGCTCGGCTATCCCAACGGCGACCTGTGCCTCCAGCTTGCGTGCCTGGGTCAGGGCCTTGGTTCCTTGACCCTTGATCACCATTCCTCCGACGAGGAGGGCAGGCCCGATAGTCACAAAATTCAGTGCTGTGGCACCTAAAGCCATCCCTCCACCGCCGGACGCGAGGCTGCCACCGCCGAGGAACGCGAGCGTCGCGCTCTCTGCGGCTGCGCCACTTAGGCCGGCGATTGCTGCCCCGGTGCTCGCAGCGCCGAAGGAGCCGACCGCCGTCGTCAATCCCGCCCCGACGCCGGCGCCGGTCGCGCTTGACGTGAGAACGCCGGACATCCACCGGATTGCATCAATATCCAACCCGCGCAGACCCGGGACCTGGCTTAGTGATGCGTCGACGCCATTGACCAGCAGACGCTCACTTTCCTTGACCTGGCGTTCGTGTCGACGTAGGAATTGACCCATCCGCAGCACCACGTCGTTGAGGGCTTGCTCTTGCTGACGACCAAGTCGGGCGAGGGTCGCATTGGTGGAGGTCAGTGACTCTTCGCTAGCTGCGCGCCGCTTTTCGTAGTGTTCTTTGGCGGCAGCCAGACGGTTCTGGGCCTTTTTGATGTCGTAGGCGCCCTTGCCGCCCAGGGCGACACCGCCCCCTCCCGAGAGCGTGCCCGCGGCGATGAGTGCCGCAGCTATCAGCGGAATTGGCATGTGTGATGTCCCCTTCGAAGATCCTGAGCCTGACACGGTTCGCCGGCGGACGTTCGAGGTTCCGCGAATTTACAGGCCGGTCGTGAGGAAATGGCTCGGCCGGGCCCGACACTGACGAGTCGACAGGCGCTGCGGAAAGGCGAAGCCCCGATGCCTCGAGGCAGGCAGCCAGTCCTAGATGGTTCTCACAGTTCGTTCGAGCCATTTCGGACCACGGCGTCTCGTTCAACAGACCTTTGACCCGGTCGTCCCTACGATGTTCTTCGGACGGGAATTCTCGGGAGTGAGTGGGATGAGTAGCAAATCAATCGGCGGCGGGTCGAGTGCTGTCGCGGCGTCCGCTCACGCAGCCTGCAACAGATTCCGGGGGACCGACCCCCTCATCGTTGGACGATCGCGGCGAAAGCTCGCCAAGGATGTGGGTTTCGCCGACGACTTCGGCAAGATCCCTGAGGCGCGGTGGCTGCGCGCCGCCACGTTCGAGCGACTTGTGCGCGACGACAAGTTCGCGAGCGAGGTGGCCACCACCACCGTGGGGCGACTCGGCCTCGATCGTCCCCAATCCGTGGTGATCAAGAGCGGACACAACAGGCCGGCCGATACTGCCGATGTTCTTTCGGCCGCGCATGAGCGAGCTGTCGCGCACGGTTCGGCCACGATGATCTACCAACTTGGGCTTCCGTTCGTCGGGTTCGAAGAGGACGCGGGTGCTACCCCCGTTCTTCCCGACTTCGCGGTGGTCATGCGCAAGAGGAAGTCGGAGGTTGGCGGCGACGCCGGCAGCTGGTTGATCATGGGCGACGCGAAGGATTACGAGCGCGTGCGGTCGAAGATCGACGACGGGCGCTTGTTGAAAGGCTTCCTCCAGGTCGCACTTGGCGCCGAGTCGGCCGCCGGCTGGTCCAAGCTGCCGGCGGGCATGGACGTCCATCAGTACGGCGTGCTTGCCGTGCCGCGCAACGCTTTCCTCCAGCCTGAGGCGCTGGTTGAGGACATCAGCGATCATCGTTCTGAGGTAAAGATGCGCGTCGCGGAGCGGCGCGAGGAATCCGACGGTCTCGCACTCGGCGTCGATGACGACATCGCGGACTTCGTGGCCCACCTGGAAGCAACTTTCGACCCCGCTCGGTGCACGACGTGCACATTGTTCGCCTACTGCCGCAACGAGCTGCGTCACTCCGACCGACCCACCGATTTGTTGGTGGAGTTGGGTGTGGCTGCCGACGTCCGTCCTCACGCAGCGGGCCTGGTCGACGACCACTCGCAGGTGGGGCCTGTGCCACGCTCGCTCGAGGCCATGATCGTGGCGTCGCGCGAAGGCATCGCGCAACGAACGGGCCAGCGGCGCCTCGATCCCGTCGGGCGTCCGGGAACCATCAACGTAGTCGTCGCCAAGTCCGACAGCGCCGCGCTCGGCGTGCTGGGCATCTCGACCCAGCGCATCACGGCGAAAGGACCTACCGACTGGACATCGACGGTGTTCAGCAACCCGCTCGGGCCCGAGACGCGCCGCTCGATCATGAAGGTGCTTGGAAGAGAGGTCTCGGACGCGATCGCCGAGCAGCGGTCAACTAATCCCGAGTCGCACGACCCCGTCCACATCGTGGTGCCGGAGCGAGCGACGGCCGACATCCTGGTGTCGATTGCCGACAACCTCGCCGGCATTGAGATCAGCAGGCTCCGGTGGCAGCGCGATAAAGAGATGGGTCGGCCGCCGCTGACGTTCAACGGCGAACCCGCGATCGTCCCGCCGGCCCTCCGTGAGCTTCAGCGGACGGCCGTGTCCTTCCTGCTCGAGGAGGACCGGGCCCGAACGCTCCAGGTCCGCAGTCCGATCGTCGACGTACGAGCTGCGCTCGCCCGCTTAGTCGTTCCCGGGGGGCCGGCTGTCAGCGCGTTCCGACTCGACTACCTCGTCGTCTGGGCCAGGGCCGAAGCCGACAACCCGCTTGACCACCGAGCGATCGCGGACGAGGTCGAGGAGTCGATCCATACGCCTGGCGCCAGATTGACCAGCCGTCGGTCTGACGCGATCCATCGTGCCTATATGGGGGACGCCGGGGGTGAGGACCGACCGGCCGAGCCGGCGAAGTACGAGCAGCTGATCCTCGACGAGCTCGCCTACAAGCAGCAGGTGCTCGACGATGCGCGAGAAGTCCTCGACGAATTCCCGCAGTCGGCGGTCGGCGAGCTGCACCGCCGGGCCGAGGCGAACGCTCAGGCCGTCTGGTATCGGCGCCTGACCTTCCACGCGTCTGATCTGGTGCGATTCGGACGGACGACACGACCGTGGCGCCGCGAGTTGGTCCCAGTCGTCGAGAGCGACGACAAGGTCGCCAAGCAACTGGCGATCATCGCCAACCCGCAGGTTGCACTGGACGCTGCGCAGGACGCAGGCAACCGAAACGTCACCTTCGCCAGCGTGGTCGCCGTCGACCCGGTGGTTGTGGAGGTCCAGTCGCGTCAAGTTGCAGACGAGTCGCGCATCGTACTGCTTCACGTCAACGGAGTGCCGTGTGTCGAGGGCGAAGACGTGACGATCGACAAGGGGAAGGTCATGGGCCTGTCCATAGGCCCGTTGTCGGTCGGAGACCATGAAGCACCGCGACGGTTCGACTGGAAACCGGCGCGGGAGCCTGAGCTCGAGGTCGGTGACCAGTTGGTCATCGCAGACTTCACCTGGTTTTGTGATCTCAAGAGGAACACGCACCTGGCGATCGAGTTCCCCAAGGTAGACGCCAGCCGCGCTCCGCAGAAGAGCTGTGAGGTCGACAGCTTCTCGAGCGACCCGCCGGGCCACCAGTGGTGCTGCCGTCCTCACGAGGACATGGAAGCCGAGTGGTCCGACGCACTGGCCGAGAAGCGAAAGAACGGCGAGCTCAACCCGCAGGCGTGGCCCCCGATCGTCGATGCGGATTCATTTGAGGTGTCGCCGGCCGGCGCAGAGCAGGGCGACCCCGGAGCGGCCACCCCCGAACCGGTTCCAGAGGGGCTGACCATCGATGACATCGACTGACCAATTCGTGGAGTTCATCCCGCCCGTAGCATCGGAGGCCGCTGACGCTGTGCACCGTGCGATCGCTGCTGCGGAAAACGCCGCAGTAGCCGACAAGGCGAGCGGCCAGCTGCTCGCGGCACTGTCGGGGGACACCGACATCGAGCGCATTCTGATCAAGGCAGCTGCGGGTGCCGGCAAGTCGTACGTGCTCAAGAAGCTAGTTGAGGACGCCGTCAACCATGTCGACTGCCGGCGGGTCGCGGTCGTGGCTTTCCAGAACCGGCAGCTGTGGCCGATCGCGAAGGCACTCGGTGACCGCCTCGGTAAGGGCGCAGTGACGCTGCTCGTCGCCAAGGGCAAGTCTGATCTTGTTCCGGACGACGTGGTCGAGGCGGCCACCGTCGTGGAGTCGATCAAGGCCGTCGCCCAGGACACTCAGGTCGTCATCTCGACCTCGCACAAGATGAGTTTCGACTTTGGCAACACTCTGAAGCACCTCGGTGCCGGCACGAACGGGCAGGCACCGTACGACGTCCTGTTCATCGACGAAGCGTGGCAGCTGCCGCACCACCTGTTCGACCCGATCCAGGGCAAAGCACCCATCACGGTCGGCGTCGGCGACGTCGGTCAGTTGCCACCGCTCGAGATCGGCACCAACCCATGGCGCGGCGACCCCGGTTTCAACCCGTACCGGGCGTGGCCCACCAACTACTACGGCGACGCGCACACGTTCGAAACCGAGTTGCCTGCCGTGTGGCGACCGACCGCCGAGCAGCTGCCGCTGTGGCGTGCGTTCTATCCCGAGTGGGCAGCATTGAATTGTGTAGCTGCCCCGGGTGACCGGTCGGTCGATCTCGGCCCGATCTCGGGTCTTGCGGCGGCCGTGTGGGCGCAAGTCGCGAGCGGCGTGCCGACCTTGCTCGAGGTCGACGGGTTGCCCGATGCTGAGGCCGCCGACATCGACCTGCCACTTGTCGAGTTCGCCGAGCAGTTGCTCGAAGATCTGTTCTCCGCCCAGTTCGCGCTGGTCCGCGCCCGCACCGACGACACGGGCACACCGACGGGGGAGTGGGAGTCAACCGGGCCGGGTGACGAGCCTGACGACACACTGGTCACGTTGCTCGCGACGCGCAACCAGACCGTCGACGACGCAGCGGACGCCGTCGAGCGGCTACGGAAGGAGTTCGGCCTGACCGAGAAGGACCTGATCGCGTCGACCGTCGATTCCTGGCAGGGACAGACGAACGGCATCACGCTCGCGATCCACCCGCTGACCGGTGCCGCCCAGCTCGACGAGTTCAACTCGCATTTCGGGCGCCTCGCCGTCACGTGTACCCGCGCCACCCACGGACTCCTCATGCTGGCGCGCCCCGGACTCGACGAGTTGTTGAACAACGCTCCGGCGCGTCCGGGCACGCCGTTCGGTGAGCCGGGGAACCGGCACCTGCCCCGGCAAACTCATCAACGTATCCTTGGCGCGTTTGCGCGAGGAACTGTCACCGTCGAAGGGTAGAACTGACTCCGTGTCGAGACTCAACGATCTGATCCGCCAGGTAGCTCATCAAGACGGCAGGCTCGCAGCCGATCTTCGGCGCGAGTTTGACGCCCTCGCCGATCGCCGCGCGTTCGGGCTGAACTTTGAGCGGCACACACCGGAAACGGTCGAGCTGCCCGGCCGGCCGGTGCGTAAGAACGACAAGGTTCGCATCCTGCCAGAACGAGGCCAGATGCCTAAGAAGTCGGACGAACGTCTGTTCAAGGTCGTGAAGGCTTACACCGAGGCGGGCGACCGCTGGGCCGAGGTCGAGGCCATGGACGACCCGAATGAGAAGCGTTCAATCGCTATCGACGATCTCGTCGTCGTTGCCGAGTTCCGTGACCCGATCTACCCCGGCCTGGTCACCACCGGAAAGGTCGAGCGCGGCGGCGACAAGCCGTTTCACACCGTCATTAACGCCGAGAACTACCACGCGCTCCAGGCGCTCCTGTTCACGCACCGCGGCAAGATTGACGCTATCTATATCGACCCGCCTTACAACACAGGCGCCAAAGACTGGAAGTACAACAACGACTACGTCGAGAAGGAGGATCACTATCGCCATTCGAAGTGGCTTGCCTTCATGGAACGTCGCTTGCAGCTAGCGAAGGAACTCCTGTCGCCTGAGGGCGCAATCGTTTTGACTATCGACGAGCATGAAGTTCATCGGCTCGCACTGCTTGCGGAGCAGGTAATGGACGGTTTCACAGTTCAGATGGCCACGCTCGTGAACAATCCGAAAGGGGTCACGCAGGGTTACCTCTCGCGGGTTGAAGAGTACGCCCTATTTTGTTTCGGGCCCAGTTTCCAGATGGCTAGCGCACCTGACGACTTGCTGACGCACAAGGAGACAGTTCAGGCCGCGGATGGGCGGATCAGGCCACGATGGAAGGGCCTACTCAGGTCGGGAGACGACTCACAGCGTGCGGATCGTGAACAAATGTTCTACGCGGTTTGGATCGATCCCTCTGCGCGCAAGCTCATCCGGGCTGATCCGTTTCTTCCGCTAGGTACCGAACCGGACTTTGACCTCAAGGACGACGCCGGAAATGTGGTTGCGTGGCCCGTGCGGAAAGACGGTTCGCTTGGCCGATGGGGAGTGGGCCCAGACACGTTGAACCGGTTGATTCAGGACGGCTTTGCGGCATGCGGACGGTATGACAAAAAGCGATCCACCTGGAGCGTCTCCTACCTGTCGGAGAACGTTCGCGCGGAAATGGATGACAATCTTCTGGAAATCCTCGGGCGAGACCCAGAGACAGGCGTTGCTGACGTCGTCTATGTAGATGCTGCCTCACGTCGCGCGCGCACAGTTTGGCATCGCTCGAGTCACGACGCTGGCGCGAATGGAACTGACCTGGTTGGAGAGTTGCTTGGAGCGGGCCGAACCTTTCCGTTCCCAAAGAGTTTGTACGCCGTGGAGGACACACTCAGGTTGTTGGTTTCGAGAAAGCCCGAGGCGATTGTTCTCGATTTTTTCGCTGGATCCGGGACGACGACGCATGCAACGATGCGACTTAACCGCCAGGACGGCGGTCGTCGCACTTCTATTTCTGTGTCCAACAATGAGGTTCCTTCGAAGGATCAATCCGAACTTCGAAGGAACGGCGTCCGGCCGGGCGATGCCGGCTGGGAATCCCAGGGCATATTCGAGTTCATAACCAAGCCTCGTCTACGGGCGGCGGTGGAGGGGCGAACGCCGAGTGGTCAATCGCTCAACGGATCGTACAAATTCACCGATGAGTTCCCGATGGCCGAGGGGTTCGAGGAGAACGTTGAGTTCTTCACACTCACGTACGAGTCGGGAATGCGCGTGGCCAGCCACCGCGAGTTCGCCAAGATCGCACCGCTCCTGTGGCTGCGAGCGGGGGCAAGGGGTCGCCGCATCGGCGACATCACGACCGGATGGGACGTAGCCGAGGCCTACGGCGTGATTGCAAACCTGGACCTGAGCGAGCCGTTTATCAAGGCGGTCGAGGCGCAAGACGGCCTCACCCACGGATACATCATCACCGAGGAGGACCGCCTCTTCGAGGCCATGGTGCGGCAACTGCCGGCGCACGTGGAGCCGGTTCGTCTGTACTCCTCGTACCTCCGAAACTTCGAGATCGAAGCCGCGAGGGCCGCGCGATGAAGTTCACTCTCAAGCCGTACCAGCAGACCGCCCTTGAGGACATGCTGACGGCACTCGACCAAGCAACGACAATCAACCGTCGTGACGCAAAACCGACGTCGGTTTCCCTGTCTGCGACCACCGGTGCCGGCAAGACTGTTATCGCGTCGGCCGTCATCGAGTCGCTGTTCTACGGCAACGACGACTACGAGTTTGAACCCGACGACGGGGCCGTCGTCGTGTGGTTCTCCGACGACCCGAACCTCAACGAGCAGACGCGCTTTCGAATCATGGAGGCGTCTGACAAGGTCATGTCGACCGACCTCGTGACGATCGAGCCGCCGTTTGCGAAGCCGAGGCTCGAGCCCGGAAAGGTGTACTTCCTCAACACGCAAAAGCTGTCGAAGTCGTCTCTGCTCACACGCGGACACGAGGTCGTCGACGAGGCGGACGTTCTGGAGGGTACGCACGCGAGCGTCCAGCCCGACCTGCAGGGGTATACGATCTGGCAGACTATCGCCAACACGATTGAAGATCCTGATCTGTCGCTGTATCTGATTGTCGATGAGGCACACCGCGGTTTCGGTACGAAGCAGACGCGAGACAAGTCGACAATCGTTCAGCGACTGGTGAACGGACACTCTGGGTACCCGCCGGTCCCGGTCGTCTGGGGCATCAGCGCAACCATCGGCGACTTCACGCAGGCGATGGATGAAGCGGCCGTGTCCGGAGACCGCCGCTACCTTCCTGCCGTGAAGGTTGACGGGTTCCAGGTCCAGGAATCGGGTCTTGTCAAAGACATTGTCAAGGTGGACATCCCTGCTGAGGCCCAGGCGATTGACATGGTGTTGGTCCGACGCGCAGCTGCGAAGTTGAAGCACTCGACTGAACGATGGCAGAGCTACTGCGAGTCGCAGGCGCTCCCAGATGTGGTCAAGCCGCTGCTGGTGCTGCAGGCGCCGAACACGCCGGACCACGACAAGATCGGCGAAGCGCTGAACGTGATCTTCGAGGTGATGCCCGAGCTGAGCTCCAACGCCGTGCGTCATGTGCTCGGTGAGCACTCGCTCCAGACGTTCGGGTCGCACCAGGTCGACTGGATCGAGCCGCAGGTGGTGCAGGACCGGTCGCACGTGCGCATCCTGATCGCCAAGGATGCCATTTCCACGGGCTGGGACTGTCCGCGTGCTGAGGTACTCCTGTCCTTCCGGCCCGCAAAGGACCACGACCACATCCAGCAGCTGCTGGGTCGAATGGTCCGCACGCCGTTGGCGCGCCGTGTGCCCGGTGATGACGAGCTCAACTCGGTTGATTGCCTCTTGCCGTTCTTCGACCGGGCCACGGCCGGAAGTGTCGTGAAACTGCTGACCGCGCAGATCGATGGGGTGCCCGACTCCTCGGGACGCAAGGTGATCGAAGAGGAGTGCGTGATGACTCCGAACAAGACGCTCCCCGAGTCCGTGTGGAAGGTGTGGGACGACCTTCCGACTATGACGATTCCCCAACGCGGTACGTCGCCGGTGAAGCGATTGACCTCACTCGCGCTCGCGCTGTCGACTGACTTAGTGCGCGAGGAAGCGCTCGCCGAGGTCGCAATGCGGATGCATCGCGTGCTCGATGAGTCGGCCGCGCAGTACAAGACGCGCGTGAAGGCGGCCACTGCGGAGGTGCTGGCCGTACGGCTCCAGCAGCTCTCGGCCAAGTTTGGCGCTTCAGGCCTCGAGTACACCGACATCGTGGAACAAGCGGACGACCGAGCAATCCGGTTTGCGTTCGAGGACGCCAAGAAGGCTTTCGGCTCGGACATCGCCAACGCGTACGTCGACCACTTGACGGCGGGTGACGATGGCGACGAGGCACTGCGGGAGGCGTATGTGCGGACTGCAGCCCTGTCTTACGTGCCTGAAGTTCGGGAAGCCGTCGACAAAAAGGCTGATCAGATAGTTCAAGACCTGTTCGACGAGCACGCCGAAGCGATCGAGGCGTTGCCTGACGACCGCCGGCAGGAGTATCGCGACATCAACGCACTCGCGGCGACGCCTCAGGTCGACCGACTGGGCCGCCCGCGTACGCGCATCGAGGACTACGTCGAGACCGACGAGAGCGGCCAGACGACCCGAGCCGAACTGGTGAAACTGCACCTCATGTCGGACGAGAACGGGGATGCGCCCGTCACGAAGCTGAACGACTGGGAGGTCGAAGTCGTGAAGCATGAGATCGGCCGTGACGGGTCCATCGCTTGGTACCGCAACCCCCCTCGGCAGACGGCCGACTCGCTGGGTATTGCGTACCGCGACGAGGCGACCGGTAACTGGCGGTCGATGCATCCGGATTTCGTCTTCTTCCACGAAGTGGCCGGAGAGGTGAAGGCGTCGATCGTCGACCCCCACGGCCACCACCTGGACGACTCGCTCGTGAAGCTCCAGGCGCTGGCCGCTTTCGCCGAGGACCATGGCGATGCGTTCCACAGGATCGAAGCGCTTAGCAAGGTCGGCAACGTGATGAAAGTGCTGAACATGAAGGACGACGACGTTCGCGGCGCATTGAAGGTCGGCGGGCAGACCGTCGACTGGTTCTACAACTCCCAGTTCGCCGCCAACTACTTCGCGGAGGAAGCAGTATGAAATCGGACCAAGGAATCGAGTTCCTGGGATGAGTGAGCACCGCCACCGCGTGTACGTGATCGGACTCGACCTTCCTGGGCCGGCGATTGCAGCAAAGGCCGTCTACGCAGGGGAGGCGTGGTGCCGCGGGTGGGGCTGCCGGCCCGAGAGCGCCGATTCATGAAGTCTGCAGAGAAGCAGTAGAACGTGCCGAGTCGCGTGGCGTGGCTGGCGTTCGACGCGGACCAACAGCGCCAGACGCAGCTGCTCGTGGCCGCGCTGAACGAGACGTCAGCGATCGATGAGTTGGGCTTGGGCGTCTTTCGTGACCTCATCACGGGAGCTTTGCACCCCGGACTCACGGTCCTTCACACCAGAGCGAAGTATCTGCTCTTCATCCCGCACGATTTCAAGTCGCTCAGTGGCGATTCTGCAGACAGCGTGGCCGCCGAGGCCGAACGGCGTGAAGTGCGATTGATCTCGACTCTTCTGGACTTCTACCGGGCCGATCAGAGTGGGGATAGCGATCGGGGCATCATCGGTCGTCGCGGCGGAGCCGATACGCGCCGCCCGAGCGACGCCTATTGGGGTTTGCTCCGGCGACTAGACATCGTTCACGGCCCTGGCGCTGCATCACGGCGGGCCTTGTTCGAGGAGGTAGCCGAGTCGAAGGCCGCAGCGCGAGGCGCATTGGGGTTTCGATCTGACGATGACGTCGACACCGAATCGAACACTGCATGGCGGGAATTGCCGCCGATTGCGCTCGACCGCGGCTTCGCCTTCACACGCGAGGAGGCCGACTGGCTGGCGCAACGGTTCCGCGATGCGGAAAGGCACGTGGAACCAGACCGTCGTTCGCTGATCCACTGGCTCCTGACCGAGTCGCAGGCGGATCCTGTTGGTGCGCTCGAGCGGTTGCGGGACGCCCACCGGCCGGGGGAGCACGAGGCGCTTGAATCGATGCCGGCTGCGACCAGGCACGTCGTCTATCTGGGGAGCGAACTCAACCGCGTCGCCTACGGCGCCCGCATTCTGTACAACTACCTGTGCGCAACGGGCATGCCGGCCCACGCGCCAGATCGGGACGAATACGTCGACCGGCATGACGAGTCGCTGACGGCATGGGCGGCCGAGTTTCGCTCTGACCCGGTGACCCCGGAGACCATAGGTGCGCTGGATGATTGGGCCAGGTCGGAGCTCGAGAGGCGACGCGCCCCGGGCGCCAGCATTCACCGCTTGCGCCGCGCGCATAGTTTCCTCAGCGATTGGCAACGTCTGGCTGAGTCGCCGATTGACCTCCGGAGTAGCGACGCGGCCGCGCGGCTGGTGACCCAACGCGAGGCGCTTCTGAAGCCCGGTCGTGCTCGGATCAACAACACGGAGCTGCTGCGGACCTGGGGCGGAGAGTCGGGCCTAATGAACTTTGACTACAACTGGGTCGTCGCTCGTCGAGTCATCGGCGACGTCTGCGAAGGGCTTGCCGCCAATGCTTGACCTCGACGACACCGCGCTGCTGCTTGACGCACTCAGGCCGCCGCGAGGCTACGAGCTCGACGTGGCGGTCGGAACGACCTTCACGCTTGACCTCGTGACTCTGCTGGCTGTTCCGGTCTCGGCGACCATGACCGCGGAGCAACATCAGCCTGCCGATGTGCTCGAGACGATCCGTCGGTACGCAGACCGTACGATCATGTTCTGCCAGGCAGGGGCCATCGGGATCCCAAGCTCCTATCGACCCGCTCTAACCTTCATCGAAGGATCGGTCGTTGAGATCAAGAAGCCGGGCGGAGGAATCTTCCATCCCAAAGTCTGGGTCGTGCGCTTCAGCAAGGGCGACGACACCACCCACCGCGTGATCGTGCTCAGCCGGAACCTCACGTTCGACCGCGCGCTCGACGTGATGGCGCGATTCGACGAGGACGGCGCCGACGGCCCGCGGCTCGACACCTCGGAACTGGAAGGTCTGCTCGGGGGACTGCCCAGAGCCAGCGCACGAAAGATGCCTGCCCCCCAGCGGGCCATGCTGCGCGGCCTGCTGGAGAGCCTAAAAGTTGCTCGCCTCAGCTTGCCGTCACCGTTCACATCCGGCCGGACTGTGGCCCTGAAGCCCGGACCGCAAAGCGTCTTCTTCGCAAAGAGTTGCGACCGCGCACTGGCGATCTCGCCGTTCCTCACGGCCCCCGCAACCAGCGAGTTTCTCACCACCGGGAAGTCCTGGGCAGGAGTCGTCTCGAGGCGGTCGTCTCTGGATTCGGCTGCTTCCGGTTTGAGAGCGGCCGACAAGACGTTCCGACTGCGCGACGTCGTCGTGGACGTCCAAGACTCACTCGACGAGCTGGTTGACGTTACCGAGGATGTGACAGCACGTCCCGCGCACCGAGGGCTGCACGCCAAGGCCTTCATCCAAGATCACGCACGCTTCTCAACAGTCTGGATGGGGTCGGCCAACCTCACCGACGCCGCCATGACGACCAACTACGAGTTGATGGTGGAATTGACGGGACCTCGGGCTGAGGTCGGCGTTGATCGTCTGCTGAACCTCAAGGCTCCCAAGAACAACCTGGCAAGCTTCGTCGAAGCGTACGCACCGGACCCCTCCTCCGCAGGAAGCGAGGAAGTCGAGATCTCTGATGCTGAGCACCTGGCCTACGCGCTGGCTTCCAGCGAGGTGCACCTTGTGCTGACAGACCTAGGTGAAACCTTTGACGTGGAACTCACCGCCGTCCTGGATGTCTTGCCTGAGGACGCCACGGTCACGGCGCACATTTTGTCGCTGCCAAACGACGTGCAGGCGGTGGTTCGCGGCAGTGCCAAATGGGGGGGCCTGACAACTCGCCACATCACACCGTTCGTCGTGCTTCGCGTGGAACTAGCCGCCAAGTCTCACAGCGTCCTGGTTCGGGCGACGATGACCGGCGACCCCGAAGGCCGCAAGGAGTCGACCATCGCCCTAGCGATTCGGACCCGTGATGACTTCCTCAGGTACCTCGGTGCGCTGCTGGGTTGGAACCTGCCCTTCCTGGCGGGTGGAGATGGAGACGGCGAGCGGTCCGGGGGGCGGTGGGGGTCGGCTAAACCCGAGGACCGGCTGCTCGAAGATCTCGTCACCACGGCTTCCCGCGCGCCCGAGCGGTTCGAGTCTCTCGAATCGACGTTGCGTCATCTGGAGTCAAACCCAGAGCTAGCTGGCCTCACACCGCCCGAGTTTCGCCAGCTCTGGGACGCGGTGCGTTCAGCACGAAAGGGAAGACGATGAGGGGGCGGGGACAGTTGCCCGCCGCTGAGCTTGAGCGGGCAGTCTCCGGGCTCAAGCCTTTCCAGCAACGCACGGTGGAGACCGTCGTCGATGCGATGTTTGAGCGGGACCAGCGTCGATTTTTGGTTGCTGACGAGGTCGGCCTCGGCAAGACCAAAATTGCACGATCACTCGTCGCCGAGACCGTCAAGCGATTATGGGACAAACCTGACGTCGGTCGGATCGACATCGTGTACATCTGCTCGAACCAGCAGATCGCCCGCCAAAATGTCGAAGATTTGATGGTGTTTCCGGGCAGCGCGCGGAATCTGGTTGACCGCATCACGATGCTGCCTGCGGCGCTCAACGACCTCGGCGCAGTCAACGTGCTCGCCTTCACGCCGTCCACATCGCTCACCTTCGGTCACGCCGGAGGCAAAGCTGGCGAGCGTGCCATGCTCTATCGGATCCTGTCCGATCGCGCCGGCGTCCCATCGATCACAAAGCGGGCACGTGCCTGGGATCTCTTCAGCCTCGGCACCAAGAACTTTGCGGGGTCAGAGAAACACCTACGGGCGAAACCTATTCCAGAGGCCCTTGTTCGGTCTTTTGTGGCGCAGCTTCGGAGCGCCGGCCTGTTAGAGCGACTCGATCATGCGACCGACGGTCGGCGGATTCCGGACGACTCGAGGTATCGGCCACTGATCTCGGCCATGCGGCGGGAACTGGCCAAGTGCTGCATCGGCTTCCTGACCCCGGACCTCATCATCCTTGACGAGTTCCAGAAGTTCACTGACGTCCTCGACGCGAAGGGTGAGGACGGCGAGCTGGCCAACCTGCTGCTGCAAGGCTCCAACGCCCGGGTCCTTCTGCTTTCTGCCACGCCTTACAAGATGTTGACCAACTCGTCAGACGAGGAAAGCCACTTTGAGGGGTTCGAGCGCACGGTCCGCTTCCTTCTCGGTCCGGATCGCCAGGAGGAGCTCACCACGCTCACACGTGGTCTCGAAGAGATCCGGACCGGGTTGCTCCAGCGGAGATCCACCGCCCGACTGGGCGCCGCTTCTCGCGAGGTCGAGTCATTGCTACGCAGCGTCATGGTGCGCACCGAGCGGCTCGCCGCGACGCAGGACCGTGGTGGCATGTTGAATACCCAGTCGGCACGAGTGAATTGCGAGGTGACGAAGGCCGACGTCGAGGCATTCATCGACGTCGACGGCGTAGCGAGCACACTGCGTGGAGTGCCCTCGATGGTCGAGTACTGGAAGTCGGCGCCGTACCTGTTCAACTTCATGGATGACTACAACGTCAAGTCAGTGATTCGGCAGCGGCTGCGGAACGGCGACCAGTCTTTGGCGACGGCATTGCGCGGCAGGCAGCCGCTCACGCTCGCTGCACTCGAGGGATACAAGAAGATCGACCCACTCAACGGACGCCTTCGTTGGTTGCTCGACGACCTGGCGAGTGATAACGCTTTCGACCTGCTGTGGATCCCGCCGGCCATGCCTCAGACGACGCTCGGCAAGAAGTTCCACCAGGCCAGGTCTTCGGGAATGACCAAGCGACTGCTCTTCTCCGGGTGGACGGTCGTGCCGAAGGCGGTCGCTGCCATGACCAGTTTCGAGTTCGAGCGACGCCATCACCGCCCTGACGTGAAGTATCGCGAAGCACGCAAGAAGTTCAGTGGCCGATTGGTGGCGGACACGCCGACGACGCTGGCACTTCACCTTCCGAGTCGATTCCTGGCTCGCCTGGGAGATCCGATCGCCATTGCTTCAGATCTGGGCTTGTCGTTGCCCGTTGATCGTCTCGTTGCTGAACGTCACGTAAGCGCGATGATCGCCGAGGCGATTGCTCCACTGCTTGAGAGGGCCGACCACGGTGGGCCGGCACGCACTATCTGGTATGCCGCCGTGATGCTGCACCTTGATCAAGATCTGAAGCAACTCACAAGCTCGGACTTCACCCAAGGTGCCAAGATCGACTCGCGGGAACTTTCTCGGCTGCTAGATGAGCTACGCCGACGGAGGAATGATCCGGCCTCATGGGGACGTCCCCCCGACGACCTGGTGGACGTCCTGACGAAGCTGGCGCTGGCCGGCCCGGGCGTCAGCGTCCTGCGAGGGCTTGAGCGATTGGTGGCTCGCCACGAATGGCAGATCGAACACACCCAGGTACTCCGTCAGGCTGCTGGGGTTGCATGGTCGTTCCGTGCTCTCTTCAACAGCCCCGAGGCGGACTCCTTGATCAGCAGGGGAGGGGCCAGCCAACAGGACTACTGGCACGACGTGGTCGACCACTGCCTCGACGGCGGACTCAACGCGGTGGTCGACGAGTGGTTCGACTTACTCCCGGACCAGGAACGCATCAGGCGTCAATCTGCTGGCGGTGGGTTGAAATCCTTGAGTGCCGTTGCCGGGCACGCTTCGCGCGTGCTTCGTCTTTCAGACGGACTGGCGTACGCGGACCGGTTCAACGGCAAGCCGGCACAGAAGCTGCCGCGGGATGCCATCCGCACCCACTTCGCGATGCGTTATGGACAGGCGCGTGGTGACACGGCCGACGGGGAGAACCCCACCGACGTGCGAAACGCTTTCAACTCACCGTTCCGCCCGTTCGTCCTGGTTTCAACGTCTGTGGGCCAGGAAGGTCTGGACTTTCACTACTACGCGCACGCGATCGTGCACTGGAACCTGCCGAACAATCCGGTCGACCTCGAGCAACGCGAAGGCAGGGTTCATCGGTACAAGAATCACGCCGTGCGCAAGAACGTCGCAGACTGGGTCTTGTCGGATCCGACCTTCGACCCGACGAACGACCCGTGGACTTCAGCCTTTTCCCACGTTGGCGAATCCGATGGAGGGCTGTCGCCGTGGTGGATCTTCCCGGGCAGATCGACTATTCAGCGACTCGTGCCCATGTTGCCTATGAGCCGCGAGCAGGGAAGGCTCGACCGGCTTGTGGAGGCGACGAGTCTCTATCGCATGACGATGGGCCAGCCGCGGCAGAGCGAGATCCTCGAGGTGCTCGCGCAACTCGATCCGAATGACCAGGCGAAGATGCGCGAAGCGATGTCAATGGACCTTTCACCCCGCGTGCCCGACCATCACGTCACGGGGTCGGCAACCACGAGCCCCCGAGCCGAAGCGGCAGGCAACTGACGCAGTGCGGTCGAACGAACAAGGTCGCGTCAAGATCCGATGTGGTTGAGATTGCGCACTCACATTTTGTCGATCCAGGTGTCGCGTTCCCGGTTGTCCCAGGCGCTTCCATCTGTGTCCTTGGATGCCCCATGCTGTGTTTTGAGACGATCGATTACTCGACGGGCCTGAAGGGCTGTCAAAGCCCTCAACGAGCTGACCTCAGAGAGAATCACGGACTCGACAAACTCCCGACGGTCGTCCTGCGACACGAGCCCAGCGTCGTCGAGCCCATTACGGATGATCTGGACCTGTTCATCGCGTGCCCGCGCCGGCACGCTTTCGTCACGCGGCTCAGGTTCGTCACCCAGATCAAATAGGCCCTCGGTCATGCAGGCAATCGTACGTGCGGCGGCATGCCGGAATTTGCGGGATGACCCCACAACGCTCGGCGACAAGAGGTTTTCGCGGGAAGAGTGAAGTGCATCCTGGTTGTCCGAGGCGTGCCTTCTTGGATGACAGCGGTTCCTTGCTTCCAAGGGCCCGCGAGCTCGTCAGGGGCCGTTGACTCTGCTGTTGATAAGCGCCAAGTAGTGGTCGGCGACCTCCTTGAGCTTGGCTCGTGCTTCTTCGATCAACGCTGTGACGTCGTCGTTGGTGCCGATCGGCCGGTAGTTGAGCTTCGACGCGTGAGCTTCGATGAGTCCGATGCGAGTTGACGCGTAAACCGGATCGTCCTCGAACTTGGTACTGAGAAAGTGTCGAAAGTCCTTATTGCTCTTCGCTTCGTTGCATCTGCTGCAAGCGGGAACCAGATTGCCGAGTCGATGCTCGCCCAAGTGGATGCGGTTGATGGCAACGGCGTGATCGAGCGTCACTGTGCCCGCCTGTCCGCAGTACGCGCACGCGCCGTGGAAGTCCTCATCTCTCACGGTGCGCCAGTCCACCTCACTAAATCTCTCGTAACCGACATTGCTGAGCAGATACCGCACCAACGCGTTCTGCGCCACGCCGAGCGCGTAAGAGCGGTAGCGCGGACCACCAGGCGCCGAACCGGAGGAGCCGAACTCAGCGACGGTGTCCTCGGCCCACGCAACGAAGTCCTCGCTGACGCCGACCGGGGTAATGCCCTTCTCCCGCAAGTAGACGACGAAGTGTGCTGTATGCAGCTCTTTCACCCACTCCGAGGTGACCCTGAAGCCCTTGCTGCCAAAGGGCTCAGATGACTTGTCACCCCAGTATCGGCTGAGTCGCTGGTCGGTTGGAGCGACGGCGAGGACTGGGCGACTCTGACGAAACGTGGCGAGGGAGTATGCCTTGTCCTGGAGGTTCACCAACTCCTCCGGGTGCTGCCGGCAGTACTCCAGAATCTGCGGGAGATGACGACGCACGAATTCGCCGATGGGGGCGGCCTCGTTCGGCTCGGGGATCTGGCTCACATCTTCTCCTGCGCTAGGTCGTTGTTCGGTCCGGCTGAGCGGTTGTTCGTCGTCCACGAACCATCATCCGGCTCGACGGTGTCAAGCAACCCGGCAAGAGCGAAGATGATCGGCTCGAGCGCCGGTGCGACCAGTCCGAACGTCTCGTCCATGTAGAGGTCGCGACGCAGCTCGATCATGAGAGCGCTGACCCGATCCTCGCTGCGGTACTGCTTGAGCGGTACGTAGCAGCCGGCGAAGGAGTGGAGGTCAACCTCGAAGTGCCCGAAGGCCTTCTGAGCGTTCGCGACGAGCCAGTGGGGCGTGTAGAAGTCGTCGGTGCCGAAGCGGACCTCGGCCCGCGGTCCGTCGCCGTGCCGCCCGTATGACGGCGGGTGCAGCGGGTAGGAGTGAAGGTCGATGATCGTCGCCTCACCCGTAGCCTCCACACGCTGGGTGACCAGCTCGGTGAACGCTGCTGCGTACGGCGCGAGGTGTCGGACGACGAGCCCCGAGATCTCGTCGTCCGACACCTCGCGCAGGAGGAAGTCGTCCGACGTGCGGGTGTGGACGACTCCCGCGCCCACGGGGTCGACTACCAGGCGCGAGAAGTCGTTGATGAACAGCCATGGGCGGACGGACGCGCGTGCCGCGGCGTGCTCGGCGATCACGTCGGTGAAGGCGTCCGTGACCGCGTCGAGCTCGCGACCCAGAGCAGCGTCGTCGAGGAAGATGTGCGATCGCACCTCCCGCGGGATCACGCGGGAGGAGTGGGGGACGTGGATGATGACGTGCGACTCTGCGTCGCCGGGGATGACGCGGTGGGCCCGCTCGCGCACGGTCACGCGCCGGGGGAGCGACGCCGGTCACGGGTGCGCATGCTCATCGAGAGGTTGGCGGTCATGGCCTTGCCGATGAACCGCATGTCGTCCGCGGTCGGCTCGTCGAGGCGTCGCAGCGACTTCTCGATGAAGGCGCGATCCTGTTCGAACTCCGCGCGACGCTCGAGGGGGATCTCGGCCCAGTGGCGACGGATCATCCTCAGGGCCCGCTCGTACCGGCGGCGGGCCGCCTCGAGATCGCCAGACTGGACGGCGTCCGTCGCACGACGCTTGTGCAGCTGGACTCCCTGGAAGACGACCTCGGCCATGACCTCGCGATCAACCTTGGCGGGGCGGTCGTTGGGTCCGGCGACGTTGGCCCACACCGTGTGCGAGACGGAGTAGTCCTGCAGGTCGTCGGCCAGCACGTACGACACACGGACCGTGGCGACCTTGCGGCGTCCCGGCTTCGTGGCCTGTTTGGGGGTGAACTGCATGACGACGCTGCGCATCTGGTCGGCCGTGAAGCTGCCGAGCTCGACCACGACGCCGGCCTCGTTGGGACGGGCGTTCAGGTCGCCGAGCACGCGCAGATCCTTGACGCCGTTGCCGAGCGTGACGGAGAGGCGTACGGAGAGGAAGCGCTGGGCGAGCAGCTCGCCGCACTCGGCGGCGATCGCCTCCACCGCGTCGCCGGACTCCTGCGCGAAGTAGTTGTTGCCGGCCCCGCTCTTGGCGATCGACTCCAGCAGCATCTCGTCGTAGCCGAGCCCCATGCCCAGGACAGACGTGGTGATGCGGTGCTCGAGGAACTGCCCGGCGCGCTGGGCGATCACCGCAGCGTCGACGACTCCGTGGTTGGTGTGACCGTCGCTGACCAGCAGCACCCGGGCGCCTTCGGTCGTCTCCAGCCGACGGGCCTCCTTGAGACCACGGACGAGCCCTGCTGCGACGTCGGTCGATCCGCCGGCTGAGATGGCACGGATCCTGGCCTTGAGCTGGCCGCGGTCTGTGACGGGACCAGCGGGAACGATGACGTCGACCTGGTTGTCGAACGTCACCAGCCCGAAGGTGTCGGTCGGTGCCAGTCGGTCGACCACGTCGCAGAGGGCGTCCTTGGCGTGATCGAGCGGCGCGCCATCCATCGATCCGCTGCGGTCGAGGACGACGACCAGGTGGGTCGGGACGGGGTGTTCGCTCCGGGGGAGCTCGGGCGAGGTGATCTCGACCAGCATCGATGCACGATCGCTGGGTGCCGGGGACATCCACGTGTAGCGGTCCCGGTCGAGGCGAGTGTTGAGTTCCATACTCGGCTCCTTTCGGCTAGGCTTGTGCAAGCAGCATAATGCAACCAGCATAGATTATGCAAGGAGCAAATTCGATGACCACGCTTCCGCCGTTCGCGCGAGTGATCAAGGAGCAGCGCGACCGCCTGCACATGTCGCGCTCCCAGCTGGCTGAGGCGTCCGAGCTCTCCTACCCGTACATCTCCCAGCTGGAGACCGGGCTGCGCAAGCCCTCGCGCAACGCAGCGCGCGCCATCGCCGGAGCGCTCGGCATCAGCGTCGAGGACCTCGAGCGGACCATTCCGGGAGATACCAAGGACCGCTCCCAAGTGCAGGAAGCAGAGCGTTTTTCCGATCAGTTGCTCAGCGCTCGTACCGGTGCCCGCCTCGCGGCTTCTGCTGGAGACGGGTCGTCGGGTGCGCCCGGCTCACGCGAGGACCTGATCGGTGACATCATCGACCTGCTCGAGGAGTTCGATTCCTCCGAGCGGCTCGACGTCCTGGCAGAGGTCCAGAAACGCGCCATGCATCGCATGATGGAACAGCGCGACCGCTGACCACCGCTGGATCAATGCGGTTTGCATAAAAATGTCGGTCCCCGTCCGTAGCGTCGTTCTCGACGGACGACGGAAGGGGACCTGATGACCAGTCATGACGAACTGGTGGTGGCGCAAGGAGTCCAAGCCGGCTGGCTGGACTTTCGCGTACGACTCGCTGATCACCTGGAAGCGATGAGGGATGGTGACGGCGTGTGCCTGGGACTGCTCGATCGCGCGGGCGAGATGACGGGCTACGTCGTGATCATCGCGAGCGGAGACGACGAGCTGATTGCGGAGTGGCAGTGGGATGACGGGCTCGACCGCGATGGGGCCCCCCACGATGACTTCGGTCGCATCCCCAGGGCCGACATCGACGAGTACGTCTTGGCGCTGAGCCAGGTGTTGCAGGCCGCAGGCGCATCGCGTCCGTCCTTCGTCGAGGTAATCGAGGGCGATCTGGTTCTGGAAGCATCCGACGCTCCCGGGATGACGCTGGACGGGCTGCCCGACGCGGTGACGGCGACGTCGCACAACGAGCTGGTCTGGTGGGTCGACCGCACCCTGGCGCCTCGGGATCGTTCCCCCGAAGCGCGAGGACGGGTCGGTCGGGTTGTGCCGACGAGGACACAACGTCGACATCCGCCTGAGCAGCACCCGACCGATCATCGAGGTGTGGGCCGTGGTCGCCGAGGGCGTCGACGCACGGAGGGGACGCAAGCTGCTCGACGCACTGAACGGTTCGTTCCACTTCTACTGCTTCTCGCTGGCAGGGGACAGCCTGATCATGTCCACCACCGTGAACGCCGAGCCGTTCTGCCCCGAGCACCTCGACCGTGCGATCGAGTCGACCTATAGCTACCTGGAGGACGAGGCGCCCGCCGTGCGCGACAAGCTCGCCGCCATGAAGCCGAAGGCCGCCCCGGACGGCCTGAGACCCGGGCTGCTCGTGCTCTACGGCCGGCACCACGACCGGCAGGGTGTGATCGACCTGGCCCGCAGCCTCACCGACGACAACCCGCCGGTGCTGCGTCGTTGGCGGCATGAGGCGCTGAGGGCGAGCAAGCGCGCGCATAAGAAGGCGGCGCAGACCGATCACGGACCGGCGCAGATCGCCTTGGTCGAGCAGCACCTCGCCTGGCGAAGTGTCGCGGCGGCGCTCGGGCAGGTGCTGGACGACGAGACTCTCACCGACTTCCGAGCGAGCGACCCCGTTGCCTGACAAGATGCGAGACATGCCGACTCCCATGCTCTGGCCAGAAGAACCCAAGTTCGCCAGCGGCGCCGAGCAGCGGGTCTGGACGGCGCTGCGCGACCAGCTTGGTGAGGACGACCTGCTGATCGCCAACCAGCGTTTCACCGACCACGAACGCGATTACGAGCTCGACATCGCGGTGGTGTTCCACGGGCTCGGTGTGGTCGTGCTGGAGGTCAAGGGCGGCAGGGTCTGGGTCGAGAACGGCTCCTGGTACCAAGAGCTACCCGACGGCGTGAAGCGTCGCGATCCCGTCGAGCAGGCGATGACGGCCAAGCACATCCTCAAGAAGTGGGTCGAGGACTCGATGGCCTGGGCCGGCAAGCGGCCGATCCTGTGGGCGCACGGCATCGTGCTGCCGAACGTCCGCCTCGAGCCCCAGTTCGACATGCCTGACTGCCACCGCTGGATGGTCGTCGACCGGGACGACATGAGTGACCTGGTGAGCCGCATGCGCAACATGCTGGTGCTGCAGGAGCGCGAGGCACGTCCGTGCGAAGCGATGGACATCGTGGCGATCCACGAGGCCCTTCAGGGCAGGTTCCTCCCGCAGCGCATCTCGGCGATCCTGCCGTCCGACGAGGTCGCGGACCGGGTCGCCGATCACGACGACGTCATCGAACGGCTCAGTCTCGAGCAGTCACGCATTCTGGACTTCATCGCGCACGTCGACCAGGTCGAGATCCGCGGGGGAGCGGGCAGCGGCAAGACGTGGCTCGCGGTCGAGCAGGCGAGGCGGCTCGCGAAGCAGGGGCAGCGGGTCGCATTGATGAGCTACTCGCGCGGGCTGTCGGTCTGGATGAAGCGGCGGCTCAGCACGTTCAGCCACAAGGAGCAGCCCGCCTACGTCGGCACGTTCCACGGGCTCGGCGCCGAGTGGGGCGCCACCGAGGGCGACGACAACGACTCGGACTTCTGGGAGACCCGACTGCCGCTCGAGATGCTTGACCTCGTCCGGCAGCGCGAGTGGGGAGAGCTCTTCGACGCCATCGTCATCGACGAGGCGCAGGACTTCGCCGACTCCTGGTGGCCCGTCGTCCTCGAGGCGCTGAAGTACGAAGACAGTGGGCTCTACGTGTTCACCGACGAGGGCCAGCGCATCTTCCAGCGCTTCGGCGACTCACCGGCGGGACTCGTGCCGCTCATCCTCGACCGCAACCTGCGCAACACCAAGCAGATATCCAAGGCCTTCTCGCCGATGGCGCCCAACCGCCTGCGGGTCAGCGAGCACGATGGCGAGGAGGTTCGGTTCATCGAGTGCACCTATGACGACGCGCTGGACCGCGCGGACGACATGGTCGACCAGCTGATCGACGAGGGCTGGCAGCCGTCCGACATCGCGGTGCTGACCACCGGACCTCGCCATCCTGAGCAGAAGGCGCGTCAGGAGGAGGGCTGGGAGACCTACTGGGACTCCTTCTGGGACAAGGACCAGGTCTTCTACGGTCACGTCTCCGGCTTCAAAGGGCTCGAGCGCCCCGCCGTGATCCTTGCCGTCAACGAGGCGCCGGACCGCGATCGTGCCAAGGAGCGCCTCTACGTCGGACTGTCGCGTGCCCGCGATCTGCTGGTGGTGTGCGGCGACCCGACGCACATCGAGCACGTCGGAGGGCCGGCTGTGTTGAAGAGACTGCGCGGGAGCTCACTGTGAGTGGCGAGTTCGAGGAGCATGTCAGGGAGGCGATGGCTTGGAGGCTTATCGCTGAACTGGTTCGGCGGCACCCGGGCCAGTTGTGGGTACGAACTGAAAAGCACAGTGTCGGAAGTGAGCAAGCGTTTCTGATCAACCTGCAAGACCCCTCGAGTGCGCCTTTGGGGATCATCGGACTCCCCGGCTCTACCGCGCGGTCATGGGTCGGCGGCGCAGAAGCTGATATGTCGTGGCGTGAAGCCTACGAGGGTGGACGAGACCCTCGGGACTGGCTGATCCGATTTGAGCAAATGATCGGCCTGGAATCAACGGTCGGCGGGCTTCCCGCGTCCACGCCGTCAAGCTTGGCACTTAGGCTTGTGGGCCAGTTTCTCGTTAGTTCGATTGGGGCGCGGGATGCGTGGATCGCGGGCGGGCCAAGGAGATGGAAAGGCAGTGATCGTCTCATCCCGGCAGGTGCCCGGTGGACCGGCGACGATGCCCGACCGTATCCGATCGAGCCCCTATTCATCGGCCAGCGAGATGAGCATCGCCCAGTTGCCGCCCTTTCGCCGTCGGGGCATATGTGGACGGCAGACAAGGCGTTCGATCTCCAGAATGAGTATCTGGAGGCGGGGTCGATCAACGCATTGCTGCTTCGCACCATGCCGCGGTGGATGAACTAGAAGCGCTCGATCGAGTCCCACAGCACGCCGCTGCCGCGCATGCCCGGCAGAGCGCGTGCCATGTCCGTCCGCGCCCGCTCGAGCGGGATGCCGAGCAGCCGGGAGTAGGCGATGCCGGCGGCGGGCGTCCGGGCGTGGGCGGCGACGCAGTGGACGAAGACTCGCTTGCCCTCGTCGCGCAGCGTCTTGATCGTCCTGGCGGTGTCGGCCATGACGAAGTCGAGGTGCGGGTTCTCGTCCGGGTCCTCGCGGTCCACCAGGCGGACCATGACGTGGTCCTCCCGGTTCACCCCGGCTGGTGCGAAGTCAGCCGTGCCCATCCGGCAGAGGGACACGATCGCGTCACAGCCATGGTCGCGTACGCCGTAGCTGCCAAGGATGACGCCGTCGTCGTGCGGGTGCGCCGCACGGACGGGACGGGCGGAGACGTATTCCGGCGTGGTTATCCGCTCGGACAACGGCCAGGCGTCCGCTGGGGACGTCCCGCGCAGTGCTGTCCGATGGGCCATCGACACCAACCCGGAGGCGCGGTGACGGCCGTAGCCGTGCACGCGCCGCGTCCACTCCAGCGGCACCGCCGACTGTCCCCAGTGGGCGCCGAGTAGGCCGCCAGCGATCGCGGCGACCGTGTCGGTGTCGTCGCCGGCACGCACCGCGTTCTTGGTGGCCTCGGCCAGGTGCTGGGCGGGGAAGGCGCCGCTGGAGGTGTCGAGCTCGATCTGGGGTATCCAGCTGATTGCTGCCCATGCCGCCTGGAGCGCCCAGACGGTGAATCCGTTCTTGGCGAAGGTGCGGGGGTCGACATCGGTCGCCTCCTCGATCCATGCGGCCCACCGGTCCCGACGTGCGGATGGGAGCAGGTCCAGGCCGTCGAGCAGGTGAAGCCCGTCGCCGTTGACGGCACGTCGTACGGCTTCGGTCCACAGCACGCACGATTCCCAGCCGAGCGGATCGGCGTGGGTCAGCTCGGCGACGGCCTTGGCGGCGGCAGCGGTGGATTCTCGGTCGTCGAGCCTGGAGAGTCCGACGACCGCCGTCCGCATGAGGGCGCCGTTGCCGACCCGACCGGGGTGAGCAGCGCCGTGAGCGCGGGAGGCCTCGAGCATACGGGTGCCAGCCGATCCGGTGCCGCTGCGAGCTGCGCCAAACACGGCTCGCGTCTGCGATCCGACGTCCTTGGCGTCCGCGGCCCAGTCCAGGAACCGATGAGCGATCTCGTCGAGCGCGGCGCCGCTGGTGAGGTCAGCGCCGGTGGCGGCGACCTCGGCGATGCAGACTGCCATTGCGGTGTCGTCGCTGTACTCGCCGGGGTCGAAGCCGAACGGGCCGCCGCCTTCCATCCGAGGTTCGAACGACGCCGGCAGGGCGGGTCCGAACTCGTACGGCACGCCGAGTGCGTCGCCGCACGCCTGTCCGAGCAGGACGCCCGCGGCACGATCGGGGTGGAATGAGATCTTCATTCGCACCACCTCCTTCGAGTCATTTCGACCATAAGGTCCGGTGCAGACAGAAAAGGAAGGCCCGCTTGCTCACCCGCCCAGCTTCCAGGTGATCGAACCGCTGTCCCACTCGGCCGTTCCGGCGTACCGGTACCCCGACGCGGTGCCGTCGTCGTTCTCCTTGTTGACCGCGATGCACTCGAACGTCCCGGTGAGCGCGGTGAGGTCGTCCGTTGAGCCGCCACCCGTTGCCGTGCAACTCGAGTAGAGAATCGGGCCGTCCAGCAGGTCGTCGGCGACCTTTTTCTTGGCATCCTTCGTGATCTGCTCCTGAAGGGCCTCGATGAGGTCGCGGCGCGACGCGCGCTCGGTCTCGTTCGCCTCCTCCTGAGCATCAGCGGCAGCATTGGCCGCGCGGTTCTCCTGGCGTTCAGCAGCTGCAGCCGCGCGGTCGGCTGCGAGGTCGTCGCGATGCTGCTTGACGGCAAGCGCGGAACCGGCAGCGCCCAGGAGCACCAGCACGGAGAGAGTGACCAGCGTGGTCCTGCGCGACGACCGACGCGAGCGCCGGACGTACCCAGCGCCACAGCTCGGGCAGAAGTCACCGGCCAAGCTGGTGGCGACGCTGCACTTGCGACAGACCCGTGTGGTGCGGGTCGCGGGATCGGGCTCAGTCATCGGCACTCAGAACGAGTCGTTGATCGTGATGCGGTCGTACGCCTTCGGCAGTTCGTCCGCGCTGAAGCACGACAGGGTGGTGGTCTCACCGACGGCGACCGGCTCGGTCGTGCAATTGGCAACGGCCAGCACTTCGCTGCCCTTCATGAACTTGATCTCCACGAGCGCCGAGTCCTTCTTGCCGCGATTGTTGGTGACCTTGAGCCCCTTGATGTCCGGGCTGCCGAGACCATCGTCGGTGATCCTCCAACCGCCCGAGTAGTCGAATCCGAGCACGGAGAACTTCTTGCCCTCGACGATGGTGAGCGGGTTGTCGGGCCCACCCGGCTGCTGGTCCTTGGCTTCTTCCTTCTCGATCGACTCGCCGACCTCGTTGGCCGCGCTTCCGAGCAGAGCAGTGCAGCCGGCGATGACCAACACGCCCGCGGCAATGATCCCGAGCATCACGTTGCGGAAGGTGTGGCTCTTCTTGGCCGGTGCGACCTGGACGGCAGCAGCCTGCTGCGTGTGCTCGGTCCAGGTGCTGCCGTCCCACCAGCGCATGGTGCCGGACGAGTCAGGGTAGAAGCCGGGCCGTGTCGAGCCGCTGGGAGTGTGGTCGGTCATGGGAGTCCCTCCGATGCTGGGCAGCACCTCTTGCCGCCCGCCGAGCCAGCATCGAGCACGATCAGCCCTAAAAATCGCCTGCCCAGTGGACGTGATCACAGCGGGCCAGAGACGTGGTCACTTCGAGCAGGGTGAACGCCGGCGGTGTGTCTGATTCTCCTGCCGGGGTCACAAGGGCGCTCAAGAGCGACAGCGGCAAACACTTGGCTGGCTGGCCAGCAGTCCCTCACGTGGGGCCCAGAGGGGAGCGGTCGGCGGGACCCGACGGCGGCATGCGGCCGGCGCCTGAAAACGCCAAGACGAGCACTTCATGACTGAATGGAATTCCGCCCGTCCACGACTGCGGTGGCTACGTCCAGGGTCACCGCATCCACTGGATCCAGGCGCAAGTGACGTGACGGCAACCGGTGGTACGCCCCGATCGCGATCGTCAAGATCGGCGCGTCCCATCGCGACGGAAGGCGGCGACAGCCTTCAACTCGTTGACCTGGTGGGGCTCGACGCACCGGATGTGTTCTTCTCGCCGCAAGGCTCGCTACGCAACCGAACGATCACCACTCGAACCCGGTGCGCTTGAGTTGCTGGCTTCCCCATCGCCTCGCAGGCGTGTAGAGGTTGTTGGCCGGGTCGATCACATGCCGAGAATTCTTCAGATCGTTGTGGCTCATGCGGTCATGGGCGCCACCTATGACTGCCTCCGCGACAGCTCTGGCCTGGCCCAGTGGCAGAGTCCCACGCCCACCTACGACCTCCAAGGTGATCGACCCGCCGTGGTTGGCAGACAACTCGTTGAAGTTGTTCGTGATGCCGACATAAACGAGGCTTCCTGCAGATGATCGGCCAACGAAGGCGACATAGGAACTTCGGCCGCCCTCAAGGACAGCTCCCAGCTCGTCCATGTCATTGCCAAAGACGGCATCGTGGAGTTTGTCGGTGTCGACGCCCGACATGTCCCGCTTCCTGAGGACATCCCAAATCAGGGGCGCAGCGACACCAGCAGCTTTGGCAACCTTGACTGCAGTGGTGACTTGTCGAAGCCTACCGCCTGCTGCGTGCTTGTCGGCCGTCGAAACGGCGACCTTTAAGAGCGTTAGGCCTGCACCGAGTTTGGCTCGCCACCCGGACTTGTCGTACGTCATAGGAGCGGATCCCCGCTCCATTTCCTCCTCGTCTGAGTAGATATCGGCGTCCGGATTGTCGACTACGGGATCGGACGCAAACTCCAACTCCTCGTCGTCTTGCAATCCGTCGTCGTCTGTGTCGTCGGACCACGGATCTGTTCCCAGAAAGTACTCGTCGCTGTCGGTGACGCCGTCCTCGTCCGTATCCTTCTCTCTAGGATCCGAGATGCCGTGATACCTGAGGCTCGTGTCGCTCTTGGAGATGCGTGCGCCAGCCTCCTCGCCGTCCGTCAAGCCGTCGCGGTCGCTGTCTGCGACGTCGGGATCGGTAACGTACGTGGCGCCAGACGCAGTGGTGAAGCCCAGCCGCTCGGCCCGCGCTGAAAGCCCGTCGTTGTCAGCGTCGGTGTGTGCGTCGGCAAACAGTCCCTCCGTTTGAGTGCCCCGCGCGGGATCAGCGTGCAAATAATTGGCGCCGAGCAGGGCGCCGGACGAAATCAAGGCTCCCGTCAAACCCGCTGTCAATAGCACACGGCGGCTCGTCTTGCGGGCGTCCGAAGAACGACCTTCGTGCGGTTTGATCAGTTGGCGGGACACTCGAAGGACTTTAGATTGCCTAACGGCCACTAGAGGGGTTATCGGGAAACGAAGCCCCACGCCCGGTGGCGGACCGCGTTTTTGTCTGCGACGGCAAGCTGGTGAGTGCGGCTCCCAGCGATGAGGTGCCGCTACGCGCGCGGCAGTGCGCCAGCGAGGCGCCGGTGAAGATCGCCGAGCATCTCGGCCTCGGCCGGTCCCTTCGCAACGAACTTTGGGTACAGCTTCTTGGGCCAGAGCACGTCCACACCGCAGGTGTTGAAGGAGCAGCCGATGAGCGGCCAATCCGCCTCGACGAAGCACAGCACGGGATGGGCAGGGATGTCGTCGTCGATTGCTTTCGACACCACTTCCACATGCTTGAGGACGCCGTCGATGAGCTTGCGCAGTAACGCGTGCCGCCGAGCAGTTTTTCCGTGCGGGCACGAATGAGGCCGTCCTCGATCTTGAGGTGCGGCCGGGCGGCGTACTTTTGGCGGACATAGATGCCGGTTTGGGTGATCGCAACGTGGTCGATGTTGGCGCGGGAAGCAGGTACCCGGCGATCGTGCAGGACATGTAGACGGTCAGAGCTGAGCTCGCTCAGACGGCCGCCGAGTCGCTCTTCGCCAACGGCGCCCGTGTCCCAGGCGGCGGTTGACTGCGGCTCGCCCTGCGGCGGTCAAACTTCCGTCGTGCTGACGCGCCCGGGGTGCCGGGATCGAGCACCGTGTCAGCGATTGGTTCGGGTGCGATGTCGACCCCGACCTCGACATCGTGCGTTGCGCAGCGGACTGTCTTGGTGGCTCTCTCGTAGATCGCCTCCGCCTTCGCAGGGATCTCGATCCCGCACACGCGGCACGCCCCGGCATAGCGCAGGCGCATTCGCTTTTCGTCCTGCACCGGCTACTCAGTCATGGCGAGACCGTAGCTGTTGAGCGGGCTCACCCGGTTTCAAAGGGGTGTCAGAGGTCGTCTTTAGACTGAAAATAAAGGCGATCGGGAGCAAGCCCATGGCACTGGATAACCGGCAGGTGATCGATCAGATCGTGCTGCGCCGCGAGGCCTTGGCGTCGATGGAGGCGGCCGAAGCTGAGGAGCTTTTGCACTACGTCGACAGGGCGCGGGTGGCTGGCGAGCGGATAGGCGGGGCGGCGCAGGGGCGTCGGCGGGCCGAGTCGGCGGTGCACGAGCTGTCCCTGGCGATGACGCTGCCGGTCCCGACGATCGAACGTCGCGTGTCGCGGGCCCGCCGGCTGCGCTCGAGCATGCCGAACGTGTGGCGGTCTTGGCATGAGGGTCGGATCAGTACCGACGCGGTGAACGCCGTCGACCGCGCGGCTTTCCGGCTGGTGCATCCCGATTCGGTGGCCGCCCTCGACGACATAGTGGTCGACCGCATCGCTCGCCTCACTCCGGGCCAGGCGACCCGATGGCTGGACAGGTGGGTCGGGCGCACCGAAGCAGAAGAGTCCCGCCGGCGGCACGAGATCGCGCACCGTGACCGCAAGGTTGGTCTGCGGCCGCTGGGCGATGGCATGACCCGGATGACCGCTGAGATCACCTCCGCCGACGCCGCCGCGATCATGCAACGGCTGTCTGGGGCAGCGCACCAGCTACCAGCGACGGACGACCGCACGATCGACCAGGCTCGGGCCGACTTGCTGGTCGACACCCTGCTCGATCGGCGCGAAGGAGGCCTGGGCTACCGCGCGGTCGTCGGCATCACGGTTCCGTTGTCATCACTGATGGGATTCAGCGACGCTCCCGCCGAGCTGACCGACCGCTCGGCCACGATTCCCGCACACATCGTCCGAGCCGCGATGGTCGACGAGAAGAGCCTGCTGTACCGCTTGGTCACCGATGACGTCGGCAACCTCATGACGGTGTCGTGGTTGGGACGGTTCTCTCCGGCCCGTCTCGACCAGGTGCTGGAGTTCCGGGACGGAACGTCGGTCTTCCCGACAAGCTCTGTGCCGGCGCGCATGTGCGACACCGACCACAGCGATCCTTGGCCAGCCCCGACCTGCGCCGCCAACACCGGACCATTGAACCGGCGGGCGCACAATCTCAAGACAGAAGGCCACCTGAGGGTGCGACAACCCGCGCCCGGGGTCTTCGAATGGACCACGCGCACCGGGCACACCTACACCAGGACCCCCGAACCGCTTCCCGTCGCGGACTGGGACTCACCTGACTGACGCGGTACGACTCATCGGGCTCCGCGGCGTTTGTTGAAACACCGCGAAGCAGCGGTCGGTGACGCTACGTTGTCTCGGACTCGTCCCCGTCAGCACCCGGAGCCCTTTGATGAACATGCAAGAAGCAGTACGCAGCGTCCTGTCGCAGTACGCCAACTTCTCGGGGCGCGCCCGCCGCTCGGAGTACTGGTTCTTCACCCTCGCGGTGATCATCGTCTCGTTCGTCGTCGGCATCATCGACTTCATCATCGGAAACAGCATCCTGGAGTGGGTGCTCATCGTCGCCACCATCGTGCCCAGCCTGTCCGTCGGCGCCCGCCGCCTGCACGACACCGACAGGTCCGGCTGGCTGCAGCTGATCGGCATCATCCCGATCATCGGCTGGATCGTGCTCATCGTCTTCTTCGCGACAGACAGCACACCCGACAATAAGTACGGCCCCAACCCGAAGGGCGCAGACGGTCTGGCCCCGTACGGCACGCCGCCTGCAGCGGCCTGACTCACGAGGGCCGCGTGACGTCCAGCGCCCGCAGATAGCGCTGGGTCATGTGCGCCTGCACGATCCTCGGCACGGGCCCGCCCGCACGGACGATCCACGACGACGGCTTCGAGAACGCAGTGATGGTGGCAGTCACCGCCTGCGTCTGCGGGTCGAGCTCGACGACGAATTGCTCCTCACCACACTCGGGATGCCGCGGGAGGGTTCCGTAGGTGAAGCCTCGACGATCCGGCTCGTCGAAGACCGAGACGACGCGGCACTCGAAGCGCAGACCCAACCAGCGGAATGCGAGATCGCATCCTTCGACGGCCCCAGCTGGACCGGAGATCTTCCGCACGCCGGCGCGCTCATGCATTTGCCACGACAGCAGCGCCGCGGCGGCGTTGCTCAACGCAGCCTGCCCCTGCCCGATCACGCGGGATGCCCGGATGTGGTGGTAGCCGCCCGGAAGGTCGCCGGCCGTCGCGCCCACCTCGGGGTAGGTCAGATGGGACAACTAGACCTCCACGCTCTCGCGATGACTCCCCGATCCTCGCACGACCGAAGAGCCGCTTCGTGACCGCGGTGACACGTAGTCTGCCGATCATGAATGACGACGCGGCGGTGGCTGCACTGCAGGCGCTGGTGCGCATCCCGACGGTCAGCGATCGCGACCCCGACAAGGTCGACACCGCCGCGTTCGACGAGCTGTTGGCCGAGATGGCCCGCCGGTTCCCGCTGCTGCACGACAATCTCGAGCTGACGCGCGTCGACACCCACGGGTTGCTGTTCCGCTGGGCCGGGGCGAGCGAAGCCAAGCCCGTCGTGCTGATGGCGCACCTGGACGTCGTGCCGGTCGAGGGGGAGTGGCAGCATCCCGCGTTCGGTGGCGACATCGTCGATGGCAGCATCTGGGGGCGCGGGACGCTGGACGACAAGGGGAGCCTGGTCGGCATCTGCGCCGCGGTCGAGCGGCTGCTCGAGGCCGGCTTCGTCCCGGCGCAGGATGTCTGGCTTTCGTTCGGGTGCAACGAGGAGGTGTCCGGCACGGCTGCCGTCCTGGCCGTCGAGGAGCTGACGCGCCGAGGCGTCCAGCCGTGGTTCGTCCTCGACGAAGGCGGCGCGATCGCGAGCGAGGCGTTCCCGGGCGTCGCCGCGCCGATCGGTGTCATCGGCGTCACCGAGAAGGGCGTCACGTCGGTCGAGCTGCGCGTCGAGGGACGCGGCGGGCACGCGTCCACACCGGCGAGGATGGGCCCGACGGCCCGCATCGCTCGCGCGATCACTCGCATCGATCGCTCACCGATGCCCGCGAGCGTCCCCGAGCCGACGATCGAGCTGTTCCGCCGCATGGGCCGCCACGCGCCGCTCGCGCTGCGTCCGCTGATGATCAACGCCGGACGCATGAAGCCGCTGCTGACCAGGGCGCTGATCGCCGCCGGTCCTGAGCCCGCGGCGATGACCCGCACGACGTTTGCGATCACCACCTTGTCCGGGTCGCCGGCGCTGAACGTCATCGCCGCCACCGCGAAGGCCGGCGTCAACATCCGCATCATGGTCGGCGACACCGTGGCCGGCGTGCTCGAGCACGTGCGCAAGACGATCAACGACGACCAAGTGCACATCGACGTCGTCGAGCACAACGAGCCCAGCCCCATCTCGCCGATGGACGACGCATTCGGGCTGATCGAGTCCACGATCACCGACCTGTTTCCCGACGCGGTGCCCGCTCCGTACGTCATGATGGCCGCCACCGACTCGCGGTTCTTCACCACGATCTGCCCGCGGGTCTACCGCTTCGCCCCGTTCCGGATGACCAAGGCCCAGCGCGAGTCGATCCACTCCTACGACGAGCACCTCGGCGTGGACGCCTTCCTGGACGGAGTGCGGTGGTACCGACGACTGATCGAGAGGCTGCCGGCATGAGCACACGCAGGGTTTCGAGACGGCCTCGTCCCTCGGCCTCCTCAACCGGCGGGCGGGCGCTGCAGGGCCTCGGCGCGATCGTCGGCTTCCTGGTCGCCGTCGAGATCGCCAGCGGCGTGCTGCAGGGCTACTACACGCCCATCTACCCGCAGATCGCCGAGCACCTGGCCATCCCCGAGGGCGACATCAACTGGTTCGAGGCCGCCCAGCTGATCGTCTCGGCGCTCGCGATCCCGCTGCTCGCGCGCCTGGGCGACCTGATCGGGCACAAGAAGGTGCTGCTGATCGCCACGGCCGTCACCGCCCTCGGCTCGTGGATCACCGTCGTCGCCCCCTCGTTCACGACCTTCTTGATCGGCTGGGCGCTGCAGGGCGCGTCGATCATCTGGCTGCCGCTGGAGATCGCGATCATCCATCGCCGCACCCGCGACTCCGGACGCCAGTCATTGCTGACCCGTCGCGGCGCCGCGGTGCTCGTGGGCGCCCTCGAGCTGGCCGTCATCATCGGCGCCCTGACCAGCGGCGCACTCGTCGACAGCCTCGACATGAGGTGGGTCCTGGCGATCCCGGCCATCGTCGTGACGGTCGTGTTCTTCGCCGTCTGGGCCGGCATCGAGGACACGCCGGGGGAGTCGACCGGCGGCATCGACTGGACAGGCCTGGCGCTCATCACCGCCGCGCTCGGTCTCGTCATGGCCGGGCTCGTGCTGATCCGCCTCGACGGCGCCGGCAGCGTCCGCGCCTGGATCGTCATCCTGCTGGGCATTCTCGTGCTCGTCCCGTTCGTGCGGCACGAGCGCAGCGTGACCGACCCCATCGTGGACGTCGACCTGCTCGCCAGCCCCAGTCAGTGGCCCATCCAGGTCACCGCATTCCTGTTCGGCATCCCGGTCCTGGGCGGCCAGATCCCGCTGTCGACGTTCGCGCAGGCCGACCCGGACGTCCGTGGGTACGGCTTGGGCGCCGACTCCGGCTTCGTCTCGACGCTGATCGGCGTCTACGTCATCACCTTGGCGATCGGCGCGTTCACCCTGCCGCTGACCACCCGGTGGTTCGGGGTCCGGCGCACGCTGATCGGCGCCTGCCTGCTCGTCGCGGCGGGCTACGCCCTGTGGCTGCCATTCCATGACTCGACCATGCAGGCCCTCATCAACATGGCCATCGCCGGCGTCGGCTCAGGCGCCCTCGTGGCGTCCCTGCCAGCAGCTGCTGCGGCCGCCGCGCCGCCGGAACGCACCGGCATCGCGACCGGCATGACCAACGGCACCAAGGTCATCGGCGGAGCGATCGCCTCGTCGATCTTCGCGATCGCACTGGCCTCCACCGGCTCGATCGACAAGCTCGGCGAGGAGTCCACCAACGCCCCGCTGTCGGGCTATCTGGTGGTGTGGGGCGTGTGCGCCGGCGCCGCCCTGCTGGCGGCGGTCGCGCTGCTGATGGCGCCGCGGGTGGCGTTCGCGCAGCACAGCGACGACGCCTGACACCTGCGCGTTGTACACAGGCTCGTCCGTGACCATTCGCCGTCCACAGGCGGCCCGCGAGACCCGCCGATTCCTGCCTCTGGCGACCAGCATGGATCTGGGAAGTCGCCCGGACGAGGAGCTGACATGCGCAACGCAGACAAAGAACCCACCACGCCCCCGAGCCGGAGCGCACGCACGGTCGACGTGAGCCCTGCGATGGCCGTCGAGATCGGCCTCAAGATCCTGGCTCTTGAGGCAGCCGCCACGCGCTGCGTGTCCATGCCAGGGCTCGACCGGGTCGATGAGCCTCGGTTCGACCACGACCAGCCCTACGGCCCGATGTCGCCGTGGGTGGTGACGAACGCACGGGCAGCGGTGCGGTTGACGCACCTGGACATCCTCGCCGCGCACATGGAGCTCGTCGCGCACGCCGATCCTCCGATCGTGACTGCAACAGCGTTGCGGATGACCGCCGCGGGCGTCGGGCGGTCGGACGCTCTCGAGGCGACACTGGCACTGGCGACCCGGGTGAGCGCGCGGCTGCAGGAGCGCCGTCACTGGCGCCGCGAGGTCGAGAGTCGTGCCGACGACCTCGGCCTGTCGCGTCGTGCCGCGCGCCAGTACCTGGCCGACCACCTCGACGCCTTCGTCGAGCGGGTCCTCGTCGCGTGCGCGCTCGAGGACGTCATGACGCCTGCGCTCCGGCTGCAGTCGTTGGGCGCGTGGCGGTGCATCACCTCCGTCACCGAGGACGACCCCGGCGCCGAGTGGAGGTGCACCGATGCCACCGCGGCCACCCTGCGACGGTTCTTCGCCGACATGGACGAGGACGCGCTCGTGTGGCATTTGAGTGCGGTTCTGGCCCCCGACGACCCGGACCGCGAAGCCATCCGGCACCGGTTGATCGGCAGCACCTTGGTGCGTGCGGCGTCGCCTCCGCCGCTGGCGGAGATTATCGGCCCTGGCCTGCTGGACGACCTCGGCTACCGGGGCGGCCGATCCCTGATCGATCAGCTGGCGCGTCTTCTTGCTGCGCTGTGCCAGCCGCCGGACTGGTTGAGTCCGCAGGACCTTCTCATCGAGCGGGACCGGCTTGCGAACTGGGAGATCGACTGGCCGCCCGCGACCTGAGGCAGGCGTGAGCCGGTTGCGTCTTCAGAAGCCGACGATCGCCCAACCCAGCGTCCCGACGGTGCCCACCGCCACGACTGTTGCTGCAACCCGGTCGGCGCGCAGCTCGGCCGCGCGCCGACGTCCCACGCGGTCAGCGGCGGATGGCGGCGTGCTGGTCGATGTCGTTGACCAGCGCGCTGAGCGACGCCACGATCGGCTCGACCGCCGGCTCGACGAATGACAGGTCGTGGTCCATGTACAGGTCGCGGCGCAGCTCGACGGTCAGCGCCTGGATGTGGTTGCGCACCTCGTTGCGCGCCGGTGGCACGTAGCAGCCCTCGTAGGGGGTGTCCTGGTCGATGTGGAACGGCGCGAACGCGGTGCGCGCCGCCTCCAGCAGCTCCGGCGGGGTGTGGGCCTCATCGGTCCCCAGGCCGATCTCGGGGCGCACCATCGCAGTGATCGGCTCGAACTTGACGGCGTCCAGGGGATAGGAGTGCAGGTCGATCACCACGACCCGGCCGGCTGCCGCCACCCGCTGGTCGACGAGCTCGGTGAGCGCCGCGACATAGGGCTCGAAGTACTGGACGAGGAGCCCCGAGACCTCGTCGTCCGAAGGATCACGCAGCACGAAGCCGTCCGACGTGCTGGTGTAGACCACGCCGAGCCCGGCCGCGTCGAGGTACTTGTGTCCGTCCGGGTTGCGCTCCGGGTCGACGACCAGCCGCGAGCAGCTGTTGACGAACACCCATGGCCGCACCGGGGCGCGGGCCGCCGTCATCATGGCGATCACGTCGGTGCAGGCATCGGTGACGACATCGAGCTCGCGGTCGAGCGCTGCGTCGTCGAGGAAGATGCCGGCGCGCACGGCGTCCGGGATCAGGCGTGAGGCGTGCGGTACGTGGATGATGACCGTCGATTCGGGATCGCCGGGGATGATCCCGAAGGATCGAGAGGCTTGGTCGCCGCGGGACGTGGCGCTCATCGTCATGTAGTCCCCTTCCAGGACAGCTGGAGCTTCCATACTTGCTGTTATCGGGTTCAACGAGCCAGAGGTGCTGCGGTCACTCTTTCAGAGGCTGCAACCGCTCGGTCGAGTCCCAGAGCACGCCACTGCCACGCATGCCCGGCAGGACGCGCGCCATGTCGGCCCGCGCCTTCTGCAGTGGGACCCCCAGCAGTCGGGAGTACGCGATGCCGGCGGCCGGTGTCCGGGCGTGCGCCGCCACGCAGTGGACGAAGACCCGTTTGCCCTCGTCGCGCAGCGTCTTGATGGTGCGCGCGGTGTCGGCCATCACGAAGTCCAGGTGCGGGTTCTCGGCGGGGTCCTCGCGGTCCACCATTCGCACCATGACGTGGTCCTGCGGCTCGACGCCGGCGGCGGCGAAGTCGGCGGTGCCGATGCGGCACAGCGACACGACGGCGTCGCAGCCGTGGTCGCGCACCCCATAGCTGCCCAGGATCACGCCCTCGTCATGCGGGTGGACCGCCCGCACCGGCCTGGCCGAGGTGTACTCCGGGTTCGCCATCCGCTCCGCGAGCGGCCACTCGTGCGCCGACCCGCCACGCAGCGCCGTCCGGTGGGCCAATGACACCAGCCCGGACGCCCGGTGCCCGCCGTAGCCGTGCACCCGCCGCGTCCACTCCAGCGGGATCGCGGACTGTCCCCAGTACGCGCCGAGCAGACCCCCGGCGATCGCCGCGACGGTGTCGGTGTCGTCGCCGGCGCGCACCGCGTTCTTGGTCGCCTCGGCCAGGTGCTGGGCGGGAAAGCGGCCCTGCGCCGGGTCGGGCTCAACCTGGGGCGTCCAGGTGATCGCGGCCCACGCGGCCTGCAACGCCCACACCGTGAACCCGTTCCTGGCGAAGGTGCGTGGGTCGACGCCGGTGGCCTCGTCGATCCACGCCGCCCACTGGTCGCGACGGTCGGCGGGCAGCAGGTCGAGTCCCGCCAGCAGGTCGAGCTCGTCGCCGTTGACGGCCCGGCGCACCGCATCGGACCACAGCACGCACGACTCCGGGCCGAGGGGATCGGCGTGGGTCAGCTCGGCGACGGCACGGGCCGCGGCCGCGGTGGCGTCACGGTCGTCCAGGCGGGTCAGGCCGACGATCGCGGTGCGCATCAGGGCGCCGTTGCCGACCCGGCCCGGATGCGCGGCGGCGTGGGCCCGCGAGGCGTCCAGCATCCGGCGCCCGACCGAGCCGCTGCCGTGTCGGGCAGCGGCGAAGACCTGACGGGTCTGCGCGCCGACGTCCTTCGCGTCGGCCGCCCAGTCGAGGAACCGCTGGGCGATCTCGTCCAGGGCGTCGTCGCCGGTCAGGTCGGCACCGGTGGCCGACACCTCGGCGATGCAGACCGCCATCGCAGTGTCGTCGCTGTACTCGCCGGGGTCGAAGTTCCAGGGCCCGCCGCCGCTCATCACCGGCTCGACCGAGTCCGGCAGCGCGGGGCCGAACTCGTACGGGACGCCCAGAGCGTCACCGCACGCCTGACCCAGCAGCACGCCGGCCGCGCGGTCGAGATGCACAGTCATCGGCTCTCCTGCGTTCTTGTAGTCCTTTGGAGGCGGCACAAGCCCCATGGACAGACTGCCACTCGGGGATGTCCGCGCTCGAGAACCCTGGGAATCTGCGAATTCCACCCTGACGCCCGCTCGGCGCCGATAGATTCTGGCATTCCATTCTGCTCGGATCGGGGAACCAATGCGCTTCCGTCTACTCCTGTGCCTCTGCGGTGCCGCAGGATTCATGCTTGCGGGCTCGGGCTTGCACCCGGCGCAGGCAGCTCCTTCGTCGTACAAGGCGTGCGTCCACAAGTCCACGAAGCAAGCCCGGATCGTGTCCTCGTCGTCGAAGTGCAAGCGCTCGGAGCGAACGCTCTACCTCGCAGCGAAGGCCCCGGCCGGCCCTGCGGGCCCCATGGGTAGCGCGGGACCGAAGGGCGATCGCGGCGAGAAGGGTGCTGCCGGGCCTCAGGGTGAGCGGGGCCTTGCTGGAGCGGCCGGTGCGACAGGCGCTGCAGGCGCGATTGGTGCGACCGGACCCAAGGGGGATCCCGGGGAGAAGGGTGTCGCGGGCGCGAAAGGTGACAAGGGTGAGGCTGGTGCCGCAGGGCCTCAGGGAGAGAAGGGCGTGACCGGTGCGACCGGTGCGACAGGTGCTGCGGGTGCCATTGGTGCGGCCGGTCCCAAGGGTGAGGCTGGTGCCGCAGGGCCTCAGGGAGAGAAGGGCGTGACCGGTGCGACCGGTGCGACAGGTGCTGCGGGTGCCATTGGTGCGGCCGGTCCCAAGGGTGATCCCGGCGAGAAGGGCGTCGCGGGTGAGAAGGGTGACAGAGGTGAGCCCGGTGTAGCCGGTCCCCGGGGCGAGCAGGGCGAAAAGGGCGACGCGGGTGCTGCTGGGCCTCAGGGTGAGCGCGGTGCCACCGGAGCAGCTGGCGCTACGGGTCCCGCTGGGATCACCAACGCTCGCGTCGCCACGATTTCCGCCGGCCAGTCGATCGGCCCGGAAGGGGTGGTTCTCGGGTCTCTGACCCTTGACCGGAACAAGAACTATCTGGTCTCATCCGGTGTCACCGCTTTGAGCCCAGTCACGGATGCGATGCAGTGCCAGCTCATTAGCGACAACAAGATCGACGATTTCGCGCAGGACAGCATCGCCGGGCGCGCGAGTGTCACCACCGAGCATGTGTACACAAAGAGTGGATTCGGAACGTTTGTTGTGTATATCGGATGCCTATCCGGCGAGGCTACATATCAATTGGAGGCGGCCCATCTGCACGCCATAGAGATATCAACGGTGACCGGGCCCGGCCCGCAGGTTGGACCGTCTATCACGGGCAAGTCTGCGCTGCCTCGGCTCTCGATGCGTTAGGGGACGAGCGCCAACGGGACTGCGGTTGCATCACTCGGTCAGCGGTTGCGGCCACGAGGTGTCCGGGCCAGGCCGTAGGGTCGTCCCGTGCCCTTCCACGTCCATCGCGCCGAGCGCGCCGACCGGCTCGTCGGCGGACTGGCCGCCCTGCTGGTGCGGCCGGCCGGTGACCCGTTCGACGAGGAGCTGGTCATCGTCCCGGCCCGCGGCATCGAGCGGTGGCTCTCGCAGCAGCTCGGCCACCGGCTGGGTGTCAGCGCCGGGCGCGAGGACGGCGTCTGTGCGGGCGTCCGGTTCACGTCGCCGCGCTCGCTGATGGCCGAGCTGCTGGGCACCAAGGACGACGACCCGTGGGACCCCGACCGGCTGGTCTGGCCGCTGCTGGAGGTCATCGACGCCTCGCTCGGTGAACCGTGGTGCCGGACGCTCGCGCGCCACCTGGGCGAGGAGCACACCGGCGTCGAGCGCGAGCTGCGACGCGGCCGCCGGTACGGGGTGGCGCGGCGGATCGCCGGGCTGTTCTCGGCATATGCGGCGCAGCGGCCGGGGATTCTGGCGGAGTGGGCAGGGTTTTCGACAGGCTCCCTTTCGACAAGCTCCCTTTCGACAAGCTCAAGGGGCGAGGGCGGCTCAAGGGGCGATCTGGCGTGGCAGGCCGAGCTGTACCGGCGGCTGCTGAGGCGGGTGGACGCGCCGGCGCCGGACGTCCGCCTGGCAGCGACGATCGAGCGGCTGCGCGCCGAGCCCCGCGCCTTCGACCTAGCCGAGCGCATCTCGTTCCTGGGCCACACCCGGCTGGCGACCACCGACGTCCTGCTGCTGGACGCGCTGGCCGCCCACCGGGACATCCACCTGTGGCTGCCGCACCCGTCGCCGTCACTGTGGGACGCGCTGGCCCCGGCCGCCGCGGCCGGGCCCGTCCGGCGGGCGGACGACCCCGCCCCGATCGACGCGCCCAACCCGCTGCTGATCTCGCTGGGCCGTGACTCCCGCGAGCTGCAGCGCACACTGCACCTGGCCGGCGACGTCCACGACGAGCACCTGCCTGCGACCGAGCAGCGTCCCGACACGCTGCTGGGATGGCTGCAGGACGATCTGGTGGGCGACCGCAGCGGCGCCGACGGCCGCGTCCACGACGCGCGCGACCGCAGCATCCAGGTGCACGCCTGCCACGGCAAGGCCCGCCAGGTCGACGTGCTGCGCGAGGTCCTGGTCGGCCTGCTGGAGGACGACCCGACGCTCGAGCCGCGCGACATCCTCGTGATGTGCCCCGACATCGAGACCTACGCCCCGCTGATCCACGCCGCGTTCGGGCTGGCCGGCGTCATCGACGACGGGCACCCCGCGCACCAGCTGCGCGTCCGCCTCGCCGACCGCGGCTCGGCCAGCACCAACCCGCTGCTGCAGGTCGCGACATCGCTGCTGACCCTCGCCGGGAGCGGCCGGCTGACCGCCACCGAGGTGCTCGACCTCATCGCGATGGCCCCCGTCCGGCACCGCTTCGGGCTGTCCGACGACGACCTCGAGCAGATCGCCCGCTGGGTCGACCGGTCCGGCGTCAGGTGGGGGCTGGACGCCGTCCACCGTGAACCGTTCGGCCTGGACGACCTGGTGCCCAACACCTGGCAGTTCGGCGTCGACCGGGTGCTCGTCGGCGCCGCGGTCGCCGAGCAGCGCGGCCGCTGGATCAAGACCGTGCTGCCGCTGGACGACGTCAGCAGCGGCGACATCGACCTGGCCGGGCGGCTGGCCGAGATCGTCGACCGCCTGCGCGACACGATCGACAAGATGACCCTCGAGCAGCCCGTCTCGCAGTGGGTCCAGACGCTGCGCCACGGCGTCCTGGGGCTGGCGTCCGTGCCGTACCGCGACGAGTGGCAGGTCGACCAGCTCGAGCGCGAGCTTGCCCGCCTCGACGACGCCGCCCGCGGCTCGAGCACACCGCTGCGCCTCGCCGAGGTCGCCAGCCTGCTGGGCGACCGGCTCGGCTCGCGCCCCACCCGCGCCAACTTCCGCACCGGCACCCTGACGGTCTGCACCATGGTGCCGATGCGCTCGGTGCCGCACCGGGTCATCTGCCTGCTGGGGCTGGACGACGGCGAGTTTCCCCGCGTCGGCGCGGTGCACGGCGACGACGTCCTGGCCCGCGACCCGATGACCGGTGAACGGGACGTCCGCAGCGAGGACCGCCAGCTGTTCCTCGACGCGATCATGGCCGCCACCGAGACGCTCGTGCTGACCTACACCGGCGCCGACGAACGCACCGGCCAGTCCCGACCGCCGGCCGTCCCGCTCGGCGAGCTGATCGACCAGGTCCACCGCACCGCCGCCGGTGCGGACGTCGTGACCCACCACCCGTTGCAGCCCTTCGACCGGCGCAACGTCATCCCCGGTGCGTTGATCCCTGACCAGCCGTTCACCTTCGACCCCGCCGCGCTGGCCGGCGCCCAGGCCACCGCCGGGCCGGTCGCGGTCACCGAGCGGTCGTTCCTGGCGCGTCCGCTCGAGCCCGCCGGCGACGGCGAGATCGCACTGCCGGACCTGGTCGCGTTCCTGGCCCATCCGGTCAAGGCGTTCCTGCGTCAGCGACTCGACGTGTCGGTGCTCAGCGAGGACGATCCCGTCGCCGACGACGTGCCCATCGAGCTGGACGCCCTGCAGAAGTGGGGTGTCGGCGACCGCATCCTGCGCGACGCCCTCGCCGGCGCCGATCCCGGCGCGGCCGTGCAGGGCGAGTACCGCCGCGGACTGGTGCCGCCCGGCGAGCTGGGCCGCCGCCTGCTGGACGAGATCCGCGCCGCCGTCGGCCCGCTGGTCATGAACACCGCCGCCCTGCGGCACGGAGGTTCCCGCGCCGTCGACATCGACGTGGAGCTACCCGACGGCCGGCGCCTGGTCGGCAGCGTCGACGACGTCTACTCCGAGCGGCTGGTCACCGTGACCTACTCGTCGCTGGCGGCCAAGCACCGACTGCGCTCCTGGGTCGACCTGCTCGCGCTGACCGCCGCGCATCCCGGCACGCCCTGGGAGGCGCACGCGGTCGGCAAGCACAAGGCCGGCGGCACCCACGCGCACATCCGCCCGGTCGGTGCCGCAGCGCCGCAGCTGCTGGCCGACCTGATCGCCCTGCGCGACGCGGGCCTGCGCGAGCCGCTGCCGCTGCCGCTCAAGACGTCCCTGGCCTATGCCGAGTCGAGCGCACGGCAGCCGCACGTCACCGCGATCTCGGTCGCGCGCCGCGAGTGGGACCCGCGCGACTTCCGCGGCACGATGATCCCCGGCGAGCGCGACGACGCCCACCACGTCCTCATCTGGGGCCAGGACGCCCCGCTGGAGGACCTGCTCGACACCGATGACCAGACGTCCCGGTTCGCGACACTGGCCCACCGGCTGTGGGACCCGCTGCTGGCCGCGCAGGAGGTGAGCCCGCTGTGAGGCCGTTCTCCATCCGGGACCCGCTGCCGTCCGGCACGACGCTGCTCGAGGCCAGCGCCGGCACCGGCAAGACGTGGACGGTCGGTGCCCTCGTCACCCGCTATGTCGCCGAGGGGCACGCGACGCTCGACGAGCTGCTGATCATCACCTTCGGACGCGCTGCCAGCCGCGAGCTGCGCGAACGCGTCCGCGAGCAGCTCGTGCAGGCCGAGAGCGCGCTCGCCGACCCGGCCGCCGCGGCCGGGCACGACAACGAGCTGATCCGCCTGCTCGCCGAAGGGGATGCCGCGGAAGTCGCCGAGCGACGGGTCCGGCTGCGCACCGCCCTCGCCGACTTCGACGGCGCCACCATCGCCACGACCCACCAGTTCTGCCAGATCGTGCTGCGCAGCCTCGGCACCGCCGGCGACGCCGACGCGGGCGCCGAGCTGGTCGAGAGCCTCGACGATGTGCTGGTCGAGGTCGTGGACGACCTGTACCTGGCCCGCTACCGGCTCGCCGCTGCCGTGCCGTTCAGCCGGGTGCAGGCGCTCGACCTGGCTCGGCGCGCCGTCAACGATCCCCAGGCGCGCATCATCCCGGACGATCCCGACCCCGCCACCGAGGCGTTCCACCGGGTCACCTTCGCGCGCGAGGCCCGCGCCGAGCTCGACCGGCGCAAGCGCGCCCTCGGTCTGCTGAGCTATGACGACCTGCTGAGCCGGCTCGCCTCGGCGCTGGAGGGTGACGACGCCCCGGCGCGCGACCAGATGCGCCGCCGCTGGAAGATCGTGCTGGTCGACGAGTTCCAGGACACCGATCCGGTGCAGTGGGAGGTGCTGGACCGGGCCTTTCGACAGGCTCAAGGGGCGGAGGCGGCTCAAGGGGCGGAAGGGGCGACGCTGATCCTGATCGGCGACCCGAAGCAGGCGATCTATGCCTTCCGTGGCGGCGACGTCGTCACGTACCTGGCCGCCGCTGACACCGCCCCGCACCAGGCGACCCTGTCGACCAACTGGCGCAGCGACGCCCCGCTCGTGGACGCCCTGCGGGTGACCCTCGGCGGCGCCGCGCTCGGCGACCCGCGCATCGTGGTGCATCCCGTGGAGGCCTCGCAGGCCAAGAGCCGCCTGAGCGGGGCGCCGTCGGGCGCGCCGCTGCGGCTGCGGGTGCTGACCCGCGGGGACTTCGGCGTCACCAAGTTGGTCTCGGCGCCCAAGGCGCGCGACCGCATCGCCGCCGACCTCGCAATTGACATCGGCGAGCTGCTGGCCGCCGGCACGACGTTCGACGACCAGCCGCTCACGGCCGGTGACGTGGCCGTCCTGGTGCAGACCGGACGGCACGCCGAGCTGGTGCAGCAGGCGCTGGCCGCCCGCGGCATCGCGTCGGTGCTCGCCGGCGGCAGCAATGTCTTCAAGAGCCCGGCCGGTGATGCCTGGCTGACGCTGCTGGAGGCGATGGAGCGTCCGCAGAGCAGCGCCCGCGTGCGCGCCGCGGCGCTGACCGACTTCTTCGGCTCCAGCCCCGCCGACCTGGTCGCCGAGGCGGACACGTTGACCGACCGGGTCGCCACCCGCATCCGCGATCTCGCCGACCTGCTGCGCGACCGGGGCGTCGCGGCGGTGTTCGAGGCCACGTCCGGGCACGGCGAGCTGGCGCGGCGCGTGCTCGAACGTCCCGACGGCCGCCGGCGGATGACCGATCTGCGGCACATCGCCCAGACGATGCAGGAGGTCGTGCAGCGCGACCGGCTCGGCCTGGCCGCGCTGCTGGCGTGGCTGCGCGCCCAGCGTGACGACTCCACCGCCGCGGCCGTCGAGCGCACCCGCCGCCTCGACAGCGACGCAGCCGCCGTGCAGGTCGTCACCGTTCACGCCAGCAAGGGCCTGCAGTGGCCCGTGGTCTACCTGCCGTTCCTGTACGACCGGTGGATCCCCGACGACAACGAGCTGCGCCTGCACGACGGCACCGACCGGGTGATCGACCTGGGCGGCCGCGACGGCACGACGTTCCGGGCGAGCCGGTCGCAGGCCGCACTGGAGGACTGCGGCGAGCAGCTGCGACTGCTCTACGTCGCTGCGACCCGCGCGCAGTCCCAGGTCGTCGCCTGGTGGGCGCCGACCACCAATGCCAAGAACGCCGGGCTGCACCGGGTGCTGTTCGGCCGGCGCCCGGGGGAGTCGGCGGTGCCCGATGTCTGCACCCCGCTGGACGATGCGGACTCGCTGCGCATCCTGGAGCAGTGGCAGCGCATCGGCGGCCCGGTCGTCGAACGGGTCGTGGCCCGCCCGGCACCGGTCGCTCCGGTCGAGCAGGCGGCCGACCGTCTGGCCGTGCGGACGTTCGACCGCGAGGTCGACCTCGCCTGGCGCCGCACGTCGTACACCGGCCTGACGCGCGACGACTACGACGCGCACGCCGTCGGCTCCGAGGCTCCCGAGGTCGGCAAGGACGACGAGGAGGACGAGTCGGCCTCGATCGTGCCGGCCGCGCCGACCGGGGTGCTATCGCCGATGGCCGACCTGCCCACCGGTGCGGCCTTCGGCAGTCTCGTGCACGGGGTGCTGGAGAAGGTCGACGTCACGCACGGCGACCTGCGTGACGAGCTCACCGCCGTCCTCACCGACGAGCTGGACTTCTGGCCGGTCGAGGCCGATGTCCAGACGCTGGTGGAGGCGCTGCTGGCGGTGTACCGCACACCACTCGGACCGCTCGCGGACGACCTGACCCTCGAGACCCTGCTGGCGTCCAAGCAGCTGCGCGAGCTGGACTTCGAGATCCCGCTGGCCGGCGGAGACCGGCCGTCGGCCGACGAGCCCCGCCTCGGCGGGCTGGCCACGCTGCTGGAGCAGCACCTGGACGCCGACGACCCGATGCGAGCCTTCGCCGACCGGCTGCGGTCACCGGCGCTGGCCGACCAGCCGCTGCGCGGCTACCTGTCCGGCTCGATCGACCTCACGCTGCGCCTGCCGGACGGCCGGGTGCTCGTCGTGGACTACAAGACCAACTGGCTCGGCGACTTCGACACCCCGCTGACGCTCGACGGCTACCACCCGGACGGGCTGACCGCGGCGATGCTGTCGGGCACGTACCCGCTGCAGGCGCTGCTGTACACCGTCGTCGTGCACCGCTTCCTGCGCTGGCGGCAGGCCGGCTACGACCCCGACGTGCACCTGGGCGGCATCGCGTACCTGTACGTCCGGGGGATGGCCGGGCCGGATGCGCCGCGTGCCGACGGGCAGGCGTACGGGGTGTTCGCGTGGCGTCCGCCGACGTCGCTGGTGCTGGCGATGTCGGATCTGCTGGACGGCCTTTCGACACGCTCCCTTTCGACAAGCTCCCTTTCGACAAGCTCAAGGGGCGACACAAGCTCAAGGGGCGAGCGATGACCGAGCTGTTGGTGATCGACGATCCGTTCGACCGGCGCCTGGCGCTGGGTGTCACCGGGGTGCTGGCCGACTTCAACCGCGCCGGGGTGCTGACCTCGGCCGACGTCCGGATCGCGGCCCGGGTGTCCGACGTCGTGGGGGAGACCTCCGAGGCGGTGCGGCTGGCGTTCGCGCTGACCGTCCGGGCGGTGCGCAACGGATCGACCGCCGTCGAGCTGGCCGAGCTCGCCGACGAGCTGGGCGCCGAGACCCCCGACCTGCCGTGGCCGGCCGACCCGGTCGCCTGGCACGCCGAGGTGTCCCGCAGCGAGCTGGTCGTCGCCGACGTCCCGGCGCTGCGCGTCGACGACCGGCTGGTCTACCTCGACCGCTACTTCGAGCTCGAGACCGAGCTGGCCCGCGACCTGGTCGACCGCTCGCGGCTCGCACCGCCCGCTCCCGACGACGCCCTGCTCGCCGCCGACCTGACGCGCCTGTTCCCCGGCGAGGGATATGCCGAGCAGCGGTCCGCCGCCGAGGGGGCCGCCCGTCGCTGGACGACGATCCTGACCGGCGGGCCGGGCACCGGAAAGACCACGGCGCTGGCCCGGCTTCTGGCCGTCCTGGCCTCCCAGGCCACGGCCGCCGGCGCCCCACCGCTGCGGGTCGCGCTGGCGGCGCCCACCGGCAAGGCGGCCGCCCGGATGAAGGAGGCCGTCGCGGCGGTGTCCGAGGCCGAGGGCTTCACCGCCGAGGAACGCGCCTGGCTGCGCAGCCTCGAGGCCTCCACGATGCACCGGCTGCTGGGCTTCCGACCCGACAACTCCACCCGCTTCCGCCACGACCGCCGGCACCGGCTGCCGCACGACGTCGTGGTGGTCGACGAGAGCTCGATGGTGTCGCTGACGCTGATGACCCGACTCGTCGAGGCGGTCCGCCCCGACAGCCGATTGCTGCTGGTCGGCGACCCCGACCAGCTCGCCTCCATCGAGGCCGGAACCGTGCTGCGTGACCTCGTCGGCGGCTGGACCGGCCAGGCCGCGTCCCCGGTGGCCCACCTGGTCAGCGAGCACCGGTTCGGCGACGAGATCGGCACCCTGGCCGCCGCGGTCCGCGACGGGGACGCCGACCGGGCGATCGAGGTGCTGCGCGCCGGTCATCCGAGCGTCCGCCTGGTCGAGGGCGACCACCTGGCCGACACCGTCCAGCAGCTGGTGCTGCCCGGCGCCCGGGCGATGCGTGCCGCCGCCGAGCGCGGCGACGTCGAGGACGCGCTGGCAGAGCTGAACCGCCACCGACTGCTGTGCGCACACCGCGAGGGACCCTTCGGCGCCGAGACCTGGAACGTCCAGGTCGAGCGGTGGCTCGACGAGGACGCCGGTCACACCCTCGGGCGTCCCTGGTTCGCCGGACGCCCGGTGCTGGTCACCGAGAACGACCGCGGACTGCGGCTCTACAACGGTGACACCGGCATCACCGTGCCCTCCGGGGACGGGCTGGCGGTCTTCGTGGCCGAGGAGGAGCGCCGACGGTTCGCCCCGTCCCGCCTCGGTGCCGTGCAGACCGCTTATGCGATGACGGTCCACCGCAGCCAGGGCAGCCAGTTCGACCGCGTGTCGGTGCTGCTGCCAGATGACGACTCGCGCCTGCTGACCCGCGAGCTGCTCTACACCGCGCTGACCCGCGCCCAGTCGTCGGTGACCCTGATCGGCTCGGAGCAGGCGGTCCGGGCCGCGATCGGCACCCGGGTGCTGCGCGCCAGCGGTCTGGCCGAGCGCCTCGCCGCTGCTCTGGACAGCGCGCCGGGGGCTGTCGGCACCGCGGACTAGTCTCGCCACGTGGCACCGACGATCGACTCCCTGACCGATGGGGAGCTGCGCCGCGCCTTCGACGCCGGCTCGTTCTCGCGGGGCAAAGCCTATGCGCACGCCGGACGGGTCACGGTGCTCAGCGTCGACGAGGACGGATCCGCCGCGACCGCCGAGGTGCGGGGCACCGATCCGCAGGTGTACTCGACGACCGTCGAGGTCCGCGAGACACGGGCCGGTGGCACCCACATCGCCGGCACCTGCACGTGCTTCGTGGGGTTCAACTGCAAGCACGTGGTGGCCGTGATCATCGCGCTGCGCGGGTCGATCGGGGCGCTGGAGCCCGCCGTGGAGGAGTCGACGGAGCCGGTCGTCGCGCTGCCGCAGGACGCGTGGCGCCGTCGGGCCACCGCGCGTCCGACCCAGCCGCAGTGGCGCTCGGCCCTCGCCCCGCTGGTCGGCGACACGTCCCGCCGGCGCACCGACTGGGCCCTGCGGATCGACCTGGTGCCCTCGTACTACCAGGGTGACGCGCTGCTGTCGGCGCGGCCGCTGCGCCGCGGCGCGAAGGGCAAGTGGATCAAGACCGGGGCGACCTGGCCGGACGTCGAGGCCGCGACCCGGGGACGCGGCGGTGATCCGCAGATCGACGCCCTGGCCGAGCTGCAGGTCGCGGTCAGGAGCCACTACTCGCACATCCGCCGGTCCGACGGGACGATCGACCTCGGCGGTCTGACCCGTGACGCCTGGCGGGTGTTCGACGCGCTGCAGGAGTCCGGTGTCGCGCTGCTCGGCCCCGAGAACGCAACCGTCACGATCCTCCGCGAGCCGGTGGCGGTCACCCTGGACGTCAGCCCGCACGAGGACGGCGGACTGCTGGTGTCGGCGAACCTTTCCGACGCCGACATCGCCGACGCGCACGCCCACGACCGCACGATGCTGATCGGCCACCCGGCGCACGGCATCGCCGCCTGGGACGACGAGCACCCCGCCCGGCTGTGGCTGGCGCCGCTGGAGGAGCCGCTCGACCAGTCGCTGCGCACGCTGGTGGTCAACCGGCACGGGGTGCGGGTGCCCGAGGCCGACGCGGCCGAGTTCCTGCGCGACTTCTATCCCCGCCTGCAGCGGGCGCTCGGGTCGGTGCGGGTCGACCCGAGCATCGACGTGCCCGAGATCGTCCCGCCCCGGCTGGCCCTGACCGTCACCCACGACGGGTTGTCGGCACAGGTCGTGTGGGGGTTCGTGTACGAGATCGACGGCGCACCGGTGCGCACGGGCTGGGGCGGGACCGAGTCGTTCCGCGACCGTTCCGCCGAGCAGGACCTGGTCCACGACCTCGTCCCGCCACCGGGCCTGCCGGTCACCAGCGACGCCACGGGTCGCGCGCTGCTGGTCCCGAAGGCCACGCTGGACGGCTACGCCGCGGTCGTCCTCAGCGAGGAGGTGCTGCCGGCGCTCACCGCCGCGGGCGTCGAGGTCGAGGTGGTCGGCGATCGTCCCGACTACCGGCGGGCCGAGGTGGCCCCGGTCGTGCACATCTCGCTCGAGGACGGCAAGGATCCGCGCAGCGACTGGTACGACCTCGCGGTCACCGTCACGATCGAGGGCGAGAAGGTCCACTTCGGGCCGTTGTTCGCGGCCCTCGCGGCGGGGGAGTCGCACGTCGTGCTGCTCAGCGGCACCTACCTGTCGATCGACCGGCCCGAGCTGGTGCAGCTGCGTGAGCTGATCCAGGAGGCCCGCGAGCTGACCGATCGCCGCAGCGACAAGCTGCGGGTCAACCGTTTTCACGCCGGGCTGTGGGACGAGCTGATGGCCCTCGGGGTCGTCGAGAAGCAGTCCAGCCGCTGGAAGGAGTCCGTCGCGGCGATCAGCTCGCTCGACGAGGTGCCGATGCCCGAGGTCCCCGCGGGCCTGCACGCCGAGCTGCGTCCGTACCAGCGCGACGGGTTCGCGTGGCTGAGCTTCCTGGCCGATCACGGCCTCGGCGGCATCCTGGCCGACGACATGGGCCTGGGCAAGACCGTCCAGGCGCTGGCGATGATCGTGCGGCAGGTGGAGCGCGGCAGCGGCCCGTTCCTGGTCGTGGCGCCCACCAGCGTCGTCGGCAACTGGGCGCGGGAGGCGCAGCGGTTCGCACCGGGGTTGAAGGTCGCGACCATCTCGGCGACGCGGGCGCGCCGCCGCACCGAGCTGGCCGACGAGATCGCCGGCGCCGACCTGGTCATCACCTCGTACGCGCTGTTCCGCATCGAGAACGACGCCTACACCGCGGCGTCGTGGGCGGGCCTGCTGCTGGACGAGGCCCAGTTCGTCAAGAACCACCAGGGAAAGACCTATCAGTGCGCCCGGCGCCTGGACGCACCGTTCAAGCTGGCGATCACCGGTACGCCGCTGGAGAACTCCCTGATGGACCTGTGGTCGATGCTGTCGATCGTCGCCCCCGGGCTCTACCCCGACCCGCAGCGCTTCGTCGCCGGCTACCAGAAGCCCATCGAGACCGGGCACGGCCGCGACCGGCTGGCCCTGCTGCAGAAGCGGATCCGCCCCCTCATGCGGCGCCGCACCAAGGGCGAGGTGGCCGCCGACCTGCCACCGAAGACCGAGCAGGTCCTCGAGGTGGCGCTCAGCCCCCGCCACGCCCGGATCTACCAGACCCACCTGCAGCGCGAGCGGCAGAAGGTCATGGGGCTGCTGGCCGACGAGTCGTCCGACCACCGCTTCGAGGTGCTGCGATCGCTGACCCAGCTGCGGCTGCTCAGCCTCGACCCCGGTCTGCTCGACGAGGAGTACGACGATGTCGGCTCGGCCAAGATCGACGTCCTGATGGAGCACCTGCAGGAGGTCACCGCCGAGGGGCATCGGGCGCTGGTGTTCAGCCAGTTCACCAAGTACCTGGCGCGCGTCCGCAAGCGGCTGGACGACGCCGGGATGGGATACGCCTACCTCGACGGGCGCACCAGCAACCGCCAGGCCGCGGTGGAGCAGTTCACGTCGGGGGAGCGGTCGGTGTTCCTGATCAGCCTCAAGGCCGGCGGTTTCGGGCTCAACCTCACCGAGGCCGACTACTGCTACGTCCTCGACCCGTGGTGGAACCCGGCCGCCGAGGCGCAGGCCGTCGATCGTGCCCATCGCATCGGCCAGACCCGCCCGGTCATGGTCTACCGGCTGGTGTCGGCCGACACGATCGAGGAGAAGGTCATGGAGCTCAAGGCCCGCAAGTCCGCCCTGTTCGACGCCGTGATGGACGAGGACGCTGCGCTCTCCGGTGCCCTGACCACCGACGACATCCGCGGCCTGCTCGGCGTCTGATCCCGCGTCGCGCACGGCCGGGCGATTGCGTTCTCCAAGTTGGGGTAGTCCCTAGCGCATGAGCCTCATCTTCAGCCACCCCATCAAGAAGCTGACCCTCCTCGCCGCGTTCGGCGGCGGCTACGTGCTCGGCGCCAAGGCCGGGCGCGAGCGGTACGAGAAGATCCGCGAGACCGCCCAGCAGGTCGCCGAGGATCCGCGCGTCCAGCAGGCCACCGCCCAGGCGCAGGAGTTCGTCCGGGAGACCGCCGAGAAGGTCAAGGACGATCCCCGCATCAAGGACGTCGCCGAGAAGGTGGGCAGCGTCGCCCACCAGAACGCCGACAAGGTCGAGGAGGCCGTGGACTCCGCGAAGGAGAAGGTCGACACGGCCAAGCACGCGGCGACCGACAGCGACTCCGGCTCCGACAGCACCGCGGACAGCGGCAGCAGCTTCGGTGCCCAGTCGTCCGCGCCCGTCCCGACGCCGCCGAGCCCGACCGCGACGACCGACAGCTCCGATGTGAACCCGCTGCTGGCCGACGAGCACATCGACCTCGAGGAGACCGTCGTCTACAGCACCGGCCCGGACATCGACGAGAGCGTCGAGGAGCTCACAGGAGACGAGCCGCACCGGCAGTGAAGGCAGTCACCTACGCCTCCTTCGGCGGGCCGCTCGAGCTGACCGAGGTCGACGAGCCGAAGGTCGGGCCCGACTGGGTGCTGGTGCGGGTGTTGGCCTCATCGGTCAACCCGGTCGACTGGAAGGTCGCCGCCGGCGGCTTGGAGCCCCTGCTCGACACGTTCTTCCCGGTCATCCCGGGCTGGGACGTGTCGGGCGTGGTCGAGGCGGTCGGGCCCGCCGTGACGACCCTCGAGCCGGGTGACGAGGTGTTCGGCTACCTGCGCAAGGACGCCGTGCACGGCGGCACGCTCGCCGAGAAGGTCGCCGCCCCGGTCCGCACCGTCACCCGCAAGCCGGCCAACGCCAGCTTCGAGGAGGCGGCCGCGATCCCGCTCGCCGGGCTCACCGCGTTCCAGTGCCTCGTGCACACGCTGGAGGTCGCGCCCGGCGACACGGTGCTGATCCACGGCGCGTCGGGCGGCGTGGGCTCGTTCGCGGTGCAGATCGCGGTGTCCCTGGGTGCCCGCGTGATCGGCACCGCGTCCGAGGGCAACCACGACTACCTGCGCGATCTCGGGGCCGAACCCGTCGAGTACGGCGACGGCCTCGTCGAGCGGGTGCGGGCGATCGTCCCCGACGGCGTGACCGCGGTGCTCGATCTCCACGGCAGTGACTTGGCGGTGAGCCCTGAGCTGCTGGCCGAGTCGTCCGCCGGGCGGATCGCGTCGATCATCGACCCCGGGGTCAACGACATGGGCGGTCAGTACGTCTTCGTGACACCCGATGTCGACGACCTGACCGAGCTGGCCGAGCTCTTCGACGACGGCACCATCACGGTCCAGATCGCGGCGAAGTTCCCGCTCGCCGAGACCCAGCAGGCGTGGGAGCTCAGCCAGGACGGCCACACCCGCGGCAAGATCGTCATCACCGTGCCGTAGCTGCGGTCAGGGCTTGCTCTCGTTGACCTCGTGCCAGACCTCGTAGGCCTCGTCATAGGCGTCGATGGGCAGGTCGAGCGCGCGGCGGACGCGCCACCGGCCGTTGAGCGCGAGGACCGGCATCAGGTCGATGTCAGCCGGCTGGATGTCGCGCAGCGGGATCGTGAACCAGCGCAGCGCCGCCCGCAGCCGGCCGGCCTCCTCGAGGGTCTCGCCGATCCACTCGTAGTCACCCACCACGAGTCGGTCGGCGCGGCTCTCGGCGAGCAGGACGGCCAACAGCTCGTCGGCCCGCGCGTCGTCGACCCGCTCGAGGGCGACCGACAGCAGCCCGACGTGCGGGTTCAGCACGGTGCGGCCCCCGTCGGCGATGGCCTGCTCGTAGAGCGACTCGGCCTCGTCGAGCTGCCCGTCGGCGGTCAGATCGTCGGCCAGGTTGGCCAGCACCTCCGCGCGCCCCTCCTGGCCGGGGGAGTAGTCGTCCAGCAGGCGCCGGTACTCGCCCACCCGGTACGCGAGATCCGGTGTGCTGCCGATCCGTTCCAGCTCGTCGCCCAGCTCGTCCCAGTTCATGGGTCGAGTCTCTCAGGTGTCGAGCAGGAACCCCACGGCCCGTAGGCGCGTGCGGACGTCGTCGAGCAGGCGCGCCGGGAACTCCGCCGTCCGCCGGCAGCGTTCCACCAGCAGGACGATCTTGTTCATCCGTGGGCCCGCCTCGATACCGCGGGCCGACAGCGCCGGGCGGAGGATGTTGCGGTCGAAGGCACCGTCGCTGTGCTCCTCGACGCCGCGCCAGCGGGCGAACGCCTGCTTGAGGTCGCCGTGCCCGACGACCCCGTTCTCGGGCGAGAGGGCGACGGCGATCGCGGCGACCAGCCATGCGTCGTCGTGCTGCAGCGAGTCGACCCCCAGCTGCACGGTGCCCGAGCCGTCGGGCACGGCGGGGGCGGTGAACTCGACCACCGCGGTGAACGTCAGATCGGGGAACCGCAGCTCGACGCGGCTGCCGGTGTCGGTCAGCGAGACCTTCTGGCCGGGCGCCGGGGTCGTGGCGGCACCGGTGGGCGTCGTGATCTCGACGACGGCCCCGTTGTCACGCTGCCCGCGGTGGACGACCGGCTGGGACGCGGTCGCGGTGATGACCAGCGCCGGATCGCTGACATAGGGCAGGCGCACGAACACGTACGCCGATCCGTCGATCTCCTCAGCGACCAGCGGCAGCTGCTCGGGCAGGTTCATGCGCCGGGCCAGGATGAACGTCGACCCGGCGTCGAGGCTGACCCGACCGGAGTGCTCGCCGGCAGACCAGGCGATGTGCAGCACCGGGGCTCCTTGCGGGGACGGGGATCGAGGGGTGGAACGCGTTCCGCACGGATTCGTCGATCTGCACGGGCGACCCTGACGATGATGCCATGGGCCTTTTGTCGACGTTGACCTCCAACCTGCTGATCCTCGTCGTCTTCGTCGTGGTGATCCTGGGCGGGCTGCGGATCGCGCAGAGCATCTTCGGCACCAGCACCAAGAAGGCCGCCGCCACCGAGATCGCCGCGAAGCTGGTGTCGTACCCGACCGGTTCGGCCGCGGTGCTGCGCCGCCGGTTCGCCCGGGCGCTGACCGGCCAGCACGTCATCATGCCCAGCGGCGAACGGCTGGCCTTCGGCGAGCTGGCCGTCCGCATCGCGCCGGAGGACCTCGAACGGCTCGACCCCGACGGAGACCTCGAGCGCCTCGGCGAGGACGGCGCCGTGCTCTACCGCGATCACGCCGAGCGGGTCGGCTGGGCCCTGCCGGCCGAGGTCAGGGTCACCGTCCAGGTGGATCCCGGCCTGCGATCGGGCTGGATCCCGCCGGCGCGGGGCACGGGCCGGGCCGAGCCGGTCCGCCGGGAGCCCACGGCGCAGCCGATCGGGTGGGACGCCGTCTCGGAGTCGCCGTCGAGGGCCGCCCGACCGCGGCCCGTCCCGTCCGCACCGCGGGCCGCGATCGACCCGGATGCGACGATGAACTTCCCTGCGCTGGTCCCGGACCTGCACGACCCGGCACCGACCATGAACGTGGCCGGCGTCCTGCGTCTGGCGCGGGGCGGACGGGCCAGCGTCGTCGGCGCGGACGGCGCCGTGCTGGGGCGCCTGCCCGCCAGCCCGGTGACCTTCCCCGAGCCGGAGGTGTCGTACCGGCACGCCGCGATCCGGCAGCAGGGCCCGACGTGGCAGATCAAGGACCTGGGCAGCACCAACGGCACGACTGTCGACGGCGAGCCCATCAGCGGCGACTGGGTCACGCTGCGCGGGGGAGCGGTGATCAAGCTGGCCGGGGTCACCGTCACCGTCGCCCTGGACACCACCGGAACCGTCCATCTGCAGGGCGTCACCGGTCAGTAGGGACAATGGGATGGACGGCGTACCGTCGAAGTGTCCCGCCCGCACCCGGATCAGGAGGATGAGCGTGGCCCCCGATCCTCTTGCGACGACCCCGATCGTCCCGATCGGGGTTCCCCAGACCGTCCCGGTCGAGCAGCGTTTCGAGCTGCTGGGACGTATTGGGGCCGGTAACCACGGTGTCGTGTTCCGCGCCCGGGACAGCCAGCTGCAGCGCGAGGTGGCGATCAAGCGGTTCTCGCACTTCCTGGCGGACGACCCGCGGGCGATGCGCCGCATCACCCGTGAGGTGGCGACCCTGGCACGGGTCTCGCACCCCCATGTCGTGACGGTGCACGACCTGGTGCACATGGCCGACGGCGACGGCGAGATCACGCCGCACCTGGTCATGGAGCTGGTCGAGGGGACGTCCCTGAAGGACCTGCTGGCCCTGCGCGGCCCGAGCCTGCGCTCGGTGATCGTCGTGCGGGGCGTGCTGGAGGGGCTCGCCGCCTGCCACGCCGCCGACATCCTGCACCTGGACATCAAGCCCGCGAACATCCTGGTGACCCAGGACGGCGGCATCAAGATCGTCGACTTCGGCATCGCCCGGGCCGCCTCCGACGCCACTGCGACGGTCGCTGGCACGCCGCACTACATGGCGCCCGAGCAGTTCGACGGACGTGCCGACGAGCGCAGCGACATCTACTCGGTCGGCTGCCTGCTGTACGAGTGCCTGACCGGCACCCCGCCGTTCGCGGGCACCATGGCCTCCCAGCTGCTGGCGCACCGCAGCCACCCCCGACCCGATCCCCGTGCCATCACGCCCGAGGTGCCCGCCGCCCTTGCCGACGTGGTGCGCAAGGCGATGGCGATCGATCCTGCTGACCGATACCAGAGCGTGCAGGAGATGCGCGCCGCGCTGACCGGGATCAGCACGACGCCCGACATCGGCGCCGGGCCCCGGCCCGTGGCTGCCGCGGCGCCCGGAGTCGTCCGGCCCCTGCCGGTGAACGAGCCGGTGAGTGAGCCGGCGACCGAGGCCGTGGCGGCCGACGACGTGGTCACCCGCTGGACCAAGCTGCAGACCTTGGCGATCGGCCTGGCGCTGGCAGCCTTCGTCGTCGCCCTCGTGCCGTCGCTGATCTGGTTCACCAACGACTTCGTGCCGTACGAGTACCGGCCGCCGGCGATGCAGGACTCCGACGCGGGGGCCTGGTGGATGCTCGCGGTCGTGCTGGCCACCACGATCCTGCTGCTGCGACGGCGCGCGTTCTTCTCATCCCTCAGCGGTCCGCCGGTCGGTGAGCCGCGTGCGGAGAGGCTGGTCGATGGCGAGATGCGCTCCGGCATACGGGTCGCCGCCGGGGCCGCGCTGCGCGGATCCCTGCCGATGCTGTTCCCGGCCTATGTCGTGCTGGTCGCCGCGGTGGCCGACACCGGCGGGGTCGCGTGGCCGGACGACGTCTTCTCCGGCTGGGGCGTGTGCTGGCTGCTGATGCCGCTGGCGTGCGTCTTCCTGGGCGTGCAGAGCGTGACCAAGCTGCGCCTGCGGTTCGGCGCGGTGCTCAAGTCGACGACCTACGCCTTCGGGGCCGCCGCAGCGGCCGCGCTGTTCGTCGCCTATCCGCTGGTGCAGTAGTCGCCGGGCCGGGCGCCGCAATTCTGAGGTGCGGGGTGACGGCGCCGGAACTAGCGTCGGGTGCCATGACACCGAGCTACAGCAAGATCATGTCCGCAGCGACGGCCGGGTACGCGGCCTTCGCCCTCGTCAAGCCCCGGCACCTCGGTGCCGCGCTCACGAACAACCCGGTCAAGCAGCAGCGCTACGACCTCGTCGCCCGGCTGTTCGGTCCGCGCGACCTGGCCGTCAGCACCCTCGCGTTGCTCGCCCCCTCCGCAGCCGCCCGGGAGCAGGCCATGTGGGCGCGGGTCGCGCTGGATCTGGCGGACGCTGTGCTGCTCACCCCGGAGGGTCGGGCCAAGGGTGCCAAGGCCAAGGTGCTCGGCGCGACGCTGTCGTGGGCGTCGCTCAACGTCGCCGCGATCCTCGCGGACCGCAAGGCCCGCTGAGGAGGCCCTCAGCGACCGAGCAGGGTCAGCGCCCCGGCGGCCCACCAGGCGCCGGCCCTCGGTCCGCCGTTGCACGCGCCGTCGGACTCGCCGGGGTGCTTGACCCACAGGTAGGCGTCGATCGCCCCGCGGCGCACGATGCGCGGCTTGGCGCCGACCCGCGCCGCCACCGGGTTGCAGAAGTCGCCGGCAGCCGTGGGGGCGCCGTTGCGCGCGGTCTCGATGACGTAGCGCTTGCCGGTGACGCCCCGCGTGCGCAGTGAGGCCACGACGGCGTCGCCGTAGACCTTCTCGTCCGCGGTGGCCTGGAAGCTCGCCACATTGGTCGCGAAGCCCCGGGCGGACGAGATACCGGCCGCCTTGAGCCGTTGCGCCATGACGTCCGGAGCGATCCAGCGGGAGTGGCCGGCGTCGAGGTAGACCCACGCCCCGGCGCGCTTGAGCTTGCCGACCGCGTAGCGGATCAGCCCGATGCGATCGCCCTGATCGCACTGGCCGAGCATCGCCAGGGCATCAGGCTCCAGGACGACGATGGCCTTGGCTCCCTTGAGCCCGGCGGCGACCTGGGCGATCCAGCGCCGGTACGTCCGGGGGTCGAAGGTGCCGGCGGAGTGGCTGCCGCAGTCGCGGGCGGGGATCGCGTACACCGCGATGACCGGCGTGCGCTTCTTCTTCGCGGCCCGCTTGGTGTAGGCGGCCACGGACCTGCGAACCGTCCTGGTCGGCAGACCGTCGGTGGCCCAGAACGCCTGGGGCGTCCGGGCCAGGGACGCGAAGCGCTTGTCGCGCTTGGCAGCGACCGCCGCCGTCGACGTGGGGTCGGCGAACAGCGGGCGGGTCAGGCGCGGATCGGTCTTGGCCGAGGCCTGCACGGGGGTCAGGACGGCCACGGCCACGAGGCACGCGATGACGACGCTGAGCAGCCGCGCGGCGCGGGACGGTCGGAGCACCGCCCGATCCTAGGGGGTGGACGGATCTTTCTGCATTTCTGCTGCTCGGGCGGCCGAGACGCAGAAAGATCCGTCCTACAGTGGAACGATGAGATCCCGGCGCCCCCTCACCCTGGCCACCGTCGTCGTGGCGGCGCTGTCGCTGCCGATGAGCGGCGCGCACGCCGACATCAGCAACGACCGGTTCTACGCCAACCAGACGCCGTACGGAGATCCGGGCACGTCGGTCGTCGCACCGCCGGCCGGGTACGAGCTGTTCTTCGTCCAGAACGTCGGCCGCCACGGGGCCCGGTCGCTGACCGGCCCCGGCACCGAGAAGCGCGCCCTCGCGGTCTGGAAGGGCGCCCGGCGCAAGAACGCGCTCACCACCCGCGGCACGAAGTTCGACGACCAGCTGCGCGCCTTCCAGCGCGCGGAGAAGAAGCTCGGCTACGGAAATCTCAGCACCGTCGGCAAGGACGAGTGGCGCAGCATCGGACGCCGCACGGCCAGCACGTACCAAGGCTTCTTCACCGCCGTGGGCCTGCGGGGCGAGAAGATCGCGGCCCAGACCAGCCCGGTGTACCGCACCAAGCAGAGCGCCAACTACTTCCGCCGCGGCCTGCAGTCGGTGGTTCCGTCGATCCCGTCGCCCTCGCGAAAGGTCAACAAGGATCTGCTGATCCCGGAAGGGTCCACGAAGGCCGGCCGCGCCGCGACCGCGAAGGTCCTGCGCCGCTCCAGCGTCAAGGCCGCTGCCCGCACCGTCCTGCTGCGGTTGTACAAGAAGTCGTACGTCAACCGGCTCAGCAACCCGGTCGGCAAGGCGCTGGACGTCTACCAGCTCTACTCCACGGCCCCCGGCCTGGCGAAGGACACCCGGGTGACGTTCGCCGACTACGTGCCGGTCTCCGCGGCCAAGCACCTCGCGGAGGCCACCGACGCCCGCACGTTCTACCGGTTCGGCCCGGGCGTGAAGGGCCAGACCAGCTCGTATCGGGGCGCGCGGCCCGTCCTGAAGGACTTCTTCGGGGCCCTCGACGCGCGCATCGCGGGTGGCAGCACCGCAGCGGTCTTCCGTCTGGCCCACGGCGAGGTGACGATGCCGTTCGCGGCCCTGATCAAGGCGCCCCGCAGCCAGAAGCAGGCGTCCCGGGCGTTCTCGTACGGCAGCAATCCCTGGCGCGGCTTCGTCGCAGGACGGCTGGCCGGCAACCTGGAGTGGACTGCGTTCCGCAATGCGTCCGGCGAGGTGCTGGTGACGATGCGCTACAACGAGCAGCCCGTGCAGTTCAACGCCTCCTGCACGCCGTCGGCGCTCAACCCGTACTTCTACCGGGTCTCGCAGCTGAAGAGCTGCCTGGGCTGAGCCCGGTCAGCGGCGCAGGCGCACGAGGTCGGCCAGTGCGGCGTCCGACAGCTCGGTCAGCGCGCCCTCGCCGCCGTTGACGACCGCATCGGCCAGCGATCGCTTCGAGCGGATGAGCTCGGCGATCGACTCCTCGATCGTGCCCTCGCTGATCAGCCGGTGGACCTGGACGTTCTTGGTCTGGCCGATGCGGTGGGCGCGGTCGGTGGCCTGGTCCTCGACGGCAGGGTTCCACCACCGGTCGTAGTGGATGACGTGATCGGCCCGGGTCAGGTTCAGGCCCACGCCGGCCGCCTTGAGCGAGAGCACGAACACCGGCATCCGCCCGGCCTGGAACTCGTTGACCATCTTCTCGCGGCCGCGCACCGTGGTGCCGCCGTGCAGGAACTGGTTGGCGATCTTCTTCTCGTCCAGGTGGCGGGTCAGCAGCCGACCCATCTGGGCGTACTGCGTGAACACGAGGGTCGCGCCCTCCTCTGCCACGATCTCGTCGACCAGCTCGTCGAAGACGCCGAGCTTGCCCGAACGTCCCAGCAGCTTGGACTCCGGCTCGCGCAGGAACTGCGCCGGGTGGTTGCAGATCTGCTTGAGCTGGGTCAGCAGCTTCACGACCAGGCCGCGGCGCTGGATACCCTGCGCCTCCTGGATCTGAGCCATCGTGCTGCGCACGACGGCCTCGTACAGCCCGACCTGCTCGCGGGTCAGGTTGACCCGGTGATCGGTCTCGATCTTGGGCGGCAGCTCGGGGGCGATACCCGGATCGGACTTGCGGCGGCGCAGCACGAACGGCCGGATCAGCTGGGAGAGCCCGTTGGCCTTCTCGGGGTCGCGGCGCGCCTCGATGTCCCGCGACCAGGTGCGGCGGAACTGCTCGTAGGTGCCCAGCAGACCGGGTGTCGACCAGTCCAGGATCGCCCACAGCTCGGAGAGGTTGTTCTCCACCGGGGTGCCGGTGAGCGCCAGGCGGGCCACCGCGGGGATGTCGCGGATCGCCTGCGCGGTGCGCGCGTGCGGGTTCTTGATGTTCTGCGCCTCGTCGGCGACGACCAGGCCCCATCCGGGCTCGTGCTCGGACAGCTCGATGACATCGGCGCGCATCGTGGCGTAGGTCGTGACCAGGAAGCCGTCCTTGACGTCCTGGAGGCTGCGCCCCGGCCCGTGATAGCGGTGCACGGGCACGGTGGGGGCGAAGCGCTTGATCTCGCGCTCCCAGTTGCCCAGCACGGACGCGGGGCACACGACGAGCGTGGGGGCGGTCGTGTCGACGGCACGCTGCAGGTGCAGCGAGATGAGCATGACGGTCTTGCCCAGACCCATGTCGTCGGCCAGGATGCCGCCGAGGCCCAGGTCGACCAGCTGGGTCATCCAGCGCAGTCCCTGCAGCTGGTAGTCGCGCAGGTGGCCGTCGAGGTCGGACGGCTGGATCGCCGGGGCGATGTCGCGGTCCTGCACCGCGAGCTTGCGGCGGACCTCCTCCAGCCAGCCGACGGTGTCGACCTCGGTCTTGCGGCCGTCGATCTCCATCTCACCGGTGACCGCGGCCCGCAGGGCCTCGAGCGCAGAGATGTGGTGGGTGCGGTTCTCCAGCACCCGGTGCAGCTTGGCCTTGTCGACGAACACCCAGCGGTCGCGCAGCCGCAGCAGTCCGGTCTGCGAGGCGGCCAGCTGGTCCAGCTCGGTCGGCGACAGGACGTCCTGGCCCAGCGCGACCTGCCAGTCGAAGGTGAACAGCTGGCCCTGGGTGAATGCGGACGGCCGGTCGGACCCGGGAGTCTCCTGACGGCGCACGATCGCGGACGTCGACAGCTCACGGACGAGCTCAGGCGGCCAGCGCACCTCGATGCGGTTGGCCATGAAGGTCGGGGCGAGGCTGCGGTCGCCGAGGCGGGCGAGCGAGTCGGGGCTGACGGTGACGGCGCCGCGCGAGTGCGGGTCGCGCAGCGCGGCAGCAGGCTGCCACCACGCCTCGAGCCGGCGCAGCATCGCGGCGGTGGGCTCCTTCGCGTCCTCGGCCATGGGGTGCGTCGACCCGTTGAACAGGTCGTTCGCGTCGAAGGCGCCCCACGAGCTGGCCCGCGGATGCACGCGCAGCCGGACGACGGCCGCCTGGTCGGGGGCGGGGTTCTCCAGGAACGTCACGATCAGCGACCACGAGAACGTCGTCTCACGGGGCCGCTGGCTCGAGGCCTGCGGGGCGACGTAGGGCTGCCGCTGGGGGGTGGACGCGGCCGGGGGTGCGTCGACCTCCAGTGCCTTGAGGAAGCCCATGATGGCGGCCTGACCGGCGCCCGGGTTCGGACCGATCGCGGCGCCGGCGCTCTGCAGCTGGCTCAGCTCGTTGGGGTTCGGGGCACCGAGCGCGCCGCGGGCCATGATGCGCAGCGCGAGGATCGCCGGGGTCGCCCAGGCACGCACCGACTTGTCGGCGGACATGACGCGAATGCCCTGGCTGAGCGGGCCGATCGCCTCGTTGGCCGTGGCGGTGCGGTCGCCATCGGGGGTGTGGAAGACGAACCGGGACTCCGCCGGTGTCTCGCCGACCACGAACTCCACCGGATGGCGCAGCAACAGGCGCAGATCCGACGAGGTGGGCATCCCTTTATTGTCGCTCACGATCCCAACAAGCGAACGTCGAGGTCCGGTGGGATGCGTCACCAGTTGTGGACGACCTCCTGCGGAGGGACGCTGGTCCGGTGCCCGACGCCAGTCATCCCGGTGCCGATCTCGAGCGGCGCATCCTCGAGCTGCTCCGGTCGCGCGCCCGCACCTCGACCATCTGCCCTTCGGACGTGGCCCGTGCGGCGGCCCCCGATGACTGGCGTCCGCTGATGCAACCGGTGCGGGACGCCGCGGCCCGGCTGGTCGACCGCGGGGAGGTCGAGATCACCCAGCGCGGTGAGGTGATCGACCTCGCGGCAGCCCGCGGTCCCATCCGCATCCGTCTGCCGCGCGAGACGCGCTGAGCCGGGCTGGCAGGGTGGACCCGTGAGGATCCGAGCTGCGCTGGCCACCGGGGCGCTGCTCGCCGTTGCTGCGTGCTCGGGATCGGCGGACGTCCAGCCGGACAGCTCACCACAGCCCGCGCCGACGCGCGACGCGCCCGAGGCCACGCCGAGCCCCGCTGCCACCCCGGCGCCGGTCTTTCCCGGCACCAGCTGGCCGCGGGCGGAGCGCGGCGACTGGACGGCGTTGGACGCCGATCTGGCCGCGAACGGATCCACGTGCGTGGCGGTCGTGAAGGACGGCCGTCTGGTCCACGACGCGTACTGGAACGGGGGATCTGCGCGCACCCCGCACAAGGTCTACTCGATCGCCAAGTCGCTCAGCTCGCTGCTGGTCGGGATGGCCGCCGGTGACGGGACGCTGGACCTGGACGCTCCCGCCGGCGAGCACGTCGAACAGTGGCGTGGGACCGAAGCCGGGCAGGTCACGGCGCGGTCGCTGCTGTCGATGACGTCGGGACGTCGCTGGTCCGATGCCGCCGACCGCCAGATGATCCGCGCCGTGCGCGACCAGTCGTCGTACGCGGCCGGCCTGGCCCAGGACGCTGCGCCGGGGGAGCGGTGGGTCTACGACAACGCAGCGGTGCAGACGCTCGAGTCGGTGCTGGACGACACGGTCGGTGCGGACGTCGGCGCCGCGGCGCAGGAGCGCCTGCTGGACCCGCTGGGCATGCGCGACACCGTCTGGGGTCGCGATGCGGTCGGCAATGCGCTGACCTACTCCGGCATGCAGTCGACGTGCCTGGACCTCGCGCGGGTCGGCCATCTCATGCTCAACACCGGCTCGTGGCGGGGTCGGCAGATCGTGCCCGGCGACTACGTGCGGGAGGCGACGCGTCCGTCGTCGGACCTGAACGCGGCGTACGGGCTGCTGTGGTGGACCAATGCCGAGGGCCGGGTCGTGGAGGTGCTCCGCCAGGCGGGCTTCGCCGCCGACAAGCCGCCGTACCGGGGGCGTCTCGCCCCGAACGTGCCCGCCGACGCCTTCTGGGCCTTCGGCTACGGCAACCAGTACATCGCGGTCGTCCCGAGCGAGGGCGTCGTCGCCGTCCGCCTCGGGGCCCGCCCCGCGGCGCCGGACCGGGTGAGCTTCGACGGATTCACCTCCGGCGTGCTGGACGCGCTCGACCAGTAGTGTCGGTCGTCGCTGCTTGGGTGCAGGCATGGACGTTGACGAACCCGGCTGGCCACTGATCGACGACTTCTTCGGCCGGCTCGCCGACGGGCGTGCCTCGGCGACCATCCGGCGCTACGCGCGGGTCCGCTCCCGGCTCTACGTCTTCCTCGACACCGCCGACCTGACGCTGGTGCTCGGCAGCGACCGGGCCGCGTTGCTGGAGGCCGAGCGGCAGCTGCACGACGACGGCGCGTTCTGGCAGCTGTTCGGGCCCGATGAGCTGGCGTGCTGCCTGCCGGACTTCCTGCACGAGCCCTGGCTGCCGGGTGGCGCCCAGGAGGCGAGGGTCCAGGTCACCGTCGTGGCCCGTTTGCTGGCCCTCCTGGGTCGCGCCTCCGCGCCAGACGTCCGGCGCGCGCGGGAGGAGATCGCCGCGCGTCCGGAGTCACCGGCCCCGGCCGCCCGCCTCCCGGCGCGCTTTCGCAGGGAGCCGGGTTGGCAGTGGTGATATAGTTGAAGCATCAACTAGTAGCGCAAGGATGTCCGGCATGGCCACGTACTCGATCACCGATCTCGACAACCGTCTTGCGCCCAGCGCGCTGATGCCGGTGCTGTTCGTGGGTCACGGCAGCCCGATGAACGCGATCTCGGACAATGCCTACACCCGCACGTGGCACCAGCTGGGGCAGGAGCTGCCGCAGGCGCAGGCCATCGTGGTCGTCAGCGCCCACTGGCTCACGCCGGGGCAGACCCACATCACCGATGCACCCAAGAACCCGATCATCTATGACTTCGGCGGCTTCCCCGCAGAGCTCTCGCGGGTGCGGTACGAGTCGGTCGGCGACACCGACGTGGCGCGGCTGCTGGCCCGCCAGCTGGTGGAGTACGAGGCTGAGCTCGACAAGCAGTGGGGGCTGGACCACGGCACGTGGAGCGTCCTGAAGCACCTGGCGCCCGCGCCGGAGGTGCCGGTCCTGCAGATCAGCATCGACTACACGATGCCGCTGCCCCAGCTCTACGAGCTCTACGGACGCCTGCGGGCGATGCGCCGCCGCGGTGTCGTGTTCATCGGCAGCGGAAACATCGTCCACGCCCTCGGTCGGGTCAAGTGGGACGGAGGCGCCGCCTGGGACTGGGCCGAGCAGTTCGACGCCGACACCGCCGTCGCCCTGCAGGAGCGCCAGCTCGGCAAGCTGCTCAATCCGTACGGCACGTGGGCCGAGGCCCGCATCGCGGTGCCGACCGATGACCACTACCGGCCGATGGTGGCGGCGCTGAGCCTGCTCGAGGACGACGAGGACATCCGCTTCTTCAACGACACGATCGATCACGGGTCGATCGGCATGCGCTCGTTCGTCACCGTCTGACCGGTACGTCGCCGCTTGTCGGCACCGGGACACTGGGGGTGTGAAACGTCCCCTCCTGTCACTGGCGTTCGCAGCCGTCCTGGCCCTGGCGATCGTGATCACCCTGGCCGTCGCACCTCGCGACGAGCCGGCGCCGGCAGCGACCGTGCCACCGGCCGCGCCGGCTCCCTCGGTGAAGCAGCTGACCGCCGTGTCGAAGGCCGCCGGCATCCCGCGGCGGGCGCTGTCGGCGTACGTCGCGGCCGCCCGCACGCTTGCGCGCGAGGAGCCCAGCTGCCGGATCGCGTGGAACACACTGGCCGGCATCGGCTCGGTCGAGAGCAGCCATGGCTCGTTCGCCGGTGCCAAGCTGGACGCCGGCGGGGTCGCCTCGCCGCGGATCCTGGGTGTCGCGCTGGACGGCACGGGCGGCAACCGCGCGATCGCCGACACCGACGGCGGGGCGCTGGACGGCGACCGCCGGTGGGACCGGGCGGTCGGCCCGTTGCAGTTCATCCCGACGACCTGGGCCGTGTACGGAGCCGACGGTGATGGCGACGGGAAGGTCGATCCGCACGACATCGACGACGCCGCACTGGCCGCCGGCCGCTACCTGTGCCGGGCCGGCGGCGACCTGAGCGGTTCTCGCGGATGGTCCGAGGCGGTGCTCACCTACAACCGCAGCGGCCCGTACGCCCGCAAGGTCTCCCGGATCGCCGGCCGGTACGCCGAGGCGACCTGAGGAGGCTGGCCGTCAGTCGACGGTCAGCTCGCCCATCTGGCCCCAGCCGTCCTGGTCGACGGTCTGGCTGATGATCAGCGGCGTCGACACCAGCGCCTGCGGCATGGTCTGCATGGCGGCGGCGAAGTGCTCACTGGTGACGTGAGCCTCGGCGGCGTCGTCGTCGAAGGCCTCGACGAGGACGAACTCGTTCGGGTCGTCGACACTGCGTGACCAGTCGAACCAGCGGTTGCCGGGCTCGGCACGGGTGGCCTCGGTGAACGGACGCACCAGCTCGAGCCAGCGATCGGTCCATTCGGGCTTGGTGCGGAACTTGACGACGATGAAGATCATGTCGCCACGTTATCCCGGGCGCGGTGGGCGCCCGGGAGGGTGGTTCAGGCCTGCTGCTCGCTGGCTTCCTGCTCGGCGAGCTGACGCTTCACGTCGTCCATGTCGAGATCGCGGACGGCCTGGATGACCTGCTCGAGGCCGGCCGCGGGGAGTGCTCCGGGCTGGGAGAAGACCAGGACGCCGTCGCGGAAGGCCATCAGCGTCGGGATCGAGGTGATCTGCGCGGCGGCCGCGAGCTGCTGCTGGTCCTCGGTGTCAATCTTGCCGAAGACGACATCGGGGTGCTTCTCGCTGGCAGCCTCGAAGACCGGCGCGAACTGCCGGCAGGGGCCGCACCACGATGCCCACCAGTCGACCAGCGTGATGCCGTCGGCTCCGATGACGTCGTCGATCGATTCCTGGGTCAGGGTGACGGTGCTCATGGGGCTACCTCTCGTGGAAGACTTCTACCCGTTGGTCAACGGTGCGGACCGGTCACGCATTCCCCGTTCCGTAAAGCGGACAGATTGTCCATTGCCGCGCCGTCATGGCTCGCAGGTGTCAGACTCTGCACGGGTGAGACAGAAAACAATCCTCGGTCGGGTCCGCTCGACGTCGTGAACGGAGCGGGTCGTGAAGTACGACAGACCGGTCTGGCAGATCATGCACGAGTGTGCAGACGCCATGCCGGCGGTCTTTCGGTACGAGGACGTGCGCAGCTGGTTCAAGGCGTACTACCCGGACGTCAACGAGGCCACGATCCGCGCCCACCTGATCGGGCTCACCGAGGGCGGCCGGGCCAAGCACGTCCAGTTCGCGCCGCGTTCCCCGGTGTTCCGCCGGGTCGCCCGCGGCGAGTACGAGAGCATCCCTCTGCACGAGCGCGGTGAGGACCCTCATGCGGCTGCGCCGGGTCCGCGCCGGCTCGCGATGTCGCTGGCCGGCGACCGGGCCGTGGCGCAGGGACGTGGGGGAGCCGTGGAGTCCGCGCCGGCCGACGACGGCGCCCCCGAGCAGCTCGTGCCGCACGTCGTGCTGCTGGGAAGCGTCGGCGAACGCGTCAACGTCCCGGCTCCCGCCAAGGAGGTCTACCGCGACGTCAGCTTCCAGCTGGCCCGGCTGGAGGCCGAGAGCAGCGGTGCCGACTGGTTCGTCCTGTCGGCCGAGCACGGGCTCATTGCGCCCCACGAGTGGATCTCGCCGGACTCGCGGACCCTCGACGAGCTGGACCCGGGCTACCGGGTCGTGTGGGCCAGCTGGGTCGTGACACGTCTCCAGTCGCTGGTCGGCTCGCTGGACGGCATGGTCGTCCGGGTGGATGCGCCCGCTGCCGTCATCGGGCCCCTCTACGCCGACCTGCAGGCCGCGGGGGCGGTGGTCTCGTCGGGTCCTGTCGTGTCCCTCGCGCCGCTCGAGCCCGAGACCTGGGACGAGGAGGCCGCCGACCTCGCTCCGGTCACCGCGATCGAGCCGTCGTCACCGGTCGGTGCCCACCTGTCCGATCCCCAGCAGGCGACGCCGTCGACCGATCTGGAGCTGCTGCCCCGGACGCCCGGCCTGTACGGGTGGGTCGTCGACGCGGACGGCGCTCGCGTGCTCAACCGCTGTCTGCGGCTACCGGTCGCGGCCGGGCTGGTGTTCGTCGGGCAGGTGGGTGGCTCGAGCTGGCACTCCCTGGTCGACCCCGTCCTCAACCTGCGCGACCACATCCAGACCGTCCAGCTGCACGGTCGCACGCGTGCCTCGACCTTCCGGATGACGCTGGCCACCGTCCTGAGCGACCACCTGGGCATGACCTCCGTGGACGACCCCGTCCTGACGACCTGGATGCTCGAGCACCTGTCGGTCTCGACCTGGGCGGTTCCCGACGGCGAGGGGCTGCGCGAGCTCGCCCAGCTGCTGGTCGCCGAGCTCGACCCCCCCCTGAACGTCGATCACCTGCCGGCCACGGAGTACCGCTCCCGGCTGCAGCAGATGCGCACCGCCTTGGCCTGACCGGCCGCGGCAGGCATCATCGAGGGCATGGAACGCCGAGCCCTCCTGTCAGGTCTGGCGGCCTTCGGTGCGATGGCACTGGTGGGCTGCAGTCGCAGCGACGACGATCCGGAGCCCGCCCCATCCTCGAGCGGGACCACCACGGAGGCGCCGGCCGCGAGCCCTGAAGCGTCGGCGGCGGGAACCCCGACCATCGCGGCGACGATCGCCACCGGGCTCAACGTCCCGTGGGGGATGGCGTTCCTTGCCAACGGCGACGCCCTGGTGTCGCAGCGTGACGAGGGCACGGTCGTCCGCATCGCCACCGACGGAACCGTCACGTTGCTGGGGGAGGTCCCCGGAGCGTCCGGCCGGCCGGGCGGTGAGGGTGGACTGCTGGGGATCGCGACGCCGCCGGGCGACGAGAGCGTCCTGTTCGCCTACGTCACGACCGGCAGCGACGACCGGATCGTGCGCATGAGCATGTCGGGCGGCTCGCTGGGTGAGCCGCAGGAGATCCTGACCGGGATCCCGATCGGATCGCGGCACCATGGCGGGCGGCTGCTGTTCGACCCGACCGGTGCGCTGTTCGTCTCGACCGGCGACGCGGGCAACGGTGAGCTGGCGCAGGATCGGGACTCGCTGGCCGGCAAGGTGCTGCGCATCGACCAGGACGGCCGAGCCGCGGCGGGCAACCCCTTCGGCAACCGCACGTGGTCGTACGGCCACCGCAACATCGAGGCCCTGGCCTTCGACGCCGACGGGCGGCTGTGGGCGGCGGAGTTCGGCGACAAGTCGGCCGATGAGCTCAACCTGATCGAGCGCGGCGGCAACTACGGGTGGCCGGACGTCGAGGGACGCAGCGACGACGGCGACTTCGTGAACCCGAAGGTCACCTGGGGCACCGACGAGTGCTCGCCGGCCGGACTGGCGATCACGAAGTCCACGGCATACGTCGGCGCGCTGCAGGGGGAGTGCCTGTACTCGGTGCCGCTGGACGGCACGTCGACCGGCAAGCCCAAGGCCTGGTTCGCCGGCGACCACGGACGCATCCGCAGCGTCGCGGTCGCCCCCGACGGTGCACTGTGGGTCGCCACGAGCAACACGGACGGTCGCGGTGACCCGGCCAAGGGGGACGACCGGATCCTCCGGGTCACGGTCTGAATCCTTTCGAGCCAGTTTCGTCCAAGACGAAGACACGGTCGCCTGGACAGGCGTAGCCTCCGACGGTTGTCGGATCGACAATCTGAATCAAAGGGAGCTCCCGTCGTGAGCCGTGTCAGCACCGTCCTCATCGCAATTGCCCTCACCTGTGGGTTGGTCGCGGTCGGTAGTACCGGGGCGTCCGCCGCGGACGCCACCGTCTCGATCAAGAAGATCGCCGACAAGACCGTCGCGTACAACAAGGCAGCGACGGTGCGGCCCCACGTCTCCCCGCGCGGGCACGTCAAAGTTCTCAGCAAGCGCCTCACTGTGAAGAGCGGCAAGCGGACGGTCGCCCGCAACGCAACGAAGGCGCGGCTTCGCGCCGGCAAGTACGCGGTCACCACCACGGTGCGTTACCGCACGTGGACGCGCGTCGGTTCGACCAAGACGTACGGACCGACCAAGGTGAAGACGCTCAAGCAGAAACTGACGATCAAGCAGCGGAGTCGGCCCGCGGCGAAGCCTTCTGGGTCGAAGGCGGCGAAGCCGTCGGGCTGGAACTGCCCGTCGTCCGCGCCCATCAAGGGCAATGCCTCGAGTCGCATCTACCACGTGCCCAGTGGCAGCTTCTACGGCCGTACCAAACCAGAGCAGTGCTTCGCCAACGAGGCCGACGCGATCAAGGCTGGCTACCGCAAGTCGAAGGTCTGACTCGCGAAGACTACCCGTCAGTAAGGCTCCCAGCGGGGCAAACATGAGGATATCCTCATGTCACTGCCATCACTGCTGAAGGAGACAGCCAATGGAAGAGTCCTCGTTCGAGATCGACTCCCGCCAGCTCGCCGAGACGTCCAGCCGGTTCCCGGCGCAGCGCCTGGCGCCTGCCGCGGCCCGGCCCTCCAGCGACGTCAGCTACCTGGCCGACGGCGCCGGCGCCGATTTCGGCCGGCACGCCTGGGACGAGGGCGGACACTACTGAGTCCCCGAGCACGAAGAAGCCCCCGGAGCGATGCTCCGGGGGCTTCTTGCTGTCACCTGGATCAGACCGGGCGGATGTTCGCGGCCTGCAGGCCCTTCTGGCCCTGCTCGACGTCGAACTCGACCTTCTGGTTCTCGTTCAGCGAGCGGTAGCCGCTGGTCTGGATGGCCGAGAAGTGCGCGAACACGTCCTCGCTGCCGTCGTCGGGGGCGATGAATCCAAAGCCCTTGTCAGCGTTGAACCACTTGACGGTTCCTGTTGCCATGTCCTTCTCCTCTTGGCGAGATGCCGCCCGCGACCTTCGCGCGCGATCGTCGCGACGTACATCCAACCTTCGAGAAGAACTCGACACCCCGGGAGGAAACTCATTCATTCGTACGGCCAACGTCGTGCAACTGGGATGCAGCCTAGGGCAAGCGGAACCGGTTTTGGCAAGAGATTGCGCAGGGAAAAAGAAAATTCTGCGTGAACGGCTTTACCCGCGAAATGGTCCGATCGGACTAGTCCCCATAGTCCGATCGGGCCAAAAGTCAAGACTTCCTCCGTCCCTGAATGTTGCCTAAGTTGTCTGCGTTGCGCGGGATTGCCCCACAAGGGCGAGCCCGGTTGCGGCGGGCGATCGTCTGACCGCACGTCTGGATACCAAATCAGTTGGGGGAACAGTGAAACGTGTGACATCGGGGCTCATGGGCCTCACCCTCGCGGCGTCGCTCGGTCTGGCCTATGCCTCACCGGGAACGGCCGCCGAAGCACCCTCGGTCAAGGCTCAGGACCAACCGAGCAAGGTCGGCAAGGACGATCTGCCGAATCCGCTGGAGGACAAGCGCCGCGCCCTGCGTGAGAGCGGCCTGACCTCGGTCATCAATGGTGAGGCCACCCCCGTCGACAAGAACGGTGCATCGGTGGTCAAGGTCGGCAAGGGCTACAGCCCGGCCGAGGCTGCGGCTCTGGCCAACAAGCGCGCCACGAAGAACCAGCGCCAGGCGATCCAGAAGAGCCAGAAGAAGGATCAGTACGTCGAGCTCAGCCAGGAGCGCGCCGACAAGATCTTCGTGATCCTCACCGAGTTCGGCAACCAGCGTCACCCCGACTTCCCCGACCAGGACACGGACCCGAGCGTGGAGGGTCCGACGACGTTCGACGGCCCGCTGCACAACCAGATCCCCCAGCCCGACCGGACGAAGGACAACTCGACCGTCTGGCAGAAGAACTACAACCGCAAGCACTACCAGGACCTCTACTTCGGCAGCGGTGACGGCGTCGAGTCGGTCAAGACCTACTTCGAGACGCAGTCCTCAGGCCGCTACACGGTCGACGGCCAGGTCCAGGACTGGGTCAAGGTGCCCTACAACGAGGCGCGCTACGGCCGCGACGAGTCCTACAGGACGGTCTGGAACCTCATCCAGGACTCGCTGACCGCGTGGGTCGCCGATCAGAAGGCGGCCGGCAGGACCGACGCCCAGATCAAGAAGACCATTGCCTCGTACGACCAGTACGACCGCTACGACTTCGACGGTGACGGCGACTTCAACGAGCCCGACGGCTACATCGACCACTTCCAGATCGTCCACGCAGGTGGCGACGAGGCGGACGGCGATCCGCAGCAGGGTGAGGACGCCATCTGGTCGCACCGCTGGTACGCCTTCGGCACCGACGCCGGTCTCACCGGCCCGCCCCAGAACCGTCTCGGCGGCGCCCAGGTCGGCAACACCGGCATCTGGGTGGGCGACTACACGGCCCAGCCCGAGAACGGCGGCCTGTCGGTCTTCGCCCACGAGTTCGGTCACGACCTCGGTCTCCCGGACGACTACGACACCTCCGGCGGCGGCGACAACAACAACGAGTACTGGACCCTGATGGCCCAGAGCCGCCTCAATGCCGCCGGCGAGGCACTGGGCACCCGCCCGGGCGACCTCGGCGCGTGGAACAAGCTGCAGCTCGGCTGGCTCGACTACGAGGCGCTCTCGACCAAGCAGCAGAAGACGCTGAACCTCGGGCCGGAGGAGTACAACACCAAGAAGGCCCAGGCCGCTGTCGTCGTGCTGCCCAAGAAGCAGATCATCAGGCAGAACGGTGCACCTGCCTCCGGGACCAAGCAGTTCTTCTCCGGATCGGGGGACGATCTCAACAACTCGATGACCACCAGCGTCGACCTGACCGGCAAGACCGCGGCCGTGCTCGACGCCAAGGTCCGGTACGAGATCGAGGCGGGCTACGACTACGCATACGTCCAGGCGCAGGCCGAGGGCGAGACGACGTGGAAGTCGCTCAACGGGACAGTCGGCGGCACGCCGATCCCGCTGGACCCCTCGGGCAACGCGGCGCTGTCCGGTGAGCAGAAGACGTGGGCCGCTCTCAACGTGCCGCTGGGTGCGTACGACGGCAAGAAGATCAAGCTGCGCTTCCTGTACAAGACCGACGGCGGCGTTGCCGAGGCCGGTTTGTTCGTCGACGACGTGACAGTCAAGGCCGGCACCGAGACGCTGCTGGCCGATGGTGCCGAGAACGGTGGCCCCACGTGGACCTTCGACGGGTTCTCGATCGTCGGTCCGACGTCGACCGATCTGTACGACAACTACTACATCGCCGGTCACCGGTCGTACGTCTCGTACGACCAGTACCTGCAGACGGGTCCGTACAACTTCGGCTTCGCCAACACCAAGCCGGACTGGGTCGAGCACTACAAGTACGGCCACGGCCTGTTGATCTCCTACTGGGACACCTCCCAGCGGGACAACAACACCAATGTGCACCCGGGCACGGGACGCAACCTGTACATCGACGCCAATCCCGAGCCGATCATCAACATCGCGACCGGCGCACCGTGGCGAGCGCGCATCCAGATGTACGACGCGCCGTTCTCGCTGCACAAGGCTGACTCGATGACGCTGCACACCAATGGCAAGCCCAGCTACATCCGTGGCCAGGCCGCCAAGCCGCTGTTCGACGACACCCAGAAGTACTGGTACGCCGAGCTGCCGAACCACGGTGTGAAGCTGCCCGCGGCCGGTGTCAAGATCCGTGTCCAGAAGGAGAACGGCACCAGCATGAAGGTCAAGTTCAACTAGACCGTTCCCACGATCGGGAGGGCGTCCACCGGGGGGTGGACGCCCTCCCTTCATGTGCGAGGAGGGCGGTGCGGCTACAGGTCGTAGTCGATGACCAGGGGAGCGTGGTCGGACCACCGCTCCGCCCAGCTCACCGCCCGGTCGACCGTCGCCGTGCGGGCCGTGGCGGCCAGCTCAGGGGTCGCGATCTGGTAGTCGATGCGCCACCCGGTGTCGGTGTCGAAGGCCTTGCCGCGCATCGACCACCAGGTGTACGGGCCGGGCACCGGTCCGGCGAGGGCGCGGTGCACGTCGACCCAGCCCAGCTCGCCGAAGAAGCGGTCGAAGTACGCCCGCTCCTCGGGCAGGAATCCAGCCTTCTTCTGGTTGGCCTTCCAGTTCTTGATGTCCAGCTCGGTGTGCCCGACGTTCAGGTCGCCGGTGACCACCGCGTGGTTCCCGGTGGCCCTGATCTCGGCCATGCGGACGACCATCTGGTCCAGGAACCGGTACTTCTCCTCCTGGCGCGGGGTGCCGGCCTCACCGGAGTGCACGTACGCCGAGACGGCCGTCAGGGTCGAGCCGTCGGGCAGCACGACATCGGCCTCGATCCAGCGGCCCGAGTCGTCGAAGTACGGATCGCCGTTGCCGACGCGGTGCGCCACCGGCGGGGTGCGGCTGAGCACGGCGACCCCCGCGCGTCCCTTGGCGGCTGCCTCGGTGTGGACCACGGAATAGCCGGTGTGCTCCAGGATCTGGTGCACGATCTCGTCGGGTGCCCGCACCTCCTGCAGGGTCACCACGTCGGCACCGCGCTCGGCGAGCCACTCGCTCAAGCCGGTCGCCTGACCGCGGGTCTTGTTGTGGGCGGCACGGATGCCGTTGACGTTGACGGTGGCGATTCGAAGCACGCGCTCACCCTAGTCGGCGGCTCCGACGCGTCGCGAATGTGTCGCGTGGGTGCGGGGTGACCTCGCGGCGTGGACAATGATGGCGTGATGATGTCCCGGCTGCGCGCTGCCCGCGGCAAGAGCTCGGGCTCCAGCGCGACGGCCGACGACAGCATGATGCTGCGACAGGTCATCGAGGCGACGCCCAATGCGATGGTCATGGTCGACTCCCGGGGACGCATCACCCTGGTCAACCAGCAGATGGAGATCCTGTTCGGCCACTCCCGCGCCGATCTGCTCGAGATGACCGTCGAGCGGCTGATCCCTGACCGTTTCAGAGAGCGCCATGTGGGATTCCGCGACGGATTCTTCCAGCGCCCGGACACGCGATCGATGGGCGCCGGTCGCGATCTGTTCGGCCGTCACGCGAGCGGACGCGAGTTCCCGATCGAGATCGGGCTCAACCCCATCCTGATCAACGAGGAGCACCACGTCCTCGCCTCGATCATCGACATCTCCGAGCGGCTGCAGATCCAGGCCACCGAGTCCGCTCGTACCGCCGATCGCCTGCGCGCCTCGATCCTGGCCAGCCTGCCGTTCAGCATCATCGCCTCGGAGCCCGATGGCACGATCGTCACGGCCAATCCGGCGGCCGAACGCCTGCTCGGCTTCGATCGCGACGAGCTCATCGGTTCGCCGATCAGTGCCGTGCGCACCGACACCACTGACCTGCCCCTGGTCGATGCCAGGACCGACGGGGGCGGCGAGCGCGAGGTCGACTACCACCGCAAGGACGGCCGTACGATCCCGGTCAACGAGTCGATCGCGCCGATCGACGGCGAGGACGGGATCGCGGGTGTCCTGTCGGTCGCGTACGACATCACCCAGCGCCGTGAGGCCGAGGCATTCATCCGGCACATGGCCGACTACGACTTCCTGACCGACCTGCCCAACCGCTCCAAGCTGTTCGAGCGTCTGGACGAGGATCTGCGCACCGCTGCCCGCACCGGCGTGGGCGTCACGGTCGGCCTCATCGACCTTGACCACTTCAAGCGGGTCAACGACTCCCTCGGGCACCACGTCGGGGACGAGCTGCTGGTCGAGATGGCTGCCCGGCTCAGCGCGGTGATGCACCCCAGTGACCTGGTGGCTCGTGTCGGCGGCGACGAGTTCGTGCTGGTGTTCACCGGCTCGCAGGACCCGGCGAGGCTCGGCAAGCGCATCGACGAGGTGCTGTCGGTCGTCCTCGAACCGGTGATCTGCTTCGGGCACGAGCTGGTCGTCACCGCCAGCATGGGGGTGGCGAGGTCGCCCGAGGCGGGTCAGGACCCGGCCACCCTGCTCAAGCACGCCGACACCGCGATGTACCACGCGAAGTCATCGGCGCGGAACAGCTACCGCTGGTTCGAGGGCTCGATGCTGGACGAGACGAACGACAAGCTCGAGATGGCCTCGGCGCTGCGGCACGCCCTCACCCGCCGGGAGCTGTCGGTGGTCTACCAGCCGCAGGTGTGCCTGCTCGAGGGCCACGTCATCGGGGTCGAGGCACTCGCCCGGTGGCGGACCGCGGACGGACACTCCATCTCGCCCGACCGCTTCATCCCTGCGGCCGAGGACAATGGCCTGATCATCCAGCTCGGCGAGTGGGTGCTGCGCCGGGCCTGCGAGGACGTCGTCGAGATGTCGGCGAAAGCGGGAGTTCCGCTGCGACTGGCAGTCAACGTCTCGCCGCGCCAGTTCCAGGATCGCGGCTGGCTGGACGTCGTGCGCCGCGCGCTGGCCGACTCGGGCCTGCCGCCCGAGCAGCTGGAGCTGGAGATCACCGAGGGCATCTTCATGGAGGACCCCCGTGAGGTCGTCGACGTGATGGACACGGTCCGCTCGCTCGGCGTGGGGATCGTCGTGGACGACTTCGGCACCGGGTTCTCCAGCCTGGCCTATCTGTCGCGGTTCACGATCGACAAGCTCAAGATCGACCGATCGTTCGTCGCCGACCTGGCCGCCGGGGGGACTGACGCCGCGATCGTCGACACGATCATCCTGATGGCGCACGCCCTGGGCATGACCGTCGTGGCCGAGGGAGTCGAGACCCTGGCCCAGCAGGAGTACCTGCAGGCCCGCTCGTGCGATGTCGGCCAGGGATTCCGGTACAGCGCGGCACTTCCGCCGGAGGAGTTGATCGAGCACATCGGCGGCTCCGAGGCGTCGTGGCGCGCGTCAGACGACCTGTAGGGCGGCGGCACGACCAGCGGCCCGGCCGCTGAACAGACATCCGCCCAGGAACGTGCCTTCCAGCGAGTTGTAGCCGTGGACGCCGCCGCCCCCGAAGCCGGCCACCTCACCGGCGGCGTACAGGCCGGGCAGGGGAGTGCCGTCGGCGCCGAGCACGCGGGAGTCCAGATCGGTCTCCAGCCCGCCCAGCGACTTGCGGGTCAGCACGTGCAGGCGCACGGCGATCAGCGGTCCCTTGGCGGGGTCGAGCAGCTTGTGCGGGCTCGCGACGCGGATCAGCTTGTCGCCGCGGTACGACCGGGCCTGGCGTAGCGCCGCGATCTGCAGGTCCTTGGTGAAGTCGTTGTCGAGCTCACGGTCACGGTCCTGCACCTGGCGACGCACCAGCTCGACGTCCACCGGGGCGTCGGGGGTCAGCCGGTTCATCCCGGCGACGAGCTCCTCGATCGTGTCGGCGACGACGAAGTCCTCACCGCGTGACTTGAACGCCTCGACCGGGCTGGTGGCGCCCTTGGAGAGGCGCTCCTTGACCAGCGTCCGGACGCTCTTGCCGGTCAGGTCGGGGTTCTGCTCCTGACCGGACAGCGCGAACTCCTTCTCGATGATCGCCTGGGTGAGGACGAACCAGGAGTGGTCGTGGCCGCTGTTGCGCAGCAGCTTGAGCGTCCCGAGCGTGTCGAACCCCGGCAGCCCCGGAACCGGCAGCCGCCGGCCGCCGCCGTCCAGCCACATCGAGGACGGTCCCGGCAGGATCCGGATGCCGTGCATCGGCCAGATCGGGTCGAAGTTCTTGATGCCCTCGACGTAGTGCCACATGCGGTCCCTGTTGACGTGGCTGGCGCCGGCCTTCTCGGCGATGGCGAGCATGCGCCCGTCCACGTGCTCCGGGACGCCCGAGATCATGTGCTCGGGGGGAGTGCCCAGGCGTGCGGGCCAGCTGGCGCGGACGAGGTCGTGGTTGCCGCCGATTCCGCCCGACGTGACGATGACCGCCTGCGCGGTCATCGAGAACTGGCCGATCGTCGTCCGGGACGTGGGCGCCGCCCGTGGAGCGTCCGTCGGCTCCAGCACGTGTCCGCTGACCCCCGTCACGACCCCGTCGGTGACCATGAGCTCGTCGACCTGGTGGCGGAACGCGAACTGCACCAGCCCTTTCTCGTGCCCCGCACGGACGATGCGCTCGAACGGCTCGACGATGCCGGGGCCGGTTCCCCAGGTGATGTGGAAGCGGGGGACCGAGTTGCCGTGGCCACCGGCCAGGCCGCCGCCGCGCTCGGCCCAACCCACGACCGGGAAGATGCTGTGCCCCTTCTCCTTGAGCCAGGCCTGCTTCTCGCCGGCGGCGAAGTGGACGTACGCCTCGGCCCATCGACGTGGCCACAGGTCCTCGTCGCGGTCGAACTGGGCGCTGCCGGCCCAGTCCTGCAGGGCGAGGTCGACCGAGTCCTTGATGCCCATGCGCCGCTGCTGCGGGGAGTCGACCAGGAACAACCCACCGAACGACCAGTAGGCCTGGCCACCCATTCCCTGCTCGCCCTCCTGGTCGACCAGCACGACGCTGCGGCCCGCCTGCACCAGCTCTGCGGTGGCCACGAGTCCGGCCAGACCGGCGCCGACGACGATCACATCTGCATTCATGAGCCCGATTGTGGCGTACCGCTCGGCCACGCCCGCAGGTGACAGCCAGTAAACAATACCGGGACACGGGGCTGATCGACTGTCGCAGGTGCCTCGTTGCCACTACATTCAGGGCCGTACATCATTGATCGTTGGGAGAGAACACGTTATGGCCACTGACTTCAAGTCAATCGGCAAGTTCGAACAGGGGGCGATGATCGCTGGTGCAGTCGCCCTCATCTTGTCGTTCTTCGAAAGCTACGTCACGGTGAGCGCGGGAGGATTCTCCGCCGGAACCAACGCCTGGGACAGCTACGCCACCCTCGGTGTGCTGCTGCTCATCGCCGCCACCGCGATCATCGCGGTCAAGGCGTTCGCCGGGGAGAACCTGCCGGCCGGTGTGCCGTGGAGCCTCATCGCGGCCGGCGCAGCCGGTCTGGGCACGCTGCTGCTCATCCTGCGGGCGTTCACCTACTCCGACGGCGGCCTGGGCTCGCGCGTCGACGTCGGCCCCGGCTGGTCGGGTTGGGTCCTGTTCATCGCGGGCATCGCGTTGACGGCGTTCGCCTTCCTGTCGTCCAAGGCGTCGGGCGAGAAGCTGCCGCAGGGCAACCGCGGCGGTCACACGACCCCGCCGGCTCCGCCTGCTGCCTGATCGATCACCACCCGTGAAAGGGCCCGGCTCCGGCCGGGCCCTTTTGCACGTCAGGACGAGAACGGTGGACGGTCGTCGAGCTGCACGGACCGGCGACCGGCCCAGCGCCAGACGCGGGCCGTGAGGTCACGGTCCTCGTCGGTCACGAGGTTGCCCATGACCCGCAGCGCGAAGGTCATCAGCGCGGGCGAGCGCATCCCGATCGGTCCGGCGGTCGGCAGCAGGTGCGGAATCGTGATGAGCCCGGCCAGTCGCCGCGCGATCGAGAACGCCTCGCCGTACTGGCTGGTCAGCAGCTGGGGCCACGCCGAGGCCAGGTCGGCACGCGCGTGCAGCAGCTCGGCAGCCACGCGGCCGGTCTCCAGCCCGTAGTCGATGCCCTCGCCGTTGAGCGGGTTGACGCATCCGGCGGCGTCGCCGATCAGCATCCAGTTCGGGCCGGCCACCCCTGACACGGCGCCGCCCATCGGCAGCAGGGCGCTGGTCGGGGCGCGCAGCTCGCTGGTCAGGTCCCACTCCTGGCGACGCAGCGTCGCGTAGTACTCCATCAGGGGGCGGATCTGCAGCTCGGCGGGACGCTTGGCGGTCGCCAGCGCGCCCACGCCGAGGTTGACCTCGCCGTTGCCGAGCGGGAAGATCCAGCCGTATCCGGGCAGCAGCTCGCCATCTTCGCCGCGCAGCTCGAGGTGCGAGGCTATCCACGGGTCGTCGCTGCGACCGGACTTGACGTACGAGCGTCCGGCCACGCCGTAGGCGGTGTCGCGGTGCCACTCACGTCCCAGCACCCGGCCGAGGGGGGAGCGGACGCCGTCGGCCACGACGAGCCGCTCGCACGCGACGGTGTGCCGGGTCCGGTCGGCGCCGACCTGGAACACCACCCCGGTGACCATGCCGGTGTCGTCGCGCTCGACGTCGACGGCACGGGCGCCCTCGAACGGTGTCGCTCCGGCGTCCGTCGCCAGGCGGAAGATCTTGTCGTCCAGCTCGGTGCGGGGGACCGCCGAGCCGTAGTCGGGCAGGGACCCTCCGGGCCAGGGGAGCAGCAGCTCCTGGCCGAAGCCGGCGGCGCGCAGCCCGCGGTTCGTGCCGTGGCCGCGGACCCACTCGTCCAGACCGAGCCGGTCGAGCTCGGCGATCGCCCGCGGCGTCAACCCGTCGCCGCACGTCTTGTCCCGCGGGAACGTGGCCGCATCGGCCAGGACGGTGTCCATCCCCAGGCGGGCCGTCCACGCCGCGGCCGCCGAGCCGGCGGGGCCGGCCCCGACCACGAGGACATCAGTGCGGGTCGGCAAGGTCATGCTGCGATTCTCCCAGAGCGCTGGTCGGCTGGCAGGATGGGGCGCATGAGCTCTGCGGACACCGCCGCCCACCGCACTCGCGAGGTCCACTTCGCGTCGCGCGGTTCGTCGTACTTCGACGTCCTGCTCGCCGTGTTCTGCGTCGTGCTGGTCGTGTCGAACATCGCCGCCACCAAGGGCACCCAGTTCTTCTCCGGCGACGTGTCGATCGGGCCGGTGCAGATCCTGCCGGTGTTCTCCGACGGCGGCGCGGTGCTGTTTCCGCTGGCGTACATCATCGGCGACGTCATCTCCGAGGTGTACGGACTGCGCGCCGCCCGCCGCGCCATCCTGGTCGGCTTCGGCACGGCGATCCTGACGTTCCTGACCTTCCTGGCCGTCATGAAGCTGCCGAGCGCGGAGTTCTACGAGAACCAGGCCGCCTTCGAGAGCGTCGTGTGGTCGGGCGGGCAGATCGTCGCGGCCTCACTCGTCGCCTACGTCGTGGGGCAGTTCCTGAACTCCTACGTGCTGGTCCGGATGAAGGCCCGCTCCGCCGAGCCGGGCCTCTGGCGCCGCCTGGCCGGCTCCACCGGCGTCGGCGAGGCCGCCGACACGTTCATCTTCTGCGCCATCGCCGCCTCGGCCATCGGCATCACCACCGGCGGCCAGTTCCTCAACTACGTCGTCGTCGGCTTCGTGTTCAAGTGCGCCGTCGAGCTGCTCGTCATGCCGGTCACGATGCTCGTCATCCGCATCCTCAAGCAGCGCGAACCGTCCTACTGGTCCTGACCCCGCCGCCCACGGCGGTGACGGTTTACCACGGTCCCTCCGCAAACGTCGTCCGCCCCAGGGAAGTTACCCGCGGGCGGACGACGTTTGCCTCGGGCGGACGTCCGACTACGACGGTTTGCCCAGGGACCGTGGTAAACCGTCAGGCGTAGAAGCGGGCCAAGAAGTCGTCACGGAAGTCGGCGAACGTGCCGGCGTCGATGTGGCGTCGCATGTCGTCGACCAGGCGGACCGTGAACCGCTCGTTGTGGATCGTGCACAGCGTCGCCGCGATGTACTCCTTGGTCTTGAACAGGTGGTGCAGGTACGCCTTGGAGTAGTGCGCGCACGTGTAGCAGTCGCACTCCGGGTCGATCGGCCCGAAGTCGCGGCGTGAGGCGGCCACCAGCAGGTTGTAGCGTCCGGTCATGGCGTAGACGCGTGACGACCGCGCGACGCGCGACGGCGAGACGCAGTCGAAGGTGTCGGCGCCGTTCTCCACCGCGGTGAACAGGTCGTCGGGCTCGCTGATGCCGAGCAGGTGCCGCGGCTTGTCGACCTGCAGCTCCTCGCACACCCAGCGGACGATCGTGCCGAGGTTCTCCTTCTCGATCGCCCCGCCGATGCCGTAGCCGTCGAAGTCGAGCCCGACCAGCCCGCGTGCGGCCCGCCGGCGAAGGTCCTCGTGCTGCGCGCCCTGCACGACGCCGAACAGCGCCTGCGCCGGCTTGTCGGCGCGCAGCTCGGACAGCCGCTGGTGCTCCTTGACGCAGCGTTCCGCCCACGCCTGGGTCCGCGCCAGTGACGAGACCTGGTAGTCGTAGGAGTTCATCAAGGTGGTCAGCTCGTCGAACGCGAACATGATGTCGGCACCCAGCTGGTGCTGGATCTGCATCGACACCTCTGGCGTGAACCGGTGCATCGAGCCGTCCAGGTGCGACTTGAAGGTCACACCGTCGTCGTCGACGGTGGCCAGGCGGTCCTTGCCCTCGGCGATGACGTCATCGGCCTGCACCGAGTGGGCGTCCATCGACAGGGTCTTCTTGAAGCCGGCACCCAGCGACAGCACCTGGAAGCCACCGGAGTCGGTGAACGTCGGGCCGCGCCAGTTCATGAACGCGCCCAGACCGCCCGCCTCGTCGACAATGTCGGCGCCCGGCTGCAGGTACAGGTGGTAGGCGTTGGCCAGCAGCGCCTGCGCGCCGAGGTCGGACATCTGCTCGGGCAGGACGGCCTTGACGGTGGCCCGGGTCCCCACCGGGATGAACGCCGGCGTGCTGATGTCGCCGTGGGGGGTCGAGATGGTGCCGGTGCGTCCGAGCGCCCCGGGGAGCTCTGTGCCGAGGGTGAACATCGCACCATCCAATCAGGGCAGCCCGACCACCTGGACCGCGGTGGCCAGCGCACCGCCGGTCAGCACGATGAACACCAGGTTCCACACCGGCGCGGGCAGGACCGTGAGCCTGGCCAGGACGTCCGCATCGGTGGTGCGGGTCCGCACCCGGCGGCGGTGCGCCCACAGGTCGAGGGACGTGCGGGGCGCCGCCCCGAGCAGGAACCAGGCAAACGTCAGGGCGGCGAAGTCACGGACGTCCGCGGGCGCGCGCCAGATCAGCAGCGCGACCGCGCCGCCCACGACCAGGACGACCAGCAGGCCGAACCAGTTGCGGATGAAGGCCAGCATCACCGCGAGCGTCCCGAGGCCGGCGTACAGCGCGGCCCCGGTCAGACCGCGGTGCACGAGCACCACGGAGACCAGGCCCAGCACCGCCGGTGCGAGGTAGCCGGCAGCGGCCGTCGCGATCATGCCGGGCCCACGCGGCTTGCCGCTGGACACGGTCAGCCCGGACGTGTCGGTGTGCAGCCGGATGCCGTTGAGCCGGCGTCCGGTCAGCACCGCGACGGCGGCGTGCCCGGCCTCGTGCACGAGGGTCACGACGTGGCGGGTGATCGACCACAGGGGCGGCACGACGATCAGCACAGCGGCTGTCGCCGCTGCCGCCCACGGCGTGTTCAGTGCTCAGCCCTTCGGTCGGTCGACGAGCTCGACGCGGCTCGCGTCGCGGGCGGATGCGCCCATCGCCGCGGCGAGGCGGTGGTGGACGGCGCCCTCACGGTGACGGCTCTGGCGGTCCAGCGCCAGGCCGAGCGCGGTCTGCGCCCACGCGCTGGTCGGCTCGAGCTCCACCAGGCGGCGGAACGCGTCCTCGGCGGGGCACAGCTGGGCAGCGGCGAAGTGGGAGCGTCCCAGCAGCTCCCAGCCGGCAGCGTTGCCGGGCTCGGCGTCGACGACCTTGCGCAGCACGCGCGCGGCGTCCCGCGGGTACCGCGAGTCCAGCAGCTCTTCACCCAGTCGGAACGCGTCGAAGATCTCCATGGCGGCGATCTTCTCGTCAGTGATGTTCGGGGTCAGGTAGATGGTCATGATGCGCTCCTCTCGGTGAGCTCGGTGCCGTCAACACGCGACCGCGGGGCTTCATTCCGCGGGTTGCGGCGTCGGGGCGGACGGCTCCGGCGCGCTTTGGGTGGGGCTGGCCGACGGGCGCGGTGTCGGTGCCGGGGCCGGGGTCGTCGCGGTGGGGGCAGGCGTCGACATGGTCGGCGCGGGTGCCGTCGACCGGCCGTCCTCGGGCGTCGCCGTCGGCTTCGGGCCGTCGGGGGTGTCCTTCGTGCCGTCGTCGCCGCCGCCCGAGCCGCCCTTGTCCTTCGTGTCGTCCTTGCTGTCCTTGCTGTCCTTGGCGCCCTTGCTGCCGCCGAAGGTGTCGCCGATGGTCGTGCCGCGGGACCCGTCCAGGCTCTTGTCGGACACCAGCTCGTAGGTCGTGATGGTGGTCAAGGCAATGATGACCACCACGATCGTGGTGATGATGATCTTGCGCCACGGCAGCTCACGCTCGTCCTCGGAGACGACCTCGGCGCTGCGCACCGGCGACCGCTCGGCCTCGGCGATCTCGTCCAGGGCCTCGGCGATCTCGCCGTCCTGGACGGTCCGCTCGACCACGGCGCCGGACGCCGTCTGGGCGAGCAGGGTCTTGCCGCGGTCCAGCGTGCGGACGTAGATGGCCGAGCCAACCGTCGCCACGAAGCTGCCCAGCGCGACGCCGATCATCGTCCCGGCGACGCCGAGGCGCGAGGCGAGCCACGCCGAGGTCACGGCGGCGAGGACACTGCCGGTGACCTGCAACCAGGAGATGTCGCTGAGCAGACCTCTACTTCGTTCAGACATGGCTTCCAGACTAGGAGACGGCTCCGAACGTCTCTGCAGCGAGCGATCCGACCTCGTCGAGCCACGCGGCGCGCTGCTCGTCAGAGGCGCTGGACACCGGCCGCAGCACCCGGCGGGTCACCTGCGGGGAGCCCAGATAGGGCGCGACGCAGCGCCCCCAGATCGACGCGAGCGGGTCGCCGTACAGCAACTCCTCGCGCTCGTCGGTGGTGTCGGAGGTGTTGATCACCAGCAGCCGCTCGATCGGCGCGAGCGGTTCGGGACGGCCGGTGGCGTCCTTGAGCCGATAGGCCACACCGGGCACGACGACCCGATCGATCCAACCGGTCAGGATCGCCGGCGGCATGCCCCACCAGTTGGGGTGGACGATCGCCAGCCCCGAGGCCTGCCGCAGCTCCTCGCGGTGCAGGGCGATGAGCGGATCCTCCTCGCGAGCCAAGGCGCCCTCGATGTCAGGGCCGCTCGTGTGGGACTCGTACGAGGTCAAGATGGGGTCGAACCGCTCGGCGTACAGGTCGTGCGAGCGCACCTCGTGGCCGCGCTCCACGAGCTGCTCGCCGATCCTCTCGGCCAGGGCATGGCAGTAGCTGTCGGGTCGCGGGTGCGCCAGCAGGAGCACGAGATGACTCATGGGAGGGATTCTGACAGCATCCGGGGGCACCCGCCGGGCGTGCCGTCGAACTCGTGTCGGAGGTGCCGGTTACGGTCTGCATATGCGTTTCATTGCGACAGCCGACTGGCAGCTCGGGATGACCGCGCACTACCTCGGCGACGAGGCCCGGCCACGGTTCGCCCAGGCGCGCATCGACGCCATCCGCAGCATCGGGCGGGTCGCCGCCGACCGCGGTGCCGAGCTGGTGCTGGTGTGCGGCGACGTGTTCGAGTCCAATCAGCTCGACCGGGTCGTGGTGGCGCGCGCGTTCGACGCGCTGCGCGAGGTCACGGTCCCGGTGTGGCTGCTGCCCGGCAACCACGACCCCCTCGACGCCTCGTCGATCTACCGCTCCAAGGAGTTTCTGGAGGGGTGCCCCGAGCACGTCCACGTCCTCGACCGTCCCGGTGTGCACCTGGCAGGCGAGGGCGTCGAGATCGTCGCGGCCCCCTGGTACAGCAAGGCGCCGCTGAGCGACCTGGTCGCCGATGCGCTGGCCGACGTCGAGCCGGCCACCGACGTCGTGCGCATCGTCGCCGGTCACGGCACCGTCCTGGGCATCGATCGCGACGATCCCGCCGGCATCAGCGGGCCAGCGCTGGAGGCTGCGATCGCGGCCGGGCGGGCGCAGTTCGCGGTGCTGGGCGACCGGCACTCGACCACCGAGGTCAGCGGGCGCATCTGGTACCCGGGAGCCCCCGAGGTCACCAGTCGGCGCGAGCACGACCCGGGCAACGTTCTGGTCGTCGACGTCGATCACCAGCAGGTCGCGGTCGAGTCGGTCCGGGTCGGCACCTGGACGTACGCGCACCACCAGGCCGAGCTCACCAGCGAGGCCGACGTCGACGAGCTCGAGCGCTGGCTGTCGGGCCTGCCCGCCAAGGACCGCACGGCGGTGTGGCTGTCGCTGACGGGCGCGCTGACGGTCGGCGAGAAGGCCCGGCTCGACACCATCTTGGACACCTCGCGCGACCTGTTCGCGCTGATCGACCTGTGGGAGCGGCACAGCGACCTGGTCGTCACCCCTGCCGAGGGCGAGTTCGGCGACCTCGGGCTCACCGGTTTCGCGCGCGACGCCGTCGAGGAGCTCACCGGCCGCCTGGCCGGGGACGACGCGCAGGCGGCTCGCGATGCGCTCGGCCTGCTCTACCGGTTCAGCCGTGACGGTGCGGCGTGAGGCTGCACCGCATCACACTGACCGACTTCCGCGGTGTCGAGTCCAGCGAGGTCAGCTTCGAGGCGCCGGGCGTCACGGTGGTCGTCGGGCCCAACGAGATCGGCAAGTCCTCGATCGCCGAGGCGCTGCGTCTGGTCCGCGACTACAAGTCGTCATCGCAGCACTCCTCGATCAAGGCCATCCAGCCCACCCACCGCGATGTCGGTCCTGAGGTCAGCGTCGAGCTGTCCACCGGCCCGTACCGGCTGGTCTACACGAAGCGGTGGATCCGCAAGCCGTCCACCGAGCTGCGCATCCTGCAGCCCCGACCGGAGCAGGTCACCGGTGACCAGGCGCACGACCGGGTCGAGCAGATCTTCGCCGAGACGATGGACGCCGATCTGTGGGCTGCGCTGCAGCAGGTGCAGGGGGAGTCGCTGCAGCAGGCCAACCTGGCCCGGGTCGTGCCGCTGCAGACGGCGCTGTCGGCCATGGCGGACGACGAGACGGCGGGTGCAGTGCACGAGGACCTGCTCGACCGGATCGAGCGGGAGTACCGCCGCTATCACACCGCGACCGGCAAGCCCACCGATGTGTACGCCGGCACGATCAAGGAGCTCGCCGAGCGCAAGGAAGCCGTCCAGGCCGCCGAGGCCGCGCTGCGGGCGGTCGACGACGTCGTCGACCGCCACGCCCGGTTGACGCGCGAGCGCGACCGCTTGGCATCGCGGGTGGTCCAGGCACGCGCGGAGGCCGATGAGCTGGCCGAGCGCGAGGACGCCCTGGCCGGTCTGCGCCGTGAGCACGAGGCGGCGTCCGATCGTCTGGGACAGGCCGAGATCGCCGTCGCGACGGCACAGGCCGCTGTCGATGCCCGCGCCGAGCGGGTCGTCGAGCAGCAGCAGCGCTCCAAGCTCGCGGCCTCCGCGGAGCAGGAGTGGCAGCGGGCGGAGGCCGAGCACGCCGAGGCCGTCGCGCGGCTCGCCGAGCACGACGCCGCGCGGCAGAGCGCCACGGACGAGGTCGGCGACCTGCGCAACCAGGTCATCGCGGCCGAGCAGGTCGTGCGGGCCGTCCAAGCCAGCGAGGAGGCCGAGCGGGTCGCCGAGCGACTGGCCGGCATCGAGGCGGCGACACGTCGGCTCGAGCTGGCCGAGGCAGCGCTGGCGGACAACCCCGTCGACGACGAGATCGTGGAGCAGATCGCCGATGTCCAGTCGCGCCTGCACGCCGAGCGCGATGCTGCCGCGGCAGGCGCCGCCCGTGTCCTGGTCGAGCGGCTCGGTGAGGCCGCGGTCGAGGTCGACGGCACGCCCATCGACGCCGGCGCAGCGCGCGACCTGACCGACACCGCGACCATCGAGGTTGCCGGGGTCGTCCGGGTCGTCGTGACGCCCGACGACGGGGCGGTCAAGCGCCGCCGCAAGATCGAGGACCGCGAGCACCAGCTGGCCGGTCTGCTCGCCGAGCTCGGCGTTGCCGATCTGGCCGAGGCACGCCGCCGCAGTGCTGATCGTGACGAGGCGCAGCGGCTGGCCCAGGCCGCTACCGTCGAGCGCGACACCCTGCTGGCGGGCGACTCGGTCGAGGCGGTGCGGGCTCGTCTGGCCGCGATCCAGGCCCACGCCGCGGATGCGTCCCCCGATGTCTCGCTGGTCGAGGCGCGCGCGACCCTGGCCGATCTCACCGAGCAGCTGGAGATCGCCCAAGGTGCCGCCACCGCGTCCCTGGAGCAGCGCGAGCGCATCCTCACCCAGGTCAACGCGGCCAACGAGCGTCGGCTCACGACGCAGACCCGTGCGGCGGGCGCGACCGCCGAGCTCGAGCGCGCCGTCACCCGCCTCGCGAGCGACCGGGAGGTGCAGTCCGACGATGCGCTGACCGCCGCGCTGGTCGCGGCCGAGCAGCGACGTGTCGACGACGCGGCAGCCCTCGAGGCGACCCGGTCGGCGCTGGCCGAGCACGATGCGGACTCCCTCGAGATCCTCGCGGCCAATGCCCGTGAGCTGGCCAAGCGCTTGGTCGACGATCTCGCCCGTCACGACGCCGACCTCGCTGCGGCCACGACCGAGCTGGAGGTGCGTGGGCGCGACGGTCTGCGCGACAAGCTGGACGTGGCGCTGGCCCGCCTCGGCGACACCCAGCGGGTGCACGACTCGCTGGCCTCCCGCGCCCGCGCGGCGCAGCTGCTTCGCTCCACGATGCGGACGCACCGCGACGCCGCCCAGCAGCGGTACGTGGCGCCGTTTCGTCAGGCGGTCGAGTCCCTCGGCGCGATCGTGTTCGGTCCGGACTTCTCCGTCGAGATCGGCGACGACCTGTCAATCCGCAGCCGCACGTCCCAGGGCGTGACCGTCCCGTTCGAGTCGTTGTCAGGCGGCGCCAAGGAGCAGCTGGCGCTGATCGGGCGGCTGGCGACGGCCCAGCTGGTCAGCGCCGAGGACGGTGCGCCGGTCATCCTGGACGACTCCCTCGGATTCACCGACGCCGACCGACGCCGCAAGCTCGCGGCGGTCATCAACCGGGTCGGGTCGACCTCGCAGATCATCATCCTGACCTGTGAGCCGGACCGTTTCGCCGACATCGGCTCAGCGCGCACCGTGCGTCTGGGCTGATCTGCCCCGGACGGTCGAGACCACCAGCACGCACACCCAGACGTAGCCGGGCCACAGCCCGAGGCGCTCGACGGCACCGATCACGGGGGAGTGGCTGCCGACCAGCACGCCGAAACCGACCGAGCCAATGGCCGAGGCGGCCGCGACGACGTAGGTGGCCGCTGCCAGGCGCGGCCGGCTCGCCCGCAGGCTCAGGCAGGCCAGCAGCAGGGCCAAGGGCTGGGCGACGAAGACCAGCAGCGCCACGATGCCGTGCACGACCGGGTCCTCGTTGACCGGGAACAGCCCGACCCCGATCGAGCCGAGTCCCGAGACGCACCACATCACGACGGCGGCACGGCCGGCGCGGCCCGGCAGGTGTCGGGCACCGAACAGCACGGCACCGAGCGCCAGTGTGCAGCCGAACCAGATGAAGGCGGTGTTCATCCCGGCGTGCCACGGCGAGCACAGCAGGTCGCCGCGGACCTGCCGGCACGCGGTGTCACCCAGATCGCTGACGGTGCTGCCGGCGAACGAGTAGTCCGCCGACGCCCGCGAGCCGATCAGCAGCTCGACGAGCACGTACAGCGGCTGCAGCGTCCACAGGGCTGCGCCGAGCAGCCCGGCGCCGCGGGGCACCGCCCGCTCAGCTCAGCGCGTGCTCTAGGTCGCCGAGCAGGTCGGCGATGTCCTCGATGCCCACCGAGAGACGCACGAGATCGGCCGGCACCTCCAGCACCGAGCCCGCCGTCGACGCGTGCGTCATGGCGCCCGGGTGCTCGATGAGCGACTCGATGCCGCCGAGGCTCTCGGCCAGGGTGAACAGCTCGGTGCGCGAGCAGAAGTCCAGCGCGGCCTGCTCGTCCTTGAGGCGCACCGACACCATGCCGCCGAAGCGGGTCATCTGGCGGGCGGCGACCTCGTGGCCGGGGTGCTCGGGCAGACCCGGGTACAGCACCGACTCGATCGCCGGGTGGCCCTGCAGGAAGTCGACGACCGCCTCGGCGTTGTCGCAGTGCTTGTCCATGCGGACCGCCAGGGTCTTGGCGCCCCGCATGGTCAAATACGCGTCGAACGGGCCGGGCACGCCGCCCGAGCCGTTCTGCAGGAAGGCGAATGCCGCGTCGAGCTCTTCGTCGTTGGTCACCAGGACGCCACCGACCACGTCGGAGTGCCCGCCGATGTACTTCGTCGTCGAGTGCAGGACGACATCGGCGCCGAGCGTCAGGGGCTGCTGGAGGTAGGGCGAGGCGAAGGTGTTGTCGACCACGGTGACCGCGTTCGCGGCATGCGCGATCTCGGAGATCGCGGCGATGTCGCCGACGTTCAGCAGCGGGTTGGTCGGCGTCTCGATCCAGATCGCCTTGGTGTTGTCGGTGACGGCGGCACGGACCGCGTCGAGGTCGTTGACCGCGACCGGGGTGTACGTGATGCCCCACTGGGTGAAGACCTTGTCGATCAGCCGGAAGGTTCCGCCGTAGGCGTCGTCGGGGATCACCAAGTGGTCGCCGGGTCGCAGCATCGCCCGCAGGGCGCAGTCGGTCGCGGCCATGCCCGAGCTGAACCCGCGTCCGTAGCTGCCGTGCTCGAGGGCGGCGAGGTTCGCCTCCAGCGCCTTGCGGGTCGGGTTGCCGGTGCGGGCGTACTCGAAGCCGTTGCGCATGCCGCCGACGCCGTCCTGGGCGAAGGTCGAGCTGGCGTAGATGGGGACGTTGACGGCGCCGTTCTCGGCATTCGGCTGGTAGCCGGCGTGGATGGCGCGCGTCGCGAAGCCCTGGGTGGTGCCCTCGTCGCGCGTGCTCTCGGTGTTGCCCATCAGACGTGCACTCCCAGGAGATCATGGCGGGTCAGGACGCCCAGCGGCTTGCCGTCCTCGACGACCATGACGGCGTCGCTGGCGCTGAGCGCCTTGAGCGCGTCGTCGAGAGTCTCGCCGGAACCGACCAGGGGGAGCGGCGGCTCCATGTGCGTCGAGACCGGATCGGTCAGCTGGGCACGGCCCTCGAACACGGCGCTGATGAGCGCACGCTCGCTGACGCTGCCGGCGACCTCGCCGATGACGACCGGCGGCTCGGCGCCGACGACCGGCATCTGCGAGACGTTGTACTCGCGCAGGATCTCGATCGCGTCGCGGATCGTCTCGGACGGGTGGGTGTGCACCAGGGCCGGCATGCTGCCGGTCTTGCTCCGCAGCACGTCCCCGACGAAGATCTGGTTCGGCTTGCCGTCCAGCGGCTCCCGCAGGAAGCCGTACGACGACATCCAGTTGTCGTTGAAGATCTTGCCGAGGTAGCCGCGACCACCGTCGGGAAGCAGGACCACGACCAGCGCGTCCGGACCGGCCTCTGCAGCGACCTTGAGCGCTGCGACGGTCGCCATGCCGCACGAACCGCCCACGAGCAGTCCTTCCTCGCGGGCGAGGCGGCGGGTCATGTCGAACGAGTCGGCGTCGGAGACGGCGATGATCTGGTCGGGGATGCTCGGGTCGTACGCGCTGGGCCAGAAGTCCTCGCCCACGCCCTCGACGAGGTACGGGCGACCCGTGCCGCCGGAGTACACCGAGCCCTCAGGGTCGGCGCCGATGATCTTGATGTCGGGGTTCTTCTCCTTGAGGTACCGGCCGACGCCCGTGATCGTGCCGCCGGTGCCGACGCCGGCGACGAAGTGCGTCACCTTGCCGTCGGTGTCGGCCCAGATCTCCGGGCCCGTGGTCTCGTAGTGGCTCTCGGGGCCGGCGGGGTTGGAGTACTGGTCGGGCTTCCAGGCGCCTTCGGTCTCGCGGACGAGCCGGTCCGAGACGTTGTAGTAGCTGTCGGGGTGCTCCGGGGGCACGGCCGTGGGGCACACCACGACCTGTGCGCCGTACGCCTTCATGGCGTTGCGCTTCTCCTCGCCGACCTTGTCGGGGCACACGAAGATGCACTTGTATCCGCGCTGCTGGGCGACCAGCGCCAGGCCGATGCCGGTGTTGCCGGAGGTCGGCTCGACGATCGTCCCGCCGGGCTTGAGTGCGCCGGACGCCTCGGCGGCGTCGACCATCTTGACCGCGATGCGGTCCTTGGCGCTGCCTCCCGGGTTCAGGTACTCGATCTTGGCGGCCACCGTTGCCGATCCTGGGCCAGTGACGGAGTTCAGGCGGACCAGCGGGGTGTTGCCGATCAGGTCAACGACGTGCTCTGCAATACGCATGACGCCATTCTTGCACTCATGGTGTCGTCAGGACGGGGGCCGCTTCCTTGACGTCCAGCGCCGCGGGTGGACCCGATGCGATCAGTGTCTGGCCCAGGGTGGACCACGGTCCGCCATCGACCCGAAACCGCACGCGATACGTCACGTCGACCCGTGGCTGCACCGCATCGGCCGGTTCGGTGTACCGGTGGGTGACGTCCATCGCGGGGTACGGGCGGCCCGGTTGGTCGGTGGTCGTGTCGCTCCCGTCGCCGTGCACCCAGTGATAGCTGACCGGTTCGGCGACCACGTCCACGTCGAAGCCGAGCAGCTGGACGCTGCGCTCGAACGGCTGCGGCTCGGCATAGAAGATGGTCGGGACGTTCACCAGCGTCTTCTCGCCCGGCTGCACGCGCACCTGCAGGCTCGGCAGCCCGATCTTGCGCACCGCCCGCAGCACATCGCCGGGCGTGAGGTCCGGAGCGTCGGCGTCATCGTCCGGCTCCGCAGGCTCATCCGTGCGGCACCCGTACAGCCCGATGACAGCGTCGACCCGACAAGTGCCTATCGGATTCCACACCGGTTCGGCGATTGGGTTCGCACTGACATGCCTCGGCGCAACCGGCCTACGCGCGCGGGGAGCAGTGTCACGTTCGCCATCCAGAATGAGCCTCGGTCGCGCAGGATCGGGCACTACTTCGACATCTGCTTCAGCCGATCCGACGGTCAACACGCTCATAAACAAACAGGCGATAACTACCGGAACGGGTCTCATGCGTCCCCCAGAGCGAGTCGCGTGATCTGCCTCGAACTCGGTTGCCGCAACACGATGAAGGTCAGAGTGGTCATGTCCTCTGCACTGACCTTCTCCGGTGCATCCTTGTTCGTCCTGAAACGTCCCCCTCCGGATTCCACCTCGGTGGAAGCCCGGAATTCCGTGTCGCTAGAGGCGAGCTTTATGTCGCCAATCTTCCAGTCGGAGTCCTTGAAGTAGCCACCGGCCTCGTAGGTGTCCTTGTAGAGCTTGATGTAGCTCTGGCAACCTTCGCAGTCCGGCGAGGAGAGGCGGGAGAGCTCGTCGACGTCGCCGGTGGCGGCGGCGTAGTTGAAGACATCGACGTAGTGCTTGACAAAGGCGGCGGCGCCCTCGGAGGAGTCCTCGGACGCCTGCGCGGGCATGGTCGGCACCGCACGGGCTGGCGGCGTCGACGAGGTCGACGGGGTACCGGTGGGTTCCTTGGGCGCGGGATCGGAGGAGCACGCGCCGAGCAGCAGTGCCGCTGCTAAGACAATTCCCCCGAATCGCATGTTCGGAAACTACCGAGAAATCAGCGAATCTGACAGCCCTCGACCGACGAATCTGTGGACAAGCGAGAACGTCATCCCGCACGTGGCGCAGAGGCCACGTGCGGGATGACGTCCTACCCAGGACCAGGCGTCAGAGGACGGCGCCGGTCGTGCTCTTGCCGTCGTCGACGTTCGCGTACGGGTCGGCGACCTTCTTGGGCGCCTTGGTGGGGTCGTGCGGGAAGCGCTCCTCCAGGACGACCGCCAGCGCCGAGGCGGTGAAGATCGTCGAGAGGATGCCGACCGAGAGCCCGATGAGCAGCGCGACCGCGAAGTCGGTCAGGGAGTCGCCACCCAGGACGGCCAGAGCCGCCAGGATGAACATCGCGCCCAGACCGGTGTTGATCGTGCGGGGGATGGTCTGCAGGATCGCCTCGTTGACCACGCCGCGCAATGGCTGGTTGCGGTTCTCTCGGGTGTGCTCACGGATACGGTCGAACACCACGATCGTGTCGTTGACCGCCAGACCGATGACCGACAGCACCGCCGCCAGGAACACGCCGTCGATCGGCTTGCCCCACCAGGCGAACACGCCCACGACCGTCAGCACCACGGACGACATCGACAGCACGGCCGCGGCCGCGTACGTCCACCGGAACCGCCACGCCAGGTACAGCATCTGCGCGGCCACGGCGATCGCGAAGGCGATCAACGCCTTGTTGCGCAACTCCTTGCCGAGGCTCGGGCCGATGAGCTCGTCCCGTTCCTTCTCCACGGAGCCGGCGACCGAGGCAAGCGCCTCCTCGATCTCGACGGCCTCCTCGTTGCTGATGTCGTCGAGGCGGACGCTGATGTTCTCGCGTCCGTCCTCGCCGGACGACGACTGCACGACGGCCTGGGTGAATCCGGCGTCGCTGACCGCCACGCGGGCGTCCTCGGCGTCGATCGCCTTGGAGGTCGAGTACTCCAGCAGACGACCGCCGGTGAACTCGACGCCCAGGTTGAGGCCACGCAGCGCGATGCCGCCGAGCGAGACGACCGCGACGACCAGGGTGATGACGATCCAGGTGCCGCTGCGCTTCATCAGGTCCGGGCCGCTCTCGGTGAGCCACTTGCGGATGCGTCCCGTGCCGGCCAGACCCGTGATGCCCGGGTGGCCCTTGACGTAGGCGCGCTTGACCGCCCACTCACACAGCACGCGGGCGATGATGAGCGCCGAGACCATCGAGGCGACGACACCGATCGAGAGCGTGACGCCGAATCCCTTGACCGGGCCGGACGCGAAGATGAACAGCAGTGCCGCGGCCAGCAGGGTCGTGACGTTGGAGTCGATGATCGCCGACCAGGCCTTGTTGAAGCCGGTCGACAGGGCAGGTGACAACCCGGCGGAGGTTCGCTCGGCGTACTCCTCCCGGGCTCTCTCGAACACCAGGACGTTCGCGTCGATCGCCAGACCGATCGCGAGCACGAAGCCGGCCAGACCGGGCAGGGTGAGGGTCGCACCGAGCCAGACCAGCAGGGCGTACGACAGAAGCGCGTAGGTGCCCAGGGCGATGGTGGCGAGGAAACCGACGAGGCGGTAGACCAGCATGATGAACACGCCGGTCAGGGCGATGCCGATGATGGCGGCCTCGATCGAGGCGTCGATGGCGACCTTGCCGAGCGTCGGCCCGACGGTCCTCTGCTCGACCGTCTCGACCGGCACCGGCAGGGCGCCGCCCTTGATCAGGATGGCGAGGTCGTCGGCGGACTTCTGGGTGAAGTTGCCGGTGATCTGGGTGGACGCTCCGCCGCCGGCCTGGCACAGCTCGGGGACGACGCCGGGGGAGGAGATGACCTTGTTGTCCAGCACGATCGCGACCCGCTGGCCGGCGGCCGGGTTGGCGCACGCCGCGCCGACCAGCTCGCGCCAGCCGCTGCGACCCTCGCCGTTGAAGTCGACGTTGACGACCCACTCGCCGAGGGACTGCTCCTGCTGCCCGGCGGAGGCGTCCTTGACGCCGTTGCCGTCCAGCAGCTGCGGGCCGATCAGCAGCGGGCTGCCGTCCTCGTCCTCGATGAGCTGCTCACCCTCGGCGGGGGTGACCTCGCCGCCGGCGGGGATGGACTTGACCTCGTGGAACGACAGCTGGGCGGTCTGCCCGATGACCTTGGCGGCCTCGCGCGGGTCCTGGACGCCCGGCAGCTCGACGATGATGCGGGTGTCGCCCGAGCGGGCGAGGGTCGGCTCGGCGACGCCGAGGGCGTCGACGCGCCCGCGGATGACGCTGAGCGCGCGGTCGGTGGACTCGGCGTCGGCCTTGACGCGTTCGGAGTCCTTGGTCTGGAGCACGATCTGGGTGCCGCCCTTGAGGTCCAGACCGAGATTGGCCTTGAGGTTCAGGGCGAGCAGGAGTGAGACGGCGATGACAGCGAATGCTGCGATCGCGCGCCACATCGGGGCACGGGAGGACATGGCGAATCTTTCGGGTGACGCCCGGAGGCGTGGACGGACGGGGACACGCTGACCTAGACGGTCGGCGGTGCCCGTCCGACGGGGCTCACGGCATCCGCCGGCACCAGCGACGACGTCGCCTCGGGCGGAAGAGAGTGCTCGGCTTCACCGGGCGCCGCCGGGTCGGGCGGGGGAGTCGTTGCAAGATCCAGATGGGTCGCCACGGGGTCGTGCGCCAGCTGTGGGACGAGTGCGACCTGGCGGCCGCTGTGCGGTGCGGCGCTCGCGTGCCCCGTGCCGACGCTCGTGCGTGACTGGGTGGCGCGGGCGCTGCCGCCGGTTGCGACGAGGAGCATGGCCACCAGGGCCATCATCAGCACAGCGGCAGATCTGCGCGCTGCAGCCCTCGTGAACAACATCCTTCAAGTCTACGCGAGGCAGGGCCCATCCCAACGTCTCTAGGGTGAAGGCATGTCTTCACCCAGAACGCTCGGTCGCAGCGACATCACCGTCAGCGCCCTCGGCATCGGCTGCAATGCCTTCGGCGCCCGCATCGACGCCGCCCAGACCCGGGCCGTCGTGGACGCTGCCCTCGACCACGGCGTCACGTTCTTCGACACCGCGGACTCGTATGGCAAGGGGCAGAGCGAAGAGCTGCTCGGAGCAGCCCTGGCCGGGCGGCGCGACGAGGTGGTGATCGCCACGAAGTTCGGCCGGGACATGGGCGGCGTCAACGGGGACGACGGAGGGCGCCGCGGGACGGCGTCGTACGTGCGGACGGCCGTCGAGGCGAGCCTGCGCCGGCTCGGCACCGACCACATCGACCTGTACCAGCTGCACACCCCCGACCCGTCTACCCCGATGGAGGAGACGCTCGGCGCCCTGACCGAGCTGGTCAGCGAGGGCAAGGTGCGGGCGATCGGGTCGTCGAACCTGCAGGCATGGCAGGTGGTCGACGCCGACTGGATCGCCCGGAGCGGGGGACTGGCCTCGTTCGCGACGGCCCAGAACGAGTACAGCCTGTACAACCGGACGGCCGAGGTCGAGCTCGTCCCCGCGTGCCGGCACCTGGGCGTCGGGATCCTGCCGTACTTCCCGCTCGCGTACGGGCTGCTGACGGGCAAGTACCGGCGCGGCGAGGCCGCGCCGGACGGCACCCGGCTTGCGCTGCAGTCCGACCGGCTGGCCTCCGCCGACTGGGACCGCATCGAGGCCTTGCAGGCCTTCGCGGACCAGCGGGACATCTCGCTGCTGCAGCTGGCAATCGGAGGGCTGGCCGCCCAGCCCGCGGTCTCCAGCGTCATCGCCGGCGTGACGCGTCCCGAGCAGGTCGCGGCGAATGCCGCCGCGGTGGCCTGGACCCCGACGCAGGCCGACCTGCAGGAGCTGTCGACGATCGGGGCTCCGACCCAGTCGTACACGACCTACGCCACCTGAGAAGGCGGCGGAGCCGACCGGCGCACGCCCCTGGAACCGGACGCCGGTCGGCAGTCTGGGACTGGCCCGACGACGGTCACGCTAACCCACGGACGGGGTGCCAGTACGGCCATTTGCGCAGGTCAACGACGGAAAATTGACATATGACTCGTTGTAACCAGATGGTCCGGATCCGATGGGACTAGACGCCGCCGCGCGGCTGCAAGCAGCTCGAGGAGGGGGTCGCGCCGGGCTGGGAAGCGCCTCACGGCGCATGGCCGCTCGTAGCGGCTAATTTTGGGACCCGGGGCTACCGCAGCCCGACGCGACCCCAAGCCTAACCGAGCATCCTGCTCACACAAGGCGCCCCGGCCGTGGCGCTCACTGCAGCTGCGAAGAACGCTCCAGCTCGGCGGCCCGGCGCAGGTTCAGCGCGGTGTCGACGAGCTTGGCGGCGCTGTGCGGATCACCGTGGTCGAGCTGGGCGCGGCCGACGCCGCAGATGTGCGCGAACGAGGCGGCACGGTCAAGTGCCACGTCGAGGTCGGCGCCGACGATGCCGCGCACCACGGTGTCGACCAACGCGATGACCTCTTCGGGACCAGGCGGGTCCACGACCCCGGCCAGCACCTCGTGGACGGGTGCGTACGCCTTGCCGGCGGCATACTCGCGGGCCGCCACCTCGGGCTGGCGGTGGACCCACGTCCGCAGCAGGTACAGCCGCCACAGCGCTCCGGGCAGGCTGTCGGACGGCGCATGCGACCACAGCGCGGCGATGACGCCGAGCCCTTCCTCGTCGGCCAGGTGCAGGACGCGGTCGACGAGCCCTTGGTCGTCGTCGGTGCGGGGGCCGCGGACCATCAGCGTCGCGATCCGGTGCCCCGCCGCCGCCAGCTCGGCCGGGTCCTCACCGCCGGCCTGCGCCTCGAACAGGGCGGCGCCGGGCAGGGAGGGCTTCTTGAACTCGCTCATCGAGTGGTTCTCCGGGGTGCGGCCGTCATGGCAGACACGGTAACCCCGAGGCTCAATCGGTGGCGGCGCCCACCGCCGTCGGCTGCGGCTGCGAGCCGGCGGGTCGGGGCTTGCGGGAGTACAGCCACAGGACCGGGATGAGGTAGCCCGCCCAGGCGATGCTCTGCAGCCACGAGGGATTGGGCTGGAAGTTCACCGTGCCCTTCAGCAGGGTGCCGTACCAGCTGTCGGGCGGGATCGTCGAGGAGATGTCGAAGACCGCGTTGCCGAGGTGACCGATCCCGCCGACCGTGCCGGTCAGGCGCGGCAGGAACCCGGCCTCCTGCAGGTCGTAGACGCCGTACGCCAGCACGCCCGCGGCGACGATGATCAGCAGGTAGCCGGTGACCGTGAAGAACTTGCCGAGGTTGACCGTGATCGCGCCCCGGTAGATCAGGTAGCCCAGGACCACTGCGACGAGCAGCCCGCCGGCCGAGCCGATGAACGGGGTGGCGCGGTCGGTGTACGCGACGGTCCCGTACATGATCGCTGCGGTCTCCAGCCCTTCGCGCCCGACGGTCAGGAAGGCCACGACGGCCACGGCGAGCGGTCCGAGCGTCACGGCGTCCTCCAGCTCGCTCTCGAGGCCCTTCTTCAGTCCGCGCGCCGTCCGGCGCATCCAGAAGATCATCCACGTGACCAGACCGGCCGCCAGGACCGACAAGGACCCGCCGACCAGCTCCTGGGTGCGGAAGGGCAGCGAACCCATCGCGATGTTGATCGCGGTGAAGATCGCGACCACCAGCACCACGGCGGTCGCGACGCCGGCCCAGATGTGCCGGATGTCGTGCCGTCGCCCGGTCTTGACCAGGTAGGCGATCAGGATGCTGACGACGAGGCTGGCTTCCAGCCCCTCGCGCAGTCCGATGAGGAAGTTGGCGAGCACTTCGGAAGTCTAAGGCCAGGCAATGCTCACCTGAGGTGGCGCGGGGCTGTGAATTCAGGAAGAGAAGGCGTCGGCCAGGGGCCCAGCGACCAGGCCGATCTGCCACTCACGGGCGCCTTGGTCGCGCAGCGCGTCCGCCACCGTGTCGACGCTGACCTCGGCCGGCGGCTCCCACGCGAGGTTGCGCACGAGCTGCGGGCTGATCAGGTTCTCGGTGGGCAGGTCGTGGGTCTCGGCGAGCTCGGTCACGATCTCGCGGCCGCGTGCCAGCCGCTCGGCTGCCTCCGGGTTCTTGTCCGCCCACGCGCGGGGCGGCGGGGGGCCGTCGATGCGCTGGTTGGTGGTCGGCAGCTCGTGCTCGTCCAGCGTCAGACCGCGCTCGATCGCGTCGAACCACTCGCTCATGAACCGGCGGGGACCGCGATTGCGCATGATCCGCATGCCCTTGAGGGCGTTGAGGTCCTGCGGCGGGGTCGTGGCCAGCTCGAGGATCGAGGCATCGGGCAGGATGCGGCCCGGTGTCGTGTCGCGGTCCGCGGCGATGCGGTCTCGTGCCTGCCAGATCTCGCGCACGATGCCGAGGGCGCGCCGGCCACGGGCCTTGTGCAGGCCCGACGTCCGCCGCCACGGCTCCTTGCGCTCGGGCGGGCCCTGGAACAGCAGCAGCGACTCGAACTCCTCGGCCGCCCACTCCCGCTTGCCCGCCGCGATCAGGTCGGCGTCGATCAGGTCGCGCAGCTCGATGAGCACCTCGACGTCGAGCGCGGCGTAGACCAACCACGGCTCCGGCAGCGGACGGGTGGACCAGTCCGCGGCGGAGAACTCCTTGGCCAGGCTGAGGCCGAGGTAGTGCTCGACGAGCGCGGCCAGCCCGACCCGCGGCAGGTTGAGCAGTCGCCCGGCCAGCTCGGTGTCGAAGAGCTTCTCGGGGTACAGGCCCACCTCGGCCAGGCACATGAGGTCCTGGGTGGCGGCGTGCAGGATCCACTCGTTGCCGTCGAAGGCCGTGTCGAGGGGCACGAGGCTGTCGAAGGCGATGGGGTCGATCAGGTGGGTGCCCGAACCCTCGCGGCGCACCTGGATCAGATAGGCCCGCTGGGAGTAGCGATAGCCGGAGGCACGTTCGGCGTCCAGCGCGATGGGACCGGTGCCGGCCATGATCCGGGCGCAGGTGTCCTCCAGCGCCGCCTCGGTGTCGACGACCGGGGGGAGTGGATCGCGCAGCTCGAGCCGCGGGGCCTCGGGCTGCACCGGCTCGGGTGCCACCTCGTCCGCGGCCATGTTCTCGTCTGATGTCAACGCGGACCCCGTCTGCGCTGCAGCGGGATGACCCCGGGCGCCAGTGGTGGGAGGCCGGCGATGGCGCACAGCAGGTTCGACCAGGCGGCCGCGTGACCGCCGGTGTCGCCGCCGGGACGGTCCATCTCGGGTGTCCACGACGCACGGACCTCGATCTGGGCGCTGGAGCCGTCGGCCTCCATCTCGCCGAATCCGTCGGACCGGACGACCGTGACGCTGCCGCTGGCCGCCGAGTAGGCGCTCCCGTAGGCGTCGAGTGCCTCGGTGAGCCAGCTCCAGCCGACGCTGGACAGCACGGGGTCGGCCGCCATGTCGGCGTCGATCTCGGCGCGGGCGAAGGTGACGCAGCGGAACGTCCCGTTCCAGGCGTCGTTGCCGGCCGGGTCGTGCAGCAGGATGAACCGGCCCGTGGCGAGCTCGTCGTCGTCGACGATGACGTCGCCGCTCATCGCGAAGGCGTGCGGGGCGATGCGTTGGGGCGCGGGCATCTCGTCCACCACCACCTCGGGCCGGAGGACGGCCTGACGGATCTCGGCGACCGCCTGCGTGAACTGAGCAGGTGTGCGGTCGATCTCATTGCGGACTGCCACCCTGTGATCGTAGGTCCGAGAGCCTCAGGGGGAGGCAGCGACACTCCGCACGACCTGAGAGACTGCAGGGGTGACCTCGACTCTGACAGACAGCGCCTTCCTGCAGGCCTGCCGCGGCGAGCGCCCGGCCCACACGCCGGTGTGGTTCATGCGCCAGGCCGGACGTTCCCTCCCCGAGTACCTCGCGATCCGCGAGGGCACCGCGATGCTGGACTCCTGCTTCCGCACCGACATGGTCGTGGAGATCACGATGCAGCCCGTCCGCCGGCACGGCGTCGACGCGGCCATCTTCTTCTCCGACATCGTCGTGCCGCTCAAGGCGATCGGCGTCGACCTGGACATCGTGCCGGGCACCGGCCCGGTCGTCGCCGAGCCCGTCCGCTCGTTCGAGCAGCTCGCGCAGTTCCGCGACGTCGAGCCGGACGACGTCACCTCGATCACCGACGCGGTCACCGCTCTCGTCGGCGAGCTGGGGTCCACCCCGCTGATCGGCTTCGCCGGAGCGCCGTTCACCCTTGCGTCCTATCTCGTCGAGGGCGGCCCGTCGCGGGACCACCGCCTGACCAAGCAGCTGATGTACTCCGATCCTGACCTGTGGCACGCGCTGCTCGGCCGGATGGCCGCCATCGCGGGTCAGTTCCTGCGTCTGCAGGTCGAGGCGGGTGCCTCGGCGATCCAGCTGTTCGACTCCTGGGCCGGGCACCTGTCGCTGGCCGACTACGAGACCTACGTCAAGCCGCACTCGGCTGCCGTGCTCGCGTCGGTCGCCGACCTGGATGTACCGCGCATCCACTTCGGCGTCGGCACCGGCGAGCTGCTGCACGCGATGGGCGATGCCGGAGCGGACGTCGTCGGCGTCGACTGGCGGGTCCCGCTGGACGAGGCCGTGCGCCGCATCGGCCCGGGCAAGGCCGTCCAGGGCAATCTCGACCCGACGACGCTGTTCGCGCCGACCGAGTTCGTCCACGCGCGCGCCGCCGAGGTCATCGAGGCCGGTCGCGCCGCCCCGGGTCACGTGTTCAACCTCGGTCACGGCGTGCTGCCGGCGACCGACCCGGACTCACTGACCCGTCTGGTCGACTTCGTCCACTCCTACGAGCCGGCGTAGTCCCGTGCGCGTCGCAGTCGTCGGTGGTGGCATGGCCGGTCTCGCGGCCGCGCACGAGCTCGCGTCCTCGGGCGCCGAGGTCGTCGTCCTGGAGGGGTCGGACCGTCTCGGCGGCAAGCTGCGCCTGGAGAAGGTCGGCGGCCTGACCCTCGACGTGGGCGCGGAGTCGATCCTGGCGCGGCGCCCGGAGGGCATCGACCTGATCCGCGCCGTCGGGCTGGGCGACAAGATGGTGCACCCGCAGACCACGACGGCGGCGATCTGGACCCACGGCGCGCTGCGGCCGATGCCACCGACGGTCATGGGCATCCCCGCCGATCCCGCCGCCCTCGCGGCGTCCGGCATCGCCGAGCTGGCCGACCCGCGCATCCTGCCGGTGCCCACCGAGGACGTGTCGGTGGCAGAGTTCGTCACCGAGCGCCTGGGCCGTGACGTGCTGGACCGCCTCGTCGAGCCGCTGCTCGGCGGTGTCTACGCCGGGCTCACCGATCACCTGTCGCTGCGGGCGACGACCCCGCAGATCGCCGCGCTCGGCGAGGACCTGCTGACGGCAGCCGCGGCCGCCCGGGCCGCCGCGACGGCGTCCGGCCCCGTCTTCGCCGGCCTGGTCGGGGGAGTGGGACAGCTGCCGGCGGCCGTGGCGTCGACGCCCGGCATCGAGGTGCGCCTGGACTCCACGGTGCGTGCGCTGGCGCGGACGTCCGACGGCTGGCGCGTCTCGGTCGGCCCGACGACCGATGTCGAGGTCATCGACGTGGACACCGTCGTGGTGGCGGCCCCTGCCCCTGCAGCGGCCCGCCTGCTGGCCGAGGAGGTCCCGGAGGCCGCATTCGCGCTGGCCGCGATCGACTACGCCAGCATGGCGATCATCACCTTCGTGTTCGACGACGCGGTCGTCCCGGAGGGATCGGGCTTCCTCGTCCCACCGGTGGACGGGACGTTCATCAAGGCCGCGACGGTTGCCTCCAACAAGTGGGGGTGGGTCGGCGAGAGCGGGCGCACCGTGATCCGCACCTCGGTCGGCCGCGCCGGCGAGACGACGCTGCTGCAGCACGACGACGCCGACCTGGCCGGTCGCGCGCTGACCGACCTGCGCCGGGCCTACGGCACCCTGCCCGATCCCACCGACCGGCTCGTCCGGCGCTGGGGCGGCGGCCTGCCGCAGTACGACGTGGGCCACCTCGACCGGGTCGACACGATCGACCGGGCACTCGCGGCTGCACCCGGGCTCGAGGTCTGCGGAGCGGCCTACCGGGGCGTGGGCATCCCGGCGGTCATCGCATCGGGACGGGCCGCGGCCCGCCGGTTGACCGCCGCTGGGACAATGGACGCATGACTGCTGCTGCGCCGATCCCCAACAAGGGCAAGCTCGCCAAGGACATCAACGAGACCATCCGTTACACGATGTGGTCGGTGTTCCGGCTGGACCGCGTGCTCGGCGACGCCGACCGGCAGGCCGAGGCCGACGAGGTCGATGCGCTGATCGCGAAGCTCGCCGCCGACGACACGATCGTCCGCGGCACCTACGACGTGAGCGGCATCCGCGCCGACGCCGACCTCATGATCTGGTGGCACGCGCCCACCAGCGAGGCGCTGCAGGCGGCGTACAACGCCTTCCGTCGCACGGCACTCGGATCGCGCATGGTGCCCGTGTGGTCGCAGATGGCGCTGCACCGCCCGGCCGAGTTCAACCGCTCGCACATCCCCGCGTTCATGGCCGAGGAGCAGGTGCGGTCGTACGTCTGCGTATACCCGTTCGTCCGCTCGTACGAGTGGTACCTGCTGCCCGACGACGAGCGCCGCGCGATCCTCAAGGAGCACGGCATGGCCGCGCGCGACTACCCGGACGTGCGCGCGAACACCGTCGCCTCGTTCGCCCTCGGCGACTACGAGTGGATGCTGGCCTTCGAGGCCGACGAGCTGCACCGCATCGTCGACCTGATGCGCGAGCTGCGCGCGACCGAGGCACGCCGCCACGTCCGCGAGGAGATCCCGTTCTACACCGGCAAGGCGCACTCCGTCAGCGAGCTCGTCACCCTCTGGCCCTGACGGGTCTTCCGCGGGCTACTTGGCGTCGGGCTGAAGCGTCAGCGAGACGCCGTTGATGCAGTACCGCTGGTCGGTCGGGGTGGCGAATCCCTCGCCCTCGAACACGTGCCCCAGGTGGGAGCCGCAGTTGGCGCAGCGCACCTCGGTGCGGACGCCGAACATCGAGCGGTCCTCGATGTACTCGACCCGGTCCTCGGCCAGCGGGGCGTAGAACGCCGGCCAGCCGCAGTGCGCGTCGAACTTGGTCTCGCTGCGGAACAGCTCGGACCCGCACGCCCGGCACGCGTACACGCCGACGGTCGGGTCGGTCTCGTACGACGAGCTGAACGGCCGCTCCGTGCCGGCCTTGCGCAGCACCTGGTACTCGGCCGGGCTCAGCTCGGCCTTCCACTCCGCGTCGGTCTTGTCGACGGCGTACGTCTTCTCGCTCTGCTTGCTCATGCGACCAGCCTACGGCCGCACGCCAGCGCCGCCCCCGTTACTGCTGGGCGTCGAACGGCACGTGCTCGAGCAGGCGGACGCTCGGTACGTCGAGCTTGCGCTTCGCGCGAGAGTTCCAGTCGACGTGCAGGAACTCCTTCACGACGTGCGGCTCGGTCAAGATGATGACCTCGGAGGACTTGGTGTCCTTGACCAGCTGCACCAGCGCGTCGACCGGATCGTCCTGGGTCAGCGTGGCGGTGACCTCCTGGCCGCGGGCCGTGAGCAGCGCGGCGCTCGCCTCGAGCTCGTCCTGACCGGCCTCCTCGATGCTGTCCTGGACCTCCTCGGTCAGGAGCGGATCGGCCACCGGGACGACCTGACCGCCCAGCGCGCCCACGGAGGTGACCATCGCGGCGGAGGAGATGTCCACGGGCATGAGCAGGTGGTATCGCACCGTGTCGTCAAGCCCTTCGTGCAGGGCGATGACCTGGTCGGCGTCGAGGTCCTTGAGCTGGCGCTCGATGAGAAGTGCAACGTCAAACATGAGATGGATCCCTTCGTCGGCGCCAGCCTACGCTCGCTCGCGCACCCACCGGGTCAGAAGCACGTCCTCGGCAGCGACGCAGTGGCCCAGTCGCATCGCCCGGTCGACGGACTGCGCCCCGTGCGCGATGCGGGGCGCGTCGCCGGCGGCCAGCACCGGGGCGATCGTCAGGCAGACCTCATCGACCAGGTCCAGGGCGACCAGCTCCCCGTGCAGCGTCGGTCCTCCCTCGCACAGCACGCGGTGCCAGCCGCGGTCGGCGAGCTCGGCCAGGACCGCGACCCAGTCGACCCGGCCCCGGCCGAGCGCGATGACGTCCACGGTCTCCCGCAGGTGCTCGATCCGGTCGGCAGGTGCGTCCGCGGTGGTGATGACCAGCTGCCCCGGCACGACGAGCCGCTCGGGGATGTCCAGTCGGCGGCTGACGACCGCTATCGGCACGTCGCCGGGTCCGTAGCCCTCGATCCGTGCCGTCCCGGCGCCGACCACGATGACGTCCGCCAAGGAGCGCAGGACGTGGAAGACGCGGGTGTCGACGTCGCCACCGAGCGATCCGGACCGCCCGTCCTCGGCGTGGGCGGCTCCGTCCAGCGTCGCGACGAAGTTGGTGCGCACCCACGGGCGGCCGGTGTCGGGGTAGGCGTACAGGCGCTCGATCTCGGCGTCGTCCAGGCTCATGGCAGGAGCCTACGGCGATTGTCCTGCATACTGCCGAGATGACCCAGTCCCTGTCGTCCCAGCTCGCCGTGACCGCACCGATCGACCTGTCGCGGTACGACTCGCGGGCCACGACCGGCTTCGACGGCAAGAAGGCCGATGCGAAGAAGGGCCTCGCGGCGATCGGCGAGGAGCTGGCCGACCTGCAGGAAAAGCTGTTCGCGGGCGGACGCGCGGGGACGAGCCCGGCCCGGGTCCTGGTCGTGCTGCAAGGCATGGACACCGCCGGCAAGGGTGGCATCGTCAAGCACGTCGCAGGCCTCGTCGACCCCCAGGGTCTCGCGATCACCTCGTTCAAGAAGCCGACACCCGAGGAGCTCGAGCACGACTTCCTGTGGCGGATCGAGAAGGCGCTGCCCGAGCCCGGGATGATCGGCATCTTCGACCGCTCCCACTACGAGGACGTCCTGATCGGCAAGGTGCGCCAGCTCGCCGGTCCCGAAGAGATCGAGCGCCGGTACGCGGCGATCAACGACTTCGAGCAGGCCTTCACGGACTCCGGTGGCGTCATCATCAAGTGCTTCCTGCACATCACGACCGATGACCAGAAGCAGCGGCTGGCCGCGCGGCTCGAGGATCCGGCCAAGTACTGGAAGTACGACAGCGGCGACCTGGACGAGCGGATGCTCTGGGACGACTACCAGCGCGCGTACGCGGTTGCACTGACGCGCTGCACGAGCCAGGACGCCCCATGGCACCTCGTGCCCAGCGGCCACAAGTGGTACCGCAACTGGGCCGTCGCGATGCTGCTGCTGGAGCGGCTGCGCGCGATGGACCTGCGGTGGCCCGAGGCCAGTTTCGACGTGGAGACCGAGAAGAAGCGCCTCGCCGCGCTGTGACCCCTTCGCCCCTTGAGCTTGTCGAAAGGGCCTTTCGACAAGCTCAAGGGGCAGGGCTCAGGCGAACAGCGCCTCGAGCGGCACCAGGTCGACGGCACCGACGGCGTAACGGGCCAGGATGACCCGGGCGACCTCGACGTCGACGCCCAGCGGCTCGGCGACCGCAACGGCCCCGGCCTCGTACGCCAGCTCGGTGACCCGGTCGGGCAGGACGCCCGGCGCGAGGAAGAGCTGGCCGACCGCGATGTGACGACGTCCGTCGGCGCGGTGCTGACGCACGGCCTCACCGGCGGCCGGGGGGACGCTGGACGCGAAGGCGGCGATCGTCGGGAGCTTGTGGTGCGCTCCCCACGCCCGGGCCGCCCGCGAGATTGCCGCATTGGCGATCGGGTCGGACGAACCGGCACCCGCCAGGACGAGGGCGTCGAGCTCCCGCACCCGGTTCTTCGACAACGCCTCACGCAGCCGCTTGTCGAGCACGTGGAAGAACGCCGACTCGATGCCGAGGACCGCGGTCGCGTGGATCTCGATGCCCTCGTGACGTGCCAGGGCCGCCGCGACGACCTTCGGGACGTCCACATTGGCGTGGTACGCCTCGCTCAGCAGCAGCGGGACCACCACGATCTCCTGGTGCCCCTCGGCGACCAGCCGGTCGACGGCCTCGTCGAAGGTCGGGCCGACGTGATCGAGGAATGCGGGAGCCACGCGGAGGTCGGGCCGCATGCACGAAACCATCTCCGTGAGGGCTGTGATGGTCTGGGCGGAACGGGGATCCGTGCTGCCGTGCGCAAGAGCGATGAGTGCTGGTGCGGTCATGATGCGTGCCTCCTTCCAGTGGGTGCTGCTGTGGTGGGTGATGCGTGGGTCGTCAGGTCTTCGGGGGAGAGCTGGCCGATGAAGCCGAGCCGGAACGCTCTCAGGCAGGAGCGGCACTCCCACTCGCCGTGCTTCTCGCCGTGCGGCCGGATGTTCTCGTCGGCGCAGTAGGGGCAGTGGTAGGGGATGCCTCTCATCAGCGCAGCACCTCCTCGTCGGCGCGGGCGACCCAGCGGGCGAACGACTCGCCCGGGTCGCGCTCCTTGAGATAGGTCTTGGAGAGCTGCTCGACGTAGCCGGGCAGCTGGTCGCCGGTCACCTTGTGCTGGCGCAGCTTGCGGCCGAATCCGGCCTCCAGCCCCATGGCGCCACCGAGGTGGACCTGGAATCCCTCGACCGTCTCCCCGTTCTCATCGAGGACGAGCATCCCCTTGAGGCCGATGTCGGCGGTCTGGATGCGGGCGCACGAGTTGGGGCAGCCGTTGACGTTGACCGTGATGGCGGTGTCGAGCTCGGGGACGCGCTCCTCGAGCTCGTCGATCAGGGTGCGTGCCCGGTCCTTGGTGTTGACGATCGCCAGCTTGCAGTACTCGATGCCGGTGCACGCCATGGTGTTGCGGCGCCACTGCGACGGGCGGGCGTGCAGGCCGATCTGGTCCAGCGCGGCGACCAGCGACTCGACCCGGTCCGCCTCGACGTCCAGCACGACGAGCTTTTGCATCGGCGTGGTGCGCACCCGGTCGCTGCCGTGGGCCTCGACGATGTCGGCGAACTGGTTCAGCAGTGTGCCGGAGATGCGCCCGACCGTCGGGGCGACGCCGACGTAGAAGCGTCCGTCGGTCTGCGGGAAGACGCCCACGTGGTCGGCGGGGGTCTCGGGCATCGCAGGGGCGTCCAGGTCGTCCAGCGTCCGGTGCAGGTACTCGGTCTCCAGCACCTCACGGAACTTCTCGATGCCCCAGTCGGCGACGAGGAACTTCAACCGCGCGCGGGTCCGCAGGCGACGGTAGCCGTAGTCGCGGAAGATGCTGACGATTCCCTTCCACACCTCGGGGACGTCCTCCAGCGACACCCAGGCGCCCAGGCGCTGGGCCAGCATCGGGTTGGTCGACAGCCCGCCGCCGACCCAGACGTCGAAGCCGGGGCCATGCACGGGGTGGACGGCTCCGGTGAAGGCGACGTCGTTGATCTGCGGGACGACGTCGTGGTCGGGGTTGCCACTGATGGCCGACTTGAACTTGCGGGGCAGGTTGGAGAACTCGCGGTCACCGATGAAGGTGCTCTCGATGGCGTCGATCGCCGGCGTCCCGTCGATGATCTCGGCGGCCGAGATGCCGGCGACGGGGGAGCCCAGGATGACGCGGGGGCAGTCGCCGCAGGCCTCCTGCGTCGACAGGCCGACGGCCTCGAGCCGGTTCCAGATCGTCGGCACGTCCCGCACGTCGATCCAGTGGTACTGGACGTTCTGGCGATCGGTGAGGTCGGCGGTGTCGCGGCCGAACTCCACCGAGATGTCCGCGACGGTCCGCAGCTGCTCGAGGGTGAGCTGACCGCCGTCGATGCGCACCCGCATCATGAAGCGGTCCGCGTCCAGCTCCTCGGGCTCCAGCGTCGCGGTCCGGCCGCCGTCGATGCCTTCCTTGCGCTGCGTGTACAGGCCCCACCAGCGGAACCGGCCGCGCAGGTCGCCGCCGTCGATCGACTCGAAGCCGCCGTGCGCGTAGATGTTCTCGATCCGGGCGCGGACATTGAGCGGGTTGTCGTCCTTCTTGGACTGCTCGTTGGCGTTCAACGGCTCGCGGTAGCCCAACGCCCACTGGCCCTCGCCGCGCTTGGGGCGCGGCCGACGGGCAGGTGTGTTGGTGCCAGGTGCTGATGCCATGAGATTCCCTTGGGCAGGGCGCACGGCGATCAGGACAGGTTCGTCACGGTGGGTCGCCGCGCGCCTGGATTGATCGAGATCAGTGCAGAGGTCGCGCGTTGATCAGCGACACATCATGTTGCGGGCGCGACCGAGGTCGACGTGAAGTCGTCCTACCAGCCAGATGGGGTGCGCCGAAAGCATGGGTTCAGTCTGTAGACGTATGGCCCGGGCGACAAGCGTCGATCTCACCATCTGGAACAGGTGTCCACATCGTGGTCTGGCGATGCAGGATGCCGGGCAAAACGATTTCGGGGCGGGAGGCGTGTCACTCCGCCGGTACGAGCAGCGAGACCAGATAGGCACCCACGACGGACGCGGCCAACGTGCTGGCGCCGGCCACCAGTGCGACGTCCCACGGGACGAGGCCAGCGGTGGCCAGGCCGATCACCGCGGCCGGGTGGAAGACCGCGAGCAGGCCGAGCGGCAGCACGGCACCGCCCAGCACGGCCGGGACGGCCGACACCCCTTCGGAGCCACCCGCGTCGACGGCAAGGACTGCCCAAGCGCCGACGAGCCCGACGATCGCAGCACCGACGCCGGCCAGCGCCAGGCTCGGGTCGGTGAAGACCAGCGTGTCGCCCAGCTCGTCGTCCAGGCCGAGCGCGGCCAGCCCGCCGAGCACCGCGCCGACGATGTGTGCGGCGAGGGCCGGCAGGGCGGTGGCCCAAGGGCGCCGGCCGACCGCTGCGAGTGTCAGCACCCCCGCGGGGTTGACCAGCCCGCCCGCGGCGTGGTCCTCGGTGGAGTGCAGCTGGGCGTACCAGCTGAACAGCACGGCGACGCCCGCGACGGCCGCGACGGCCAGGATCGCGTCGGCGGCACGCAGCGCCATGGCGGCGACCAACGTCAGCACCGCAGACGTCAGCACGGGAATGACCAGCAAACGACCCATCAGGACTCCAGGTGTGGGGTGGTGCGCGAGACGATGCCGGCGAGGTCGAGTCCCCGCGGCAGCGTCCCGAAGGTACCGCCCCAGTCGCCTCCGAGTCGGGAGGCGCAGAACGCGTCCGCCACGGACGCGTCGCCGTGCTGCAGCAGCACGGTGCCCTGCAGGGCTGCCGCCATGCGTCCGGCGATGCGCCGAGCGCGCACCTCGATGTCGGATAGGTCGGCCAGCTCGGTCAGCACGTCGTCGACCGTGGCGTCCAGGTGGCGGTTCTCCCCGCGCACCGAGCCGACCTCGGTGATCCAGGCGTCCAGGCTCTCCGGCTCGCGGGCCAGCGCGCGCAGCACGTCGAGGGCGTTGACGTTGCCCGAGCCCTCCCAGATGGAGTTCAGCGGGGACTCCCGGAACAGCAGCGGCATGCCGGACTCCTCGACGTAGCCGTTGCCGCCCAGGCACTCCAGCGCCTCGGCGACCATGAACGGCGTCCGCTTGCAGACCCAGAACTTCTCCAGCGCCAGCCCGATGCGCCGCAGTGCCTGCTCGTGGGCATCGTGGGGCTTGTCGACCGCAGATGCCAGGCGCAGCGAGACCATCGTGGCGGCCTCGCTCTCGACGGCAAGATCTGCCAGGACGTTGATCATGGCTGGCTGGTCGGCCAGGGTCGCGCCGAACGCGGACCGCTGCGAGGTGTGCCATGCGGCCTCGGCCACGGCCTTGCGCATGATGCCGGCCGAGCCGAGGATGCAGTCCTGGCGGGTCGCCGACACCATCTCGATGATCGTGCGGATGCCGCGGCCCTCGTCGCCCAGCCGAACGGCCCACGTGTCGTTGAGCTCCAGCTCGCTGGAGGCGTTCGAGCGGTTGCCGAGCTTGTCCTTCAGCCGGACGATCGACACCGAGTTTCGGGTGCCGTCGGGCCGGACCCGCGGCACGACGAAGCACGTCACGCCCTCGGGCGCCTGTGCCAGGACCAGGAAGATGTCGTTCATCGGCGCCGAGGTGAACCACTTGTGGCCAGTCAGGAGGTACTCGCCGTGTGCCTCGGTGGGACGGGCCTGCGTCTGGTTGGTGCGCAGGTCCGAGCCGCCCTGCTTCTCGGTCATGCCCATGCCGGCCAGCAGCCCGGCCTTCGTGTCGGGGGAGCGGAGCCCGAAGTCGTAGGTGCGCGACGCCAGCCCGGCCGTCCACTGCTTGGCGACCGCATCGTCGACCCGCAGCGCCGGGATCACGGCGTACGTCATGGTGATCGGGCACATGTGGCCCTGCTCGACCTGACCCCACGTGTAGAAGCCGGCCGCGCGCTGCAGGTGCGCGACGGGGCTGCGCGACGTCCACGGCTCGGCGGTGAGCCCGAAACCGACGCCCTGGGTCATCAGCCAGTGCCACGAGGGATGGAACTCGACCTCGTCGACCCGGTTGCCGAACCGGTCGGTCGTGCGCAGGACGGGCTCGTTCTCGTTGGCCAGGTGCCAGTGCTCGCGCGCCTCGGCCGATCCGGCCAGCGACCCCATGGGCGTGAGGGCAGCGACGATGTCGGAGGCATGCTCGCCGCCGAAGGCGGTGACGGCGTCCATCAGCGCGTGGTCGGCGGTGGCGACGTTGTGACCGACCAGTGGCGACGCCTGGTTCTGGGGTGCACGCTGCAGGGGGTCCATGTCGCTACGGTAGAGCCATGGTGGCCGAACGGGTGAGCCGACCGGCGCTGCTCGAAGCGCTGAGCAGAGTCGTCGCCCGCACCGTCAGCAGCTGCTTCCAGTACCGCGTCACGGGCCTCGCGGCGGAGGCCGCCTTCTTCGCGATCCTGTCGCTGCCGCCCCTGGTCTTCGGGCTCGCCGGGACGATCGGTTTCATCGCCGAGCGCTACGACGTCGCCCAGGTCGACGTCCTGAAGGACGGCATCATCGACCTGGCGTCGAAGGCGCTGACCGACAGCACGGTCGACAAGGTCATCACTCCCACGCTGGACGAGGTGCTCGGATCGGGACGCATCGACGTCATCTCGATCGGCTTCGTCCTGGCGTTGTGGTCGGGATCGCGCGCCCTCAATGTCTTCATGGACACGATCTCGATCATCTATGGGCTCGGTGGGCACCGGGGGATCATCAAGACCCGCGCCCTGTCGTTCACGCTGTACATCGCGGCCCTGCTGGTCGGCATCGTGCTGGTGCCGATGGTGCTGCTCGGCCCTGAGCTCGCGGCGGACATCCTCTCGGACCGGTGGTCGTTCCTGCGCATCTTCTACTGGCCGGCGGTCCTGCTGCTGTCGATCGGCTTCCTGACCACGCTGTACCACCTGGCCGTCCCGGTGCGGAAGCAGTGGCGCGTCGGCCTTCCCGGGGCCGCGTTCACGCTCGTCCTGTGGATCCTGGGCAGCTACCTCGTCCGCTGGGCGCTCGGTTTCTCCAGCGGCGGCATGTCGATCTACGGACCGCTCGCGGCGCCCATCGCCGTCCTGCTGTGGCTGTACGTCCTGTCGATCTCGGTGCTCATCGGGGCGGCGATCAACGTGGCCGTCGAGAAGGGCATCGAGGACTCCCGCTGGGGACACCAGCGCACACCGGTCGCCTGAGCGCACCGTTCCTTCTGCGTTCCGCCTGCTCATGGCCGCCACCGGTGGTTCTGCTGCCAGGTGGCGTCGCCTGGCCGTCTCCATTGGATGTGCCCGGTGGGGCCGAGCCGGGCCTGCCAGTTCTGTTCGTGGACGCGGCGGTGGTGGAACGGGCAGATCAGCACCCCGTCGTCGAGGGTGGTGGCGCCTCCGTGTGACCAGGGTTGTCGCCAGTGGTGGCCCTCGCACTGTTCGGGTGGCCGGTCCTCCCCCGCCGCTACGCGCCTTGTGCGGGGGGACCCCCATGCCGGGGGCGGTGCAGCCGCCGTCGCGGGCCGACAGCGCTTGTTTCTGGGCCTTGGTGAACAGGCGTTGTTCGTGCCCGTGGTCGAGCGGGACGCTCTTGCCGCCGAAGACCTGGGGGATGATGCCGAGCTGGCAGGCCATCAGGCGCGCCTGCGAGGCCGAGATGCGGGTGCCCGATGACAGGGTCGCGGCCTTGACCCCGTCGACCAGGGTCGCCAGGTCCAGATGGACCAGCAGGGTCGCGCCGAGACCTGATCGGCCCGGGAGCAGGTGCCCGGGCAGACGTGAGCAGACCTCGGCGAATCCCATGCCCAGGCGGGTGCGGTAGGCCAGCTCGCGGTCGTAGAACGAGCTGCCGGTCTCGCCGTCCTCGGGGGACTGGCCAGCCGCGCCGGGATGATCGCGCAGGTGGTCGCGGCGGGGCGCGGAAACGGCCTTGATCGAGGCCATCAGCATGTCTGCCTGGGCGTCAGGCAGCGTGAAGCCACCGGTGGTGGTGCCGTTGCCGTTCGAGCGCATCCAGAACTCCGATGCGCCCCAGGCCTTCTTCTCCTGGTCCTGCAGGGTGTCGTTCTCGGCCTGGTCGACCTCGGGCTCGGGCTTGAACTGGTCGGTGATCCGCCGGGCGCGTGACCGCAGGTCCTTCAGGGAGTACCGGGCGGCGTCGCCGATGAGCGTGTCCTCGCAGGCCTGCTTCTGCTCGGCGGTGGTGTCACCGGGCAGGTCCTTGATGGCGCCGGCGATGATGTCGGCCTGCGCAGCGCCGATCTTTCCGCCGGCGAGGGCCTGTTCGGTCGCCGGTGCGGCCTCCAGCGTCTTGCCACGGTGGACCATGGCATCGGCGGCCCGGCGATCGCCGCCGAAGGCTCCGGCCAGCAGTGCGCCGGTCGACGTGGCGCCGGCGTCCTTGGCGGCCCCGGTGTCCTCCAGGGCCCGCGTCGCGGCCAGCAGGTGGGCCTTGACCCGCGCCTCGACACGCATCAACCGCTCGGCCGCCGACCGCAGGACGTCCGGTTCGAGCCCGCGCCACCCGTCGACCGGCATCCGGTCCAAGGCGTCCTCAATCGCTGCGACCCCATCCGTCAACGGGTGGGGGAGCTGTTCGAGAAGGGCAGACATACGCATCCTGGGGGACGTGCCAGCGTTGACGGTTTAGAGACGCAGGATGCCTGGATGAAACCCGACCACGATGGTCGACGCTGATTCCAGACTACCGCGAAACATCGAATGTGTCGAACATGTGTTCGAATCGTGAGACAGTATTTTGGTGCCTCGCATGACGAAGCCCCCGTCCAATCGGCGGGGGCCAAGTCGCGGCGGCGGGCCCTGGAGGAAGCCCGCTCGGCCGCTGTGTGCACCGGTGGTGCGTGACCAACCGGCTCACCCTCGACGCTACGGGCCGCCCGGCTGCCCGCCAACCTCCAAGCCATGAACGTCCGGTGAACAGACGCCGCCCCTGCTCTCCCAGGGGAGGCGAGCAGGAGCGGCCCCCTCACGGTAGATGCGTGGGCAGCAGCTCGCGAGGTCCCGGCCGGTCCTGAACTGCTCAGATGAGAAAGACCCTGGCGAGACGGGTCAGGGCAAAGGAAAACCCCCGGGGGCGAACCCCGGGGGCTTTCTCTCTGTGGGCGATACTGGGTTTGAACCAGTGACCTCTTCCGTGTCAGGGAAGCGCGCTACCGCTGCGCCAATCGCCCAAGATTATTTAGTTGTGACGTTCGAGGTGGGTACGGGATTTGAACCCGTGTAAACGGATTTGCAGTCCGTTGCCTCGCCTCTCGGCCAACCCACCACCGGATGGGTATGGAGACCCGTCTCCGAGCGGACAACGAGATTCGAACTCGCGACCCTCACCTTGGCAAGGTGATGCTCTACCACTGAGCTATGTCCGCTTGGCCTCTTGCGGGGCCGAGATAGAACATTAGCCGATGCTCCTGCTGGGCCCAAAACCGGGGTAGGCGTAGCGTGGCGGCATGAAGACGTGGGTCAACGGTCAGCTGCTGAAATCCCCTGAAGATCCGGCGATCAGCCCGCTCGATCACGGCATGATCGTCGGCGACGGAGTGTTCGAGACGGTCAAGATCGAGGACGGCCAGCCGTTCGCGCTGACGCGTCACCTCGACCGGCTGCTGAGGTCGGCGGACGGGCTCGGGATCGGCAAGCCGGACCTCGGAGCCATCCGCGAGGGCATCGACGCGACGATGGACGGCCAGGATCTGCCCTTCGGCCGGATCCGGATCACCGTGACGTCCGGACGGGGCCCGCTCGGTTCGCCGCGGGGTGGCGGACCGCTGACGCAGATGGTCATCACGGAGCCTGGGACGCGGCCTCCGGGTGTCACAAGCGTCGTGACGGTCCCGTGGCCCCGCAACGAGCGCGGCGCTCTCTCGGGCCTCAAGACGACGTCGTACGCCGAGAACGCGCTCATGGTCGAGTACGCGGCCGCCCGCGGCGCGTCCGAGGCTGTGATTCCCAACACGCGAGGTCAGGTCTGCGAAGGCACCGGATCGAACGTCTTCTACGTGATCGACGACCGGCTCATCACCCCCACGCTGGAGGCCGGGCCGCTGGCCGGCGTCACGCGAGCCCTGGTGCTGGAGTGGTGCGCCGGCGAGCTGGACGTCGTCGAGGAGGACGGCTCTATCGAGCTGCTGAAGAGCGCCGAGGAGGTCATCCTGGTCGGGACCACCCGTGACGTTCAGGCGGTCGCCCGCGTCGACGACGTGGAGCTCGCCGCACCGGGCCCGATCACCCAGCAGGCACAGGCGATCTGGGCCCGTGAGGCTGCCAAGGGGATCGACCCCTGAGACCCGTCGTGCGCCGGCCGGGACGGTCGTGGCGCCGGGTGCCTCGTGGCACGATGGGGGAGTAGGTTATGGTTTCTGACGCACCACACGGGCGATTGGCGCAGTGGTAGCGCGCTTCGTTCACACCGAAGAGGTCACTGGTTCGAACCCAGTATCGCCCACCGTATAAGTGCAGGTCAGAGGCCCTTTCGAGGGTCTCTTTCCATTTCGAGGAACACCCGAGGAACAACGCAGAGCGCATTTGGCCTCATCCGACCGTCATCTCCAGCCGCCCACTGGACGAGCATCGATGAAGCGCTCGATCGAATCGACCTTGATTCGCAGCGTTTTGCGTCCGAGCCGCACCGCGTCAAGCTGGCCCTCGGCGATGTAGCGGCGAACGGTCCTGGTCGAGACGGCGAGTGCGTCGGCAGCATCGGCTAGCGAGACGAGGCGGCGCGTGACTGTTGCGGGCATGGCGGGCTCCTGGGTTTGTTGGCGACACTCTGCCGGTCGCCCATAGTCCTCAAGGGGCGACATCTGTCTGCGAGTGGCCACAATCTGCCCCCGTTGGGTCGCAGGTCCACAGGTGGAGAGGTGCTATCGCGAGGGTCCGGTGTGGGGGCGTGCCCTAGTCGTCAGCGTGTCCGCTCGGTCCCTCTCCGCGCTTTGATGGAGCCGTTCGCTGACCGGGGCCGCAACCGGCGTCTCGTCGTCGGGGAGGTAGCTGACCAGGAGATACCGCAGTTCTTGGGCGGGTGTTTCTCCTAAGGGCTGCTCGGCGACGAGTTGCCGGGTGAGGCTAGGCAGGTCGTGGCCGGCGTTGTGGACGTCCTGGAGCATGGCGGCGGTGGCGGGCCAGTCGGTGTGCTCGGTGAGGCGCGGGTCGATTTCCTGGGCCAGGGGAGCCCAGCGCTCTGCTGGTATGGCGTCATCTGCTGCTTGCATGCGTGCTCGCACAGCCGTGATGTTGTCGAGCTGGCGCCCGCTGGCTCGACGTCGGTCGTCGTTCCAGGCCTGTGCGGCGGCGGTGACGGCGCCGCGGATCGTCCCCGCCGGGACGCCGATTCGTTCGGTGGTCCTGGCGATTTGTGCGTCCCACTGGGCTGCTGGTTGGCCGGCGATGATGTCAGCGGTCTGGACGACCTTCTGGGACTCGGCGCTCAGGTGCGTGAGGCGCTCGTCAATGAGTACGTCGGCCAGTGGTCCCGCGTTGAACAGCGCTGCTCGCAAAGCGGTGGGGTTGCGGTCGGCGAGCAGGCTTGCAGGGTCCTGGCCTGCGGGCATCGGCGCGTGCTGCGGGTTGACGCCGTGGGGTGAAAGGAGCCAGTAGTCGCGTTCGGCCGCGACCTGGCCGGCGAGGTCGCCGTCGATGGCGACGACTGGATGGGCACCCAGCGCGGCGAGGTGCGCGGCTTGCTCGGCCGTGAGTGACGTGCCAAGGGGTGCGACGCCGAGGTAGGCGCCGCCGGTCGCGACGGTGACGGCGATGGCATCCATCGGGCCTTCGACCAGCACGGGGATCGAACCGTCGGCCATGTGGGTCTCGGCGATCCCGAACAGTTGGGCACCTTTGTGGAACACGATGGTGTCGGCGGTGTTGGGCACGAGCGAGCCGATGCCGATGGCCGATCGACGAGCAAAGATTGGACCCACCACCATCGGGATCCTCGTGCAGCCACGTCCGCTGAGACCGATGGTTGTAGTACGAACGCGTACTGGTGAGACTGATCGGGCGGTACGCGTTGGTCGCTGAGATGCGTTGCATGCTCCCTGAATAGTTCGTATCCGACCAAACACAGAAGTAGCCAGTCGGACATTCAGACATCGCCGCTATTGACTGGTCCGCCGCCGTCGCCTGGGCGAGAAGGGCGGGGCTTACGCTCACCAGAGCACCGGCGCACGCCGCGATCGCAATTGCTGTTCTTAGATTCTTCATGCTTGGTCTTTCCCGAAGTGTCGCCAGCGATCACGGACGCGCACCGAGTTGGCGTTGTGGCGTGATTCCCGCACTTGAAGTGCGATACGCCACGGAGACCAGACTTCTCGCCCAGCGGCGTTGGCGCACGCCATAGGGCCCTGCGGAACACTTGGGATTAGAGGTGGCGGCCGGCCGTCTCGGTCCCGGACGGCATCCGGCTCGTCTTGAGCGCGTGAAGCGAGCCGGTGATTTCAGCGCAATCCCCGACCGAGCGCTGGCCCGACGGGTGAACACTGTCGGGGGTCTGAGTGAATCAAGGACTTCCAGTAACGCCGGACCTGATGATTCAAATGCCATATTGTCGAATCGAGTCGCCCCGCACGTCCTTGCGGTCGGCGACGGCGATCACGCCGTTCCAGCAGGGTAGCCCTTGGCCGATGGCAACTTCGTGCTGCTCCTCATACCTCCCAGACCTAACTGACTGTGGCGATTCGCGCTGCGCGGTTTTCGGAGGTTGCAGCCCGGTTCTTGTTGCGGACTCTGACCTACGACCCGAGCGAAAAAACCAGGGGGTGATGAGCGTCGGACCAAAATAGGGTGGTCCTCCGTTTTCGTGAAGAACCACCCTATGAGCAGTAAACGTGTCCGAGGAGGGACTCGAATAGACGAACCCACCTGCAATTGCAAGCAAATTCGCATCCTGCCTGTAATTCCAGGGCTCGTTGCCTACGGCTGCGACCCGTTACACCCGAAGTGTGCCCCCTGGGGGTGCACCAATCTCCAGTTGTCCTTCACAGCGTGGCTCCGCGACGATCCCACGATTCGTGGATCGAACCGAAGATGGGACGGACACGATCGAGTCATTTGTCACCCGACCGTGCGGCGGTCCCAGCGAATGGTTCGCCGCAACTGTTTTGCAGGTCGGCTTGCAGCGGTCCCAAATCCCCGTTCATCGCCGGCACCATGGTCTCCTCGTACCAAGCGTGGTCAGGATCGCGTACCCATTTCTTGACCAAAGGCAGTTCGTAGTAGCGCGACAGGTGGTCAGCCGCACGCTCCTGAGCGGGCAGGTCATCGGCCTGCGCACCATTCAGATACGAGCGTTGCCAGGCGCACCTCCACACGGTGACCAGCTGGGACTCACCGACTCCCTGCTCGAAGGTGACATCGCCGTTCGCTTTGGTCACGAGGCCGTCGACGCGGCCAGCCAGGTCCGGCAGCTCCACATCTGTTGGGAACGGGGCGCCAAAGACCTGCTTCGCCGATTCGTACTCGGCACTGACCTCGGCCGGGTTGATGGACTCCCGGCTCGGCGAGGAAGTCGTCAAAGGGTTCGCCACTATTCCTGTCGCAACAGCAGCAGCACTTCCTGCCGCTACAACGACCAGTCCTGCAGCACTGACACCCAGCCAGCGGCCGATGGACCAGCGACGGTGCGCCGACTGTTCGAGGTTGCGTCCGATCGCTGCCCGCGTCTCGTCGACGAAGGCGACCCAGTCAGAACCCTCCGGGGGTGCGGTGTCAGGCGTCTTCATTGGCCAGGTCCTTCCGAAGTTTGGTCCGTGCTCGCTGGAGGCGTTTCGCGACGGCCGTGTCGGACAGCCCAAGAACGGTAGCGGCGTCCTTGTAGGCCATGTCCTCGACCAGGCACAGATGGACGACCATGGCCTCGTGACGCGGGAGCCGGTCTATGGCGTCATGGATCCATCGCATCGGTGCATCGGGCTCCTCGGCCATGCTCTCGGCAAGGCGCCTTCTTTGGGTCAGCGTCGAGATGAGCCTCGAATGACGACTCTCGGCCCGCCCGAGGTTGCGCGAGTGGTTCTTGCACGTGGCAAGTAGCCAAGGGAGCGCTGAATCGGTCATCAACGTGATTCGACCCGCGTTGTGCCACAACGTCAAAAACGTGTCCTGCACTAGTTCCTGGGCAGACTGTCGCGAAGACGACACACCCCACGCATATCGACCTACAGTCGCGACATGCGTCGAGTAGAGCAGATCGAACGCCTCGGTCGAGCCCGCAGCAACGAGAGCGATCAACTCACCATCGCTCGTCATATTGTCTCCATGACTCATAGTTGTCTCGCGGCACCAGGATTGTGACCGACCCGGTGACACTATTTTTCGAAAGATTGAGGGCGCCAGCCTCGACCTCGGGGAATCGAAAGATGCTCTGCCAACCGTTGAGCGGCTGGCGGAATCGCCATGCTCTTCATCCAGATCTGGAAGTCCTACGCGACAGCAGCAAGAAAGAACCTCGAGGGAACCGGCCCATACCCCGGGACGGTCGCTAGCTGGGTCACGTCGAACCTAGGAGCCCCCGGAGCTGCCGCGCTGGAGCGAGGTTTCGACAAGGGAGACCTGCAAGGCGATGCCGACGGATGGCTCGTCGGCAAGGCGATGCGCGACATGGAAGCCAGCGGGACACCGTCGCTTGGCGAAGCATGGCGCACAGTACTCGTCAGCTACCCGACGCCACAGTTGAGGCTTAAGGCTTTCCTTCAAGGACGGTTCGGCGCAAGCCCGGCGACAAAACTGCGGAGCGCATTGCAGGATTGCTGGACCACCAACTTTCTGTCGCCCATCGGGCTTGGCCGACTCATGTTCACTGACCCTGAGGCCAGTCCGACGATCGCGCAGCGCGACGAACTCTGCGACGCTGCAACTGCTCGGCTCCTTGCGCTGGCGGGACTGTAAGAGTTCAACGCCGCCCGGCGTCCGACGCGACAATTCAGTCTCAAGGAAGGGCACGGTCAAGTAGATGATCGAAGCAGGCGCACAGGTATCGGCAACCGCCCCCCGCAACCGGGGAAGGTCGCGCATCGTCTGCCTATCGAGCGGTTTCGCACTCCTAGCCTTTGCCACTGCTCTCACAGTGGTGCTGGAGCGCAAGATACTTGTCCTAGGTCCGTTATCCACCCTCGGGCTCGCTGCGGTCGTCTACCTGGCCGCCACATGGTGCTTCGCTGCGGTAGCGATGATGGTTCTAGCCGTTCGGGGCGGCACCGCCATGCGATTCTTTACCTTGATCGGACAGTTCCTCGTCGTCGTCGTCACCATTATCGCGACAGTTCTGTTGGGGACAATCGCGCGAGAATCTGCGACGACCCCTCTGTACGAGGCCTCCTCCCCGGAGGGCAACACGAAGTACTTGCTTCGCCTCGGCACTGCGGTTGAGCGAGGCAATCTCGGTCTCTACCAGGCCGAAGGCTGGCACTACCGGTTGATCGCGGCCGCAGGAATGCCCATGCCGGACACCCAAAGATTCGCTAGCGATTTCCGCCTCACGAGGTCCTCGACCGGCAAATTGTTCCTCGTTTACCCCAGCCGCGATGGGCAATCAGCTCGTGTCGAGCTCCCCGAGTGAAAGGTGATCCAGAGTTCGAAGGGGTCTGAACCTTCGACTGACCGGTCGTGTAACTTCCTGCAAACGCGACATCTCGATTGCGAGATATAGCGATGGACCGCAGACGCGAGTTGTGCCGCCTCGGAATTTTTGCCAGCAGCCGACCCGGACAGGCACCTACCTCGGTCGGGTTGAGCCATCGCAGACCAAACCGAAGCAACAGCGGTGGATCCGCCCCGCGTGCGCTTCTCACGCATCTTTCCTGCGCGCGGAAAGCCGTCTCGCGATCTCCGCGTCACGGTCGGCGGCTGCGTGCTGATAGCGCATGGCCGCGCCGGGAGTGGAATGGCCGAGGCGGCCCATCAGCTCGGCGAGAGTTGCGCCGGTCTGGGCTGCCAGAACCGCGCCTGTGTGTCGTAGGTCGTGCCAGCGGAGGTCCTCGCGACCCGCCGCCTTCCGGGCCGGCGGGCCGACAGCCAGGCGGCGGCGTCGTCCTTGGCATCGAAGGTGATCGGTGCCCGGTAGGGCCGTCCGTCGGGACCGGTCGGCCCGGTAGCGCCCGGACTGAAGCTTTTCGACTCGACCGAATCCGCGCCTTGTCCGCGAGGGTTCTCCGGGCATCTTTTGTCCTTCCAGTACCGCCCTCTGAGGAACATACGAGGAATAACGACGTCTTAGGATGGCCGGGTTTGTCCCGGTCTGGCAGGCGCTGCAACGCGCCAAAAAGGGCTCTGACCTGCGACGTTACGCCAGGACAACCGTCATCGGAAGAAGAGGCGGCGAACCGTTCTCAAAAGTTCGAACCCAGTATCGCCCACCGTGAGAAAAGGGCTCCTGACCAGCGGAAACGCGGCCGGGAGCCTCTTTGCTCTCCAGTTTCGTGCAACATGCGTGCAGCAGTGAGACACGAGTTCCCACCCGGTGATCCGTTTGACCATGGCAACCGCGGCGAGAGCCGTACCTCCACCGACTAATCGCCATCGGGATGGAGCTTGCCGGCAGGCCGCATCTCGGTGCTGTACGCACGCCCACATGTCTCGCGTAGCTCTTCGCCGGTCGCAGGAGCCGGCCTTCAGCCCGGCTTCAGTCTGCACCGGCCACACTGGGTGCATGCGCATCCTGCTCGTTGACGACGAGGTCTCGCTCGCGGAGGGCGTGCGCCGTGGTCTGGTGGCGGAGGGATTCGCCGTCGACGTCGCTCATGACGGGATCGACGGGCTGTGGCTGGCACAGGAGAACTCTTACGACGTCATCGTGCTCGACCTGATGATGCCCGGGATGAGCGGTTGGAAGGTGTGTGCGGCCCTCCGGGACGCCGGGGACTGGACGCCGATCCTGATGCTCACGGCACGCGACGGCGAGTGGGACGAGGTCGAGTCGCTCAAGGGCGGCGCGGACGACCACGTCACCAAGCCGTTCTCCTTCGCCGTGCTGGTCGCGCGCATCCGTGCCCTCGTGCGTCGCGGCGCACCGGAACGTCCGGCGGTCCTGACCGCGGACGACCTGACCCTGGATCCGGGAACCCGACGCGTGACTCGCGCTGGGACCGAGATCAAGCTGACCAGTCGCGAGTTCGCGGTGCTGGAGTACCTGCTGCGGCACGCCGGCCAGGTCCGGTCGAAGCGGGAGGTCATCGGCAACGTGTGGGACGAGGACTTCGAGGGCGATCCCAACATCGTGGAGGTCTACGTCGGCCACCTGCGGCGCAAGATCGACCGACCGTTCGGGCGGACGACCATCGAGACCGTGCGCGGCGCCGGCTACCGCCTGTCGGTGCACGGTGGCTGAGCTCGGACGCGGGCTGGCGATCCGCCTGCGGTCCCTGAGGGCGCGCGTCACCATCGGTGCCGTGGTCGTGGTTGCCGTGGCGCTGGCGCTCGGCGCGATCGCCTTCAGGTCCGCCCTGGCCCACAGCCTGCGCGCCGATGCCGAGAACTCCGCCGAGATCAGGGTGCAGGCGCTGGCCGAGGAGGTGATGCGACAGGGCCCGGAGGTGATCACGCGACTCGATGACGAGGCTGCGCAACTGGTGGACGCGGACGGGACGGTGCTCGCCCAGTCGGAGGAAGCCGAGGGCGAGACCCTGCCGCGCCGTGAGGATCCCACCGAGGTCGTCGTGGACGACGAGCCCGCCCTGGTGGTGAGCGAGGACCTCGACGACGGCCGCGAGATCCTGCTCGCATTCTCGATCGAGGACGACGAGCAGGTGAGCGGCGCGGTCGGCCGGCTCCTGCTCGTGGCGATCCCGGTGCTGGTGGCGCTCGTGGCCGCGACGGTGTGGTTCGTGGTGGGGCGAGCGCTCGCGCCGGTGTCTCGCATCCGCAAGGAGGTCGACGCGATCGGTGCGGACCGGCTCGACCGCCGGGTGCCCGAGGGCGGCTCCGGCGACGAGATCGCGCGGCTCGCCGGGACCATGAACCGGATGCTGGCGAGGTTGGACGACTCCCAGCAGGCTCAGCGCCGGTTCGTCTCGGATGCGTCCCACGAGCTCCGGTCCCCGCTGGCGACCCTGCGGCAGCACGCCGAGCTCGCGCGCTCGCACCCTGAGGTGACCAGCGCGGAGGAGCTCTCCGACGTGGTGCTGGAGGAGGGGCGACGCATGCAGGCGATCGTCGAGGCCATGCTGCTGCTGGCACGGCTCGACGAGGGCGCTCCCCGCGGTGCCGAGCCGGTCGATCTCGACGACCTGATGATCGCGGAGGCGACGAGGTTGCGGACGACGTCACCGAGGATCTTGGTGGACGGCTCGGCGATCGGCGCCGCGCGGGTCGCCGGTGACGCGCGGCTGCTCGGTCAGCTCATCCGGAACCTGGTCGACAACGCCGTCCGCCACGCCGCGGGCCGGGTCGCGCTCGGCGTCGCGGAGGTGGACGGCACAGCGGTCCTCACGGTCGATGACGATGGCGCGGGCATCCCCGAGGCCGAGTGGGATCGGGTGTTCGAGCGGTTCGTCCGTCTCGACGAGGCCCGCGCCCGCGAGGCGGGCGGGAGCGGGTTGGGGCTCGCGATCGTTCGGGCAATCGCCCGCGCCCATGACGGCCAGGTGCACGTCGAGGCGTCCCCGAGCGGCGGCGCGCGGTTCGTCGTCACCCTCCCTGCTGCCGCCTGAAGGAGCCTTCAGGCGGTTTCAGGTCCTGTTCAGCGGCTCGGCCCGAGGGTGGAGTCATGACCGACACACCAAAGACCCAGACCCACCCCGTCCAGCCTGAACGCATCTCTTCCTGGCGCTCACATCCGGCCCGATGGATCGCCGGCGGTGTCGGCGCTGCAGCCCTCCTGGTCGGCGGTATCGGCCTCGGCTCCGCGATGGCCGACGACGACGGGGACGATGACGACCTCGTCAGCCGTAGTGCGCTGACTGACACGACCGGCACTGACCACGCGGAGCCTGCGGCCCGCCACGGCGCCACGGACGCCGCATCGCTCGTCCGTGTGCTGACCGCGGCCACCGCCGAGGCGGAGGGCACGCCGACATCGATCGAAGCGCATCGCGATGGCCTGTGGAGCGTGGACCTCGAGACATCCAACGGTGACGAGACGACTGTGCTGGTCGGCGCGGACGGCGTTGCATCGGTCGGAAGGACCGAAAAGGCCGAGCCCGATGACGCCGATGACCCGGCCCCGGTCGGACAGCTCACCGAGCAGAATCTGACCGCCGTCGTCGAGGCGGTTCTCGCGCAGGCGAAGGGCGTCATCTCCGGCGTCGACCTCGGCGATGACCCAGCAGAGGCCTACTCGGTCCAGGTGCTCACCGCCAACGGTGCCGAGACCGAGATCGATCTCAGCAGCTCGTTCGAGGTCACGCAGGTCGACACCGACCAGGACTGACCTCAGCCGGAATCAGGTCCACCACGGCCTGGTGCCGCACACGCCGATCGCCCCGTGAACTCGCGTTCCCGGGGCGATCGGCGGCGGTCTTCCCGAAACGAATGTGGCGCGGTGTGACATGTGTCACCATTCCATGGTATATGCACCTCATTGATCGCCGCCTCGAGTGCCGCCGACTGGACGAGGTCCTGCGCGGAGCACAGTCCGGGGCAGGTGGCGCGTTGGTGCTGTGTGGTGATGCCGGCGTGGGCAAGTCCGCGCTGATGGAGTATGTCGTCGGTCAGGCCGCGGGCTGTCGTGTGGTTCGCGTCGCCGGCATCGCGGCTGAGATGGAGCTGGCCTATGCCGGGTTGCAGCACCTGTGCGCGCCGATCCTGGACCGGCTCGACCAGCTGCCGGACCCGCAGCGTGACGCCCTCAGCATCGCATTCGGCCTGAGCGCCGGCCCGGTGCCGGACCGGCTGCTGATCGGACTGGCCGTCCTGGGCCTGATGTCCCATGCGGCCGAGGGGCATTCACTGATCTGTGTGATCGATGACTTCCAGTGGCTGGATCATGCGTCCGTGCAGGTGCTCTCGTTCGTGGCCCGACGACTTGCCGCCGACCCGATCGCCTTCTTCATCGCAACACGCACCGCTGACCCGGAGATCGCCAATCTGCCCACGATCGCACTCGAAGGTCTGTCGCGAGCCGATGCCGCGGCGTTGCTGGACCTCGTCTGGACCGGGCCGCTCGACGAGCCGGTCCGTCATCGGATCCTCGCCGAGACCCATGGCAACCCGCTGGCGCTGATGGAGCTCCATCGCGATCTGATGGGTCATGAGCTGGCTGGTGGCTTCGGGATGCACAGCCCTGCGGGTCTGTCAGCACGCATCGAGGAGAGCTTCCTGCGCCGCGTGGAAGCCTTGCCCGATGACACCAGGAGGCTGTTGCTGATCGCCGCGGCCGAGCCGACGGGCGAGCCGACGATCACGTGGCGCGCTGGCACCCTGCTCGGCATCGACACCGAGGCCGCCGCACCTGCCGTTGCCGACGGATTGGCCGAGTTCGGCATTCACGTGCGATTTCGACACTGCCTCGTGCGCTCGGCGGTCTACCGCTCCGCGTCGCTGCAGGAGCGGCAGCTGGTGCACCAGGCATTGGCGGACGTGACCGATGCGAAGCGTGACCCCGACCGCTGTGCCTGGCATCGAGCCCAGGCGGCGAATGGCCCGGACGAGTCTGTCGCCGCTGAGCTGGAACGTTGCGCCGACCGGGCTCGGGCGCGGGGCGGGTTGGCAGCTGCAGCGGCGTTTCTCGAGCGGTCGACCATGTTGACGCTCGATCCGAGTCTGCGGGTCGAGCGGGCCCTGGCCGCAGCCGGCGCCAAGGTGGAATCGGGGGCGTACGAGGCCGCGGCCGATCTGCTGGCCGTCGTCGAGCAGAGCCCGACGACAGACCGCCAGGCAGCCCGCGCGGACCTTGTCCGGGCCCAGCTCGCGTACGTGCTGGGTCGAGGCAGCGACGCTCCGCCGTTGTTGCTCAAGGCGGCCCGACGGCTCGCGCCCATCGACCCTGCCCTGTCGCGTGCGACGTACCTGCGCGCGCTCCAAGCGGCGATATCCGCCGGCCGACTCTCAATGGGCGGGGTCATGGGGGTGGCTGAGGCTGCGCGGCACCTGTCATATCCTGCCGATCCGACCCTCACCGACCTGCTCCTCGACGGTCTCTCGACGTACTGCACCGAGGGGTTCGTGTCGGCGCTTCCGATCCTGCGTCGTGCCGTCACGGCCGCACGCAGCGATGTGTCGGAGTGCGAGCGGAATCTGCTCTGGTTGTCTGGTATCGCCGCGCTCCACGTCTGGGACGACGAGAGCTGGGACGTGCTGTCGGCGCGCCACATCGAGCTCGCCCGCACGGCGGGCGCGCTGGCCGAGCTGCCGCTGGCGCTCATCTCCCGCTCGATGATGCTCACCTTCTCCGGAGAGCTCACCGCGGCAGGAGTCCTCCTCGACGAGCTGAGGATCGTCGCCGAGGCAACGGGTCTCGCGCTCGGGCCCGAACCCAGGCTGATCCTCGCGGCGTTCCGCGGGGATCGGGCCGAGGTCCGGGCGATCATCGAGTCCACGACTGCTGACATCATGCTGCGTGGCGAAGGCATCTGGCTGAGCACCGCCGAGTTCTGCCAGGCATTGCTGAACAACGGCGCCGGCGACTATGCGGCGGCGCTGCCGCTGGCCGAGCGCGCGGCTGCCCAGGCCGACCTGGCGTCGTCGTCGGCGTGGGCGGCGGTCGAGGTGGTGGAGGCCGCTGTGCGGGCCGGCGAGACGAGTACGGCAGTTGATACGTTCGCCCGGCTCGAGCAGGCGACCAGCGCGAGCGGCACGGACTGGGCACTCGGCATCCAATCGCGGTCGCGCGCGCTGCTGAGCGAGGGGCCCGAGGCCGAGCGCCACTACCTCGACGCGATCGAACGGCTGGGTCGTACGCGGATGCGGAGCGATGCGGCGCGTGCCCATCTGCTGTACGGGGAGTGGCTGCGCCGGGAGCGTCGCCGTGTCGACGCGCGTGCCCAGCTACGCATCGCGTACGACATGTTCGAGTCGGCGGGCATGACGGTATTCGTCGGGCGTGCGCGGAGCGAGCTGCTGGCCACGGGGGAGACCCTCAGCAAGCGCGCCACGGTCGCGACCGGCCCGCAGCTCACGCCGCAGGAGGCCCAGGTGGCCCGGCTGGCCAGTGAGGGTCTGACCAACGGGGAGGTCGGGGCCCGCCTGTTCATCAGCCCCAAGACCGTTCAGTACCACCTGAGCAAGGTGTTCACGAAGCTGAGAATCAGCTCCCGCGCCCAGCTTGCCGACGTCCTGTCGAGCCAGCAGTCCTAGCCGGATATCCGCCGAGCGCGAAAGTGGCGGGAGCCCCGGATGAGGGCTCCCGCCGTTGTCGCTGAGCGGACAGGAGGGGGGCTGTCGATGCTCAGCGAGTTCTGTGGTCGGCTGCCTTGATGAGCTTGGCGACGGTGCGGGGGTGGCTCACCATGATGGCGTGCGATCCGTTGGACTCGACGGTGTGGGCGTGGGCCCGCTTGGCCATGTAGCGCTGAAGCTCGGGGTTGAGGGCCTTGTCCTGCTTGGCCACCAGGTACCAGGACGGGATGGAGCGCCATGCTGCGGCCCGGATGGGCTGGTCGAAGCCGCTCCCGGCGACCGGACGCTGCGTGGCGGCCATGTCCTTGGCGAGCGTGGACCTGACGTCGGCGGCGAAGAAGGCGGGGAACTTCGCAGGCTTGATGTACAACAGCGCGTCCTTCTGTCCGGCCGAGTTCTTGACCGGCACCTCCACCAGCGGCAGCTCGGGGATCGGGTGCGCGACGGGGTGCATGTTCACCTCGCCCACGGTCTCGCCCTTGTCGGGGGCGTATGCGGCGACGTAGACGAGTCCCTTCACGTGGGAGTTGCCCGCGCCGGCACCGCTGATGAGAACTCCGCCGTAGGAGTGGCCGACCAGGATGACCGGCCCGTCGATCGTCTTCAGGAAGCTCTTGAGCGTGGCGACGTCGGAGGTGGGTCCCTGCAGGGGGTTGGCGAAGGCGACCACCGGATACTTGTCCTTTCGCAGGCGCTCGATGGTGCCGTTCCAGCCCGATCCGTCGGCGAATGCGCCGTGGACGAGGACGATGGTCGGCTTCTTGCCTGCGTGCTTGGCCTGCTTGGCCGTGGCGTCGACGACTCGTGTCGTCGGGGTGTCCGATGATGCCGTGGTGCTGGCGTTCGCGGTGTTGATGCCGACCACGACTGCCGCGATGGCGACCACGCCTGCGACGGTCAGGGCCACATAGTGACGGGGTGTGCGCATGACTGCTCCTGTGAGAGGTGAACGTTCGGTGGTGTGTCAGAGGCCTGAATGGCCGGTACTGCGGTTGTGCTGAGGCGGCCGGCTACCCCTCCCTTCCGTAGGTCTCCAGCAGGCGGAGCCAGATCTCGCTGACGGTGGGGTAGGCGGGGACGGCGTGCCAGAGCCGGTCGAGCGGGACCTCGCCGGCGATGGCGATGGCTGCGGCTTGGACCAGCTCGGCGACGTCGGGCCCGACGGCGGTGAAGCCGACGATGACGTTGCGTGACTGGTCGACGACCATGCCGGCCCGGCCTCGGTAGCCGTCGGCGTGCAGGGTTGCGCCGGCGACGGCGCCGAGGTCGTACTCGACGGCCCGCACGTCCAGCCCTGCCTCGGTGGCAGCCCGCTGGGTGAGACCCACGGCAGCCACCTCCGGATCGGAGAAGATGACTTGGGTCACCGCCCGCTCGTCCGCCGTGGCGGCGTGCCGGCCCCACGGCGAGAGGTCGACGTCCTTGCCGTGTGCGCGGGCGACGATGAGGTCGCCGACGGCACGCGCCTGGTACTTGCCCTGGTGGGTGAGCATCGCGCGTCGGTTGACGTCGCCGGCCGCATAGAGCCAGCCATCGCCGACGGGTGATCCCGCCGCATCGAGGACGCGCAGGGACTCATCGACGTGGAGCCACTCGCCGGGTGGGAGGCCGAGGTGTTCCAGGCCGAGGTGGCTGGTGTTCGGTGTGCGGCCTGTCGCGACGAGGAGCTCGTCGGACACGATCGTGGTGCCGTCGACGAGCGTCAGGTGCACCGTGCCGGTCTCGTCGCGGCGAACCTCCGCGAGCCCGGAGCGTGGGTGCAGGTCGACGCCGGATTCCTTGAGTGATGCCGTCACGTGTTCTGCTGCGAACGGTTCGACGGTCGGCAGGACGCCGTCCAGTGACACCAGCGTGACCTGCGCCCCGAGCGCACTGTAGGCCGTGGCCATCTCGGTTCCCACGACGCCGCCGCCGATGATGGCGAGCCGTCCGGGGACGGACGCCGCGGAGGCGGCCTCCCGCCCGGTCCAGGGCTTGGTGTCAGCCAGGCCCGGGACAGCGGGGATGCGAGCGCGGCTGCCAGTCGCGACGACGACGGCGTGGCGTGCCTGGAGCGTGGTGACGGTGTCGTCGGTGTCGACGACCTCGACCGCGCGCTCGCCACCGATGCGGCCCTGGCCGCGGAACAGGGCCACGCCTGCGCCGTTGAGCCAGTCGACCTGGCCTGCATCGTTCCAGTCGGACGCGAACCGGTCCCGGCGGCGCAGCACCGCTGCGACGTCCAGGTCGCCGGTGACGGCTTCGCGGGCGCCGGGCAGGGCGCGCGCGGCACGCAGTGCGGCGGCGTCGCGCAGCAGTGCCTTGGTCGGCATGCAGGCCCAGTAGGAGCACTCACCGCCCACCAGCTCGCGTTCCACGATCGCTGCGGTGAGACCGCCTTGCACGATCCGGTCCGCGACGTTCTCCCCGACTGGGCCGGCGCCGATGACGATGACGTCGAACGTGGTCTCGGACATCACTTGGCTCCTGCCGTGCGGCCCAGGCGCAGTGCCGAGACGAGGAAGAAGATGCCCCCGAGGGTGGCGTATCCGCCGATGTTGGTCAGTGACGGGTCATCGGCGGAGGCGCCGGCGATGAAGGCTCCACCTGCGAGCACGGAGATGCCGCCGGACAGGAACATCGGCACCTGGCCGCCCAGGCGTCGGCGGGGGACCGCGACGACGAGCTGCACGATGCCCGCGGTGATGGCCCAGACACCCCAGACGCGAAGGACGTCAGGGATGCCGGAGCTGACGGCGAAGGCCAGCGCGATGGCGGTCGCGGTGCTGAGGGCGACGTTGACGTACAGGCCGAGCGGCGGCCGGGTCGTCCTGGAGGCCCGCAGGTCGACGATGGCCGCGGCCACGTCGAACAGCGGGTAGAGGATCAGCAGCGTGCCGCTGACCGGCCCGATGTCCGAGGCGGTGGCGAAGATCAGGATCGCCCAGATGATGGCGAAACCGAACCGGACGAAGTACAGCTTCCGCAGTGCTGCGGCGATGTGGTTGGTGGATGTCTCGGTGGTACTCATGAAGATTCCTTAACGTGGCGCTGGGGGATGGGTCCTGGTGCCGGACGGGCTCAGCGAGCTGCCTGCTTGATGAGGTCGGCCACCGCGTCGGGGCGGCTGAGCATGACGGCGTGGGAGGCGTCGACCTCGGTGACGTCCGCGTCGGTGCGGTCGACCATGAGTCGCTGCAGGTCGTAGGCGATGGCCTGGTCCTGTCGGGTGATCAGCGCCCAGGACGGGATGGACCGGAAAGCCTCGTTCACGCTGGGCTCGGAGACGGCCTTGACGTTGGCGGGGCGCTGCGCCACCGCGAGGTTGGCGGCGGTGTTCTGGTCGAGGTCGCCGGCGAACGCGGCGGCGAACGCGGTCTGGTCGATCGTGACCTCGGTGCCGTCGGGCACCTGCACGGGAATCAGTGGCAGGGCGGGGGTGGACTGTGCGGCGAGCTGCCCGACGGTCTCGTCCTTGAGGGGGATGAACGCGGCGATGTAGACCAGTGACCGGATGTCGAACGCGGAGGTGTCGATGTTGCTGATCACGGCGCCGCCGTAGGAGTGGCCCACCAGGACGATCGGGCCGTCGATGGTCGCCAGGTGGCTGGACAGGTAGGCCGTGTCGGCGTCGAGTCCTTGCAGGGGGTTGGCGATGGAGCGGATGTCGTACCCGTCGCCGCGGAGCCGCTCGACCACGGGTGACCAGCTTGAGGAGTCCGCCCAGGCGCCGTGCACCAGCACGATCGTGGGGGCGGAGCGGTTGGCGTCGGACGTCCCGCTGGGAGAGGTCGAGTCGTCGACCACGGTCATGACGGGAATGAGTGAGGTGCGCATGGTGTCTTTCCAGTTCTCGTAGGTGGGGGGCAGCAGGTGTGACTCAGCGATGTCGCCGATGAGCGGGCGGTCGGTATCGCGGCAGGTCCGCGATCGGTCGGCGACCGAGCTCGCGCGGATGACGTGCTCGGCGACGAACAGCTGTCGGATCTCCCAGCTGTCGGATGCGAGCATCCAGCCGTGGGACATCACGACTGGACGTCCCTCGGCCCGGCGGGTGAAGCTGATCTGGCGTCCGGCGGGGCTCGTGAGGGTGGGGCATGGTTCCTCCCTGTGCGGTGGTGGCGTGGTTCCTTTCGAGCATCGCGGCCGGGCAGGCGCCAGCGCATCGGCCAGTGGCCAGTCAGGGTGACCAGTCGAGGACTGGGCGACGGGTGAGCGCGGCATCATCCCGCCAGCGCAGACCACGACGATCGCTCAGCAGGCGATCGAGCGCGTGCCAGGCTTCCGCGGCACTCTGCGGTCGGTCGGCGGGAGCCTTGGAGACCAGCCAGCTCACCCACTCGGACATCTCGTGGCTCACTCCGGGCACGAGGTCGCACACGGGCGGGACCCGCTCGTAGATCTGCCGCTCGACCACCTCGACCGGGTCGGTGGTATCGGCGAACGGCGATCGACCGACGAGGAGCTCGAATGCTGTGACACCGGCGGCGTACACATCGGTCCACGGGCCGATCCGACCCGGCAGCACCTGCTCAGGCGCCAGGTAGTGCGGCGTGCCCGCCGGGGACTGGACGGTGTTCACGGCGGATCTGACGTCCTGAGCTCGGAGCGACTGAGCGATGCCGAAGTCTGCGATCTTGATGACGCCGTCGTGGCTGATCAGCAGGTTCGACGGCTTGATGTCCAGATGAACCACGTCCCGACCTCCCAGGTGCGTGAGGCCGGCCAGGATGTCCGCCAGCACACCACCGGCCTGGTCCTCGCGCAGGCCACGCCGGATGCACGACCGCAGCGTGCCTCTTGTGGCGCGATCCATCGCGATCGCCAGCAGTCCGTCCTGGTCGACCAGGTCGTGGACCGCGACGACGTTCGCGTGGTCGAGCGAACCCAGGATGCGCGCCTCCTCCCGGAACATCGCGGCACCGAGCGCCGGGCTCCCCGTGCGGACGCGCAGCTCCTTGAACGCAGCACCACGGCCGAGTCGGAGGTGACGGGCCGCGTAGACGATCGACGTCGTGCCCCGCCCGATCTCCCTGCCGATCGCGTACGGACCGACCCGCCGCGCCTCGCCCGACGGTGGGCGGGTCGTCGCGAGGTCTGTGTCGGGCAGGGCTACGACGCTCATCGTGAGATCCTTCGTTGAGCCTGACGGGCTGCGTGGAAGCCGGTCCGGCAGTGGTGGTCCAGCAACCATCACTCGCGCCGAGTCGTCGTCGCATCAGTCATCGGCCAGTCGGGATGACTGGGCAACGGCCAGTCCTGCTGCGTCGGATCCCTCTCCCGGGAGAAGGCGTGGCGCCCCGAGCCGTGGCGCGGTGCGGTCTACCCGTTGCTAGTCGTCGCGATGGCGGCGACGGGTCAGCCGGTGCGTGACGGCCACTGCCAGGATCAGGCTCGCCAACCAGCAGATCGACCATCCGACGAGCTGACGCGTCGACAGCAGGGTCCAGCCCGTGGTCGAGATCGACTCGCTGTCCGGCGTGTAGGCGAACCAACCAAATCCTTCGGTCCCGCTGGGCGCCGTGACGATCAGGATTGCCCCGGCGACGATCAGCAGAGCCGCGACCGAGAACAGGATCGAGGACAGGCGCATGTGTCGATCCTCGCGCCAGTGTCATCTCGACGCAGGAGAATCGCGCCCGAGAGCGGAGACATCGCGAGAACGCTGCGCTCAGCCGCCGGGCGCTGTCGCATGGCACTCGCACGACCAGTGGTCCGGCGCGTGCCGCAGTCGCAAGTAGGTGATGCCCGGACCGTTCGGGGGCGTCGAGCGGCACGGACCCCTGCGGAGCGCGCCGAAGTGCAGGGCTGCGGCGAGCTGGCGTCGGGAGACGGCGCAGCCTGCCCAGTGGCGGCGCTGGTCCCGAGGACTCATGCCGGTGCCGGGGCGTCGTCGATGGAGGCCCGCTCCGGCTCGCCGCCGCCCTGGTCGAGCCGGAGCGGCGGGTACTCGTCGGTCATCAGCGAGACGTACACGCCCACGCGGACGGTCCACCGATGCAGGCCCATGATGGCGTCGAACAGCGTGCGCGGATAGCGTCCCGTGAACAGCAGCCAGAACGCGGCGACCGTGGTCATGGCGCCGATCAGCCCACCGCCGAACAACCACGCACTGTAGTCAGGATCGCCCGCATACGGCCCGCCACCCACGATGGCGCCGGCGATCAGGTAGTGCGGGATCGCGAGCAGCCACCACTTGACCAGCACGAGGCCCCGCGACAGGTGATCGGGGTAGTCCACGTCCAGGTGGGCGGGGTAGTCGGGGACGTCGGCCAGCGTGAACGGGGGATAGCGGTCCGTCCCGATGATGCCGTAGGCGTAGAACGTGACCCGCCACGACCACCGCATCACCCCGACGTTGAAGTCGAAGAGCCCGCGCGGGTAGCGGCCCGTGAACAGGATCGCGAACAGCGCCACGATGCTGGTCAGCAGAAATGCGATCCACAAGAACGCCAGCACGAAGATGTGCGGCAGTGCCAGCAGCCACTTCACGATCCACAATCCACGGCTCAGGTTCGGATCGAGCTCACCGGTGATCCGCAAGGGATACGGGGTGGCGGTCATGGGAGGCCTCTCTGGCTCGGGCCCCCCACATTTCACGGGCGGTCCGCCGGGCGGACAGGGACCGAGGTCCCCGACAACCGCGCCGGTGGGCCGTGCACTCGCCATGGTCAGGCGTGCCAGCGTGGCGCTGATGAATCGTGCTGACGCCGCCACCGCCACCCGCGACACGCCCGTCCTGCTGGCGGACGGATCCGATGCGAGCATCCGCGAGCTGGAGGCATCGGACCGCCCGGCCGTCGAGGAGCTGTTCACCACCGCCGACCCAGACCATCTCTACACGCGGTTCTTCACGGTGGGGACGACCATGGTCAGGCGGCACATCGACCACCTGTTCGCCGACGGGGCGAGCACCACCTCGTACATCCTGGAGCGGGACCGGACGCTGCTCGGGATCGCGGACGTCGAGCACCTCGACCACGGCTGCGCCGAGGTCGCGTTCTTCGTCGCGGGCGATGCCCACGGTCTCGGGATCGCCACGCTGCTGCTGGAACGCGCCGCCGACGACGCGTGGCGACGGGGCATCACGACCTTCGTCGCCGACGTCCTGCCGGCGAACCGATCGATGCTCGAGGTGTTCAGGGACGCGGGATTCGAGTACGAGTTCGTCAACGAGCGCGGCGACGTGCTCGTGAAGATGAGCACCCAGCGGACGCCGGCGGCCCTCGCAGCGTCCGCGGCACGCCGCGCGGTCGCCCTGTCCCGACGGTCCGGGGCGCATGGCACGGACGCCTGAGCTGCGTGCCCATCGCCAAGGACCTTTGGCACGGTCGTGGGGGCACGTGGCCCTTCCGGGCCTGCCGGGGCGGCAGGAATCGTGGACCTCCGGACAGCCATCAGGAGGGTCATGAAAGCCGCAGTCGTCACAGAGTTCGGGCAACCCCTGGAGCTGCAGGACCGTCCGGCGCCGAGCCCCGGGCCGGGACAGGTGCTGGTCCGGCTGGAGGCCTCTGGCCTGTGCCACACCGACATCCACGCCGCCCACGGGGACTGGCCGGTCAAGCCGGCGCTGCCCTTCGTGCCCGGGCACGAGGGAGTCGGCGTCGTCACCGAGCTCGGCGAGGGCGTGACCGAGCGTGCCATCGGCGACCGGGTCTCCATCGCTTGGCTGGGTCAGGCGTGCGGGCACTGCCGGTACTGCATCGACGGCCGCGAGACGCTGTGCGAGGCGCAGCTGAACAGCGGCTACTCCGTCGATGGCGCCCACGCCGAGTACGCGGCGGCCGACGCCAGGTACGCCGTGCGGGTGCCCGAGGGGGTCAGTTCTTTCGACGCGGCGCCGCTGAGCTGCGCGGGGGTCACGGCCTACAAGTCCGTCAAGGTCGCCCACGTCCAGCCGGCAGAGACAGTCGCCGTCTTCGGGATCGGGGGACTCGGTCACCTGGCCGTTCAATACGCCCGCCTGGTCGGCGCCGTCGTCATCGCGGTGGATGTCGAGGACGAGAAGCTGGCCCTGGCCACCGAGCTGGGCGCGGACCACGTCGTCAACGCCGCCGAGGTCGACCCGGTCACCGCGATCGCCTCCCTGGGCGGGGCCGACGTGTCCCTGGCCTACGCCGTGGCGCCGCGGTCGTTCGAGCAGGCCTTCGCCTCGCTCAACCGGGGTGGCCGGCTGGTGTGCGTGGCGCTGCCGGCCGAGGGCACCATGAGCATCCCGATCTTCGACACCGTGCTCAAGGGGATCTCGATCATCGGCTCGATCGTCGGCACCCGTCAGGACCTCGCCGAGGTGTTCGCGCTGCACGCACGGGGCCGCACCCGGGTCATCGCCGAGGGACGCCGGCTCGAGCAGGTCAACGAGGCGATCGACCAGGTGCTCCGCGGCGCCGTCCCCGCCCGGCTCGTCTTCGAGCTCTGAGCACGATGACGACAGCACAGCACGAAGCCACGAGGACCACGACCAAACCCGTCGTCGTCGGCGTCATGGGCAAGCAGTCCAGCGTCCTGACCTTCGCGATGCAGGAGGCCGCCGAGACCCACAGCCCGCTCACGGTCATGCACTCGACCGGGCTGGCCATGCAGGCGGGCGATCTGTACGCCGACCGCGAGGTGCTGGGCGAGCTCCGCGCCCACGGTCGGACCCTGCTGGACGAGGTCAAGGAGTTCGTCCAGCACGAGGCGCCCGATCTCCAGGCTGAGTACGTCCTCACGGCGGTCCCCCCGATGCAGGCCCTGGAGGACGCATCCCGCGGCGCCCGTGCGCTCATCGTGGGCTCGGACCACGTCCCGTGGTTCGACCGACTGCTGCTCAGCGAGGTCGCGGGACGGCTGGCCCGGCACACCGACTGCCCGGTCGTGGTCGTCCCCGAGCTCAACAGCGCGCACACGCACGACGGCAGCATCATCCTGCCGCTGGACGGTGACACCGTCGCCGATGGCGCCATCCGGTTCGCCTTCGAGCACGCGGCCGCCCATCACACCGCGGTCAGGGTCCTGCACGTCATCGCGCCGCGCACGCTCGCCGACGAGGCCGAGGCCATCAAGGCCGATGTGGAGAAGGTCATCGCCGGCTGGCGCACGACCTACCCCGACATCCCCGTGGAGACGTCGTTCTCGATCGGCGAGCCCGAACCGGCCATCATCCGGTCCACGAGCGGCGCCCGGCTCGTGGTCGTGGCACGCCCGCGCAGTCACCGCGCGCTCGCGGCCAGCGGCTCACTGGCCACCCAGGTGCTGCGAGGGGCGCACTGCCCGGTCGCCGTCGTGCCGGTCGACTACGCCGGGGCTTGACCTTGCGGGCCTCACTCCGTCGACGGACGCTGGTGCAGATCGATGTCGATGTCGGCCTGGTCCAAGGTGGCGGCCAACCAGGGGACCACCGCGACCGGTCCTTGGCCGTACAGCATGCAGTGCTCGATGGTCTTGCGCCCGTGGTGATGACCATATGGTCCTCGTGTGGTCGAGCCGAGCACGATGAGCTCGGAGTTCCGCGAGGCATGCACGAGCGCGGGTCCCGGGATGGCTTGGGTGACCGTGCGCACGATCGGCACCGTGTGGGGGTGCCGCAGCTGGACCGTGTCGATGACGTGCTCGAGGACCTCCGCGGCCTGCTCCTGCGTCGCGCACTGCATGAGACTGGAGTCGTCGCGCCGAGCCGTCGCCGGCCAGCAGCTGATCGCCTCCACGGAGGTGCGCCGCAGCTGGGCCTCACGCAGTGCGAACTCCAGGGCCGCGACCGACGCCGGACCCCCGTCGATACCGACCACGATGGGTGCAAGCTCGGCCATGACGCTCCTAGGGATCCGGGGTCCTCTCAGGCTGGACATGCCCGCACCTGTGCGTGAGGGCCGGGGTTCCCGCCGCGGTCATGACGTTCGGCCCTACGAGCTGGCCGGCCCCTTCCGCAGCCGGTGCGCCGGCCCCTGCGATCCGTGAACCGCCGCCGGCTCCCGGCAGGGCCCTTCGGCCTGAGTGCCGGGGGACGATCGCTCGTACGGCGGCGCCGCCGGATCCGAGAGGCTGATGGATCACGGAGGAGGAGCCATGCAGCCACATGATGGACCCGGACGGACGAGTCGGCGAGCGAAGCGGGTGTCCGAGGCATGATGTGGCTGATCGTGGCCCAGGTGACGGTGTGCGTGCTCGTCCTGATCGGGCTGGGGTTCGTGGTCGCCATGAAGTGGATCGGGACGCTGACGTGGATGGGAGTGCAGTCGCTGCGCCACGGCCTGCCGGCCCTCCGGGCCGCCCGCCCGACGCCCCGGCTGGTGCGTGAGTCGAGCATCACGTCCCAGGGTCCCGCCGTGTCGCGGTTCGCGGCATTCGCGGCGAATGTCAGGCAGCATCGCGACGCCTGAGGCGCGGGCGCTGCTCAGCGGCTCCCGAACATCAGCCGGAAGGGCCGTGCCGCGACGGTCATGAAGGGCTTGCGCCCCCGCAGGAAGCCCAGCGGGCCGTCCGCAGCGAACGTCCAGCGCGCCGACGCGATGCCGGGGCGCACGCGCCCGGCGACGGGGGAGACCAGGAGCGATCCGTCCCGGTCCTGGGCGATGCGAAAGCCCGCCGGGAGCATCCACGGCAGCCGCCGCACGCGGTGCAGCGAGAGCGAGCCGATGCCCCGGGCGGTGTACGCAGCGTGGGGGAGCACGTCGAAGTCGGCGAGCTCCTTGGGGATGGCCCACAGGGCGCGACCGCCGTCGCGTGAGTCCGGGCTGTTGACCCAGATGTGGGTGATCGACACGCGGATCCGCCAGCCCTGCCGCACCAGGACCGTCGCCATGATCTCGTCATAGGTCAGCGGGCTGGGCTCCTCGTACACGAAGAACGCCGTCCCGACGATGCCGCGACCGAAGACCGTCAGCGGCTTGGTGGCGGGGGAGTGCGGCGCGGGCAGCGCCGAACGGGGGACGAGCCAGGCGCCGATGTAGGCGTGCCCGTGCAGGTCCCACGGCTCCGCGGGATAGCCGGTCATGCCCACTCGAAGGCGTCGGGCTCCAGCGTCTTCGTCCGCTGGGCGTAGGGGTGGGTCGAACCGGGCCAGTTGGACGTGATCCGGCCGGATGCGTGCCGGTACCAGCTGTTGCAGTGCGCCCACACCGAGTGCGACAGCTTCGACTGCACCTCGCGGTCGTAGGTCTCCTCCGCGTCGCGGGTGACCTCGACCGTCCGGTACGAGCCGGCCACCAGCCGGTCGACGGCCTGGCGGATGTGCCGGGCCTGGGCCTCGAGCATGTACACGATCGAGCCACCTCCGAGATTCGTGTTGGGACCGTACGACAGGAACAGGTTGGGGAAGTTCGGCACGTAGATGCCCAGGTAGGCCCGCGCCCCGTCGACCCACTGCTCCGCGAGCTTCTGACCGGCGACACCGGTGATGTCGATCGACTCGAGGAACTCCTGCGAGTCGAAGCCGGTCGCGTAGATGATCACGTCGACGTCGTGCGCCGTGCCGGCGTCGGTCACGACCCCCGTCGGGGTGACCGACGCGATGCCGTCGGCGACGAGGTGCACGTTCGGCCGGGTGATCGCCGGGTAGTAGGTGTTGGCGAACAGGATGCGCTTGCAGCCCACGGGGTAGTCCGGGGTCAGCTTGGCGCGCAGCTCGGGATCCTTGACCTTGACGGCCAGGTGCTTCAGCGCGGTGGCGCTGATGACCTTGCCGACCTTGGAGTCATCGTCCAGCCCGCGCGAGAACTGCTCGCCGAACGTCCACCAGCCGGCTCGCTCGCCGCGCAGCGCACCGGGGACACGACGCAGCGCAGCGCGGTAGATGCTGCCGATGCGCTGATCGGGCTTGGGCAGGATGTACGACGGGGTGCGCTGGAAGACCGTCAGGTGCGCGGCCTGCTCGGCGACGTGCGGGATGAACTGGATCGCGCTGCCGCCGGTGCCGACGACCGCGACGCGCTTGCCCGTCAGGTCGACGTCGTGACGCCAGCGCGCGGAGTGGAAGGCCTGTCCCTCGAACGTGTCGACGCCCGGGATGCTGGGCAGCGCCGGCTGGGACAGCTGGCCCACCGCACTGACCAGGATGTCGACGACCTGCTCCCTGCCGTCGGCGAACCGGACGGTCCAGCTGGCGGCGTCCTCGTCGAAGTGCGCGGAGACGACGTCGTGCCCGAACTGGACGAGGGGAGTGATGCCGTACTTGTCGGCCGTCCGCTGCAGGTAGCGCAGGATCTGCGGCTGGCCGGCGTACCGGTGCGACCACCCGGCGTACGGCTCGTACGAGAAGGAGTACAGCGGCGACGGGACGTCGCACGCCGCGCCGGGATAGGTGTTGTCGCGCCAGACGCCACCGATGGCATGGGCCCGCTCCCACAGCCGCAGGTCGGTGTGGCCGGCGCGCCTCAGCTCGATCGCCACGGACAGGGCGCCGAAGCCCGAACCGATGATGCCGATGGACGTCATGACTCGTCACCTGTCACTGAGGGTTCCTTCCGGATGAACAGCAGGACGCTGTCGGTCAGCAGGTCGAGTGCCTCGGTGCGCGTCAGCGTGGCACGTTGCAGCCACTCGCGGCACACGGCCTTGGTCAGGGCGGCCATCGGGCGGAGCCGGGCTCGCAGGTGAGGGGTGTCGGGCAGGCCCAGCGCGTCGAGCACCAGGCGCGCGGCGCGGTCATCGGCGGCGTCGACGACGGCCTGCAGGTCCGAGCTGCCGTGCAGGTTGGCCGCGCCGCTGGCCGCGACCCAGGCCTGCCCGTACGTCGTGGCGGCGTCCAGGATCCAGTCCATCGTGAGGCGGGCGCGCTCCTGGATCGACTTGCCGTCGTAGTCCGGCAACGCCCGCTCGGGCATCATGATCGACTCGCGCATGACCTCCAGGAACAGCTCGCGCTTGTCGCCGAAGTAGTGGTTGATCAGGCCCCGCGCGACGCCGGCGGCATCGGCCAGCTCGGCCGTGGAGACCGCGTCGTACGGACGGTCGGCGTAGAGCCGGCCTGCCGCATCGATGATCTGCTGACGTCGCTCGGCCGGGGCGAGGCGCAGTCGGGGGGTGGACATGGAGGTAGTCTCACCGGCTATTGGCAGAGTGTCAACAAGGCCGTATGCTCCCGGTCATGAGCAAGCGTGAGCACTATGACGTCCTGGTGGTCGGATCCGGTTTCGGCGGCAGCGTCGCCGCACTGCGGCTGACGGAGAAGGGCTACCGCGTCGGTGTCATGGAGGCCGGCCGCCGGTTTGAGGACCACGAGCTGCCCCGCAACAACTGGCAGCTGTCGCGCTACCTGTGGGCGCCGTGGGCCCGGTGCTTCGGCATCATGCGCATCACCTTGCTGCGAGATGTCCTCATCGCCAGCGGCACCGGGGTGGGCGGCGGGTCGCTGGTGTACGCCAACACGCTCTACGAGCCGCTCGACGCGTTCTACCGCGACCGCCAGTGGGCGCACCTGACCGACTGGAAGGACGAGCTCGCGCCGCACTACGCGCAGGCCAAGAAGATGCTCGGCGTCGCCACGTACCCGGGCAACAGCACCGCCGACGAGCACCTCCGTGCCCTGGCGAAGGACTACGGCGTCGAGGAGACCTTCCACCCCACCGACGTCGGCGTGCTGTTCGGTGACGAGCCCGGCCAGGAGGTCCCCGATCCGTTCTTCGGTGGCGCCGGCCCGAGCCGCAAGACCTGCATCGACTGCGGCGCCTGCATGACCGGGTGCCCGCACAACGCCAAGAACACCCTGGTCAAGAACTACCTGCACCTGGCCGAGGCGGCGGGCGCCGTCGTGCATCCGCTCACGACCGTGACCGACGTGCGTCCGCGGGGCAAGGGCGGCTACACCGTCCGCACCCGCCGGACCGGAAACCCGCTGAGCCGGCGCACCTTCACCGCCGACCACGTGGTCTTCGCCGGCAACGCGCTGAGCACTCAGCGCCTGCTGCACAAGCTGAAGGAGGAGTCGCTGCCGAATCTCTCCCCGCGCATCGGCGAGCTGAGCCGCACCAACTCCGAGGCCGTGCTGACGGCGCGCTCGATGCGCAAGGACGCCAACTTCACGCCCGGCATCGCGATCACCTCCTCGTTCCACCCCGACGAGGACACCCACGTGGAGGTCTGTCGCTACGGTCAGGGCTCGAGCGCGCTGGGGCTCATCAACGCCCCGCTCGTGGACGGCGGCCACGAGGGATCTCGGCTCGCCGCGGTCTGGCTCGCGTATCGCACCCTGGGCCTGCGGAGCGCGCTCGCGATCCACAACCCGCGCCGCTGGGCCGAGCAGTCGATCGTCGTGCTGGTCATGCAGACCCTCGACAACTCGATCACGACCTACGTCAAGCGCGGCCTGCTGGGCCGGCGCATGACCAGCAAGCAGGGCGTGGGCGATCCCAACCCCAGCTGGATCCCGATGGCCAACAAGGTCGCCCGTGACCTGGCCCGCGAGATCGGTGGCAACGCCGGCAGCTCGACCGCCGACCTGGCCGGCATCCCGATGACCGCCCACTTCATCGGCGGGTGCGTCATCGGCGAGTCGCCCAAGACCGGCGTGATCGATCCCTACCAGCGGGTGTTCGGGTACCCGGGCCTGCACATCGCGGACGGCTCGGCGATCACGGCCAACCTCGGCGTCAACCCCTCGCTGACCATCACCGCCCAGGCCGAGCGCGCCATGGCGCTGTGGCCCAACAAGGGCGAGGTGGATGCCCGGCCGGCGCTGGGCGAGCCCTACGTCCGCGTCCCGGTCGTCGCGCCGGTCAAGCCCGCCGTGCCCGCGGGCGCGCCGGCTGCCCTGCTCATCCCGGTGCCGACGGTCCCCCCGCGGGCGTGAGGACGCTCAGGCGGTCGGCAGGGTGAGCAGGAAGGCGCCGGCCGGACGCTCGGGCGTCGGGTCCTCGTAGTCCGCGTCGCCGCCGTGGGCCCTGGCCAGCTCACGCACGATGAACAGGCCCAGGCCCGTTCCGGTGATCTCGTCGCCCGTGGCGAATCGCTGGAACAGTCGGGGCCGGACGTCGGCGCGGACTCCGGGGCCGCGGTCGATGACGCGGACCCGGGCGACATCGCCCTGACGGTCGACCTCGACGCACACCGGTGACCGGCCGTGCCGCAGGGCGTTCTCCAGCAGGTTGTCCATGGCCTGCGCCAGGCGTGCGGCATCGGCGTTCACGATGACGTCCTCGTGCGGCGTGACGGTGACGTCCGCGTCCGGTGCGGTGCGCCGCACCGACTGGACGGCCACCGTGACGACCTGGGTCAACGACGTGGGTGCCAGCTCGAGACGCAGGGCGCTGGCATCGAGCTTGGAGGCGGTCAGCAGGTCCGACAGCAGCCGTTGCAGCCGGCCCGCGCTGCTGGTCATCCCCTCCAGCAGGGTCTGCCGCTCGCTCTCGCCCAGCTCCGACCAGTGCTTGGACAGCAGGTTCGCCGTCCCGCCGAGCACCGCGACGGGGGTGCGCAGCTCGTGGGCGGTGACCGCCAGGAACTGCGACTGGTCGGAGGCGGCGTGCTGCAGCTGGGAGTTCAGCGACTTCAGGGATGTGTTCGCCGCGGCCAGCTCCTTGGCCGCCTGCTCGCGTTCCTGCTCCGCGATGCGTTGCGCGGTGGTGTCCCGGGTGACCTTCGAGAACCCCAGGTGGTCGCCGACCTCGTTGAAGACCGCCGTGATGGTCACGTGGGCCCAGAACCGGGTGCCGTCCCTGCGGACGCGCCAGCCCTCCTCTGAGTAGCTGCCGTCCCGCAGCGCCAGCTCGAGCTCGTGCTCGGGGTGCCGTGACTCCTGCAGCTCCGGCGGGTAGAACACCCGGAAGTGCTGCCCGACGATCTCGGAGGCCGTGTAGCCCTTGGTGCGCTGGGCGCCGGCGTTCCAGCTGGCGATGTGGCCGGTCGGGTCGAGCATGAAGATCGCGTAGTCGCGGACCGCGTCGACGATCAGCCGGAACCGCTCCTCGCTCTGACGCAGCGACTCCTGCGCGGCGCGCGACGGCGTGATGTCGCGGGTCACCTTGCTGAAGCCCACGTGATTGCCACCGCTGTCGAACAGGGCGGTGATCAGGACGTGCGCCCAGAACTTCGAGCCGTCCTTGCGGACCCGCCAGCCCTCCTCGGAGTACTGACCGTCGCGCAGCGCCATCTCCAGCTCGCGTTCGGGGTGACCCGAGCGCTGGAGCTGCTCGTCGTAGAACGTCCGGAAGTGCCGGCCGATGATCTCGTCGGCCCGGTATCCCTTGGTGCGCTCGGCGCCGGCGTTCCAGCTCGACACGATCCCGTCTGGGGAGAGCATGAAGATCGCGTAGTCCTCGACCGCCTCGACCAGCAGCCGGAAGCGCTCCTCGCTGCTGCGCAGCTCGTCCTCGGCCGCGCGCTGCTCGGTGATGTCGCGCAGCTGCAGGAAGACGTACAGGGCCTGACCGCTGGAGTCGCGCACCGGGGCCAGCGTCGCCAGGACGCGGCGCGAGGAGCGGGCACCGGACACCAGGTGCTCGACCTGGATGAGCTCGACCGCCTCCTTGTTGATCCGCTCCAGGGCATCGTCCAGCAGGGCCCCCTGACCGGCCATGAGGGCCGCGTAGTCGACGCCGGCCAGATCCTCGTGCGGGTGCTGGACCAGCGAGCCGAAGGCCCGGTTCGCCCGGACGATCCCTCCGGTCAGAGTCAGCGTCGCCATGCCGATCGCCGCCTCGTCGAACACCTCGCGGAACCGCTCGAGGTGCTCGTTGAGGACGGCCCGGTCGTGGGAGGGCCGGTCGCCGGTGGCTGTCTGCGGCCGGGGCGGCAGGTCGGCGGGCAGCCGCGGCGGCTCGCCCTGCGCGACCGCGAGCAGGCGCTCGGCCAGGGTGTCCAGGTCGTCGGACTTCTGGAAGAACGCCGCAGCACCCATGTCGATCGCGAGATCTCCGAGCCCGTCGGCGTCGAAGCCGGTGAACACCGCCACGCGGGTGTCGGGGGAGACCGCCAGGACGCCGTTCAGGGCGTCGATCCCATCCATCGACGGCATCGACATGTCCAGCAGCATCAGGGTCGGCTGGTGCAGGTGGGCCAAGGAGATCGCCTCGGTGCCGTCGGCTCCGTCAGCGACCACGTCCAGCAGGCCGGACAACCGCAGACGGGTCTTGACGAGTGCGCGCACCTCGGGTGCGTCGTCGATGACTACGACGGTCGGCCGCGAAGTTGCCATGGAGTTCAGGGTATTGCCCTCTGCACCCCGCCGCGCGGCAGTGGTCGAAAGTTTCCGCCCCGCCACCGGGCGTTAGGGTGGGCCCAAGCAGCACGCGCCATCCGTAGGGCGCGTCGAAACCCGAACAGAGGTAGCACCGTGTCCGACATCCAGATCGCCGTCGACTCCGAGTCCCGATCGGTGGAGCAGGGCACGAAGGCTTGGCAGCTGTTCGCCGACACGCCCGAGGTCATCGCCGCCCGCGTCGACGGCCAGCTCAAGGACCTGGCGTACGAGCTCGCCGACGGCGACTCCGTCGAGCCGGTCGCGATCGACTCAGCGGACGGCCGCGACATCCTGCGTCACTCGACCGCGCACGTCATGGCCCAGGCCGTCCAGGAGCTGTTCCCGGAGGCCAAGCTCGGCATCGGCCCGCCGATCACCGACGGGTTCTACTACGACTTCGACGTGCCCGAGCCGTTCGTGCCCGAGGACCTCGTCAAGATCGAGTCGCGGATGAAGAAGATCATCAAGGAAGGTCAGAAGTTCGACCGCCGCGAGATCTCCGACGACGACGCCCGGGTCGAGCTGGCTGATGAGCCCTACAAGCTCGAGCTGATCGGCCTGAAGTCCACCGCCGGCGCCAGTGGTGTGGAGAGTGCCGAGGGCGCCAGCGTCGAGGTCGGCGAGGGCGGCCTGACGATCTACGACAACCTCAAGCGCGACGGATCGGTCGTCTGGAGCGATCTGTGCCGTGGCCCGCACCTGCCGACCACCAAGCGCATCCCGGCGTTCAAGCTGATGCGCAGCGCGGCGGCCTACTGGCGCGGCGACGAGAAGAACAAGCAGCTCCAGCGCATCTACGGCACGGCGTGGGAGACCAAGGAAGCTCTCGAGGAGCACTTGCACCGCATCGAGGAGGCTCAGCGCCGCGACCACCGTCGTCTCGGCACCGAGCTCGACCTGTTCAGCTTCCCCGACGAGATCGGCTCGGGCCTGCCGGTGTTCCACCCCAAGGGTGGCGTCATCAAGCGCGAGATGGAGGACTACGTCCGCCGCCGGCACATCGAGGAGGGCTTCGAGTACGTCGGCACCCCCCACGTGGCCAAGGAGGGACTGTTCTACACCTCCGGTCACCTGCCGTACTACGGCGAGGGCATGTTCCCTCCGCTGCACCTCGACGGCGGCGACTACCGGCTCAAGGCCATGAACTGCCCCATGCACAACCTGATCTTCCGGTCGCGTCAGCGCTCGTACCGTGAGCTGCCGCTGCGCCTGTTCGAGTTCGGGCACGTGTACCGCAACGAGAAGTCCGGCGTCATCCACGGCCTGACCCGCGTACGCGGCTTCGCGCAGGACGACTCGCACTCGTACGTCACCCCCGAGCAGGCGCCCGACGAGATCCGCCACCTGCTGAACTTCGTGCTGAGCCTGCTGCGCGACTTCGGCCTCGACGACTTCTATCTCGAGCTGTCGACCCGCGACGACTCCAAGCCCGACAAGTTCATCGGCTCCGACGAGGAGTGGGCGGTCGCGACCAAGGTGCTCGAGGACGTATGCCTCGAGAGCGGTCTCGAGCTGGTCCCCGACCCGGGCGGAGCGGCGTACTACGGCCCCAAGGTGTCGGTGCAGGCTCGTGACGCGATCGGCCGCACCTGGCAGATGTCGACGATCCAGTACGACTTCAACATGCCGTCGGCCGAGCGCTTCAACCTCGAGTACGTCGCGGCCGACGGCTCGCGGCAGCAGCCGGTCATGATCCACTCGGCCAAGTTCGGCTCGATCGAGCGGTTCATGGGCGTCCTGGTCGAGCACTACGCCGGCGCCTTCCCGCCGTGGCTCGCGCCCGTGCAGGTCGTCGGCATTCCCGTCGCCGAGCGGCACGCCGACTATCTGTACGAGCTGGCCAAGCGGCTCAAGAAGCTGGGCATCCGTGTCGAGGTCGATGACTCCGACGAGCGCATGCAGAAGAAGATCCGCAACGCGCAGCTGCAGAAGGTGCCGTTCATGCTGATCGCCGGCGACAACGACGTCGAGGCCGGCGCCGTGTCGTTCCGCTACCGCAGCGGCGAGCAGGAGAACGGCGTCGCGGTCGACGACGCCGTCGCCCGCATCGTCGAGGCGATCCAGACCCGGGTCCAGGTCTGACGTGGGCGACGAGCTCGAGCGCCTCTGGGTGCCGTATCGCCTCGCATACGTGCGCGGCGAGGCCGGCGACCCGCAGGACGACCGGTGCCCGTTCTGCGTCCTGGCCGGCGGCGAGGACTCCCTGGTGGTGCATCGCGGCGCCGAGGCGTTCGTGGCGCTGAACCTGTACCCGTACAACCCCGGCCACCTCATGGTCCTGCCGAACCGGCACGTCGCGGACTATGCGGACCTGACGCGGAGCGAGACCGTCGAGGTGGCCGAGCTGACCCAGGCGGCGCTGCGCGCCATCCGCCGGGTCAGCCAGCCGCACGGCTTCAATGTCGGGATCAATCTCGGCGATGTCGCCGGCGGCTCGCTGTCGGCGCACCTGCACCAGCACGTCGTGCCACGCTGGAGCGGCGACGCGAACTTCATGACCGTGGTCGGCAAGGCCAAGACGATGAACCAGGTCCTCGAGGACACCTGCGCCATGCTGCGCGAGGCCTGGAACCAGGAGGACTAGTGCTCGAACGATTCCGCGGGTTCTGGACGAAGATCATGTCCTATCCGGCCGACGGCCTGCTGAGGCTCGGCGTGACACCGGACCAGGTCACGCTGGTCGGCACGCTCGGCGTGTCGGCGGGCGCACTGTGGTTCTACCCGCGCGGCGAGTTCTTCGTGGGCACGCTCGTCATCACGCTGTTCGTGTTCTCCGACCTCATGGACGGCTACATGGCCCGCAAGACGGGCAAGTCGAGCAAGTGGGGCGCGTTCCTCGACTCGACGCTCGACCGTGTCGGCGATGCGGCCGTCTTCGGCGGTTTGGTCGTCTACTACGGCATCGGGGACCGCGAGACACAGCTCGGCGACGCCGACCTCTACCTGTGGCTGAGCCTGGCGTGCCTGGTGCTCGGCAACCTCACGTCGTACGCCCGTGCCCGCGCCGAGTCGCTCGGCATGACGGCCAAGGGCGGTATCGCGGAGCGCTCCGACCGGCTCGTGGCGATCCTGGTGATGACGGGTCTGTCGGGCCTGTTCGATCTCCCCGTGCTGCGCGAGATCACCCTGTGGGCCCTGGCGCTGGCCAGCCTCATCACGGTCTTCCAGCGCATGGCGATCGTCCGCAAGCAGACGCTCGCCAACCCCGGACTCGACACCTGAGATCAAACATGACATCGACTATGTGACATTCGGGTTGACACATACCCTCGGTACGGAACATGCTGACAGCATCACCCGCAGCGAGGAGCCCCGATGTCGCAGACGCTGGACGAACCGACCGTCGACCTTCCTGACATCCCGACGGATGTCACCCCCGAGCAGTACGCCGACATCCTGCGGTCCCTCTCGCAGGCCTCCGTCGATCGGCACTTCGACGCCTTCGTCGACGTCCCGTGGGACGACCCGGACTTCCAGGTCCGTGCGGACGACCCGCGCTGGGTCCTGCCGGCCGATGTCGACCCGCTGGGTGCGCATCCCTGGTACCGGGCGCAGTCCCTGGAGCGTCAGATCGCGATCGGGCAGTGGCGCCAGGCCAACATCCTCAAGGTCGGCCTGCAGTTCGAGAACATCCTCATCCGCGGCATCATGCAGTACGTCTTCACGCTGCCGAACGGCTCGCCGGAGTACCGCTACCTCACGCACGAGGCGACCGAGGAGTGTCACCACACGCAGATGTTCCAGGAGACCGTCAACCGCATCGGCGCTCCTGTCGAGGGGATGCCCTGGTTGATGCGCAAGATCGCCGGGCTGCTGCCGTGGGCCGGCTCGGCCGTTCCCTACGCCTTCTTCATCGGCGTGCTGGCGGGGGAGGAGCCCATCGACCACACGCAGAAGGCGATCCTGCGCAGCAGCAGCGACCTGCCGCCCGTGCTGTCGCGGATCATGCAGATCCACGTGGCCGAGGAGGCCCGGCACATCTCCTTCGCGCACCACTACATCCGGCGCAACGCCCCGCGCCTGGGACGGCGGGAGAAGTTCGTGATGTCCCTGCTGTTCCCCGTCATCATGCGGGTGCTCTGCGACGTGATCATGGTGCCCTCGAAGTCCTTCCGTCGGGAGTTCGGCATCCCGCGCAGCGTCATGAAGCAGCTGTGGTGGCGCGCGCCGGAGTCCCGCGAGCGCCTGCAGGAGCTGTTCGGCGACGTGCGCATGCTCGCCGACCAGGCGGGTCTGCGGCGCGGCCGGCTCGCGCGGCTCATGTGGCGGCTGTGCCGCATCGACGGACGTCCCTCGCGCTACCGCAGCGAGCCGCCGGTCTCGTTCGCGGCGCAGGTCTGAGCGGTGCCCCACGTCGTCACCCAGGCATGCTGCGGCGACGCCTCGTGCGTCTTCGCCTGCCCGGTCAACGCGATCCACCCGACGCCGGACGAGCCGGACTTCGGGCTGGCCGAGATGCTCTACATCGACCCGGTCTCGTGCGTCGACTGCGGGGCATGCGTCACGGCCTGCCCCGTGGGCGCGATCAGCGCCCAGGACAAGCTGACCGACGACCAGCTGCCCTTCGTCGACGTCAACGCCCTGTTCCATGCCGAGCCGCGCGACCACCCGGCCCAGGCGCCGGTCGCACCGGTGCTCGCACGCACAGGCGGCGATGAGCTGCGGGTCGCGATCGTCGGCTCCGGCCCCGCCGCGCTGTACACGGCCGATGAGCTGCTGAAGCGTCCGGGCGTGCGGGTCACGGTGCTCGACCGGCTGCCGACGCCCCACGGACTGGTGCGAGCCGGTGTCGCGCCCGACCACCAGACCACCAAGGGCATCGACCGGTTGTTCCGGCAGATCGAGGACCAGGACGGGTTCGCGTACGCGCTGGGCGTCGAGGTCGGCACCGACATCACCCATGCCGAGCTGGCAGCGCACCACCACGCGGTGGTGTACGCGACGGGTGCGTCGGCCGATCGCCGGCTGGGCATCCCCGGGGAGGACCTGCCCGGCAGCGCGACCGCGACGGCCTTCGTGGCCTGGTACAACGGCCATCCCGAGCACGCCGACCGCACCTTCGACCTCAGTGGCGACCGGGTCGTGGTGGTCGGCAACGGGAACGTGGCCCTGGATGTCGCGCGCATCCTGGCCACCGACCCGGACCGGTTGTCGTCCACCGACATCGCCGACCACGCGCTGGAGGCGCTGCGCGCCAGCTCCGTGCGCGAGATCGTCCTGCTGGGTCGCCGCGGCGCCGCCGACGCCGCATTCACCCTGCCGGAGCTGCTCGGGCTGGTCGCCCGCGACGACATCGCGATCGCCGTCGAGGGCGACGACCTGCTGACCGCCTCCGAGGACGCGACGACGCAGCAGAAGCTGCAGGTGCTGCGCAGCGCCGCGGCCCGGCCGGCCCGTCCCGGCGCCCGCCGCATCGTGTTCAGGTTCGCGACGTCGCCCACGTCCTTGGAGGGGACGCACGGCGTCGAGTCGGTGCTGGTGCGCCGCAACGCCGTGGTCACGGACGCTGCCGGGGTCAGGCGGGCTGTCGCGACCGACGACACCGACTCGATCGCGACCACGCTCGTCCTGCGCTCGATCGGCTACCGCGGCACCGCAATTCCGGGGGTGCCCTTCGACGAGGTCACTGCCACGATCCCGCACGAGCGGGGCCGGGTGCTCGGGCTGCCCGGCAGCTATGTCGTGGGATGGATCAAGCGCGGGCCGTCCGGGTTCATCGGCACGAACAAGTCGTGCGCCCAGGAGACCGTCGACACCCTCGTGGCGGACGCCAACGCCGGCCGGCTGGCGTCGCCGATCCGGCCGGCGCGGGCGATGCTCGAGCTGGTCGAGTCACGGTCGGGCGCGCCGGTCGATCGCGCCGGCTGGCGGGCCATCGACCGCCAGGAGCGACTCGACGGTGCACCCGCCGGTCGTCCGCGCCGCAAGATGGTCCGCGTGCCAGAGCTGGTGGCGGCCGCGGCGGTCGCCGATGGCCCAGGCCGCCGCAGACGTCGTCCCGGCCGGGCCCGTCGCTGACCGCTCGCGTCCGCGATGTGTCCGGGGGATCAGATCGGGGCGTTCCGGGAGTAGACTGAAATGACGATCTTCGGCACCACTTTCCCTGGCACATCTGGTCAGTACAACAAAGGACACTGCAGTGAGCACTGAGGCAACAACGGTCGGCACCTCCCGCGTCAAGCGCGGCATGGCAGAGATGCTCAAGGGCGGCGTGATCATGGACGTCGTCAACGCCGAGCAGGCCAAGATCGCCGAGGACGCCGGCGCCGTGGCCGTCATGGCGCTGGAGCGGGTGCCCGCCGACATCCGCTCGCAGGGCGGCGTCGCGCGCATGTCCGACCCCGACCTGATCGACGGCATCATCGAGCAGGTCTCGATCCCCGTCATGGCCAAGGCCCGCATCGGTCACTTCGTCGAGGCGCAGGTGCTGCAGTCCCTCGGGGTCGACTACATCGACGAGTCCGAGGTGCTGACGCCGGCGGACTACACCAACCACATCGACAAGTGGAACTTCACGGTTCCCTTCGTGTGCGGAGCCACCAACCTGGGCGAGGCGCTGCGCCGCATCACCGAGGGCGCTGCCATGATCCGGTCCAAGGGCGAGGCCGGCACCGGTGACGTCTCCAACGCCACCCAGCACATGCGCAAGATCGGTGGCGAGATCCGCCGTCTGCAGTCGCTCAACGAGGACGAGCTGTACGTCGCCGCCAAGGAGCTGCAGGCTCCGTTCGACCTGGTCAAGGAGGTCGCCGAGGCCGGCAAGCTCCCGGTCGTGCTGTTCACCGCCGGTGGCATCGCGACCCCCGCCGACGCCGCGATGATGATGCAGCTGGGCGCCGAGGGCGTGTTCGTCGGCTCGGGCATCTTCAAGTCCGGCAACCCCGCGCAGCGCGCCGAGGCCATCGTCAAGGCCACGACGTTCCACGACGACGCCGACGTCATCGCCAAGGTCTCCCGTGGCCTCGGTGAGGCCATGGTCGGCATCAACGTCGACGACATCCCCGAGCCCCACCGCCTGGCCGAGCGCGGCTGGTAAGGCGGGAGACTTCGCCTCCCCGCGACTTCGTCGCGGCCTGGGCCTCGCTGCGCGCGGCCCGGGTTCGCCCGAGAACAGGCTGTGATTCCAGGGATCGCGCCCGGTGGGGTCGGCGGAGTATGCTTCTTCGTGCCGGGTGCGAGGGGTATGGGAGTGCCCCACATCGTGCTCGGCACTCGAGGGAGCGCGACCCGCCGGACGTTCGCGTCGCAGGCGGTCCACTCACTCCGTTGGACCCCGTCGGAAGCGATTCCGAAGGGGGGCGGCGGTGGTGGCGTATCCCCTGGAGGGCCTCGGCCTTCTCACGCCACCGCCGTCGCGACACGGAGTCGACGGCGTTCGATAGGCTCGAACGGTGTCAGTGTCAATCGGTGTCTTCGCCCTCCAAGGTGACGTGCGCGAGCACCTGCGCGTCCTGAACGATCTCGGCGTCGATGCCTTCCGCGTCCGCCGCCCCGAGGAGCTCGAGCGCTGCGACGGCCTGGTGCTGCCCGGCGGCGAGTCGACCACGATGTACAAGCTCGCCCGGACCTTCGACCTGTTCGAGCCGCTGGCCAAGCGGATCAGCGGCGGCATGCCGACCTTCGGGACGTGCGCCGGCATGATCATGCTCGCCGATCGCATCGAGGACGGCAGCGAGGGCCAGGAGACGCTCGGCGGCCTGGACATCACCGTCCGCCGCAACGCCTTCGGACGCCAGGTCGACTCCTTCGAGGGCGAGCTGGAGTTCCGCCACCTGGACGACCCGGTGCACGCGGTGTTCATCCGCGCACCGTGGGTCGAACAGGTCGGACCGGAGGTCGAAGTTCTTGCCACCATCGCCACGGGGGAGGCGGCCGGTAGGATCGTCGCCGTCCGGCAGGGCAGCCTGATGGCGACCTCGTTCCATCCCGAAGTCGGGAGCGACGATCGCATCCATCGCTACTTCGTCGAACTCGTCAAGCAGTCGCAGAACCAGTCCGTCGTGAGTTAAGGGGCAGCGCCATGTCAGGCCATTCCAAGTGGGCGACCACGAAGCACAAGAAGGCCATCGTCGACGCCAAGCGCGGCAAGATGTTCGCCAAGATGGTCAAGAACATCGAGGTCGCAGCGCGGATCGGCGGCCCTGACCCCGACGGCAACCCGACGCTGTACGACGCGATCCAGAAGGCGAAGAAGTCCTCGGTCCCCAAGGACCACATCGATCGCGCGGTCAAGCGCGGCGGCGGCGTCGGCGCGGACGCGGTCGACTACACGACGATCATGTACGAGGGGTACGCCCCCGGCGGTGTGGCGCTGCTGATCGAGTGCCTCACCGACAACAAGAACCGGGCCGCGATGGAGGTCCGCACCGCCATGACCCGCAACGGCGGGACGATGGCCGACCCCGGCTCGGTGTCGTACATGTTCCACCGCAAGGGCGTCATTCTCGTGCCGCAGGAGCAGGAGGGCGGCCCCACCAACGAGGACGACGTCCTGGCAGCGGTGCTGGACGCCGGCGCCGAGGAGGTCAACGACCTCGACGGATCGTTCGAGGTCATCAGCGAGGCCACCGACCTGGTCGCCGTCCGTGAGGCGCTGCAGGAGGCCGGGCTCGACTACGACTCGGCCGATGCCTCGTTCGTGCCGACGATGACGGTCGACGTCGACGTCGACGCGGCGACCAAGATCCTCAAGCTGATCGACGCGCTGGAGGACTGCGACGACGTCCAGAACGTCTTCGCCAACTTCGACGCGTCCGACGAGGTCATGGCCCAGGTCCAGTGACCTGGGTCGGCGCGGCCGACGGCGCGTCGCCGACGGCGTGACGTCGGGGGCGGCTAGGCTGTCGAACATGCGTTCTACTGCGGCGATGGTCCGGTCATGAGGGTGCTCGGGATCGATCCCGGCCTGACCCGCTGCGGCGTCGGCGTGGTCGACGGCACCGTCGGGCGTCCCCTGACGATGGTGCACGTCGGCGTGTTCCGCACGCCCGCGGACCTCGACACCGCCCGCCGCCTGCACCAGCTCGAGCAGCAGGTCGAGGCCAGCGTGCTGGCGCATCGCCCCGATGTGGTCGCGGTGGAGCGGGTCTTCGCCCAGCACAACGTCCGCACCGTGATGGGCACGGCCCAGGCCAGCGGCATCGCGATGCTGGTCGCCGCGCGGCACGGCATCCCCGTCCACCTGCACACGCCCAGCGAGGTCAAGGCCTCGGTCACCGGCAGCGGACGCGCCGACAAGGCGCAGGTCACCCAGATGGTGACCCGTCTGCTGCGGCTCACCGAGGCGCCGAAGCCCGCCGACGCGGCCGATGCCCTGGCGCTGGCCATCTGCCACATCTGGCGTGGCGGGGCGATGAACCGGCTGGAGGCCGCTGTCGCGGCTGCGGCCGGGACGCGCCGCGCGCCCGGGGCCGTGGGCACCCGATGATCGCCCACGTCCGCGGCCGGGTCGCCGCCGTCACGCTCACCTCTGCCGTCCTGGACGTCAGCGGGGTGGGCCTGCAGGTCATGTGCACCCCCGGCACGATCGCGACGCTGCGCATCGGCCAGGAGGTCCAGCTGTCGACGTCGATGGTCGTGCGTGAGGACTCGCTGACGATCTTCGGTTTCGCGACCGTCGACGAGCGCGACATGTTCGAGCTGGTGCAGACCGCCAGCGGTGTGGGCCCCAAGGTCGCCCAGGCGATGCTCGCGGTCCTCGACCCCGACCGGCTGCGCCAGGCCATCGGCCAGGGCGACCTGGCGACGCTGACCACCGTGCCGGGCATCGGCCGCAAGGGTGCCGAGCGCATCGTCGTCGAGCTCAAGGACCGGGTCGGCGTCACCACGACGGTCGCCGCCGGCGCCGCGGCCTGGCGCACCCAGGTCCACGAAGCCCTGCTCGGGCTGGGCTGGTCGGCCCGCGACGCGGACGCCGCCCTGGACGCCGTGGCCGCCGAGCTGCCGCCGGGTGCCAGCCCCGACGTCTCGACCATCCTGCGTGATGCGCTCCGGTCGCTGGCGAAGAGCCGCTGATGCACGACGACACCGGGTACGACGGCGACGGGTTCGAGGCGATCGTGGCCGAGGCCGGTCCCGAGGACCGTGCCTTCGAGGCGGCGCTGCGCCCGCGCACGCTCGACGAGCTCGTGGGGCAGGAACGCGTCCGCGAGCAGCTGTCGCTGATGCTGGAGGCCGCGGTGGCCCGGGGCCGTACCCCCGATCACGTGCTGCTGTCGGGCCCGCCCGGACTGGGCAAGACCACGCTGGCGATGATCATCGCCCACCAGCTGTCCGCCCCACTGCGCATCACCAGTGGGCCCGCGATCCAGCACGCCGGCGACCTGGCCGCCATCTTGTCGGGCATCAACGAGGGCGATGTCTTGTTCATCGACGAGATCCACCGCATGTCCAGGCCCGCCGAAGAGCTGCTGTACATGGCGATGGAGGACTTCCGCGTCGATGTGATCGTCGGCAAGGGCCCCGGCGCCACGGCGATCCCGCTGGAGATCCCGCCGTTCACGGTGGTCGGCGCGACCACGCGCGCCGGCCTGCTCCCCAGCCCGCTGCGCGACCGCTTCGGCTTCACCGCCCAGCTGGACTACTACGACACCGACGAGCTGCACCGCATCGTCCAGCGCTCGGCGGGCCTGCTCGGCCTGGAGATCACCGATGACGGCGGACGGGAGATCGCCTCGCGCTCGCGTGGGACGCCGCGAATCGCCAACCGGCTGCTGCGCCGCGTCCGCGACTACGCGGAGGTCCGGGCCGGGGGAGTCGTCGACCACGACGTGGCCCGCGGCGCCCTGGCCCTGTACGAGGTCGACGAGCTGGGGCTGGACCGTCTGGACCGCGCCGTGCTGTCGGCCCTGTGCCGCAACTTCGGCGGGGGACCGGTCGGCATCTCGACGCTTGCCGTCGCCGTCGCCGAGGAGCGGGAGACGGTCGAGGAGCTCGCCGAGCCCTTCCTGGTCCGGCTGGGATTCCTGGCCAGGACGCCGCGGGGACGCGTCGCGACCGCTGCCGCGTGGCGTCACCTGGGCCTGTCGGTGCCCGCAGGAATCGAGCAGCTGCCGCTTCCTGACGACCCTGCCTGACACGCGCTTGGTGTCGCACGTCACGATGGGACGGTTGCCGGGTTAAACTATCCGGCGGCCCACCGGCCGACGACCCGTCGAGCGGGTCCCTCTTACACGTGCAACGGAGCATCCACCGTGAACGACTGGGCATCCATCATTCCCCTGATCCTGCTCGTCCTGGCCTTCCTGTTCCTGGTCGTCCGACCGGCGCGGGCCCGCCAGCGCGACTTCCAGCGCCTGCAGGGTCAGCTCGAGGTCGGCCAGCAGATCATGCTGACCAGCGGGATCTTCGGCGAGCTCGCGGCGATCGGTGAGGAGACCGTCGAGCTGCAGATCGCACCCGGCACCGTCATCACGGTCAACCGGCACGCCGTCGCGCGCGTGGTCGAGGCGGTACCCGACGACGACGCAAGCACCGACCTCTGATGGCGTCATCGTCCAAGCGCAGCCCGAACCGGGCCCGTCCGGGGCGGACCCTGTCGCTGTTCCTGGCCGCGATCGTCGCGTTGTACGCCCTGGTGGCCCTCATCGGCATCACGGGCGACAAGGGCGACGACAGTCCCTGGCACCCCAAGCTGGGCCTCGACCTCGAGGGCGGCACCCGCATCACCTTCCAGGCCAAGGCCGAGTCCGGTGACATCACGGCCGAGAAGCTCGAGCAGGCTCGCGACATCATCGACCAGCGGGTCAACGCCTCCGGCGTCGCCGAGGCCGAGGTCACCACGCAGGGTGGCAACCAGATCATCGTCGAGATCCCGGGTGAGAAGCGCGCCAACATCGTGGACGAGGTCGGCAAGACGGCCCAGCTGCGGTTCCGGCTGGTCTGGGCCGGCGGCCTGACGAGCGCGACAACGCCCGCCACCCCGGCTGATGTGGCCGCCCAGCAGAAGATCATCGACGACCTCGACTGGTCCAAGCTCAGCCTCGACCAGATCATCGCCGCCGAGACCACTGGGGTCGCATCGCTGCCCGCCGAGTACCAGCCGGGCATCGCCGCCCTGCAGAAGGAGGCCGCCGGCTTCGTCTGCACGCCGGACGGGATCGATGTCAACGACATCGCCGACAAGCCGCTGGTCACCTGTGACACGAAGACCGGTGAGGTCGAGATCCTCAGCCCCACCGTCATCAAGGGCACCGACGTCAGCGGCGCGGAGGCGGTCGTCCCCCAGGGGCAGGTCTCGTGGGTCGTCTCGCTGAAGCTCAAGGGTGAGGGCAAGAAGACCTTCAGCACCGTCACCGACGCGCTGTACAAGCAGCTGCAGGCCGGCAACACCCAGGGCAGCAAGTTCGCCGTGGTGCTCGACGGGGAGATCCTGACGTCGCCGACCACCAACGGCCACTTCACCAACGGTGAGTCGCAGATCTCGGGTGACTTCAACGGCACGACCGCCAAGACGCTGGCCAACCAGCTCAAGTACGGCGCCCTGCCGCTGACGTTCAGCGTCAACGGCAGCGAGGAGATCGGGCCGTCGCTGGCCGGCACCCAGCTGGACGCCGGGCTCGCAGCCGGCGTCATCGGACTGGTGCTCGTGATCGTGTACTGCCTGCTGTACTACCGCGGCCTGGGCCTGGTGATCATCGGATCGCTGTTCGTCGCCGCGGCCCTGACCTACGTCATGGTGCTGCTGCTGGGCAGGGGAGTCGGGTTCACCCTGACGCTGCCGGGCATCGCCGGCCTGATCGTCGCGATCGGCATCACCGCAGACTCGTTCATCGTGTTCTTCGAGCGCCTCCGCGACGAGGTGCGTGACGGCAAGTCGCTGCGCCTGGCCGTCGAGGCGGGGTGGGTGCGGGCACGGGGCACCATCCTGGCCGCCGACACCGTGTCGATCATCGCGGCGGTGACCCTGTTCATCTTCGCGATCGGCGTGGTCCGCGGATTCGCCTTCGCCCTGGGCCTCACGACGTTGATCGACGTGTTCGTGGTGTTCTTCTTCACCAAGCCGTTGGTGTCCCTGCTCGCCAGGACGAAGTTCTTCGGCCAGGGGCACAGGCTGTCGGGCCTGGACGCGGCCCACCTGGGCATCTCGGGCCGCAAGGTCACCGAGATCGCCCGTACCCGCGAAGAAGTCAGCACCTCCGGAAAGGGTCTCTGATGGGTCGCATGAGCACATTCGGCCAGCACCTGTACGAGGGGCGCGTCTCGTTCGACTTCGTCGGACGGCGCAAGCTCTGGTACTCGATCTCGGCCGTCATCGTCGTCCTGGCGGCGCTCGGGTTCGTGGTGAAGGGCTTCAACTACGGCGTGGAGTTCAAGGGCGGTGTCGAGTTCACCGCCAAGGTCCAGGTTGCCAACTCCCAGACGTCCGACGAGATGGTGCAGGCCGTCGAGGACGCCGACGTCCCGGAGGCCGGCGACCCGACCGTCCAGACCTCCGGTTCCGACACGATCCGGATCCAGACCCGGGCCCTGACGCAGGACCAGGCCACCGCGGTCACGCAGTCGCTGGAGAAGGCGGGTGCCTCCGAGGTCAGCCAGAACCTGATCGGACCCACCTACGGCAAGCAGGTGGCGACCAAGGCGCTGACCGGCCTGATCGTGTTCCTGGTCGTGGTCGTGATCTTCATCTGGGTGTACTTCCGTGAGTGGCGCATGTCCGCCGGCGGCATCGTGGCCCTCGCGCACGACCTGATCATCACCGGCGGCGTGTACGCGTGGTCCGGCTTCGAGGTCACGCCGGCAACCGTCACGGGTCTGCTGACGATCCTGGGCTACTCGCTGTACGACACCGTCGTGGTGTTCGACAAGGTGCGCGAGAACACCAAGGGCATCTTGTCGTCGACCACCAAGACCTATGCGGAGCAGGGCAACCTCGCGGTCAACCAGACGCTGGTCCGCTCGATCAACACCTCGATCACCGCGCTGCTGCCGGTGGGCGCACTGCTGTTCGTCGGCGCCGGGGTGCTCGGCACCGGGCCCCTGAAGGACCTGGCGCTGGCCCTGTTCGTCGGCATGGCGGCCGGCACCTACTCCTCGATCTTCATCGCGACGCCGTTCGTCGTCCAGCTCAAGGAGCGGGAGCCCGCGATCAAGGCGCAGACCGCCCGGGTCATGGCTCGCCGGGCCAAGGAGGGCGAGGGGCTCTCCGTCGGGTCGTCGACCGCGACCGCCGTCGCCCCCGCCCGGACCGTCCGCACGTCCGGTGCCGCCAAGCGTGCCCAGCCGTCCCGGAAGCCGCGCTCGCAGCGCGGAAAGGGCGGCTCTGGACCCGAACGGTAGGCGCCGCGTGCCATGATCTTGAGCACACCTGTTCGACGGCTCGGGACGGTCCCGCTCGTCGCTCGTGCCGAGGAGTGCTCGTGAAGATCCTGACGCTGGCCACCGTCGTCCTGCTGGGCACCTCCTTGGCCGCGTGCAGCGGCAGCGACAGCGAGGGGGGCGGCAGCGGGTCCGACTCCAGCGCGTACTGCAAGGACGTCGCCAAGGCCAAGCCGGTGTTCGAGGACCTCGCGACCGGTGACCTGTCCAAGCTGGAGGAAGGACTCAACACCTTTCACCGGCTGGCCGACGAGGCGCCCAGCGAGCTGAAGGACGACTGGCGTAGCCTCGACGATGCGGCGACGTCGATCGAGAAGGCGTTGAAGGAGTCCGGACTGAAGTTCTCGGACCTGCCGGCCGTCCAGCAGGGCCAGATCCCGCCGGGCGTCGACGTCACCAAGCTGACAACCTTCGCGGCAGACCTGCAAAAGCTCAACACCTCCGCGTTCGACGAGGCCCGTGCGGCCATCGCGAAGCAGGCCAAGGACACCTGCAACGTGAAGCTGGGCGCGATCTAGTCATGACCCCCACCCCGGAAGGACCCCCGTGACCGAGCTGGAATCCCTGATCGACGATCTCGTGCGACCGATCGAGGACTGGCCCGAGCCGGGTGTCACCTTCCGCGACATCACGCCGCTGCTGGGCGACCCGGCGGCCTACGGGGCGGTCATCGACGGGCTGGTCGCCCTGGCCGAGGAGGCCGGACCGGTCGACGCGATCCTGGGCATCGAGGCGCGCGGGTTCTTGTTCGGTCCGTCCATCGCGCTGCGCCTGGGCGTGGGCTTCGTGCCCGTCCGCAAGCTGGGCAAGCTGCCGGCCGACCTGCTGTCCACCTCCTACGACCTCGAGTACGGCTCGTCGACCCTGGAGATGCACGTCGACGCGCTCGCGCCGGGCGCCCGGGTGCTGGTGGTCGACGACGTGCTGGCCACGGGTGGGACGATGATGGCGGCGGCCGACCTGGTCAGCCAGGCCGGGGGAGTCGTGGTCGGCAACCTCGTCCTGATCGAGCTGCTCGCCCTCGGCGGCCGCGAGCGGTTGGCTCCCATCCGCTGCTCCGCGCTGCGTTCCTACTGACACCTACCGAATCGAGATCCCATGAACACCCAACAGGTCCGGATCGTGGCCCTCGTCCTGGTCGCCATTCTCGTGCTCGGCGCCGCCGCCACCCTGCTCGGGGAGCTCACCTGACGCCTGCGTGACTAGACTGGAGCAACAGTGAGGAGCGCGCGTGGCTGATCGCATCGAGGCACCATCGGTGGAGTCCAAGAACACCGACCAGGCGCCCACGTCTGCCCGCGTGCGCAACCGGCTGGCCCGCATCGGCAACAGCAAGTCCAGCTCGTGCGACCCGGTGCTCGACCCGCTGATCAAGGTCTTCCGCGCGACGCATCCCAAGGGCGACATCACGACCCTGCAGAAGGCGTACGACATCGCCGAGCGGATGCACGCAGGGCAGAAGCGCAAGAGCGGCGATCCGTACATCACCCACCCGCTCGCCGTCGCGACCATCCTGGCCGAGCTCGGCATGACGACGCCCACCCTGTGCGCAGCGCTCCTGCACGACACGGTCGAGGACACGCCGTACACGTTGGAGCAGCTGACCGCCGACTTCGGCGACGAGGTGCGTCACCTGGTCGACGGCGTGACCAAGCTCGACAAGGTCAAGTACGGCGACTCGGCGCAGTCCGAGACGATCCGCAAGATGGTGGTCGCGATGAGCCGCGACATCCGCGTGCTCGTCATCAAGCTCGCCGACCGCCTGCACAACATGCGGACGCTGCGCTACCTGCGTCAGGACAAGCAGGAGCGCATCGCCCGCGAGACGATCGAGATCTTCGCGCCGCTGGCCCACCGCCTCGGCATGAACACGATCAAGTGGGAGCTGGAGGATCTGGCCTTCGCCACCCTGCACCCCAAGGTCTACGACGAGATCGTGCGCCTGGTCGCCGACCGTGCGCCGTCGCGCGAGCAGTTCCTCGAACGGGTCGTCAACGACGTCGAGTCCGATCTGCGGCACGTCAAGCTGAAGGCCACGGTGTCGAGCCGGCCGAAGCACTACTACTCGATCTACCAGAAGATGCTGGTCGGCGGCCGCGAGTTCTCCGAGATCTTCGACCTGGTCGGCGTGCGGATCCTGGTCGACTCGGTCGCCGACTGCTACGGCGTCCTCGGCGTCCTGCACGCCCGATGGAACCCGATCCCGGGGCGGTTCAAGGACTACATCTCGGTGCCGAAGTTCAACATGTACCAGTCGCTGCACACGACGGTCATCGGTCCGCAGGGCAAGCCCGTCGAGCTGCAGATCCGGACGTACGCGATGCACCGCCGCGCCGAGTACGGCGTCGCCGCGCACTGGAAGTACAAGGAGGACGCGACCGCCGGCAAGAGTGGCAAGGCGCCCGACAAGGACGAGATGCTGTGGCTGCGCGAGCTGCTGGACTGGCAGTCCGAGACGTCGGACTCCGTCGACTTCCTGGACTCCTTGCGCTTCGAGATCAACAACGCCGGTGTGTACGCGTACACGCCGCGCGGCGACCTCATCCAGCTGCCGGCCAACGCCACGCCGGTCGACTTCGCGTACGCCGTCCACACCGAGGTCGGGCACGCCTGCATCGGCGCCCGCGTCAACGGCCGGCTCGTGTCGCTGGAGTCGACGCTCGAGAGCGGCGATGTCGTGGAGATCTTCACCTCCAAGTCGGCCGATGCCGGGCCGAGCCGTGACTGGCTGGAGTTCGTGGCCAGCCCGCGGGCCCGCAACAAGATCCGGCAGTGGTTCACCAAGGAACGCCGCGAGGAGGCCATCGAGCGCGGCAAGGACCTCATCGCCAAGCAGATGCGCAAGGAGGGTCTGCCGCTGCACCGGCTGTTCAAGCACGAGACGCTGGCAACCGTTGCGCAGGAGCTGCAGCTGCCGGACATCTCGATGCTGTACGCCGCGGTCGGCGAGGGCAACGCCAGCCCTCAGAACGTCGTCGAGCGGGTCATCGACCTGGCCGGCGGGCGCGACGGCGCCCAGGAGGACCTCGCCGAGGCCACCACGCTGCCCGGGGTCGGCGCCACCCGTCCGCGCACCCAGAACCGCGATGCGGGTGTCATCGTCGAAGGGCTGGACGGCGACGTCATGGTCAAGCTGGCCAGGTGCTGCACGCCGGTGCCCGGCGACAAGGTCCAAGGATTCGTCACCCGTGGCACAGGCGTCTCGGTGCACCGCACCGATTGCGCCAACCTGATCGCGTTGCGCAACCAGCCGGAGCGTCTGGTCTCCGTGCGGTGGGCGGCGACGGGCAAGAGCACCTTCCTGGTCGCGATCCAGGTCGAGGGGCTGGACCGTCCGCGCCTGCTCAGCGACATCACGCGGGTCATCTCGGACCAGCACGTCAACATCTTGTCGGCTGCGCTGTCGACCGGCCGCGACCGCGTCGCGAAGTCCAAGTTCACGTTCGAGATGGCCGATCCCAAGCACCTGGGCCACGTCCTGAGCGCCGTCCGCACCGTCGAGGGCGTCTTCGACGTCTACCGCCTCACCCAATAACCGCTGACGCGTGGGTTGCGCACGCTGACGCGTGGGTTGCGCACGCTGACGCGTGGGTTGTGCACGCTGATGCGTGGGTTACGCCGCACGAAGCGCGGGTTGCGCACGGGTGCCCCACCACCGGTGGATGGGCTTCATCCCGAGCAGCGCGCCCAGCTCGTCCTCGAACGATGTGTCCTGCCCGAAGATCCTCTGGCGTGTGCCGATCACCCACCGCCAGCCGTAGAGCTCTGAGAGATACTCGCGGCGTTCGGCGTCGTGCTGGCGGTGCGCGTCGTCCGTGTGGAACTCGCGCCCGTCGTACTCCGAGCCGATGAGCAGATCTGGGTACGGCAGGTCGATGAAGTAGGAGCGACCGAAGTCGTCGACGACCTCGTGCTGCGGTTCTGGCGGCGGAAACCCGGCATCCAGGATGCGCAGGCGCTGCCACGACTCACCCGGTGACTGGGTCCGTGGCTCGATCATCGCGGCCAGGCTGCGGGCCTGGACGATCCCGCGGTAGCCCTTCAGCTTGGCGACGTACTCGATCACCTCGGGCGCCGTCACCAGCTCCGCGGCCGCAAAGGCATCCGCTGCGGCGAGGGCGTAGGGCCGGTACATCCTGCGCAGGAGATCCGAGACGGTTCGGACGGCGGTCGTCACGTGGACGCCGTCAACGAACTCGACGTCCCCGGTCGCCAGGATGGCCTGGCGCCCGCGGCTGCCGGGATGCACGATGTGCGCGCCGCCGTGGCGCACGAGCATCGCGGGGGTGAAGTCGAAGCGGGTTCCGGGTGAGAAGACATCGAGCCCTCGCACCCACGCGGCGGTCTCGTCGCAGACCACCGCGTTGTCGGGAGTCACGAGATTGATCGCACGCAGGCGTCCGCGGCGCGAGTCGGGCACGCGGGCGTCGACGTAGACGCCGCGGAACTCACGGCGGAGCTGCATCGCTGCGTGCATCCGCCGTAGCTCTGCTGAGGAGAAACCCAGGTTCCGACCCTGCGCCACGGTGAACGGAAATCCGTCGTTGATGAGTTCTGACATGGGCCGATCCAACGACCCAGCACGGCATCCCGTCGACTCCGTCGTCCACAGGCCACGCGTCAGCGAGCGCAACCCACGCGTCAGCGAGCGCAACCCACGCGTCAGCGTGCGGAACCCACGCGTCGGCGTGCGCAACCCACGCGTCAGCGGTGGGGGCGGGTCAGGAGAAGTCCGCTTGGGCTTTCTTGGCCATCTCGAGGAAGGCCTGCTTGGACTCCAGGTCGGCGGTGAGGTCCTTGACCTTCTTGGTGTCGCCCTTGGCCTCGGCAGCGGCGATCTTCTCCGCCACCTCGTCGATCGAGCGCTGCAGCTTGCCGATCATGTCGTCGGCCCGAGCGGACTTCTCCGGATCGGTCTTCTTCCACTGGCTCTCGGTCGCGTCCTTGACGGCCTGCTCGACCTTGCGGATCTTGGCCTCGAACTCGCCGATCTTGGCGCGGGGCACCTTGCCGGCGGCCTCCCAGCGGTCGGCGATGTCCAGCCACGCCTTGCGGGCGGCGTCGACGTTCTTGATCGGCAGCAGCTTCTCGGCCTCGGCGAGGATCTCCAGCTTCTTCTCCGCATTGACCTCGTACTCGGCGTCCAATGCCGAGTTGGCCTCGTCACGCGCGGTGAAGAAGGCGTCCTGGGCGGCGCGGAAGCGCTTCCACAGCTTGTCCTCGACGTTGCGGGGGGCCGAGCCGGCCTTCTTCCACTCCGTCATCAGGTCGCGGTACTTGCCGGCGGTGGGACCCCACTCGGTGGACGTCGACAGCGCCTCCGCCTCGACGATGAGCTTCTCCTTGACGGCCTTGGCCGCGTCGCGCAGCGTCGACTGCTCACCGAAGTGGGCCTTGCGCCGGCGCGTGTAGGCCGTGCGTGCCGAGCTGAAGCGGTGCCACAGCTCGTCGTCGGCGGACTTGCTCAGGCGGGGGAGCGCCTTCCACTCATCCAGCAGGGCGCGCAGCTTGTCGGCACCGTTCTTCCAGTCGCTGCCGGCGGCGATCTTCTCGGCCTCGTCGGCGATGCGGGTCTTCTCGGTCTGCGCCTCGGCGACCTTCGCGGCCCGCTCGGCCTTGCGCTGCTCACGCTGCTCGTCGATCGCCGGCTGGAGGGCATCCAGCCGCTTGACCAGCGAGTCGAGGTCGCCCATCGCCTGGGCATCGACCAGCAGCCCGCGCACCTTGGTGACGGCCTTGGCGGCGTCGTCGGGAGAGACAGTCCCGCCCTTCAGCCGCTTCTCGAGGAGGTCGACCTCGACCTCGAGACCTTCGAAGCGACGGACGTACAGTGACATCGCCTCAGCGGGGTCACCGCCGGGCCACTGGCCGATCAGTCGTTCACCGTCGGATGTCTTGACGTAGACGTTGCCGTCGTCGTCGACACGACCCCAGGGGTTCGTGGGCGCAGAGCTCATGAGCCACAGTGTAGGTGCAGGCGCACTCATGGCGCCGCTGGCGTCTCGCGTACCCTGTCGAACGTGCTGCTCACCTCATTTCCGGCCGGTCCGCTGCAGGCGAACTGCTACTTCGTCTCGCGGGGTCCCGGCGCCGGTTGCGCCATCGTCGACCCCGGCATGGACGCCATCGACGGCGTCCGTCAGGTGGTCGCCGAGCACAACCTGAAACCGCTCGCGGTCCTCATCACGCACGGGCACTTCGACCACATGTGGAACGCCCAGGACGTCGCGTCCGAGTACGACTGCCCGGTGTGGATCCACCCCGCCGACCGGCACCTGCTGAGCGATCCGATGGCCGCCATCTCGGGTCAGTCCGCGGCGATGCTGCGCAGCCAGCTCGGCATGACCGACATGCCGGAGTTCACCGAGCCCGCCGACGTCCGCGATGCCGTCGACGGCGCGCAGATCGAGGTCGACGGGCTGACGTTCACCGTCGACCACGTGCCCGGCCACACGCCCGGCACGGTCGTCTACCGGATCGACTACGACGGGCCCGAGGACGTCTCACAGCTCATGTTCTCCGGTGACTTCCTGTTCGCCGGGTCGATCGGCCGCACCGATCTCGAGGGCGGCTCGCACCCGCAGATGCTCGACAGCCTGCGTGACCGCGTCCTGCCGCTGCCCGACGACATCGTCGTGCTGCCCGGCCACGGCGGCCAGACGTCCGTCGGCCGCGAGCGCGCGACCAACCCGTTCCTCGCGGAGGTGATGTCATGAACGAGCGCAGCGAGTGCATCATCGGGACACTCAGGACACCGGTCTCGTATCGTTGGCTCTTCTCGAGGGCGGTGTCCTGATGGCGACCAAGCTGTCCGGGTTCCCGGAGTTCCTGCCGCGCGAGCGCATCGTCGAGCAGCAGGTCCTGGATCACCTGCGCCGCACGTTCGAGCTGCACGGCTTCGCCAACATCGAGACCCGCGCGGTCGAGCCGCTGGACGTCCTGCTGCGCAAGGGTGAGATCGACAAGGAGGTCTACGCCGTCAAGCGGCTGGCCTCCGCCGACTCCGAGCCGGCCGAGCTGGCCCTCCACTACGACCTGACCGTGCCGTTCGCCCGGTACGTGCTGGAGAACGCCGGCAAGCTGGAGTTCCCGTTCCGCCGCTGGCAGATCCAGAAGGTGTGGCGTGGTGAGCGTCCGCAGCAGGGACGCTTCCGCGAGTTCACCCAGGCCGACATCGACATCGTCGCCCGCGACGTGCTGCCGTTCCACTTCGACGTCGAGGTGGCCCGGGTCATGGCCGAGGCGCTGTCCGGCCTGCCGATCCCGACGCCGACGCTGCAGATCAGCAACCGCAAGATCCTCGAGGGTTTCTACCTCGGCCTCGGCGTGAGCGACCCGGTCGCGGTGATGCAGGTCGTCGACAAGCTCGACAAGGTCCCCGCCGAGAAGATCCGCGAGCTCCTGCTGGAGCAGGGACTGGACGGCGACCAGGCCGACAAGGTCCTGGCACTGGCCGAGATCGTCACCACCGACACCTCGTTCGTCGCCCGGGTCGAGTCCCTCGGCGTGGAGCACGAGCTGCTCGCCGAAGGGTTGGCCGAGCTGGCCCAGGTCGTCGACGGGGCGACGGGCGTCGAGGGCGTCGTCGTCACCGCCGACCTGCGCATCGCGCGCGGGCTGGACTACTACACCGGCACGGTCTTCGAGACGCGTCTGGCCGGCTGGGAGCACCTGGGCTCGATCTGCTCGGGCGGACGTTACGACCAGCTCGCGCAGGACCGTCGCTCCACCTACCCGGGCGTCGGCATCTCGCTGGGCGTGTCGCGCCTGCTCGTACCCTTGGAGCTGTCGGCGTCCCGCTCGGTCCCGTCGGCGGTGCTGGTGGCCGTCGACTCCGAGGACTCCCGCGCCGAGAGCAATGCCATCGCCGGACGCCTGCGGGCGCGCGGCATCCCCACCGAGGTCGCGGCGAAGGCGGCCAAGTTCGGCAAGCAGATCCAGAATGCCGAGAAGCGCGGCATCCCGTACGTCTGGTTCCCGCCCGCGGCCGTCAAGGACATCCGCAGCGGCGACCAGATGGACGCCGATCCCGACACCTGGGCACCGCCCACCGAAGACCTCACCCCGCACATCCTCACCAAGGAGCAGAACACGTGATCCGCACCCATGACGCCGGAAGCCTGCGCGCCGACCACATCGGCCAGCAGGTCACGCTCGCCGGATGGGTCGCGCGCCGCCGAGACCACGGCGGAGTCGCCTTCATCGACCTGCGCGACGCCTCCGGGGTCGTCCAGGTCGTCGTCCGCGAGGAGGTCGCGCACCAGCTGCGCGCCGAGTACTGCCTCAAGATCGTCGGCACCGTCCAGCAGCGCCCCGAGGGCAACGAGAACTCCGCGATCCCGACCGGCGCGATCGAGGTCATCGCCGACGACGTGGAGATCCTCAGCGCCGCCGCGCCGCTGCCGTTCCCGATCGATGACCACGTCGACGTGGGCGAGGAGGCGCGCCTGAAGTACCGCTACCTCGACCTGCGCCGTTCCGGCCCCGCTGCCGCGATCCGCCTGCGCAGCAAGGTCAACGCCGCTGCCCGTGCGGTGCTGGCCGAGCGCGACTTCGTGGAGATCGAGACGCCCACGCTGACCCGCTCGACGCCCGAGGGCGCCCGCGACTTCCTCGTCCCGGCCCGGCTCAAGCCCGGCAGCTGGTACGCGCTGCCCCAGAGCCCTCAGCTGTTCAAGCAGCTGTTGATGGTCGGCGGCATGGAGCGGTACTACCAGATCGCGCGCTGCTACCGCGATGAGGACTTCCGCGCCGACCGCCAGCCCGAGTTCACCCAGCTCGACATCGAGATGAGCTTCGTCGAGCAGGCCGACATCATCGAGCTGATGGAGGGCATCCTCAAGAAGATGTGGGCCCTCATCGGCTACGAGATCCCGACGCCGATCCCGCACATGACGTACGCCGAGGCGATGCGTCGCTTCGGCTCGGACAAGCCGGACCTGCGCATGGGCCAGGAGCTCGTGGAGTGCACGGAGTTCTTCAAGGACACGTCCTTCCGGGTGTTCCAGGCTGAGTACGTCGGCGCGGTCGTCATGCCCGGTGGCGCCTCGCAGCCGCGTCGGCAGTTCGACGCCTGGCAGGAGTGGGCCAAGCAGCGCGGCGCCAAGGGCCTGGCGTACGTCACGATCTCCGAGGACGGCGAGCTCGGCGGTCCCGTGGCCAAGAACCTGTCGGACGCCGAGCGGGCCGGGCTGGCCGATCACGTCGGTGCGAAGCCGGGCGACTGCATCTTCTTCGGCGCCGGCGCGACGAAGGCGACTCGCGGCTTGCTGGGCGCGGCGCGCCTGGAGATCGGTGAGCGCTGCGGCCTGATCGACAAGGACGCGTGGGAGTTCGTCTGGATCGTCGACGCCCCGCTGTTCGAGCCGTCCGGTGACGCGGTCGCCTCCGGTGACGTCGCCGTCGGCGCAGGCGCCTGGACCGCGGTGCACCACGCGTTCACCTCGCCCCAGGACCTGGAGACCTTCGACACCGATCCCGGCAACGCCCTGGCATGGGCGTACGACATCGTCTGCAACGGCAGCGAGCTCGGCGGTGGGTCGATCCGTATCCACCGCGAGGACATCCAGAAGCGCGTCTTCGCGGTCATGGGCATCCAGGAGGAGGAGGCGCAGGAGAAGTTCGGCTTCCTGCTCGACGCGTTCACCTTCGGCGCCCCACCGCACGGTGGCATCGCGGTCGGCATGGACCGCATCTGCGCGATGCTGGCCGGTGCGGACTCGATCCGTGAGGTCATCGCCTTCCCGAAGTCCGGTGGCGGCTACGACCCGCTGACAGCGGCACCCGCCCCCATCACCCCGGAGCAGCGCCGCGACGCCGGCGTCGACTGGAAGCCGAAGGCGGACGCCTGAGCCGTCCGGGACCGGCGGTTTACCACGGTCCCTCGGCAAGGTGCGTCCGCCCACGGGAGATTTCCCTCGGGCGGACGAGGTTTGCGGAGGGACCGTGGTAAACCGCCACCGGCGGAGCGGCGACTAGGCTCGGGGCATGAGCTCTGACGGATTGTTCGACATCCCGGAGGGCCCACCCACGACGGGCAGCGGGTCGGGGACGCTCAGCGGCAACACGCACTCCTCGGCGCCGCTGGCGGTGCGGATGCGCCCGCGGTCGCTCGACGAGCTCGTGGGCCAGCAGCACCTGCTCGCGCCCGGGTCGCCGCTGCGGCAGATGATCGACGGCAACCAGCCGCTCACGATCCTGCTGTGGGGCCCGCCCGGCACGGGCAAGACAACGATCGCCAGCCTGCTGAGCGCGCACACCGATCGTCGCTTCGTCGAGGTCTCGGCCGTGTCCGCGGGCGTCAAGGAGGTCCGCGAGACGATCGCCGGGGCCCGCCGCGCGCTGGCGCAAAGCGGCACCGAGACGGTCCTGTTCGTCGACGAGGTCCACCGCTTCAGCAAGTCCCAGCAGGACGCCCTGCTGCCCGGCGTCGAGAACCGCTGGGTGTCCCTCGTCGCCGCGACCACCGAGAACCCGCACTTCAGCGTCATCTCGCCGCTGCTGAGCCGCAGCCTGCTGCTGACCCTGGAGAGCCTCACCGACGACGACATCGGGGTGCTGGTCGACCGCGCCCTGACCGACGAGCGTGGTCTCGCCGGCACCGTGACCCTCACCGAGGAGGCCCGGTCACACCTCGTGCGGCTGGCCGGCGGCGACGGGCGCCGCGTGCTGACCTACCTCGAGGCGGCCGCCGGTGCCGCGACCAGTCAGGGCAAGGAGCAGATCGACGTCGAGGACGCCGCGCTGGCCGTCGACAAGGCGGCGGTCCGCTACGACCGCCAGGGCGACCAGCACTATGACGTCATCAGCGCGTTCATCAAGTCGATCCGCGGCTCGGACGTCGATGCCGCGCTGCACTACCTGGCCCGGATGATCGAGGCGGGGGAGGACCCGCGCTTCATCGCCCGCCGCCTGATGATCCACGCCAGCGAGGACATCGGCATGGCCGACCCGACCGCCCTGCCGCTGGCCACCGCCACCGCTCAGGCGGTCGCGATGATCGGCTTCCCCGAGGCGCGCATCCCGCTGGCACAGGCCGTCATCCACCTGGCCGCCGCGCCGAAGTCCAATGCCGTGGTCGTCGCGATCGACCGCGCCCAGGCCGATGTCCGCGCCGGCAAGGTCGGCGCGGTCCCACCGGCGCTGCGTGATGCGCACTACGCGGGTGCCAAGAAGCTGGGCCACGGGCACGACTACCAGTACCCGCACAACGACGTCCGCGGTGTCGTCGGCCAGCAGTACGCGCCCGACGACGTCGACGGCGCGATGTACTTCGAACCCACCGAGCACGGCTTCGAGGCCCGCCTCGGTGAGCGGCTCGCGATGATCCGCAAGATCCTGCGCGACCGTTGAGGCTCCCGGCCAGCAGATTCGCGACGCGCGGCGCCGCGATAGGCTCGTAGGCATGTCGGCAGAGGTCTGGGTCCTCGTGGCGACCGCGGTGCTGGCCGTGGTCGCGATCTGTGCTGCCCTCGTCGCCGTCCGCGCGGTGCGCCAGATGTCGCGGAACTCGCAGCCCGCGGTGGCTCCGCAGCCGGCTCCGGCCGCCGTCGTCGAGACGCCCACGCGTCCTGCCGCCGAGGTCGTGCTGCTCGACTCGGCCGACGTCACGACCGACGACCTGGAGCCGCGCATCGTGGAGGGACGCCTCGTCGTCCCGCCGACGCAGCAGCAGGTCGTGCAGACCGTGCTCGGACGACCCGGCGTGCGCCTGTCGGTGTTCCTCCACGGTGCCGCCCACGCGCTGCGACCCGAGAGCCGCGACCGCATCTCGGCACTGATGCGCCGGGAGTTCCGGCGCCGCCGGCGCGAGCGGCTGCAGGCCGGACGTCGCGCGGTCCGCTCCACGCGCCCCACCCCGCCGTCCGACCAGTGGCTCGGATCATGAGGAGGACGCCATGAAGTCGCGCATCGTGTGGTTCGTCGCCGGCTCCGCGGCGGGGGTCTACTCCGCCGCGAAGGCGCGTCGCGTCGCGTACCGGCTGTCGGCTCCCGGCGTCGTCGACCAGGCCGCGGCCCTCGGCGTCGGCTGGCGGGCGTTCAGCTCCGAGATGCGGGTCGGCATGACCGCGCGCGAGCAGCAGATCGCCCGGACCCTGGCGGACCGTTCCGCTCCCGACTCCCTGGGCCTCGACGAGGCCCACCCCGAAGACATCCCCCTCGCAGAGGCCCACCGGGCCCCACTCGACAAGAAGGCAACCTGATGCAGACCGCGGAGATCCGCCGCCGATTCCTCGACCACTTCGAGAAGGCGGGACACACCGTCGTGCCCTCGGCCCCGTTGCTGTTCGACGACCCGAACCTGCTGTTCGTCAACGCCGGCATGGTGCCGTTCAAGCCGTACTTCCTCGGCCAGGAGACGCCGCCGTGGCACACCGCCACGAGCGTCCAGAAGTGCGTGCGCACCCTCGACATCGAGGAGGTCGGCAAGACCACCCGGCACGGCACGTTCTTCCAGATGAACGGCAACTTCTCGTTCGGCGACTACTTCAAGGAAGGCGCCATCACCCACGCGTGGGGCCTGATCACCGGCTCGGTCGACGAGGGCGGGCTGGGCATCGACCCCGACAAGATCTGGGTCACCGTCCTGCACACCGACCAGGAGTCGCGTGCGCTGTGGAAGAAGGTCGCCGGCCTGCCGGACGAGCGCATCCAGGACCGCGGCCTGCTCGACAACTACTGGCACATGGGCGTTCCCGGCCCCGGTGGCCCGTGCAGCGAGATCTACGTCGACCGCGGCCCCGAGTTCGGGCCCGACGGGGGCCCGGTCGTCGACGAGGACCGCTTCCTGGAGATCTGGAACCTGGTGTTCATGCAGGAGGAGATCACCAACGTCCGCGCCAAGGACCAGTTCGATGTCATCGGTGAGCTGCCGAACAAGAACATCGACACCGGCATGGGCCTGGAGCGCGTCGCCTACCTGTTGCAGGGCAAGGGCAACCTGTACGAGATCGACGAGGTCTTCCCGGTCATCGAGAAGGCCGCCGAGATCTCCGGGCGCGCCTACGGCCGCGATCACACCGACGATGTCCGCTTCCGGGTCATCGCCGATCACGTCCGCAGCGGCCTGATGCTGATGGGCGACGGCGTGACCCCCGGCAACGAGGCCCGCGGGTACGTCCTGCGTCGTCTGCTGCGTCGCGCGGTGCGCTCGGTCCGTCTGCTCGGCTTCGAGGACCCGGCCCTGCCGCTGCTGCTGCCGGTCAGCCTGGAGCGCATGAAGTCGTCGTACCCCGAGCTCGAGGCGGACTTCCCGCGCATCGAGCAGATCGCGTACGCCGAGGAGGAGACCTTCCGCCAGACCCTCGGCAAGGGCACGCAGATCTTCGAGAGCGCCGCCGTCGCGGTCAAGGAGAAGGGCGGCTCGACGCTGCCCGGCGACCAGGCCTTCGCCCTGCACGACACCTACGGCTTCCCGATCGACCTGACCCTGGAGATGGCCTCCGAGCAGGGCCTCAGCGTCGACGAGGACGGCTTCCGCGCCCTCATGGCCGAGCAGCGCTCGCGCGCGAAGGCCGACGCCAAGTCCAAGAAGGGCAACCACGCCGACACCACGGTCTACCGGGCCGCGCTCGACGCCAACGGACCCACCGACTGGCAGGCGTACACGACGCTGACCACCGAGTCGCGCGTCCTGGCGCTCATCGCCGGCGGCGGCACGGTGCCCGCGATCGGCGCCGGATCGGTCGGCGAGGTCGTGCTCGACCGCACCCCGTTCTACGCCGAGTCCGGCGGCCAGCACGCCGATGCCGGCCACCTGGTGTGGGACGGCGGCCGCGCCGAGGTGCTGGACGTCCAGCGCCCCGTCCGCGGTCTGGTCGTGCACCAGGTGCGCGTCCTGGAGGGCGAGCTGACGGTCGACCGGACACTCGAGGCCGATGTCGACCCCGAGTGGCGTCTCGGTGCGCGTCAGGCGCACTCGGGCACCCACGTCGTCCACGCCGCGCTGCGCCAGGTGCTGGGCCCCACGGCGCTGCAGTCCGGCTCGTTCAACCGACCCGGGTATCTGCGCCTGGACTACGGCTGGAGCGGCGGCCTGTCGCCCGATCAGCTCTCCGGCGTCGAGGAGGTGTCGAACCGCGCCCTGCGCGCCGACCTGCCCGTCACCGCGCAGACGATGTCGCTGGCCGAGGCCCGCGAGTGGGGTGCGCTGGCGCTGTTCGGCGAGACCTACGGCGAGGACGTCCGGGTCGTCGAGATCGGTGGCCCCTGGTCGCGCGAGCTGTGCGGCGGCACCCACGTCGACCGCTCGTCCCAGATCGGCACCCTGGTCATCACGTCGGACGGCTCCGTCGGCGCGGGCACCCGCCGCGTCGAGGCCCTGGTCGGCATCGAGGGCTTCCAGTACCTCGCCCGCGAGCGTGACGTCGTCCGCCAGCTGACGGAGATCCTCAAGACCCAGCCCGAGGACGTGCCCGGCCGCGTCCAGGACCTGATGGACCGGCTCAAGGCCGCCGAGAAGGCCGCCGAGAAGATCAAGGCCGCCCAGCTGCTGGGTGCCGCCGGCGATGTCGCCAACAGCGCGAAGGACGTCGGCGGGGTGGCCTATGTCGGTCACCACGCGGCCGGCGCCGGCGGGGGAGACGTGCGCACCATCGCGCTCGACATCCGCAAGCGCCTCGCGGGACGCCCGGCCGTCGTCGTCGTGATCGGCGATGCGGGCGACAAGCCCGCCGCCGTCGTGGCGCTGAACGACGCCGCCCAGGACCGTGGACTGTCCGCCAACGACCTGATCAAGGTCGTCGGTCAGCACATCGGCGGGCGTGGCGGCGGCAAGGCCGATGTGGCGCAGGGGGGCGGCACCGACGTGGCGGGCATCCCCGCCGCGCTGGCCGCGGTCGAGGCGGCGCTGACAGCGTGACGACCAGGCGTGGCCGGCGGCTCGGCGTGGATGTGGGTGATGTCCGCATCGGCGTCGCGATCAGCGACCCCGATGGCATCCTGGCGACTCCCGTCGAGACCGTCCCGGCCGGTCAGGGCGCGATCAAGCGTCTGGCCGAGATCGTCCGCGAGTACGACGTGTTCGAGTGCATCGTCGGCCTCCCGATGGGTCTGTCGGGGCGAGAAGGACCCGCGGCGATCAAGGTGCGGGCCTTCTGCGACGAGCTGTCCGCAGCGATCGACCCCGTGCCGATCCGGCTGTTCGACGAGCGGATGTCGACCATCACGGCCGACTCGATGCTGCGCGAAAGTGGCCGCTCCGGCCGTGGCAAACGCAGCATCATCGACCAGGCGGCCGCTACGGTGATTCTGCAGACCGCGTTGGATTCCGAGCGAAGCCGCGGGTCTGCCCCCGGCGAGAGCATGTGAGGACACAATGAGTACAACCGGCGATCCCATGGGTCCCAGTGGCCTGGACCTGATCATGGACGGCACGTCCGAGCCCGACCACACGCCCGGCAGGCGCCGCGCGGAGCGCCCCCCGCGGCCCCCGTGGGGACGCCGGATCATCGCCCTGGCCGTCGTGGTGGTCCTGGTGATCGCCGTCGTGGTCGTGGGCGGCAAGGTCAAGGACCGCTTCTTCTCCAGCGCCGAGGACTACACCGGGCAGGGGACGGGCCAGGTCGTCGTGACGATCCCGCCGGGAGCCGACGGTCAGAAGATCGCCACCATCCTGTACGACGCCGGCGTGGTCAAGAGCGCCGACGCGTTCTACCAGCTCGCGCTGAAGGACGCCCGGTTCCAGTCGATCCAGGCCGGTTCGTTCAACCTGCGCAAGGAGATGTCGGCCGAGTGGGCGATGCGTGAGCTGACCGACCGCGGCAACCGCGCCGAGGGCAAGGTCACGATCCCCGAGGGATCGCGCGTCGGCCAGATCGTCGCCGCGATCGCCAAGAACACCGACATCACCGAGGAGGAGCTGACCGCCGCGCTGGACAAGCCCGAGACACTCGGCCTGCCCGCCGTCGCGCAGCTCAACCCCGAGGGCTATCTGTACCCCGCCACCTACGAGGTCGAGCCCGGCACCACCGCGACCGAGCTGTTGCGGCGGATGGTCAAGAAGACCGTCGACGTCGCCAAGTCCCTGGACATCTCCACCCGCGCCAAGGCGCTGGGGCTCACCGGCGAGGAGGTCCTCACCGTCGCCAGCATCCTGGAGTTCGAGGGCAAGCTCGACCAGGACTACCCGAAGATCGCGCGCGTCCTGTACAACCGCATCGCCGATGGCATGCCGCTGCAGCTGGACTCGACGGTGTCGTACGTCAGCGGCCGCGAGGGCGATGTGTGGACGACACCGGAGGAGCGGGCCAATCCCTCGCTCTACAACACGTACCAGAACCCGGGGCTGCCGCCGGGCCCCATCGGGTCACCGGGGGAGAAGACCATCGAGGCCGCGCTGAACCCCGCGGAGGGCTCGTGGCTGTACTTCCTGGCGACCGATCTCGAGACGGGTGAGACGACATTCAGCAACACGTACGCAGAACACGTGAAGGCATGCAAGGCCGCCTTCGGGGCCGACACCCAGTGCTGAGCGTCCGCTGATGCAGTGCGCCGTCATCGGGTCGCCCATCGCCCACTCCCTCTCGCCGGCCATGCACCGCGCCGCCTATGCGGAGCTGGGGCTGGACTGGTCGTACGAGGCCGTCGAGGTCGCCGAGGGAGAGCTGGCCTCGTTCGTGGGCGCCTTGGGCGATGACGTGCGGGGCCTGTCGGTCACCGCGCCGCTCAAGCGCGAGGCCGCCGCGGTCGGCAACCAGCGCAGCGAGGAGGTCGAGACCCTCGGTGTGGCCAACACCCTGATCGTCGAGGACGGTGTGCTCGCGGCGTACAACACCGATGTGCCCGGCGCAGCGTCCGCGATCGCCGAGCTCGGCATCAAGCCGCCACGGACGGCCCGCATCCTGGGCGGGGGCGCCACGGCGACCTCGATGACCCTGACGCTCGCCCGCCTCGGGGTCGAGACGCTGGAGTTCGTCGTCCGCGACACCTCCCGTGCCGCCGAGGCCGTGGCCGTCGCCCGCAGCCGGGGGGTCGAGGTCGTGGTCCGCCTGCTCGACGAGCCGCTGATGACCCGGGTCGACCTGCTGGTGTCGACCGTCCCGAGCGAGGTGGTCGGGTCACGCTCGCACGAGCTCGTCGACTCCTCGCGGGCGGTCTTCGACGTCGTGTACGACCCCTGGCCGACCGCGCTGGGCCATGCCGCTGCCGAGTCGGACGTCCCGCTGTTGTCGGGGATCGACCTGCTCGCGCACCAGGCGGTGCTGCAGGTCGAGCTGATGACGGGCTCGGGAGTTTCTCCACAGCTGTTGCGCGAGGCCGCCCTCGCCCAGCTGTCCGCTCGCTAAGGTGCGTCCGTGTCCATCGTGATCTCGGCGCTCGTCGCGGCCCTCATCGGCGCGGCGTGCCCTGAGATCCTCCGGCGTGTGCCGGAGCCCCCGGACCCGGCGGGCGACAAGCTGCCCTATGCGGTGCTGGCGGAGTTCCGGTTCCTGCGCATCGGACTGGCGATGGCCGCGGCCGTGCTGGCCGCGGTGGTCGCGTGGCGGATCGCCGATCCCGGGCTGCTGCCGGTGTGGGTCGTCCTGACCGGTGTCGGTGTCTGGCTGGCCTTCATCGACTGGCACACCCAGCTGCTGCCGTACCGGATCGTGGCACCTCTGTACGTGGTCTCGTTGGTGCTGGTCGCGCTGAGCGCCTGGCTCCTGGACGATCGCGACGTCCTGGTGAACGCGCTGATCGCCAATGCCGTGGTCTACGCGCTGTTCCGCCTGTTCCACTGGTTCGGCAACCGATTCTTCGCCGGTGCGTTCGGCTACGGCGACGTCCGTCTCTCGGCTGTGCTCGCCCTCGCGCTGGGTGCCCTGGGGTACAGCCAGGTGTTCGTCGGCATCTACGCGGGATTCATCCTCGGGGCGGTGCTGGGCGTCGTGCTGTCGCGGTTGAAGCTGGTCGACCCGCGGGGCTACGCCTTCGGCCCGTACATGGTGGTCGGCGCCGTGATCGGCGCAGCGTGGGGGCCGTCCTTCTACGGCTGAGCCCGGCGCGGGCCCACCGGGGCGGACGCGTGCGGGGGTGACCGGCGCGGCATGGGAGAATCATCGTCATGCTTCGTTGGTTGACCGCTGGTGAGTCCCATGGCCCTGCGCTTGTCGCCGTCCTGGAAGGTCTGCCCGCCGGCGTGCAGGTGACCAGCAAGGAGATCCAGGCCGCGCTGGCCCGCCGTCGCCTCGGCTACGGCCGCGGTGCGCGGATGGCCTTCGAGGCCGATGAGCTCGAGATCGTCGGTGGCCTGCGCCACGGCACGACGATGGGCAGCCCGATCGCCCTGCGCATCGGCAACAGCGAGTGGCCCAAGTGGGAGCAGGTCATGTCGGCCGATCCGGTCGACAGCGAGATCCTCGCAGGGCTCAAGCGCAATGCGCCGCTGACCCGGCCGCGTCCCGGCCACGCCGATCTGGCCGGCATGCAGAAGTACGGCTTCGAGGAGGCCCGTCCGGTCCTCGAGCGCGCCAGCGCCCGCGAGACCGCGGCCCGGGTGGCGCTCGGCGAGATCGCCGCCCAGTTCATCCAGCAGACGACCGGGGCCACGATCGTCTCGCACGTCGTCGAGCTCGGCACCGTGCGCGCGCCCGCCGGGGTCATCCCCACCCACGCCGACGTCGACGCACTCGACGCCGACCCGGTCCGCTGCTTCGACGCGGACACCAGCGCCGCGATGGTCGCTGAGATCGACCTGGCCCACAAGGAGGGCGACACCCTCGGCGGTGTCGTCGAGGTCGTCGTGGAAGGGCTCCCGCCCGGACTCGGCTCCTACACCCACTGGGACAAGCGCCTGGACGGCCGTCTGGCCCAGGCCCTGATGGGCATCCAGGCGATCAAGGGCGTCGAGATCGGTGACGGCTTCGAGCTCGCCCGCACCCGCGGCTCCCTCGCGCACGACGAGATCGTCCCGACGCCCGAGGGCATCCGGCGGGTCTCCGGCCGTGCCGGCGGCACCGAGGGCGGCATGACGACCGGTGAGATGCTGCGCGTCCGGGCCGCCATGAAGCCCATCGCGACGGTCCCGCGTGCCCTGCGCACGATCGACGTCCAGACCGGCGAGGAGGCGCGGGCGCACCACCAGCGTTCCGACGTCTGCGCCGTGCCGGCCGCCGGCATCGTCGCCGAGGCCATGGTCGCGCTGGTCGTGGCCGACTCCATCGTCGAGAAGTTCGGTGGTGACTCGGTCGAGGAGACCCGACGCAATGTCGAGGGCTACCTGGCGAACCTGAGGCTCCGTTGAGCCCGGTCGTCGTCCTCGTCGGGCCTCCCGGCGCCGGCAAGACGACGGTCGCCCGCCGCATCGCGACACGGCTCGGGTTGACCTTCCGTGACACCGACCTGGACGTCGAGGAGCTCACCGGCACCTCGGTGCAGGACATCTTCGTCGAGCACGGTGAGCAGCACTTCCGTGCACTGGAGGAGCAGGCCGTCGCCACGGCCCTGGCCGAGCACGACGGCGTCCTGGCGCTCGGCGGCGGTGCCGTCCTCAGCGACGCGTCCCGCGCGCTGCTGCGTGAGCACCGCGTCGTGTTCCTGGACACCGGGATGGCCGCTGCCGTCGCCCGCGTCGGGCTCAACGGCAACCGGCCGCTGCTGCTGGGCAACGTCCGTTCGCAGATGAAGGGGCTCATGGACCACCGCCGCCCGCTGTACGCCGAGGTCGCCCGTCACACGGTGCTCACCGACGACCTCGACGCCGCCGGGGTCGTCGACGAGGTGCTGCGCCTGATCGAGCAGGACCGAGCATGAGCACCCGGCTGACCGTGCCCACCGCGCACCCGTACGAGGTCGTCATCGGCAACGGCGTCCACGACCAGCTGCGCGGGCTGGTCGGAGCCGATGTGCGGCGCGTCGCGATCATCCACGCGCCCACCATGGCGGCCCAGGCCGCCCGCCTGCGTGCGCCGCTGGCCGCGGACCACCTGGAGGTGCACCTCATCGAGGTGCCCGACAGCGAGCAGGCCAAGACCGCCGACGTCCTGGCGTTCTGCTGGAAGGTGCTGGGCGGGGCCGGATTCACCCGCTCCGACGTCATCGTGGGGCTCGGCGGGGGAGCCACGACCGACCTGGCCGGCTTCGTGGCCGCCAGCTGGCTGCGCGGGGTGCGGTTCGTCAACGTGCCGACCACGGTGCTCGGCATGGTCGACGCGGCCGTGGGTGGCAAGACCGGCATCAACACCGCCGAGGGCAAGAATCTCGTCGGCGCCTTCCACGAGCCCGTCGGCGTGCTGTGCGACCTGGACGTCCTGGCCGGCCTGCCCGCGCGCGAGATGCGCAGCGGCATGGCCGAGGTGATCAAGTGCGGGTTCATCGCCGATCCGACGATCCTTGACCTGGTCGAAGCGGCCCCGGACGCCGTGGCCGACCCGACGTCGTCGATCGTGGCCGAGCTGATCACCAAGGGCATCGCGGTCAAGGCGCGGACGGTCGCCGGTGACCTGCACGAGACCGGCGCGGACGGCTCGATCGGCCGGGAGGCGCTCAACTACGGGCACACCTTCGGCCACGCGATCGAGCGCTTCGAGCACTACCGGGTGCGGCACGGCGAGGCGATCTCGATCGGCATGGTGTTCGTGGCCGAGCTGGCGCACCGCTCCGGGCTGATCGAGAAGGACCTGCTGGACCGGCACCGCGCGGTGCTGTCGCTCGTGGGCCTCCCGACGGCGTACCTGCGTCCGGGCATCTGGGAGGCGCTGTCCACGACGATGCGCCTGGACAAGAAGACCCGCGGCGACCAGCTGCGGTTCGTGGTGCTCGAGGAGCTGGCCGGCCCGACGATCCTCGCCGGCCCTGACGAGTCGGTCCTGGTCGACTGCTACCGAGCCGTGTCGTCGTGAGCGCGAGCACGCAGCTGCGTCGTCAGCGCCTCGGCGCCGCCCTGACCGATCTCGGCGTCGAGGCACTGCTCGTCACGACGCTGGTCAACGTGCGCTACCTGACCGGGTTCACCGGCTCCAACGGCGCGGTGCTGGTGCTCGCGGACGGCAGCGCGGTGTTCTTCACCGACGGCCGCTACCGCGACCAGGCCGCCGAGGAGGTGCCCGACCTTGAGCACGTCATCACCCGCGACCTGATCGGTGGCATGGCCGAGCGGGCGGACGTCGCCCGCCTCGGCATCGAGTCGCACACGCTCAGCGTCGACGCGCACGCCCGCCTGCGCGAGCTGCTGCCGTCCACGTCGCTGACCGGTACCGGCCGCGTCGTCGAGAAGCTGCGCGAGGTCAAGGACGCCGAGGAGATCGACGCCCTCACCCGGGCCTGCGACATCTCGACCCGCGCGCTCGCCGGTCTGCTCGAGGGCCCCCTCGTCGGCCGCACCGAGCGCGAGGTCGCCCGCGACCTCGAGAACCGCATGCTCGACCTGGGCGCCGAGGCCATCGCCTTCGAGACGATCCTGGCCGCCGGCGAGAACTCCGCGATCCCGCACCACCACCCGACCGACCGGGTCCTGGCCCAGGGCGACCTGCTCAAGATCGACTTCGGCGCGCGCGTCGACGGCTACCACGCGGACTGCACGCGGACGGTCGTCCTGGGCACGGCCGATGACTGGCAGCGAGAGGTCCACGCCGCCGTCAAGGCCTCGCAGGCCGCTGGGCTGGACCGCCTGCGAGACGGCGTCCCCGTCAGCGATGCGGACACCGCGGCACGTGGCTCGCTGGAGGCATCGGGCTGGCTCGAGGCCTTCACGACGGGGCTCGGGCACGGCGTCGGGCTCGAGATCCACGAGGACCCGTTCGTCGCCGCCTCACACACAGGTAAACTGACCAGTCGCACCGTCCTCACGATGGAACCGGGCATCTACGTGCCGGGTCGTGGGGGAGTGCGCATCGAAGACACCGTCCTCGTGACCGCGGGTGCCCCCGAGGTACTCACCACGATGACCAAAGACCTCCTGGAGATCGGCTGATGGCCACCACGAACGACATCAAGAACGGCATGGTCCTCGACCTCGACGGGCAGCTCTGGTCCGTCGTCTGGTTCCAGCACCACAAGCCCGGCAAGGGCGGAGCGATGGTCAAGACCACGCTCAAGAACGTCATGAGCGGCAAGACCGTCGACAAGACCTTCAACGCCGGCCTCAAGATCGAGACCGCCAACGTCGACAAGCGCGACTTCCAGTACCTGTACCACGACGGCGACTCGTACGTGTTCATGGACAAGGTCACCTACGACCAGATCAACGTCAGCGAGGCCGTCGTCGGCGACGCCAAGGACTACATGCTGGACAACCAGGACGCGATGCTCGCGCTGCACGAGGGCGTCCCGCTGTACATCGAGCTGCCGGCCTCGGTCGAGCTCCTCGTGGAGTACACCGAGCCGGGCCTGCAGGGCGATCGTTCCAGCGGCGGCACCAAGCCGGCCCGCCTGGAGACCGGCAAGGAGATCCAGGTCCCGCTGTTCATCGTCAACGGCGAGAAGATCAAGGTCGACACCCGCGACGGCAGCTACCTCGGTCGCGTGTCGTCCTGATGTCAGCCCGCACCAAGTCCCGCAAGCGCGCCCTCGACATCCTGTTCGAGTCCGAGGCGCAGAACCTTCCGCCGGGCGGCACGCTCGCCGAACGGCGGAAGGATGCGGAGTACCCCGTCAACGAGTACGCGGTGCTGCTCGTCGAGGGCGTCGTGGCGCACCGCGACCGCCTCGACGAGATCATCACCGAGAACGCCAAGGACTGGACGCTCGACCGGATGCCGGCCGTCGACCGCAACCTGCTGCGCATCGGCGCCTTCGAGATCCTGTACGTCGAGGACGTCCCGGACGTCGTCGCCGTGAGCGAGGCCGTGAACCTGGCCAGCGAGCTGTCGACCGATGAGTCGCCGTCGTTCGTCAACGGGCTGCTGAGCCGCATCGTCGAGCTGAAGCCCAGCCTGACCGTCTGACCCGGCGCCATGGCCGTCGCGTCATGAACTGCCCCGTGCCTGCTCTACCACCATGAGGCCCACGACGGGTCTCGTGGCGCGCAGGAGGCAGACGCAGGGTGATCACCGAAGAGCTCATCGACCAGATGGCGCGCAAGTGCCTGGTTGACGACGACGCCTTGGACGCGGCCGTGCTGGACCACGGGTCCAAACGGATCCAGACGGTCAACCTGCACCACCTCGCGCTGGCCTCCCGATCGGCGGAGTTCGCCCGGACGATCGAGCGGGCCGACTACATCACCGCCGACGGCTGGCCGATCGTCTCGCTGATGCGGTCGCGGGGCATCGACCCGGCGCGCGTCACCGGCTCGGAGTTCATCGAGCGGATGCTGGCGGGGCGGCAGTTCCACGGCGTCAAGGCCGCGATCCTGGGGGCGAGTCGCGACGCGGGGTTCGACTTCCGTGGCCAGCTGCACGACTCCGGCCTGCACGTCGTCTTCCGTGACCACGGCAGCCGGCGCGACTGGAAGCCCAAGCGCGTGGCCAAGAAGCTGCGCAAGTACGGCGTCCAGCTGCTGATCATCGCCGTGACACCGCCCTTCGGGGACATGATCGGCGAGGAGATCCGGCTCGCCGGCTTCGACGGGGTGGTCGTCAACGTCGGCGGCGCGGTCGACATGTTCGCCGGTGACACGTCGCTCGCCCCCGAGTGGGTGCGTGCGGCCAAGATGGAGTGGTTCTACCGTCTGGCGCAGGAGCCGCGACGGTTGTTCCGCCGGTACTTCATCGAGTGCCTGCCGGTGTTCGTCAAGTACGTCCTGCCGCAGGTCTGGCGCGCCGAACGGGTGCCCGAGCAGCTGCCGGCCAGCCGTCCCCGACAGGCGCTGACCGACGGCCGGGCCGCCTGAGACTCGTCCGGCGGCGCCGCCCGGCTGCCCCTAGGGTGACCGCATGGAGACTCGAACGATCGTCAGCAGCGTCGGCCTGCCCCTGGGTGCTGCAGCCCTCGGATCCCTGGCGACGGCATCCGGCACGCAGAGCGCCTGGTACCGCTCGCTGCGCAAGCCCGCCATCCAGCCGCCGCCGGTGGTGTTCCCGGTCGTCTGGACCGCGTTGTACACCCAGACCGCCGCGGCCTCGGCCGTCGCGCAGTCCCGCATGACGCCCGCCGAGGCGAAGACCTACCGGCGCAAGCTGGCGGCCAACATGGTCCTCAACGCGGGCTGGTGCTGGTCGTTCTTCCGGGGTCACCGCCTGGTCCCGTCGATCGCGGTGGCCGGCGCCCTCGCCGCCAGCACGGTCGACCTGGCCCGCACGGCAGGAGCGGCCTCGCCCGGTGCCGGCAAGGCGCTGGCGCCGTATGCCGCCTGGAACAGCTTCGCCACCGTGCTGACGGCGGCGATCTGGCGCAAGAACCGCTGACCCGGGCTGGGCGGTGTCCCTGCCACCTTTCGCGCCGGTCGGCGGTGCCTGTGCCACCCATCACGGCCGGGATCGGTGGCTCAGGCACCGCCCACGGCCGGGACAGGTGGCTCAGGCACCGCCCACGGGCGGGGCCTCGGTGGGCGGATGCCTCCGCGAGGCGCTCGAAGGGCCGGGGACGCCCGCTGATACTGTTGCAGCGTTCAATCGACATCCTTTAACGGCCGTCCCGAGAGGCGGAGAAGGAGGTCAGACATGGTTGCGTCCGATGACGCCGCACGTGCTGACGCCACGCACACACCCCCCGAGTCGACCGTACGCACGGTCCTCGACGACCAGGACATCTCCCGGGCGCTGACTCGCATCACCCACGAGATCCTCGAACGCAACCGCGACTCCGCCGGTCTCGTCCTGCTGGGCATCCCGACGCGCGGGGTGCACCTGGCCCGTCGCATCGCCCAGCGCATGTCCGAGGTCGAGGGCCGCGAGATCACCGCGGGAGCCCTCGACGTCACGATGTACCGCGACGACCTGCGGCTCAAGCCGGCCCGGGCGCTGGAGCACACCGAGATCCCCGATGACATCGACGGCAAGATCGTCGTGCTGATCGACGACGTCCTGTTCTCGGGACGCACGATCCGTGCGGCGCTGGACGCCCTCACCGAGCTGGGACGCCCCAAGGCCGTCCAGCTGGCCGTGCTGATCGACCGCGGGCACCGCGAGCTGCCGATCCGGGCCGACTTCGTGGGCAAGAACCTGCCGACGTCGCTGGCCGAGAAGGTCAAGGTCAGGGTCGCCGAGACCGATGGCGACGACTCCGTCTCGATCACCGGGGGTGCCGCATGATCAGCAACCTCTTGAGCGCCGGGGACCTGGACCGGGCGGACGCCATCAGGATCCTCGACACCGCCGAGGAGCTGCTGGGCGTGGCCCAGCGCCCCATCAAGAAGCTGCCGACCCTGCGCGGACGCACCGTGGTGAATCTGTTCTTCGAGGACTCCACCCGCACCCGCATCTCGTTCGAGGCCGCCGCCAAGCGGCTCAGCGCCGATGTCATCAACTTCTCGGCCAAGGGATCGAGCGTCTCCAAGGGCGAGAGCCTGAAGGACACCGCGCTGACCCTGCAGGCGATGGGCGCCGACGCGGTCATCATCCGCCACCACTCGTCGGGCGCACCGCACCGGCTGGCCCAGTCCAAGTGGGTCAAGGGCGCGGTCATCAACGCCGGTGACGGCACGCACGAGCACCCCACCCAGGCACTGCTGGATGCGTTCACGATGCGCCGCCACCTCGCCCCGGACGGCGACGGCAGCCTGGTCGGCAAGAACATCACGATCGTCGGCGACGTCCTGCACAGCCGGGTCGCCCGGTCGAACGCCCTGCTGCTGGACACCCTCGGCGCGAACGTCACGCTGGTCGCGCCGCCGACCCTGCTGCCGGTCGGTGTCGACCACTGGCCGGTCAAGACGTCGTACGACCTGGACGCCTCGCTGGAGAACGCCGACGCGGTCATGATGCTGCGCGTGCAGGCCGAGCGGATGAACGCCTCGTACTTCCCCAGCGCGCGCGAGTACTCACGCCGCTACGGCCTCGACACCGCCCGGCTCGGGCGCCTGCCGTCGCACGCGATCGTGATGCACCCCGGGCCCATGAACCGCGGCATGGAGATCACCGCCGATGTCGCCGACCACGCCCGGTCGGTCATCGTCGAGCAGGTCACCAACGGCGTCGCGGTCCGCATGGCGGTCCTGTACCTCCTGCTGGGCGGCGCCTCCGGTGACACCAGCAGCCAAGACACCTCATCGAACGAAGGACGGGAATGACCTCGTACGTGATCCGGGGAGCCAAGATCCTCGGCGGAGAACCGACCGACATCGCGATCGAGGACGGCGTCATCACCGGCATCGGTGCCGACCTGAGCGGTGGCGAGGAGATCGACGCCACCGGACTGGTGGCCCTGCCCGGCCTCGTCGACCTGCACACGCACGTGCGTGAGCCCGGTCGTGAGGACGCCGAGACCGTCCTGACCGGTTCGCAGGCCGCCGCCCGCGGCGGCTTCACCTGCGTGCACGCGATGGCCAACACCGAGCCGGTCGCCGACACCGCCGGCGTCGTCGAGCAGGTCTGGCGGCTCGGCCGCGAGGGCGGCTACTGCGACGTGCAGCCCGTCGGCGCCGTCACGGCCGGCCTGAAGGGCACCCAGCTCGCCGAGCTCGGGGCGATGGCCGACTCCGCAGCCGGGGTCAAGGTCTTCTCCGACGACGGCAAGTGCGTCTCGGACGCCGTGCTGATGCGCCGTGCGCTGGAGTACGTCAAGGCCTTCGACGGCGTCATCGCGCAGCACGCCCAGGAGCCCCGCCTCACCGAGGGCGCCCAGATGAACGAGGGACCGCTGTCCGGCGAGCTGGGACTCGTCGGCTGGCCCGCGGTCGCCGAGGAGGCGATCATCGCCCGCGACGTCCTGCTGGCCGAGCACGTCGGGTCGCGCCTGCACGTGTGCCACCTGTCGACCCGCGGATCGGTCGAGATCATCCGCTGGGCCAAGAGCCGGGGCATCGACGTCACCGCCGAGGTGACCCCTCACCACCTGCTGCTGAGCGACGACCTGGTGCGCAGCTACGACCCGATCTACAAGGTCAACCCGCCGCTGCGTTCCAACGACGACGTCGAGGCGGTCCGCGACGGCCTGGCCGACGGGACGATCGACATCGTCGCGACCGATCACGCACCGCACCCCATGGAGGACAAGGAGTGCGAGTGGGCGGCCGCAGCCTTCGGCATGCTCGGGCTCGAGACCGCGCTGTCGGTCGTCCAGCAGACGATGGTCGACACCGGCCGCCTCACGTGGGAACAGGTCGCCGAGAAGATGTCGACCAAGCCGGCCGAGATCGGCCGCGTCTCCAACCAGGGTCGTCCGATCGCGGTGGGGGAGCCGGCCAACATCGTGCTGGTCGACCCCGCCGCGCAGCGCACGATCGACGCCCGCGACACCGCATCGCTGTCGCGCAACAACCCCTACGACGGGCTGACCCTGCCCGGGGAGGTCGTCGCGACCTTCCTGCGCGGCAGGCCGACGGTCCGTGACCGTGCCCTCGTGACTCCGCTAGTGAAAGAGGCTGTGACCGCATGACCGAGGCAATTCTCGTGCTGGAGGACGGCCGCGTGTTCCGCGGCGAGTCGTTCGGCGCCGTCGGCGAGACGATCGGCGAGATCGTGTTCTCGACCGGCATGACCGGCTACCAGGAGACCCTCACCGATCCGTCCTACAAGGGGCAGATCGTGGCGATGACCGCGCCGCACGTGGGCAACACCGGCGTCAACGACGAGGACTTCGAGTCCCGCCGCATCTGGGTCGACGGCTACATCGTCCGCGACCCCGCCCGTGTCCGCAGCAGCTGGCGCTCCAACCGCAGCCTCGACGAGGAGCTCGCGGCGCAGGACGTCGTCGGCATCTCCGGCATCGACACGCGCGCCCTGACCCGTCACCTGCGCGAGCGGGGATCGATGCGCGGTGCCATCAGCTCGACGTCCACCGATGTCGATGCGGTGCTGCAGCGGGTGTCCGCCGCGCCGACCATGAAGGGCGCGAACTTCCTGGCCGACGTCACGACCGACCAGACCTACGTCGTGCCGGCGGTGGGGGAGAAGCGCTTCACGGTCGCCGCGATCGACCTGGGCATCAAGGGCATGACCCCGCGTCGCCTGGCCGAGCGCGGCATCGAGGTGCACGTCATGCCGGCCACCACGACCTACGAGCAGATCGCCGCCCTCGAGCCGGACGGTGTCTTCATGTCCAACGGGCCCGGAGACCCGGCGACGGCCGACCACGCCGTCGAGACGCTCAAGGACGTGCTGGCCGCCCGCACCCCGTACTTCGGCATCTGCCTGGGCAACCAGATCTTCGGTCGCGCGCTCGACCGGGGCACCTACAAGCTGACCTACGGTCACCGCGGCATCAACCAGCCGGTGCAGGACCTCACGACCGGCAAGGTCGAGATCACCGCGCACAACCACGGCTTCGCGGTCGACGCGCCGCTCGAGGGGACGTTCGAGACCCCCTACGGGCCCGGCCGCGTGACCCATGTGTGCCTCAACGACGACGTGGTCGAGGGTCTGGCGCTGCTGGACCAGCCGGCCTTCAGCGTCCAGTACCACCCCGAGGCCGCCGCCGGCCCGCACGATGCGGCCTACCTGTTCGACCGGTTCGTGGAGCTCATGGCTTCGACGAGCTCAGCCAGCGAGGATGCGTAATGCCCAAGAGAACTGACATCAAGAGCGTCCTGGTCATCGGCTCGGGACCCATCGTCATCGGCCAGGCGGCGGAGTTCGACTACTCCGGCACCCAGGCCTGCCGGGTGCTGCGCGAGGAGGGCATCCGGGTCATCCTGATCAACTCCAACCCCGCCACGATCATGACCGACCCGGGCTTCGCCGACGCGACCTACGTCGAGCCGATCACGCCGGAGTTCGTCGAGAAGGTCATCGCCAAGGAGCGCCCCGACGCGCTGCTGGCGACCCTCGGCGGACAGACCGCCCTCAACGCCGCGATCCAGATGCACGAGGCCGGTGTGCTGGAGAAGTACAACGTCGAGCTGATCGGCGCGTCGATCGCGGCGATCCAGAAGGGCGAGAACCGCGAGTCCTTCAAGCAGGTCGTCGCGACCCTGCCGCCCGAGTGGGGCGCGGAGTCGGCCAACTCGGTCATCTGCCACACGATGCAGGAGTGCCTCGACGGCGTCGAGGGTCTCGGCGGCTACCCCGTCGTCGTGCGTCCCTCCTTCACGATGGGCGGCTCGGGCAGCGGACTGGCCTACAACGAGGAGGACCTGCACCGCATCGCCGGCTCGGGCCTCGCGCTGAGCCCGACCACCGAGGTGCTGCTCGAGGAGTCGATCCTGGGGTGGAAGGAGTACGAGCTGGAGGTCATGCGCGACACCGCCGACAACGTGGTGATCGTGTGCTCCATCGAGAACTTCGACCCCATGGGCGTGCACACGGGCGACTCGATCACCGTCGCCCCGGCGATGACGCTGACCGATGTGGAGTACCAGCGACTGCGGGACATCTCGATCGGCATCATCCGGGAGGTCGGCGTCGACACGGGCGGCTGCAACATCCAGTTCGCGGTCAACCCCGAGGACGGGCGCATCGTCGTCATCGAGATGAACCCGCGCGTGTCCCGGTCGTCCGCCCTGGCCTCGAAGGCCACCGGCTTCCCGATCGCCAAGATCGCCGCGAAGGTCGCGATCGGCTACACGCTGGACGAGATCCCCAACGACATCACGGCCGAGACGCCGGCCTCGTTCGAGCCGACCCTGGACTACGTCGTGGTCAAGGTCCCGCGCTTTGCCTTCGAGAAGTTCACCGCCGCCGACCCGACGCTGACGACGCACATGAAGTCGGTCGGTGAGGCGATGGCATTCGGCCGCAACTTCACCGAGGCGCTGCAGAAGGCGCTGCGCTCGCTGGAGAAGTCCGAGTCGGTGTTCGACTGGAGCAAGAGCTGGGTCGAGCTGGACAAGGACGAGCTGCTCAAGCAGATCGCCGTCCCGCACGACGGACGCATCAAGAAGGTCATGGACGCCATCCGGGCCGGCGCGACGCCCGAAGAGGTGTTCGCCGCGACCCGCATCGATCCGTGGTTCCTGGACCAGCTGGCGCTGATCAACGAGATCGCGGTCGAGCTCATCGAGGCTCCCGAGCTGTCGCCGGCGCTGCTGCGCCGCGCCAAGCGGCACGGCTTCTCCGATGCCCAGCTGGGACGCATCCGCGGCGTGAGCGAGGACGTCATCCGCGGCGTCCGCCACGCGCTCGGCGTGCGCCCGGTCTACAAGACGGTGGACACCTGCGCGGCCGAGTTCGCCGCCAAGACGCCGTACCACTACTCCTCGTACGACGAGGAGACCGAGGTCGAGCCGCGGACCAAGCCCGCGGTGCTGATCCTGGGCAGCGGCCCCAACCGCATCGGCCAGGGCATCGAGTTCGACTACTCGTGCGTCCACGCCGCGATGGCGCTGTCGGAGGTCGGCTACGAGACCGTCATGGTCAACTGCAACCCCGAGACCGTCTCGACCGACTACGACACCGCCGACCGGCTCTACTTCGAGCCGTTGACGCTCGAGGACGTGCTGGAGATCGTCCACGCCGAGGAGCAGGCCGGCCCCGTCGCCGGTGTCATCGTGCAGCTCGGCGGGCAGACGCCGCTCGGCCTGGCCGCGGGACTGGAGGCGGCCGGTGTCACGATCGTCGGCACCCAGCCGGCCGCGATCGACCTGGCCGAGGAGCGTGGCGCCTTCGGACAGGTGCTGGCCGCGGCGAACCTGCCGGCCCCCAAGCACGGCATGGCCACGACGTTCGACCACGCCAAGGCGATCGCCGACGAGATCGGCTACCCGGTCCTGGTGCGTCCGTCGTACGTCCTGGGCGGCCGCGGCATGGAGATCGTCTACGACGAGACCACGCTGAGCGAGTACATCAGCCGCTCGACGGAGATCTCGCCCGACCGCCCGGTGCTGGTCGACCGCTTCCTGGACGACTCGATCGAGATCGACGTGGACGCGCTCTACGACGGCCACGAGCTGTTCCTGGGTGGCGTCATGGAGCACATCGAGGAGGCCGGGGTCCACTCGGGCGACTCGGCCTGCGCGCTCCCGCCGATCACGCTCGGCGACCTGGAGATCCAGCGCATCCGGGAGTCGACCGAGGCGATCGCCAAGGGCGTGGGGGTGCGCGGCCTGATCAACATCCAGTTCGCGCTGTCCTCGGACATCCTGTACGTCATCGAGGCGAACCCCCGCGCGTCCCGCACGGTGCCGTTCGTGTCCAAGGCCACGGCGACGCAGCTGGCCAAGGCCGCCGCGCGGCTCATGCTGGGCGAGTCGATCGCCGATCTGCGCGCCGCGGGTGCGCTGCCGGCCACCGGCGACGGTGGACGGCTGCCCGACGCCGCGCCCATCGCGGTCAAGGAGGCGGTCATGCCCTTCAACCGCTTCCGCACCTACGAGGGGACGTACGTCGACACGCTGCTCGGCCCCGAGATGCGGTCCACCGGTGAGGTCATGGGCTTCGACGCCGGCTTCGGCCAGGCGTTCGCCAAGGCGCAGGCCGGCGCCCAGAACGGCCTGCCCACCTCGGGCAAGGTCTTCGTGTCGGTCGCCAACCGCGACAAGCGGCACATGATCTTCCCGGTCAAGCGGCTCGCCGACCTCGGTTTCGAGATCCTCGCGACCAGCGGCACGGCGGTCGTCCTGGCCCGCAACGGCGTGCAGGCCACGGTGATCCGCAAGATCCACGAGGAGCCGCTGCCGGGCCAGTCGCGCAGCACGATCGTGGAGAAGATCCGCGAGCAGGACGTGCAGCTCATCATCAACACGCCGCACGGTGTGACGTCCGGGGGCAGCCCCCGCATCGACGGCTACGAGATCCGGACGGCGGCGGTCGCCGAGGGCATCCCGTGCATCACCACGGTGCAGGGCCTGGCCGCGGCGGTGCAGGGCATCGAGGCGCTCATCGAGGGCAGCATCGGCGTCAAGTCGCTCCAGGAGTGGGCCGAGGTCCTCGCGGAGGCCCGCGCATGACCCCGCACCCGCTGAGTGCGACGTTTCCGCGCGTCGGTCCGCGTGCAGCCTCGCGCAAACGTCACACTCAGCGGGGAGGGGAGCACTCGTGAGCTTCGGTTCGCGCGCCCACGTGGCGATGCAGGCCTACGGGCCGGCGTGCATCGGCATCGACCCGCACGCCGCGCTGCTGGAGCAGTGGGGACTGGAGGACTCGGTCGAGGGACTCGACCGGTTCGCGAGCATCTGCGTGGAGGCCTTCGCGGGGCAGGTCGCCTTCGTCAAGCCGCAGTCGGCCTTCTTCGAGCGCTTCGGCGCCCGCGGTGTCGTCGTGCTGGAGCGCACGATCGAGGACCTGCGCCACACCGGGTCGTTGGTCGTCCTGGACGTCAAGCGCGGCGACATCGGGTCGACCGCGCAGGCGTACGCCGAGGCCTACCTGGACGACGACGCGCCCATGGCGGCCGACGCGATCACGGTCAGCCCGTTCCTGGGCTTCGGCTCGTTGGCACCGTTCTTCGAGGTGGCCGAGAAGAACGACGCCGGGGTCTTCGTGCTGGCGCTGACCTCCAACCCTGAGGGGCCCGAGGTCCAGCACGCACGCCTCGCGGACTCCAGCGGCACGACGGTCGCCGGGGGAGTGCTGGCGCAGCTCGCCGACCTCAACGCCGGCGCCGCTCCCATGGGCTCGTACGGCGCCGTGGTGGGCGCGACGATCGGCAGCGCGGACGAAGACCTGTCGATCAACGGGCCGATCCTGGTGCCCGGATTCGGGGCACAGGGCGGCACGGTCGAGGACATCCGCCGGCTGTTCGGCGACGTCATCGACCACGTCATCCCGTCCACCTCCCGCGGCGTCCTGGCCGCCGGACCCGATGTCGCCGCGCTGCGCGAGGCGGCCGCGCGCGTCAATGCCGAACTTGTAGGCTCGTAGACGCCCAGTGGCCGCTCGATCGAGGAGATCTGAATGAAGAAGACCGCTACGGTGCTGGTCACGGCCCTCGTGGCCGGCAGCGTCCTGGCCGGTTGTGGGGGCGATGACCCGTACTGCGTCGCCGTCAAGGAGAACAAGGCAGCGCTGGACACCTTCGGGCAGAAGCGCACCAATGCGGGGTTCGCGAAGTACGCCGATGCGCTGCGGGCGATCACCACGACGGCTCCCGACTCGAGCAAGGACGACTGGGCCAAGCTCGGTGCCGTCACCGACCGGGTGCTGAAGGCCCAGAAGAAGACCGACATCGCCCTGCAGGACATGGACGACCCGGCCAAGGTCGCCAAGCTCGACTCCGGGGACCTCACATCGCTGAACAACGCCTACAGTGCGTTCAACGGCACCACCAAGCAGCGCGAGGCTGTCGTCAAGGACGTCAAGGACGTCTGCGGCATCACGCTCAAATGACCCAGCTCACCCAAGCAGAGAGGTGACCCGAGTGGCTCTTCCGACACTCACCCCCGAGCAGCGCAGCGCTGCCCTGGAGAAGGCTGCCGCCGCCCGGCAGATGCGCGCCGACCTGAAGGCGCGGCTCAAGTCCTCGTCGGCAGACCTCCAGGAGGTCATCCAGGAGTCGAAGGTCAACCAGGTGGTCGCCAAGCTGCGGGTCGTCGACCTGCTGCAGTCGATGCCCGGTGTCGGCAAGGTGCGCGCGCAGGAGATCATGCAGCGCATCGGCATCGCCGACAGCCGCCGGCTGCGCGGCCTGGGCGCGCACCAGGTCGAGGCGCTGCTGGCCGAGTTCGCCGGCCGCACGGGACGTACCCGGCGTGTCTGAGGCCCCAGCACGGTCCCGGCTCATCGTCCTGGCCGGGCCGACCGCCGTCGGCAAGGGCACCGTGGCGGCGTGCGTCCGCGACCAGCACCCCGACATCTGGATCTCCGTGTCGGTCACGACCCGACCGGCGCGTCCCGGTGAGATCGACGGTGTGCACTATCACTTCATCTCCGATGAGGAGTTCGACCGGCTCGTGGCCGAGGACGGTCTGCTGGAGTGGGCCGTGGTGCACAGCGCCGCGCGGTACGGCACGCCCCGGGCCCCCGTCGAGGAGCACCTCGCCGCCGGTCGGCCGGCACTGCTCGAGATCGACCTGCAGGGTGCGCGCCAGGTGCGCAAGACCATGCCGGAGGCGTTGATGTGCTTCCTGGCGCCGCCGAGCTTCGAGGAGCTGGAGCGCCGGCTCGTCGGTCGCGGCACGGAGGGACCCGAGGAGCGCGAGCGCCGGCTGAGGACCGCACGCACCGAGCTGGCGGCCGAGTCGGAGTTCGACGTGACGATCGTGAACACCGATGTCCAGACAGCGTGCGATGAATTGGTAGACTTGTTTCGATCCGGCACCAGCCGGGTCAGTTCCTGACCGAACACCGGCCGGCTGTCCATCGCCCGGCCTTCCCATCAAACGTCTTTCTGTGAGGCTCTGTGTCCACGACACGCTCGACTGCCATCGGCATCACCAACCCGCCCCTCGACGATCTGCTCGAGAAGGCGGACAGCAAGTACAAGCTGGTCCTCTACAGCGCCAAGCGGGCGCGCCAGATCAACGCCTACTACTCCCAGCTCGGCGAGGGCCTGCTGGAGTACGTCGGACCCCTGCTGGAGACCGGCGTGCAGGAGAAGCCCCTGTCGATCGCGCTGCGCGAGATCAACGCCGACCTGCTGACGGTCGAGGACATCGATCCTGAGGCCGAGGCGGCTGCTGCAGCTGCCGCTGCCGAGCAGGCCTGACCGTCCCGGCCCCGGGTCGCGCCATGACCACGGAAGTCGTTCTCGGTGTCTCCGGCGGCATCGCGTCCTACAAGGCCGCTGAGCTGCTGCGACTGTTCACCGAGTCCGGTCACAGCGTCCGGGTCGTGCCCACGGAGTCCTCACTGAACTTCGTGGGCGCTGCCACGTGGGAGGCCTTGAGCGGCAAGCCCGTCCAGGTCGGGGTGTTCGAGCACGTCGACGAGGTCGCGCACGTCCGGATCGGCAAGTCCGCCGATCTGGTCGTGGTCGCACCCGCGACGGCCAACACCCTGGCCAAGGCAGCGCACGGACTGGCCGACGACCTGCTGACCAACACCCTGCTGACGGCGCGGTGCCCGGTGATGTTCGCCCCGGCGATGCACACCGAGATGTGGGAGAACGCCGCGACGCAGGCCAATGTCGCCACGCTGCGGGCCCGCGGGCACATCGTGCTGGAGCCGGCCGTGGGTCGTCTGACCGGTACTGACACCGGCAAGGGACGTCTGCCGGACCCGGCCGACATCTTCCGTGCCGCCGTGGCGGTCCTGGAGGGACGGCCGCAGGACCTGGTCGGCCGCCGCGTGGTCATCTCCGCCGGTGGGACGCGCGAGTTCCTCGATCCCGTCCGCTTCCTGGGCAACCGGTCGTCCGGTCGTCAGGGATTCGCCCTGGCCGAGGCCGCCGTGGCCCGCGGTGCGCAGGTGACGGTGATCGCGGCCAATGTCAGCCTGCCGTCCCCGGCGGGCGTGGACGTCGTGCCCGTCGTCAGCACCGAGGAGCTGCGCCAGCAGATGCTGCGCGCCGCCGTCGATGCCGACGCCGTCGTGATGGCCGCCGCGCCGGCCGACTTCCGTCCGGCCGAGTTCGTCGACGCCAAGATCAAGAAGACCCCCGACGGTGTCGCGCCCCAGATCCACCTGGTGGAGAATCCCGACATCCTCGTCGAGCTCGTCGCGGCCCGCACCAGCAAGAGCCCGGTCATCGTCGGCTTCGCCGCCGAGACCGGCGACGCGACCGCGACCGTGATCGAGCACGCCCGCGCCAAGCTCGCCCGCAAGGGATGCGATCTGCTGGTCGTCAACGACGTCAGCGAGGGCAAGGTGTTCGGGCGCGACGACACCGAGGCGGTCGTCCTCGGCGCCGACGGCAGCGTCGTCGAGGTTCCGCCCGGACCCAAACGGGTACTGGCGCACACGGTGTGGGACTCCGTCGTCCAGCGCATGGACTGAGCAGGAACAGCGGTCCTCCGCGCTCGTTACACTGTCGAACAGCCATCAACCCAGGAGTAATTTGTGAGCCGATTCTTCACGTCCGAGTCCGTGACCGAGGGTCACCCGGACAAGATCGCCGACCAGATCAGCGACAGCGTCCTCGACGCCCTGCTCGCGGCCGACCCCAAGAGCCGCGTCGCCTGCGAGACCTTCATCACGACCGGTCTGATCGTCGTCGGCGGCGAGGTCACGACCGAGGCGTACGCGGACATCGCGAAGATCGCCCGTGACCGCGTGCTCGAGATCGGCTACGACTCGTCGGTCAAGGGATTCGACGGTGCGTCCTGCGGCGTCCAGATCACCCTGGACGCGCAGTCGCCCGACATCGCCCAGGGCGTCGACACCGCATTCGAGGGTCGCACCGGTGAGTCGGCCGATCCGCTGGACCAGCAGGGCGCCGGCGACCAGGGCCTGATGTTCGGTTTCGCCGTCGACGAGACGCCCGAGCTCATGCCGCTGCCGATCACGATCGCGCACCGTCTGGCCGAGCAGCTCACCGCGGTCCGCAAGGACGGCACGCTGCCGTACCTGCGTCCCGACGGCAAGACCCAGGTCACGGTCGAGTACGACGACAACGACAAGCCGGTTCGCGTCGACACCGTCGTGCTGTCCACGCAGCACGAGGACGGCATCGACCTGGACTCCCAGCTGACGGTCGACATCAAGAAGCACGTCGTCGACGTCGTCCTGGCCGACTTCGACATCGACACCACCGACTACCGCCTGCTGGTCAACCCGACCGGCAAGTTCGTCATCGGCGGCCCGATGGGCGATGTGGGCCTGACCGGCCGCAAGATCATCGTCGACACCTACGGCGGCTACGCCCGTCACGGCGGTGGCGCGTTCTCCGGCAAGGATCCGAGCAAGGTCGACCGCTCGGCCGCCTACGCGATGCGCTGGGTCGCCAAGAACATCGTCGCCGCCGGCCTGGCCTCCAAGGTCGAGGTGCAGGTCGCCTACGCGATCGGCAAGGCGCACCCGGTCGGCTTCTACGTCGAGGCCTTCGGCACCGAGACCGTCCCGGTCGACAAGATCCGCGAGGCCGTCCTGGAGGTCTTCGACCTGCGCCCGGCCGCGATCATCCGCGACCTGGACCTGCTGAAGCCCATCTACGCCCAGACGGCGGCCTACGGCCACTTCGGTCGTCAGCTGCCCGGCGTCGTGTGGGAGACCACCGACCGGGCCGAGGCGCTCAAGGCCGCAGCCGGCGCCTGACGCACTGACCACGACGAAGGCTCCCCACCCGGATCGGGTGGGGAGCCTTCGTCGTGCGGTCGACCTCAGGCGCCGGCGAGCACGCCGTCCATCTGGGCCATCGACGTCCTGAGTCCCTCCTCCATGCCCATCGCGAGCACCTGCTCGAGGGCCTCACGGGATGCATAGGTCGTCACGGCGGTCATCTGCGCGCCGCCGGACGTCCCGGCGATCGAGAGCCGCATCGTCGCCTCGGGCATGCCGTCGGCCGGGTTGCCGTCGGCGTCCGCGAACTTGTCGAGGATGCTGAACGACGTCGGCGCGTCCACGTCGAGCACGTCCCACCGCCCGTGGTGCTGCTCGCCCTCGGGCGAGGTCATGTAGTAGTGGACGGTGCCCCCGGCGGTCAGGTCGTGCTCGACCACGGTGGCCGGGTAGGTGGGCGGTCCCCACCAGCGCTCGAGCTTGCGGGGATCGGCGTACAGGTCCCACACCTCCTCGACGGGATGGTCGAAGGTCGCCACGACGATCAGCGTGAGCGCGTCCAGGTCCTTGTCGATGTCCAGCTGCATTGTCATTCTCCAGTCGTGGTGTCGGTGGGGGTGTCGAGCAGGTCCGACATCCGCTGCACGCGGCCCTGCCAGGCCTCGGCGAGCTCGTCCAGGGCGTGTCGAGCGCGCTCGACGCTCTGCAGCTCCGAGCGCACCCGCAGCTCTCGGCCGTGTCGTGACTTGGTGACCAGGCCCACCCGTTCGAGCACCGCGACGTGCTTCTGCACGGCCGCGAAGCTGATGGGGTAGCCCTCGGCGAGCGCCGTCACCGACAGCTCGCCCTCGACGGTGCGTCGCACGATGTCGCGCCGGGTGGCGTCGGCGAGGGCGTGGAACAGACGGTCGATCTGCGCATCGTCAAGCATCATTGATACAACCATGTGGTTGTACGTTACGCGGGTGAGGGACGCGTGGCAAGGGATGCCCGGGGGAGAACTTCAGGACCGTCCGTGGCGGCTGGTAGAACAGCACCGTGGCCAACCCTTCGACAGGCTCAGGACGAGCGACCACGGAACCGGAGCAGCTGGCTCTCGTCCCGTCGACGGCTCCGGCGCGCAAGCAGGCCGCCAAGCCCGCCAAGCCGGCCCAGGCGCCGGCGCCTGGGCTGCCGGTGGCGCGGGTCGTCGTCGACTCCGGCCTCGCCCACCTCGACCGGCCGTTCGACTACCTCGTGCCCGAGCAGCTGTCGATCGGCGTGGTGCCCGGGTGCCGGGTCAAGGTGCGATTCGCCGGCCGGCTCGTCGACGGATTCGTGGTCGAGCGGGTCGAGCGCAGTGATCACGCCGGCCGGCTGGCCTTCCTGGCCAAGGTCGTCTCGTCCGAGCCCGTGCTCGCACCCGAGGTGCTGGTGCTGGCCCGCGCCGTCGCCGACCGGTACGCCGGCGCGCTGGGCGACGTGCTGCGACTGGCCGTGCCGCCACGGCACGCCCGGGCCGAGAAGGCCGCCCGATCGCGCGTCGACGACCCGCCGCCGGTGGGCAGCGTCGAGGGATGGCAGACCTATGTGCACGGCCTGGCGTTCGTGGCCTCCCTGCGGGCGGGTGATCGTCCGCGGGCGTGGCTCACCGCCGTGCCCGGCCCCGATCCGGCGCGGCTCGTGGCCGAGGCGGTGCTGGCGACCCTGGGGTCAGGTCGCGGCGCGGTCGTGTGCGTGCCGGATGTGCGCGACGTCGCCCGCTGGGACGCGGTCTTCACCGAGGTGCTGGGGGAGGGACGCCACGTCGCGCTGACCGCCGCCCAGCAGCCGGCCGACCGCTACCGGTCGTTCCTGGCCGCCTCACGCGGCGACGTCCAGGTGGTGCTCGGCACCCGTGCGGCGGCGTTCGCGCCGGTCCGTGAGCTGGGTCTGGTCGCGATGTGGGACGACGGCGACGACATGTTCGCCGAGCCGCGGGCCCCGTACCCGCACGCCCGCGAGGTGCTGCTGCTGCGCGCCAGCCAGCAGGAGACGGCGCTGCTGGTTGGTGGCTATGCCCGCACCGCGGAAGGGCAGTCGTTGATCGAGAGCGGCTGGTGCACCGAGCTGGTCGCCGAGCGCGGCACGCGGCGCAAGGCGTGGCCGCGCCTGGACGTCACCGACGGGTCCACAGCGGGATCGGCGCCGGTCCGGCTGCCGCACGAGGCGTTCCGCGCGATCCGCGCCGCCGAGGGCTCGGTCCTGGTCCAGGTGCCGCGCCGCGGTTACCGCGACTCGCTGTCGTGCCAGACGTGTCGCGAGCCGGCTCGCTGCCCCGACTGCCAGGGCCCGATGGGCCAGCCGTCCGCCTCGTCCGCGGTCACCTGCCGGTGGTGCGGTCGCACCGAGTCGCCGTGGACCTGCCCGCACTGCCGGGGCCACCAGCTCCGGTCGCCGGTCGTGGGTGCCCTGCGGACGGCCGAGGAGTTCGCCCGCGCCTTTCCCGATCGGGAGGTCGTGACGTCCGGCGGCGCATCGGTGCTGCCCGATCTGCCCGCCGGTCGCCGACTGGTCCTGGCCACTCCGGGCGCGGAGCCGCACGTCGAGGGCGGGTACGACGTCGTGATCCTGCTCGACACCTGGCTGATGATGGCGCGCGAGGACGTCCGCGTCGACGAGGAGTCGCACCGGCGCTGGTTCAACGCCCTCGCGCTCGCGCGACCCGGAGGCCGAGCCGTCGCGGTGGGTGACGCGTTGACCCTGCAGGCGCTGGTCCGCGCCGATCCAGCCGGGTTCGCGGCCCGCGAGCTGGCGGCCCGCGCCGAGACCCACCTGCCGCCGACTGCCCGCCTCGCGACGGTCGACGGCCCTGACGACGTCCTGGCGGCACTCGCCGAGCGGGACTGGACGCCGACCACCGAGGTGCTGGGACCCGTGCCGGTGGACCAGCGATCGCCCGATGCCGGTCAGCGCCTCATCCTGCGGGCCCCGCGGCGCGAGGGAGCGGCGCTGGCCGATGCGCTGGCCGCGGTCGCCGCCGAGCGCAGCGCCGCGAAGCTGCCGGGGCTGCGCATCCAGGTCGATCCACCGACCTTCTGAGCCGGTGGCCGGGGCCCACGCCGCCCACCCCGGCGCGAGGGCCGGCACATAGACTCGATCCGTGAGAATCGTCTTCGCAGGAACTCCCGAGACGGCGCTCCCGTCCCTCGAGGCGCTCGTGGCCAGCCGCCACGACGTCGTCGCGGTCGTCACGCGCCCCGATGCACCAGCCGGACGCGGACGGACACTGACGCCGTCCCCGGTCGCTCTGGCAGCCGAGAAGCACGGCATCGAGGTGCTCAAGCCGGCCAAGCCGTCCGATCCGGACTTCATGGCCCGGCTGCGCGAGCTGGCGCCCGACTGCGTGCCGATCGTCGCGTACGGCGCGCTGATCCGGCGCGAGGCGCTCGACATCCCGCAGTACGGCTGGGTCAACCTGCACTTCTCCGTGCTGCCGTCGTGGCGCGGTGCCGCGCCGGTGCAGCGCGCGATCATGGCCGGTGACGAGGTCACCGGGGCCACGGTGTTCAGCCTCGTCGAGGAGCTCGACGCCGGTCCGGTGCTGGGCACGATCACCGAGCTGATCCGCGAGGACGACACGACCGCCGAGCTGCTGGAGCGGCTCGCCCACTGGGGCAGCAAGCTGCTCGTCGACGTCATCGACCACATCGAGGACGGCGACATCGCGGCGGTGCCGCAGCCCGAGGACAACATCTCGTACGCCCCGAAGCTGACGACGCAGGAGGCGCGCATCGACTGGAACCGGCCCGCCTTCGCGGTCGACCGGCACATCCGCGGCTGCACGCCTGCTCCCGGCGCCTGGACCACCCTGGCGGGGGAGCGGGTCAAGATCGGTCCCGCGACGATCGCCGACGAGCGCACGCTCGAGCCGGGACACATCGAGGCCGGCAAGCGCGAGGTGCGGGTCGGCACGGCCACGACGGACCTCGTGCTGGGCGAGGTGCAGGCCGTCGGCAAGAAGCGGATGGCCGCCGCCGACTGGGCGCGAGGCACGAGCTTCGGCGCCGAGCCGGCCTTCGACGGGACTTCGGCATGACCGATCCCGTGCGGTCCGTCGCGTTCCACGCCCTGCGGGCGGTCTCCGAGCAGGACGCCTACGTCAACCTGATCCTCCCGGCGATGCTGGACGAGCACCACATCGAGGGTCGCGACGCCGCCTTCGCAACCGAGCTGGTGCACGGCACCCTGCGCCGGCAGGGAACCTACGACGCGATCATCGACCACGTGGCCAGCAAGGGCATCGGCTCGATCGACGCGCCGGTGCTGGACGCCCTGCGACTCGGCTCCCACCAGCTGCTCAACATGCGCGTGCCTGCGCACGCCGCGGTGTCCACGACGGTCGACGTCGTCCGCCGCGAGATCGGCCACAAGCCGGTCCACTTCGCCAATGCGCTGTTGCGCAAGATCGGCCAGAAGGACCTGGACGGCTGGCTCTCGATCGTCACCGCCGGACTCGACGAGGACGCTGCGCGCGCCGTCCGCGCCTCGCACCCGCTGTGGATCGTGCGGGCCCTCAAGGAGGCCCTCGGCGGGCACGCGACGCAGATCGACAAGCTGCTGGCCGCCGACAACGAGCCGCCGCGGGTGACGCTCGTGTCGCGGCCCGGGCTCAGCACGCCCGACCAGCTGCCGGGGACACCCGGCCGGCTGTCGCCCTACGCCCGCATCCTGGACGAGGGCGGCGACCCGGGCGCCATCCCCGAGGTGCGTGACGGCCGTGCGGGTGTCCAGGACGAGGGCTCCCAGCTGGTCGCGATCACGCTGGCCGAGACCGCCGTCGAGGGCGCGGACGCCCGCTGGCTCGACCTGTGCGCAGGGCCGGGAGGCAAGGCCGCGCTGCTCGGCGCCCTGGCCGCCCAGCGCGGCGCGAAGCTCGTGGCCAACGAGATGCAGGAGCATCGCGCCGAGCTCGTCCGGCACGGCGTGCGCCGCCTGGACAATGTCGAGGTCACGGTCTTCGACGGCCGTGAGGGCCCGTGGGAGCCCGCCGCGTTCGACCGGGTGCTGGTCGACGCGCCCTGCACCGGTCTGGGCGCCCTGCGTCGTCGCCCCGAGTCGCGCTGGCGCCGCAAGCCGTCCGACCTCGACGGCCTCGTGCCCCTGCAGGAGGCCCTGCTGACCCGGGCGCTCGAGCTCGTCCGGCCGGGCGGAGTCGTCGTCTACGCGACCTGCTCGCCGCACGTGCGCGAGACCCGTGGCGTCGTCGACGCGGTCACGAGCGGACGCGATGACGTCGAGGTGGAGTCCACTCACCAGTGGTGGCCGCACATCGACGGCACGGACGCGATGTTCGCCGCGGTCCTGCGCCGGCGCTGAGCCGTCGCCGAGCCATCGTGAGCGGGGCCATAGGCTGACGCCATGGGCATTCAGATCACCCCCAGCATGCTGGCGTCCGACTTCGCGAACCTCGAGGCCGAGGCGGCCCGCATCGGCAGTGCCGACTGGCTGCACATGGACGTCATGGACAACCACTTCGTCCCCAACCTGACGCTGGGCGCCCCGGTCATCGAGGCGCTCGCGAAGGTCGCGAAGCAGCCCATCGACGCGCACCTCATGATCGAGGACCCCGACCGGTGGGCGCCCGAGTACGTCGAGGCCGGTGCCGGGAGCATCACGTTCCACGTCGAGGCGGCGGCCGCGCCGATCCGCCTGGCCCGCGAGATCCGCGCCAAGGGCGCTCGGGCGTCCATGGCGCTCAAGCCGGCCACGCCGATCGAGCCGTATGCCGACATGCTGCCCGAGCTCGACATGGTGCTGATCATGACCGTGGAGCCCGGCTTCGGTGGGCAGAAGTTCCTGGACATCTGCCTGCCCAAGATCCGCCGCACCCGTGACCTGATCGATCGCCACGGCGGCGACATCTGGCTGCAGGTCGACGGCGGTGTGTCCGTCGAGACGATCGAGCGTTGCGCAGACGCCGGCGCCGATGTGTTCGTGGCCGGCTCCGCGGTGTTCGGCGCGGACGATCCGGACGACATGGTGGCCCAGCTGCGGGCCCTCGGCTCACGTGGCGGACGCCACGCTCACTGAGCTGGAGCCGACTGGCTAGACTGGGCCCACGAGATTCGTCTCGTGTGCTCCGGGGTCGGTGCAATTCCGAACCGGCGGTGACAGTCCGCGACCCGTGTCCCATCTCGGTGGGGCCCGGTTGAGCCGGTGGAATTCCGGCACCGACGGTGAAAGTCCGGATGGAAGGAGCATGAGGTCGTGGTGCTGTGCGCCGCGGCCGGTGGCCAGCGGTCCGGTCACCACCAGTCCCCGGGGTGTGCGAGCACATCATCACCACCGGAGGATCATGGCAACCGACATCGAGATCAGTGCGATGCATCGCGCGCTCGAGGCCGCGGCGAGCGTGCAGCGCGCGCTCCCGAACCCTCGCGTGGGCTGCGTGCTCCTGGCGCCGGACGGCCGGGAGATCGCCGTCGGCCTGCACCGGGGAGCCGGCACCGCGCACGCGGAGGTCGACGCCCTCGCACAGGCCGGTGAGTCCGCCCGTGGTGCGACCGCGGTCGTCACGCTGGAGCCGTGCAACCACACCGGGCGGACCGGCCCCTGCGCACAGGCGTTGATCGAGGCCGGCGTGGCCCGGGTCGTCTTCGCGCAGATCGACCCCGACCGGACCGCGTCCGGGGGAGCGTCGACGCTGCGCGCCGCCGGCATCGACGTCGAGGCCGGGGTCATGGCCGAGGAGGCCACCGACCTCAACGTCGAGTGGACGTTCGCGGTGACGTCCGGCCGTCCCTTCGTGACGTGGAAGTACGCCGCAACGCTCGACGGCCTCAGCGCCGCACCCGACGGCACCAGCAAGTGGATCACCAGTGCCGAGGCGCGCCGCGACGTGCAGACCTTCCGGGCCCGCGCCGACGCCATCGTGGCGGGAACCGGTGCCGTCCTGGCCGACGACCCGCGCCTGACCGTCCGTGACGCCGACGACATGCCGCTGCCCTACGACCAGCAGCCGCTGCGGGTCGTGGTCGGCGAGACCAAGATCCCCAACTACTTCCGGGTCTTCGACCGGGTGGCGCCGACGTTGATGATCCAGTCGCGCGATCCCGAGACGGTGCTGAAGAAGCTGGTCGACAACGACATCCGGCACATCTGGCTCGAGGGCGGTCCGCGACTGGCCGGCGCCTTCTGGAACGCCGGCGTGATCGACCGGATCATCGGCTACATGGCGCCCGCGATGCTGGGCTCCGGCCGGGCCGCCCTCGAGGGCGAGGCCACGACCCTGGCCGATCTGCGCCCCATCCACATCGAGGACCTGCGGATGATCGGCCCCGACATCCGCATCATCGGCACCCCAGGCCGCATGCAGCGAGAGGACTTCGACTGATGTTCACCGGACTCGTGGAGGAGAAGGGCCGGGTCACGGCCGTCGAGGATCTCGGCGACTCCGTGCGCCTGATGATCCGTGGACCGCTCGTGACCTCGGACGCCGGCCACGGCGACTCAATCGCGGTCAACGGCTGCTGCTTGACCGTCATGACCCAGGACGGCGACACCTTCGGCGCCGACGTCATGAAGGAGTCGCTGGACAAGACGTCCCTGGGCGACCTGACCGTCGGTGACGAGGTCAACCTCGAGCGCGCGACGCAGGTCCACGCCCGGCTGGGCGGCCACATCGTGCAGGGCCACGTCGACGGCACCGGACGCATCCTGGACCGCACCCCCAGCGAGCACTGGGAGATCGTCCGGGTCGCGCTGCCTGCCGAGCTGGCCAAGTACCTCGTCGACAAGGGATCGATCACGGTCGACGGCACGTCGCTGACCGTCGTCGAGGTCGTCGACGCGGACCCGTCGACCGGGGGCGAGTCCTGGTTCTCGGTCTCGCTGATCCCCACCACCCTCGCCGACACGACGCTGGGCACCAAGACACCGGGCGACCGGGTCAATCTCGAGGTCGACATCCTCGCCAAGTACGTGGAGCGCCTGCTCGCCGCCAAGAAAGAAGACACCGCATGACCGAACACGCCACCGTGAGGCTCGACAGCATCGAGCGCGCGATCGAGGACTTCCGCCAGGGCAAGGCGATCGTCGTCGTCGACGACGAGAACCGTGAGAACGAGGGCGACATCATCTTCGCCGCGAGCAAGGCGACGCCCGAGCTCATGGCCTTCCTGGTGCGGTACTCCAGCGGACTGATCTGCGCCCCGATCACCGGGGAGATCCTCGACCGGCTCGCCATCCCGCTCATGACGCCGCACAACCGCGAGAAGATGCGGACGGCCTACACCGTGTCGATCGATGCCCGCGACGGCATCACGACCGGCATCTCCGCCGCGGACCGGGCCCGCACGTGCCGGGTGCTGGCCGACTCCGCGACCGAGCCGTTCGAGCTCAACCAGCCGGGGCACATCATCCCGCTGCGCGCCAAGCCCGGGGGAGTGCTGGAGCGCGCCGGCCACACCGAGGCGGCCGTCGACTTCGCCCGTCTGGCCGGGCTGACGCCCGCAGGCGTCATCGGCGAGGTGCTCAACGACGACGGCACCCTGATGCGCGCCCCCGAGCTGCGCGAGTTCGCCGACCGCCACGACATCGCGCTGGTGTCGATCGAGGACCTGCAGGTGTACCGCCGACTGCACGAGTCGCAGGTCGACCGGCTCGCCACGACCCGCCTGCCCACCGAGTTCGGCGAGTTCACGGCGCTCGGCTACCGCGACCGCATCGAGGGCTCCGAGCACGTCGCCCTGGTGCACGGCGACCCGGGCACCGAGGACGTGATGGTGCGCATCCACTCCGAGTGCCTGACCGGGGACGTGTTCGGGTCACGGCGCTGCGACTGCGGCCCGCAGCTCGAGCTGTCGATGACCGAGATCACCGCCGCCGGCGCCGGTGTCGTGGTGTACCTGCGCGGGCACGAGGGACGCGGCATCGGGCTGCTGCACAAGCTGCAGGCATATGCGCTGCAGGACTCCGGCAGCGACACCGTCGACGCCAACCTACAGCTCGGCTTCGGCGAGGACGAGCGCGACTACGCCGCCGGCGCGCAGATCCTGCGCGACCTGGGCATCACGTCGGTCCGCCTGCTGACCAACAACCCCGACAAGACCACCGCCCTGGAGGCGTACGGGGTCAAGGTCAGCCAGCGGCTGCCCCTGGTCATCGCGCCCACCGAGGACAGCCTGCGCTACCTGCAGACCAAGGCCGAGCGCATGGGCCACGACCTTCCCGGACTCGAGGAGAACATCTGATGTCAGGAGCTGGAGCACCCACGATCACGGTGGACGGCGCGGGAGCACGCGTCGCCATCGTCGCCTCCCAGTGGCACACCCAGGTCATGGACGGACTGATCGCCGGGGCGCAGTCCGCGCTGGCCGATGCCCACGTCACCGATGTGACGCTGGTGCGCGCACCGGGCTCGTTCGAGCTGCCGATCCTGTGCCAGGCGTACGCCCGGCAGGGGTTCGACGCCGTCATCGCCCTGGGCGTCATCATCCGCGGCGGCACGCCCCACTTCGAGTACGTCTCGGCTGCCGCCACCGACGGCCTGAACCGGGTCGCGCTGGACACCGGCGTCCCGATCGGCTTCGGCCTGCTGACCACCGACGACGAGGCGCAGGCGCTGGATCGCGCCGGTCTCGCCGACAGCCGCGAGGACAAGGGACGCGAGGCGGTGGAGGCCGCACTGGCCACCTGGAACGTCCTGCGCGCCCTCGCCTGACGCACCGATAGACTCCACCGTGATGAAGACCTTCGATGACCTGTTCGCCGAGCTGACCGACAAGGCTGCTCGCCGACCCGAGGGCTCGCGCACCGTCGCCGAGCTCGATGCCGGCGTGCACTCGATCGGCAAGAAGCTGGTCGAGGAGGCCGCCGAGTCCTGGATGGCCGCCGAGCACGAGGGGCCCGAGCGGACCGCCGAGGAGATCAGCCAGCTGCTCTACCACGCGCAGGTCATGATGATCGCCTCCGGCATCTCGCTCGACGACGTCTACGCACATCTGTGACGGATCGGTCCCGGCCTGCCAGCCGGTCCGTGACCGTCCGTGCCTCCGACGTCCACCTGCGTGACAACTGCTCGAGATAGAGAATCCATGCTCAAGATCGCTGTACCCAACAAGGGCGCGCTGGCCGAGGCCGCCGCGCAGATGCTGCTCGAGGCGGGGTACCGCCAGCGTCGCAACTCCAAGGACCTGGTGACCCTCGACCCCGACAACGGTGTCGAGTTCTTCTACCTGCGACCGCGTGACATCGCGATCTACGTGGGGGAGGGGACGCTCGACGCAGGCATCACCGGCCGCGACCTGCTGCTGGACTCCGGCGCCCACGCCGCCGAGAACGTCGAGCTGGGCTTCGGCGCCTCGACCTTCCGGTTCGCCGGGCCGATCGGCGCGCTGTCCAAGGTCGAGGACCTGCAGGGCCTGCGGATCGCGACGTCCTACGAGGGCATCGTGGGCAACTACCTGGCCGAGCGCGGCATCACCGCCGACGTCGTCCGCCTCGACGGTGCCGTCGAGTCCTCGATCCGTCTCGGCGTGGCCGATGCGATCGCCGACGTCGTCGAGACCGGCAGCACCCTGCGCCAGGCCGACCTGGAGGTCTTCGGCGAGCCGATCCTGTCCTCCCAGGCCGTGCTGATCACCCAGCAGGACGGCGTCGAGCCCGACGGCTTCGCAGTCTTCAAGCGCCGCCTCGACAGCGTCATCGTCGCGCGAACCTACGTGATGATGGACTACGACATCCGCGTCGACCAGGTCGAGCGGGCCGTCGAGCTGACGCCCGGCATCGAGTCCCCGACGGTGTCGCCGCTGCACCGCGAGGGATGGGTCGCCGTCCGCTCGATGGTCCCGCGCGACGCTGCGCAGAAGATCATGGACGAGCTGTTCCGCCTGGGCGCCCGCGGCATCCTCGTGACGGACATCCTGGCATGTCGGATCTGAGGACGTTCCGCCCCGGCAGCACGCGCATCGTCGCGTACGCCGTCGGCGTGCTGATGGTCGTCCTGACCGCGGTGATCGCGTTCGCGCTGCCCGACGAGATCTACTTCACGACCTCCGAGACCGTCACCCTGTGGCTCATCATCCTGGCCGTGCTGGCGCTGCTGCACGGGGTGGGGCGCAGCTTCGTCCGGGTGACGGACGAGGGCGTCGAGGTGCGCAACGGATACCGGAGGCACAACGTCGCCTGGGCGGACATCAAGGGTTTCGCGATGAACAGCGGCGCGCCCTGGCCGACCATGGTCACCAAGAACGACGATCGGATCAACCTGTTCGCGATCCAGGGCAGCGACCGCGCGTACGCCCGCCAGTCGCTCGAGTACCTGCGCGCACGGATGCCCTGATGGTCCACGGAGACGGCCGCTCGCTGGCCAGCCCGCAGTTCCCCGGAGACGACGGCACCGTGGCGCCCGAGCTCGCGGCTGCGCTCGGAGACGACGTCGCGGTGCTGCAGGCGCTGCCCGACGTCCGCGTCTTCGTGCCCATCGTCGCGCTGCTGGGCGAGACACCGGCCGAGGGTGACAAGAACGCCGACATGGCCGCGGTGCTCATGACGGGTGCCGATGGGCGGCAGGCCCTGCTCGCGTTCAGCAGCATCGCCACGATGACCGCGTGGGACCCGAAGGCGCGCCCGGTCCCGATCCTGGGACGGGACGCCGCCCGGGCCGCGCTCGACGAGGGCGCATCGGCCATCCTGCTCGACCTGGCCAATCCGTCGTTCACCGTGATCGAGGACGCCGACGTCCGCCACCTGGCCGCGGGGCACCGGCTCGTGCGCAGCGAGGTCGGTCCGGCCTGGCTCAGCGATCCGCCGAGCTAGCCACGTCGACGGCGCGCACCTCGCGCAGCGGGACGGTGATGTGGACGTTGCCGTCGTGGCGCTCGACCCGGGCCACGAAACCGGCGTTGCCGACCGCCCGCAGCAGCTTGTCGCTGGAGCCCGCCGTCACGATCGCCAGGCGGGCTGCGCCCTCGTGCTTGGCGACCCCGGCGGCCTGTCGCATCAGCCGGGTGCCGAGGCCCCGCCCCTGCCAGGCGTCCTCGATGATCATCCGGAACGTCCACGTCCGGTCGACGCACTCCAGCACCCCGTGCGCCACGATCTCCGCGCCCACCTGGACGACCAGCGCCGTCCCGGCGTCTGGCACGACCAGGCGGCGGGTCATCCGCGACGTCATGGGCATCGTCAGCGGAGCCTGGTACCGGTCGTAGAGCGTCTGTGCCCCGCAGCGCTCGTGCATCGCCGAGACGGCCTCGATGTCGTCGAGGGTCGCCGCCCGGACCACCGGCGCCTCGGTGCGTGGGGACGGTGTGGCCGGCGGGACCTCGCCGCCGGCGCCGCCGACCAACGACAGGAGCGCCTGGGCGCGGTCCCGCTCCGCGGTGGTGAACGGGACGGCCCGGTCGATGTGCAGGTGGGAGCCGTCGCGCCGGGTCAGTGTCATCACGTCGTGGCCGGTGTAGTCCGCGACGTCCGGCGGCTCGGTCTCGAGGAGCTCACGCAGCACGTGCTCGACCGAACGTCCTTGTTCGAGCACCTGGTGGGCCCCGCGCAGGTACCGGGTGGGCGCATCGGTCAAGGACGCCTCGCTGACCCGGGTCGCCGACACGCCTGCTCCGCCCGCGGCCTCGAACAGCTCGGCGACCTGGACATCGGTCCAGCCGTCCGGCGCGCGGACCACCAGCTCATCGGTCACTTGAGGGCTCGTCGAGAACACCTGCAGGGCCACGATGTTGACCTCGGCGCGGCCGCAGGCCAGGGCGATCTCGGCCAGGTACCCCGGTCGATCGGCCAGGGTCGTCCGCACGCGCCACAACATGGCTCCACCGTGACAGCAGATGTTTTCCGGGCGGGGTCCGTGGTGTTTCGGCGCTGCAACATGCCGCGGGGGACCGCGATTTCACAACCGCAGGCAGGCACTGGTAGCCTTGAGGGCGAAGTGGAGGTCCACCTCCCACCTGCGTGGTTCCAGACTGCGGGGTAGCGGTTCTTCTCGTGTGCGATGCACATCGTGCTCGGAAGAACCATAGTTGCGCATCCCGCGTGTCGGGAATGCGTAGCCGGTGGCGTCCGTTTCGTATGGGGGTCACTTTTCCTTTTTGGAAACGTTTCCGTGGCCTCCTTCACGACCTCAGGAGGATCCATCACCACAGAACTGCGCGTCAACGACCGAATCCGCGTCCCCGAAGTACGCCTCGTCGGTCCTGGCGGTGAACAGGTTGGCATCGTTCGTATCGAAGATGCCCTGCGACTGGCGGCCGAAGCCGATCTCGATCTCGTCGAGGTCGCTCCGACGGCCCGCCCGCCTGTGTGCCGACTCATGGACTACGGCAAGTTCAAGTACGAGACGGCCCAGAAGGCACGCGAGTCCCGCCGCAACCAGACCAACACCATCATCAAAGAGATGAAGTTGCGTCCGAAGATCGATCAGCACGACTACGACACCAAAAAGGGTCACGTCGTCCGATTCCTCAAGGCCGGCGACAAGGTCAAGATCACCATCATGTTCCGCGGCCGCGAGCAGCACCGCCCCGAGCTGGGCTACCGCCTGCTGCAGCGGCTGGCCGCCGACGTCGAGGATCTCGGTTTCATCGAGTCCAACGCCCGTCAGGACGGCCGCAACATGACGATGGTGCTCGGACCGCACAAGAAGAAGTCCGAGGCCCAGGCCGAGGTCAAGGCCGAGAAGGTCAAGAGCATGGATGCGAAGGCCGCCGACAAGGCAGCCGAGGAGGCCGAGGTCAAGGCCCACCGTGAAGCCGCCCAGGCGGTCGCAACCCCCAAGAAGCCCCGTCGTCGTTCAGAGAACCTCGACCCAGACATGGAGGCATAAATGCCGAAGTTCAAGCCCCACTCGGGGATGAAGAAGCGCGTCAAGGTCACCGGAAGCGGCAAGCTCCGTCGTGAGCAGACCAACCGTCGTCACCTTCTCGAGGTGAAGTCGTCGGCACGCAAGCGTCGCCTCGAGGGCTCCACGGCCGTCTCGAAGAACGACGTCCCCCGCGTGAAGAAGATGCTCGGTCTCTGACCGCGTTCCACCCCATTTCCCACTGATTCGTAAGGAGAACTGAGATGGCACGCGTCAAGCGCTCAGTCAATGCACAGAAGAAGCGCCGTCAGACACTGGAGCGCGCTGCGGGCTACCGCGGCCAGCGCTCGCGCCTGTACCGCAAGGCCAAGGAGCAGGTCACTCACTCGCTGGTCTACAGCTACCGCGACCGCAAGGCCAAGAAGGGCGACTTCCGTCGTCTGTGGATCCAGCGCATCAACGCTGCGGTCCGCGCCGAGGGCATGACGTACAACCGCTTCATCCAGGGCCTCAAGGCCGCTGGTGTCGAGGTCGACCGCAAGATCCTGGCCGAGCTGGCCGTCCACGAGCCCGCCGCGTTCTCGGCGCTCGTGCAGACCGCGAAGGACAACCTTCCGGCCGACGTCAACGCTCCCAAGGACGGCGCCGCGGCCTGACCGCGGTCCGTCAACTGTTGAATTCCCACGACGTGGCGAGTCCTCCACCCGATATCGGGCCCGGCGAGCTCACCGTCCGCTCAGGACGTGTGAAGCACGCCAGGAGGCTCGCCACGCGTGCGTTCCGCGCCGAGCAGCGTGAGTTCCTCGCCGAGGGACCGCAGGCCGTGCGGGAGGCACTCGATCACGAGCGGGCCGTCCTCGAGGTGTTCGCGACCGTCGAGGCCACCGAGCAGCATCCCGACCTCGTCGCCGCCGCCCGCCGCGGAGACGTTACCTGGCACGTCGTGACCGATGACGTCGTCGCGGCGATGACCGACACCGTCCATCCCCAGGGCGTGGTGGCACGCTGCGCGATGCTGGACCGTCCGCTCGAGGCGCTGCTGGACCGCTCACCGTCCTTCTTGGTCGTGTGCGCCGACATCCGTGACCCCGGCAACGCCGGCGCGGTCATCCGGTGCGCCGACGCCGCCGGCGCCCACGGGGTCATCTTCATCGGCGACAGCGTCGATCCGTACAACCCCAAGTCGGTGCGGGCGACGGTCGGCAGCATCTTCCACGTGCCGATCGTGGTGTCGCGCGACATCCCCGGGACGCTCGCGGCCATCCAGGAATCAGGGCTCGCGGTGCTGGCCGCCGACGGCAAGGGTGACGTAGGGCTGTTCGACGAGGCGCTGGACCTGTCCGCCCCGACCGCCTGGTTGATGGGCAACGAGGCGTGGGGTCTTCCCGAGCAGGTGCGCGCGCTCAGTGACGCGGTCGTGGCGGTCCCGATCTTCGGCCGCGCCGAGAGCCTGAACCTGGCCACCGCCGCCGCCGTCTGCCTGTACGCGACGGCCCGGGCACGGATGGATCGCTGACGATGATGCCGGCCGAGTCGTCAGGCCTAGTCCTTTGGTACTAGATTCACTGCGCATGGACCTGGACGACTACCCGGACGGCGTCATCATCGCGGGCGCTGACGGCATCGTCGAGTACGTCAACCGGCGCATCAAGATCATGGCCCGGGCCAAGGGCGACGAGATGCTGGGCATGCACCTGTCCGATGCCGTGCCGTTCGACGACCTCAACGGCAACTCCTGGTACGACTGCACGCGTCCGTACGACGGGCTGAACACCCGCACGCGGATCTCCGAGGCGTCCTGGTGGTCTCCCCGGGGCAGCGAGTACCTCATCACCGCCAGCCTGGTCAGGGACCGGCGGGGCGGGCCCGTCCAGCGGGTGCTCGTCGGCGTCCGCAACGCCCGCATCCGCAACCAGGCCGACCGTGAACGCTCCGATCTGGTCGCGACCGTCGCCCACGAGCTGCGCTCCCCGCTGACCGGCATCAAGGGATTCACCTCGACGCTCCTGACCAAGTGGGACAAGTTCTCCGAGGAGCAGCGCCAGTTCATGCTGGAGACGGTCGACGCCGACGCCGACCGGCTGAGCCGACTCATCACCGAGCTGCTGGACGCCGCGCGCATCGACGCCGGACGGCTGACGCTGCGCCGGGGTCCGGTCCGCCTCGACGAGGTCGTCGGGCACGTCCTGACCAGTGTCTCCGGCGGGGCGACCGAGCCGTTCCAGATCTCCATCAAGGAGGACCTTGACCTGATCTGGGGCGACAGCGACCGCATCCACCAGGTCGTCACCAACCTGGTCGAGAACGCGATGCGACACGGCTTCGGCCTGCGCGAGGTCGTGGTCGAGAACGCCAAGGACGCCACACTGGGCGACGGGGTCTGCCTGCAGGTGCTCGACAAGGGGCCGGGCATCCCGCTGGAGATGCGTCAACGGGTGTTCAGCCGGTTCTGGCGGTCCGGACCCGGCGCCGGCAGCGGGCTGGGCATGTACATCGTGCGCGGCATCGTCGAGGAGCACGGCGGCACGATCGAGATCGACGACGCCGACGGGGGAGGGGCGCTGATCCGGGTGTGGTTCCCGATCAACGAGCCCGCCTCCATGTCCGACTGAGGATCTCCACGCGGGGTCACTAGACTGGACGGGCGATCGCGCCCGGTCGACGCCGTAATTCACGAAAGGGTCCGCTGTGTCTGCGCCCAACTCCTCGTACGATCCCGTCGAGGTCACCCCGCTGCGAGCCGATGAGGTCGAGCGCATGCGGGACGAGGCCCTCGCGGCGATTGCCGCTGCCGCCACGCTCGAGGACCTCAAGCAGGTCCGCATCGACCATGCCGGTGACCGGTCCCCGATCGCCCTGGCCAACCGCGAGATCGGCGCGCTGCAGCCCCAGGCCCGCAAGGAGGCCGGTCAGCGTGTCGGCCAGGCCCGCGGTGCGATCAACCAGGCGCTGGCCGCCCGGACCACCGAGCTGGAGGCTGTCGAGGAGGAACGGGCGCTGGTCACCGAGACCGTCGACGTGACGCTGCCCTGGGACGTCGAGCCGATCGGTGCCCGCCACCCCGTCACGACGCTGTCCGAGCACATCGCCGACATCTTCGTGGCCATGGGCTGGGAGATCGCCGAGGGGCCCGAGGTCGAGGCCGAGTGGCTGAACTTCGATGCGCTCAACCTGGGCCCGGACCACCCGGCACGCACGATGCAGGACACCTTCTGGGTCACGCCCGAGCGTGCCGCCATGGTGCTGCGCACCCACACGTCGCCGGTGCAGGCCCGCACGATGCTGACCCGCACGCCGCCCATCTACATCGCGTGCCCGGGCCGGGTGTTCCGCACCGACGAGCTCGACGCGACCCACTCGCCGGTGTTCCACCAGGTCGAGGGGCTCGCGATCGACGAGGGCCTGTCGATGGCGCACCTGAAGGGGACGCTGGACCACTTCGCCCAGGCCATCTACGGCGACGGCATGATCACCCGGTTCCGTCCGTCGTACTTCCCGTTCACCGAGCCGAGCGCCGAGATGGACCTGCTGTGCTACGTCTGTCACAACGAGCCGGACGCCGTCGCCGCGTGCCGCACCTGCAAGGGTGAGGGCTGGGTCGAGTGGGGCGGATGCGGTGTGGTCAACCCGCGCGTCCTGACCGCCTGTGGCGTCGATCCCGAGCGGTACTCGGGCTTCGCCTTCGGCATCGGCATCGACCGCACCATCACGTCCCGTTACGACATCGCCGACCTGCGCGATCTGTTCGACGGCGACATCCGTTTCACCGAGCCGTTCGGAGTCGAGCTGTGAAAGCACCTGTTTCCTGGCTCCGCCAGTACGTCGACCTGCCTGCCGACCTGTCGACGGCCGATCTGGCCGCACGGCTGACGGCGTTCGACCTCAAGCTCGAGGAGATCCTCTCCTCGGGCATCAGCGGACCCCTCGTGGTCGGCCGTGTCCTGAACCTCGTCAAGGAGGAGCAGAAGAACGGCAAGACGATCAACTGGTGCCGTGTCGACGTCGGAGCGCACAACGACGCGTCCGTGCCCGACGCTCCGGGGGAGGACGTCCCGTCGCGCGGCATCATCTGCGGCGCGCACAACTTCGTCGAGGGCGACCTGGTGGTCGTCTCGCTGCCCGGCACCGTGCTGCCCGCACTGGGCTTCGAGATCAGCGCGCGCAAGACGTACGGACACATCTCGGACGGCATGATTTGCTCCGGCGCGGAGCTGGGCCTGTCCAGCGACGCCGACGGCATCATCGTGCTGGAGCCGGGCTCGGCCGAGCCCGGCGACGACGCCATCGAGATGCTCGGGCTGGACGAGGAAGTCCTCGACCTGGAGGTCAACCCCGACCGCGCCTACGCCCTGTCGATGCGCGGCGTCGCGCGTGACGCGGCGATCGCCTTCGGCGTGCCGTTCCACGATCCCGCCGACGTCGAGGCCGTCACGGCGGCGACCGAGGGGCCTGGCGCCTATCCCGTCGACGTCCAGGACCCGACGGCGTGCCCGGTGTTCGCCGCGCTGACGGTGACCGGCGTCGACCCGTCCGCCACGACGCCGGCCTGGCTGGCGCAGCGCATCGAGCTGGCCGGCATGCGGTCGATCTCGCTCGCCGTCGACGTCACGAACTACGTCATGCTCGAGCTGGGCCTGCCGATCCACGGCTACGACCGCTCGCTGCTGCAAGGGCCTCTGGTGGTCCGTCGGGCCACCGAGGGCGAGAAGCTCACGACCCTCGACGGGGTCACTCGTGTGCTGACCGCGCAGGACGCCGTGGTCGCCGACGACCGTGGACCGGTGGGCCTGGGCGGCGTCATGGGTGGCGAGCAGGTCGAGCTGGCCGCCGCCACCACCGACGTGGTGATCGAGGCGGCCGTGTGGACCGCGCCGATGATCGCCCGCACCGCCCGCACGCAGCGACTGACGTCCGAGGCCGCGAAGCGCAACGAGCGCGGCGTCGACCCGACCCTGCCGGTGCGCGCCGTGCGCCGCGTGGCCGATCTGCTCGTCGAGCACGGTGGCGGCACCCTCGAGGACGGGCTCACCCTGCTCGGTGAGCCGCCCGTGCCGGCCGACATCGTCCTGCGCGCCGATCTGCCCGCCCGCGTCACGGGCGTCGAGATCAGCACCGTCGAGGCCGTCGAGGCGCTGGAGGCCAATGGCTGCACGGTCGAGGTCGACCACGACTGGCTGACGGTCACGCCGCCGCCGTGGCGTCCCGACCTGACCGATCCCTACGACGTCGTCGAGGACGTCCTGCGGGTCGTGGGCTACGACAAGGTGCCCTCGATCGTCCCGGTGGCCCCGGCAGGCCGCGGGCTGACCACCGCGCAGAAGCTGCGTCGCCGGGTCGGCAACGTCCTGGCCGGTGAGGGACTCGTCGAGGTCAAGACGTTCCCGTTCGCAGGACCGGCCGACTGGGACCGCATGGGCCTGCCGGCCGATGACGTCCGCCGTCGTCAGGTGCTGCTGGAGAACCCGCTGTCGGCCGAGGAGCCCGGCATGACCACGACGCTGCTGTCGGGTCTGCTGCGCAGCCTCGTGCTCAACATCGGGCGCGGCCACTCCGATGTCCACATCACCGAGACGGGCCGGGTGTTCCTGCCGCAGGCGGAGGATGCCGAGGCGCCGATCTACGGCGTCGACCGGCGCCCCACCGCCGACGAGCTCGCGGCGTTCGGCGCCGCGCTGCCGCACCAGCCGCACCACGTCGGCATCGTCATGAGCGGTGAGCGGGTCCGCTCCGGATGGGCCGGCGCGGGCCGGCCGGCGATCTGGGCCGACGCCATCGCGGTCGTCCAGCACATCGCGAGCGTCCTGCACGTCGACGTGACGGTCGAGGCCGCCAACCTGGCCCCGTGGCACCCCGGGCGGTGCGCCGCCATCGTGCTCGACGGGGTCACCGTCGGATTCGCCGGCGAGCTGCACCCTCGGGTGCTGAAGGCCTACGGCCTGCCGCCGCGCGTCGTCGCGGCCGAGATCGACCTGGACGCGCTGATCGAGGCGTCGCCCGCCGTCGGTCCGCGGCCGGACTTCTCGTCCTACCCGGTGGCCAAGGAGGACCTCGCGCTGGTCGTCGACACCGACGTCCCGGCTGGTCCACTCGCCACGACGCTGGCAGCGGCCAGCCCGCTGATCGAGTCCGCGCGCCTGTTCGACGTCTTCACCGGTGAGCAGGTCGGCGAGGGCAAGAAGTCGCTGGCCTTCGCGCTGCGCCTGCGCGCCCCGGACCGCACCTTGACCGAGGACGACATCAGGACCGCCCGCGACGCCGCCGTCTCCGCCGCCCAGCAGCACGGAGCCACCCTCCGCACCTGACCACACCCCACCCCCATCGCTGACGCGTGGGTTACGCACGCTGACGCGTGGCTTGCGCCCGCTGACGCGTGGCTTGCGCGGGGCGAGGCGTGGGTTGCGCACGCTGAGGCGTGGCTTGCGCACGCTGACGCGTGGCTTGCGCGGGGCGAGGGGTGGGTTGCGCACGCTGAGGCGTGGCTTGCGCACGCTGACGCGTGGCTTGCGCGGGGCCAGGCGTGGGTTGCGCACGCTGATGCGTGGCTTGTGAACGCTGGCGGGTATTCGTAACTCACGCGTCAGAGTCGCCAAGCCACGCGTCGGCATTCGTAACCCACGCGTCAGGGTCGATAACTCACGCGTCAGCGTTCGTAACCCACGCGTCAGGGTTCATAACCCACGCGTCGGCGTTCATAACTCACGCGTCAGCGTTCGTAACCCACGCGTCAGCGTTCATAACCCACGCGTCAGCGTTCATAACCCACGCGTCAGCGGTGGGGGTGGGTCAGAAGGTGACGGTGGGCGGGGCCTGGTGGGTGTCGGGAGCGTTGTAGAACTCGCGGGGCTTCACGCCGGCGAGGCCGGTGAACAGCAGCCAGGGGATCGTCTGGACGATCTTGTTCAGCGATGCGACGGCGTCGTTGTAGTACTGACGGGCGAACGAGATCTTGTTCTCGGTGTCCGACAGCTCCTTTTGCAACTCCACGAAGTTCGTGGACGCCTTCAGGTCGGGATACGCCTCGGCGACCGCCAGCACGTCGACGATCGCCCGGTCGAGCTGGGCCTGTGCCTCTGCCTTCTCCGGCACGCTCCCGTGGTCCGCCGCGGTCTTGACGGACGTCCGGGCGCGCGTCACCTCCTCGAACACCCCGCGCTCGTGCTCGGCATAGCCCTTGACGGTGTTGACGAGGTTCGGGATCAGGTCGGCGCGGCGGGTGAGCTGCACGTCGATGCCGCCCAGTGCCTCCTGGGCTCCGATGTCGAGACGGCGGAGCCGGTTGAAGGCGTACACGGCGAACAGCGCCAGGACGACGACGATGCCGACGATGATGAGGACGATGGTCATGGATTCCTCCTGCTGGGTGGTGAGGTCGATGGGGACGTGCCGGTCGTGCTGATCTACCAGGAGCCGCCGCCACCGCCCCCTCCGCCGCCACCGCCGCTGAAGCTGCCGCCCCCTCCACCGGACGACGAGGACGACTGCGTGGCCGCGTAGGCGCCGACGGCCGCGGCGAGCGAGGACTCGAAGCCGCCCAGCGGATCGCCGCCGCGGGCGGACGCGCCGACTCCTGCGCCGCCGGCGAGCCAGACGGGCGTGGGCGCCGGGGTGCCCGTGCTGGTCTCGTACTTGCGGGCCCAACGGTCGGCGCAGTCGAAAGCGACGGCGTACGGGACGAATGCGGTGTACAGCTCCCGGCGTCCGCTGAAGTCGAACCGGTCCTTGGCCGACGTCGTGGACAGCAGCCGCTCGAAGCCGCCGGCCTTCGACCACAGCTCACGGCCCAGGGTGGTGCGCCGCGTGCCGACGCCGCGGGTCAGCAGACCGGCACCGCCGATCACGAAGGCGCCGAGGGGAAGCAGATACACCGACGCCGGCGGGTGCCAGATGATGCCGACGACCAGCAGCGCGATCCCGGCGAACATCACTGCGAGGCGCGACCGCACCTCGGACGACACCTGCCGCTGCACGCCGATGCCGTCGGCCCACGTGCCAGTCTCCACGGCCAGGGCGGCCTTGGTCGCCTGAAGCGTCTCGCCGGCCTCGACCGCCTCCTTGCTCGCGGTGAACGTCGCGCCCGGATCGGTCACCCCCAGCGACGTGCCCACGAAGCGGGTGATGTCGTCGGTGCGGCTCCAGGCGTCCGCGTCGCCGACGCCGACGATCGTCCAGCTGTCGTCGTCGTTGCGCGTCAGGGTGGTCAGACCCTGCTCGGCCTGGTAGAGCAAGGTCGCCACGAGGCCACGTTGCGGGACGGCCTCGTCGGCCAGGTAGGCCGTCTGGACGGGCCCGAGCCCGGCGGGGGGCTCGTACATGACCGGGAAGCCGGGCTCGTCCTCGCGTGACCGTCGCTCGAGCAGGTAGCCGAGCACGCCGAGCGCGATGGCCAGCACCAGGACACCTGCCAGCGTGCCGACCGAACGTCCGAGGGCGCGGTCGGCTGCAACGGGCCACGGCACGCTCACCCGGTCAGGTGTCGCGACGGGCAGCCCGATGCGGACGGTGACGGGGGTGTGTGGCGGCAGCGCACCGGTCGAGACGGTCACCACGTCGGTGCCTTCGCCCTCGATCTCGCACTCGCCGCTGCTGTCGAGCCCGGATGTGCACTGCACCGGTCCGGCGGCGGCCGGCAACGTCATCCGGATCGTCGTGCGATCGATGTCGGTCTGCCAGCCCTGGGGGATCACGTTCCAGTAGAAGACCGACGCAGTCGGCTCGTCCTCGGCCCAGCTGGAGGTCGACGAGCCACCGCCTGCGCTCGCCGGCGCCAGCGCGCCCTTGACGACGTAGCTGATCGTGTACGTGTGCTCGCCGGCCGGCACGGTGGAGTCGGGGTCGCCGATCTTGGCCACGCGCAGACGTCGTCCCATCTGCCACTGCAGCTCGACGGGCACCGCGTCGCCGTCCATCTGCACCCGGATCTTCTCGGGGTTCAGCCGCACGTGCTCGTCCTGGGGGTCCTTCAGGTCCCAGAACCGGAAGATCCCGTGCCGCCCGGCCGGGAACTGTGTCGTGAGCGTCTCCTTGGCCACGAGGGTCCCGTCGGCGGTCAGGACCTGGTCGACCCGGTAATCGGTGATCCTGACCGGGTCGGGGCCGGGGGTCTCGTCCGATGGGATCGCCGAGACCACGGCCGGCAGGACGACCAGTGCCGCGGTCACGAGCAGGGCGACGACCCGCAGCACGTTGCGATTCATGGCTGCATCCTAGGGACCCACGGGTCCGCGTCGCTTCAGCGCAGGACGTGCCGGGCGGCGCGGACGAAGGCGGGCGCGAGGACCCGGGCGTACGTCCTGGTGAAGTGCGAGTCGTCGCGCCACACCACGACATCGCCGAGGATCGGCCTGCAACGGTGCTCCGGGCAGATGTGGGTGTTGACGCGCACCAGCGGCACCCGACCGGCCAGACGTCGATGGGCCCGCTCGTAAGCGCCGACGGCCGGCGTGTCCGTGAAGGTGCACTCCTTGACGGTGCCGCCGTCGAGGAGGCAGCCGGTGGCGCGGTCGTCATCACCGGGCCGCGCCGGGTTCTCGATCAGGACGACCGGGATGCCTGCCGCGCGCAGCCGCTGGACCGTCCTCACCAGGCCCGCCGTGGTGGCCCGCTGCCACGTGGACGCCCGGGTGCGCCGGCCGTCCCTGTCGACCTGGCCGGCGGCCGAGCCGTTGGAGTTGACCATGAACACGGCATCCGGCTTCTCCTGCTCGAGGTGGTCGAGCAGGTCGGCCCGAAACCGGTCGCACGAGCGGTACGCGCCGCCGACCTCGTCCTTGTGGACCGTGACGCCCGTCGCCAGGGTGCAGCTCGCCTTCGCCATGACCCGCAGCCGGGCCCCGACCCGGTCCGCGGCGCGTCCGACGGCGGGGGTCAGCGCGGTCGCCATCGAGTCGCCGACCAGGTAGAACGTCCGCCGGCCGTCGCCGAAGGTGCAGGTGGCGGGATCGGGCAGCGAGGACGTGCCGACGTACCCGCGTTGGCATCCCTTCTGAGCCAGGTCCACGTAGTCGGCGAGGACCGTCGCAGCATCGATCCGGATCCGGGACGAGCCGCTCGGCAGCTGTGACGGGCGCAGGTCGAACTCGGTCGTGCGGCCGGGTCCCGGTCGGTCCGCGGGCGGCGTGGGGGCAGCAGGCGCGGACGCGACCCGCACGGCGACGCGCGGGTCGAACGCAGCCACCCGGCTCGCGCACGCCGAGACGACACCGATGCAGCAGATCGCGGCCGCGGCCGTGACCCACCGCCTGCTCGCCAGCGACGAGGACCGCCGCACCGGGTTCTCCACCAGCCGGTACGAGAGCACGGCCAGCACGTACGAGAGCAGCATCAGCAGGCCGTTCACGAGCGGTCCGGTGGCGACGAGCCACGCCGCGACGATCTGCACGGGCCAGTGCCACAGGTACAGCGAGTACGAGATGTCGCCGACGTGGCGCAGGGGAGCGTACGACAGGACCTGTGCGCCGAGGCCTGGACGGCCGGCGCCGGCCAGCAGGACGGCCACGGTGCTGAGCGTGGGCGCCGCGGACAGGTAGGAGGGATAGCCGGTGCCGCCGATCCCGGTCTCGGCGAGCAGTGCGATGGTGGCGCCGAGCCCGAGGAGCCCGGCGACGCCGAGGGCGTCCCGCAGCTCGTCGCAGCGGCGGGCGAGGAATGGCACGACGCAGGCGGCGGCGACCCCGGCGGCGAGCTGCCAGGCGCGGGTGAACGGTGAGAAGTACGCGGCGGTCGGACTGGCGGACGTCAGGTGGACCGAGTACGCCAACGACAGCACGCAGACGGCCACCATGACCAGGGCGAGCAACCGGCGGGTGGCCCAGCCGCGGCGGACGGCAACGCCCGCGCAGACCGCGACGATCACCGGGACGGCCAGGTAGAACTGCTCCTCGACCGCCAGGGACCAGAAGTGTTGGAACGGCGACGGGTCGCGGTCCGCGGCCGCGTAGTCGGTGCCCTGCTGGATGAACCGCAGATTCGCGGCGAACAGCGTGGCCCAGAGCCCGTCGTCGCCGATCGCACGACGCTGGGTCGCAGGTGCCCACAGCCACGTCGCGGTCAGCGTGGCGCCGAGCACCAGCAGCGATGCGGGCAGGATGCGGCGCGCCCGGCGGGTCCAGAAGTCGTACAGGTCCACCGCACCGGTCCGGCCGATCTCGCCGAGCAGCAGTGACCCGATCACGAACCCGGACACCGTGAAGAACATGTCCACGCCGACGAAGCCGCCGGGCAGGACGTCGGGCCAGGCGTGGTGGACGACGACCAGCAGCACCGCCAGCCCGCGCATGCCCTGGATGTCGGGCCGGAACGTGCCGGAGCGGCCCGAGGCCGTGCTGCGGTCGCCGCGACGCCGGCCCCGGCGGGTCGCGGGTCCCTCCGTGGCCCCACGTGATGTCATGGTGTCTGCATATTTGCCCCGTGGCGCGCGTCCTAGACATCCCGGACAGCCCCACCCCGAATGCAAGTTTTTGCAGACCTGTGCAAGAATGTGAACCATGTCCAAGGTTCTCACCAGTCTTCCCGTCGGCGAACGCGTCGGCATCGCCTTCTCCGGAGGGCTCGACACCTCCGTTGCCGTTGCATGGATGCGCGACAAGGGCGCCGTGCCCTGCACGTACACCGCCGACATCGGCCAGTACGACGAGCCCGACATCTCCGGCATCCCCGGCCGCGCCATGGAGTACGGCGCCGAGCTGGCCCGGTCGATCGACTGCAAGCGTCCGCTGGTCGACGAGGGACTGGCGGCACTGGCGTGCGGTGCGTTCCACATCCGCTCGGCCGGCCGGACGTACTTCAACACGACCCCGCTGGGCCGTGCGGTCACCGGGACGCTGCTGGTGCGCGCCATGCACGAGGACGGCGTCGACATCTGGGGCGACGGCTCGACCTTCAAGGGCAACGACATCGAGCGGTTCTACCGCTACGGCCTGCTGGCCAACCCCGCGCTGCGCATCTACAAGCCGTGGCTCGACGCGGCATTCGTCGCCGAGCTGGGCGGCCGCGCCGAGATGAGCCAGTGGCTCACCGAGCGGGACCTGCCGTACCGCGACAGCCAGGAGAAGGCCTACTCGACCGACGCCAACATCTGGGGCGCGACGCACGAGGCCAAGCTGCTCGAGCACCTCGACACCTCCCTGGAGGCGGTTGACCCGATCATGGGCGTCAAGTTCTGGGACCCCTCGGTCCAGATCGAGACCGAGGACGTCACGATCGCCTTCGAGGCGGGCCGTCCGGTGGCGATCAACGGCGAGACGTTCGACGGTGACCCGGTCGCGCTGGTGCACGAGGCGAACACGATCGGCGGCCGGCACGGCCTGGGCATGTCCGACCAGATCGAGAACCGCATCATCGAGGCCAAGAGCCGCGGCATCTACGAGGCGCCGGGCATGGCCCTGCTGCACATCGCCTACGAGCGGCTCGTCAACGCGATCCACAACGAGGACACGATCGCCAACTTCCACCAGCACGGCCGTCGTCTCGGCCGGCTGATGTACGAGGGTCGCTGGCTGGACCCGCAGGCGATGATGCTGCGCGAGTCCGTGCAGCGCTGGATCGCCTCGGTCGTCACCGGTGAGGTGACCGTCCGGCTGCGTCGCGGCGAGGACTACACGGTCCTGGACACGCAGGGCCCGAACTTCTCCTACGACCCGCACAAGCTGTCGATGGAGCGCACCGAGAACGCCGTGTTCGGTCCGACCGACCGCATCGGCCAGCTGACGATGCGCAACCTCGACATCGCCGACTCGCGCGCGATGCTCGAGCTGTACGCCGAGCAGCCCCTCGACCAGGGGCAGGTGCTGGTCGAGAACGGCACGCTGTTCGGCGAGCTGCCCGCCGGCGGCGCCACCCGCATCGAGGCCAACCCGTCCCTGTCGGAGGTCGAGGCGCCGCTGCTGGACGCCGCCGCGATGGAGCTCGGCACCGACTAGTCCCGGCGCCCCTCACGAACCGACTTCTGCAAAGGTGGAGAGATGACCACGATCACCGTCGCCGTCGCCGGCGCCAGTGGATATGCCGGCGGTGAGGTGCTGCGCCTCCTGCTGTCGCATCCGGATGTCGAGATCGGCGCGCTCACCGCGGCATCCAGCGCCGGGACGCCCCTGGGCGATCACCACCCGCACCTGGTGCCGCTCGCGGACCGCATCCTGCAGCCGACGACGGCCGAGACGCTGTCGGGGCACGACGTCGTCTTCCTCGGGCTGCCCCACGGGCAGTCCGGGGCGGTCGCGGCCGAGCTCGGCGAGGACGTCCTGGTGATCGACTGCGGTGCCGACTTCCGCCTGCAGTCGGCCGACGAGTGGGCCGAGTTCTACGGGGGCGAGCACGCGGGCACCTGGCCGTACGGCCTGCCCGAGCTCATCGTCGGGCAGGGACGCCAGCGGGACGCGCTGAAGGGCGTCAACCGCGTCGCGGTGCCCGGCTGCAACGTCACTGCCATCACGTTGGGCCTGCAGCCGGCCGTCGCGGCACGGCTCGTCGAGGCCACCGACATCGTCGCGGTGCTGGCCAATGGCTACTCGGGCGCCGGCAAGGCGCCCAAGCAGCACCTGCTCGCCGCCGAGGGCCTCGGCGCGGCGTCGCCGTACGGCGTCGGGGGAGTGCACCGGCACGTCCCCGAGATCATGCAGAACCTGCGGCAGGCCGGCGCCGACGACGTCACCATCTCGTTCACGCCGACCCTGGTGCCGATGGCGCGCGGCATCCTGGCGACCACGACCGCCCGGCTCGCCGACGGCGTCGAGCTGCCGGCGATCCGTGCCGCGTACGAGGCGGCGTACGACGCGGAGCCGTTCATCCACCTGCTGCCCGAGGGGCGGTGGCCCACGACCGCCGCAACGCTGGGCGCCAACACCGCGCAGCTGCAGATCGCGGTCGACCAGCGCGCGCGCCGGCTCGTGGTCGTCTCGGCGATCGACAACCTGGTCAAGGGCACCGCCGGCGGTGCCATCCAGTCCATGAACCTCGCCCTGGGTCTTCCCGAGACCACGGGCCTCTCCACGATCGGACTCGCTCCATGAGCCTTCCCCACGCAACCGCTCGCTGCGCTCACGCTTCCGCGGGGGCCCCGGCATGAGCGTCACAGCTCCCCAGGGATTCACCGCGCACGGCGTCGCCGCCGGCCTGAAGTCGACCGGCGCGCCAGATGTCGCCGTGGTCGTCAACCAGGGGCCGTCGAAGGACGCAGCGGCCGTCTTCACGTCCAACCGCTGCAAGGCCAATCCGGTGCTGTGGAGCCAGGAGGCCATCAAGGGCGGCTCGGCCGCCGCGGTGGTCATCAACTCCGGCGGCGCCAACTGCTACACGGGCGCCGAGGGCTTCGCCATCACGCACCGGACGGCCGAGACCGTCGCCGAGCTGCTCGACGTCGGCGCGATCGACGTCCAGGTGTGCTCGACCGGGCTCATCGGCCTGCTCAACGACCGCGAGGCGCTGCTGTCCGGCGTCCGTGCGGCCGTCGAGGGGCAGAGCCCGGACGGCGGCCACACCGCGGCCACGGCGATCATGACGACCGACAGCGTCGCGAAGGAGGCCGTGGCCCGCGGCGACGGATATGCCGTCGGCGGCATGGCCAAGGGTGCCGGCATGCTGGCTCCCGCCCTGGCGACGATGCTCGTGGTCATCACGACCGACGCCGACATCGACTCCGCGACCGCGGACGCCGTCCTGCGCGCGGCCACCGCGCAGACCTTCGACCGGCTCGACTCCGACGGCTGCCAGTCGACCAACGACACCGTGCTGCTGATGGCGTCGGGCGCCTCGGGCGTCACCCCGGATCCCGACGAGCTCACCGCCACCGTCACCGAGGTGTGCCGTGACCTGGCGATGCAGCTGCTCGCCGACGCCGAGGGCGCCGACCACGAGATCGCGATCGAGGTCGTGAACGCCGCGTCGGTCGACGACGCGCTCGAGGTCGGACGTTCCGTGGCCCGCAGCAACCTGTTCAAGTGCGCGATCTTCGGCAAGGACCCCAACTGGGGACGCATCCTCGCTTCGGTCGGCACGACGCAGGCGGTCTTCGACCCGGCCGACCTGGACGTGGCGCTCAACGGCGTCTGGGTGTGCCGCAACAGTGGACCGGGGGAGTCCCCCGACTCCATCGACCTGGAGGCCCGCGCGGTCTCGGTCACGATCGACCTCAAGTCCGGCGACCAGTCGGGCACCATCTGGACCAACGACCTGACCCAGGCCTACGTCCACGAGAACTCGGCGTACTCCTCATGAGCCCTGACACCCCCGACCACGAGTGGAACGCCGAGGAGTGGACGAAGGCGACCGGCCAGGCCGCCACGCTCGCCAAGGCCCTGCCGTGGCTGAAGAAGTACCACGGCAAGGTCATCGTGGTGAAGTACGGCGGCAACGCCATGACCGACGAGGCCCTCAAGCGCGCCTTCGCCGAGGACATCGTGTTCCTGCGGATGGCGGGCTTCAAGCCCGTCGTCGTGCACGGCGGCGGCCCGCAGATCAACACGATGCTGGACAAGCTGGGCATCGAGTCGGAGTTCCGCGGCGGTCTGCGGGTCACGACCCCTGAGACGATGGAGGTCGTCCGGATGGTTCTGACCGGGCAGGTCGGCCGCGAGCTCGTGGGCCTGCTCAACCAGCACGGTGACCTCGCGGTCGGCTTGTCCGGTGAGGACGGCGGCCTGTTCCGCGCGAAGCGGACGATGCCGGTCATCGACGGCGTCGAGACCGACATCGGACTGGTCGGCGAGGTCGTCGGCGTCCGCCCCGAGGCCGTGCAGGATCTCATCGACGCGGGCCGCATCCCGGTCGTGTCGACCGTCGCCCCGGACGCCTCGGGCCAGGTGCACAACGTCAACGCGGACACCGCCGCGGCGGCGCTCGCGATCGCCCTGGGCGCCGAGAAGCTGCTGGTGCTGACCGATGTCGAAGGCCTGTACGCCGACTGGCCGAACAGCTCGGACGTCATCGGCGAGATCAGCCCGGAGGCGCTCGCCGAGCTGATCCCCACCCTCGCGACCGGCATGATTCCCAAGATGACCGCCTGCCTCAAGGCGGTGCAGGAGGGTGTCCGCCGGGCGACGGTCGTCGACGGGCGCGAGCCGCACTCGGTCCTGCTGGAGATCTTCACCGACGAGGGCGTCGGCACGCAGGTCGTGCCGGGCGCGCCGACCCGCATCCGCACCGCGCTGTACGCCACGAGCGTCGACAAGGACAAGCCATGAGCAGCAACCAGGAGTGGACCGAGCGCTACCAGGGCGCGGTCATGAACACCTTCGGCCCGCCGCAGACGGTGCTCGTCCGCGGAGAGGGCTGCCATGTCTGGGACGCCGACGGCGCCAAGTACCTGGATCTGCTGGCCGGTATCGCGGTCAACGCGCTCGGGCACGGGCACCCGGCGATCGTCGAAGCGGTCACCCGGCAGCTGACGACCCTGGGCCACACGTCCAACTTCTTCGCGACCGAGCCCCAGATCAGGCTGGCCGAGAAGCTCGACGAGCTGGTGGGCGGCGACGCCCGCGTGTTCTTCACCAACTCCGGCACCGAGGCCAACGAGGCCGCGTTCAAGATCACCCGCCGCACCGGCCGCACCCGCATCGTGGTGGCGGAGGGCTCGTTCCACGGACGGACGATGGGCGCGCTCGCGCTGACGTCCAAGGCCGCCTACCGCGAGCCGTTCGAGCCGCTGCCCGGCGACGTCACGTGGGTGCCGTACGGCGATGTCGCCGCCCTCGAGGCAGCGGTCGACGACAGCGTGGCCGCGGTCCTGGTCGAGCCGATCCAGGGTGAGGCCGGCGTCGTCGTCCCGCCCGAGGGCTACCTGCAGGCGGCCCGCGCGGTGACCTCGGCCCACGGCGCGCTGCTGTGGATCGACGAGGTGCAGACCGGCATGGGCCGCACCGGGGCCTGGTTCGCGTACACCGAGTCGGGCATCGTGCCCGACGTGGTGACGCTGGCCAAGGGACTCGGGGGAGGCCTGCCGATCGGCGCGTGCATCGCCCTCGGCGACGCCGCGACGCTGCTGCAGCCCGGCAACCACGGCACGACCTTCGGCGGCAACGCCGTCTCGACCGCGGCCGCACTGGCCGTGATCGCGACGATCGAGCGGGACGGGCTGCTGGAGCACGCCGTCACGATCGGGGACCAGCTGCGGCGCGGGCTGGCCGAGCACCCGCTCGTCGCCGACGTCACCGGACGGGGGCTGCTGATCGGTGTCGTGCTGAACCAGCCGGTCGCCGCCGAGGCGCAGAAGGCTGCGCTCGCCGCCGGGCTCATCCTGAACAACGCGACCCCCGACCGGCTCCGGCTGGCACCCCCGCTGGTGCTCAGCGAGGACGAGGCCGCCGCCGCGGTGGCGGTGCTGCGCGGCGTGCTCGACGAGGTGTCGGCATGACGATCCGCCACTTCCTGCGCGATGACGACCTGACACCCGCCGAGCAGGCCGAGGTGCTGGCGCTCGCCGCCGAGCTCAAGGCCGATCCGTACAGCCGCAAGCCGCTGGCCGGTCCGCAGACCGTCGCGGTCATCTTCGACAAGGCGTCGACCCGTACCCGGGTCTCGTTCGGCGTCGGCATCGCCGACCTGGGCGGCAGCCCGCTGATCCTGGACGCCGCGGCGACCCAGAACGGTCGCGGCGAGTCGCCCGCCGACACCGCCCGGGTGCTCGGCCGGATGACCAGTGCGATCGTCTGGCGCACCTACGCGCAGTCAGGGCTCGAGGAGATGGCCGCCCACGCCGGCGTACCGGTCGTCAACGCCCTGAGCGACGACTTCCACCCGTGCCAGATCCTGGCCGACTGGCAGACCGTCATCGAGCACAAGGGCAGCCTGGCCGGACTGACGGTCGCCTACCTCGGCGACGGCGCCAACAACATGGGGCACTCCTACCTGCTGGGCGGCGCGACCGCCGGGATGCACGTGCGCATCGGTGCGCCCGAGGGATACCAGCCCGATCCGCGGATCGTCGACGACGCCGCTGCGATCGCCGCGGGCACGGGCGGCTCGGTCACCGTGACGGCCGACCCCTCCGCGGCGTTGGCCGGTGCCGACGTGGTCATCACCGACACCTGGGTCTCGATGGGGCAGGAGGCCGAGAAGGAGGCCCGCCTCGCGCTGTTCGGCGACTACTCGATCACCGAGAAGACCCTCGGCCTGGCCGCGCACGACGCCATCGTGCTGCACTGCCTGCCGGCCTACCGCGGGCTGGAGATCTCCGCCGAGGTGCTCGACGGTCCGCAGAGCGTCGTGTGGGACGAGGCCGAGAACCGCCTGCACGCCCAGAAGGCCCTGCTGGTGTGGCTGCTGGAGAAGAGCAGCACATGAGCGCCGCGGACACCAAGACCGCCCGGCAGCAGCTGATCATCGAGCTGCTGACGCGCAATGCGGTGCGCTCCCAGGGCGAGCTTGTCGACCTCCTGGAGGCCCGGGGGGTCAACGCGACGCCGTCGACGGTCTCGCGTGACCTCGTCGAGCTGGACGCCGTGCGCGTGCGCCACGACGGCATCGGGCTGATCTACGCCGTCCCGGCCGAGGGTGGCGACCGCACGCCCCGTCCCGCGACCGGCGGCGCGGCTGCCAGGAACCGGCTGGCCCGCATCGTGCGCGAGCTGCTCGTGACGATCGAGGCCTCGGCCAACCAGGTCGTGCTGCGCACACCGCCCGGCGCGGCCCAGTACCTGGCCTCGGCCATCGACCACGCGGCACCGGAGGACATCATGGGCACCATCGCCGGCGACGACACCGTCCTCATGATCACCCGAGACCCCAACGGCGGCCAGGCCGTCGTCGACCGCTTCACGGACCTGGCCGGTCCCGCATCCAAGGAGAACCAGTGACCACTGAGCCCACCTCGACCCACGGCGAGGGCAATTCTCTGTGGGGCGGTCGCTTCGCATCGGGCCCCTCGCCCGAGCTCGTCGAGCTGTCACGCTCCACCCACTTCGACTGGCGGCTCGCGCCGTACGACCTGGCCGGCTCGCGCGCCCACGCCGGGGTCCTGCAGGCAGCCGGGCTGCTGAGCCGCGACGACCTGACCGCGATGATCGCCGGCATCGATGCGCTGGCCGCCGACGTCGAGTCCGGTGCGTTCGTGGCCCAGCCGGACGACGAGGACGTCCACACCGCGCTGGAGCGTGGCCTGATGGAGCGCCTGGGGCCGGATCTGGGCGGACGACTGCGGGCGGGGCGCTCGCGCAACGACCAGATCGCGACCCTGTTCAAGATGTACCTGCGTGACCACGGACGCCGGATCGCCGCGCTGGTCACCCAGCTCGCCGAGGCGCTGGCCACCCAGGCCGAGACCCACCTGGGCGTCGCGATGCCCGGCCGGACGCACCTGCAGCACGCCCAGCCCGTCCTGCTGTCGCACCACCTGCTGGCGCATGCCTGGCCGCTGGTGCGCGACCTCGACCGGCTCGCCGACTGGGACGCCCGCGTCGCCGCCGACTCGCCCTACGGCTCGGGTGCGCTGGCCGGCTCGTCGCTGGGCCTGGACCCCGAGAAGGTCGCCGCCGAGCTGGGGTTCTCCGGCTCGACGGCCAACTCGATCGACGGCACCGCGGCCCGTGACTTCGTGGCCGAGTTCGCCTTCGTGACGGCGCAGATCGGCATCGACGTCTCCCGGCTGGCCGAGGAGATCATCATCTGGAACACCAAGGAGTTCGACTTCGTCACGCTGCACGACGGCTACTCCACGGGCTCCAGCATCATGCCGCAGAAGAAGAACCCCGACATCGCCGAGCTCGCTCGCGGCAAGTCCGGTCGCCTCATCGGCAACCTGACCGGTCTGCTGGCCACCCTCAAGGGCCTCCCGCTGGCGTACAACCGCGACCTGCAGGAGGACAAGGAGCCGGTCTTCGACTCGATCGACACCCTCGAGGTGCTCCTGCCGGCGTTCACCGGCATGATCGCGACGCTGACCTTCAACACCGAGCGCATGCAGGCGCTGGCGCCCCAAGGCTTCGCACTGGCCACCGACATCGCCGAGTGGCTCGTCCGCCAGGGCGTCCCGTTCAGGGTCGCGCACGAGCTGTCCGGCGCCTGCGTGCAGGCGTGCGAGCAGCGCGGCATCGAGCTGTGGGACCTGTCCGACGAGGACTTCGCGGCGATCTCGCCTGCCCTGACGCCGGGTGTGCGGGAGGTCCTGACGGTCGAGGGATCGCTGGCCTCCCGTGACTCCCGTGGCGGCACCGCGCAGGTGCGGGTCGCAGAGCAGCTGGCCGAGATCCGCGACCGGCTGTCCTGACGTCACAGGGACGTTGGCTAGGCTCGGCGGCATGCGTTCTCGTCTTGCTGCCGCCGCGGCGGCCACGGCCCTGTTGACCCTGCTGACCGCATGCGGTGGCTCCGACGACGACTCGGCCGACAAGCCGGCCGCCTCGTCCAAGGCACCGGCCTCGGACGGGACCTGCACCTACACCGAGGGCGAGGAGCCGGGCAAGAAGGCCAAGCTGCCCCCGACCGAGCCGAAGAGCGCGGACCAGATCACCATCAAGACCAACCGCGGTGCCATCAAGGCCACACTGAAGCCCGACACGGCACCGTGCACCGTCAACTCGTTCATCTCGCTGGCCGAGCAGGGCTACTACGACGGCACGAAGTGCCACCGTCTGGTGCCCGGCTTCGTGCTGCAGTGCGGCGATCCCACGGCCACCGGCACGGGCGGACCGGGCTACAGCTTCGGCGACGAGCTCAGCGGCTCCGAGACCTACCCGGCCGGGACGCTCGCGATGGCGAATGCCGGCCCCGACACGAACGGATCGCAGTTCTTCATCGTCCTCGCGGAAGCCGATCTGCGACCGGAGTTCACCGTCTTCGGCACGGTCGACGCGGCCGGCCTCAAGGTCGCCCAGGACATCGAGAAGGAAGGCAACGGTCCCGACGGCGTCGCACCGGCCAAGGATGTCGTCATCGAGTCCGTCAGCTGATCGGCTGATGCCCGCGGGCCCGGACGGCGAGGTCGCCGTCCGGGCCCGCGGTCTGCTCGGACGCGTGCTGCACGGCCACGGCGTCGCGGTGCGGATCACGGAGGTCGAGGCCTACGGCGGGGTGGACGACCCGGCGTCGCACGCATTCACCCGCACGGCGCGCAGCGAGATCATGTACGGGCCGCCGTGGCGGCTGTACGTCTACCGCTCCTACGGGATGCACTTTTGCGCCAATGTCGTCACCGGCCCCACCAATCGCGCCGCGGCGGTGCTGATCCGCGCCGGCGAGGTGGCCGAGGGCCTGGAGACCGCGCGGTCGCGACGTCCGGGCGTCAAGGACGTCGCCCTGGCGCGGGGCCCCGGCAACCTGGCCCGCGCCCTGGGTCTCACGCTGGACGATCTGGGCGCGGACCTGCTGGTCAGCGAGGGCGTGCGCCTGGGGGAGCCGCCGTCGGACCCCGTCCAGGTCACGGCCGGCCCGCGCGTCGGCGTGTCGAAGGCGGCCGACGTCCCGTGGCGGTTCTGGGTCACGGGCGATCCGACGGTGTCGGCCTATCGCCGCAGCCCTCGGGCTCCGGCTGCCGGGACGACAGCCTGAGCGGTGGGTCAGCTCACCGGCCCGGCGGACCGACGAGGACGCGCCCTACAGTGGTCCGGTGAGCGAGGACGTGCGGCGGATCGAGATCGTGGTCGACCGGGATCGTCCCTCGGCGTTCACGCTGCGGGTCGACGGCACCGAGCAGTCGTACGTCGACCTGGACGATCCGCGACGCCTCGAGTTCGACTACATCCAGCGGATGGCCGACGTGATCGACGGTCACGGGACGGCGGGGGAGCCGCTGCGCTGCGTGCACATCGGCGGCGCCGGCATGACCCTGGCCCGCTACGTCGCCGCCACCCGGCCCCGATCGGCCCAGATCGTCCTGGAGCCGGACGAGGAGATCACGGCCCTGGTCCGCGAGCGCATGCCGTTGCCGCGGCACAGCGGCATCAAGGTCCGTCCGGTCGACGGGCGCACCGGCATCGCCGCGATGCGTGATGACTTCGCCGACGTCGTGGTGCTAGACGCCTTCGACGGCGACCAGGTGCCCGCCGAGCTGACGACGAGGGAGTTCTTCGGCGAGCTGGCCCGCGTCACGACGCCGGACGGGCTCGTTCTGCTCAACCTGGCCGACCACGCCCCGTTCCCGTATCTGCGCCGCGCCGTGCGGGGAGTGCTGGACGCCTTCGCCGAGGTCATGATCAGCGCCGAGCCGGCGACCTTGAAGGGGCGCCGGTTCGGCAACGTGCTGGTCGTGGCATCGCAGGCGACGCTGCCGTGGGAGACCCTCGCCCGCCGGGCTGCGAGCTCGCCGCTGCCGTACCGGGTGCTGCCGTACCGCGAGGTCGTGCAGGGCTTCGCGGCGAAGACGGCCTTCACCGACCAGGACTCGCAGCCGTCACCGGCACGCCCCCGGCTGGGCACGTTCTTCGGCTGAGCGCGTCAGGTCGCGATGGCCTCGATGATCTGATCCTCGCCCTTGTTGACGGCCTTGACGACCGCGTCGTAGTCGCCCTTCCCGATCGCCTTGGTGATGTTCCTGGCGGCGTGCTCGACGGCCTTGTCGACCCGGTCGAGATAGAGGTCGTCGATGACGGCCACAATCGCCGAGGCACCGTTGGGCAGCCACTCCTGCGCGTCGACGCCGATCTGCCGCTCCTCGTGACGCTGGAGGATCTCTCCGGCGCCGGCCCCGATGACGGCCCCGACCACGCCCGAGGCCAGCAGCGACGGCGCGAACAGGCCGACGACGACACCGCCGACGGCGCCCACCGCGGTCCCGTATCGCACGAGCTTGCCGCCGTGCTCCTTGGCGTGGACCTTTCCCTCGGCGTCACGGGACAGCACGACGGCCGCGACGACGTCCAGGTCGTCGACGGTCTTCATGGCGGCGAAGTCCTCGCGGGCCGTCGACTCGTCGTCGTACGCGGCCACGAGCAGTGAGCAGTTGCGGTCGGTCATGGTGGTGGGCCTTTCGTCGGTGCCGCGGATGGCAGGAGTGCCGCGGCCGGCGGGTCAGGTGAGTGCACGGGCCTTCATCGACTCGTACTCGTCCTGCGTGATCGTCCCGTCGTCCAGCAATGCCTTGGCCTTGGCGATCTCGTCGGCCGGGGACGGGCGGCCGGCCGTCTGGCGGATGTAGTCGTCGGTGGCCTTCTGGGCAGCGGCGGCGCGGCGCTGGGAGCGCTCCTGCATGCCTTTTCCGCGGGCGATCAGGTACACCAGGATCGTCAGGAACGGGAACACCAGGAGGGCCACGACCCACAGGGCCTTCCACCATCCGCTGAGCCCGTGGTCGTCGAACAGGTCATTGATGATCGCGAACAGCGCGAAGATGTACACGAAGAACGCCAGGACCCAGAAGATCGACCAGACCAGCTCCCACCCGTCGACACCAAATGCTGACATGACAACCCCGATTCGCGATGGACGCTGGAGACTTCAGCGTCACCCGTGCGCCCCCTGGGGTTCAGGGCACAACGTCCCGCGCCGGGCGGACCTGCGGCATCCCGGACGGTGACGACCCGCTCGACGGCTAGGCCTGCAGGGCGTCGGCCAGCGCGTCGACGGCGTGGTCGATCTCGTCCTGGGTGATGACCAGCGGGGGAGCGATGCGCAGGGTGCGCTCGTGCGTCTCCTTGCACAGCACACCCCGGTCCCGCAGCGCCATCGACACCTCGCGACCGGTCCTGGACAGCGGGTCGATGTCGACGCCGGCCCACAGTCCGCGCCCGCGGACGGCCACGATGCCGCGGCCCACGAGCTCGTCGAGGCGACCGTGCAGGTAGCGCCCCAGCTCGAGCGACCGGGCCTGGAACTCACCGGTCGCCAACAGGCCCACGACGGCTCGTCCGACGGCACAGGCCATGGGATATCCGCCGAAGGTCGAGCCGTGCTGTCCCGGCTTGAGCACCCCCAGCACGTCGCCGCGCCCGACGACCGCCGAGACCGGGATGATGCCGCCGCCCAGCGCCTTGCCCAAGGTGTACAGATCGGCGCGGACGTCGTCGTGGTCGAGGGCGAAGAGCTTGCCGGTCCGGGCGAGGCCGGACTGGATCTCGTCGGCGATCATCAGCACGTTGTTCTCGTCGCAGGCACGACGGATGCCGGCCAGGTAGCCCGACGGGGGAACGATGACACCGGCCTCGCCCTGGATGGGCTCGATCAGGACGGCGGCGGTGTTGGGGGTGATCGCGGCCTCGATGGCAGCGAGATCGCCGTACGGGACCGTCACGAAGCCCGGAGTGAAGGGGCCGTAGTTGTCGTGCGCGCCCGGATCGTCCGAGAAGGACACGATCGTGGTGGTGCGGCCGTGGAAGTTGCCGGCCGCGACGATGATCTCGGCGCCGTTGAACTGCACGCCCTTGACCTCGTAGGCCCACTTGCGGGCGACCTTGATGGCCGACTCGACCGCCTCGGCGCCGGTGTTCATCGTCAGCACCATCTCGGTCTGCGTCAGCTCGGCCAGCTCACGGCAGAACTGCCCGAACTGGTCGTTGTGGAAGGCCCGGGACGTCAGCGTCACCCGATCGAGCTGCTCGCGCACCGCCTCGACCAGCACGGGGTGCCGGTGACCGAAGTTGAGGGCCGAGTACCCGGAGAGGAAATCGAGGTACCGGTGACCGTCGACGTCGGTGACCCACGCCCCTTCGGCCTCGGCGATGACGACGGGGAGCGGGTGATAGTTGTGCGCTCCCCAGTGCTCGTCGAGCGTGATGTAGGACGCGGTGTCGATGCTCATGCCACCACGGTAACGGGACCAGTGGCCCTGTCGCGCCTGCCCGCGGCGGGACCTGGGAGTCGTCCGCGGCAGTGGCGCGGATATCGTGAGGAGGTGAGCTTCCCGGACCGCCTCGAAGCAGCGCGTCCGGACGGACGTCCGCTGCGGGTGGCTCGATCCCTGGCTGCAGCACTGGTGTGCGTCACCGCCGCCGCGCTGGGACACCGGTTCGCGGGTGGGCCGATGCCGACGGGAGCCGTCGCGGCGGTGCTGGCCGGTTCCGGAGGCGTCGCGTGGCTGCTGTCCGCACGCCGGGTCACCCCGGGCCAGCTGCTGGGGCTGCTGGTGCTGTGCCAGGCGGGCGTGCACCTTGCCGGCGGCTCGGGCGAGATGACGATGGGTCCCGGCATGATCGCCGGGCACCTGGCAGCCACCGGCGTCAGCGTCGCCGTCCTGGCGTACGGCGAGCGGTTCGTGTGGGAGATGGGCCGCCGGTTGGTCCGACGGGTCCTGCCCTCGCGGGGCCGGCTCGTGCGGGCGCCGCACCTGCGTCCGGTGCGCGCGGTCGTCGCACTGACCTCGCCGCACGAGCTGTGGCTCGCCTGCGTGCGGTCGCGGAGAGGACCGCCGGTCGGCCTCGTCTGACCAGCCGTTCACTCCATCTCAGCAAGGAACCCATTTTCATGACACGCACTCTCGCGCGGCTCGGTGCTGCGCTCACGACGGCTGCCCTCGTGGCCGTCGCCGCCCCTGCCTCGGCCCACGTCGGCGTCTCGTCGACCGATGCGGCGCAGGGCGGATTCGGCAAGGTCGTGTTCCGGGTCCCCAACGAGTCCGATGCCGCCACCACGACCAAGCTCGTCGTGACCCTGCCGGCCGACACACCGTTCGCCTTCGTCTCGACCGGCGCCAAGCCGGGCTGGACGGTCAAGACGACCACGACGACCTTCGACAAGCCGGTCAAGACCGGCGACTTCGAGCTCACCGAGGCGGTCAGCACGATCACCTGGACGGCCGAGGGGGAGGGCACACCGGTCGGACAGTTCGACGAGTTCGCGATCTCGGCCGGCCCGTTTCCGGACGCCTCGTCGGTCGGATTCTCCGCCCAGCAGACGTACAGCGACGGCGAGGTCGTCGACTGGGACCAGGAGCAGACCGGCGACACGGAGCCCGAGCACCCGCGACCGGTGCTGACCCTCGCCGCCGCTGCCGGCGACGGTGGGCACGGGACGACCGCGCACTCAGCGGGCGGGTCGGACGCCTCGGCGGACGAGGGCACCGAGCTCGGCACGTGGCTGGGCGGAGCAGCCCTCGTCGTCGCCGCAGCCGCGCTGGTTGTCGCCCTGAGACAGAATCGACGACGTGCATAACGTCGTCGTGCTCCGCGGGATCGTCCTGGGGCTCGTGGTTCCCGTGCTGCTCGCGGCCGCCGGGCTCGGCGCGGCACCCGCGAGCGCGCACGCGGCCCTGGTCTCCTCGGACCCGGCGGACGGGACGACCCTGGCGGCGGCACCCACCCAGATCACGCTCACCTTCAACCAGAACGTGGGCAAGCCCGCCGACGTCGCGATCGCGGCCCCCGACGGGACGCAGGTCGACGTCACCGGGATCCGGGCCGTCGGCCCGGATCTGACCGCCACCGTCGCCGATGTCGACCAACGCGGCACCTATCGCGCCTCGTTCCGGATCGTCTCGTCCGACGGCCACCCCGTGACCGGCACCGTGACCTACGACGTGACCGCCGGTCGCGCCGTCACGGCAGCCACCCCCACCGATACCGATCAGGAGTCCTTCGTGCACCGGCACAGCTCACACCTCTTCTGGGGCATCCTCGCGGCGGTCGTCGCGCTGGGACTGCTTCTCGCACCGCTCAGGAGGCGCAATGACCCAGACGCTGCGTGACACCACGGTCGGCTTCGTCGTCGCCGGCCTGTCGCTGATCGCCTTCCTGGTGCTCGGCGGCGGGTCGCCGGAGCAGGCGCCCGTCGGCATCGCCGACCCCGGCCTCCTGGTCGGCTGGGCGGTGCCGCTGCTCAAGCTGGTGACGGACCTCGCGGCCATCGCGGTGGTCGGGTTCCTGCTGGGGGCGGCGTTCCTGCTGCCCTCGTCAGGGCCAGAGGTGCAGGGACTGTCGGTCCAGGCCGTCCGGCTCGCCTCACGGTGGGCGACGGTCTGGTCGGTCTCGAGCGTCCTGTACTTCATCGTGAAGGTGTCCGATGTCTTCGGCGTTCCGCTGAGCGGTCAGACCTGGGCGTTCATCTCCGGTTACGCGGGGACGTCGAACGGGCGGGCGATCTTCCTGCAGGCGCTGGGCGCGGCGGTCATCGCCGTCGCCACGCGACTGGCGCTGGGCGTCCGCTCGCTGGCGGTGCTGCTGGGTGTCGCACTGGCCACGATGGCCCCGATCGCGCTGACCGGACACTCGGCGTCCTCGGGCTCGCACGGCCTGGCCACGACGAGCCTGTTCCTGCACATCGTCGGGGCGACGATCTGGGTGGGCGGGCTGGCCGTCCTGGGCTGGGTCGCCATCCGCGGCAGCAAGCGGCTGGGGGCGGCCACCGCGCGCTACTCGACGCTGGCGCTGTGGGCGTTCGTCGTCGTCGCGGCCTCGGGCGCCGTCAACGCCCTGGTGCGCCTGCGCAACCTCTCGGACGTGTTCGGCACCTCGTACGGCCTCTTGGTGATCGGCAAGGTCGTGGCGCTGCTCGCCCTCGGCGTGCTGGGCTACCAGCAGCGGCGCCGCATCATCGCCGCCGGCGGCGGATTCCTGCGGCTGGCCATCACCGAGCTGTTCGTGATGGCGGCGGCGGTCGGCCTGGCCGTTGCCCTGTCCCGCACCCCCACGCCGGTCGGCGACGGCGTGCTGCAGACGCCGGTCGAGGAGCTGCTCGGCGGCCCGCTCCCGGCCGCGCCCACGGTCCTGCGGCTGCTGACCGGATGGACCGGCAACGGCGTCGGCATCGCGATCGTCGCGCTGGGCACCGCGCTGTACCTGCGCGGCGTGTGGGCGATGCACCGCCGCGGCGACAAGTGGCCGGTCGGCCGGACGATCTCCTGGCTCCTCGGCATGGTGGCCGTCGCCTGGGCGACGTTCGGAGGGCTGGGGGAGTACTCGCACGTCCTGTTCAGCGCGCACATGGCCTCCCACATGCTGCTGTCGATGGTCGCGCCGATCTTCCTGGTACTTGGCGCGCCCATGACCCTGGCCCTGCGGACCCTGCCCGGTCCGCGCCAGCCGGGTGACATCTCACCGCGGGCGATGCTGCTGTCGTTCCTGCACTCGCGGTTCTCCCGCTTCGTGACCCACCCGCTGTTCGGGCCGGTCATGTTCGTGGGCAGCCTCTACGGCCTGTACTTCACCGGCCTGTTCGAGACCCTGATGAGCAATCACTGGGGCCACGCGATCATGGAGATCCACTTCCTCGCGGTGGGACTGCTGTTCTACTACGTCCTGATCGGCATCGACCCGGCGCCGCGTGCGCTCGCACCGATCGCCAGGTTCGGTGCCCTGCTGGTCACGCTGCCGTTCCACGCCTTCTTCGCGGTCGCGCTGATGTCGTCCAACGTGGTCTTCGCGCTGGACTACTGGAAGGCGCTTGACCGGCCGTACCGGACCGATCTGCTGGCCGACCAGTACCTCGGTGGCGGGATGGCGTGGGCCACCGGCGAGGTCCCGCTGCTGCTGGTCATGATCGCGATCCTGTTCCAGTGGTTCCGGTCGGACGCCCGCGAGGCCAAGCGCTTCGACCGAGCCGAGGATCGCAACGAGGACGCGGCGCTGGAGGCGTACAACGCCCACCTGCGCGACCTGGCCGACCACGGCCGCCGCCGGGAGCCCTGAGACAGCGACGGCGGGCACCCCGTGAGGGATGCCCGCCGTCGCTGAGGTGGATCGGATCAGAAGATGATCTGGCCACCGGAGGTTGCTGCGGTGAAGCGCTCCTGGGCATCGGCCCAGTTGACGATGTTCCACCACGCCTTGACGTAGTCGCCCTTGACGTTGAGGTAGTCCAGGTAGAACGCGTGCTCCCACATGTCCAGCTGCGTGATCGGGATCAGCGTGGCGGGGATGTTGTTCTGCTGGTCGAACAGCTGCACGACGACCAGCTTCTGGCCCAGGGTGTCCCAGGTCAGGATGGCCCAGCCGGAGCCCTGCAGGCCCAGCGCCGTCGCCTCGAACTGCGCGCGGAAGGCGTCGAACGAACCGAAGTCCTGGTCGATCGCCGCGGCCAGCTCGCCCGTGGGCTTGTCGCCGCCCTCGGGGGACAGGTTCTTCCAGAAGATCGAGTGGTTGATGTGACCACCGAGGTGGAACGCGAGGTTCTTCTCCAGCAGGTTGATGTTGCCGAAGGAGTTCTTGTCGCGGGCCTCCTCGAGCTGCTCGAGAGCCTGGTTGATGCCGGCTACGTAGGCGGCATGGTGCTTGGAGTGGTGCAGCTCCATGATCTTGCCCGAAATGTGCGGATCCAGTGCGCCGTAGTCGTACGGCAGGTCCGGAAGTGTGTAAAGCGCCACGTTCCTCCTCGGGAAATGGGCACGACGTGCCCAGAATGTTCGGTTGTGTGCTTGCAACCCACAGTCTGTCAGTCCTGTTCCCGCACGCAACGGCGGTGCCCACCCGATGGACGGGCCCGGCCGTGTCCGGCGCAGGCCGGCGACCGGCGATGACCTAGTCTGTCTGGTGACATTACGGGGACGAGCACCAGACGAGGAGGTCACGAGTGGAGGAGCGCATCGTCACCGTGCCCAATGCGTTGAGCTTCATCCGGCTGCTGCTCGTGCCGGTGTTCCTGTGGCTCGTGCTCGGTCCGGAGAAGGACGGCCTGGCCCTGCTGGTGCTGATGGTCTCCGGCATCACCGACTACCTCGACGGCAAGCTCGCCCGCAAGTTCAACCAGGCCTCCAAGATCGGCGCGATCCTGGATCCGGTCGCCGATCGCTTCTTCATCCTGGCCGTCGTCATCGGGCTGGGATTCCGCGACGTCATCCCGTGGTGGCTGGCCGTCCTCCTGCCGCTGCGCGATGTGTTCCTGTTCAGCCTGGTGCCCTTCCTGCGCACCCGCGGCTACAGCTCGCTGCCGGTGCACTTCCTCGGCAAGGCGGCCACGGCCAGCCTGCTCTACGCCTTCCCGCTGCTGCTGCTGGGTGACTCGACCGGCACCGTCGCCGATCTGGCCAATGTGTTCGGCTGGGCGTTCACGATCTGGGGTGTCGCCCTCTACTGGTGGGGCGGGATCCTGTACGCCTTCCAGGTCCGCAGGCTGCTGGCCACCACCCCCCGGGTCGTCCGGACCAGGTGATGGCCGGGCCCGGGCAACCCGAGCAGGTCGACGGCCTGCTCGAGAAGATTGCAGACACCGCACTGGATGACGACTACTACGTCGTCCGGGGCGGACCGGGGGAGCAGTCCCGCCAGTTCAACACGGTCCTGACCGCCGTCGTGCTCGGCGTCTTCGCGCTGCTGGTGGCGATCGCGGCGATCCAGACCCGTACCGACCGACCGGCGACCGAGCGCGAGCGGGACACCCTCATCAGCGACATCAACGCGCGCAAGGAACAGCTGGCCCGCCGGGAGGCGACCGCCGAGCGGCTCCGCACGTCCGTCGCGGAGCTCAACGCCTCCGTCGCCGGTTTCGACGCCGGTTTCGAGGAGCTTCGGCTTCTGGCATCCGACCGGGGCGCTGCCGGTCCGGGTGTCCGGGTCACGGTCAGCTCCGGGCCGGACGCGGGTCGACCCATCACCGACCGCGATCTGCAGACCTTGGTCAACGGGCTCTGGTACGCCGGGGCCGAGGCGATCGCCATCAATGGCAAGCGCATCGGCCCTCAGACGTCGATCCGCTCGGCCGGCGGAGTCATCAAGGTCAACTACGAGCCGATCGGCGAGCCCTTCGAGATCGAGGCACTCGGCGACCCCGCGGCGCTGGAGGACCGGTTCGGCCAGTCGGCGGTCGGTCGTGCCTGGGAACAGAGGCGGAAGGCCTCGGGCGTACGCTTTGACATAGCACGATCGGACGACCTCGTTGTCGAGTCCGCGCCGAAGAACCGACTCACCGTCAAGCACGCCAAGGCCGTCAAGGGGGACGAATGATTCCGGTGATCGGTCTTGCCATCGGCGTCATCGCCGGACTGGTGCTGCAGCCGACGGTGCCGACCGGTCTGCAGCCGTACCTGCCGATCGCGATCGTCGCGGCGCTGGATGCCGTCATCGGCGCGCTCCGCGCCCTGGGGGAGCGACGGTTCAACGACCGGGTCTTCGTGGTCTCGTTCATCTCCAACGTCGTCATCGCGGCATTCATGGTCTACCTGGGCGACCAGCTCGGCGTGGGCTCCCAGCTGTCGACCGGCGTCGTCGTCGTGCTGGGCATCAGGATCTTCGCCAACGCCGCCGCCATCCGCCGCAGGATCTTCCATGCCTGAGTCGCGACGGGCGACGCCGGCGACATCGGGCTGGCGAGGGCTGCTGCGCCCCAAGGCGTCCCAGGTCATCGTCGCGCTGCTGATCGGTGGACTGGCCTTCGCGATCACGGTGCAGATCAACGACGCGGGCACCGATGACTACTCCGGGGCACGCAGCGAGGAGCTCGTCGAGCTGCTCAAGTCCCTGGACGTCGCGAACGAGCGCCTCGGCACGCAGATCCAGGATCTGACCGAGACCCGCAACGGGTTGCTCAGCAGCACCCGACGCTCAGAGCGGGCCGAGAAGCAGGCCAAGCAGCGCGCCGACCAGCTGGCGATCCTGGCGGGGACGGCCGGCGCGACCGGCAGCGGCATCGAGCTGACCATCAACGATCCTGACGAGCAGATCGACGCCGCCGCGCTCCTGGACGCCGTCGAGGAGCTGCGCGACGCGGGAGCCGAGGTCATCGCCATCAACGGCGTCGCCCGGGTCGTGGCGCAGACCTACTTCCTGGACGACGACAACCAGATCCGCGTCGGGGGCCGGGAGGTCAAGCGTCCGTATGTCATCGAGGCGATCGGTGATCCGAAGGACCTGGCCGAGGCGGTACGCTTTCGCGGCGGGCTCATCGACCGCGTCGCCAACCGTGGTGGATCTGCCTTCGTGAAGGAGAAGAAGAAGATCACCATCACCGCCTTGGCCGACGTGAAGAGCCCCGAGTACGCTCGACCCACATCTTGACCGGCAAGGAGCCTGCGGTGATTCCTGAGGACCTGTACTACAGCGAAGAGCACGAGTGGGTGCGGATGGACGACGACATCGCCACCGTGGGCATCACCGACTTCGCGCAGGATCAGCTCGGCGACATCGTCTACGTCGAGCTCCCGGCCGTCGGCGACCGCGTGGAGGCCGGCGCGACCATCGGCGAGCTGGAGTCGACCAAGTCGGTCAGCGACATCTTCTCCCCGCTCAGCGGCGAGATCGTCGCCCGCAACGACGCGCTCGACGGCGGCCCCGAGGTCATCAACTCCGATCCCTACGGCGAGGGCTGGCTCATCAAGCTGCGTCCGTCCGAGGACGACCCGACCGGTGCCCTGCTCGAGGCCGAGGCCTACGCGGCCCTCGCGTCCGACTGACGCACCCCTCAAGCCGCTCTGACCGGTCCCTCGTGGATGCTAGGTTGGAAGTCACGTCCCACACCCTCTCCGAGGTCGACCGCACACAGGAGTGAAGCCGATGTCTACGCCGGACCAAGAGCCCGACGACACCGCCGCTGCGCACAAGGACGCCCTCGGGGGAGGCCCCGGTTCGGGGCCGGTCTCCGACCACACGACCCACATCCCGATCCTGGATGCGGACACCGAGGAGATGTCGGCCTCGGACGTGTCGGCCGTCGAGAACCTCCCCGCCGGCAGCGCGATGCTGCTGGTGCAGCGCGGTCCCGACTCCGGCGCGCGGTTCCTGCTCGACAGCGACCAGGTGTCGGTGGGACGTCATCCCGACAGCGACATCTTCCTCGACGACATCAGCGTCTCGCGCCGTCACGGCACCTTCACCCGCCACGGCTCGGGCTACTCCGTCACCGACCTGGGCAGCCTGAACGGCACCTATGTCAACCGTGACCGGATCGACGGCGAGGTGACCCTCTCCGGTGGCGACGAGGTGCAGATCGGCAAGTACCGGTTGATCTACTTCGCCGGATCCCTGAAGGGCGCGCAGTGACCGAGCCGCTTCCCGAGCTCTCGCGGCTGGGCATCGGCAAGGTGCTGGACGAGCTGCTGCCGGAGTTCCCGGACCTGACGATCACCAAGATCAGGTACCTGGAGTCCGAGGGCCTGCTCGAGCCGGAGCGCACGCCGTCCGGGTACCGCAAGTTCTCCTTCAACGACGTCGAGCGACTGCGGTTCATCCTGCGGCAGCAGCGCGACAAGTTCTGGCCGCTCGGCCACATCCGCCAGGTCCTGGACGAGATGGACCGTGGCGTGGTGCCCGACACCGTCCAGGGCTCGACCGCGCGCGTCCCGCACCTGACGCTGGCCGAGGACGGCCTGCCGAACGAGGCGACGTTCCTGGAGGGGTCCAGCAGCATCCGCCTGTCGCGCGAGGAGCTGCTCGAGGCAGCCGGCATCGACTCGGCGACGCTGGACGCGATCCAGGAGTACGGCCTGATCTCGCAGCGTCCCACCCAGACCTACTACGACGGCACGGCCCTGCAGGTCGCCTCCATCGTGGGGGAGTTCGCCGAGCTCGGCCTGGAGCCGCGCCACCTGAAGATCTTCGGCGCTGCCGCGGATCGTGAGGTCGCGCTGTTCGACCAGGTCGTGACGCCGCGCTCCCGCCAGCTCGACAAGGAAGCGGCCGAGCGCACCGTGGCAAGCCTGGCCGCGCTGTCGATCCGCTTCCAGTCCGTACTGGTCAGAAGTCGATTGCGCGGCTGACATGCGCGAGGTCGAGGTCGTGGGTGTCCGCGTCGAGATGCCGACCAACCAGCCGCTCGTGCTCCTGCGGGAGGTCGAGGGTGCTCGCTACCTGCCGATCTGGATCGGTGCGGTGGAGGCGTCGGCGATCGCGTACGCCCAGCAGGGCACGCCGACGGCGCGTCCCCTGACGCACGAGCTGATGCAGCGCATCATCGAAGGGCTCGGCGACGAGCTGCGGGAGGTCCGCATCCTGGACGTCCGCGAGGGGATCTTCTTCGCGGTGCTGGTGTTCTCCTCGGGCGTGGAGGTCGAGGCCCGACCGTCGGACTCCATCGCCCTGGCGCTGCGCACCGGCTCCCGGATCGTGTGCTCCGAGGACGTCCTCGACGAGGCGGGCATCACGTCGACGAACGAGGAGGACGCGGAGATCGAGAAGTTCCGTGAGTTCCTCGACGAGGTGGAACCCGAGGACTTCTCGGAATGAGCGCCGGCGGAGAGTCTCAACCCTTGAGTGAGACTTGAGAAAAGAACGCCGACATGTGCGCTCGGTCGTTGACCGGCGAAACTCTCACCTCTACGTTGAGAGTGCTGCCGAAGGTACACGGATGTAGTTCCGTGGCGGTAGTCTTCCCCCATACCAGCTTTGGAAGGCATTCCGGATGATCGAGTCGCACGACAACGACGCCACCGCCACACATCAAGCGGCTGCGGACGCCCGTGACCAGGGACTGCTCTTCACCGACGACGTCTCCCCGCTGCCCGAGGACGCCGGATTCCGCGGCCCCACGGCCTGCAGTGCCGCTGGTATCACCTACCGCCAGCTCGACTACTGGGCGCGCACCGGCCTGGTCGAGCCGACCGTCCGCTCGGCGACGGGCTCGGGCACGCAGCGCCTCTACTCCTTCAAGGACATCCTGCTGCTCAAGATCATCAAGCGTCTGCTCGACGCGGGTGTCTCGCTGCAGCAGATCCGGGTCGCCATCGACCACCTGCGCGTCCGCGGCACCGACGACCTGACGCAGGTCACGCTCATGAGCGACGGCGCCAGCGTCTACGAGTGCCGCTCCGCCGACGAGGTCATCGACCTGCTGCAGGGTGGCCAGGGCGTCTTCGGCATCGCGATCGGCGGTGTGTGGAAGGAGATCGAGGGCTCCCTGCACGAGCTGCCCAGCGAGCGTGCCGTCGAGATCTCCTCGGCCGACGACGAGCTCGCCGCCCGCCGCCGCGCGCGGCTGTCCAGCTGAGCCCACGCCGCCGAGTGCGCCACGTCACCTGATGCGGCGGTGCACGGAGCCACCGTGTTGGTAGGCTGAACGCGCTGTCGATCGCGCGTGGGAGAGTTCGCCCAGGCGACGCCGAAGGGGCAATTCCTCCCCGGAATCTCTCAGGCACCGAACCACGCGACCGAGGCAATTCTGGAGCACCGCCGATCGTGGCGGGACGACAGAAGGGGAGGCACAGTCGTCGCCTCTACCTTCGGAGCCCCAGATGTCCCAAGATCGTGTCTCCCATGACTTCGCCGGCCGCCACATCGGCCCGACGGCTGCCGACCAGGACGCCATGGTGCGGCGCGTCGGCTACGACTCGCTCGACGCGCTGATGCAGGCAGCGGTTCCCTCGGGCATCCGCAGCAGCTCTGCGCTGAACCTGCCGCCCGCCCGCACCGAGACCGAGGCGCTGGCGACGTTGCGGGCGCTGGCCGACCGCAACAACCCGGGCGTCGCGATGATCGGCCTGGGCTACCACCCGACCGTCACACCGGCCGTCATCCGCCGCAACGTGCTGGAGGACCCGTCCTGGTACACGGCCTACACGCCGTACCAGCCGGAGATCTCCCAAGGGCGTCTCGAGGCGCTGCTGAACTTCCAGACCGTCATCTCGGACCTGACCGGGCTGCCCACGGCCAACTCCTCGCTGCTGGACGAGGGCACCGCGGTCGCCGAGGCGATGACGCTGATCCGCCGGGCGACCAAGGGCAAGGACGCCCTGCCGATCGTGATCGACTCCGGCCTGCTGCCGCAGACGCTCGCCGTCACGCACACCCGCGCCGAGGCGCTCGGCATCGAGCTGCTCGAGGCCGATCTGGCGGCTGGGGTCCCGGACGTCGAGATGGCCGGCATCATCGTGGCCTACCCGCGCGCCGACGGACGGATCGTCGATCCCCGCGCCGCGATCGAGGCGGCTCACGCGGGCGGCGGTCTCGCGGTGGTCGTCGCGGACCCGCTGGCCCTGGTCCTGCTGGCCTCGCCCGGCTCGCTCGGCGCGGACGTCGTCGTCGGCTCGACGCAGCGCTTCGGCGTCCCGATGTTCTACGGCGGCCCGCACGCCGGGTTCATGGCCGTCCGCTCCGGATTGGAGCGCCACCTGCCCGGCCGCCTCGTGGGCGTCTCGGTCGACAGCGCGGGCCGTCCGGCCTACCGCCTGGCCCTGCAGACGCGCGAGCAGCACATCCGCCGCGAGAAGGCCACGTCCAACATCTGCACCGCCCAGGTGCTGCTGGCGGTCACCGCGTCGATGTACGCGGTCTACCACGGACCGGCCGGCCTGCGCCGGATCGCGACGGACGTCAACGCGTCCGCGAGCCTGCTCGCCGAGGGCCTGCGTGCCGGGGGAGTGGAGGTCGCCGGTGGCGACTTCTTCGACACCGTCGTGGCGACGGTGCCCGGCGGCGCTGTCGGCATCGTGGCCAAGGCTCGCGAGGCGGGCGTCCACCTGCGGCTCGTCGACGCCGACACCATCAGCATCTCGACCAACGAGACCACGACGCGCGCCCACCTGGAGACGGTCTGGAACGCCTTCGGCGTCCCCGGTGTCGACGACGCGCCCGCTGCGCTGCCGTCGGACCTGCTGCGCACCGACGAGATCCTGACCCACCCGGTGTTCCACGAGCACCACAGCGAGACGCAGATGCTGCGCTACCTCAAGAAGCTCAGCGACCGCGACTACGCTCTGGACCGGGGCATGATCCCGCTGGGCTCGTGCACCATGAAGCTCAACGCGACCGCCGAGATGGAGCCCATCAGCTGGCCCGGGTTCGCCGATCTGCACCCGTTCGTGCCGGCCGAGGACGCCGCGGGCATGATCGAGCTCATCGAGACGCTGGAGGGCTGGCTCGCCGAGGTGACCGGTTACGCCGGCGTCTCCATCCAGCCCAATGCCGGCTCCCAGGGTGAGTTCGCCGGGCTGCTGGCCATCCGGGCCTACCACCACAGCCGCGGCGACCAGCACCGCACGGTGTGCCTGATCCCCAGCTCGGCGCACGGCACCAACGCCGCGTCGGCGGTCATGGCCGGCATGCGGGTCGTGCTGGTCAAGTCGACCGATCAGGGCGAGGTCGACCTGGCCGACCTGCGGGCGCAGTGCGAGAAGCACACCGACGACCTGGCGGCGATCATGGTGACCTACCCGTCGACGCACGGCGTCTATGAGCACGGCATCACCGAGCTGTGCGAGATCGTGCACGCGCACGGCGGCCAGGTGTACGTCGACGGCGCCAACCTCAACGCGCTGCTGGGTCACGCCCAGCCCGGCGTGTTCGGCGGCGACGTCTCGCACCTGAACCTGCACAAGACATTCTGCATCCCGCACGGCGGCGGTGGCCCCGGTGTCGGACCCGTCGCGGTGGCCGAGCACCTGGTGCCGTTCCTGCCCACGCACCCGCTGCATCCCGTGGAGAGCAAGCGGGTCGGCGTCGGCGCCATCAGCGCGTCGCCCTACGGCTCGGCGGGCATCCTGCCGATCCCGTACGCGTACATCGCGATGATGGGCGCCGAGGGCCTGACGGACGCCACCTCGGTGGCCGTCCTGTCGGCGAACTACATCGCCAAGCGCCTCGAGAGCGCCTTCCCGGTGCTCTACACGGGTGACAACGACCTCGTCGCGCACGAGTGCATCCTGGACCTGCGGCCGCTGACGAAGGCTGCGGGGCTGACGATCGATGATGTCGCGAAGCGGCTGATCGACTACGGCTTCCACGCGCCGACCATGAGCTTCCCGGTGCCGGGCACGCTGATGGTCGAGCCGACCGAGTCCGAGGACCTCGCCGAGCTCGATCGGTTCTGCGACGCGATGCTGGCGATCCGCTCGGAGATCGACCAGGTCATCGCGGGGCAGTGGCCGGCCGGGGACAACCCGCTGGTGAACTCGCCGCACACGATGCGGACGCTGCTGGAGTGGGACCACGCCTACGACATCAGCACAGGCGCCTTCCCGGCCGGGACGGTCGATGACAAGTACTGGCCGCCGGTCGGCCGCATCGACCAGGCCTACGGCGACCGCAACCTGGCCTGCTCCTGCCCCCCGGTCGAGGCCTTCGCCGACTGACCCCACCGCTGACGCGTGGCTTCCGCACGCTGACGCGTGGGTTGTAGACGCTGAGGCGTGGGTTGTGCATGCTGAGGCGTGGGTTGTGCATGCTGAGGCGTGGGTTGGTTCCCGTCCATGCCTGACCTGACCCAGCGTGTCCGTGGTACGTAACCCACGCGTCGCGGTGCGTAAGTCACGCGTCAGCGTCTACAACCCACGCGTCGCGATGCGTAAGTCACGCGTCAGCGTCTACAACCCACGCGTCAGCGTCTACAACCCACGCGTCAGCGGATGGGGTGGGTGGTGGTCCACCAGTCGATGATGCGGTCGACGACCGGGCCTGGGGTCTTGACCCATTGGACGTGGTGGGACGTGCCGCCAGCGGCCAGGGCGGCGTCCTTGGTGTAGACCCACCGGGTGACGGCGTCGGGCTCGACCATCATCGCGGTGAAGACCTTGTTCGACGCCGACACGGCGTAGGTGTCGCCCTGCAGCTGGATGACGAGCGTCGGCGACGTGATGCGGTGCGGGACGTCGAAGGGTGGCTTCCCGGTGCGGACGAACCGGGCCCACTCGCGCATCAGTGTCCTGGCGCCCGGAGCGCCGAAGAACGGCTTGGGCAGGAAGCCGCGTACCCGCGTCGCCAGCGGGACGGTGACCCCGAGCAGCAGCACGCCCAGCCCGCCGTACGGATAGGTGCGGAAGTGCGGCACTGAGGCGCCGACGGTCACGAATCCGTCCGCCGGCGGGTGGTGGAGCTGGTGGCCCGCGCCCAGCTGCGACCCGAGGCTGTGCCCCAGCACGATGACCGGACGGTCCGGATCGTCCGCGCGCGCCTTGCCCACGGCGTCCGCGATCGCCTGGATCTCGTCGGCATAGCTCCAGTCGTGCGCGCGCGAGGCGATCGGCTCACCGCGCTCGAAGCCGCGGTTGGGCAGCGCCCGCGCCTCCCAGCCACGCTCGGCGAATGCGGCGACCAGCGGACGGTAGAAGCCCGACGGCACCGCCATCGCGGCCGCGATCAGGACGAGCGGTGGAGTCACGCCGTCATGATCCCATCGTCCGGTGGCACGCGGGCACCCCGGTCAGACCGGGATCAGCGCGACGGGCGCGGTGGTCGGCTTCTTGGACCCGCCCTTCGGCTCGACCGTCACAGCGACCTGGTCGACCTTGTCGATGCCGTCCATGACCATGTCGCCGCTGGTGACGAACGTGCCCTGGCTGTGCGGACCGTCCGACCCGATCAGCCACACCTGGTAGACCTTGTCCTTGCCGGCCCGCGGCAGGTTGTTGGCGTAGATCACCGCCGAGTTGACCTTCGAGGACATGACCATCCGCACGTTGCCGCCGCCGGGGAAGCTCTTCGCGACGGTCTGTGCGTCGGGTGCCGACAGCACGCGCGAGACCGCGACCCGCTGCTCGTGCTCCTCCTGGGCGTTCTGGCGCTCGACGACATAGCCACCCGCGCCGACGACGCCGACCAGGACGGCCGCTGCCACCAGGATGCGCGGGAGCCTGCGGCGCAGCCCGCGGCGGTCGGCGAGCGACGTGACGATGGGACGCTCCTGGGGCGTCGAGCCGATCTCGGTGAGCAGGCGCTCACGCAGACCCGGGGGAGGCGTGTGCTCGGCGGCGCCGCCGAGACGGACGGCCGTGGCCATGAACCCGGCCATCTCGGCCTGGCAGTCGGCGCACTGCTCGAGATGGGCCTCGAACCTGGCCCGCTCCTCGTCGTCGAGGGCGTTGAGCGCGTAGGGCGCCATGAGGGAGTGCAGATCGGTGCTCATGCCCCAACTCCCATGCAGTCGCGCAGGCGGATGATGCCATCGCGCATCCGGGTCTTGATCGTGGCGGTGTTCGCGTTCAGGGCGGTGGCCACCTCGGCGTAGGTGTAGCCCTGGTAGTACGCCAGGTTCACCGCCTCACGCTGCAGCTCCGTCAGCCCGTCCAGGCAGCGGTTGACCTGCTCGTGCTCGAGGGTGATGGTCACCGTCTCCTCGACCTCGTCGTAGTCCGGGCCCCCGGACCAGTCGTACTTGTTCTCGCGGTTGGTCGCGGCCTGGTCGTGGCGGACGGCGTCGACGGCACGACGGTGCGCCAGCGTCAGGAGCCAGCTCTTGGCGTTGCCGCGGGCGGGATCGAAGCGGGCGGCGGACTGCCAGGCCTGCATGAACACCTCTTGGGCGATCTCCTCGGCACGGGCGGGATCGCGGATGACACGCCGGGCCAGCCCGAACACGGATGCGCCGAGCGCATCGTAGATCGCGGCGAACGCGCTCTCGTCGCCGCGTGCGACGCGGACGAGGAGATCGTTCAGATCGGATGCGGCATCGTGCTCGGGTGTGGCCGCGAGCTTGAGGTGTGCAGCGGATGCCGCCATGGCGTCGTCCTTTCCGGGGAGCTTCCTACGAACCATTCGTCGCCGCCTCCGGTCAGGATGGGTGGGCCGCTGGATTCTCCGGCGTGTCCCGCATCCGATTCTAGATGCGCCCAGTGGGTCTACCGTGGGCGCATGCCTGTCTTCAACGCCACGGACCCCCTGTCACTCGACGACCTGCTGACGGCCGAGGAGATCGCCGTGCGCGGCAGCGTCCGCTCGATGCTGGCCGAGCACGTCCAGCCCCACGTGGCGCAGTGGTTCGAGGCCGGCGGGGCGCCCCATCCCCGCGAGCTGTTCGCCGAGTTCGGCAAGCTCGGCCTGCTCGGGATGCACCTGGAGGGCTACACGCTGCCGGGCATGTCGTCGGTCGACTACGGATTGGCGTGCGCCGAGCTCGAGGCGTGCGATTCCGGCATCCGCTCGATGGTCTCGGTGCAGGGATCACTGGCGATGTACGCGATCTGGCGCTGGGCCTCGGAGGAGGAGAAGCAGCGGTGGCTGCCGGGGATGGGCACCGGCGAGCTCGTGGGCTGCTTCGGGCTGACCGAGCCCGATCACGGCTCCGACCCGGGCAGCATGCGGACGACGGCGCGCCGCGACGGCAGCGACTGGGTGCTCGACGGCAGCAAGATGTGGATCTCCAACGGCACCTTCGCCGATGTCGCGGTCATCTGGGCGCAGACCGATGAGGGCATCCGGGGTTTCGCGGTCCCCACGCAGACCCCCGGGTTCAGCGCCCGCGAGATCAAGCACAAGATGTCGCTGCGCGTCTCGTCGACGGCCGAGCTGGTGCTCGAGGGGGTCCGGGTGCCGGCATCGGCGATGTTCCCCGAGGTGCGTGGGCTCAAGGGGCCGCTGTCGTGCCTGACGGAGGCCCGTTACGGCATCGTGTGGGGCTCGATGGGCGCTGCCCGATCGTCCTTCGAGACAGCGCTGGACTACGCGCGCACCCGTCAGCAGTTCGGCCGGCCGATCGGCGGCTTCCAGCTGACGCAGGCGAAGCTGGCCGACATGGCGCTCGAGCTGCACAAGGGGCTGCTGCTGGCGCTGCACCTGGGACGCCGCAAGGACGCGGTGGGGCTGACCACCGAGCAGGTCAGCTTCGGCAAGCTCAACAACGTCCGCGAGGCGCTGGACATCTGCCGGACGTCCCGCACGATCCTGGCCGCCAACGGCATCTCGCTGGAGTACCCGGTGATCCGGCACATGAACAACCTCGAGTCGGTGCTGACCTACGAGGGCACCGTCGAGATGCACCAGCTGATCCTGGGCCAGGCGCTGACCGGGGAGAACGCCTTCTCCTGACCGACGGGCCTGCGGGGCTCTCCCGGGCGCGTGGGAGAATCGGCTCGACATCCGACCGCCCCCTCTCGTGCGAGGGGCCTCGAGCAAGGGCAGTGCGTGACCGATCCCGTCGCCTATGGCATCGCGATCCTCGGGGCGCTGGTCGCGGCGTTCGCCGCGTGGCACACCGTGACCCAGCGGCCGTTCGGCAATCCGCTGTTCTATGCGGTGTCCGTGCTGGAGATCGTCCTGATCGGCTTGCTGGTCGGCGGATCGATCGCGCTGGGGCAGACGTCACGCGACGTCGACGGTGTCGTGTTCATCTCCTACCTGGTCACGATGGTCGTCATCCCGCCGGCGGCCGTGCTGTGGGGGATCGCCGAGAAGTCCCGCTGGGGGACCGGTGTCGTGGTCGTGGCGATGCTCAGCGTCGCGGTGCTCTCGATCCGCCTGCTGGGCATCTGGAAGGGCACCTATGCCTGAACGTCCCGACACCTCCCACGGCTTCGGCCGCGCCCTCGTCGCCGTCTACGCGGTGTTCGCGCTGGCCGCGTCAGCGCGATCCATCGTGCAGCTGATCGCCGAGGTCGACTCCGACACCGTGGTGCCGTACGTCCTGTCGGCCTTCGCCGGCGTCGTCTACATCCTCGCGACGGCCGCGCTGGCGCTGAACCGCCGTCGGCTCGCGCTCGTGACGATCGGCATCGAGCTGGTCGGCGTGCTGGCGGTCGGCATCGTGTCGCTCGTGGACGAGGGACTGTTCCCGGACGAGACCGTGTGGTCGGACTTCGGCCGCGGCTACGGGTTCGTCCCGCTGGTGCTGCCGTTCATCGGGCTGTGGTGGTTGCGCCGTACCCGCACCGCACACCAGGCATAGATGGCCGCCGACTACTCGCTCGTCTCCCGCTGGTCGGTCCCGCTGTCGCGGGAGGACCTGTGGGACGTCCTGGACGCATTGCTGGCGACTCCTGACCCGATGGTCTGGTGGCCCGCGGTGCAGGTCAGCGAGTTCGACGGCTCACGGATGCACGTGCGGGTCGACAGCCCGTTCGCGTACTCGCTGCGGTTCGCGCTCGATGACCTGACGACGCAGCGTCCCGGTGCGCTGAGCTTCACGGCGACGGGTGATCTGGAGGGACACGGTGCCGTGGCGTTCGAGGACGGCCCGGGGGAGACCTCGATGGTCATCGACTGGCGCGTGGACACCCGCCGCCGATGGATGCGATGGACGTCGTGGGCCCTGCGACCGCTATTCGTCCTGGCCCACCGGCAGGTGATGCGCCAGGGGGAGCGGCACTTCAACGCCTGGATCGCAGCGCAGGAATCGCCGGGCACCCCAGACATGGTGTAACGTCCTGCGACGCATCGCCCACCCACCTGGTACCCGAGAGGAGCTTCATGATGTCGACGCCGATTCGCCGTAGTTATCTCGTGCAGCTCGAGCTCTCGTTCCGCAATCGCCAGGGATGGCCTGCGGCCGATGCCCCGTACCCGGGAACCAGCGCTGGCTGACCAGCCAACCGCTCCGGACACCGAGCCTCGACCGCGCCTGCGGTCGGGGCTTTTTTGTTGTATCCACCCACTCACCGAAAGTGACATCTCATGGAGAAGCTCTCCCAGCGGTTGTTCAGCTGGGCTTCCATCCTGGACTCCAACGCCCGCGATCAGGCCCACACGGCCAGCAGCATGCCGTTCATCTACCCGCACCTCGCACTGATGCCCGACGCCCACCTGGGCAAGGGGGCGACGGTCGGCTCGGTGATCCCGACGCTCGGCGCGATCATCCCCGCTGCTGTCGGGGTCGACATCGGTTGCGGGATGATCGCGGTCAAGACGCCGTACGTGGCCTCCGAGCTGCCGACGGATCGCCGGACGCTGCGCCTGGCGATCGAAAGGGCGATCCCGTTGTCCGCCGGGGTCGCCAACCGCGCGATCACCCGAGCGCACACCCAGGCGCGCGTGAACGAGCTGCGCGCCGATGCCGAGGCCGCTGGGTTCGACCCGGCCGACCGGGCGAAGAGCTGGGAGCTGCAGCTCGGCACGCTCGGATCGGGCAATCACTTCATCGAGGTCAGCCTCGACGAGGACGACCGGGTGTGGTTGTTCCTGCACTCCGGATCGCGCGGTGTCGGCAACAAGATCGCGCAGCGGCACATCGCGATCGCGCAGGAGCTGTGCCGCAAATGGTGGATCGATCTGCCGGATCGCGATCTGGCGTACCTCGTGGAGGGCACGGACGAGTTCGATGCGTACATCACCGAGCTGCAGTGGGCGCAGAAGTACGCGCTGCTCAACCGCGCGGAGATGATGGACCGGGTCGTGGCGTGCTTCGCGGACTGGGTCGGCACGGACGAGGTGGAGCGGCTCGAGGAGATCAACTGCCACCACAACTACACGGCCCGGGAGAAGCACTTCGGCAAGGACGTCTGGCTGTCCCGCAAGGGGGCGATCGACGCTTCCTCCGGCACGATGGGCCTGATCCCGGGGTCCATGGGAACGCGGTCGTACGTCGTGGTGGGCAAGGGCAACCCGGTTGCCCTGAACTCGTCCCCCCACGGGGCCGGGCGCGAGTACAGCAGGTCCAAGGCCCGCAAGCAGTTCACCCAGGACGATCTGCGGGTCGCGATGGGAGACATCGAGTACCGCGACACGGCGGCCTTCGTCGACGAGATCCCCGCGGCGTACAAGGACATCGACGTGATCATGCAGGACGCTGCTGACCTGGTCGAGGTTCGTCACACGCTGCGGCAGATCGTCAACGTGAAGGGCGACTGACCGGGGGAGGGGGCTGACGGGAGTCGGCCCCCTCCAGCGACGGTCACACCGGCGCGAGTTGGTGAGGTCGAGACGGGCGGGTAGCGTCCTCGGGTGAACGATCCGCCTTCCCCCGGAGCCATCTCATGCGCAGACCCCTCCTGATCGCCCTTTTCGCAGCCCTGCTGATCCTGCCTGTCGCGCCGGCGTCCGCGGCGTCCTCGGGCAAGATCGAGTCCGATGTCGTGAAGAAGACCAATGCCGAGCGCACCAAGCGCGACCTCAAGAAGCTCAAGGCATCCAGCTGTGTCGACCGCTACGCCGAGGCGCACGCCCGTCGGCAGGCCAAGGCGAAGCGGATGTTCCACCAGGACATCCGGGTCGTGCTCAAGAAGTGCCACTTGTCGCGCGTGGGTGAGAACGTCGCCTACGGATACACCTCGGTCAAGTCGGTCACGAAGGCCTGGATGAAGTCGCCCGGTCACCGCCGCAACATCCTGACCAAGTCGTACCGCTACATCGGGGTCGGAGCCGCGAAGGACTCCTCCGGCCGCTGGTACTACGCGCAGGTCTTCGGCGCCCGCTGATAGCGGTAGTTTTGGCCGCTTAAGTACTGAAATAACAGCAAATTAGTGCGGATGAGGCCTTGCGAGGGCAGACGCATGTCGGATAGAATCGAACATACGTTCTAGTCGCTCCGGAGCCCGTCCATGATCCTCGATCAACTCTCATCGGTCAGTGAGGATCTCGCCGCGCTCGAGCCCTGGACGTTGACCGGTTCGGAGGTCAAGCAGGTCGCGCTCGCGGTCGTGAGGGCGCGGACGTCGATGGATGCCGCGTTGTCGCGACTGGCTGGATGCGCCGAGGACATGGGCCTCGCGAAGGACGACGGTGCAACGTCCACGACGACTTGGCTTGCTGCCAGCGCCGGGATCAGCAAGGGCGAGGCGGCCAAGCTGGTCGGGCTGGCTCGGGTGACCGGGGTCGAGGCCAGTCAAGCGGCTTGGGCTCGCGGTGACCTGTCCACCGATCAGGCGGCGGTGATCATGAAGGCGATCGATGCGTTGCCCGACTGGTGCGGGGACCAAGAGCGGACCGATGCCGAGGCGCACCTGATCCGCCTCGCCGGCGAGTACGGTCTGGACGATCTGAAGCGGCTGGCGAACAGAGTCCTCGAAGTGATCGACCCCGACGGTGCCGATGAGCACCTGGGTGAGCAGCTGCGCAAGCAGGAGCAGAAGGCGTGGGACGCAACCAAGCTGTCGATGCGGCGGCGGGGTGATGGAACCACGCATGGGGCGTTCACGATCCCCGATGCGGATGCCGACACCCTGCGGGCGGCCCTGGAAGGGATCATCGCCCCACGTCGCACGGCGGCCAATGCTGAGCACCACGGCATGGGCGCCGATGACTGGTTGGCGTTGCCGAGGGATCGCAAGCTCGGGCACGCGTTCACCGAGCTCATCACCCACCTGCCGACAGGGGCGTTGCCGCAGTCCGGTGGCCTCGCTGCGACTGTGGCCGTCACGATCGATGTTGATGACTTGCGCACTGGCCAGGGAACAGCGACCAACACCTCCGGCACTCCGATGTCAGCCCGCAAGGCCCAGCGTCTGGCGTGCAACGCGCACCTCGTCGCTCTGTATCTGGAGAACGGCACCCGGGTCATCGACCACGGGATGACCAAGCGCCTCTACGACCGCCACCAGCGGTTGGCGCTGGCCGTACGTGACAAGGGCTGCGTGTTCCCGGACTGCGACCGCCCACCGGCGTGGTGCGAAGCCCACCACCTCAACTTCTGGTCAGAGGGCGGACCGACCGACCTCAACAACGCAGCCTTGTTGTGCCACTTCCATCATTTCCTGGTCCACGAAGGGGAGTGGGAAGCTCGGATGGGAGCCGACGGGATCCCCGAGATCATCCCGCCAACCCGGATCGACCCCGAGCAGAGACCCAGACGCCACGCCAGGTTCACGAAACAGGAACCTCGCGCCGCCTAGGACCGGACGGCACATCATGGTGATGCGGGGCGCGCGGTGCTAGCGTCGGCTCACGACCGACCCACGGAGTCGACATGAATCTCGCTGAGCTCATGGACAACGTCTCGAAGCCCTATGCGCTCCATGTGGATGAGCACGGCGAACGCCTGGTGGCGATGCGACTCGCTGATGACTGGGAGGTCGGATTCCGGCTCCACCGCCGCGGTTCGGATCGCTCCTGGAGCGTCCTGGAGATCGCGGTCCGCCCGCACGGCGAGGACGCGTCCATCTCCGGCAACGACATGCGCGAGCTGCCGATGGCGGCGCTGATCGACGAGGCACGCCGGCTGGCGATCAAGAGCGCGCGGCCCAGGCCGGCGACAACCTGACGACGTCTCCGATCACGGTGATGGCCGGGGATGTCGCCCCGGCGGCCTCGGCCGCGCCCGGCAGCGTCTCCAGCGTCCCCACCGTGACCCGCTGGGTGGGGGAGAAGCCGCGTTCGATGATGGCCGCCGGAGTCTCGGGCGGGTGCCCGGAGGCCACCAGCTGCGCGCACGTCTCGGCCAAGCGCTTGACGCCCATCAGCATCACCAGCGTGTGAGCCCCCGTGTGGGGCAGGTCGCCGATGTCCTCGTGCGCCGTGACCACCGAGAACCCGCGGGCGACACCTCGGTGGGTCACCGGGATGCCGGCGGCGGCCGCCACCGAGACGGCACTGGTGACGCCCGGCACGACCTCGACAGGGACGCCGGCGTCACGGCAGGCGATCAGCTCCTCGCCGCCACGCCCGAACACGTAGGGATCGCCGCCCTTGAGCCGCACCACGATCTTGCCCTGCTTCGCCCGGTCCACGAGGATCGCGTTGATCTCGTGCTGGGGGATCGGGTGGTGATCGGGCATCTTGCCCACGTCGACGACCTCGACATCATCGTCCAGCTCGGCCAGCAGGCTGTGCGGGGCGAGCCGGTCGATCACGACGACATCCGCCTCGGCCAGCAGGCGCCGGCCGCGGGTGGTCAGGAGACCCGGGTCGCCGGGACCGCCGCCGACCAGCGCCACGAAGCCGTCCGGGTGGTGGGTGCGGTGGCGCATGGGCAGCTCGCCGGACTGCAGGGCCGCGGCCACCCCGTCACGCAGCGCGGTGGCCCGGCGGGCATCACCGCCGCCGCTGACCGCCACCAGGACGTCGTCGACCTGGGCGACGGCGGGTGCCCAGGCCGTCGCGTGCTCCGGGTCGCCCCCCTTCAGGCACCAGATCTGGGCCGCCTCGGCGTCGGCGGCCACCACGCCGTCGACGGGGGAGTCGGTGGCGGTCTGCACCAGCCAGGCGCCGGCGAGGTCACCCGAGACGTAGCCACGGTCGATCCACTCCACGTCGCCCCGCCCGATCGACGACGCGAGGGAGTCCGACACGTCCGGCGACACGACGACGACCCGTGCGCCGGCCTCGACGAGCGCGAGCGCGCGCCGGGTGGCCACGTGCCCACCGCCCACGACCACGACGCGACGGCCGGCGACACGCAGGGTCAGCGGAAGGCTTCCTGCGGACGTCATGCAGGCGCTGGCTGGGCGCCCACCGCAGCGACGGTGTCCAGCAGGGCGTCTCCGACCATCCCGGCGGCCAGGGTGCCACCGTCCTGGGCGTCGATCAGGAGGAAGGCGCCGGTGTCGCGCGAGTGCAGGTACTCCTCGGCGGGGATCGGCGCCGCGAGACGAAGGGTCACGTGACCGATGTCGTTGAGCCCGAGCGAGTCGGCCGGCAGGAGCCGGGCATAGTCCAGATCGAGCTTGCCGCCGAGCGCGCGGACCATCGCCTGCACCGTCCGTGTGCCGTGCTTGAGCAGCACCTTCGTGCCCGGCACCAAGGCGTGGTCGGCGAGCCAGGCCACCGTGCCCTCGATGTCCTGCGTCACCGGCGGGACGCTGCGCGAGGTGACGATCAGATCGCCACGGGAGATGTCGATGTCGTCGGCCAGCCGGATGGTGACCGACTGCGGTGCGAATGCCTCCTCGAGCTGGTCGCCGGCGAAGTCGATGCCAGTGACCGTGCTGGTGCGGCCGCTGGGCTGCACCGTGACGGCGTCGCCGACCCGGACCAGCCCGGAGGTGATCTGGCCGGCGTACCCGCGGTAGTCGCGGAACTCGTCGCCGGCCGCCTGCTGGGGGCGGATCACGAGCTGCACGGGCAGGCGCAGCGGCTCGGAGTGCGGGCTGCCGACGGGGGAGAGCTGCTCGAGATAGCTCAGCAGGCTCGGTCCGTCGTACCAGGGCGTGCGGGTCGAGCGGTCGACGACGTTGTCGCCGTTCAGTGCCGACACCGGGATCGTGGCGACGTCGAACAGGCCCAGGCTGCGGGCGGATGCGAGCACCTCGTCGGACACGCGGGTGTACGTGGCCTCGTCGAAGTCGACCAGGTCGATCTTGTTGACGACCACGACGACGTGCGGGACGCGCAGCAGCGACGCGACGGCCAGGTGGCGCCGCGTCTGCTCCTGGATGCCGTGGCGCACGTCGACCAGCAGCACCACGACATCGGCCGTGCTGGCGCCCGTGACGGTGTTGCGGGTGTACTGCACGTGGCCGGGGCAGTCGGCCAGGATGAACGACCGCTCGGACGTCGCGAAGTACCGGTAGGCCACGTCGATCGTGATGCCCTGCTCACGCTCGGAGCGCAGGCCGTCCGTTAGCAGCGCCAGATCGGCCGAGGCCAGTCCGCGGTCGCGGCTGACCCGCTCGACGGCGTCGAACTGGTCGGCGAGGACCGACTTGGAGTCGTAGAGCAACCGGCCCACGAGCGTCGACTTCCCGTCGTCGACCGAACCGGCGGTGGCCAGGCGAAGCAGCGTCCGCATCAGAAGTAGCCCTCTTTCTTGCGATCTTCCATGGCGGCCTCGGAGGCTCGGTCGTCTGCGCGGGTCGCGCCCCGCTCGGTCAGGCGGGTCGCGGCGACCTCGACGATGACGTCCTCGACAGTCGTGGCGTCGCTCTCGACGGCGCCGGTGCACGACATGTCGCCGACCGTGCGGTAGCGGACCTGGCGCTTCGAGGTGACCTCGCCATCGCGGGGCATCGAGACCTCGCTGACGGCGATCAGCATGCCGTCGCGCTCGAACACCTCACGCTGGTGGGCGTAGTAGAGCTCGGGCAGCGCGATGTTCTCCGCGGCGATGTACTGCCACACGTCCAGCTCGGTCCAGTTGCTGATCGGGAAGACGCGGACGTGCTCGCCGGGACGGTGGCGGCCGTTGTACAGGTTCCACAGCTCGGGACGCTGGTTGCGGGGATCCCACTGGCCGAACTCGTCGCGCAGGCTGAAGACCCGCTCCTTGGCGCGGGCCTTCTCCTCGTCGCGGCGGCCGCCGCCGAAGACCGCGTCGAACTTGTTGCCCGTGATGCCGTCGAGCAGGGGCTGCGTCTGCAGCTGGTTGCGGGTGCCGTCGCTGCGTTCGCGCAACCGGCCGTCGTCGATGTAGTCCTGCACCGAGACGACCTCGAGGCGCAGGCCGAGCCGCTCCACCGTGGCGTCGCGGAAGGCCAGGACCTCGGGGAAGTTGTGCCCGGTGTCGACGTGCATGACCGGGAACGGCACGGGGGCCGGCCAGAAGGCCTTGGTCGCCAGGTGCAGCATCACGACCGAGTCCTTGCCGCCGGAGAACAGCAGCACGGGCCGCTCGAACTCGGCGGCCACCTCGCGGATGATGTGGATCGCCTCGGACTCCAGCCACTGCAGCTGGGTGAGACGGCGTTCGTCAGTCAGGGTCATCGGTGCCTTCGGAAGGGGTGGATCGGGAAGGGTCAGGTGTTGTGCAGGCCGCACTCGGTCTTGTCCAGACCGGCCCAGCGACCCGCGCGGGGGTCCTCGCCGGGGAGGACGCGTCGTGTGCACGTCGCGCAGCCGATCGACGGGTACCCGTCATTCACGAGCGGGTTGACGATGACGCCGTGGTCGTCGGCGTAGGCGAGCAGGTCGTCGAACGTCCAGGCAGCGAGCGGGTTGACCTTGACCAGCCCGTTCTTCTCGTCCCAGGTGATGAACGGCGTGTCGGCGCGGGTCGGGCCCTCGTCGCGCCGCACGCCGGTGATCCACGCCTCGTACCCCTGGAGGGTCGCGTGCAGGGGCTCGACCTTGCGCATCTGGCAGCACAGCGCCGGATCGCGCTCGTAGAGGCGTTCGCCGAACTCTGCGTCCTGCTCCGCGACGGTGCGCGCTGGTGTGACGTCGACGATGGACAGACGCATGGACGACTCGACCGCGTCGCGGGTGCCGATCGTCTCGGCGAAGTGGTAGCCCGTCTCGAGGAAGAGCGTGTCGACCCACGGCAGGTGCTTGGCCACCACATCGGGCAGCACCGCATCAGCCATCGAGCACGCGACCGCGGTCCGGTAGCCGAACTCCTCGGCGACCCACGCCAGGACGGTGTCGCAGTCGGTGTCGGCCAGGCGCGCCTGGGCCTTCTCGGCGATCGTCCGCAGCTCGTCGCTGCTGCGCCTCGGGTCGAGCATCCCCTCGCGGTCCGCGAGGTGTGCCGTGCGCTCCCGGTCGTGTGCAATCTGCTGCTCGCGCCGCTGGGCCAACGTCAAGACTTCGGTCATGTGTCGGCACCTCTTCGGGACGGGGGATCGTCCCGCTCAGACTAGGTCCCCGTCTGCCGCCCGTCCGTGATCGTTTTCGGGCGTCCGCATGCCGGAACGAATACCCGTGAGCCAGGTCACATCACGTTCGATTGAAGCGATTCAAATAAATGTGTTTGAAGAATGTGAGGTCCGGGTACCCGGCTTCGCGGTGGCCACCGCCACCAACGGAGAGAGGGAGTATTCATGGCGTTCATTCTGTGGATCATCGCAGTTGCCATTGCCATCTACGGAATCCTGCGCCTCGTGCGCGGAGACATCCTGATCGGCATCATCTTGCTGATCGTCGCCGCGGCCGTCGGACCCGGCGGCTACAGCATCTTCAAATGACCTGAGACGAAGGGCCGCACCTCGGTGCGGCCCTTCGTCATGTCCAGAAGACGTAGGCTTCGTCCCATGGCGCGATTCATCGACATCCACCCCGAGAACCCGCAGCAGCGCGCGGTCGACCAGGCCACGGCCATCTTGCAGGACGGCGGCCTGATTGCCTACCCGACCGACTCGGGCTATGCCCTCGGCGCACAGATCGGCAACAAGGATGCGCTCGACCGGATCAAGGCGATCCGCGCGCTCGACGACAAGCACCACTTCACGCTGGTGTGCAAGGACTTCTCCCAGATGGGCCAGTTCGTCCAGGTCGACAACTCGATCTTCCGCGCCGTGAAGAACGCCACCCCCGGTCCGTACACGTTCATCCTCCCGGCGACGCGAGAGGTCCCGCGCCGGTTGCTGCACGACAAGAAGAAGACCGTGGGCGTTCGCATTCCCGAGAGCAAGATCGTCAGCGCGCTGCTGGCCTCGCTGGGCGAGCCGATCTTGTCGACCACGTTGATCCTGCCCGGCCAGACCGATGCCATGACGGCTGCGTGGGAGATCGCCGAGGAGCTCGACGGCCAGATCGACGCCGTCATCGAGTCGGGGGTCGACGTCATCCCCGAGCCGACCACGGTGATCGATTTCTCGGACGGCTCCGCCAAGGTCGTCCGTGTCGGCGCAGGGGATCCCACCCCGTTCGAGTGAGCCCGAGTCCGGCCGGCTTCAGCGCCCCCTGACCCGCCCCGAGACCAGCACACCGGGCACCGTCACCGCGATGACGCCGACCCCGACGAGCATGAGCTCGGTGGGGGAGAGGGCCTTGAGCGTCAGGGTGCTGAGCAACGGTGCCGCGAAGCCCAGGTACGTCAGGCTGTAGAAGATGGCATTGAGCGTGCCCAGGTCGTCCGGGTGCGCGAGCCGCTCGACCGTCGTCAGCCCGCCCACGAGCACCAGGCCGTAGCCGATACCGAGCAGGACGGCGGTCGGGACCAGGAGCCAGGCAGCGCCGGTGCGGGCCAGGGCCACCCCGACGAGAAGTCCGACAGCGGATGCGGCGAGCCCCGCGGTGACGATGACTCGTGGGTTGCCCAGACGTCGTCCCAGCGGCTGGATCGCGACGCCGGTCCATAACGTCAGTCCGGCCAGGGACCCGGTGACGGCGATCGGCGCGACGTCGATCTGGACGAAGGTGGGCAGGGTGGCGAAGCTGGTGGACGCGGCGCCGAAGACCCAGGGCGCCGTGAGGGCGACGCCCAGCACGAACGGACGGCTGCGCAGCGCCTGCCAGACCTCGACGCTGCGGCGGGACGTACGGCGGCCGGCGACCGTGGGCGGCTCGGGGGCACCCCACGCGATGGCCGCGACCACCATCATCAGGGCCAGGTGTGGCACATAGGGCAGGACCGTGGGGGCGGGCAGCCACTGCGCGACGACTCCTGCGACGAGCGGCCCCGATCCGAACCCGGCCGACAGTGCCAGCGTCGCGCGGCGGGCACCGGTTCCGGACGCGCCGACGGACATCTCCTTGACCCAGGCCGTGCCCGGCGCGAAGGCGGCACCGGAGGCGACACCCGCCAGCAGGCGCCCGATCAGCAGCAGCACCAGGGAGCCCTGCGCGAGCACCAGCACCAAGGTCGCGATGACCGACAGCACGAGCACCGGACGCATGACCGCGCGCCGGCCGATCCGGTCCGAGACCGGCCCGACGATCAGCAGGGCGGGGATCAGGCCCAGCGCGTAGGCGCCGAACAGGGCGGTGACCGCCTCGGTCGAGAACCCGTCCTCGGCGCGGTACACCAGCAGCATCGCGGCGAACTGGTTGGCGCCCCAGCCGACGGCGAACATCGCGGCCGCGACGCGCAGCCAGGCCGGCAGACGGGACATCACCCCCGACACCCTAGGTGGAGCGCAAGCGGGCCGTCAGATGTGACGGTGATCGACGCGCGCCATGCGGGGGCCGCGGCGGTCCCTGGCGGCCAGCGGGCTGAGCTGCACGAGCCGCACCACACGGAACCGGTGACCGCGCCACGGCTCGAGCAGCGTCGCCAGCTCCGCATCGTCGATGCGCCGGCCGATCAGCGCGGTGCCGGTGTCCTTGGCGACGTGGAAGTCGCCGAAGGGGACGGCGTCGGCGTCCCCGAGCGCGCGGTACCCGACCTCGGCCGCCGTCCAGACGCCCACGCCGGGGATGCTGCGCATGGCCCGGTAGACCGCGGCGTCATCGCCCGACTCGGCGAGCCGTTCGAGCTGCGCGGCGACCTTGGCGCTGGCCTGTGCCGCGCGGGCCCGGCGGGGATCGACGCCGGCGAGGTGCCACTCCCACGACGGGATCGCAGCCCAGTGCTCGGCGTCCGGTGTCACCAGCATGCCCTCGGGTGCGGGCCCCGGGGCGGCCTCGCCGAAACGTCGCAGGAGGCGACGTTGGGCGGCGAAGGCGTCGATGCCGAGCACCTTCTGCTCGATGATCGCCGGGATCAGTGCCTCGAGCACGCGTCCGGTTCGCGGCACGCGCAGGCCTGGGAACCGGCGGACGCCGTCGGCCAGCAGCGGGTGCCGAGGCTCGAAGGAGGTCGGGTCGTCCTCGGCGCCGATCAGCTGGGGGACACGTTCGATCAGCTCGTCGCTCCCGGGTCCCCACGCCTGGGCGCGCACGTGGGTGGCGCTGCGGGGCTCGATCGCATAGGTCACCGGCCCGGTGGCCATGCGGCTGGTGCGCCAGATGCGTGATCCGTCCCTGCGGAAGGTGGGATCACCCGGGCCTCGGCGCAGCAACGACAACGTCAGGTACACGTTGACGGGGGAGGTGACGTGGACGTCCCGGGTCACCGGATCGGACAGGGTTGATCTCACGCCTCAAGAGTGCCAGCCGGCACCCACAACATCACCGGGATCGCCGGGAGCGGCCCATCCGGCGCCACCACGGCGGGGGAGCATTGGCCGCCTCGGCTGCGCGGATCTCGGCGAGGCGGGCCTTCTGTGTCGCGACCCGCTCGGTCCGGCGCCGGTGCCACGCCGCGACCTCCTCGTCGGCGTCGCGCAGGGCGGTGATGACCGGAGGACCACCCTGGAGCTGGCGGCGTGCCTCGATGACCCGCGCGTTGAAGTCCTCGATCGCCTCGCGCACGCCCGTCGGTGTCGTGATGCGGTCGAGCGTCGTCTCCAGCTCCGCGTCCTCCTTGCGCAGCGCGAGCGCCGGGTGCAGGACGCTGATGCGTTCGCGCTCGATCAGCTGCTTGACCCACCAGTCCGGGTCGTGGGGGCGGTCGATCCCCTTGATCGGCTTGCCGGCACCGGGAAGGTCGTCGAACTCACCGCGCGCGATGGCCTGCTGGATCTGCATGTCGACCCACTGCGCCTGGTGCTCCGCCCGGAGGGCCCGCTGCGCGGCGTCGTCGGGTGCCTCGTCGCCGCCCTCGGACGAGGATGCGGCGGCAGCCTCTGCCTCCAGGCGCATGCGGTACTCGTGCCGCATGCGGTCTCCGGCGCTCATCAGGGCTGCACCTCCTGTCGTCCGTCCAGTCTACGAGCGGAGACAATCAGCTGTCGGAGTCGCGGAGCCCCGTGTCCGAGAGGTCGGTCTCCACCTCGCCGTGCCTGGCGAGGCTGACCGCGCCCACGAGCGCGAGCACGAAACCGATGAACGCGACCGCACCCCAACCGGGACGCGGCTGGTCGCCGAGGAGCGCGAGCCCGACCAGGGCGGGGGCGACTGTCTCGCCCACGACCATCGGCGCGGTCGCTTGGGTGACGCTGCCACGTTGCAGTGCGATCGAGTACGACAGGATCGCGACCGCGCCGCCGACGACGAGGGCGTATGTCACGGGGCTGGCGAGCAGGGGACCGACCTCACCGCCGATGTGCTGCGGCGACAGATTGCCCGGCAGCATCCGCGAGGCGACCGCCGTGACGCCGTAGCCCAGTCCTGCGACGGCCCCCAGCGCAGTGGCGCCGCGACCTCCGCCAAGACGTGCGAGCGGGATGGCCAGAACGGCCAGGAGCGCGGCCGCCACGAGCACGCCCCACTCCTCGGCGCGACCCACGTCGACGCTGCGGTCCTCGGTCGCGGAGGCGCCGACCAGCGCTAGGCCGACCACCACGACCGCCAGGCCGATCCGGTCCGCGCGCAGCAGTCGCATCCGCAGGAAGACGGCCCCGAGAATCGCCGTGACGGCCAGCGAGCTCGCCACGACCGACTGCACCACGAACAGCGGCAGCGAGCGGACCGCGACGAGGCTGAGCACGAATCCCAGGGCATCCACGCAGAGGCCGAGGAGGTAGGGCCAGGACTTGAGCAACCGGACGACGAGCCGCGGATCCAGGCCTTCCACGGCGGCCGTGCGACGCGTCGCGACAGCCTCGAGGACGGAGGCGACGCCGTAGCAGAGCGCCGCTCCCGCTGCAGCGAGCAGACCGGCGAGCACATCCTCCACGGTAGGGGATGAGGACTCTGCCGCACGTGGTCCGAGACGGCCACCGTGGGTACATGGTCCCTGAGGGCAGTGCCACCGGACCGTCGAGCACGGTGCTGGACGGCTGGTTCTTCGCGCTGTCGGCGGTCGTTGGACTCTGGTTCTCGTACGTGCTGCTGCGCGACGGACTGCATCCGGGCTGGCCGACGCTGCTGCTGGTCGTGTTCTGGATCTTCTTCAGCTATCTCGTGCTGCCCCGCCTGCACCGCATCCTGACGGCGATCTACCTGCCCGACTACTTCATCGGTCGTACCCGCACCAGCGACGGGCTGCTGGGGGACCCGGTCAACCTGGGGCTGCTGGGTCGGGAGGGCCAGGTCCACACGGCGCTGTCGACAGCGGGCTGGACATTGGCCGACCCAGTGGACCTCCGATCGTCGGTGAAGATCGTCCTCAGCGTCCTGCGCGGACGCAGCTATGCCGCAGCGCCGGTGAGCCCCCTGCACCTGTTCGACCGCCAGCAGGACTTCGCCTACGAGCAGGAGGTGCGTGGCAGCCCGTCGAAGCGCCACCACGTCCGCTTCTGGCGCTGTCCCGACGGGTGGCTGCTGCCGGGTGGATTCCGCTCCGACTGGATGGCGGCCGCGACGTTCGACAGCCGTGTCGGCCTCAGCCTGTTCACGTTGCAGGTCACGCACCACATCGACGAGAACACCGATGTCGAGCGAGACTTCGTGGTCGACTCGGTCCGGTCGGCGCTGCCCGGTGCGTCCGTGTCGATGATCAAGAACTTCTCGTCCGGGTACCACCACGTCAACGGGGGCGGCGACCGGATTCGCACCGACGGTGACCTGCCGATCCTGGACGTCCGTGTGGCGCCGACGGGCCCCGACCCCGTGAAGGGCCAGCAGCCGGCGCCGCGGTGGCCTTCGTCCGTGCTGATCGGTGCGGGCGTCGCCCTGGCCCGCGGCACGGGATACGTCATCGCGGTCCTGGGTCTGGCGCTGGACAGCGATGCGTCCCAGCGCGCCCTGGCAGCGTTCCTGGTGATCGCCGCGGCCGTCGACGCCGTGCTGGCCGTGGGCATCCTGGCGGGCCGCAACTGGGCCCGGCTGCTGCTGATGACCTTCTGCTCGGTGACAGCTCTGGCGGCCATGGCCGACTGGGTCACCGGCGACGGCCGGCCCGATGAGTTCCACGGACTGCTCACCGTCGGTGGCAGCGTCCTGGTGATCCTGGCCCTGTCCGCACCTGCTGCGCGCGAGTACGCCGAGGACGTCCGTGCCGAGGCGTCCACCGCGGCGAGCGCCTCATGAGTGGCCGTGTGAGCCGGCGTGGGGCGATCCTGATCATCATCGGCGTCCTCGCCGGGGCTGCGTACTCGAGCTTCGTGCTCGACTGGGTGCTGCGCGGGTTCGAGGGCATGAGCGAGGTCGTCAGCCAGCTGGCAGCGCCGGGCGCTCCGCACGCGACGCTGTCACGCATGATGGACCTGCTCTGTGCTGCGCTGGTCCTGGTGCTGCTGCCATACGTGGGTGCGGCGATGCCGCCACGTCCGATGCGCACCGTCGTGCTCATCAGCACGCTTCTCTTCGCGGTCGGTGCCGCGGCAGCCGCCGTGGTCACCGCGCCATGCAGCGAAGGAACCGTGTGCGACTCGGCCGCGGACCGCTCCCAGAGCGTCCTGCACAACGCCCTCTCCACCGCCTCGGACGTCGGCCTGTACATCGGGATGGCCGCAGCCTGGGCAGCGACCCGGCGCACCGGCCCCGGTTGGTTCCACCGCTGCGCGTGGTGGCTGTTCTGGGGGTCCGGCCTGGTCGCGGGAGCACTGATGGGCCTGTCCGTCGTCGCCGACTGGCCGGAGTGGGCGCTGGCCACCAGTCAGCGACTGCACATCGCGGGCATGAGCGCATGGCTCGTGTGCCTAGGCATGTTCGCGTCGGTCCAGCCGGACCGCGCGTCCCGAGCAGGAGGATCGCCATGACCGACACCACCGCACCCGGCGAGAAGCGCACGCACGAGCCGCCCGACACAGACCGGAGCTCCGGCTCAAAGCTGCCCGTGATGCGGCGTCCCGCTGACGACGGCTGGCCGGACCGCTTCGCCGGCGTGATGTTCCTGTTCGGCGTCTTCACGGTGATCGTCACCCTGGTCCCGCCGTGGCGGCGCTACTTTGCCCACTACGACGACCCGTTGTCATTGCTGACCATCCCGGTCGTGCCGAGCCTGGTGTACGCCGCGTTGCTGCTGGTCACCGGCGTCGGGCTGCGTCGTCGGCTGAGGGCGGCGTGGTGGCTCGGAGTCATCTGGTGGCTCGGAGTTCCTGAGATCGGCCGGATCGAGGAGATCGCGGAAGGGGACAACGTCGTGCTGGCCTCGCTGGGCCTGGTGCTGGTCGGCACGGTCATCGTCCTGGCCGTGCGCGTGCGGCCACAGTTCGTCGCACGTCGTGTGTCGGGCAGCCTGCTCACGGCCGTCGTGGTGTTCCTGGGCGGGGGACTGGTGATGGTGCTCGGCGGCGCCGCGCTGGTCAGCGCGGCCGGACGGTCGCCGGGGTTCGGCGACTCGACGGTCTACGTCTTCGACTCGATGCTGCTCGACCTGGGCCGCACCGGGTTCGACACGTCGGCGACGGCGCCGTGGTGGGTGCGGATGGTGATCGGTCTGGTGGGGGCGGTGGTCGTCCTGAGCGCAACGGTGATCCTGTTCCGCGCGCCGCGCGGCACCCGCACGTTGGAGGTCGCGGACGAGGCGCGGGTCCGAGCCCTGCTGCGCGACTTCGGCGAACACGACTCCCTTGGCTACTTCGCGACGCGACGCGACAAGGCGGTCGTGTGGGACACCGGGCAGGTGGACACTGCCAGAGCAGGCGTCTCCTACCGCGTGGTCGGCTCCGTGAGCCTGGCCAGTGGCAACCCCGTGGGAGACCCCGCCTACTGGCCCGACGCGTTGTCCAGGTGGCGTGCGGAGGCGCGGTCGAACGGCTGGTCCCTGGCCGTGATGGGTGCGGGCCGTGAGGGCGCGGTGGCGTACGCCGACGCGGGCCTGTCGCTGCTGGACATCGGGGACGAGGCGATCGTCGACATGGCGAGCTTCTCGCTCAACGGGCCGGGCATGAAGGGTGTGCGCCAGCCGGTCACGCGACTGACCAGACGCGGCTACACCACTCGGGTCGTGCGGCACGCAAGCCTGACCGACACGGACTTCGCGGCCCTCGGCGAGGCAGCCGCGTCGTGGCGCGGTGACGGTGGGGACGAGCGGGGTTTCTCGATGGCACTCGGACGGCTGGGGGACCCGCTGGACGAGGCGTGCGTGCTGGTGGAGACCCGCGACCGCGACGGCCGGCTCCGCGGGTTCCTGAGCTTCGTGCCCTGGGGACGCACCGGCCTCTCGCTGGACCTGATGCGGCGCGACCCGTCCGCGGACAACGGGGTCGTGGAGCTCATGGTGGCCGCCTTGGCCGGCGAGGCGGCGACATTCGGCATCGGGCTGGTGTCGCTGAACTTCGCGATGTTCCGCGAGGCGTTCGCCCGCGGCGCCGAGATCGGAGCCGGACCGGTGGCCCGCCTGTGGCGTCAAAGCCTGCTCATCGCCAGCAAGAACTGGGAGCTGGAATCCCTGTACCGCTCGAATGCGAAGTACCAGCCGGACTGGCAGCCGCGCTACATGGGCTACGAGTACGCCTCGGACCTGCCGCGGGTCGGCACGGCGGCCGGCAGCGCGGAGGGGTTCCTCGTCGCGCCGACCATCGCGAGCCTGCGCCACCGGCGCGGTGCCCCGGACGGTCTGCGCACGGGGGACACCGAGCACGCAGCAGCCGTCCGGGCGCTGATCCCGCCGGCACCCGACGTCGTGGCCGAGGCCATCTCGACCGAGCACCTGCCCGAGCAGATGCGCGTCCGCCGAGAGAAGCTGGACCAGATCCGCGCCAGCGGCGTCGACCCCTATCCGGTGACGGCCCCGCGCACCCACACGCTCGCGGAGGTCCGCGCCCTCGCCGGGGACGGCCTGCCGCCCGACACGCTGACCGGCATCACGGTCTCGGTCGTGGGACGGGTCCTGCTCAAGCGGGACATGGGGCACATCGGCTTCGCGGCGCTGCGCGACGGCAGCGGCGACCTGCAGGTGATGGTGGACGCTGAGCACCTGGCGCCCGAGCAGCTGACGTTCTGGGAGCACTCGATCGACCTGGGCGACCACGTGAGCGTCACGGGCGAGGTGATCACCACGCGCCGCGGTGAGCTGTCCGTACGCGCGGCGTCGGTGATGCTGACCAGCAAGTCGCTGCGGCCGTTGCCCGACAAGCACGAAGGGCTGACCGATCCCGATGCGCGGGTGCGGATGCGGTACGTCGACCTCATCGTGCGCCCGGACTCGCGCACCGTCGCGTACCAGCGAACCGCGATCGTGCGCAGCGTCCGCGACTCGCTGCAGGCGCGTGGCTTCACCGAGGTGGAGACACCCATCCTCCAGACCATCCACGGAGGCGCCAATGCGCGACCGTTCGAGACTCACATCAACGCGTACGACATGGACCTGTACCTGCGGATCGCGACCGAGCTGCACCTCAAGCGACTGCTCGTGGGCGGCATGGAGAAGGTCTTCGAGGTGGGTCGCCAGTTCCGCAACGAGGGTGCCGACTTCAAGCACAATCCCGAGTTCACCTCGCTGGAGGTCTACGAGAGCTACGGCGACTACGGCACGATGCGTGTCCTCACCCAGGAGTTGATCCAGGAGGCGGCCACCGCCGTCTACGGATCGCCCATGGCGCGGCGCACGGACCGGGACGGGAAGGTCCAGGAGTACGACCTGTCGGGGCAGTGGCCGGTCAAGACGATCTGCGAGGCGGTCTCGGAGGCGCTGGGCGAGGAGATCACCGCGGACACACCCATCGGCATCCTGCGCAAGCACGCCGACCGGCTGGGGATCGAGCTCGACCTCGACCCGTCCTGGGGATTCGTGCTCGAGGAGATCTACAGCGAGCTGTGCGAGGGGACCACCGTCACCCCGGTCTTCTACACCGACTTCCCCAAGGAGAACGCCCCGCTGACCAGACCGCACCGCCACGACCCGCGGCTCACCGAGAAGTGGGACCTGGTGATCTTCGGCGCCGAGCAGGGGACGGCGTACTCCGAGCTCGTGGACCCCGTCGACCAACGCGAGCGGCTGGTCGCCCAGTCGCTGCTGGCGGCCGCCGGCGACGCCGAGGCGATGCAGGTCGACGAGGACTTCCTCATGGCGCTGGAGTACGGGATGCCGCCCACCGGCGGGATGGGACTGGGCATCGACCGACTGGTGATGAACCTGACGGGCCTCAGCATCAGGGACACGATCCTGTTCCCGCTGGTCAAGCCGCAGCGTTGAGCAGATGACCACCGAGGACGTGAGGTCCGGGGCGCCGAAGGTCTCGGTGCTGACGCTGGCCGGGATGGTCGTCGGGTCCATCGTCGGCGGCGGGGTCTTCACGCTGCCGCAGAACTTCGGCGCGGCGACGGGCGTCCTGGGGGCAGTCATCGCCTGGGTCATTGCAGGGACCGGGATGCTGATGCTGGCCTTCGTCTTCCAGTCGCTGGCGGTGCGCCGCCCGGATCTGGACAACGGCATCTACGTGTACGCGCAGGCGGGTTTCGGCAACTGCCGGATTCAACGTCGCCTGGGGCTACTGGGCCAGCAACGTCGTGGGCAACGTCTTCTACCTGACCTTCGCGATGGCCAGCATCGGCGCCTTCCTGCCGGGACTTGGTCAGGGCAACACGGTGCTGGCCGTGCGTCCTTGTTCGAGGAGGTCAAGGCCACGATGCTCATCACGACCTTCGTGTTCCTGGGGGTCGAGGGGGCCAGCGCCTACTCGAGGCTGGCGCGTCGTCGCGAGGACATCGGCCGGGCCACGGTGCTGGGCTTCGTCAGCACCCTGGCGCTGTTCGCCTCGGTGGCGCTCGTGTCGTACGGCATCCTGCCGCAGAGTCGGCTCGCGCACGCCGAGCAGCCGTCGATGGGCGTCGTGCTGAGGTCCGCCGTGGGGGAGTGGGGCGGGACGATGATCGACGTCGCGGTGATCGTGTCGGTGCTGGGTGCATACCTCGCGTGGACCCTGCTGAACGCCGAGGTGATGTTCGACCCGGCACGGACCGAGATCATGCCGCGGGCGCTCGCCCGCGAGAACAGCAACGGCACGCCCATCGCCGCGCTGGTGACAACCAGCGTCTCGGTGCAGCTGTTCCTCCTGCTCGTCCTGGTCATCGACAACGCACTGGACTTCATGCTCAAGCTCGACACGGCCCTCGCGCTGGTGCCGTACCTGCTCGTGGCGGCGTACGCGTTCAAGCTGACGGTGACCGGGCAGACGTACGACGGGGCCACGACGGAGCGACGACGGCGCGACCAGGTCGTCGCGGCGCTGGCGATCGTGTACGCGGTGTTCCTGTTGTACTCGGCGGGGTCGCGCTACCTCCTGCTCAGCTGCCTGATCTATGCCCCGGGGACGCTGCTGTACCTGCGGGCACGCCGTGAGCGAGGCAAGACGACGCTCACCGCGCCGGAGCTCGGCGTGTGCATCCTGCTGTGGACGCTCGCCGTGCTCGCCGCGGTGCTCCTGGCCACCGGCGCGCTCAAGCTCTGAGCGGGGGGACCGAAGATGAGGGTTTGCGGTAGCTGGGGCAACCCCAACCCCTCATCCTTCGTCCGGCCAGGGACGGAGGATGAGGGTTTGTGGTCGCTGGGGCTACCGCAAAGCCTCATCGTCCGTCCGCGGCCTCAGCTCGCGCGGACGCGGTGCTGGCTCGGGCTCACGCCGCGCACCCGCTTGAATGCGGCGCTCAGGGCGAACGCGCTGCCGTAGCCCACCCGGTGGGCGACCGCCGCGATCGTCATCGTCGGATCGCGGAGCAGATCGGCGGCGACGTCCAGCCGAAGATCGGTCAGGTACGCCATGGGCGGCTGCCCGACCGCCGCGGTGAAGCGCCGAGCCAGTGCCGCGCGGGAGACGCCGATCTCGCGCGCGAGGACGTCGAGCGTCCACGGGCGGGCCACATCGTCCTCCAGCAGCTGCAGGGCGGGGCCGACCACGGGCTCGCGGGCAGCGCGGTGCCAGGCCGGCGTCCGCGCAGGGTCACCGGCGAACCAGGCGCGCACCGCATCGATCAGCACGAGATCGAGCAGACGGTCCAGATAGACCTCCTGACCGAGCTCGTCGCGGGTCATCTCCTCGCACAGCACGTCGACCAGCCGGCCGTCCCACTCGTCCGCGCGCAGCACGAGGGTCGCCGGGAGGCTCCGCAGCAGTCGGTCGCTGACGGCACGCGTCGACTCGTACGTCCCGGTGACCAGGAGCGTCTCGCCGGCGATGTCGTTGCCCCACGTGCGGGTGCCGAGCGTCATGACGTCCTCGAGGCTGTTGCCCGCGGCGTCGACGCAGTGCTGGCCGGGCTCGATGAAGATGTTCGGGGGAGTGCCCGGCGCGTCGGCGACCGTGTAGGGGTGCGGGCCGCGGGCGATCATGACGTCCCCGGGACCGAGGCGGGCGTGCTCGTCGTCGCCGAGCACCCAGGCCTCGCCGGCCACCACGACGGCGATCGACAGCGGTGCCTCGTCTCGCACGCGCAAGGCCCACGGCGCGCTCAGCACGGACCGCAGCAGGAAGGCGCCGTTGGCTCGGGGACCGTCGAGGAGCGCGCTCAGAGTGTCCACTCGTTCACGGTAGACGTCCGAGCATGGAAATGGGGTTTTCGGCCATGGATCATCTCACCGGGGGATCCCACGATGGATCCATGACCTCATTAATGACAGCCGTCCTCAGCGGCACCGGAACCACCGGCCGCCGGGTCGTTGCGCGACTCGCGGCACTCGACATCCCCGTCCGGAGCGGATCCAGACGCGGCACACCGCGCTTCGACTGGGCCGACGAGTCGACCTGGCCGGCAGTACTGGCGGGGGTCGGCGCTGTGTACCTGGCCTATCACCCCGACATGGCAGCACCGGGCGCCGCCGAGGCTATCCGCACGCTGTCGCACATCGCCCGCGACGCGGGGGTCGAGCGGCTCGTGCTGCTCTCCGGCCGAGGCGAGGAGGACGGCTGGCCGACCGAGCAGGCGGTACGCGACTCCGGCGTTGCCTGGACCATCCTGCGGTCGAGCTGGTTCTCGCAGAACTTCAGCGAGTCGTTCCTGCTCGACGACATCCTGGCCGGACAGCTGACCCTTCCGACCGGCACCGTGACCGAGCCATTCGTGGACGCCGACGACCTGGCCGACGCGGCCGTGGCCGCCCTGACCCGTCCGGAGCACGCCGGGAGGACGTATGAGCTCACCGGGCCACGACTGCTGACGTTCGGGGACGCCGTGGAGGAGATCGCCGGGGCCTCGGGCCGCCCGATCAGCTTCGTCCCGGTGTCGACGCCCGAGTTCGCTGCCGGCCTCGCGGAGCAGGCGGTCCCCGCGGATCTCGTCGAGTTCCTGACCCATCTGTTCACGAAAGTGCTCGATGGTCGGAACTCGCACCTGACCGGTGATCTGGAGCAGGTCCTCGGGCGATCCCCTCGGGACTTCCGCGACTACGCGACGGCCACCGCCGCGACCGAGGTGTGGGCGGTCAGCGCATGACGCGCGCCTCGTTGGTGGTCGCGACCGCGCTGGTGGGACTCTCCGCAGGACTGTTCGCGGCGTTCTCCTATGCGGTCATGCCGGGGCTGCGTCGCACCGACGACGCGACCTTCGTGCAGAGCATGCGAGCGATCAACGCCGCGATCCTGAATCCGGTGTTCCTCCTGGTCTTCGCAGGTGCTGGGGTGGCCGCGCTGGCTGCGGCGATCCTGGGCTGGCACACCGATGCCCGACCGTGGCTCGTGGCGGGGGTCATCCTGTACGCGGTCGGCGCATTCGTCGTGACCGGCGCCGTGAACGTCCCGCTGAACGATGCGCTGGAGACCGGCACGGGCGCCGCCGCGCAGCTGCGCGATGCCTTCGAGGACCGCTGGGTCGTCTTCAACCATCTTCGTTCGGTGCTGACGACAGCGGCGTTCGTGTGTCTCCTCGTGGGGTTGTCACAGCTCTAGGACCCACATTGGGGGAGAGGGCTGTCGGCCCTGCGCCCTAGTGTCGTGCGCATGGAACTGGACACCGTCGCTGCTGCCCTGCGCGAGTCGTGGGGCGCGGACACCTGCTCGCCCGAGGACGTCGCGGCGTGGCATCCGGGCAACCCGGCACGGGGTCAATGTGCGACGACCGCCGTGGTCATGCACGACTACTTCGGTGGGTCGCTGGTGATGGGGGAGGTCCTCGTGAACGGGGCGCGTGTCGACTTCCACTGGTGGAACCGTCTACCTGACGGGCGGGAGGTCGACCTCACCATCGGGCAGTTCGGCCCGCACGAATCGGTCGTGGGCGGCACCGAGGTCGAGCGACCCACAGGCCCCACGAGGCTCGATGCCCAGTACGCACTGCTGGCAGCGCGGGTCAAGGCGCGCCTCGCAGAGTCGCCGCCGACTTAGTGAAGTGGAGATCTCGTGCTCAGGTGACCGTGCGAACCGGGATCTGGGTCTCCACCGCTCCACCGTGGCCGTCGCGCTCGACGCGGAATGCCGGCCGGTCGTCCCGCTCGGTCAACGCCTCGACCAGCTCACCGTCCCGGAAGAGGAGAGCGGTGTACTCGTCGACGGCGTATCCATCGCCGAGCGAACCATCGGCCACCCATCCCAGGTACTTCTCGCGACGGCCCGGCTCCCCGAGATAGTGCGGGCATGCGGAGGCCTTGATGAACCCGAGACCGTCGGCGAGAGGAGCCAGCGGCCCGAAGGAGTCCGTCGAGGACCCCTCGAACCAGCAGTTCATGCCCGCGCTGATCCCCGCAAGGATCACGCCCTGGGCAGCCGCCTCGGTCAGCAGGTCAGGCAAACCGTGCAGGCGCCACACAGCGAGGAGATTCGCCGTCGAGCCACCGCCGACGTAGATGACGTCCTGCTCCAGCAGCATGCCCGGGTCCGTGTAACCCCACGGCTCATGGCAGAACAGCGAGAGCACCGATGTCTCGGCGCGGCCGGCGAAGGACGACTCGAAGTTCTGGCTGTAGCCGTCGGCGTCACCGCTGGCCGTGGGCACGAAGCAGATGCGCGGACGATCCTTGCCGGTCAGCTCGAGCAGGAAGTCGTCCAGGGCCGACGTGCCGTCATCCGACATCGAGAAGCCGCCACCGCCGAGCGTGAGAATGGTGCCGCGCATCAGCGGAGGCTAGCAGCGCACGGACGGGCCCCTCCAGCTCGCACTCGTGACGGTCGGCGAGGATGAGCTCGCGATGCTCGCTGCGCTGGTAGGGGAGAGGGGGCGAGGCTGGATGCTGTTCAGCCCCGCGATTCCAAGAACTCCAGCCGGTTCCCAAACGGGTCCGCCGTGTAGAAGCGGTCGTGGCCCGGGAACTCTGCATCCCACGTGTGCAGGCGGCTGAGCGCGAAGCGCGGCATGCGGCTCCCGATGTCTCGAACGGTTACGGTGATCGCCTGTCATCTTTGCAGGAGCTCGGGGGAGTCATGCGTCAATCGGTTCGCACAGCGATGGTGTCAGCCGCTTCGCTGGCACTGGTCGTCGGCGGCGCGGCGGGCGCCTCGGCCGATTCGGGCACGGTGAAGGACAAGAGCAACGACGTCGTGATGAGGGGCAAGGTGAGCGGCGATCGCACCGCGGCTCAGAAGTCGTTCGCGAAGCGCACGGACGTCACCAGCGTGAAGATCTCACACGGGTCCACATACGTGTCGGTCACGATCACCTTCGCCGATCTGCGGGCCGGTGACGAGAAGACCGCGCGGATCGACGTCGCGCGGAAGAGCGTCACGAACAGCACGGGAACGGTGAGCTCGTCCTTTCGGCTCTTCGGACCGGTGGGCGAACCCCAAGGGCTAGCGCAGCTGCACGACTCGCGAGGTATCGAACGTGTGTGCGATACCGCGGCCGAGTCGCACATCAAGACAACCCTCAGGACCGGAAAGAACGGGTTCTTCAAGATGCAGGTGCCGCGGTCGTGCCTCGACAACGAGTCGAAGATCAAGGTCAGGACCACCGTGTTGGCCGTGAGCGGCGAGGGCAGATCCTTCAAGGAATTCATCTCGCCGTCCAAGTCGAAGACGTCGGCATGGTCGGAGTGGATTCTGAAGGGCTGACCCAGTGGGGGGCGCCCGAAATATGTCTTAGTTGACATAATGTGCATTATCGGACAAAGGCAGCACGAGCAGGAACACGCGCCGAAGTGGGCTGCGGCTGCCGTTGTGGCCGCACGCCGCTTCGTCTAGCGTGGCGAGATATCCAAGGAGGACTGCCATGCCGTCCGAGCTCGTCACTCTGAACATCGATGCGCAGGACCCGCTGGCTCTGGCCACGTTCTGGGCCGGGGTGCTGAACCGTCCAGAACCCCAGGACTCGCCTGGCGGTGTCGTGATGCTGCCGGGCGGTGACGGTGAGCTCGCTCTGTGTTTCCTGCCCACGGACGTGCCCAAGACCCAGCCCAATCAGATGCACTTCGACCTCGCCAGCACCTCGTGGGACGACCAGCAGGCGACTGTGGACCGGGCGCTGGGGCTCGGTGCCAGCCATCTGGACGTCGGACAGCTGCCTGAGGAGCAGCACGTCGTCCTGGCCGATCCGGAAGGCAACGAGTTCTGCGTCGTCGAGCCCACCAACCGCTTCCTGGCCGACACCGCACGCATCGGCGCGCTCTCCTGTGACGGGTCGGAGGCGGTCGGGCACTTCTGGAGCGAGGCGCTCGGCTGGCCGCTGGTGTGGGACCAGGACGAGGAGACGGCTATCCAATCTCCCCGCGGTGGCACCAAGATCAGCTGGGGCGGTCCCCCATTCCGTGAGAAGACCGGCAAGAACCGCTGGCACCTCGACCTCGCTCCCCTCGCCGGCACCGAGCAGCAGGACGAGGTCGAACGGCTGGAGTCGTTGGGCGCACGCCGGGCCGACATCGGCCAGGGCGATGTCCCTTGGGTCGTCATGGCCGACGTCGACGGCAACGAGTTCTGCGTGCTGGCCCCCGCGTAGTCGCACGGAAACGGCGCCGATCCCCGGGAGGGATCAGCGCCGCGGCAGTGCTCGGGTCAGGCCTGCTGGCCGAGCCCGAACGTGACGGCTCCGTCGGGCTGCACCTCGGCGTCGAGCACCTTGTCGTCCAGGATGGTCGCGGCCGTCTCGTCGAGGAACACGCGCGCGCCCGCCTCGTCGAGCACCTGGTCGCCCGGCTCGGGGGCGGCGGCCGCGGTGAGCGTCAGCCCCGTCTCATCGCCCTCCTGGGCGGTGCTGATCCGCAGTCCGGATGCGTCGGCATCCGGTACCTGATCGGCGATCTGCTTGACGACGTCGGCTGCTGAGTCGGTCAGGGTGAGCATGTCGTTCTCCCATTCGTCGGTCTCGTGGGCAAACGTCCACACTCGCGGACGATCGGCGAGAAGGCAACCCGGGGCAGCTCGCGGAGTTCGCCAGACGGCGGCCCCCACGCGGCGCGCAGTGCAGCAAACCCTCACGCTGCAGGGCCAGAGTCGTTGGGCCCTAGGTCCTCTTCCGTGCCGTAGGGACCTAAGACCCTATAGGCCTTCGAGAGACCGATGTGACTGTGCGGGGGCGGCGCCGGACGGTCCGCATGCGTGTGGTGATCGGGGAGGTACGGGCTGTGGAGATCAACCTGACGAGCCGGACGGTGGGCACGATTCGTGTTTGCGTGGTCCTGGTGCTGCTGACACTGTCCGTGCTCATGGGACGCCCGGCACATGCCGAACCCGAGATCGGCGGTTCACCGATCCGGTCCGACTCGCCCTTCACCGAGCTGCGGATCGGACCGATCACGGGCGAGCTCGGTGTCACCGACGTCGACGCCTTCGTCGCCCCGGCCGACTTCGACCCCCTCAGCCTTGACGCGTATCCCTCCGCCCCGCCGGCGGGGTCGGTTTCCAACCCCCTCGGGTACGCCGGCATCATCCCGGCCCTGGACGCCGACGGAGAGACTGTGCAGACCTACTGCATCGACCTGTTGACGAGCACCGAGACCGGCGTGACCTACCAGCGCGGGGACTGGGCCGAGTCCAATGTCCGCAACCTCGGGTACGTCGGGCACATCCTGCAGAACTACTATCCGACCGAGCCCGACGCGCCGGCCGGCGTCCCGGACAACGTCAAGGCCGCCGCGGTACAGGCGGCCATCTGGTACTTCAGCGACAGGCTGGTGCTGGACCCCGCCGCGGAGCCCCAGCTGTACGCCCTCACGTCGCAGATCGTGAACGAGGCCCTTGCGAACGGTCCGGCCACCGAGCCGGTGCAGCCGACGCTCAGCATCTCCCCCGAGGAGGCGGTCGCCCCGTCGACGGGTGAGATCGTCGGCCCGTTCCCGGTGACCGCTGACGGTCCGTCGACGCTGCGTCTGCAGGGGGTCGAGGTGTTCCTGGATGCCGCCGGGACGCAACCTCTCGGGGCCGGAGACACCGTCCAGCCCGGAGCCCAGCTGTGGGCGCGGTCGACAACTGCCGGGGAGGGGCAAGGCTTCTCGCTCCAACGACAACAAACCGTGCGGGAGAGCACCGTGTATCTGTACGACGCCGCGATACCGGGGCGCGACGCGGCGCAGAAGCTCGTCCTGGCGCGGACCTCGGTCCTCGAGGCCGTGGCCGGGGTCCGCATCACCCAGTTCGCAGCGGGTGGCATCGAGGTCGCCAAGACGATCAGCGGCGGCGCCGCCGGGCAGCAGGGCGCCATCGAGGTGCGCGTCGTCTGCACCCCGGCTGACGGTGGGGAGGCGATCGAGCGGTCATCGACCATTCCCGCCGGAACGGCGGCGGGACCCCAGACCATCAGGTTCACCGGCCTTCCCGAAGGCGCGACATGCGTCGTCAGCGAGCCGCAGAACGGCGACAACGATCAGGTGAGGCTGACGGCCAGCTCAATTGATCCGGGCACCGTCACCGTCGTCGAAGGTCAGAACACGGCTGTCGCCGCGACGAACCAGTACGAACGGGCGCTCGGCAGGTTGGAGATCACCAAGCGCATCCTGGGGCCGGCAGCCGGTCGACAGGGCGAGATCGTGATCAGCGTGGACTGTGACGGGGACGACATCGGCAATGAGCTCGACCAGACCTTCACGATTCCCGCGGAGTCGGCCGAGGGCAGCTTGCGGGTGGCCCGGATCGATGACATCCCCGTCGGCACGCGGTGCCAGGTGACCGAGAACAAGACCGGCGCCGCCGAGACGATCGTCCTCGAGGAGCCGACCACGATCGAGCCCGGGACCGCCACGATCGTCGAGGACAGGACCCGCGAGGTCGTCGTCACCAACCGCTATCGCGAGCAGGACGACGGTGGCGGTGACAACGACGGCGGTGACAACGACGGCGGTGGTGGCAACGGCGGTGGAGGTGGCAGCGACTTCGGCGGCGGCTACGGCGGCGGCTCGTCGGGCAACCTGCCGGGCGCGGGTGCATCGGGCTCCCCCGCCGTGCCGCTGACCGTGGCCATCGCCCTGCTGCTGACCGGCGGGATCGCGCTGGCGGCCTGCCGTCAGGCCGCCGCCCAGGGCGCGACGGGCACACGACGACCGGCCTGACCGCGATCCATGGCGGGGGCGCCCAGTGGCGCCTCCGGCCATGGATCCCCGCACAAATGACGGACGGGCCGGGCCATATGGCCCTGGACCAGGGGGCGCCGCCCGTGGGCCGCTGGGGTCGCTAGGGACCTAAGACCCTACGGCGTCTGCTCCCCGCAATGTGAGGGTTCGAGGGCGGTACCGGACGGTCCGCGTGCGTGTGATTATCGGGGGAAGGTACATGGCTGTGGAAATCAACCTGACGAACCGGACGGGGCGAACGCTTCGTGTATCCATGGTCTTCGTGCTGCTGACGCTGTCCGTGCTCGTGGGACGTCCGGCAGGTGCCGCACCGGAGATCGGTGACGTCCCCGTCCCGGCGGCCGACTCCCCCTTCACGGAGCTCCGGATCACTGCCCTCACAGGCGACCTCGGTGTCACCCGGGTCAGCGCCTACGTGGCTCCTGACACGTTCGATCCCGAGGGCGGCTATCCCGCGACGGCTCCGGCCGGGTCAAGCGCCGTCCTGCGGGGTTATGTCGGCATCATCCCGGTAGTCGACGACCAGGGTCGCGAATCCCTGGCCTACTGCATCGATCTGTTCACCAGCACAGAGGCCGGGGTGACCTACGAGCGCGGGAACTGGGCCGAGTCGAATGTCCGCAACCTCGGCAGGGTCGGCTACATCCTGCAGAACTACTACCCCACGGTCCCCGACCAGCCCGCCGGCCAGCCGGACAACGTCAGGTCTGGTGCCGTGCAGGCCGCGATCTGGTTCTTCAGCGACAACTTCGTGGTCGACCCGGCAGAGGGCGAGCTGTACGACCTGACCGCGGCCATCGTTGCGGACACCCTCGCGAATGACCCGGTCACCGAGCCGACGCAGCCGGCGCTCACCATCTCCCCCAGCACCGCCGCCGCGCCGTCGACCGGTGAGATCGTCGGCCCGTTCACGGTCACGGCGAACGGTCCGTCGACGCTCCAGCTCGAGGGCGTGGAGGTGTTCGCGGACGCCGCCGGGACGCAGCCCCTGGCCGCAGGCGCCACCGTGCAGCCCGGGGCGCAGCTGTGGGCACGATCGACCGACGCCAGTGGGGACCAGGGCTTCTCGCTCCGACGGGCGGAGACGGTCGCGGCGAACACGGTCTACCTGTACGACGGCGCGGTACCCGGGCGTGACGCCGCCCAGTCCCTGGTCCTTGCCGAGACCACGGAGCTCGAGGCGGTGGCCAGTGTGCGCATCACCCAGTTCGCCGCCGGCGGGATCGCGGTGACCAAGACGATCAGCGGCGAAGGCGCCGGCCTCCAGGGGGCCATCGAGATCCGCGCGGTCTGCACGCCACCGGGCGGAGGCAACCCGATCGAACGCAGGGCGACGATCCCCGCCCGAGCCGCGGAGGGGCCGCACACCGTGACGTTGACCGGGTTCCCCGCCGGGTCGGAGTGCACGGTCACCGAGCCCGAGAACGGTGACAACGACCAGGTCAGGGTCACCGCGACCTCGATCGATCCAGGCGCGGTCACCATCGTCGAAGGCGAGAACGCCGCTGTCGCCGCGACCAACCGGTACGAGCGTGGGCTCGGCAGGTTGCGGCTGACCAAGCGCATCGGCGGCCCGGCAGCAGGCCAGCAGGACAAGATCGTCCTCACGCTCGACTGCGACGGGCCGGGGGCCGGGAACCAGTTCGACCAGACGTTCACCATCCCTGCTCGGACCGCCTCAGGCAACGTCCGCGTGGCCACGGTGCGAGACATCCCGGTCGGTACGCGCTGCCAGGTCGCTGAGTCGCAGAACGGCACCACGGAGACCGTCGTGCTGGACAGGCCGACCGCGATACGGCCCGGGACGGCCACCATCGTCGCCGAGGACCGGACCCGTGAGGTCGTCGTCACGAACATCTACCGCGAACAGGACAACGGCGGTGGCGGCGGTGGCGGCTCCGGTGGCGGCGACTTCGGCGGTGGCGGCGGTGGCGGCGTGTCGGACTCCGGTGACCTGCCGGGCGCGGGTGCCTCGGAGTCCCCCGTGGTGCCGCTGACGGTGGCCATCGCCCTCCTGCTGACCGGTGGGATCGCGCTGGCGGCCAGTCGTCAGGCGTTCAGCACGGGCGCGAGGGGCGCACAACGACCGGCCTGACCGGACGCGAGCGCTCGCGTTCGGCTCGTCTCCGGCCGCGGGAGGGTCAGCGATGGGGCTCGACGTAGGCCAGCACCATCGCGGCCAGCTCCTCGACGAACCGCTCGCGAGTGATGTCGGGGTCCTCCAGGACGTACTGCACGGCGAGGTGTTCCACGGTGCGCACCAGCATCCAGGCCGATGTGGCCGGCTCGTGGACGCGCGACCGTGGGCGGTTGATCTGCAGGTAGGCCGACACCAGATCGCCGATCCGTTGCTCCAGTGCGGCGGTTCGGTCGCCGTACTGGGCGCGCGGCAGCTGCTCGACGATGAGCCGCAGGAACTCGACGTTGTGCTCCAGCGCGTCCATCAACCCGTCCAGGGTGGCCCGGACGAGCTCGGGCCCGGGTCGGTCCAGATGGGCGGTCAGCACGCCCGTCAGCTGGGTCGACAGCTGGGCGGAGTGCCGGTCGACCACGGCGGCCAGGACGGCGTGCTTGTCGGCGAAGTACTGGTAGAACGACCCCGGGCTGATGCCGGCCTCGACCGCGACCCGGTTGGTCGTGAACCGGCTGTAGCCCTCGCGTTCGAGCACGGCCTGGCCGGCTGTCACGATGCGCTCGACCATCGCCTGGGATCGCTCCTGCTGGGGCGCTCGGCGCAGATCGGCCGGTGGGCGGGAACGGGGCATATGCGAATTGTATGCGAGTAAATGCTCGTGTCATCGTGTCTGACATGACGACCCAGACCGCACCCGCGTTCCCCGGCCGCTTCCGCGCCGCCGAGCAGCGCGGAGAACGCATCGGACGCGTCCTCAAGACGGTCGGCCGGGTCGGCGAGGTCGACGAGGACCTGATGGCCCTGATCGGGCAGCGCTTCATGCAGCGGGACGAGATCGGTGCCGCCCTCGTCCGGGCCATGCGCGCCCGCGAGGACCGCGTGACGATGGCCCAGTTCGGGCAGGCACTCGAGCACGGCATCGAGACGGTTCACGATGCTCCCCCGGCGCTGGCGGACTTCTTCGCGCACGTGGACTCCGTCCCGGACTGGGTCGACATGGATCTGGTGAACCGCGGGGCGCTGGCCTACCGGCGCTTCGGCCGCAGCGCCGCGGACGTCCTGCTGCAGCTGTCCCTGATCGGCGGCTACCGCTTCGGGGGGCCGACCGACCTGTTGGTCATGACCGGCGGCCTGTCCGGCGACATGACGATGCGCCGCCTCGGCGAGACCCAGAAGTGGGGCATCGCGATCTCCGAGCACGACGCGATGCGCCGCGACGGCGAGGGATGGCGCCTGACGGTGCACGTCCGCCTCATGCACGCGATGGTCAACCACCGCTTCGAGTCCGCAGACCATTGGAACACCGCCCACTGGGGCCTGCCCATCAACCAGACCGACCAGGCGGCCACCCTCGGATTGTTCAACGGTGCACTGCTCCTGGGCGTGCGCGCGCTGGGCGTGCGGGTCACCCGTGAGGACTCAGCCGCCGTGATGCACCTGTGGAAGTACGTCGGCTGGCTCATGGGGGTCGACGAGGACTGGCTGGCCGAGACCGAGCGCGAGCAGCACCGGTTCAACTACCACGTCCTGCTGGCCCAGGACGATGTCACGCCGGCCGGTCCGGCCCTGGCGGGCGCCATCCTCGACGCCCAGGACACCCTGCACTTCCACCGGTTCGCTGCGCTCCGGCGCCGATACACCCGGGCCCGACTGCTCAGCATGCTGCGGATGTTCCTCGGCCGGGACGGGTTGCGCGATCTCGACCTGCCGGTGCGACTGCCGTGGATGGCGCCGCTGCTGCTCCCCCGCAACGTCTTCACCCACCACGTCCTGGGTCGTACCAGTTGGGGCGAGCGCAGGCTGCTGGCCCAGGCTGCCAAGGATCGGCAGGAGATCCAGTACCGCTATTTCGGCGATGACGCGCCCCAGGTCGCGGACCTGCCCGCCTGACCGGGGTGCACCGCAAGGGGCTCCCGCGTGCCTGCTGCCGGACGTAGACTCCCGAGATGACGACCGATCAGGGAATCCACGAGCACATCAACAGTCTCGTCGCCGAGGAGAAGCGTCTTCGCGAGCAGCTGGGCAGCGGCGACATCAGCCGGGACGAGGAACGGACGAGGCTGCGGACCCTCGAGGTCGAGCTCGACCAGGCCTGGGACCTGCTGCGTCAGCGCAGGGCCCTGCGCGAGACCGGCGGCTCCGAGGACGACGCCGCAGAGCGTTCGGGCGACGTGGTCGAGAACTACCTCGACTGACCTCTTGCCCGTGTCGGACAGCTCTCAACTGTCGAGCCCGCCGCGGGCAGCGACGACTCCGTGGATGGGTGCAGGATGGGTGTCATGCAGATCACTCGCTTCGGCCATGCCACCATCCTCGTCGAGACGTCCGACACCCGCGTCCTGGTCGATCCGGGGGTGTTCAGCGTCGTCGACGCCTTCGCCCTGACCGATCTGGACGCGATCATCGTCACCCACCAGCACCCCGACCACATCGACCCGGAGCGAGCACCCGCGTTGCTGGACCGCAACCCGGACGCGCTCCTGCTGGCGGACCCGGAGACGGCCGCGAGCATCGGCTTCGGAGACTGGGCCGAGAACGCCGACGGGCTCGAGACGCAGGTCAACGAGCTCACGGTGCGCGGGGTCGGGGCACGGCACGCCGTGATCCTGCCCACGATCCCCCGCATCGGCAATGTCGGCGTCCTCATCAGCGCGCCCGGCGAGCCGACGCTGTTCCACCCGGGCGACACGTACGAGTACGTGCCCGACGGGGTCGACGTCCTGGCGCTGCCGCTGTCGGCCCCGTGGGCCAAGGTGAGCGAGACGGTGGAGTTCCTGCAGCAGGTCTCCCCCAATGTCGTGTTCCCGGTGCACGACTGCACGATCTCGGACCTTGCCTACGGTGTCTACTGGGGTCAGGTGGAGGGGCACGGCGGGGTCGAGGACGCTCGCCGACTGGGCCAGACTGACACGACGACGGTGTGACCAGGGGGCCGTTTGAGTTATCTCATATCTGAGATAACGTAGCCGGCATGAGTGTTCGTGACGACTACCTTTCCCGCATCGGAGCCCTCATCAGGGACGCCCGCCAGCACAGCGGCCTCACCCAGGCAGAGCTGGCCGCGGAGCTCAAGACGAGCCAGAGCGCGATCAACCGCATCGAGAAGGGGCAGCAGAACCTGACCCTGGACATGCTGGCCCGGATCGGCAGCGCCCTGGACTCCGAGCTCGTGACCGTCGGGACGTCCGGCCCCAGCCACCTGCGCGTCGCGGGCGGCACGAAGCTGTCCGGATCGATCGACGTCAAGTCCAGCAAGAACGCCGGTGTCGCGCTGCTGTGCGCCTCGTTGCTCAATGCCGGCACCACGGTCCTGCGCAAGGTCGCCCGCATCGAGGAGGTCAACCGGCTGCTGGAGGTGCTGACCTCGATCGGCGTGAAGGCCACCTGGCTCAACGCTGACAACGATCTGGAGCTCGTGGTCCCCGCTGAGCTCGACCTCGCCGCGATGGACGCGGACGCGGCCCGCCGCACGCGCAGCATCATCATGTTCCTGGGCCCGCTGATGCACCGGTACGACGAGTTCGAGCTGCCCTACGCGGGTGGCTGCGACCTCGGCACCCGGACCGTCGAGCCGCACATGACCGCGCTGCGGCCGTTCGGCCTGAAGGTCGTCGCGACCGAGGGCAGCTACCACGCAGAGGCGGCATCGGGCGTCGGCCCCGAGCGGCCCATCGTCCTGACCGAGCGCGGTGACACCGTCACCGAGAACGCCCTGCTGGCTGCGGCCCGGTACAACGGCGTCACGGTCATCCGCAACGCCAGCCCCAACTACATGGTCCAGGACCTGTGCTTCTTCCTGGTCAAGCTGGGCGTCGGCATCGAGGGCATCGGCACGACGACGCTGCGCGTCACCGGCAAGCCGGTCATCAACTGCGACGTGGAGTACGCACCGAGCGAGGACCCGATCGAGGCCATGAGCCTGATCGCCGCCGCGATCGTCACCAAGTCCAGCATCACCGTGCGCCGCGTGCCGATCGAGTTCATGGAGATCGAGCTCGCGCTGCTGGAGGAGATGGGCTTCCAGTACGACCGCAGTCCGGAGTACGCCGCCGAGAACGGGCACACCCGGCTGGTCGACATCACGACCTACGAGTCGCAGCTGCACGCCCCGATCGACAAGATCCACCCCATGCCCTTCCCCGGGCTCAACATCGACAACCTCCCGTTCTTCGCGGTCATCGCCGCGACGGCCGAGGGCCAGACGATGCTGCACGACTGGGTGTACGAGAACCGTGCGATCTACCTGACCGAGCTCAACAAGCTGGGGGCATCGGTCAAGCTGCTCGACCCGCACCGGGTGCTGATCGAGGGGCCGACGCACTGGAGCGGCACCGAGCTGGTCTGCCCGCCAGCCCTGCGCCCGGCCGTCGTGATCCTGCTCGCGATGCTCGCCGCCAAGGGGACGTCGGTGCTGCGCAGCGTCTACGTCATCAACCGCGGCTACGAGGATCTCGCCGAGCGCCTCAACGCCCTCGGCGCGCAGATCGAGACGTTCCGCGACATCTAGGACCACCGCGCCGGGCCTGCACCCGTCAGGGCATAACGTGATCCGGGTGACCGGTTACCTGGATTCCCCTCCCCTGGCACTCGCGCATCGCGGCGGGTCCGGCACGGCTGGCAACGCAGGTATCGAGAACTCTCTGGCGGCGTTCGCACACGCCTACGAGCTGGGCTACCGGTACCTCGAGACCGATGTGCGGGCGACCTCGGACGGTGTCGTGTACGCGGTCCACGACGCGGCACTGGACCGCCTGGCCGGCAGCGCCGAGACGGTCGCCGGGCTCACCGCCGAGGCTCTGGACCTGCAACGACTCGACCAGCGTGAGCCGTTCGCCCGGTTGGCGGCCCTGTACAAGGACTTCCCCGATGCGCACCTGAACATCGACCTGAAGTCCGAGGACGTCGTCGAGCCCACCTGCGCGCTCGTCCGCGAGCTCGGGGCGACCCAGCGGACGTTGCTGGCCTCGTTCTCGCACCGCAGGCTGCGTCGCGCACGCCGGTTGCTGCCCGGCGTGGCGACCTCGGCGTCGGCGCCCGAGGTCGCCCTCGTCAAGCTGGTGCCCACTCCCCTGCTGCGACTGCTGCGGCTCGCGCCGGTCTGCCTGCAGGTTCCCGTCCGCCGGCGAGGCATCACGGTGGTGACCCACGGCTTCATCCGCAAGGCCCATGCGTTGGGCCTGCAGGTCCACGTCTGGACCGTCGACGATCCCGCCGAGATGCGCCGACTGCTGGACCTCGGCGTCGACGGCATCATCACCGACCGCACCGACCTGTTGAAGGACGTCCTGGTCGAGCGCGGCACCTGGAAGGAACCCTCGTGACCAGCAATCCGGCTGTTGCCGAAGCGACCCGCCGCGGCCCCGTCATCGCGTGGAGCCTGTGGGACTGGGGATCGGCGGCGTTCAACGCCGTCATCGTGACATTCGTCTTCTCGGTCTACCTGACCGACGCCGTCGGCGAGGACCTCTCCGGGCCGGTCTCCGCGAGCTCCTGGCTCGGCTGGTCGATCGGCGCGGCGAGCCTGGTCATCGCGATCCTCGCGCCGGTCATGGGCCAGCGCTCGGATGCCTCCGGCCACCGCAGGCGCTCACTCGGGCTTCTCACGCTGTCCGTCGTGGCGGTCACCGCGCTGATGTTCCTGGTCGAGGACAGCCCGGACTTCCTGTGGCTCGGGCTGGTCCTGATCGCGGTCGGCACGGTGTTGTTCGAGCTGGCCCAGGTGCCGTACTTCGCGATGCTCCGCCAGGTCTCCACCCCCGACACCGTGGGCCGCGTGTCCGGGCTCGGCTGGGCGTTCGGCTACCTCGGCGGCATCGTGCTGCTGATCATCGTCTACGTCGGCCTGATCGCCGGGGACGGTGGCCTGCTGGGCGTCTCGACCGACAACGGCCTCAACATCCGCTGGGTCGCGCTGGTCGCGGCGGTCTGGTTCCTGGTGTTCTCGATCCCGGTGCTCCGGATGGTGCCCGAGCTCCCGGCCGATGCCAGTCCCGTGCCGAGCGTCGGGTTCTTCGAGTCCTACCGGGTGCTGTTCGCCTCACTCCGGACCCTGTGGCACGAGGACCGACACGTCCTGCAGTTCCTCATCGCCAGCGCCCTGTTCCGCGACGGGCTGGCCGGCGTCTTCACGTTCGGCGCCGTGATCGCCGTCAGCGTCTACGGGTTCACCGACGACAGCGTGATCCCGTTCGGCATCGCGGCCAACGTCGCCGCGGCGGGCGGCGCGATCGCTGCCGGACGGCTGGACGACCGGCTCGGACCACGGCGCGTCATCACCGCCTCGCTGCTGTCGATGCTGGCCGCCGGCGTCATCTTGATGTTCGTGCACGGTATGGCCGGATTCTGGGTGTTCGGGCTGGTCCTGTGCCTGTTCGTCGGACCCGCGCAGTCCGCCTCGCGGACCTACCTGGTGCGTCTGACCCCGCCGGGCAAGGAGGGCCAGTACTTCGGCCTGTACGCCATGACGGGACGGGCCGCCTCGTTCCTGGCGCCCTCGCTGTTCGGCCTGTTCGCCTTCGTCGGCGGGGACGATCGTTGGGGCATCCTGGGCATCATGGTGGTGCTGCTGGCGGGCCTGCTGGCCCTGCTGAAAGTGCCCGCCCTGACCCGCGATCGCGCGCTCGACGGATAGATTCACCGTTCAGGGGAATCTCATGAGTGTCGTCTACGTTGTAGTGGACAGGCACACGAAAGGGGAAGCCCATGGCTGAACGTGCACTGCGAGGTGCCCGACTCGGGACACAGAGCTTCGAGGACGAACGCGGCGTGGAGATGGCTCCGCGACAGCAGGTCGAGTATGTCTGCGCAGATGGACACACCTTCACGGTGGTCATGGCCGACGAGGCCGAGATCCCGTTCGAGTGGGAAGACCCCAAAACGGGGCAGATCGGCCAGCTCGCCGACGGCGTCAAGCCCGAGGGCAAGGTCGAGAAGCCGATCCGTACGCACTGGGACATGCTCCTGGAGCGGCGCTCGGTCGACGAGCTCGAGGAGATCCTGACCGAGCGGCTCGAGCTGCTCCGCGGCGGCGAGATCGGTCCGCCGCACCTGCACCGCCCGGCCAAGAAGTCGGCGGCCAAGAAGAAGAGCGCCTAGTCGGCGCTGTCGGCAATTTCGCGTGAGGACCCCGGCTACGGCCGGGGTCTTTGACGTTGCGGCACCATCCGGGCCAGGCCCCACACCGTGACGCGCCACAGTGCCTCGCGCACGATCGCCGCGCTCATCTTGGACTCGCCGCGCTCGCGCTCCACGAAGGTGATCGGCACCTCGACGACCGTCATCCCGGCATCCACGACCCGCCGGGCCATGTCGATCTGGAAGCAGTAGCCCTGGGACTCCACATCGGCCATGGGCAGCCGTTCGAGCGTCTCGCGCCGGAACGCGCGAAAGCCCCCGGTCGCGTCGTGGATCCCGATGCCCAGCATCAGGCGGGCGTAGAACGTCCCCCCGCGCGAGATCAGTCGCCGGTGCCACGGCCAGTTCACGACGCCGCCGCCGGGCACCCAGCGAGAGCCCAGGACGAGGTCCGCTCCCCCGTCGCTGGCCGCCAGCAGCCGTCCGAGGTCCTCGGGTCGGTGCGAGCCATCGGCGTCCATCTCGACCAGCACGTCGTAGTCGCGCTCCAGACCCCACACGAAGCCGGCCCGGTAGGCGGCACCGAGCCCCTGCTTGCCGGCACGGTGCATCGCGTGGATGCGCGGGTCGTCGGCGGCCAGCCGGTCGGCGATCTCGCCCGTGCCGTCGGGCGATCCGTCGTCGACGACCAGGACGTCGACATCGGGCTGGGCCGTCAGGATGCGCTCGACGATCCAGGCCAGATTGGCCGACTCGTTGTACGTCGGCACGATGACCAAGGCCTTCACGGTGTGCTGTGCTCCTGTCGCCGGCGGGTACCGAGCCACCATGCTCCCAGACCCGCGGCCACGAGCAACCACTCGAGGTAGCGGCCGATCACGATCGCCGGGGTGCGACCGGAGGCGAGCGTCACCTTCGCGCTCAGCGTCGCCGGTTCATGCATCGGCGCCCGCTCGACGCTGCGGCCGGTGGGGTCGACCACACCGGAGATGCCGTTCGTGGAGGGGACGACGACCCAGCGGCCCGTCTCGATCGCCCGCAGCCGGGAGATGTCCCACTGCTGCTCGGGCTGGGACGTGCCGGTGAACGCCGCATTGCTGGTCTGCACGACCATGAGCTGCGCCCCCGCGTCGACGGCCCGGCGGGTCACGTCGTCGTAGGCGATGTCGTAGCAGATCGTGTCGCCGATCAGGGTGTTCGCGATCCGCATCGCTCCGGGCTCGTCGCCGGGGAGCATGTCACGGGGGATGTCGCGCCCCAACCGGCTCACGACCGCCCCCGCCTCCTTGCGGAAGGGCACGTACTCGCCGAAGGGCACCGGCTTGAGCTTGTTGTACCGGTCGCCGGGCCCGTCGGCGGTCCAGACCACGCCGGAGTTGTAGGCGGTCTTGGAGGTGGGACCGTTCAGGAGGCCGCCCACCAGGATCGGCGCATCAAGCAGCGCGGACAGGGTCTCGATCTCGCCGCGCACGGCCGCGTCGGCGTAGGGATCGATGTCAGTGGCGTTCTCCGGCCACAGCACCATGTCGGGCTGGGGGACGTCGCCGGCGTCGATGCGCTCCACGAGGCGCATCGTCTCTGCGACGTGCAGGTCGAGGATCTCACCGCGCGGCCAGGTGAGGAAGACGCCGGGGACGTTGCCCTGCACCAAGGCGACCTGGCGGGTGCCGTCGGCGCCCGCGATGCCGGTGGGCAGCACGGCGCCGATGCCCAGGAGGGCCAGGATGCCCGCCGAGGCGCCCAAGCGGGTGCGGAGCCCGGGGCCCATCACCACGACCACCACGAGTGCCGCGACGACGAACAGCACGGCGCTGGTGCCGGGCATCGCCAGGAGTCGCGCATACGAGGAGAACGGGGTGTCGATCGAGGTGTGCGCCAGACGGCCCCAGGGGAAGCCGGTGAACGGGAACCTGCCGCGTGCCCACTCCCCCAGCACCCACACGGCCGCGCCCCACAGCGGCCACGCGCGCAGCCGGCACGCAGCGCGCAGCGCGAGCGCGATCGGGATGAAGAACAGCGTCTCGGCCAGGGCGAGCCCGATGTAGGCGCCGCTGCTGACGGCGTTCATCCACCAGATCAGCGGACCCATGAAGCCCGCGCCATAGCACAGGCCGGTCACGGCGACGGTGCGCTTCGAGGCGTCGGCCAGCCCGCGCATCAACCAGATGAAGCCGGCGACACCGGCAACCATCGCGAACGGGATGCCGACCGGATCGAAGTTCAGCGAGGAGATGACGCCGAGCGCCGCTGCAGCAGGCCAGGCGGTCTTCCACCCGAGACGGGCAGGTCTCACAGGGAGACGAGCCCTCGAGGAGTGTTGTTGAGAACCTCGAGGCCGTCGGCCGTGCACACCGCGATGTCCTCGATGCGGGCGCCGAAACGTCCCTCGAAGTAGATGCCCGGCTCGATCGAGAAGGCCATCCCCTCCTCGAGCACCAGGTCGTTGCCCGCCACGATGTAGGGCTCCTCGTGCGTCTCCTGCCCGATGCCGTGGCCCGTGCGGTGGATGAACAGGTCGCCGTACCCCGCGGCCGTGATGATCGAGCGGCCCACCTCGTCGACGGACTCGGCGGTCACGCCCGGCCGCGCGTGCTCACGCTGCGCCTGGTGGGCCTCCTCCAGGACCAGGTACGCCTCGAGGTACTCCGCGGGAGCAGTCCCGCCGGCGACATAGTTGCGGGTCGAGTCCGAGCAGTAGCCCGACGGCATCGTGCCGCCGATGTCGACGACGACGGGGTCGCCGGCCTCGATGACGCGGTCGGACAGCTCGTGGTGCGGCGACGCGCCATTGGGCCCCGACCCGACGATGACGAAGTCGACCGTCTCGTGGCCCTCGTCGATGATCGCGCGGGCGATGTCCGCGCCGACCTCGCGCTCGGTGCGGCCGGGGCGCAGCCACTCGCTCATGCGGGCGTGGACCCGGTCGATCGCCAGGCCCGCCTGGCGCAGCGCCTCGACCTCCTCGGCGCTCTTGCGGATGCGCAGCTGCTGCACGAGCGATCCGGCCAGCACCTGGTCGGCGGTCGGCAGCGCCGCGCCGAGGGCGAAGACCCGGGACGCCCACATGTGGTCGTCGACGCCGACGGTGGCCACGTCGCCCACCAGTCGGGCCACCAGAGCGAAGGGATCCTCGGTCTCCTGCCACGTGGCGATCTGGATGTCGGTACCGGACGCCACAGCGGCCTGGCGCTCCAGGGCCGGGACGACCAGCGTCGGATCGCCGTGGGCCGGGAGCACCAGACAGGTCAGCCGCTCCAGCGGCAGGGCGACGTATCCGGTCAGGTATCGCAGATCGGCCCCCGGGGTCACGACCAGCGCGTCGATGCCCTGGGATGCTGCCAGTTCCTGTGCTTTACGCCATGTGCTCACGTCCACGACGATACCGGCCGGACGTTCATGAGACGGTGCCCGCGCCCCTCCGCGCTCCGCCAGGGGGTGTTCTTCGGCCACGACCCGACCTAGTGTGATCTGCAACACATCTATTGGGGGGGTCCCATGCGCCGAGCGCTCTATTCCACCGCTGCCGTCATCCTGACCGGCAGCCTCTTCGTGGCCGCACCTGCGGACGCGGGCAACAGGCATCAGTCCAAGGCCAAACCGGTTAACACGAGCAAGCTGACCAAGGCGGTGACGGTCAACAACCAGCTCAAGACACTGCGTCAGCTGCAGGTCATCGCCAATCGCAACGACGGCAATCGCGCCTCCGGCCTGCCCGGCTACGACGCCTCGGCCGACTACGTCGCGTCCCAGCTGAAGAAGGCCGGCTACAAGGTCAAGCGGCAGACGTTCACCTTCGCGTTCAGCCGCGATCTCGCGCCGGCCGAGCTGCAGCAGGTCACGCCGACCGCGCGTGACATCGAGACCGCCGCGTTCGACTACTCCGGTTCGGGTGACGTCACCGGCACGATCACGCCGATCGGCTTGGTCATCCCGCCGGGCGAGGCGGGCTCGACGGCCTCCGGCTGTGAAGTCGCCGACTTCCCGCCGGCCGGTGCGGAGCCGGCAGTCGCCCTCATGCAGCGGGGCTTCTGCAACTTCGGCGTCAAGGCCGCGAATGCGGAGGCGGCCGGCTACGACGCGGCGATCATCTTCAACGAGGGCCAGGATGGGCGACAGGAGCTGCTCACCGGCACGCTCGGGGAGCCTGTCGGGATCCCGGTCGTGGGCACCTCCTACGACGACGGCGTCGCGCTGGCCGAGCAGGACGGCGCCACCGTCCGCGTGTTCGCGAGCACGGAGGTCGACCTGAACCGCGAGACGAGCAACGTCATCGCCGACCTGCCCGGCAAGACCAAGAACTCCGACCAGGTCGTCGTGGTCGGCGCCCACCTCGACAGCGTCGCGGAGGGGCCGGGCATCAACGACAACGGAAGCGGTACCGCTGCGGTGCTCGAGATCGCCAAGCAGTACACGAAGACCAAGCTGGCCAAGAAGGCGCAGCGCCCGGTGCGGTTCGCCTTCTGGGGAGCCGAGGAGAAGGGCCTGCTCGGGGCCGAGCACTACGTCGCCAACCTCACGGACGCCCAGCGCGCCAAGATCTACGCCAACCTCAACTTCGACATGATCGGGTCGCCGAACTTCGCCCGCTTCGTGTACGACGGTGACGGGTCGGACGGGGACGCCGGACCGGCGGGCTCCGCGGAGATCGAGAAGGTCTTCACGGACTACTTCGCCGGCCGAAGGCTCGCCACGGCGCCGACCGCGTTCGACGGACGCTCCGACTACGGGCCGTTCATCGCGGCGGGCATCCCCGCCGGTGGCCTGTTCAGCGGGGCCGAGGGCATCAAGACGCCCGAGGAGGCGACGCTGTTCGGCGGGACGGCCGGGGTGGCGTACGACGTGTGCTACCACCAGGCGTGCGACGACATCACCAACATCAACACGCGGGCACTGGACCAGCTCGGTGACGCGGCGGCGCACTCGGTCGGCGTGCTGGCCCTGTCCAAGCAGGGTCTGTACGGCGACCAGAGGCGGGCGAAGGCCTCGGCCAAGAAGCTCGCGGCGGCAGCGGCGCGCGGCAACGGTCACGCGCTGACGCACTGACACACGGAAGGAGGCCGTGGGGCGCGTTCCGGACCGGCGAGAGCCTAGAGTTCGGGACATGTCCCACGGCCGACTTCTGCTCCTCGACAGCGCGAGCCTGTACTTCCGGGCCTTCTTCGGCATCCCGAAGACGCTCAAGGCACCCGACGGCACGGTCGTCAACGCCTTGCGCGGCATCCTCGACTTCACCTCGACCCTGACGACCCAGTACTCCCCCGAAGCCGTCGTGGCGTGCTGGGACGACGACTGGCGTCCGCAGTGGCGAGTCGACCTGCTCGACACGTACAAGACGCAGCGGCTGGACGACGAGGGCGGCGAGGCCGACACCACCGAGGGCCTGCTCGGCCCGCAGGTGCCGCTGATCGCCGAGGCCTTCGACCTGCTGGGCATCCCCGTCGTCGGCGCCGCCGACTTCGAGGCCGATGACGTCATCGGCACGTTGGCCGAGGCGTGGGACGGCCCGGTCGACATCGTGACCGGCGACCGCGACCTGTTCCAGCTCGTCGACGACGACCGCGGGATCCGGGTGCTGTACGTCGCCCGGGGCGTCTCGAAGCACGATGTCGTCGACAACGCCTGGCTGCGCGACAAGTACGGCGTCGACGCGTCCAGCTATGTCGACTTCGCCGTCATGCGCGGCGACGCGTCCGACGGGTTGCCGGGTGTGGCCGGCATCGGCGACAAGACGGCGGCAGCACTGCTCGCCGAGTTCGGCGACCTGGACGGCATCCTCGCCGCTGCCAAGGCCATCGACATCCGGTCGTCGATCAAGCCGCGGGTCCGTGCCTCACTGCTCGACTCGGTCGACTACATCACCGCCGCCCGCGAGGTCGTGGCCGTCAGGCGTGACGTGTGCGAGCTTCCCGATCTGTCCGGCGCAGCCGATGCCGAGGCGTTCACCGCCTTCGGCCAGAGGTGGGGCCTGGGCGGCGTGACCGAGCGCGCCCTGACCGCCCGTTCCCGCTGGGCCTGACGTTCTGACCGCGACGCGCCGCGCGCGTCGGTAAAAACGTCAGGGCCAGCGGGGCTCAGGCGGAGATGCTGGTGTAGCTGACGACGCCGTGCCGCAGCAGGTCCAGTGCTTCGCGAGCGGTGTCGCGCACCGGGCCGGGCCCGGCGGCGTCGGCGATCTGGGCCACGACGTCGATCAGCTGCTTCATCGCACGGACGAAGTCGCCGGCCGCCAGGTCCATCTCGCCGAGGACGTCGTCCAGGCTCGCATCCTGGCACCACTGCCAGACCGCCTGCGCGAAGCCGAAGTCGGGCTGGCGCAGGAACCTGACCCGGTGCTCACGCTCGAGCCGTTGCAGATCGGTGCACAGGCCGGCCATCGTGGCTGCCACCTCGCGCACCTGCTGGGTCGGCAGGCGCGGCGCAACCGGCTCGTCGGCGAGGCGTGAGGTGAAGGTCAGTCCGCTCACGGCCGCCGCCAGCTCGGCGGCGTCGAGGTCCTGCCACACCTGGCGGCGCAGGCACTCGCTGACCAGGAGGTCCAGATCGCTGTAGAGCCTCTTGAGCTTCTTGCCGTCGCTGGTGACCTCGTCGCCGTCCAGGTAGCCCAGGACGTCGAGCACCTCGCAGACCCGGTCGAACTGGCGGGCCACGGTGTTGGTCCGCTGCTCGATACGTCCGCGCTGGTTCTGGGTCTCCCGCTCCAGCTTGAGGTACCGCTCGGCCCATCGCGCGTGCTTCTCACGGTCGGGGCACTGGTGGCACGGGTGGTGACGCAGCTTGTCGCGGATGGCAGCGATCCGCGGGTCCTCGCGCGTCGTCTGGTGACGCTGTCGCTTCTCCTGCTGCCACGAGACGCCATGGGCGCGCTCGCGCAGTGCCGAGGCCAGGTCACGACGGGCCTGCGGGTTGCGGGCGTTGAACGACTTGGGGATGCGCATCGTCGTCAGCGGCTCGACGGGCGTGGGGAAGTCGATCATCGCGAGCCGCCGCGCGTGCCGGTTGGCGGTCAGCACCATCGGGCGGGGGCCCTCGCTGTCGGTGACCCGACCCGGATCGAGCACGACCGCCAGGCCGGCGAACTTGCCCACCGGCACGTGAATGACATCGCCGGGCTTGAGCCGGACGAGGGAGCTGATGACGTCCTCACGCTCGGCCTGACGGCGCGCCTTCGAGCCCGAGGCCTCGATGTCGGTCAGCTCGCGTCGCAGCGAGGCGTACTCCATGAAGTCGCCGAGCTCGCAGACGACGTTCTCGCGGTAGCCCTCGAGGGTGTCATCGGCCTTGCGGATGTTGCGGGCCAACCCGACGACGGCGCGATCGGCCTGGAACTGGGCGAAGGACTGCTCCAGCAGCTCACGGGCCACGACGCGTCCCACCTGACCGACCAGGTTGACCGCCATGTTGTAGGAGGGGTGGAAGGACGAGTTGAGCGGGTAGGTGCGGGTGCTGGCCAGACCCGCGACCTGCTTGGGGTCCAGGCCCTGCTGCCACAGCACGACACCGTGGCCCTCCACGTCGATGCCGCGGCGGCCGGCGCGGCCGGTCAGCTGGGTGTACTCCCCCGGCGTGATGTTGGCGTGCGTCTCGCCGTTCCACTTCGACAGCTTCTCGATCACGACCGACCGCGCGGGCATGTTGATGCCGAGGGCAAGGGTCTCGGTGGCGAAGATGACCTTGACCAGCCCGTTGCTGAACAGGTCCTCGACGCACTCCTTGAAGGTCGGCAGCATGCCCGCGTGGTGGGCGGCGATGCCGCGCACGAGCCCCTCGCGGAAGTCGTGGAAGCCGAGGACGTGCAGGTCCTCCTCGGGCAGGTGTGAGCACGCCGTGTCGACGAAGGCCCTGATCTGGTCCTGTTCCTCCGGGGTGGTCAGCGTCAGGCGGGCATCCATGCACTGCTGGACGGCGGCGGCGCACCCGGCGCGGCTGAACACGAAGGTGATTGCGGGCAGCAGCCCTTCGGCGTCCAGGCGCTCAACCACGTCGACGCGGCTCGGCGTGCGGTTGGGGCTGCGTGGTCGCCGGCCGCCCTTGGCCTTGTGGCCTTTCATCATCCGGCCGAGCTGCCAGTCCTCGCGCGCGAGGCGTTCCAGCGCCTTGTTGACCTCCACGCCGCTGTCGTCCGAGCTGGGCTCGAACAGCGGGTACATCCGGCGGCCCACCATGACGTGCTGGTACAGCGGGATGGGACGGCGCTCCTCGACGATCGTGACGGTGTCGCCGCGCACCGCGGTGAGCCAGTCGCCGAACTCCTCGGCGTTGGAGACCGTCGCCGACAGCGCCACGACCGACACCGACTCGGGCAGGTGGATGATGACCTCCTCCCAGACCGCGCCGCGGGTGCGGTCGGCGAGGTAGTGCACCTCGTCCATCACGACGTAGCCGAGCGTGTCGAGCGTGCGGGATCCGGCGTACAGCATGTTGCGCAGGACCTCGGTCGTCATGACGACGATCGGCGCCTCGCCGTTGATGGTGTTGTCACCGGTCAGCAGGCCGACGTTGTCGGCGCCGTAGCGCTCGACCAGATCGGAGAACTTCTGGTTGGACAGCGCCTTGATGGGCGTCGTGTAGAAGCACTTGCGGCCGGTCTGCAGGGCCAGGTGGACGGCGAACTCGCCCACCAGGGTCTTGCCGGAGCCGGTCGGTGCGGCGACGAGGACGCCGTGACCGTCCTCGACGACCTTGCAGGCCTCGACCTGGAAGCCGTCGAGACCGAAGTCGTAGAGACCCCGGAACTCCGCCAGGTGGGGGTACTGCCGGGAGGCCCGGGTCTGTGCATACTTCTCCGCCGGACTCGTCATGCCTCCAGCCTACGTGCGGCACCGGATCGCTGGGCTCCGCGGCGGCCTCAGTCGTCGAGCGGGGCGGGTCCGTCGAGGGGCGCGGCCTGGTCGTCGGCCAGGTCCGTCGGTGCCGCCTTGCCCCGCCGGCGATCGGTGAGCTTGGCGATCAGCTCGGAGATCAGGTACAGGACGGTCATCGGCACGGCCAGGAACAGCATCGTCAGCGGATCGGTGCTCGGCGTGGCGATGGCGGCGAACACGAAGATGCCGATGACTGTCCACGGCCGGGCGCCGGCCAGCTGCTTGGCACTGACCAGTCCCAGCCGGTTCAGCATCACCACGACCAGCGGGATCTGCGCGGCCACGCCGAACACGAGGACCGTGCGGATCACGAAGTTCAGGTAGTCGCCCAGCGACAGCAGGACGTTGACGGAGTCGGGGGCGAAGCTGATCAGCACCTCGATGCCCTTGGGGAGCACCAGGTACCCGAGCACCACGCCGCCGATGAACAGCGGAGCGCCGGTGAGCGCCAGCAAAAGCGCCCAGCGCTTCTCGTTGCGGTGCAGGGCCGGGAGGATGAACGCCCAGATCTGCCACATCCAGATCGGGGAAGAGATCACCAGGCCGATGGCCAGGGACAGCTTCAGGCGGAAGCTGAAGGCCGAACCGACCCCACCGTTCAGCACCAGCTCGGCATTGAAGCCCCGGCGGTCCAGCAGCGGCTTGATGCCGTCCACATAAGGCTGCTTGATGAAGTCGAAGGCCTCCGGATAGATGATCCAGCCCACGACGGTGCCGAGCAGGACGGCGGCGACGCCGATCGTCAGCCGGTTGCGCAGCTCGCGCAGATGATCCATCAGCGGCATCGCGCCGCCCGGTGCGGGGGCAGGCTTGCCGCTTCTCAGCGCCAAGCGTCAGCCCTGTTCGGGCTTCTTGTCCCGCTCAGCAGCCTCGACGGTCTCGAGCGAGGCAGGCTTGGGAGTCTGGTCGTCGTCGTCATCGTGCATCGCCTTGACCTCGGTCTTGAAGATGCGCAGCGCCTTGCCTGAGCCACGGGCGAGCTCGGGCAGCTTCTTGCCGCCGAACAAGAGCAGCACGACTCCGAGGATGATCAAGATCTCGGTGGGACCGATCTGACGGAACATCATGACTCCTTATGGGGCGTGGCACTGTCATCGTACGCCGCCAGTGCCAGCCGCGCGTCATCCACCACCTGGGTGCGAAGGTGCTCCGGCGAGATGACGGTGATCGAGCCGGCGTTGCGCAGGACGAGGCGGCGCAGCCAGGACCAGTCGGCGCCGTAGAGCTTGGCCCGCCAGACGCCGTCATCGCGCTGCTCGAGCAGGTCGACCTGGTAGTACTCGGTCAGCCAGTGCGCGCGCGGGTGCAGGTCGACCAGCGCGAACGGGGTCTGCTCCCCCACGGTGAAGAACCCGTCGGACAGGTCTCGGGGCTGGGCGTCGTGCTCCTGCGCGTCGACGGGCAGCACCCGCGCCGACACGATGCGGTCGAGCCGGAAGAACCGCAGGTCCTCGGCCTTCAGGCACCACGCCTCGAGGTACAGCTTGCCCTGCTCGGTGATCAGCCGGCGGGGGTCGACGTCACGGACCGACTGCTCGTCACGCGACGCGGTGGCGTAGGTCAGCTCGAGGCGCTTGGCGCCGGTCAGGGCCTCCACGATCGTCTCGTGGATGGCCGGGTCGACCTCGTCGAGCACGACGTCGACCTGCGGGGAGACCGTGTCACCGACCGCGCTCTCCAGCTTGGCCAGCGCGCTGTCGATGACGGTGAGCTCCAGCCCGCTGGCGGACGCTCGCAGGGTGCGCAGCGCCACGATCAGGGCGACGCCCTCGCGGGCGCTGATGCGCAGCGGGCGGGTCATGAACTCCGCGTCGCGGATGTGCACGATGCCGTCGCGCTCCAGCGCGGTGAGGTCGAAGTCGATCAGCTCGCCGGCGTACTCGCCGGTGCCGGTGTACATGAGCAGGCGCAGGTCGTCGCGGATGACCTTGGGGCTGACGCCGAACTCGGCGGCCACCTCGTTGACCGGGACGCCGTCATTGCCCTGCAGGTACGGCACGAGCGCGAGCATGCGCACGACCTGCTGCCTGGACCTGCTCATGCCGGGTCCAGCTGTCCGTTGACGGCGGCGCGGAGGCGTTGGACCACGGTGTCGCGCACGTCCGGGGGCGAGATCACGACGACGTCCGGGCCGTACGACGCGACCTCGGAGGCCAGCTCCCAGCGCGAGGAGTAGCGGATCTCGACCTCGTCGACGCCATCGCCGACCGGGGTGATCTTCTCGGCGAGCCGGCGCAGTCCCAGCCCTCGTCCGGCACGGATGCGCAGGACGGCCGCCTCCTGCGGAGGCGCCGGGAAGAGCTCCCGGGCGACGTCCTTCATGTCGATGCCCTCGGGGATCTCGTACGAGCCGGCCGGTCCGTCGGGCGTCACGTCACCGGTGATGCGGGAGAGCCGGAACAGGCGTGACTCGCCGCGATCCAGATCGAGCCCGCCGACGTACCACCGGTCGTGCCACGAGACGATGCCCCACGGCTGCAGGTGCCGCTGCATGGGCTCCTGCCCCAGGCGGGTGTAGGTGAACGTCACCGGGACGCGGCGGGTCACGGCGTCCCACATGGCGTCGAACGACGGCTCGTCGGTCGACAGCTTGGGTTCGGCCATCCGCAGGACGCTGGTGTCGACGTCCACCCCGATCGCCTTGAGCTTGACCAGGGCGGTCGTGGACTCGCTGGCCAGTCCGGCGTGCTCCCACACCTGGGTGGCCAGGCCGATCACGGCGGCCTCTTCGCGGGTGAGCTCCAGATCGGGCAGCTCGGCCTCGTCGCGGCGGATGCGGTACCCGGGCTCGTCGTTGAAGTACTTGTCGATCGAGCCCATCTCGACGTTGATGCCCATCTCGCGCAGCTCTTCCTTGTCGCGCTCGAACTTGCGCTCGAAGGCCTGCGGGGTCGACTCGCGGTAGTCGGCGATCGACTCTCGGATCTGTTCCTTCGTCAGGTACTGGCGACTGACCAACAAGGCGAAGATGAGGTTCATCAACCTCTCGGTCTTGCGTTCGGCCATGGGGTGAGCCTGTCAGTACGCGGCGAGCAAGTCGACCACGTAGATCAGCGTGTCGCCGCCCTTGATGGATGCGTCCTCGCGGCCCCCGTCGCCGTAGGCCTTGTCGGCCGGGCAGGTCAGGACGACGCGGCTGCCGATCTTCTGCCCGATCAGCAGATCGGTCCAGCACGCGATGACGTTGCCCTCCGCCAGGACGATCGGCTGCTGCGGGCCCGTGCTCCACGTCTCGCCGAAGATCTTGTCGGAGCCGTAGATCTGGCCGACGTAGTTGGCCATGACGCTCTGGCCGGACGTGATCGCGGCGCCGGTGCCCTGGTTGACGACGTGGATGCTCTCGCGGGTCTGCTTCTTGGCCATGTCGGCGGTGTTCTTGAAACCGGTCGGGTGTCCCTTGTCGTCCAGCTGCAGGGACGGCAGCGACTTCGGCAGTGCCTTGGCCTTGCCCTCGGGGAACTTGCCTTCGATGTCGAACAGGAACACCATCGTGTCGCCGGTCTTGAGGTCGTACTGTGCCTGGTCCTGGCCGAAGCCGTCCTCGGGGGCGATCGCGACGAGCACCCGGGTTCCGACCTTCTGCCCGACCAGGCCCTTGATGATGCCGGCAGTGGTCGTGCTCGAGCCGAGCGTCACCGCAGGGGTCGTACCGGAGGCGAACGAGGTGTCGAACTGCTTGCCGGTACGTCCGTTGACGGCCACGTAGTTGGCCTGCACCGTGTCACCGGCGTGGACGACGTCGCCCTCGCCCTGCGTCAACACCTTGGTGTCGGTCTCGTCGACGGCGAACTTTTTGGGGACGCTGACCTTCGGTGTGTCGCCATCGCTCACCGTGATGTCGTCGAAGCTGCCGGTCGTTGCGCTGCCATTGCCACCGCACCCGGCCAGGAAGATCGTTGCCGCCACGGATGCCAGGAGAATGCGACGCACGTGGAACGACCTTCGGGGTGGAGAGCAGAACGGCACCATGCTACTGACCGCGGCAAAAGCAGGGCGTGCGGCTCACATGCCGTCGATGAGCCTCTGGACCCGCTCGTCGTGGGACCGGAACGGGTCCTTGCACAGGACGGTGCGCTGGGCCTGGTCGTTGAGCTTGAGGTGGACCCAGTCGACGGTGAAGTCGCGTCGCCGCTCCTGGGCCCGCTTGATGAAGTCGCCCCGCAACCGGGCGCGGGTGGTCTGCGGCGGCACCGACTTCGCGGTGAACACGTCCAAGTCGTTCGTGACGCGGGCGACCGCGCCCTTGTTCTCCAGCAGGTAGAAGATGCCGCGGTCGCGGCGGATGTCGTGATAGGCCAGGTCGAGCTGGGCGATGCGTGGATCGCTCCACTCGAGGTCGTTCTTGGTGCGGTACCGGTCGAGCAGCTTGTACTTGATGACCCAGTCGACCTCCCGCTCCACGAGCGACAGGTCCTCGGACTCGACGGCCTTCAACGTCCGCTCCCACAGGTCGAGGGCTCGGGTGATGGTCGGCGTGTGCAGGCCGTTCTTGTCCACGAACTCGGCGGCCCGGCCGAAGTACTCGGCCTGGATCTCCAGGGCCGACAGCTCGCGGCCGTTGGCCAGCTGCACCTTGCGGCGCCCGGTCATGTCGTGGGCGATCTCGCGGATCGCACGGATCGGGTTGTCGAGGGTCATGTCGCGCATCGGCACGCCGGCCTCGATCATCCGCAGGACGAGATCGGTCGTGGCGACCTTGAGCAGCGTCGTGGTCTCGCTCATGTTGGAGTCGCCGACGATGACGTGCAGGCGGCGGAACCGCTCGGCATCGGCATGCGGCTCGTCCCGCGTGTTGATGATCGGGCGCGAACGGGTCGTGGCGCTGGAGACGCCCTCCCAGATGTGCTCGGCGCGCTGGCTGACCGAGAAGATCGTGCCGCGCGGCGTCTGCTGGATCTTGCCGGCGCCGGCGATGATCTGCCGGGTCACCAGGAACGGGATCAGGATGTCGGCGAGGCGGCTGAACTCGCCTTGCCGGCTGACCAGGTAGTTCTCGTGGCAGCCGTAGGAGTTGCCGGCCGAGTCCGTGTTGTTCTTGAACAGGTAGATGTCGCCCTCGACGCCGTCGTCGGCCAGACGCTGCTGGGCGTCGACCATCAGGCCCTCGAGGATCCGCTCCCCCGCCCGGTCGTGCGTGACCAGGTCGACCAGGTCGTCGCACTCGGGCGTCGCGTACTCCGGGTGGCTGCCGACGTCGAGGTACAGCCGGGCACCGTTGCGCAGGAACACGTTGCTGCTGCGTCCCCACGACACGACCCGACGGAACAGGTAGCGCGCGACCTCGTCGGGCGACAGGCGGCGCTGACCCTTGAACGAGCACGTGACGCCGTACTCATTCTCGATACCGAAGATCCGTCGGTCCATGTGTTCACACTAGTCCGGACGGGCCAAACGTGTGGGATGACGCACATCGCCGCGGCACCGCCGCTGGCGTGCCCGTCAGGGCTGTGAACCGAGTGCCGCCACGACGTCGGCGTCGGTGAGGCGCTTGAACTTGCGAGGCTGCGGACGGCTGCGGCTGAGGGTGGCGATCTCCAGCACCGAGGCCTCGACGGTGCGGGCGGGGTCGGTGTCCTGCCCCAGGGCGGTCACGGCGAGCTTGATCGCGTTGGACAGGTCGAGCGAGGGCGAGTAGTGCTCGCCGAGATAGGCCTCGACCTTCTCGCTCTGCCCGCCCATGACGCCGAAGCTCTGGACGTCGGCGACCGAGCCGTCGTACATCAGCCGGTACACCTGGTCATGGGCGGCGTCCTCGCCGAGCTCACCGACGAAGATCTCGACCTCGTACGGCTTCTCGCCGCCCGAGGAGAAGATCGTGCCGAGCGTCTGGGCGTAGGCATTGGCCAGTCCGCGGGCCGTGACGTCGCGCCGGTCGTACGCGTAGCCGCGCATGTCGGCCAGGCGCACCCCGGCGATGCGCAGGTTCTCGAACTCGTTGTAGCGGCCGACCGCAGCGAAGCCGATGCGGTCGTAGATCTCGCTGATCTTGTGCAGGGCCTGCGACGGGTTCTCCGCGACGAAGACGATCCCGTCGGCGTAGTGCACGACGACCACACTGCGGCCACGGGTGATGCCCTTCCGGGCGAAATCGGCCCGGTCCTTCATGAGCTGCTCGGGCGAGACGTAGAACGGCTGGGTCATCGGGTTCCTCTCACGGGGTGCCTACGTCGTCAGTTCAGGGGGGCGGATGGGCCGTCGGGGCGCTCCAGGCGGCCACCGATGACGTCGTCGGCGATCGCGCCGACCTCCTCGTCGGCGAGGCGACGGTAGCCATCACTGGTCACGACCGCGACCACCGGGAAGATGCGCCGGGTCAGGTCCGGTCCGCCGGTGGCCGAGTCGTCGTCCGCGGCGTCGTACAGGGCCTGGATGGCCGCGGTCACGCAGTCGCCCTCGGTCAGGCCGCGGCTGTAGAGCTTCTTGAGCGAGCCGCGGGCGAACACCGAGCCGGAGCCGACCGAGTGGAAGCCGCTGTGCTCCTCGTAGCGTCCGCCGGTCACGTCGTAGGAGAAGATGCGCCCCCGCTGCGTCTCACGATCGAACCCGGCGAACAGCGGCACGACGGCGAGGCCCTGCATCGCGAGCCCGAGATTGCCGCGGATCAGGGCAGCGAGCCGATTGGCCTTGCCGTCGGCGGACAGCACGATGCCCTCGATCTTCTCGTAGTGCTCGAGCTCGACCTGGAACAGCCGGACCATCTCGATCGCCAGGCCGGCGCTGCCGGCGATGCCGATGCACGAGTACTCATCGGCCGGGAAGACCTTCTCGATGTCGCGCTGGGCGATGACGTTGCCCATCGTGGCGCGCCGGTCGCCGGCCATCACGACGCCGCCGTCGAACGTGGCGGCCACGATCGTGGTGGCGTGCGGGGCCAGGTCGGACGGGGTGCCGGCGCTGCGCGAGGCTGCTCCCGGCATGAGCTCGGGGGCGGTGCTGGCCAGGTAGTCGGCGAAGGACGAGGAGCCGGTCAGGCGGGTGCCCTCAGGCAGCATCACTGGCCGCCCTTCTGCACGAAGCTGCGAACGAACTCCTCGGCGTTCTCCTCGAGCACGTCGTCGATCTCGTCGAGGATCGAGTCGACGTCGTCATCGAGCTTGACCTTGGCCTCGGTGTCGACCTCGGTCGTGTCTGCCTGAGCCTCATCGGCCTCGGCTGGCTTGCGGGTGCTCTTGTGCTGCTGCTCTGACATGTCCCAACACTAGCCCCACCACGCCCAAACAGGGGGTGAGTCGAGCCATCCGCGCCGCGACGGAGCCGCCTGTGCGCCTAGCGTCCGGTGATGGCCGAGAACAGCTCTGCGGCCGTGCTGCTGGACTCGAACAGGGCCCGGACGTGCTCCTCGGTGCCGCGCAGCGGCTCCATCGTCGGGATGCGCTGCAGCGAGTCGTGACCGGGCAGGTCGAAGATCACCGAGTCCCACGAGGCGGCCGCGATGTCCTGGCTGAACCTGGCCAGGCACATGCCGCGGAAGTACGCCCGGGTGTCGTGGGGCGGCTCGACCACGGCGGCCGCGATCTGGTCCTCGGTGAGCAGCCGGTCCATGCGCCCGGTGCGGACGAGCTGGTGGTAGAGCCCCTTGTGCAGCCGGATGTCGTGGTACTGCAGGTCGACCAGGTGCAGCTTGGCGTGGTCCCAGTCGAGGTTGTCGCGCTCGCGGTACCGCTCGAGCAACGCCAGCTTGGCGACCCAGTCCAGCTCGCGGACGCACTCCATCGGATCGCGCCCCAGGCGTTCCAGCACGCTCTCCCAGCGGCGGATGACGTCATCGGTCTGCTCGTCGGACCCCTCCCGCGCGACGAAGGCCTTCGCGAGCTCGAGGTACTCCCCCTGCAGCTCCAGCGCGGTGGCGGTGCGGCCGTCCGCCAGCACGACCTTGTGTGTCAGGGACGGGTCGTGGGAGATGTCGTGGACGGCCGTGACCGGCGCCGCCAACGCCATGCTGCGGGTGATGAACCCGGCCTCGATCATGGCCAGCACCAACGAGGTGGTGCCGTGCTTGAGGTAGATCGCGGTCTCGGAACAATTGGCGTCGCCGATGATGACGTGCAGCCGCCGGTACTTCTTGGGATCGGCGTGCGGCTCGTCCCGGGTGTTGATGATGGGACGCTTCAGGGTCGTCTCCAGCCCGACGCCGACCTCGAAGTAGTCGGCGCGCTGGCTGATCTGGAAGGCGTGGACGCTGCCGTCCTGCTCCTGGCCGACCCGGCCGGCGCCGGTGAACACCTGGCGGGTCACGAAGAACGGGGTCAGGTGCTCCACGATCTTGTCGAACGGGACGTCCCGGCGCATGAGGTAGTTCTCGTGGGAGCCGTAGGACGCGCCCTTGTTGTCCACGTTGTTCTTGTACAGCACGATCGGCTGCGAGCCGGGGATCTGTGCCGCCAGCTCGGCCCCCAGCCGCATGACGTTCTCGCCGGCCTTCTCCCACCGGACGACGTCCAGCGGGTTGGTGACCTCGGGGCTGGAGTACTCCGGATGGGCGTGGTCGACGTACAGGCGCGCGCCATTGGTCAAGATGATGTTGGCCAGGCCCATGTCCTCGTCGGTCAGCTGCGAGGGGTCGGCGACGTCACGGCTGAGGTCGAAGCCTCGGGCATCGCGCAGCGGGCTCTCCTCCTCGAAGTCCCAGCGTGCCCGCCGGGTCAGACCGTGGGCGGCGGCGTAGGAGTTCACGACGTGCGTGGAGGCGACCATGGGGTTGGCATGCGGCTGCCCCTGCACGGCGATGCCGTACTCGACCTCGCTGCCCTGGACACGACGAACTGTCATGACGTCACACTACGGGCCGGTGTCACGTGGTGGGCGGGGTCCGTCGTCCCAGAGCTCATCGGTCTGCACGAGCCAGAACGCCGCGAACAGCGCGATCACGACCACCTCGGCGGCGAGCAGGCCCGCCTCGAAGCCGAACCATCGTGCGACGATCAGGCCGCCGCCCAGCACGATCATCGCGGTGAGCACGACCAGGTAGCGGCGTGACAAGGTGCGGCGGTCGTCGCGGGACCGGCACTCCCACGCATTGAGGGCGACCACGGCCACGACGCTCGCGAACAGCCCGATCGCCGCGGTGTTGTGGACGTGGGCGATGAAGCCGTCCCTCCACGCGACGAACCACACGACACCCGTCAGCAGCAGCGCCGCGGTCACCAGCAGACCCGACCGGTGCCTGCGGGTCATCGGAGACAGCTGGCCTCGGCGCTGGGCCACCAGCGCCGCGACGATCACGCCGACCGCCCCGGCCAGCAGTGCCGACCACACGTTGTTGTCGACGCGTGCCGCCACGTCGAGGTCGTTGAGCGGCGATGCCGTGCACCTGGCGCGCTCGGACGTCGGCACCAGCCCGACCACCACGGCCAGCATGCCGCCGATGGCCAGGGCGAGGTCCTCGGCCCCATCGGCGGCCTTGATCACGATCATGCAGACGCCCAGCGCGCCCAGCGACGCGGTGAACACGCCCTGCACCGGGGTGAAGTAGTAGGCACTGATGGTCGTCTCGAAGCACCTCGTGCCGTCCGCCAGCCGCTCGCGCAGCACTGCGGTGAGCAGCAGCACGACCAGCACGACCATGGCCAGGCGCAGGAACCGGTACGTCTCGACGCTGCGGCCGGGACGCGGATCGGTCATGGCACCAGGGACTTGGCCAGGTGGACGCTGTCGTCGTAGTCGGCGTAGAAACCGAACGCCGGGACGTCGACATAGCCCTGCGACGTGTACAACGCGATCGCCTCGGGCTGGGCGGTACCGGTCTCCAGCACGAGCCGGGAGATGCCCGCATCGGATGCGCTGCGCTCCAGCTCGGCCAGGATCCGGCGTGCCAGACCCCGGCGGGCGAAGGCCGGTCGCACGTACATCCGCTTGATCTCGCCGTCGGACTCCCCCGCCGGGCCACCGCGTCGCCACCCGCCCATCCCCGCGGGTACGCCGTCGACGTAGATCATCACGAAGTGCCCACCGGGCGGGTCGAACTGGTGGACGTCGATCGGCGAGGTGTCGCCCTCACCGCCGTAGCGCCGCCGGTACTCGGCCTGGACCTCTGCGGTCAGCAGCTGGGCGTCGTCACTGGCATAGCTGACGACACGCAGATCGGCCGCGTGCTGCGTGCTCAGAGGTACTGACCGGTGTTGGCGACGGTGTCGATCGAGCGGCCCGGCTCGTTGCCGCTCTTGCCCGAGATCAGGGTGCGGATGAACACGATGCGCTCGCCCTTCTTGCCCGAGATCCGGGCCCAGTCGTCCGGGTTGGTCGTGTTGGGCAGGTCCTCGTTCTCCTTGAACTCGTCCAGGCACGCCTGCAGCATGTGCTGGATCCGCAGCCCGCGCTGCTGGTGCTCCAGCAGGTCCTTGATGGCCATCTTCTTGGCGCGGTCGACGATGTTCTGGATCATGGCGCCGGAGTTGAAGTCCTTGAAGTACAGGACCTCCTTGTCACCATTGGCGTACGTGACCTCCAGGAACTGGTTGTCCTCGGACTCGGTGTACATCCGCTCGACGGTGCGCTGGATCATCCCGTTGACGCACGCGCTGCGGTCGCCATCCCACTCCGCCAGGTCGTCGGCGTGCAGTGGCAGGGTCGACGTCAGGTACTTGCTGAAGATGTCGCGGGCCGACTCGGCGTCGGGGCGCTCGATCTTGATCTTGACGTCGAGGCGACCCGGGCGCAGGATCGCCGGGTCGATCATGTCCTCGCGGTTGGAGGCGCCGATGACCAGGACGTTCTCGAGCCCTTCGACACCGTCGATCTCGCTGAGCAGCTGCGGGACGATCGTGTTCTCGACATCGGAGGAGACGCCCGACCCGCGGGTGCGGAACAGCGAGTCCATCTCGTCGAAGAACACGATGACGGGCGTGCCCTCGCTGGCCTTCTCGCGCGCCCGCTGGAACACCAGGCGGATGTGCCGCTCGGTCTCGCCGACGTACTTGTTGAGCAGCTCGGGACCCTTGATGTTCAGGAAGAACGAACGGCCCTCCTCGCCGGTGCGCTCGGAGACCTTCTTGGCCAGCGATGCGGCGACGGCCTTGGCGATCATGGTCTTGCCACAACCGGGCGGGCCGTACAGCAGGACGCCCTTGGGCGGCTTGAGCTCGTGCTCGATGAAGATCTCGGGGTGCAGATAGGGCAGCTCGACGGCGTCCCGGATCGACTCGATCTGCTGGCGAAGCCCGCCGATGCTGTCGTAGTCGATGTCGGGGACCTCCTCGAGGACCAGCTCCTCGACCTCCGACTTGGGGATCCGCTCGTAGACGTAGCCCGAGCGGCTGTCCAGCAGCAGGGAGTCGCCGGCGCGGATCTTCATGCCGCGCAGCGGCTCGGCCAGCCGCACCACCCGCTCCTCGTCGGCGTTGCCGATCACCAGGGCCCGCTCCCGATCGGCGAGGATCTCCTTGAGGGTGACGATCTCGCCGGTCTGCTCGAACTCCAGCGCGAGCACGACGTTCATCGCCTCGTTGAGGATGAGCTCCTGGCCCTTGCGCAGGGTCTGCTTGTCGACCGCGGGGCTCACGTTGACCCGCAGCTTGCGGCCCCCGGTGAACACGTCGACGGTGTCGTCGTCGTTGAGCTGCAAGAAGGTGCCGAAGCCGGTTGGCGGCTGGGCAAGCCGGTCGACTTCCTCCTTGAGCGTCACGATCTGGTCGCGCGCCTCGCGCAGGGTCGACGTCAGCCGCTCGTTCTGGTTGTTGGTGGCCGCGAGCATCGCCTCGAGCTCGGAGAGGCGGGCGTCGGTGGAGCGTTCGGTACCGAGCCGCCGCCGCAGATGTTCCACCTCCGCGCGCAGGTAGGCGATCTCCTGCTCCGAACCGCTGTTCTGACCGTGCATGCCCGTGGGCTCGTTGTCGCTCATCAGCCACCTCCCGCTCGTAAGCAAAACCCTACCCGCAGGGGGAAGGTCGTGAATGCCTTCTCAAGCACACGAACCCAGTGTCTTGCCGGTCAGGTTGCAGGAACGTCGCCGCTCAGAGCGCCTCGGGTGCCTCCAGCCCGGCAGGACGCGGGCCCTTGTAGTCCGGTCCGTAGGCGCCGGGCGCGGGTCGCCGGGACGTCCCCATCGACCGGTGGCCCGGAGCCATCCGACGTGCGGTGACCAGGAAGGCGGTGTGGCCGTTCATCTTGTGCTGCGGACGGACCGCGAGGCCCTCCAGGTGCCAGTCCCGCTCCAGGGTCTCCCACGCGCGCGGCTCGGTGAACCCGCCGTCTGCGCGAACGGTCTCGACGAACATCGACAGCTGGGTGGTCGTCGCGACGTAGGCGCACACGATGCCTCCCGGCACGAGCCGCTCGGCGGCCAGCGGGATGCAGGTCCACGGATCGACCATGTCCAGGATCAGCCGGTCGATCTCGGTCTCGGTGACGCACTCACGGACGTCGCCGACCGTCAGGGTCCACCCGGGCAGGTCGGTGCCGGCGACCTGGTGGACGTTCTTGCGCACGTTCTCAGCGAATTCTTCGCGCAGCTCGTACGAGCCGAGGGTGCCGGTGGGGCCGATCGCGCGCAGCAGGTACGCCGTGAGGCTGCCCGATCCGGCGCCGGCCTCGACGACCCGGGCGCCGGGATAGATGTCGGCCTGCGCGACGATCTGCGCGGCGTCCTTGGGGTAGATGATCGCGGCACCGCGCGGCATCGACACGACGTACTCGAACAGGAGCGGGCGGAACACCTGGTACGGGTGCTCCATCGACGACTGGATCACGATGCCCTCGGGCTGGCCGATCATGTCGTCGTGCTTGATCTGCCCCTTCTTGGTGGAGAACTCACGGCCCACCTCGAGCTGCACGTTGTGCTTGCGGCCCTTGGGGTCGGTGAGGCGGACCCACTCGCCTTCGGCGAGGGGTCCACTGCGGGTGAAGGAGGTCATCGGCGACTCGATCTGTAGGCATCGTCGACGGCGCGGGACGTGAGCACGCCGTACACGGAGCCATCGGGCTCCGTGAGGGCGTAGGCCTCCGCCGGACGCGCCGCCATGGCCCGGAGGAGGTCGGCGCCACGCAGGTCGGCCGAGAGGGTCTCGGCTCCTGGTGGCGGGGTGGCGCCGGGGAACCCGATGTCACGGGCGACCAGCAAGTTGATGCGCGCGGTCCGCTGGGCGTGGTGCAGCGCGTCGCTGGCACCTTCCCAGAGGAACCACGCCACGAACAGGGCAATGAGCAAGTTGATGGTGGCGTCGCGGGCGTTGCTGAAGGAGAAGGCCGCGAAGACCACCAGGGCGACCGAGGCGAGCCGGCCGATCCAGGCGGCGATCCGCACGCCGGTCGCCTCGTTGCCGGTCAGCTTCCAGACGATGGCGCGGAAGACCCGGCCGCCGTCCAGGGGCAATCCGGGCAGCATGTTGAAGCCGGCCACGATGAAGTTGACCCAGGCGATCGACCAGATGACATCGGCCGTCGTCCCGAGCTCCATCGAGGTGGACGTCACGAATGCGGCCGCCGCGATCAGCAGGGAGGCCAGGGGGCCGACGATCGAGGTGACGAGCTCCTGACCGGGGGTGCGGCTGTCGCCCTCGATGACGGTCTCGCCACCCAGCAGGTGCAGTGTCACCGAGTCGACGCGCATCCGGTAGGCCCGCGCCGCGACGACGTGCGCGATCTCGTGGATCAGCACCGACAGGTACAGCGACACCACGAACACTGTCGCGAGGAGGTACGGGCTGGTGTCGGACCGGTTCTCCCAGCGTGGCGCGAACAGCACGACCAGCACGGCGCCCATGACCAGCAGCGACGGCTTGATCAGCACGTCGACACCGACCACGCGGCCGATGCGCCACGTGCCGGCGCGCTGGGAAGTGGTCACCCGGTCCAATCTATCGGGTGCGCGCGGACGCCCTGACCTGTCGGGCAGTGTCGGTGGCGCCGACTAGCGTTCCCGCCATGACCGAGCTGGCCGCTGCCTCGACATCACGCCGGTCGCTGTCGCCGAGCCGGGCGGGCGACTTCCAGAACTGTCCGCTGCTGTACCGGTTCCGCACGATCGACCGCCTGCCCGAGCCCGCCGAGCCGCCCATGGTGCGCGGAACGCTCGTGCACGCCGTCCTGGAGGAGCTGTTCGGTGACCCGGCGCCCGGTCGCACCCTCGATCGGGCGGTCGAGCTGCTGCCCAGCCAGTGGGAGAAGCTGCGCACGTCGGAGCCGCGCCTGGCCGAGCTGTTCACCCCTGAGCAGGCGGCGGACGAGACGGCTTGGCTGGCCTCGTGCATCACCTTGCTCGAGACGTACTTCGCCATGGAGGACCCGCGCCGTCTGGAGCCCGCGGCTCGCGAGGAGCGGGTCTCCTACGAGCACGGCGAGGGCGTCCGGTTCGGTGGCATCGTCGATCGCATCGACATCGCACCCGACGGGCGCATCCGGGTCGTGGACTACAAGACCGGACGCGCGCCCGACCCTCGCTACGAGGACAAGGCGATGTTCCAGATGCGGTTCTATGCGCTGGTCATCTGGCGCACCCGCGGCGTCGTACCGGCCCTGCTGCAGCTGATGTACCTGGGTGACGGGTCGTTCCTGCGGTACGAGCCGACGACGAGCGATCTGCTGGCGACCGAGAAGAAGCTGCTGGCGCTGTGGGCGGCGATCGAGCGGGCCATCGAGCTGGGCGACTTCCCGCCCCGCAGGAGCGGGCTGTGCCGCTGGTGCGCCCACCAGGCGCTGTGCCCCGAGTTCGGCGGCACTCCCCCACCCCTCGTCCCTTGAGCCACCCCGCCCCTTGAGCCTGTCGAAAGGGAACGCCCCTTGAGCCTGTCGAAAGGGAACGCCCCTTGAGCCTGTCGAAAGGGCCCTACTCATCCTGCTCGCGCGGCCCTCGAGCCTCCCGGTTGCGGGACAGATTGGGAAGCGCCGCGAAGTCCCCGCGGATCAGTGCCTCTCGTTTGGCCCGTGACCAGCCGTGCAGCTTGCGCTCCACGCCCCAGGCGTCCGCAACGCGGGCGAACTCGCACGCGTAGACGAGTCTGACGGGAAGCCGCTGGCTGGTGTACGCACCGCCGCGGCCTTCCTGGTGCTGCCACAGACGGGACTCCATGTTGCGGGTCGAACCCACGTAGTAGGAACCGTCCGAGCATTCGAGGATGTAGACCCAGGCCATGAGACATGGCACCGCGAATTGGCGGATCGGGATGTGCTGTGTCCACAGGAGGCCCTTTCGACAAGCTCAAGGGGCGTTCCCCTTTCGACAAGCTCAAGGGGCGTCCCCTTTCGACAGGCTCAAGGGGCGTTTCCCTTTCGACAAGCTCAAGGGCGGTTGGGCTCAGGGGGCGGTTGCGAAGAGGGAGTCGAGGTGGCCGGGGGTGAGGCCGGCCAGGGTCGGGAGCAACACCCGGCGCTCGGCCTCGGGCACGGTGACGAAGTGCGGCACGACGAGGACGTCGCAGCCCGCGGCGGTGGCGGAGGCGGCGCCGGTGCGCGAGTCCTCGATCGCCAGGCAGTCCGAGGCGTCGACACCGAGCTTCTCGGCGGCGAGCAGGTACGGGTCCGGGTACGGCTTGGGCCGGGAGACGGTGTCGCCGGTGACGACGGCCGCGAACGGCAGCGCCGCAGCGATCGGCTCGGCGATCGCCGTGTACGACATCGTGACCAGGGCCTGCGGCACACCTTCGGCCGCGAGCGCCGCGATCAGCTCGCGGGCTCCGGGACGCCAGTCGATGTGCTCGCGCAGCGATGCCACCAGGCTGTCGACCAGGTACTCGACGATCGCCTCTGCGGTCATGTCGATCTCGAGCTTGGTCCGGATGTACTCGCCGGAGACGATCAGCGAGTTGCCGACCAGCTCGAGGGCGTCCTCCTCGGTCCAGATCTTGCCGTGCCGCTCCGCCAGCGCGTGCTCGGCAGCCATCCACAGCGGCTCGGTGTCGACGATCGTGCCATCGAGGTCCCACAGGACGGCGGCATAGGAGGTCACGCGCCCACGGTAGTGGAGCGGCGAGGCCCTCCCTGCGAGGGTGCTGTCCACGCCGTGGTCGGCGTTCCGCCGCGGGATTGCCGATCATGCGACAATGGAGGTCGTAGTTCGGGAGCTCCCGAAGGCCCAGGCGAGCCCGCCGCCGGCTGGAGCCCCCCAGCACTCCTTCGCCCATCGCACCTCGAGGAATGCTTGTGTCCCACGCCCCTGATCTTCGCCCCGACGCGACCGAAGCGCTGACCGAGCTCCTCAGGAGCCGGATCCTGGTGCTGGACGGTGCCATGGGAACGGCGATCCAGCGTGACCGTCCCGACGAGGCCGGCTACCGCGGCGAACGGTTCAAGGACTGGCCGTCCGACGTCCAGGGCAACAACGACCTGCTGACGCTGACGCAGCCCGAGATCATCGCCGGGATCCACCGCGAGTACCTCGAGGCCGGCGCCGACATGATCGAGACCAACACGTTCAACGCGAACTCGATCTCGCTGTCCGACTACGGCATGCAGGACCTGGCGTACGAGCTCAACTTCGAGTCGGCCCGGCTGGCCCGCCGCGAGTGCGACGCCATGACCGAGCGCACGCCCGAGAGGCCCCGCTACGTCGCCGGCGCCCTCGGCCCCACGAGCCGTACCGCGTCGATCTCCCCCGACGTCAACGATCCGGGCGCCCGCAACGTCACCTATGACGAGCTCGTCGAGGCCTACAAGGTCGCGACGCTCGCGCTGCTGGAGGGCGGCGCCGACGTCATCTTCATCGAGACGATCTTCGACACCCTCAACGCCAAGGCCGCCATCTTCGCCGTCGAGACCGTGTTCGAGGAGCAGGGCCGCCGCTGGCCCGTGGTCATCTCCGGCACCATCACGGATGCGTCCGGCCGCACGCTGTCCGGGCAGGTCACCGAGGCCTTCTGGCACTCCATCCGGCACGCCAAGCCGCTGCTGGTCGGCCTGAACTGTGCCCTGGGCGCGAAGGAGATGCGCCCCTACATCGCCGAGATGTCCCGCGTCGCCGACACCTTCGTGTCCTGCTACCCCAACGCCGGTCTGCCCAATGCCTTCGGCGAGTACGACGAGGAGCCGGACCAGACCGCCGCGATCGTCGCGGAGTTCGCCGAGGCCGGTTTCGTCAACATGGTCGGTGGCTGCTGCGGCACGACCCCGGCGCACATCGCCGCCATCGCACGCGACGTCGCCGACAAGACGCCCCGCGTCCCCACCGAGACCTCCCCCGCCCTGCGGCTGTCCGGTCTGGAGCCGGTCACGGTCGTCGAGGACACCTTGTTCGTCAACGTCGGTGAGCGCACCAACATCACCGGTTCGGCCCGCTTCCGCAACCTCATCAAGGCCGGCGACTACACGACGGCGCTCGCCGTGGCGCGCCAGCAGGTCGAGGCCGGCGCCCAGGTCATCGACGTCAACATGGATGAGGGCATGATCGACGGCGTCGAGGCGATGGATCGCTTCTTGAAGCTCGTCGCGACCGAGCCGGACATCTGCCGGGTTCCCACGATGATCGACTCCTCCAAGTGGGAGGTCATCGAGGCCGGGCTCAAGTGCGTCCAGGGCAAGTCGATCGTCAACTCCATCTCCATGAAGGAGGGCGAGGAGAAGTTCATCCGCGAGGCGCGGCTGTGCCGCAAGTACGGCGCCGCCGTCGTGGTCATGGCCTTCGACGAGGACGGCCAGGCCGACAACCTCGAGCGCCGCAAGCAGATCTGTCAGCGGGCCTACGACATCCTCGTGAACGAGGTCGGCTTCCCGGCCGAGGACATCATCTTCGATCCCAACGTCTTCGCCGTGGCCACCGGCATCGAGGAGCACGCCAACTACGGGCTGGACTTCATCGAGGCCACCCGGTGGATCAAGCAGAATCTCCCCGGCGCGCTGGTGTCCGGCGGCGTCTCGAACGTGTCGTTCTCGTTCCGTGGCAACAACCCGGTACGCGAGGCGATCCACGCGGTCTTCCTGTTCCACGCGATCAACGCGGGCATGGACATGGGAATCGTCAACGCCGGCGCCCTCGAGGTCTACGACGAGGTCCCCGAGCTGCTGCGCGACCGCATCGAGGACGTCATCCTCAACCGTCGCCCCGACAGCACCGAGCGGCTGCTCGAGATCGCCGCGGACTTCGCCGGTGACGGCTCGGTCAAGGAGGTCGCGACCGAGGAGTGGCGCTCGCTGCCCGTCGGCGAGCGGATCACCCACGCGCTGGTGAAGGGCATCGACGAGTTCGCCGAGTCCGACACCGAGGAGCTGCGCGCCGAGATCAGCGCCCGCGGCGGACGCCCGATCGAGGTCATCGAGGGCCCGCTGATGGACGGCATGAACGTCGTCGGCGACCTGTTCGGCGAGGGCAAGATGTTCCTGCCCCAGGTCGTGAAGTCGGCCCGTGTCATGAAGAAGGCCGTCGCCTACCTGATCCCGTTCATCGAGGCCGAGAAGCAGCCCGGCGACGTCGAGCGCAGCAACGGCAAGGTCGTCATGGCCACGGTCAAGGGCGATGTGCACGACATCGGCAAGAACATCGTCGGCGTCGTGCTGCAGTGCAACAACTACGACGTGGTCGACCTCGGCGTCATGGTGCCCGCGCAGAAGATCCTCGACGCCGCCAAGGCCGAGGGCGCCGACGTCATCGGCCTGTCCGGGCTGATCACGCCCTCGCTGGACGAGATGGTCAGCTTCGCCAAGGAGATGGAGCGCCAGGGCTTCGACATCCCGTTGATGATCGGCGGGGCGACCACGTCCCGCGCCCACACCGCGGTCAAGGTGGCCCAGCAGTACCACGGCCCCGTGATCTGGGTGAAGGACGCATCGCGGTCCGTGCCAGTCGTCGCCGCCCTGCTGTCCGACGAGCAGCGCCCCAAGCTGCTGGCCGACACGAACGCCGACTACGAGGCGCTGCGCGAGCGTCACGCCGCCCGCCAGGACACCCGGTCCCTGCTGCCGATCGCCGTGGCCCGGGAGAAGGCCACCCCGATCGACTGGAGCGACTACCACCCGCCGCGTCCCCGCATGCTCCTGCAGCAGGCCCGCGACGTCTGCACGGGCCCGGACTGCGACCACCGCCACGGCGAGGCGACGCAGTTCGTCAAGACCTTCACCGACTACCCGCTGGCCGAGCTGCGCGAGTACATCGACTGGCAGCCGTTCTTCAACGCGTGGGAGATGAAGGGCAAGTTCCCCGACATCCTGCACAACCCGTCGACCGGCGAGGCCGCCCGCAAGCTGTACGAGGACGCCCAGGCGATGCTCGACCAGCTGATCGACCAGAAGTGGATTCGCGCCAACGGCGTGTTCGGCCTGTTCCCCGCCAGCCAGGTGCCGGGTGACGACATCGAGGTCTACACCGACGAGTCGCGCTCGACGGTCCTGACGACGCTGCACCAGCTGCGTCAGCAGGGCGAGGGCCGTGAGGGCTCGGCGCGCAAGTCGCTGGCCGACTTCGTCGCCCCGAAGGAGACCGGCCTGCGCGACTACGTCGGCGCCTTCGCGGTCACGGCGGGCGTGAACATCGGCGAGAAGATCGCCGAGTTCAAGAAGAACCTCGACGACTACAACGCGATCCTGCTGGAGTCGCTGGCCGACCGGCTGGCCGAGGCCTTCGCCGAGCGCATGCACGAACGGGTGCGCAAGGAGTTCTGGGCCCACGCTCCCCACGAGGCGCTCAGCAACGAGGACCTCATCAAGGAGAAGTACGAGGGCATCCGTCCGGCGCCCGGCTACCCGGCCTGCCCCGAGCACACCGAGAAGCAGACCATCTGGGAGCTGCTGGACGTCGAGGCCAACACCGGCATCGAGCTGACCGAGAGCATGGCGATGTGGCCCGGCGCGTCGGTCAGCGGACTGTACTTCTCCCACCCGCAGTCGCAGTACTTCGTGCTCGGGCGCATCGGCCGTGACCAGGTCGAGGACTACGCCCGCCGCAAGGGCTGGACGTTGGACGAGGCGGAGAAGTGGCTCTCGCCGAACCTGGGCTACCGCACCGAGAACGAGTGACCCGGTGCACCTGACCCGTCGCCCGGTCAGGTGTTCCCTTGCCGCGCATCGCTCCCTACGCTGACGAGATGCCGGGACACCCGGTTTCGGCTGTGATCCCACGGAGAAACCATGTCTCGACTCACCCGGGCGATGAGCCCTGCTGCGCTGTTCATCGCGGTGCTGGCCCTCATCGTCGCGACCAGCGCGGGCTCGGCCTACGCCGCGGTCAAGATCGGCACCAAACAGCTCAAGAGCAATGCCGTGACCTCGGCAAAGATCAAGGACAAGACCATCCGCACCGGCGACCTGGCCCGCAGCACGACCCGCTCGCTGCGCGGGGGCACCGGTCCCCAAGGACCGGCCGGTCCCCGCGGGCCCGGCTCCACCAGCTTCGACACGTCCTTGGAGGCCGGCGGCCAGACCACCGTTCGGGTGCCCTTCGGCAAGCTCTACCTGTACTGCAGCGCCAGTCAGGTCTTCACCCAGGTCGACATCGACAGTGCCGATCCCAACGGGCTGATGGCCGCCGGCACCTACGGGATCAACGATGATGCGCCCAGATCGCTGAGCGTCACGGGGGCGGCGGGGGTCCCGATCAGCCTCCCGGCGGCGAAGATCTGGGCCGATCTGCAGATCTCCGACCGGGCCACCGGCCGTACCGGGACGCTGCGCGTGCAAGGCGTGCGGACGGGCAGCACCTGCCGCTGGATCGGTCAGTACATTCCCTGACGCCGGACCCACCGCCTCTCCCGTGTCGCCCGCCGCTGCCCGCCGCGCGGGCGGATAGGCTGGACCGGTGACGTCCACTCCTGACATCCCACCGCTGCGCGATCCGTGGATGGTCGCTGCGTTCGAGGGGTGGAACGACGCCGCGGACGCCGCGTCCGGGGTGGTCGACCACCTGATCGACGAGTGGGATGCCGAGCTGCTGATCGAGCTCGACCCGGAGGACTACTACGACTTCCAGGTGCACCGGCCCCAGGTGCGCACCACCGATGACGGCAGCCGGGTGATCTTGTGGCCGTCGCCGCAGATCTACCACGCGCGTCCGCCCCGGCTGGACCGTGACGTCCTCCTGCTGCGGGCCCCGGAGCCGAACTTCCACTGGAAGGCGTTCTGCTCGACGGTGCTCGGCGTCGCGAAGCTCGCCGGCGTCACCGAGCTGGTGACGCTCGGCGCGTTGCTGGCCGACTCCCCGCACACGCGTCCCGTGCCGGTCACCGGCTCGACGAGCGATCCGGTGATGATCGATCGGATGTCGATGCAGCCCTCGACCTACAACGGGCCGATCGGCATCACCTCCGTCCTGGGCGAGATGGCTTCGCAGGAGGGCATCGCAGCGGCGTCGCTGTGGGCCGCCGTGCCGCACTACCTGGCCGAGCCGCCGTGCCCGAAGGCGACCCTTGCACTGCTCGGCGCCCTCGAGGACGCCATCGGCGCACCGTTGCCGCAGGGTGTCCTGGTGGAGATGAGCGAGGCGTGGCAGCGCGGGGCCGAGGACCTGACCTCCCACGACCCGGAGATCGCCGAGTACGTGGAGGCCCTCGAGAACGAGCGTGACACCAGCGAGCTGCCGGAGGCATCCGGGGACGCCATCGCCAAGGAGTTCGAGCGCTACCTGCGCCGCCGCAACGTCGACCCGGAGTAGTCGCTCACGCGATTTGGAGTTTGCGCGCGGTGATTTCGGTGAGACGCTCGAAGTATCGGACGGCACACCTCGCCCGTGTTCCTCGAGGAGTAGCGATGACAACTCACGACGACGCGACACCACCGACCATCCAGCCGGTCAACGACTGGGCGGACCTGGGCCGCGAGATGTGGAGCTATCTGACCGGCAAGGGGGCCGCGGTCAACTACGAGTTCGTCGACATGGCGGTCGAGGTGCCACGCGACACCGGACCCGAGTCACCGCGGGCCACCTGGAAGGTCAACGGGACGCTGCGGGTCACGACCAGCGACGCGGGGCTCACCGACCACGATCAGGTGTAGTCGTGCCTGCGGCGCTGCACCTTGCAGCCGACCTGGCGATCGACATCGACGTGCCCGCCAGCCCGGGGTACCCGGCCGCGCACGTCCACGCCACGGTCACCGCGTCGGGAAACCACGTGCGGATCCACAGCGATGATCTGCTGTCGCTGGTCGGCCAGCCCTCCCGGGGCGCGGTGCGCGAGATCGCCAGACAGCTGGCCCAGCTGGGGCTGGTGGTGGACATCTCCGGTCCCGACGGGCTCATCGTGAGCCTGGGTGCGGTCGAGTCCACGGTGCTGAACCGGCTCGTGACCCGTTCGCCGCACATGCGGGTCGGCAGCTGGTGGCGCGCTGCCGAGGCTGCCCGCGCCCGGCTGCGTCCGACCAGTCGCCGGACCCGGCTCGACGCACCCGGCCTGCCGCCGGGCACTCCGTGGCCGCCGCTGCCGTCGATGGCCGACCCGCCGCGCGTCGTCACCACGACGCATGACCCGGAGGGCGGCGGCCATCCCCGGCTCTACCTGTCGGACACCTCCGATCCGCTCATGCCGTGGCCGGTGGGGGTCTTCCCCCTCACCCCCGACGGCATCAGCATCGGCAGTGCTGCTGGCTGCGATCTGCAGCTGGCCGGCACCGACGAGCTGCAGGCGGAGGTCATCTGCACCGATGAGGACGAGTACGTCCTCGTCGCCCGCAGCGAGCACATCCTGAGCACTGTCGGCGGCAGGCAGCTACCGCGTCAGACGCTGCGCACAGGGGCGCGGATCGAGCTGGGCACGTGGCGGCTGACCTACGTGCGCGACGAGTTCGCCGATCACGGACGCCCGTACGGCGGCCGGATCGGCGGTGAGCTGGGCCGTCAGCGCACCCAGCCCACGAGCAACCGGCGCGGCCCCAGCTTCTGAGCCGTCAGAGTGCGACGCCGAGCAGGGCGTCGATCGCGGTCCGTGCCGTGCGACCGGCCTGCGGATCCTGCGCGGTGTCGTCGGCGGCCCACGCGTCGATCGCGGCCAGGGCCGCCGGAGCGTCCAGGTCGTTGGTCATCGCGGCACGGATCTGCGCGAGCAGCGCCTCGCCGGACGGCGCCAACAGCCGGGTGACCGCGTCGCGCCAGCGGGCCAGACGTGCCTCGGCCGCCTCGATCTCGTCGCCGAACCACTCCCAGTCGCTGCGGTAGTGGTGCGCGAGCAGGGCGAGCCGGATCGCCATCGGGTCGTGACCGGCGGCACGCAGCTTGGAGACCAGGACCAGGTTGCCCTTGGACTTGGACATCTTCTCGCCCTCGTAGCCGACCATGCCGGCGTGCACGTAGGCCCGGGCGAAGGGCTCGTGGGTGGCGACGGTCGCCTCGGACGCGGACATCTCGTGGTGCGGGAACACCAGGTCGGAGCCGCCGCCCTGCACGTCGAAGGCGGTGCCGAGGTGGTGCAGCGCGATCGCGGCGCACTCGATGTGCCAGCCGGGACGGCCGCGGCCCAGCCGGGTGTCCCAGGCGGGCTCGCCGGGACGCTCGGCCTGCCACAGCAGGCAGTCCAGCGGGTGCTTCTTGCCGGGGCGGTCCGGGTCTCCCCCGCGCTCCGGGAAGATCTTGAGCATGGTCGCCTCGTCGAAGCCGGAGACCAGACCGAATCCCGGATCGGCGTGGACGTCGAAGTACAGGTCGTCGTCGACGGTGTAGACCGCGTCGGTCTCCTGCAGGCGCTGCACCAGGTCGACGACCAGGTCGATGGACTCGACGGCACCGATGTAGTGGGCGGGCGGGATGATGCGCAGCGCCGTCATGTCCTCGCGGAACAGCTGCGTCTCCCGCTCGGCCAGCTCGACCCAGTCGACGCCGGTCGCGGTCGCGCGCTCCAGCAGCGGGTCGTCGACGTCGGTCACGTTCTGCGTGTAGGTGACGTCCAGGCCACGGTCGCGCCACGTGCGCTGCAGCAGGTCGAACGCCAGGTACGTCGCCGCGTGACCCATGTGTGTCGCGTCGTACGGCGTGATGCCGCAGACGTACATCCGCGCGTGCCCATCGGGATCGAGGGCCACAGCCGCGGCTGACGACGTGTCGTGGACGGTGACGGCCGGACCTCTGCCCAGTCCGAGATCGTCGAGTGACGGGATCTCAGGACTCGACCAGCTGCGCATGGGTCGAGCGTAACGGCATGACGCACGACGCACGTCGACGGATGGCGCGGGCACCCCCCGCGCGAGACACTGAGGACGTGATCATCGACTGCGCCGTCTACCGCGACGGACTCCGAGAGACGACCGCACACGACAACGGGTCGTTGCAGTCGGCGCTCGCGACGCTGGGGGACGACGACTTCCTGTGGATCGGCATCAGCGATCCCACGGCCGAGGAGATGAAGCGGGTCGGTGATGCCCTGCGCCTCCACCCGCTCGCAGTCGAGGATGCGCTGGAGGCCCACCAGCGTCCGAAGGTCGAGCAGTACGCCGACCACACGTTCATGTCGATCCGGACCGTGACATACACCGATGACGACATCAGCACCCACGAGGTCAACATCTTCCTGGGGGCCAAGTACCTGCTCACCGTGCGCCACGGCGGGCCGTCGCTCAAGGACGCCCGCAAGGCCGCCGAGAAGCTGATCGAGGAGCTGGCCCACGGCCCCACCGCAGCGCTGTACTCGGTGGTCGACAAGATCGTCGATCACTACGAGGACGTCGCCGCGGAGCTGGAGACCGACGTCCAGGAGGTCGAGACCTCGGTCTTTTCGGCTGACCGGTCCAACGACTCCTCCCGCATCTACCGGCTCAAGCGCGAGACGCTGGAGTTCCGCCGAGCGGTCCAACCCCTGCGCGAGCCGGTCCACCGCTTCGCGGTGTCAGCATCGCCGGAGGAGGCTCGACCGTACTTCCGCGACATCTCCGACCACCTGTCCCGAGCCGCTGAGGCGATCGACTCGATCGACCACCTGCTGGACAACGCCCTGCAGGCGCACCTGGCGCAGCTGAGCGTCCAGCAGAACGAGGACATGCGCAAGCTGACCGCCGGTGCCACGATCTTCGCGGTCCCGACGGCGATCGCCGGAATCTACGGCATGAACTTCGAGCACATGCCTGAGCTCGACTGGAGGTACGGGTACGCCGCGTGCATCCTGTTCATCGCGGGGCTCAGCGGGTTCATCTACTGGCGCTTCAAGCGTTCCGGCTGGCTCTGAGCGGCTCCAGCGCGGGCCCGACCACGAAGAATCCAGGAGGCGACAGTGCCCGATGACATCTCGCTCGGGAAGATCCTGCTGATCGTCCGGCGCCTCGCTGCATTGACCCAGACCCGGCAGATCGCGTGGAAGGAGACCGGCCAGAACGACGTGTTCGTCCACCCGGCGGCCTCGGCCTCGGTCGTGGTGGGATCGCGTGACGGCGACGGCGACCTGCCGATGTTCGTGCGCATCCTGGACGAGGACGGTGACCTCGTCGACGAGCTGAGCACCGAGAACACGGAGCACGCCGAGTGGTTCGACGAGCTGCGCCGACTCCACGTCCTGGCCAAGCGCAGCGCCACCGACGCCGACCGGGTGCTGGACGCCCTGCTGGCCGAGCTGCCGGACGTCCAGCCCTGAGGGACTACCGGCGGAACAGGCCCTTCTTCGGCACCCGCTTGCGGGCGATGCCCCACTGGAACTTGGGCACCTCCTCGACGTCGTAGCCCAGGTGGTCGGCGATGTGCTCGAACGTCATCCGCACGCCCTTCGCGGCCTTCTCGTCGTCCGAGTACGCCTGGTAGGTCGCCTGGCCGCCGGGTGTCTTGGCCTGCGGCGAGCCGGCGATCGACCAGTCGAGGTCGTCCAGCAAGATGATGCCGCCCGGCTTGAGCATCATGTCGACCAGCAGGAAGCCGAACCCGGTGACGTCCCAGGTGTGCCCGCCGTCGAGATAGCAGAAGTCGAACTGCGGCCGGGGGTTCTGCTCGACCATGCGACCCAGCTCCCACGTGAAGGAGCGGTGCGCGAAGATCGGCGTGACACGGTGCTCGAGGCCCACGGTGGTCAGGACCTCGTTGATCTCCGGCTCGTGCCCCCGGGCGCTGCCCCGGTCCATCGTGGTGAGGTGGCCACGTCCCAGGTCCTCGAGCACGGCGGCCATGTAGGCGCTGCTCTTGCCCTTGTAGAACCCCAGCTCGAGCAGGTCCTGCATGTCGTTGGTGACGATCAGCTCGCGCAGGTACTTGGCGCGGGCGAGGTTCATGTACTTCAGATCGCCCCAGGTCTCGGTGACGCGGTCAAAGGCCGACATGGATGTCCTGTCCGTCGTAGGTGCAGTGTCGTGGCTGGGCATGACGCGGTCACCGAGCATATCGGCAGCCGCCGTGCGACTAGCCGACCGTCGTGCCGGCGGTGATGACGCCCGCCCCGACCAGGATCAGCACGAGCGCGCCCAGGCCGATGCGGTAGAGCACGAACGGTGTGTAGGAGTGGGTGCTGACGTACTTCAGCAGCCAGTGGATGACGGCGAGGCCGACGACGAACGACACCACGGTGCCCACGATCGTCGGCCCGACACCGTAGGTGTTGTCGCCGCCGATGTCCTTGAGCTTGAAGATGCCGGCGCCGACGACCGCGGGAATCGCGAGCAGGAAGGCGTAACGGGTCGCGGCGGCGCGCTCGTAGCCGAGGATCAGGCCCATGCTGATCGTGGCGCCGGAGCGGGAGACACCCGGCACCAGCGCGCCGGCCTGGGCGAAGCCGAGCAGGATCGCGTGCTTCATCGTGAGGTCCTCGATGGGCCGGCTCTTGCGGCCGATGCGCTCGGCGATGCCCAGCACGATGCCCAGGACGATCAACGTCGAGCCGATGACCCACAGATTGCGGAACTCGCGGTCGATCGCGTCCTGCAGCAGCAGACCCAGCGCCACGATGGGCAGCGAGCCGATGATGATGAACCAGCCCATGCGCCACTCCGGCTCGCTGCGGGCCTCACGGGAGAACACGCCGCGCACCCATCCTGACCCGATCGTCCAGATGTCGCGCCAGAAGTACAGCAGCACCGCGAGCTCGGTCCCGATCTGGACCACCGCCGTGTACGCCGCGCCCGGATCGTCCCAGCCGAAGAACTTCGGGAAGATGGCCAGGTGGGCGCTGCTGGAGATCGGCAGGAACTCGGTCAGGCCTTGGAGCACGCCCAGAACGACGGCACGGAAGAAGTCCACCGCGCGAGCCTACCGGTGCCGTTGCCCCGCCAGGACTAGCCTTGCCGCATGGACTATCGCCGCGTCGGACGCTCCGGATTGACGGTCTCGCGGCTCGGGCTCGGCACCATGACCTGGGGAACGGCCGTCGACTCGTACGAGGCCAATGACCAGCTGACCACCTTCCTGGACGCCGGCGGAACCTTGATCGACACCGCGCCGATCTATGGCGACGGTGCCTGCGAGGAGCTGCTCGGCGGCCTGCTGGGCAAGACCGGGGTGCGCGACGACATCGTGCTCGCGGGCAAGGCCGGCTTCGTCCGGCGCCGCGGTCAGGTCGTCAAGGACGGCTCGCGCCGCACCCTGCTGGACCAGCTCGACCTCTCGCTGAGCCAGCTGGGCACCGACCACCTCGATCTGTGGCAGATCCACACCCCCGACCCGGACGTCCCGCTGGAGGAGACGCTGGCCGCGCTGGAGCACGCGGTGCGCACCGGGCGGACGCGGTACGTCGGCATCTCGAACTTCACCGGGTGGCAGACCGGCATCGCCCACACCTGGCTCGCCGGCCGGCCCGAGGGCGTCGGGCTGATCAGCAACCAGGTCGAGTACTCGCTGGTCAACCGCGACCCCGAGGACGAGGTGGTTCCGGCCGCCGGCCACCTCGGCATGGGGCTGCTGGCCTGGTCGCCGTTGGGCCGTGGGGTGCTCAGCGGCAAGTACCGCGGCGGCGTCCCGTCGGACTCCCGCGCCGCGTCGCCGGCCTGGGAGGAGTTCGTCGGGGCGTACCTGACGCCCGGCAAGGCCGCCGTGGTCGAGGCGCTGGCCCGTGCGTCGGAGGGCCTCGGCGTGACGATCGCGCATGTCGCGCTGGCCTGGCTGGTCGAGCGGCCGCAGGTGGCGGCCGCGATCGTCGGCGCTCGCACGACCATCCAGCTGCAGGAGAACCTGGCCTCGGAGGACCTGACGCTGCCGCCGGAGATCGTCCAGGCGCTCGACGACGTGTCGCAGGCCGCACGGTGAGAGGCGAGTCGATGATCGAGTACGAGTTCTGGAATCTCACGATCGACCGCACGAAGTCGCGCTCGGCGGTGTGCCGGATGCTGACCGATGCCGCGGAGTACCAGGGGTGGGAGCTCGACCGGCTGCGCAAGGACGGCTCCGGCCAGCGCACCGTCACGCTGCGCCGCAAGATCATCCGCATGCGCAGCACCCTCTGACCCACGCCACCCCACCCCATCCGCTGACGCGTGGGTTCCGCACGCTGACGCGTGGGTTCCGCACGCTGACGCGTGGGTTCCGCACGCTGACGCGTGGGTTCCGCATGCTGACGCGTGGGTTCCGCATGCTGACGCGTGGGTTCCGCATGCTGACGCGTGGGTTCCGCACGCTGACGCGTGGGTTGCGCATGAGGCGTGGGTTTTGGTCTGCAATTCCGCTTGACGAACAAAGGTCAGACATTTAGGCTCCTCGGACAACCAGGACTGCCGCCGAGATGCGACGACCTGGCCACCGCCTCGAGAGGACGAACAATGGCCCCCATCACCGTGGCCGCCGTGCACGCGGCGCCCGAGTACCTGGACGTGGACCGCACCATCGAGAAGGCCTGCGGCCTGATCATCGAGGCCGGCGAGCAAGGCGCCGACCTGATCGTGTTCCCCGAAGTCTTCGTCCCCGGGTTTCCGTACTGGATCAACTGCTATGCACCACTCGTGCAGGTGCCCATGCACGCCAGGTACGCCAACACCTCGATCGACATGTCGGACGCCGCCAGCCTGCGTCCGGTCCAAGAGGCTGCGCGCCGGGCAGAGACCATGGTCGTGCTCGGCATCAACGAGCGTGAGGGCGGGAGCCTGTACAACGCCCAGGTCTTCATCGACGAGCGCGGCAACATCATCGGGCGCCACCGCAAGCTGCAGCTGACGTTCGCCGAGCGCACCCTGTGGGCACAGGGCGACGGCTCGACACTCAACGTGTTCGACACCAAGGTCGGTCGCCTGGGTGGGCTGATCTGCTGGGAGCACACGATGAACCTGGCCCGCCAGGCGCTGGTCGGTCTCGGCGAGCAGATCCACGCCTCGTCGTGGCCCGGACTGTCGACGCTGGCAGGGTTCAGCGACACCTTCGACGACCAGGTCGAGGCCATGACGCGCAATCACGCCCTCACGTCGCAGAGCTTCGTCGTCGTCGCTCAGAACCCTGTCAACCAGCAGGTGCTCGACGTGCTGGAGGCGGCGCTCGGGCCGCAGGAGTTTCTCACCACCGGCGGCGGCTGGTCGGCGATCATCCACCCGATGACGCCGTACCTGGCCGGGCCGCACACCGGCCTCGAGGAGAAGATCCTGTACGCGACCATCGATCTGGAGGACATCACCGGTGTCAAGATGTTCGTCGACTCCAATGGCCACTACGCACGCGGTGACATCCTGCGGCTCTCGGTGGACGATCGCGCGGCAGTGTCTGTCTCGCGGACATCTGGCAACGGCGTCGTCCCGATGGTGAGCGGGGATCCCGACTTCGTCGAGTGAGCCCCGGCCTGTGACGCGTGGGTTACGCCAGCGTGCGCAACCCACGCGTCAGCGTGCGCAACCCACGCGTCAGGGTGCGTAACCCACGCGTCAGCGGGCGCAACCCACGCGTCAGCGTGCGCAACCCACGCGTCAGGGTGCGTAACCCACGCGTCAGGGTGCGTAACCCACGCGTCAGCGTGCGCAACCCACGCGTCAGCGGTGGGGTCAGAGGAGGCTGAGGAGGTTGTCGAATACCTTTGCGCCGAACTCCAGGGACTCGACGGGGACACGCTCGTCGACGCCGTGGAACAGCGCCGTGAAGTCCAGGTCGGCCGGCAGGCGCAGCGGCACGAAGCCGTAGGACGTGATGCCCAGCTTCTGCCACGCCTTCGCATCGGTGCCGCCGGACATCAGGAACGGCGCGATGTGGGCTCCGGGGTCCTGCGAGTGCAGCGCGATCGTCATCTTGTCGACCAGGTCGCCCTCGAAGGCGTACTCGAGCGCGTCCTGGGAGATGTACGGCTCGACCGTGATGGCGTCGCCCACGATCTGCTGAACCGTCGGCACGAAGCTGTCGCCGTGCCCGGGCAGGTAGCGGCCGTCGACATAGGCCAGCGCCTCGCCGGGGATGACGTTGTGCTTGTAGCCGGCCTGCAGCATCGTCGCGTTGGTCGTGTTGCGCATGCCCGCGCCGATCATCCGCACGGCAGGGCCGAAGTGCTCCAGCAGCTCGTCGGGCGTGCCGTCCGAGCCGGTCAGCTCGCGGACCTTCGCCATCAGCAGCTGCATCGACGGGCCGGGCTCGGCCGGCCACTCGTGCTCCCCCAGCGCCAGCAGGCCGCGGGCCAGGTGCGTCACGGCGTTGTCGCTGTTGCCCATCGAGCCGTGCCCCGCGGTCCCGCGGGCGCGCAGCCGCATCCAGGCGATGCCCTTCTCGCCGGTCTCGATCAGGTACAGGCGCTGGCCACCGACCTCGGTGGAGAACCCCCCGACCTCGCCGATGGCCTCGGTGCAGCCCTCGAACAGCTCCCGATGGTGCTCGACCAGCCAGTGGGCACCCAACGGGCCGCCGGCCTCCTCGTCCGCGGTGAACACCAGCGTGATCGGACGGTCGGGGATCGCGCCGGCGCGCTGGCGGGCCCGCACCACCGACAGCAGCATCGCGTCGAAGTCCTTCATGTCGACCGCGCCGCGGCCGAACAGGTAGCCGTCGATGACCTCGGCGGCGAACGGGTCGACGCTCCAGTCGGCGGCCTGGGCCGGCACGACGTCCAGGTGCCCGTGGATCAGCAGGCCCGGCTTCGGCGAGTCCTGGTTGCCCCAGCGGGCGACGACGCTGGCCCGGCCCGGCTCCGACTCGAAGATCTGTGACTCGATGCCGACTTCAGCCAGCGAGCCGGCGACGTACTCGGCCGCCTTGCGCTCCCCCGGTCCCGAGTCGTCACCGAAGTTGCTGGTGTCGATCCGGATCAGGTCGCGGCAGATCTCGAGGGCTTCGGTCTCGGGTGCGTAGGCCATAGGGCGATGCTACGGGCCGGGGTCCTTTCGACAAGCTCAAGGAGCGGGGGGCTCAAGGAGCGGGGGTCCTTTCGACGGGCTCAAGGAGCGGGGGCGTTTCGACAAGCTCAAGGGTCGACGGGCTCAAGGGGCGGGGGCGAGGAGGCCGTCGATGACGCGGGAGAACAGGGCGCGGCTGGACGCGCGGGTCAAGCCGTCGAGGAGGCTCGGCGTGCCGCGGACGTGGATGTCCTCGCGCCAGCTGACTCGGCTGCCCGCGGGAGCCGGGTCGACCCGCAGCTCGGCCCAGCCGGTGACGACCCGGCCGCGCTTCTCGAGCCGGCAGAAGGACGGCTCGTCCCACTGCACGACGTCCATCGGGTCGTGGAAGCCGATCGGGCCCACCCCGGTGAAGGCATCGAAGCCGGTCGGCGTCTGCACGATGCTGGTCAAGGGCACGAAGTCGCCGTGCCGGTCCCAGTCCGTCAGGCGCGCCCAGGCGTCCGCGGGCGTGAGACGCACCTCACGCACGATCTCGATGAGGGCCACGGCATCATCGTAGGCATGCGCACCATGCCGTTCGACTCGATCGACGACGTCAAGACCAAGCTCGCAGCCGAGGGCTACCTCGCGTCGGACGCGATCGCCACCACCGTGTACCTGGCCAGCGAGCTCGGCAAGCCGCTGCTGGTCGAGGGTCCGGCGGGCGTCGGCAAGACGGCGCTGTCCAGTGCCGTGGCCCGGGCCTGCGGCGCGGACCTGGTGCGGCTGCAGTGCTACGAGGGCGTCGACGAGGCGCGTGCGCTGTACGAGTGGAACCACGCCAAGCAGCTGTTGCGCATCACGGCCGGTCAAGGAGAGACCTGGGACGAGGCCCGTGACGACATCTTCTCCGAGGAGTTCCTCCTCCCCCGCCCGCTGCTCACCGCGATCCGCAACGAGAACCCCACGGTCCTGCTGATCGACGAGACCGACAAGGCCGACGTGGAGATCGAGGGCCTGCTGCTGGAGGTCCTGGGCGAGTTCCAGGTGACCGTCCCCGAGCTCGGCACGATCAGCGCGAAGCACCGGCCCTTCGTCGTGCTGACCTCCAATGCCACCCGCGAGCTCTCGGAGGCGCTGCGCCGCCGCTGCCTGTTCCTGCACATCGACTTCCCCGACGCCGCGCTCGAGGAGGACATCGTCCGGCTCACGGTGCCAGGGCTGGACGGGACGCTCGGTGAGTCGCTCGTGCGGGTCATCAACGCGCTGCGGGCGATGCCGCTGCGCAAGGCCCCCTCGGTCTCGGAGTCGATCGACTGGGCCCGCACCCTGGTGGCCCTCGGCGCCGACACCCTGGACGACGAGATCGTCCGCGACAGCCTCGGCGTGATCCTCAAGCACCAGGACGATCTGGAGAAGGCCCGGGCCCGCCTGAACCTCGACGAGGTGCTGCGCCAGTGAGCGCCGACCCGGCCCGGTCCGCGACGCCGCCCCGCCCGGCGTCGCAGGACCTGGCGGGTCGCCTGGTCGAGCTGGTCGCGGCGCTGCGCAGCAAGGGCATCCCGGCGGGCACCAGCGAGACCGTCGACGCCGCTGCTGTCATCGAGGTGCTGGGCATGTCCGACCGCCACCAGCTGCGTGAAGGGCTCGCCGCCGCGCTCGTGCGTCGCGGCGGGCAGCGCGAGGTCTTCGACATGGCCTTCGACATCTACTTCCCCGCCGGGGTCGGTACGCCCCAGGCGGCACTGGACGTCGACGAGGACTTCGACGTCGACGACCTGCGCGAGCAGCTGGCCGCGGCGCTGGCCGGCAACGACGCCCGCGCGCTGGACCAGCTGGCCGACATCGCGGTCGACCTCCTCGGCCGGGTCGGCACCGAGGGGACCGCCAGCAACGGGTTCTCGGCGTACCTGACGCTGGACCGGCTTCGACCGCAGACGCTGCTCGTGCAGGCGATGCAGCAGCGGGGGCAGGGCGGCGGTGGGGGGAGCCAGGGCTCGGGGCAGTCGTCGGGCGCGCCGAGCGCCGGGTCGGCCGAGTCCGCCTTCACCGACCGGATCGAGCGCGACGAGATCCGCCGCAACATCGACCGGTTCCGCGAGCGGGTCGCCGGCGAGGCCCGGCGTCGCACCGCCGAGCTGCGCGGACGCGACACCGTGACCCGCCACGCCGTCCGGTCCGGCACCGACCGCATCGACTTCCTCAGCGCCAACAAGCAGCAGCTGGAGGAGCTGGCCCGCACGGTGCAGCCGCTGTCGCGCAAGCTGGCGACCCGCCTGGCCGCCCGGCGGCGCAAGAACAATCGTGGACGCATCGACATCCGCCGCACCCTGCGCCGTTCGATGTCGACCGGCGGCGTGCCGATGCACCCGGCGTACGCCAAGCCCCATCCGGCCCGGCCGGAGCTCGTGCTCCTGTGCGACGTCTCGGGGTCCGTGGCCGGGTTCTCCAGCTTCACGATGCACCTCGTGCAGGCGCTCAGCGGTCAGTTCAGCAAGATCCGTGTGTTCGCCTTCGTCAACGCGATGGCCGAGGTGACCGATCTGGTCAAGGAGTCCGCCGCGCAGTCCGGCCAGGCCGATCTCGCGGCGCGCATCGCGCAGGAGGCGCGGATCACCAAGTGGCACACCAGCAGCGACTACGGCGAGGCGTTCGCGGACTTCCGCGCTGACTTCATGACGGCGATCGGGCCGCGGACCGCCGTGCTGATCCTCGGTGACGCCCGCAACAACAACCAGGACCCCAATCTGGCGGCCCTGCACGAGATCAACCAGCGGGCGCGACGCACGTTCTGGCTCAACCCGGAGGCCACGATGCGCTGGGGTCTCGGCGACTCGGTCGCTCCCGCCTATGCCGAGGTCGTCGAGATGCACCAGTGCAGCAACGTCGACCAGCTCACCCGGTTCGTCACCCGGCTCCTGCCGGTCTGAGGCGCACCGCAACCAGCATCCACGCCCACCCGGCGGCGACGGCCAGCATCGAGACGACACCCCACGGCGGGTAGACGTGGTTCTCCATGAACCCGTACGCCCCACCGAGGCTGACCAGCGCTCCTGGCAGTGCCCTGGCCCCGGCGACCCGCAGGACGCAGCCGGCCGCTGCGGCGGTGGCGCCCAGGTAGGCGATCGAGCCGATCTGGCCCAGGTCGGAGGCATACCCGAACACGGTGCCCAGCCCGCCCTCCCGGTCGTGCTTGAGGGCACCGGCGGCGATGCCGGCCAAGATGTCCAGCGCTGAGTAGAAGCAGGCGTACACGTACCCCAGGACCAGCGTGATCCATCCGTACAGCGGCTCCACCGAGCGCGCGACGAGCCACGGCCCCACCGCCAGCAGCGGGAACAGGGGCAGCAGCACGATGTGCAGGTCGCGCCAGCGGGCGGACGCGTCCTGGGTGAGGTGGGCCGGATGGGTCAGGCCGACCAGCGCGATGACGATCGGCGGTACGAGGACCGCGAGCCAGGTGCGGATGCCGGTGAGCGCCATGAGCCCGACCCTACGGCCGGTGGCGCAGGGCGGCAGGGCGAAAGGCGGGTCAGCGCGCTGCGGTGACCTCGGCCGGCGCGGCCGGTGCTGACCGCAGACGCCTCACCGCGGTGTCCAGCGCCAGCCCACCGGCCAGCAGCAGGAGGGCCACGACGCCGTCGAGCCACCAGTGGTGTCCTGTCGCGGCGACCACGAACACCGTGACCGGCAGGTGCATCAGGACGATCCAGCGCACAGGGCTGGTGCTCATCGCGAACACCCCGAGCGCGACGACGGCGGCCCAGCCCACGTGGATCGACGGCATCGCGGCGTACTGGTCGGAGACGCCGGTCCCGACGTCGCCGTACACGCCCAGGCCGAACCGTGAGGACAGGTCGACGAATCCGAGCTCCTCGACGAACCGCGGCGGAGCGACCCGGAGAAACCGGATGACCAGGCAACCGGCCGTCACGGCCACCAGCCCGTTGCGCCAGTGCGGGTACCGGTCACGGTGGTGCCAGAAGGCCCAGACCAGGAACGCGATCAGCGCCGGGACGTGCACGATCGCGTAGTAGCCGTTGACGAAGCGGGCCAGCCAGTCGTGGTCCACCACGAAGTGCTGGACCCCGATCTCGCTCGGCAGGCGCAGGGCGTGCTGGAAGTGATCGATGGCTCGTGCCCGGTCCATGGCTCCGGACTCGTGCGTGATCGGCAGCTGGCGCGCCAGCCGCCACACGGCGTACAGCCCCGCGACCAGCGCGAACTCACGGAACGCCGGCTGCAGCGCCGCACCGGTACGCGTGCTCGGCAGCCGCCCGAGGATCCACCAGAGGAGAATGCTCAGCAGCGCGGCGATGGAGGCTTGCTCCCACGACGGCCACGGCACACGGCCATTGTGGTCGATGCCCGGTCACCGCGGGGAAGGGCCCATCGTCACACCTGTGGCGGCTGTCCGGGACGCACGGTCTCGGCGCCGGTCTTGCGGAACAGCGGCGGCATGAACCGCAGCATCAGGGCCGACCAGGTCAGGTGGGTCAGCATCGGCGCCTGGATGCCACCGGAGGCACGACGCTGCAGGCCGAGCAGCGTCCCCATGGCACCTCCTGCGAGGACCAGTGCCGGGTTGCGGGTCGCGGTCGTGGCCAGCGTGTAGACCGCCGTCGACTTGACCACAGGATGGTTGGTGCCGGCCGCGGCGTACAGGGCTCCCCGGAAGAAGACCTCCTCCGCGGCGCCGTTGGCGAACGTCGTCATCGTGACCAGCGGAGCCGAGCCCTGGTCGGCGAAGGCCAGGATGTTGGTCAGCGCGCGGTTCAGCACCGGGATCCGGCGCGCCACCAGCGCAGCACCGTAGAAGGCGCCGAAGGCCGCCGCACCCATCACGACCGGGGTCACGAGCGGTCGGCGCAGCCCTTCGTCGTGGTCCTGCTCCCAGCCCAGGTGCAACGGACCGGAGGCGAACGCCCCCGCGGTCCACGTGGCGGCGACTCCCATCGTCAGGGCGTAGAACTGTTTGGAGTCGGGCTCGGTCGACAACGACCTGCCCAGCAGGGCTGCGCCCGTCAGGCTCACCGCTCCGACGACCCGGCGGCGCCGGTGGAATGCCTCATCGGACTCCAGGTGGTCGCGCGGAACCTTGTCGACGAGCTCGCGCGGCAGCAGCGAGACGATCCTGTCGGCGAAGGTCGAGCTGAGAAGAGGCATCGGATTCGACGCTACAAGGTCGGCGCTGCGTCCGCTCGGCGTCCGCGGTCCGATAGCGTCGCCGGATGACGGCAACTTTCCGCCTCGGCTTCAAGAACATCCTCGGCTCCAACTGGACCCGCGTGCACCACCGGTGGCCAGGGCGTGCCCGGATGCTCGACCGGGAGATGAACGGCCCCGACGGGATGCGCGCGAGCGTGTACTTCCTGGTCGAGGTCAACCAGCGCCCGGAGCGGCGCAGCCTGGCCACGATCCTGCCGCGTTGGGAGGTCGTGCGGTCGCCCCACGGGCGCAATGACGTCTACAGCGATCCGGCGGTCCACCGCCTGATCGGCTCGCAGGAGATCGAGCTGGGCACCCGCACCCGCCAGCAGCGCTACGTCACGATCGCCCGGTACCAGCACGTCGACACGGGCGTGGTCTGGACCGGGGCGACGACGCACCTGTCGTCCTCGGTCCACACCACGGCGGAGAAGGCTGCCGCCTCCCGGCAGATCCAGGGCGCCCGGCTCGCCGAGGTGTGCGAGGAGTTCTCGGTCGACGTCATCGCCGGCGACATCAACAACGTCGCCGTCCGGCCCGACACCCCCCGCGGCATCCTGCAGGCCGCCGGGTACGTGGACTGGAGATCCGCGACGAAGGTCGTCGACGCGGACCTCCAGGTCCACCACCGCATCGGCGAGCCGGTCCCCCGCACCGGCAAGCACCTCGACGCGATCTACCTGGGCCCCCGCGTCACGGCGCTCGACGGGCGGGTCCAGGCCACCGAGCCGGACAGCTCTGACCATCTGGGCCTGGTGTGCACGGTGTCGATCGCGCCCCGCTGAGCCGGGACGTCACGCCACGGCAGCCGCGCCCTCGGCCGGGATGTCGTCCTTCTTGGCCACGATCAGCAGGGTCGCAGCGACCAGCGCTGCGAGCAGCAGCATCCCTCCCCAGAAGAACGCCACGTGGTACCCGTGCACCAGCGAGTCCGCCGCGACCTGCTTGGGATTGGCGGCCCCGCGCAGGTTGTCGGTCACGAAGGCCGTCACCGCGCCTCCGTACAGCGTGTTGAGCAGGGCCGTCCCCAGCGAGCCGCCCACCTGCTGGGAGGTGTTGAGCAGCGCGCTCGCCACGCCCGCATCGTGCGAGCCGACGCCGACCAGCGCGGTGCTGGACGCGGGGATGAAGACCGCCGCCATGCCCACGCTCAGCAGCACCAGCGACGGCAGGACGTGCGTCCAGTACGAGGTGTCGGCGGTGACGCGCGTCAGCAGCAGCATGCCGATCGTCGCGCTGGCCAGACCGGGCAGCATGATCGGCTTGGGCCCGAGTCGGGGCAGCAGCTGGGAGATGACGCCGGCGCCGGCGATGATGCCGATGCTGAACGGCAGGAAGGCGAAGCCCGAGCGCAGCGGCGTGTAGCCCAGCGTGGCCTGGAAGTAGAAGGTCAGGAACAGGAACATCGCGAACAGACCGGCCCCCACGAACAGGAAGACCAGGTAGGAACCGCCGCGGTTGCGATCCAGCGCCACCCGCAGGGGCAGCAACGGGTTCGCAGTCCGACGCTCCCACAGGACGAACGCCACCAGCAGGACGATCGCGACACCCAGGAAGGTCATGGTCCCCGGAGCCGTCCACCCCATGACCTCCATGCTGCGGCCCGGATCCTTCAGCTTGGCGGCCTCGGTGAACCCGTAGACGAGCGACGCCAGCCCGACGGTCACCAGCACCGCGCCGGGGATGTCGTACTTGGTGTCGCCCTCGGCCTTGCTCTCGCGCACGAACCGCAACGCGGCCAGGGCGGCGAGCAGCGCGATCGGGACGTTGACGCCCAGGCACCAGCGCCACGAGGCGTACTCGGTCAGCACCCCGCCCACGATCAGACCGATGGCCGCGCCGCCGCCGGCGATCGCACCGAAGACACCGAAGGCGGTGGCGCGCTCCTTGGGCTCGGTGAACGTGACCGAGATCAGCGACAGCGCCGCCGGCGCCATCAGCGCGGCGAACAGACCCTGCAGCCCGCGCGCGGAGTACAGCAGCGCGGCGTTGGAGGCGATGCCGCCCAGCGCCGACGCCGCCGCGAAACCGATCAACCCAACCACCAGGATGCGCTTGCGACCGGCGAAGTCGGCGATACGCCCGCCGAGCAGCAGGAGGCCACCGAAGGTCAGCGTGTAGGCGGTGACCACCCACTGCCGGTCGGCATCACTGATGCCCAGATCCTTCTGCGCGGACGGCAGCGCGATGTTCACGATCGAGGCGTCGAGCACGATCATGAGCTGGGCGACCGCGATGACGGCCAGGGCCAGCCACCGCTTCGGGTCTGGCGCTTCGGAGGACGGTACGGGTGGTTCGAGACTGGACATCGGCAGGACCTCGGAACGAGTAATTGATGGTGATTGCGGTGTTTCCCCTGTGTGGTCAGCACCACATTCCATCGTGCTATTCCGGTCCGACAGATTTTGTTTCGCGCGGGTGACGCTCGGCGGATCGGGACACCGTGCCGAACCTGCGCCACCACGCGAGGATGGGCCCATGCGCACCGTCTTTCGCACCGACGATCCCCAGGTCAAGCCCTATCCGCTGCTGACGGCTCTGGTGGTGCCGCGTCCCATCGCGTGGATCTCGAGCCTGTCCGCGGACGGCATCGGCAACCTGGCGCCGCACTCGTTCTTCAGCGTGGCGTGCGCCCGCCCGCCGATCGTGTCGTGGACCTCCGTCGGGCACAAGGACACCTTGGCCAACGTGCTGGCCACCCAGGAGTTCGTGGTGAACATCGCCTCGCTCCCCCAGCTCGATCTGGTGAACAACAGCAGCGCCGCATTCGCCCCCGAGGACGACGAGGCGTCGCTCCTGGACATCGCGATGGAGCCCAGCGAGCACGTCGCGCCGCCACGGGTCGCGGGCTCGCCTGCCTCGCTCGAGTGCACCCTGCACTCGACGATCGAGCTGGGTGACTCGGTGCTGGTGCTCGGTTCCGTCGTGGCGATCACGGTCGACGAGTCGGTCCTGGTGGACGGGCATCCCGAGATCGACAGGCTCCGCCCGGTTGCCCGGCTGGGCCGCGACGAGTGGGGGCTGCCGCCGGAGGTGTATGCGACCCCTCGTCCGCTCAAGCCTGAGGACATCGACTGACCGGCGCGACCGACCTCAGCGAAGGGCCGTCCGGACCTCCGTGACGTCCCCCCGGGCAGCGCGGGCCGAGGCCTGACCCGCGAGCTCGTCGGCGGCCACGTTGAGCGGCCACACCGTGCGATCAGTCAGGTGGGCCTTGACCTTCTGGAAGAACACCGGCATACCGGCGGCGTTGCGGGCCTGCATCAGGGCATGGATCTCCTGGACGATCGCGAGGTTGGCGACGGGCTCCTTCTTGGAGTTGCGCCAGCCGTTGCGGGCCCAGCCCGCGGCCCAGGTCGTCGAGCAGCCGATCGTGTAGCTGGAGTCGGCCTGGATCACCAAAGGCCGGTCGGCGAAGTCGCGCAGCGCGTTCTGGACCGCGAGCAGCTCACCGATGTTGTTCGTGCCGGTCAGCAGGCCGCCGCACGCCGTGGCGCCGTCGTCGCTGACGTACGCCCAGCCCGTGGGGCCGGGATTGCTCACGCACGATCCGTCGGTCCCGACCACGACCGCCCCAGGGTGTGCGAGGACGGCGGTGGGGTCTTTGGCCAGTGTCACGAGATGCTCCCGAGGAGGTGTGGACGGGCCCCGGGTCCGGGGGCCGCCACACAGTCTCGGTGACCGAGCCGGTCACCCGGCCGGTCGACACGCCGAGGAGCTCAGCCGAGTACCTCGGTCACCGAGACGTCCCCGTTGTCCTCGTAGATGGCGGTGGCGAGCTTCGTCACGTCGTCGGGGTCGACCTCGACCGCGACCTCGTCGAACCCGCGACGGAGCTCGGCGCGGACGAAGTCCAGCTCCGCCCCGTCCTGATAGGCCGACACGTGGTTGACGACGTTCTGGATGGCTTCGATCTGATCGCTCTCGTAGTCACTCATGGCGCGGTCGTACCCTCCTGTCGTGCCTCCAACCGCGATGTCGCCCGGCGGGCCGCACGGCGTCCGGGATGCCCCGGCCACCAGAACTTCTCCCCGATCAACGTCGCGAGCGCCGGCACCAGCACGCTGCGCACGACCAGGGTGTCGAGCAGGACGCCGATTCCGACGATGACGCCGATCTGGGTCAGTGTCACCAGCGGGAGGACGCCCAGCACTGCGAACACCGCGGCGAGCACGATGCCGGCACTGGTGATGACTCCACCGGTGACGGCCAGGGCGGACGTCATGGCGCCGGCGATCGGCTGGGTCGCGGCCTCCTCGCGGGCCCGGGTCGTCAAGAAGATGTTGTAGTCGACGCCCAGGGCGACCAGGAAGATGAACGCGAACAGCGGCACCGGCAGGTCCATGGCCGGGAAGTCGAAGAAGTGCTCGAACACGAACCAGCCCGCACCCATGGCGGTGAGATAGGTGGCGACGACCGTCAGGGCCAGCACGACCGCGGCCACGATGGAGCGCAGCAGCACCAGCAGGATCACCATCACGATGGCGAGCACGAGCGGGATGATCAGCGTGCGGTCGTGGGAGGCGGCCGCGGCGGCGTCCAGGTCCTCGGCGTCAGGCCCGCCCACCAGCGCGGTGTCGCCCAGCTTGTCGCGAAGCCGCTCGATGGTGGACGCCGCGCGGTCCGATCCGCGGTCGCCGTCGAGCACCACGTTGATCTCGGCCCACTCGTACGAGTCGGACTGCGGCTTGGCCGTGGACACGCCGTCCACGTCCTCGATCTCGCGCAGGACCGTGGCGACGTCGCCCGGGCGGGTCAGCACGACCGTGGGCTCGGCGAATCCGGCCGGGAACGCCTTGGCGAGAGTCTCCTGGCCGAGGACGGACTCCGGCGTCTCCCGGAAGCGTTCGTTCTGGGTCAGCCCGATGTTCAGGCCGACCCCGAGCAGCCCCAGCACGACCAGGAACGCCACGGAGCCGGCCGCGAAGGTCTTCGGCCGCCCCACGACGGTCCGTCCCACCTTCGACCAGAGGCCGGTCCGGGCCGGATCGTCCTGGCCGACCCGCGGCACGAACGGCCAGAACAGCTTGCGGCCGAACAGCACCATCGCTGCGGGCAGCGCTACCAGGCCGAACAGCACCGCGACGACGATGCCGATGGCTGCCGACCAACCCAGGGCGCGGTTGCCCGGGGTGGAGGCGAAGCTGAGGGTCAGCAGCGCCAGCGTCACGGTGCCCGAGCTCGCCAGGATGGCCGGTGCTGCCTGCCGCCAGGCCGCCCGCATCGCGGCGTAGCGGTCGTCGTGGCGGCGCAGCTCCTCGCGGTAGCGGGCGATCAGGAGCAGGGCGTAGTTGGTGCCGGCGCCGAACACGAGCACCGATGTGATGCCGGCGGTCGACCCGTCGATGTCGTAGTTGAACACCTGGCTCGCGGTCGCGACGACGAGCGCTGCCACTCGGTCACCGACGGCGACCACGACCAGCGGGACGAGCCACAACCACGGACTGCGATAGGTCACCAGCAGCAGCAGGGCCACCACGAACGCGGTGGCGGCCAGCAGACGCACATCGGCACCGGCGAAGACGTCCTTCAGGTCCGCGGCGAAGGCGGGCCCGCCGGTGACCTCGGCGCTCAGGCCCCCGGGCAGTGCCTTGTCGACCGCAGACCTTATCGCGTCGATCTTCTCCTCGCCGGTGGAGGACGAGAGGGGAACGGCCACGAGCGCCACGGAGCGGTCGTCGGAGTAGACCGGCTCGAGCTTCGCGTCACCCTTCGCGAAGCGGGTGAGCTGCTGGGCGAGCTCGGAGACGGCCGCATCGTCCTGGGCGTCGAGGGGGCCCTTGTCGCGACTCACGACCACGATGGCCGGGGCGATGCCGCTGGAGGGCAGCCGCGCCTCGATCTGTGCGACGGTCGTCGAGTCCTTGGAGTCCGGAAGTCCGGTGGCGGGCGCATTGGACTCGCGGGCCTCGGGGGCCAGCGCGAACACGGCGCCGGAGAACAGGACGAACAGGAGCACCACCAGGATCGACGTCTTGCGACCCGGCTCGCGCCGCTTTGATTTAGTTCCGCGATCGAATGATTCCACCATCAAACTGTACGATGCACTCATGACAAGCGCAGACCGGGGCGACATGGGCTCGGCCGCAGCACGCGATCTCGTGCGCGAGCTGCGCGGCTTCAACCAGGAGACCGAGCGGTACGTCGCACAGATGAGCCATCTGCACTCGATGCACCACACCGACCTGGCGGCGATCGCCCTGGTCATGGATCGCGGGGGCGCGTCGCCCAAGGAGATCTCCGACGGGCTGAATCTGAGCCCTTCCGCCACCTCGGCCATGGTCGACCGGCTCGAGCGTGCCGGTCACGCGCACCGCGAGCGGGTCGAGGGCGACCGGCGGTCCGTGCGCGTCGAGGTCACCGACCAGGCGCTCGCGGTCGGCTCGGCGATGTTCGGACTGCTCGGCCGGCACATGCGCACCGTCCTGGACTCCTACGACGAGGACGAGGTGGCGGCCATGGCCGATCTGATGCGACGGCTGAAGGACGCGGCACGGGCCGCCGCCGACGAGGCGAGCAGCGAGCACATGGCCTAGGTTCGGGGGATGCCTGCTCGCCCTGGACCCGACCTGAACGGCACTGCACTCCCCGAGGGCTCATCGGGCTGGATCCGCGTCCGAGGAGCCCGCGAGCACAATCTGCGCGACATCGATGTCGATCTGCCCCGCGACTGCTTCGTGGTGTTCACCGGCGTCTCCGGGTCCGGCAAGTCGTCGCTGGCCTTCGGCACGGTCTTCGCCGAGTCGCAGCGGCGCTACTTCGAGTCGGTCGCCCCGTACGCCCGCCGGCTCCTGTCCCAGGTCGGCGCGCCCGACATCGACACGATCGACGGCATGCCGCCCGCCGTGGCGCTGCAGCAGGCCCGCGGCGCCACGAGCTCGCGGTCGTCCTTGGGGACGCTGAGCTCGCTGTCGGACGTCCTGCGGCTGCTGTACAGCCGGGCCGGCACCTATCCCGACGGTGCCGACCACCTCCCCGCATCGGCCTTCTCCCCCAACACGGCCGTCGGGGCCTGCCCGACCTGCCACGGCAGCGGGGTCTCGCGCACCACGACGGAGGCGCTGCTGGTGCCGGACCCGAGCCTGTCGATCGACGAGGGCGCGATCGGCGTGTGGGCCAACAAGGCCTGGGTCGGCCTGAACGTGCGCCGCATGGTCACCAAGCTCGGCATCGACATCCACGCCCCGTGGCGCACGCTGCCGCAGGAGACGCGTGACTGGCTGCTGTTCACCGACGAGGAGCCCCGGATGCTCCTGCAGGGCAACAAGCAGGGCGAGGCCAGCCAGTACCACGGCCACTGGTCGTCGGCCGAAAAGTACCTGATGCGCAACCTGGCGAAGACCCAGTCGGCGACGCAGCGCGAGAAGCTGGAGGCCTTCCGCGCCGAAGGGCCGTGCCCGACGTGCCACGGCAAGCGGCTGCGACCCGCGGCGCTGGCAGTCACGTTCGCCGGCGTCGACATCGCCGACCTCGCGGCCATGCCGCTGTCGCAGGTGTGCGCGCTGCTCGACACCGGGCTGGAGCAGCAGGCCAAGGGCACCGACCGGCACGGCGCGGCGGCGTCCACGGCGGCGCGGTCACTGGTGAAGGACTTCGCATCACGCGTCGAGGCGATCATCGGGCTGGGACTGGGCTACCTGTCGATGGACCGCTCCAGCACGGCCCTGTCCCCCGGCGAGCTGCAGCGCGTCCGGCTGGCCGGTCAGCTGCGCGCCGGACTGTTCGGCGTGCTCTACGTGCTGGACGAGCCGTCCGCCGGTCTGCACCCGGCCGACTCCGAGGCGCTGTACGCCGCGCTGCGCGAGCTCGTGGCCGCCGGCAACTCGCTGTTCGTGGTCGAGCACGACCTGTCGATCGCCCGGAACGCCGACTGGGTCGTGGACGTCGGTCCCAGCGCGGGCGTGCTCGGCGGGCACATCGTGCACAGCGGTCCGCCGGACGGGCTCGCGGACGTCGAGGACTCCGCGACCGCCGAGTTCATGTTCTCCCGCACCGACCCGCCCGTGCTGTCCGCCCGTGAGCCGGCGAGCTGGCGGCAGCTGGACCACCTGACGCGGCACAACGTCCAGGACGTGAGCATCCGGCTGCCGATCGGCGTCATGACGGCGATCACCGGTGTCTCCGGGTCGGGCAAGTCCTCACTGCTGGCCGCGATGGTCGAACGCCTCGAGGCAGACAACGAGAAGTCGGAGCAGCCCGATCGCATCATCTCGATCGACCAGCGGCCCATCGGGCGGTCCCCGCGCTCGAACCTGGCGACCTACACGGGGCTGTTCGACGGCGTCCGGCGGCTGTTCGCGGCCACACCCGACGCGAAGGAGCGCGGCTGGGCGGCGGGCCGGTTCTCGTTCAACGTCGCCGCCGGTCGCTGTCCGACGTGCGAGGGCGAGGGTTTCATCGCGATCGAGCTGGTGTTCCTGCCCACGAGCTACTCCGAGTGCCCCACGTGCCACGGTTCGCGCTACAACCCCGAGACGCTCAAGGTGCACTACCGCGACCGCGACATCGGGCAGGTGCTCGCGATGACCGTCGTCGAGGCGGCGGACTTCTTCGCCGACGTGCCGGCGATCCACCGCTCGCTCACGACGCTGCTGGACGTCGGGCTGGGCTACCTGACCCTCGGCCAGCCGGCGACCGAGCTGTCCGGCGGCGAGGCCCAGCGCATCAAGCTGGCCACCGAGCTGCAGCGCCCGCGCCGCGAGGGCACCGTGTTCGTGCTGGACGAGCCGACCGGCGGTCTGCACCCGGTCAACGTCCGTGACCTGGTGCGCGTGCTGGGACGGCTCACGGCTGCCGGCGACACCGTCGTGACGGTCGAGCACGACATGCAGGTCGTGGCGGCCGCCGACTGGGTCATCGAGCTGGGCCCCGGTGGTGGCGACCAGGGTGGCACGATCGTCGCTGCCGCGACGCCTGCGGACCTGCTCGACGACCCGGCCAGCATCACGGCGCCCTATCTGCGACGCGCCCTCGAGCGCTGAGACTCAGGCCGCTCCAGCCCGCAGCGCGGCGATCGAGTCGTCGTCGCAGTCGGTCCAGAACCCGCCGATGACGTCCTCGACGTGGGTGAAGGACCGGCCGGCGAACAGCACCTCCTGGTAGTGCGTGATGTCGTAGTCCTGGGTGCCCATCGCCAGGACGTCCAGGGGCCGGATCGTGATGTCGCGGAACTCCTCGATCTCACCGGGGCTGGACAGGATCCCCGCCCCGTACGCCTTGAGGCCGTCCGGCTCGTGCACGACGCCGAACTCGAGGGTGAACCAGAAGATCCGGCTGACGAAGTCGAGCGCCTCGGGCGTCTCGACGCGTCGTGCTGCGGCGCCCGCCGCGGCGTACAGCCCGGTGAAGCGCGGATCGGCGAGGGTGTTGCCGTGACCGACGACCTCGTGGAGCACATCGGGCTCGGGCGTGTAGAGCGGGACGGAGTGGTGCCGGACGTACTGGGTGGCCCAGAACGCCCTCTCGGCCAGGACGCCGTAGAACTCCCGCAACGGCACGAGCCCGGCCGCCGGGCGGTACCGGAACCCGGTCAGCGGCTCCAGATGGTCCGACAGGTCCTCCAGCTGCGGCACGTGGTCGACCGGCAGCCCGAGCGCCTCCTTGCCGTCCAGGAACTCCTGGCAGGCGTAGGTCGTGTGCTTGGCCCGCAGGTCCTCGCACACCACCCGCCAGACGTCGTGCTCCTGGTCGGTGTACTCGACCCGGGGCGCGGGCTCCCCCGGCACCCAGCGGTCCGCCATCGTCGCCAGCTGGTCGCGTCGCTGCCGGTACTCCGGATCGTTGAGGCCCGGATGCCCGTCGCCGAGCTGCACCGCGAGGCTCCCGTCGTCGCGGGAGACGACCGGGGCGAAGTACTGACCTTCATCGAACATGATTCCTCCTGTGCTCAGGGCTGGCGCGCGATGACGTTCCCGGTGACCTCGCCGAGGGCGATGTGCCCGCCGCCCGGCGCCGCCGCGGTGGCCGAGATCGTGACCTCGTCGCCGTCGAGCAGGAATGTGCGGCACGATCCGTCGTCGAGCTTCACCGGCTCGGCGCCGTTGCGGGAGAGCTCCAGCAGGGAGCCCACCTGGTCGTCGGCCGGTCCGCTGACGGTGCCTGACGCGTAGAGGTCGCCGGTGCGCACCGAGGCGCCGTTGGCCGTGAGGTGCGCCAGCATCTGCGCCGGCGTCCAGTACATCGAGGCGAAGGGCGGGCGCGAGACGATCGTGTCGTTGATGCGGACGACCAGCTCCAGGTCGAGCCCCCACGGATCTTCGTCCTGCAGGTAGGTGGGCGGATGCGGATCGCGTGCCGGTGGCTCGACGCGGGCGCCTGACAGGGCTGCGAGCGGGACGATCCACGGGGACACCGATGTCGCGAACGACTTGGCGAGGAACGGGCCGAGCGGAACGTACTCGAAGGCCTGCAGGTCACGCGCCGACCAGTCGTTCACCACGCAGATGCCGAACACGTGCTGCTCGAACCGGTCCACGTCCACCGGGCGGCCCAGCGTGGACGGCACCCCGACCACGAAACCGATCTCGGCCTCCAGGTCCAGCCGCGCGCTGGGGCCGACATCGATGTGCCCGGAGGCCGCGCGGCTCTGCCCCGACGGCCTGGTGACGGGTGTCCCCGAGACGACGACCGTGCCCGCGCGACCGTGATATCCCATCGGCAGGTGCTTCCAGGCGCTCGGCAGCGCCTCGCCGTCAGGGCGGAAGAGCCGTCCGACGTTGGTGGCGTGCTGCTCGGAGGCGTAGAAGTCGACGTAGTCCGCGACCGTGAACGGCAGCACCAGGTCGACCTCGGCCGCCGGGACGAGGAAGGCTCGGGCTGACGGGTCGTCGACCCACGCCGTGAGCGCATCGCGCACCTCGTGCCAGGCATCTGCGCCGGCAGCGAGGAACCGGTCGAGCGTGCCGTCGGCGAACAGGCCGGCCCGGTCGGGGACGAACCGTGCGGCTGCGGCGGTCAGGTCGAGGACGTCGGTGCCGACACCGACGCCGACCCGAGGACGCTTCTCCCCCACCCCGACGAACGAGCAGTACGGCAGGGTCGTGCGACCGAAGTCCGTCGTCATCTGCTCCACGACCAGGCATACTCGCCGTCATCGCAGGCTCGTCCCGCCTCGCCCAGCCCCAGCGGGCTGAAGGTGTCGACCATGACCGCCAGCTCGTCGAAGAACTCGGCGCCGAGGCTGGCCTCGATCGCGGCCGGTTGCGGACCGTGGGAGTGGCCGCCGGGGTGCAGGGAGACCGATCCCCGGCCGATGCCCGATCCCTTGCGGGCCTCGTAGTCGCCGGCGACGTAGAACATGACCTCGTCGGAGTCGACGTTCGAGTGGTAGTACGGCACCGGGACCGCCAGCGGGTGGTAGTCGACCTTGCGGGGGACGAAGTTGCAGATGACGAAGTTGCGGCCCTCGAAGACCTGGTGCACCGGCGGTGGCTGGTGCACGCGTCCGGTGATCGGTTCGAAGTCGGCGACGTTGAAGGCATAGGGATACAGGCAGCCGTCCCAGCCGATGACGTCGAAGGGATGCTCAGGCAGGACGTGGACCGTGCCGCTGAGCCCGCCGGGACCCGAACCGCGGTGCTTGATGAACACCTCGACGTCCGAGCCCTCGCGCAGCTCGGGCTCCCCCGGTCCGCGCAGGTCCCGCTCGCAGTACGGGGAGTGCTCGAGCAGCTGGCCGTACCGCGACAGGTAGCGGTGCGGCGGCGTGATGTGGCTGTTGGCCTCGATGCAGTACGCCCGCACCTCGCCCGTTGAGCTCCCGCCGCCCGTTGAGCTCCCGCCGCCCGTTGAGCTCCCGCCGCCCGTTGAGCTCCCATCGCCCGTTGAGCTTGTCGAAACGTCCGGCACCCAGCGATGCGTGGTCGCCCGCGGGATGATCACGTAGTCGCCCGGGCCGAAGCGCAGCGGGCCGAACACCGTCTCGACGGTCCCCGTCCCCGACTCGATGAAGACGCACTCGTCGCCGGTGGCGTTGCGGTAGAAGGGGGACGTCTCGGAGGCCACGACGTACGAGATGCGCACATCGGCATTGGCCAGGACCAGCCGGCGGCTCGTGACGACATCGCGACCGGTTCCCCCGTCGAACAGGTCGTGCAGCTTCAGGTGACGCGCCAGCAACGGCTCGTTGGGCGTCGCGGCCTGGTCCGGCAGCTCCCAACGGCGGGCGTCGACGATCGCCGACGGGACGCCGCGGTGGTACAGCAGCGAGGAGTCGGACGAGAAGCCCTCCTCCCCCATGAGCTCCTCGCGGTAGAGGGCCCCGTCCGGCGACCGGTGCTGCGTGTGGCGCTTGGGCGGGACGGACCCGGCGCTGCGGTAGTGCGCCATGCTCAGCTGTTCCCGGTCCTAGAAGTTCCCACGACGCGCCTGCTCCCGCTCGATGGCCTCGAACAGAGCCTGGAAGTTGCCCTTGCCGAAGCCCAGCGAGCCGTGCCGCTCGATCAGCTCGAAGAACACCGTCGGCCGGTCGCCGATCGGCTTGGTGAAGATCTGCAGCAGGTAGCCGTCCTCGTCGCGGTCCACCAGGATGCCGCGACGCTGCAGCTCCTCGATGGGCACCCGGACCTCGCCGATGCGCTCGCGCAGCTGCGGGTCGGTGTAGTAGGAGTCGGGCGTCGCGAGGAACTCGATGCCGGCGGCCCGCAACCGGTCGACGGTGTCCAGGATGTCGTTGGTCGCCAGCGCGAGGTGCTGGGCGCCGGGTCCTTGGTAGAACTCCAGGTACTCGTCGATCTGGGACTTCTTCTTGCCGACGGCCGGCTCGTTGAGCGGGAACTTGACCCGGTGGTTGCCGCTGGCCACGACCTTGCTCATGAGCGCCGAGTACTCGGTCGCGATGTCGTCGCCGACGAACTCGGCCATGTTGGTGAAGCCCATGATGCGGTTGTAGAAGTCGACCCACTCGTCCATGTGCCCCATGTCGACGTTGCCCACGACGTGGTCCAGGGCCTGGAAGATGCGCTTGGGGGCGTCGGCGGCACGCACCAGCGACGACGTCCGCTCCACGTGTCCGGGCAGGTACGGCCCTGTGTACCGGCTGCGGTCGACCAGCGTGTGCCGGGTGTCGCCGTAGGCCGCGATGGCCGCGATCCGCACCGTGCCGTGCTCGTCGGACAGGTCCTGGGGCTCCTGCAGGATCGTCGCGCCCTGGGCGCGGGCGTGATCGATGCAGACGTCGACGTCGGGCACCTCCAGGGCGATGTCGATGATGCCGTCGCCGTGGCGGCGGTGGTGGTCGAGCACCGGGCTGTCCGGGGCGACTCCGCCCTGGAGGACGAAGCGGACGGCCCCGCTCTCCAGCACGAAGGCATGGTGATCGCGGTTGCCGGTCTCCGGACCGCTGTACGCCACCAGGTCCATGCCGAAGGCCGACATGTAGAAGTGCGCCGCCTGGGTGGCATTGCCGACCGCCCACACCACGGCGTCCCAGCCGGTGACCGGGAACGGGTCGGTGCTGGGATCGTGCTCGACGAGCCCCACGAGCTGTTGGAGCTGGGCGAGGTCGAGGTCGGCGAGGCGCTCGGCGTCGGTGAGATCGATGGTCATGTGAGTCAGGACACACCACTGCACGGTGATGGACAACCGCGCCGTCCGGAGGTGGTCAAACCGGGCACCTCGGTGCACCATGAGAGGCCTCACCCATGCACATTGACCAGATGGAGACGCCATGGACCAGCTCGATGTCGCACTCGTCGAGACGATGCAGGCACATCCGCGCATCGGTGACCTCGAGCTGTCCCGGCTGACGAATGTCGCACGGGCGACGGTCCAGTCCCGCCTGGCCAAGCTCGAGGCGGCCGGCATCATCACCGGGTACGGTCCCGACATCGACCTGACCGCCGCCGGACACCCGGTGCTGGCCTTCGTGACGCTCGAGATCGTGCAGGGCTCGCTGGACGCGGTGACCACCGAGCTGGACTCGCTGCCCAACGTCCTGGAGGCCTACATCACCAGCGGCAGCGCCGATGTGGTGTGCAAGATCGCCGCGATGTCCCACGAGGACCTGAAGGACACGCTGCTGCATCTCAGCCAGTCCGGATCGGTGGCCCGCTCCACCAGCGTCATCGTGCTGTCCGAGCTGGTGCCCCCGCGGGTCCTGCCGATGTTGAAGAAGGGCGCCGCTGACGGGCCGTCCAGGTCGCCCGCGTTCACGCCTCGCTGACGGCCGGTACCGGCCGCCCGGCGCGCGTCCCGAGGGCCCACCCCCTAGGTTTGAGCACTGAGGAACGGAGGCCGGATGCTCGCGGACAGGTACGAGCTCGACCACGAGATCGGTCGTGGGGGCATGGGATCGGTGTGGCTGGGTCGAGACACCGTCCTGGATCGGGTTGTCGCCGTCAAGCAGATCGGCATGGCCCACACGGGCGCCGAGCCGGATCTCGAGCGCGCCACGCGGGAGGCCCACCTGGCGGCCAGCGTCAACCACCAGAACGTGGTCGCGGTCTATGACCTCGTCGACGACGGCGGCCATCAGTGGCTCGTGATGGAGCACGTCGACGGGCCCACCCTGGCCGCGGTCATCGCCGAGCACGGACGCGTCGACCCGGATGTGCTCGCCCCGATCGTCCAGCAGGTCGCCGGCGCGCTGGCCGTCGCCCACGAGCACGGGATCGTGCATCGTGACGTCAAGCCCTCCAACATCCTGCTGACCGGCGACGGAATCGCGAAGCTGTCCGACTTCGGCGTCGCCCGCGCCCAGGCCGATGCCTCCCTCACGCAGACCGGGCTGGTGACCGGTTCGCCGGCGTACCTGTCCCCCGAGGTGGCGAGCGGGCGGATGGCGACGTCCGCCAGCGATGTCTGGTCGCTGGGCGCCACGGTGTTCCACGCCCTCGCCGGCCGGCCGCCCTACCAGGTCGCCGACAACGTGCTGGGCGCGATGTACCGGATCGTGCACGAGGAGCCGCCGCGTCTCGATGCGCACGGGACGCTGCCCGATCTGGTCACCGCGATGATGCAGCACGATCCAGAGGCTCGGCCCACGATGGCGGCCGTCGCCCACGCGCTGTCGGCGCAGTCCGACGGCGATCCGGAGATCACCCAGGCGATGCTCGCGACGCCCGCGGCGGACGAGACGGGCCCGCTGTCCGCACCGGCTCCGACGACCGCTTTTCGGCCGTTGGAGCCGCCCGTCGCCGCAGCCCCCGCGGCCCCCGCACGCGCCGGCACGCACGTCCGGGCCGCGTCCGGCCTCCGGATCGCAGCCGTGGTCGCGGCCGTCGCCGTGGTCGCGGCCGTCACGTTCGTCGCGCTGCGGGACGGCGACGAGACCGAAGCTGCGTCACCGGCCGCCACCACGGGCACCGGGCGTACCCCCACGGGCGCGGGTCAGCCATCGCAGGACGGTGCGTCCCCCTCGGCGCTGGAAGGATTCGCCGCGGACTACCTGTCCACCGCGAGCAGCGACCCCGACCGTGGATTCACGATGCTCACCCCGGCGTACCAGCGCGAGAGCGACGGCATCGAGGGCTACAAGGGGTTCTGGAGCCATGTCGACAATCTGGACATCCAGCAGATCTCCGCGGACCCCGACCAGATGCGGGTCTCCTACACCTACTCCTATGACTTCAAGGGCGAGCGACGCTCGGAGTCGGTGACGCTGCAGCTGGAGAGTGCCGACGACTCGTTCCTCATCGCCGGCGCGGTGTGAGAGCCCCTCAGCCCGCCCAGTAGCCGCGACCGCTCCACAGGCCCCCGTAGCCCACATCGTCGGCAGCGGACGTGCCTCGGCCACCGCGGGCGCCCAGGTACGAACCCACGACCGCAGCACCCAGGTCGTCCAGCTCGGGGGCGACGACGGTGCCCCCGGCCCGGTCGGCCATCGACTGGATGAACCGGGCCAGGCCCGGGTCGTTTCCGAGGCGGAAGAAGGTCGTCCGTGCGCCGAGGCGCGTCGCTTGGTCCAGCTCGCGGACGGTGTGCGCGATGGTCACCGGATGCGGCGGGTAGGAGAAGAACACCTCGCCGCTGCTCTCCAGGTGTGAGGTGGGCTCGCCGTCGGTCACGATCAGCAGGACCGGCTGGGCGTTGGGGTGCTTGCGGAAGTGCCGGTTGGCCAGCAGGAGCGCGTGATGCAGGTTCGTGCCCTTGTCGTACATCGCGTCGAGGCCGGTGAGCTGCTCGATCTTCATGGACTCGGCGTGACGCCCGAAGGCGATGAGCTGCAGGTCGTCGCCGCGGAACCGGCTCGTGATGAGTGTGTGCAGGGCCAGCGCGGTGCGCTTCATCGGCACCCACCGGCCGTCCATCGCCATCGAGAACGAGGTGTCGACGAGCAGGGCGACGCAGGCCTGCGTGCGGGCCTCGGTCTCCTGCACCTCGACGTCACCGATCTCGATCCGCACGCCGCCCGTGGTGGAGCCGCCGGCGCCGGCCGTCCGCGTGATGGCATTGGTGATCGTCCGGGTCACGTCCCACGGCTCGGTGTCGCCGAAGGCCCACTCGCGGGACGCGCCGGAGCGTTCGCCGGCCGCACCGGCCTGGCGCACGTCCCGGTTGCCCTGTCGGCCAGAGATCGTGTTGGCGACGTCGCGCAGCAGGGCCTTGCCGAGCTGGCGCATCGCCTTGGGCGTCAGCTTGAGCTGCCCGTCGGTGCCGCGGCGCAGCGTGCCGGAGTCGCGCAGCGCCTTCTCCAGCTGCTGCAGGGTGCGCGCGTCGACCACGGCCTCGTTGCCGAGCTGGCGCGCGAGCTTGTCGAGGTCGAGGTCGTCCATCTGGGAGCCGTTGTACGACTGGGCCAGCTGATCGGCCAGGTCGTCCAGGTCGGCGATGTCCTGGAAGACGCCGGTGCCGTCGCCCAGGCCGAGACCCTCCTGGCCGTCCATCTGCTCCGAGCCACCCCAGTCCTCGCCGGGACGCAGCGCCTGCAGGTTGCCGTCGAGCTGGGCCAGCGACTGCATCAGCTCGGGAGAGCCGAAGGCCTGCTGGGCCAGGGAGTCGAGCTCGTCGCGCTGCTCCTGGGTCATCGAGTTGCGCATCCGCTGGGCCGCCGCCGACCGCTGGGCCAGGGCGTCCAGCAGCTCGTCGATCGTCTGCGGGTTCTCGGGGAAGAACTCGCCGTGCTTGGCCATGAACTTGTCGAACTGCTCCTGGCCGGCCTCGCCCCGCCGGTGGGCGTCGAGCAGCTCGTTGAGGTCGGTGAGCATCTCGTTGATCGCGGCGCGGTCCTCGTCCGTCGCGTTCTCGAGGGCATTCTTCATTCCTGCGAAGCGCTGGTCGAGCATCTCTCGCCCCAGTAGGTCCTTGATCCTCTCGAAGTCCTCGCGGGCCTCGCTGCTGCGCCACTCGTAGCCGTTCAGCTCGTTGACGGCCGCCGCGGGCGACGACGGCAGGTTGGCCAGCTGCATCTCGGCCAGCATCCGGTCGGCGTCGTCCATCTCGACGTCACGGGCCAGCTGCTTGCGCTCGGCGAGGACCGCGCGCTCCAGCAGCTCCTTGATCTCGGCCAGGGTGCCGTCCAGGTTGTGCTTCTGGGCCAGCTCGCGGCGCTTCTGGGCGACTCGGCGTGCCAGCTCGTCGAGGCCGGCCTGGTCACGTCCACCCCGGCGCAGGAACTCGCGCATCGCGTGCTCGGGTGAGTACCCGGCCATGACGTCCTCGCCGATCTCGTCGAGCGCCTCGGCGAGATCGACCGGGGGCGCCAGTGGATCGGGCCCGTCGACGTACCGGCCGTATCGGGCGTCGCGGGTCAGCCGGCGGTTGGTCCTAGCCATAGATCGTCTCGCCCTCGCCGGTCTCCTTGCTGACCCTGCGCGCGAGGTACAGCCCCTCCAGGGCCAGCTCGATCGCCCCGGCCCGCTGGCCGTCGTTGGTGGCTCCCAGCCGCTCGCAGATCTCGTCGTAGACCTCGGACTCGCCCAGGGCAGGAAGCCCGGTCAGGAAGTCCCGGGCGGTGACCTGCTCGCCGGTCGTGACCAGGGCACCGTTCTCGATCGCCGCGACGAGCAGGTCGAGATCGACGCCGCGCAGGTGCGCGCGGACGGTCTCGGCGGTGGCCGTGCGCAGCAGGTGGTCGAGGATCTCGTCCTCGCGGCCCTCCTCCCCCGACTCGAACTCGATCTTGCCGCCGAGCACGTCGACGGCGGTCTCGAGGTCGACGGGGCGTGCGACGGCCTCCTCCTCACCCTGACGTGTGGCGCGGTGGATCGCCGCAGCCGCGATCGTCTCGGCACCGGCGATCGCGAACCGCGCACTCACGCCGCTGCGCTGGTCCACCGCGCTGGACTCGCGCAGTGCCCGGGTGAAACGGGCGAGGATCTCCACCAGGTGGTCCGGGACGTCGGCGACCAGCTCGGCCTCCTGCCGGATCACGGCGATCTCGTCGACCAGCTCGGTCGGGTAGTGCGTGCGGATCTCGGCGCCGAAGCGGTCCTTCAGCGGCGTGATGATGCGGCCGCGGTTGGTGTAGTCCTCGGGGTTGGCGCTCGCGACGACCAGGACGTCCAGGGGCAGGCGCAGGACGTATCCGCGGATCTGGATGTCGCGCTCCTCCATGACGTTGAGCATGGCGACCTGGATGCGCTCGGCGAGGTCGGGCAGCTCGTTGATGGCCACGATGCCGCGATGGCTGCGCGGGATGAGCCCGAAGTGGATCGTCTCCGGGTCGCCCAGGCTGCGTCCCTCGGCGACCTTCATGGGGTCGACGTCACCGATCAGGTCGGCGACGCTGGTGTCGGGGGTGGCGAGCTTCTCGGCGTAGCGCTCGTCGCGATGGCGCCACTGGACGGGGAGGTCGTCACCGAGCTCGGCGGCCCGGCGCACGCTCGCGGCGGTGATGGGCTCGAACGGGTGCTCGCCCAGCTCGGAGCCGGCGATGACCGGCGACCACTCGTCGAGCAGGCCGACCAGGGTGCGCAGCAGGCGGGTCTTGCCCTGCCCGCGCTCACCCAGCAGCACGATGTCGTGGCCGGCGATCAGCGCGCGCTCCAGCTGCGGGATCACGGTGGACTCGAAGCCGTGCAGGCCGGGCCAGGGATCACGGCCTTCCCGCAGGGCCGACAGGAGGTTGTCGCGGATCTCGGCACGCAGGGACTTCTGGACGTGGCCGGAGGCGCGCAGCTCACCGGCGGTGGCGATCGTGGGGTGGGTCACGTCCTCCACGCTACTGCGGTGCACAACGACCGGCCTCCCTCCTCTTGACCGCCTCGGGTGCGGTCGCGACGTCGAGGACCGCCGATTCGGTCCGGTGGAACGGGCCCGTTGCCGTCAAACCGGTCATGAGGGGACGGGGCCAGCGAACGGTGCTCGTCCGGGACGCCGTGGAGCGCAAGGGGCTCGTCAGTACCGCCGAACAGGCTGGGCGGTGACAATCGGGCGCCAGCGTGCCATTCTCAGAGCCGTGCCGTTCGGAGCCGCCGTTTCGAGGATGAACCTCAGCATGACCTCGCATCCGGTCTTCCGCGTATCGTGGCTGCCTGCTCTGGTCAGCCTCCCCGTGGCGGCGCTCGGTTGGTTCGACCTGAAGCTGCGGTACAGCGGCTGGTCGGACGTCCCAGCGGGCGCGTGGGCCGGGATGCTCGGGTGTACGGTCGCCGCGGCGCTGTTGTTCCGTGCCCCGGGTGCTGCCTTGCTGACAGCGTGGCTGGCCAACCTCGCCATGATGACGGCCTCCGTCCACCTGACCTCAGCTCACCTCGTTGCTCTCCTCGTCAGTTTTGGCGCCGCTCGCTACGGCAACGCACTCGTCGTGTGGCTCAGCGGGCTCTCGATCGCGCTGGAGGCTGGCGTCGAGGTGCTGATCTTCCACCAGGACGGCGATCCCCTCGACGTACTACGGGTCGGTGACCGCGCCGGGTCCGTCGCCCACGGCGCGACGTCCGACGTACTCGCCCCCCTCGCCGTCGCCGTGGTCACCCTTTCGACACCCTGGCTGATCGGGCTTCTCCTGCGCAGCCACGACGCCAACGAGCGGTCGCGGATCGACAGGGACGTCGCGGAGGCGAGGCAGCACGAGGCCGAGGCTCGGCTCGCCCACGCCACCGAGGTCGCGGACCTGAGGGCGGCGCAGACGCAAATGGCCAATGAGGTCCACGACGTGGTGGGGCACTCGCTCGCGGTGATCCTCGCGCAGGCGGAGTCGGCCCGTTTCCTCGACGACGACCAGCCCGACCGAATTCGCGAGATTCTCCAGCATGTCGCCTCCGCGGCCCGCCTGTCCTTGCAGGACATCCACGCCGTCCTGCGGGCGGGTGGTTCCGATGCCGGGCCCGCCTCCGTGAGGGTCGAGGACCTCATCGACGGACTCAGAAAAGCCGGCAGGGACATCCGTGTCAGCGTCGTCGGAATGCCGCAGCCCCTTCCCCACGATGTCGAATTCGTCGCATTCCGTGTGCTTCAGGAGATGTTGACCAACGCGTTGCGGCACGGGCTGCTGGACGCGCCGCTGTGGGTGGCACAGCGCTGGGAGAATGACCTGCAGCTCGAGGTGCGCAACGTCGTCCGTCCGCCCTGTGAGCACCGCCCCGGGGGCGGCCACGGCGTGGCGGGCATGCGCCGCAGGGTCGAATCCGTCGGTGGCCGGCTGGCGGTCGAGACGCACGATCATGCCACCGGCGCCATGTTCATCGCCACCGCGAGCATCCCACTTCGCGTACCGTGACGGCATGACCAGCTCGATCCGCGTCGTCCTGGCGGACGACCAGGACCTGTTCCGCGCCGGGATCGCTGCCATCGTCGACGCGCAGCCGGACATGCAGGTCGTCGGGCAGGCGGCCGACGGTGCCGAGGCGGTGCTGCTGGTCGATGAGCAGTCACCGGACATCGTCCTCATGGACAACCGGATGCCCCACATGGACGGAGTGGAGGCCACCCAGTTGATCTTCTCGCCGGATCGGGTCAGCCATCGCGACAGGATCGTCCGCGTCGTCATCCTGACGACGTTCAACCTCGATGAGCGTGCTGCCACGGCGATCCGGCACGGTGCGAGCGGCTTCCTGCTCAAGTACGTCACCCCGGAGATGCTGTGCCAGGCCATTCGCACGGTCCATGCGGGCAATGCGGTGCTCTCCCCCACAGACCTCACGACGCTGATGTCGGCGACCTTCGCGGAGCCGCGTGTGCTCCCCGATGGATACCACGAGCTCACCGATCGGGAGCTTGAGGTGTTCGGCGCCGTGGCCCGCGGACTCAGCAATGCCGAGATCGCGGAGGAGATCTTGTCGAGTGAGTCAACTGTGAAGACGCACGTGGGCGGGATCCTGCGCAAGCTCGGCTTGCGCGACCGCGTGCAGATCGTGGTCTTCTCCCACGATCACGGGATAACCAGCACCGTCTGAGCGAACATCGCCCTACGCTGGTCGCGTGCCGGACGGTGCACCACAGGATCGATCGGACCGGTACCTGAGGGCCGCGAGGCGGTACCTCAGGTGGATCCGAAAGGACAGTCTTTCTTCTACTGTCCTTCCTAAAGAGCCTCGCCCCGCCGTCCCGAGGAGCATCGGATGCCCACCAAGCGACCCCTACGTGTCGCCGTGATCAGCGGGGGGCGCGGCAGGGACGGCCGGGCCGGTCCAGCATCGGCCAACTCCGTCGCCAGCTCGCTCGCCGCCGACCGCTTCGTCGTCACCCGGCTCACCATCGCGCCGGACGGCATCTGGCACGAGAAGGCGGAGCCGCTCAGCTACCCGCCCGCCCGGAGGCAACGGGGCGGCCTCCCCGCGAGTTGCGGCGCACGGACAGCCGTTCGCCCTCCTCAGATTGTGGCCGCCTGCTACAGCAGGCCGTCTCCGAGGTTCCGGCGTAACGTGAGAGGCACGTGTTAGACAGGAGCACGATCATGGACGAGTTGCACTCAAGCGGGTCGGGGCCGCGCACGAGGCCTGCCTCGACCGAGATCACGGATCAGACGACTCGCGCCTACTCCCAAGCCAGGTTGAGAGATCTGATCCGCATCCACCACGAGCTGACCGACAACTTGGACACGCCCAGGATCCTGCAGACCATCGCCGAGCTCGGCAAGGAGCTGTTGGAAGCGCGATACGCCGCGATCGGCATCCTGGACGACGAGCACCGGATCAAGGCGCTGATCCACACCGGGATGGACGACGACGGTGTGGAGCTGATGGGCACGATGCCGCAAGGCAAGGACCTGTTGGGGGCCCTGATCGACACCCTCCGGCTGGATGCCGCTGAGGGGGACCCGGACGGATCCGTCGGATTTCCGGCGCACCATCCGTGGAAGAGCTTCCTGGGCGTGCCGATCCGCGTGCAGGACGTCTTCTACGGCACGCTCCTGATCGCCGACAGCGAGCGCGGGGCGTTCTCGGACGCCGACGAGGAGATGGCCGAGGCGCTGGCGGCGACTGCTGGGATCGCGCTCCAGAACGCCCGTCAGCTCGACGCCTCCAACCGCCGGGCGAAGTGGTCGGCCGCGCTCGCCGACCTGGCCAGGCGACCCATCGAGATCGACGACGAGGGAAATCTGTGCCGCATCGTGGAGGAGGTCCGCCAGCAGTCCTCCGCCGATCTGGCCTTCCTGGCCAAGATCGCTGCGACCGGTGAAGTGATCGTGGAACGTGCCGCCGGCAGCGCCACCGAGGACCTCAGCGACGTCTCCTTCCCGCTGGACGCAGCCGCCCTGGCAGCCGTCGTCACCGCGGGTGTGCCGGTCCTCCTGGACCGGCTCGTCCCGCCGGAGCCCGGCGGGCTCGCCGTGCCGGCGCTGTCCGGGCCCACCATGATCGTGACCTATCCGCGCCACGGTGCAGCAGTCGGAGCGCTCGTCGTCTGCCGCGATGCCGGCAAGGAGTTCTTCGACGCACAGGACATCGAGATGGGCGTGGAGTTCGCGGCACTCATCAACGAGATGTCCCGGCGCCGGGAGCTGCTGCAGACCCGCCAGCGGGTCGCCGTGCTCGAGGATCGCGGGCGGATCGCCAGGGACCTGCACGACCACGTCATCCAGAGCCTGTTCGCCACCGGGTTGAACCTCGAGGAGATCGCGGCGATGGTCCCAGCGGACGCCGCGGCACGCATCGGGTCCGAGATCGACTCGATCGACAGCACGATCACGCAGATCCGGCAGAGCATCTTCGAGCTGCGGCGTGAGCCGCGCCCGGGCGCGGTCAATCTGCGCACCCGCATCCTGCAGATCGTCGATCATGTGACCGGCGCGTCACCAGGCACGACCCAGCTGGTGCTGTCCGGGCCCGTCGACACGTTGATCACCGGGACATGCCGTGACGACGTCGCGGCCGTCGTCACTGAGGGCCTCATCAACGTGGTCAAGCATGCCGAGGCGTCGAAGGTCGACGTCGCCGTCACTGCCATGGATGGCACCGTGAACGTCGAGGTCACCGACGACGGTCGGGGACCCGGCGAGGCCGCGGAGGTCAGCGGCCTGCTCAACTTGCGCCGTCGCGCCGAGTCGCGGGGCGGCACGTTCAAGCTGCATGGGCCACCCGCCGGGGGCACGAAGCTGACGTGGTCCGTCCCGCTGTGACCCGACCCGCTCCCGTCAGCCCGCCGCCGACCCGCGGAGGGACCTCGACCAGTGCCACGGGTCGGTGAACCGGACCACCGCGCCGTCTCGATCGACCTCCACCAACGGGCTGTGCGTGCTCTGTCGCAGCTGCGCCAGAACGCCCCTGGGATCGCGGCCGCCGGTCTGCGCCACCATGCGCTCCGACGACGTGCTGAGGCGCATCAGCGAGGCGCCTGCGTTACCGCCGACGTCACGGATGGGTATCGGGGCCGGTGGGTGCATCAAGGCCGCTCCGGGCACGCGCACGGCCCGTACGGCCGCCGGCCTGAACAGGGCGTAGTCCAGTGCATACGCGAGAGCGCCCGAGAAGTCGTCGGCCAGGACCAGCACGGTGATGATCGGTGGGCCTCCGGGTCGTGCAGGTCGATCAGTCATTCCGCCAGCCTGAGGGCGGACCGGTCGTGCCGTGCAGGGTCGTGTCGCCCCCCTCACCGAGGACCGACGTCCCGGGAGCCTGCTCGCCGAGCAGGCGACTGGCGAAGACCGCGGCCTGGGTGCGACGCTCGAAACCGAGCTTGGCCAGGACGTTGGACATGTAGTTCTTGACCGTCTTCTCGGCCAGGTGGAGACGGACACCGATCTGCCGGTTGGTCAGCCCTTCGGCGACCAGGACCAGGATGCGGCGCTCCTGCGGGGTCAGCCGCTTGAACTCGTCGGGCTCCTCGGGGTTGCCCACCCGCAGCCGCTCCATGACCTTCGCCGTGGCGAGCGGGTCCAGGAGCGATCCGCCGCGGGCGACGTGCCGTACGGCGTCGACGAGCTCCTGGCCGCTGATGTGCTTGAGGACGTAGCCGGAGGCGCCGGCCATGATGGCCGAGAAGAGCGCGTCGTCGTCGTCATAGGTCGTCAGGATGATGGTGGCGATCTCGGGCAGCTTCGAGCGGATCATGCGGCACACCTCGATACCGCTGCCGTCAGGCAGACGGCCGTCCAGCACCGCGACGTGCGGCATGACAGCGGGTATTCGCGACAGCGCCGACGCGGCCGTCCCGGCCTCGCCAACGACCTCGATGTCGCCGTCGCGCTGGAGCAGCTTCTTGACTCCCGCACGCACCACCTCGTGGTCATCCAACAAGAAGACCCGAATCATCATGTGGCCCCTTCACGAATCTTTCGGTGTGCAATGACTGTTGCATCGAGCAAGCTGTTCCGCACTCGCAGGGCCATGGTGCGGGAGCGGTCCGGACAGATCGGTTGCGGACAAAGGATGGCCACCAGCGCGGGTACGAGGACATACCCGCGTGCTACACACCCAAGGTCAGGCGACGCCTCGGCCATAGGGACGAAGGGCCCGGTTTCCACGGCCCATCGGATCGGACCGACGGTGACGGCCTTCGATGTCCTTCGTCCCTTTCGGCCACCGGAACCCGGATGGCACCGTGAGATCGAGCCGAGGATGCCGCAGGCTCCGTCTGCAGCCTTCCCCGTGCTCCTCGACCGCCCCGCTCGTCTCCCCTCCGAGCCGTCGGGGCGGTCCTGGGCAGCGGTGGTGCGGAGCGACACAGGGCCGGCGGTCCCTGATCGAGAGGACCTGGGTCCGGTGTTGAACGCCGGCCCGGGTGGAATCGTCGGGTGCGGGGCCGCGCCGCGCCCCTTCACACCCGACATCAGGAGACTCCCATGGCCCAAGGCATCGTCAGGCGTTCGCAGGGACCCTTCACCGACCTGGTGGACTGGTTCGAGACCGAGATGCGCCACGTCGGCGTCGCCCCCTCGGTGCCGGTGGAGGACTACACGGAGGACGACCAGTACGTGGTCCGCGCCGAGCTGCCGGGCGTCGACCCGGACAAGGACGTCACCGTGACCGTCGAGGGCGATGTCCTGACGATTCACGGGGAGCGTCGCGAGGAGAAGAAGGACAAGAACCGGCAGGAGCACCGGTACGGCTCGTTCACCCGGCAGGTGCGCATCCCGCGTGCCGCCGCGGACGACGTCAAGGCCAGCTACGCCGACGGCATCCTGGAGGTGCGCGTCCCCCTGAAGGCATCGGAGGGCGGGCCGCAGAAGATCGTCATCGAGCGGTCCAAGTAGGTCTCCATGAGCCCCTCATCCTCCGGACGCCCCGTCGTCGTCGGTGTCCGTGGCGAAGAGACCGGCCCGCTGGACTTCGCGGCCGGCCTGGCCGCCGGCTTCGGGACCCGCCTGCGGGTCGTGCATGCATGTCAGGTTCCCTATCCCTATGGGTACGGTCCCCACACCGCGGCAGACCTGCCGGAGAATCTTGTGTCCGCCGCTCGACGGGTGGTGGCCGGAGCCCAGGAGCACCTCGACACGTCCTTGGCGGTGACCGACGTCGAGTACGACCTGGTCGTCGGCTTCCCACCGGCGGTGCTCGGCGCCGAGAGCACCGGGGCCAAGGCCGTCGTGGTCGGCACCGATGACGCCGGATGGCTGGACCGGGTCACTGGCGAGGCGGTCACGAACTTCCTGTGCCTGCACTCCTCCAGCCCGATCGTGGTGGTGCCACCCGACATCTCGTCGTTCGCCGTCGACGAGATCGTCGTCGCGGTCGACGGGCGCGGCCCCGAGCGGGGCCCGATGCAGTTCGCCTTCGAGATCGCCGACCGGCTGTCGCTGCCCGTCCGCGTCGTGCACGTCATGAGTCATCGCGAGGCCATCAAGGACATCGACTCGGCACGACTGGTGCTGGCCGAGACGCTGGCCGGCTGGGCCGAGACATATCCCGACGTCTCCGCCAGCACGGTGCTGGCCGAGGGCCGTGACCCGGCCGAGGAGACGACGGACGTGGCGGGCGAGGGGTCTCTCGTGGTGGCCGGACGTCCCGCGGGCGGCCCGGCGCGCGGGTGGCGGGCCCCGGTGACCCGCGCACTGACCCGGTCGGGCCGCCGGCCGGTCGCCGTGGTGCCGCCGCGCTACACGGTCTGACCGCCGGACCGGCGTCCGTTCGCCAGGTACTTGTGGATCGCCACGACCAAGGACATGGCGATCGCGACCAGCACGATCCTCAACCAGCTGTCCCAACCGATCGGGGCGGTCTGGAACAACGTGTTCATGGCGGGAAGGTACGTCAGCGCCAGCTGCCCGATGGCCTGCAGGGTGACCCCGACCACCAGGTACGGATTGCTCAGCAGCCCCACCCGCCAGCTGGGCCGGGTCAGGGAACGACAGATGAACAGGTAGAACGCCTCGACCATCACGAACACGTTGACCGCAGCCGTCCGGCTCGCCTCGAGCGAGGAACCGCCGTCGACCTCTGCCCGGAAGACCCACCACGAGCCGACCAGCAGCAGCGCCGAGACGAGCGCCGTCCGCACCACCATGGGACGGCTCACGATGGGGTCGTGGGGGTTGCGTGGCGGACGCTCCATGATCCCGGGTTCCTTCGGCTCCCACGCCAGCGTCAGACCGAGGGCGACCGCGGTCGTCATGTTGATCCACAGGATCTGGGTGGGCAGGATCGGCAGCTCCGCCGCGAGCAGGATCGCCACCAGGATGACCAGCCCCTCACCCAGGTTGGTCGGGAGGGTCCAGACGATGAACTTGGTCAGGTTGTCGAAGACGCCGCGGCCCTCCTCGACGGCAGCCTCGATCGTGGCGAAGTCGTCGTCGGTCAGCACCATGTCGGCCGCGTCCTTGGCCGCCTCGGTGCCGACGACCCCCATCGCGACGCCGATGTCGGCCTGCTTGAGGGCAGGGGCGTCGTTGACGCCGTCACCGGTCATCGCGACGACATGATCGCGCGACTGCAGCGCCCGGACGAGGCGCAGCTTCTGGTCCGGGGTGACCCGGGCGAACACCGACGTCCGCTCGGCCGCATCAGGCAGGTCGGTGTCGTCGATGCGCTCCAGCTCGTTGCCGACCAGGACGCCGCCGTCCTCGGACGGGGGCAGGATCCCGATGCGCCGGGCGATCGCCGCGGCTGTCGTGGCGTGGTCACCGGTGATCATCTTCACCGACAGGCCCGCAGCATGGCAGGACGCGACCGCGTCGGCGGCCGTCGACCGCGGGGGGTCGATCATCGCCTGGAGGCCGGTGAAGATCATCCCGCCCGCGTCTCCGGCCATCAGGCGGTCGATCACGTCGTCGTCGGGATCGCGCTGCACGGCCGTGGCGAGCACCCGCATGCCCTGGCGGGCAAGGTCCTCGGCCGCTTCGTGCACGGCTGTCGGGTCGATCGCCTCGGTCGTTCCCGAGGCGGTCATCTGCCAGGCGCTGACCTCCAGCACCCGCTCGACGGCTCCCTTGACCATCAGGAGCTGGCCCCCTGTGCTCGGATCGACGTGGACCGTGGCCATGTACTGGCGCTCGGAGCTGAACGGCAGCGCTGCCACCCGTTCGAGCCCTCGCGGTATGACGCCGTGCTGCTGCGCCACGACCAGCATCGCCGTCTCTGTGGGATCGCCCAGCGTCTCGCCGGCCTCACCCAGCCATGCATCGTTGCAGTTGGCCCCCACCACGAGGCAGCAGCGGGCGGCGCCGGTCGGGTCGGGCCCGAGCGAGTCGACCCCGTCACCGATCTGCGCGAGCGTGCCGTCGGCAGTCCAGATGCCCTGGACGGTCATGCGGTTCTCGGTCAGCGTGCCGGTCTTGTCCGAGCAGATCACCGTCGCACTGCCCAGCGTCTCCACGACCGGCAGACGGCGGATGACCGCGCGCCGCTGCGCCATCCGTGAGACGCCGATGGCCAGGGTGATCGCGACGGCGGCCGGCAGTCCCTCGGGGATGGCACCGACAGCCAGCGCCACGACCGCGACGAACATGTCGGATGCCGATTCGCCGCGAGCCACCCCGACGATGAAGGCAAGGACCGCCAGACCCAGGATGAGGATCGTCAGCTGCATGCTGAACTTCGACAGCTTGCGGGTCAGGGGGGTCTCCACCGCGTCGGCACTGCCGACCAGGCCGTGGATCTTGCCGATCTCGGTGTGCGTGCCGGTCGCGACGGCGATGCCGCGCCCGGACCCGTTGGTCACCAGGGTGCCGGAGTAGCCCATGTTGACCCGGTCGGCGATCACCGCGCCGGCAGCGAGCAGGTGGTGGTTCTTCTCGACCGGCAGCGACTCCCCCGTCAGTGCCGACTCGTCGGTCCTGAGCTGGTTCTCCTCGATCAGCCGCAGATCGGCCGGCACCCGGTCACCGGCCTCGAGGAGCACCAGATCGCCCGGGACGATCTCCTCGGACGGGATGCTGCGCTGGACGCCGTCGCGGATCACCGTGGCGTCGGTGTGGACCATCGAGCGCAGCGCCTCGAGTGCGGATTCGGCCTTCGACTCCTGGACGAATCCGACGACGGCGTTGACCAGCACGACCGCGAAGATGACCGTGCTGTCGACCTTCTCCCCCAGCAGCAGCGTGATGATCCCCGAGGCGATCAGCACGTAGATCAGCGGACTGTTCAGCTGGCGCGCAAATCGACGGACCGGGCCCTCGCCGCGCTCCGCCGGCAGGCTGTTGGGGCCTTGGACCCCGAGCCGGCGCTCGGCCTCCTGGCCGCTGAGCCCCGTGAGGTGATCAGTGCCCAGCTGGAGCACCGTCTCGTGGGCGGTCAGGTCGTGGAAGGTCTGCGCGTCGTCCTGCGCTGCGCCAAGGGCCATCCTGACAGTCCACCGAGACGCCGTGACAGACCCCAGAGTCCATGGTCCTGCGGGGCCACCGCCGGACGGCTGGCGGCGCCGCGGTCCGGCAGAGGCCCCACGATCTCAAGGCCATTTGTCACTACGCAGCGGGCCCGGTACCGCGGACAGTTGATCGTCCACCCGCTGTGAAGGGAGCCGTGATGGACGCCATGACTCATCACCGCGGCGTTGTCGAGCTGGCCAGTCGTCTGGCCGCCGAGTTCGCCGGGGTCCTCGTGCCGGGACAGGTCATGCGCCTGGTGTTCCAGGCAGACCGACTCGTGCTGCGCTCCGCCCGTCGCACCGAGCAGCCCGTCGCACTGTGCGAGCAGATCGCCCGGCGGCTGCTGGACGACCGGGTGGCGCGTCAGGCCGCTCGGCGCGACGTGGCGTGACGAACTCGGGCCGCACGGCACCTGCCGCACGGCCCGACCGCGAGCGTCACAGCGAGCCGATGACCACGAAGATCAGGCTCGCCACCAGCAGGATCCCGACCAGCGGCAGGACCATCCGCAGGTAGATGTCGTAGCGGACCTTGGCCAGCGCCAGACCGCCCATGACGACCGCCGACGTCGGCGTGATCAGGTTCACCAGACCGGACGCCGACTGGTAGGCGGTGACGACCGTGGCGCGTGGGACGTTGGCGAAGTCCGCCAGCGGCGCCAGGATCGGCATCGCGAGCGCAGCGTGACCGGAGGACGACGGCACCAGGAAGGCCAGTGGCAGGTTGATCAGCAGCATCACTCCCCCGAAGACGCCGGACGAGGTGTCGTTGACGAGGTTCTCCATGGAGTGCAGGATCGTGTCGGTGATCTGCGAGTTGTTCATGATCACCGTGACGCCGCGGGCCAGGACGATGATCAGGCCGACACCGATGAAGTCGCCGGCGCCGCTCACCAGGGTGTCCGTCAGCCCCTTCTCCCCCAGTCCGCCGATCAGTCCGACGACGATCGACATCGCGATGAACAGCGCGGCCAGCTCCGGGAAGTACCAGTCCAGCTGCCAGGAGTAGCTGTCCGCGTTCGGGCCGTTGATGATCTGGGCCCACGGCACGATCGCGAAGATCATGAACACGAACGTCAATCCGACGACGCTCAGCACGGTCTTCTCCCGACCGGTCAACGCGGCGACGTCACCCAGGCCCTGGGACGACAGCTCCTCATCTCCCTCGGCGGGCCCGACCATCGAGTTCGACGGATCGGCCTTGACCTTGCGGGCGTATCGCAGCACCCACCAGATGCCGATGGGCACCAGGAGGATGTACATGACGAAGCGCAGGACGATGCCGTCACCGATCGAGATGTCCGCCGCATCGGAGGCGACCCCGGTCGCGAACGGGTTGACCGTCGAGGCCAGCACCCCCACGCCGGCCCCGACCAGGATGATCGAGGCCGCGACCAACCGGTCGTAGCCCAGGGCCAGGATCAGCGGGACGACCAGGCCGTAGAACCCCAGGGTCTCCTCGGCCATGCCCTCGGCGGTGCCACCGATCGAGAACAGCACCATCAGCACCGCGATCAGCAGCGACCCGCGCGTGCTCATCCTCTGCGCGATGCGGGCCACGCCGTTGTCGATCGCGCCGGTGCTCATGGCCATCGTGATGAAGATGCCGATCGCGATGACGAACAAGAACACGCCGGCGGCTCCGTACAGCTCGCCGGACTCGTTGGGGCCGATGAAGCCGTCGCCGTTCAGGATGCCGTAGAGACCGTTGACCGGCGCGAGGAACAGCTGGAGGAGTCGGTCGCCGAACGACAGGTCGGCATCGGTGTGCGCATAGCTGCCGGGGACGGGACGCCCGTCCTCGGTCCTGTAGGAGCCGGTCGGGATGAAGAAGGCCAGGATCCAGACCGCCACCGTCACGGCGAACAGCACCGTGAAGGCGCTCGGGAACCGGATCGTCTTGCCGGTGTCGGGTTCCGTGCTCTGGTCGTTCGGGACGTCCGACGACTGTGCGTCCGACGGTTCAGACGGTTCAGAGGCGTGCTTGGGGGTGGAGTCCATGACGTGGTCCTCTCTCCTGCCGACGATCGGCTGCAGACTCAGGCAAGCAGCGACAGCGCCCGCGCTGGATGAGGCTTTGCGCCCGCGAGGCGGGGACCTTCGGCCCTCCAACCGATCCCGTGCAGCCGGAAGTCTGGTATGCAAACGAGAGGGCACAAACATGGACCTGCATGTGGATTCTGAAGTTGGCCAGCTGCGTCAGGTGATCTTGCATCGCCCGAACCTGGAGCTGAAGCGGCTCACCCCCAGCAATCACGACGAATACCTGTTCGACGACGTCCTGTGGGTCAAGAAGGCCAAGCAGGAGCACGACGCGTTCGCGGACACGCTGCGCGATGCGGGGGTCACGGTGCACCTGCTCGACCAGCTGCTGCGCGAGACGGTCGCGTTGCCGGAGGCCCGCAAGTTCGTGCTGGAGCAGACGCTGGACGAGCGGGTGTACGGGCCACTCGCGGTCGCCGCGCTCATGCCGGTGTTCGACGGACTCGACGACGCGACCCTGGTCACGCACCTGATCGGCGGCATGACCAAGCGTGAGCTGCTCGAGCTGACCGACGAGCCGTCGTCGCTGGTGCTGCAGGCCCTCGAGCTGGACGACCTGCTGCTGCCGCCGCTGCCGAACCACCTGTTCACCCGGGACACCTCGGCGTGGATCTACGGTGGCGTCTCGGTCAACACGATGCGCAAGCGGGCACGTGCTCGCGAGACGATCCACTACCAGGCCATCTACCGCTGGCACCCGACGTTCACGGATTCCAAGTTCAGCGTCTGGGCCGACGGCACGGCGGCCGATGCCACGACCGAGGGCGGCGACATCCTGGTCCTGGGGCGCGGTGTCGTCCTGATCGGCATGAGTGAGCGCACGACCCCGCAGGGCGTCGAACGCCTGGCCCGCCGGCTGTTCAAGGCCGGCACTGCGACGAAGGTCGTGGCGATCTCGATGCCGCAGCAGCGCGCCTTCATGCACCTGGACACCGTCATGACGATGGTCGACGACCACACCTTCACCAAGTACGTCGGCATGGGGATGCTGCCGTCGTACACCGTGGAGCCCGGTGACAGCGAGGCCGGTCTCAAGGTCACCGCCAACGCACCGGAGAAGATGCACGACGCGATCGCGTCCGCGCTGGGGCTGGACTCCATCCGGGTGCTCACCGCGGTCCAGGACGTGCACGCCGCCGAGCGCGAGCAGTGGGACGACGGCTGCAACGCGCTGGCCCTGTCCCCCGGTGTCGTGGTCGCCTACGAGCGCAATGTCACCACCAACACGTACCTGCGCAAGAAGGGCATCGAGGTCGTGACGATCCAGGGCAATGAGCTCGGACGCGGCCGCGGCGGTCCGCGATGCATGTCGTGCCCCATCGAGCGTGAAGGAATCTGATCATGGCGTTCAACCTGCGCAACCGCAGCTTTCTCAAGGAGCTGGACTTCACCCCCAAGGAGTGGAAGTTCCTGATCGACCTCGCGGCGGAGCTGAAGCTGGCCAAGTACACCGGCGCCGAGCGACCCCGCCTGACGGGAAAGAACATCGCGCTGATCTTCGAGAAGACCTCCACGCGCACCCGGTGCTCGTTCGAGGTCGCGGCCCACGACCAGGGCGCCCACGTGACCTACCTGGACCCGCAGGGCTCGCAGATCGGGCACAAGGAGTCGATGGCGGACACCGCACGGGTGCTGGGGCGGATGTTCGACGGCATCGAGTACCGCGGCGCAGCGCAGGAGAATGTGGAGGTCCTGGCCAGGTACGCGGGCGTCCCGGTGTGGAATGGCCTGACCGATGACTGGCACCCCACGCAGATGCTGTGCGACATGCTGACGATGCGCGAGAACTCCCCCAAGCACGACGGCGAGATCGCCTTCGCCTACCTGGGCGACGCGCGCAACAACATGGCCAACTCGCTGCTGGTGAGCGGGGCGATGATGGGCATGGACGTGCGCATCGTCGGGCCCGAGGAGCTGTGGAACCACTCCGAGATCATCGACCAGGCCAAGGCCATCGCGGACCAGACCGGTGCGCGCATCCTGCACACCGCGGACGTCAAGGAAGGCGTGGCCGGGGCCGACTTCCTGTACACCGACGTCTGGGTGTCGATGGGCGAGCCCGTCGAGGCGTGGGAGTCCCGCATCCAGCAGCTCAAGGACTACCAGGTCAACGCGGCCGCGATGAAGGCCACGGGCAATCCGAACGTCAAGTTCATGCACTGCCTGCCGGCCTTCCACGACCGGTACACCAAGGTCGGTGAGGACCTCTACCAGAAGACCGGCATGGAGGCGCTCGAGGTCACCGACGAGGTGTTCGAGTCCCCCGCCTCGATCGTGTTCGACCAGGCCGAGAACCGGATGCACACCATCAAGGCGATCCTCGTCGCGACGTTGGGCAGCTGACATGCGCATCATGGTGGCCCTGGGCGGCAATGCCCTGCTGCAACGTGGGCAGAAGCCGGACGCCGCGATCCAGGAGGAGAACGTGCGGCGCGCGGTCGCCGCCCTGGCTCCGCTCAGCGCGCAGCACGAGCTGATCGTGACGCACGGCAACGGCCCGCAGGTCGGCGTCCTGGCACTGCAGTCGGCGTCCGACCCGAACCTGACGACTCCTTATCCCTTCGACGTCCTGGGCGCACAGACCCAGGGCATGATCGGTTACTGGCTGCTGCAGGCGATGCAGAACGAGCTGCCGGGTCGACAAGTCGCCGCGGTGATCAACCAGACGCTGGTCGAGGCGGGCGACCCCGCCTTCGACAACCCCACCAAGTTCGTCGGCGAGGTGTACACCGAGGAGCAGGCCAAGAAGGTCGCGGCCGAGCGCGGCTGGGTGGTCAAGGCCGACGGCACCTCCGGCTGGCGGCGGGTCGTCGGCTCGCCGCGTCCGCAGCGGGTCGTGGAGACCCGCCTCATCCGGCGGCTGCTGCAAAGCGATGCCGTCGTGGTGTGCGCCGGAGGCGGCGGCGTGCCGGTCATCCGCGACGAGGAGGGACGCCTGCGGGGCGTCGAGGCGGTCGTCGACAAGGACCTCACCAGCTCGGTGCTGGCCGAGGCGCTGGACGCCGACTTCCTGATTGTCGCGACCGACGTGCCGCAGGTCATGAAGGACTTCGGGCAGCCCACCCAGGAACCCATCCTGCGCGCGACGCCCGCCGGGCTGCGCGGGCTCGATCTTCCGGCCGGGTCGATGGGACCCAAGGTCGAGGCGGTGTGCCGGTTCGTGGAGCTCACGGGCGGGGCGGCCGCCATTGGCGCCCTGGATCACACCGTCGAGATCCTCGCCGGTACCTCGGGAACGATCGTGACGCCCTCGGGCACCTACGATCCGGGCCTGCTCCGGGCCACGAAGTCGCACGCGACGGTGTCCGCGGCCGACGGAGGGCTTGCCAGCTGAGCTCACTGAGCGGGTCGATCGGGCGGCGTGCCCGGAGCGGCCCGGTCGTCGCAGCAGAAGGTTCACCGGGATCGCCACGAGCGCGGCGGGCCGATCCCCATCGCCAGCACCGGGTGCCAGCGCAGACCGGAGAACGACGGCGAGCGCGCCAGGTCGAGCTGAACAGCCCAAACGGACAGGACGACCGCGCCGGTCATCGAGTGACCCCTCAGCAGGACGTGCCGGTTGTGGGCGGCCACGTGACAGGTGCGCCGCCCTGGGGCAACCGCAGAATCCATCTCCGCCGAGAACAACCTTCACGAAGATCTCCCACCTCGAGACGTGCACCTCGAACGTAGGTCGCGCGGGGAAAGGAACGCCAAGGCCAAGCGGCCCCGCGTGGTTGGATCACGGCCCTGCCCGACCGGAGGGGGTCTTGGGGTCCCGGCCGGGACATCGCCGTGCCGATATGGTCGGCGCATGGCGCACCCACCGGAGCACCCACCCGCCGGGCCCGGCCCGCACCTGGGGTGGGGTCCGCTGGCGCTGGTTGCCGTCGGTGGCGCGGCAGGCGCGGCCGGCGGCCAGGCGGTCTCGCTCGTGATCCCGGAGCTGGACAAGGTCCCGGTGTCGATGGCCGTCATCAACGTCGTGGGTGCGTTCCTGCTCGGATTCCTCTACCAGGCCGTGACGCGCCTGGGCACCCTGCAGGCGAAGGATCTCAAGCTCCTGCTCGGCACCGGCTTCTGCGGCGGGTTCACGACCTACAGCTCGTTGGCGACCGACTCGGCAGTCCTGCTGCGCGATGGTCGCGTCTGGTCCACGGTCGCCTACGCACTGGGCACCGTGCTGCTGGGTGCCTGCGCCACGTGGCTCGGCATCCTCGCGGGGACGTCACGACGGTCCCCCGGCGATCCGGCACACCCCGGGCGCACCTCGTGACCCCGCTCAACTTCGTCCTGCTGACGGTGATGGGCGGAGTGGGGGCCGGCACCCGGTACGCGGTGGACGGCTACCTGCGACCCCGCATCACGCACGGCTTCCAGTGGACCACGACCATCATCAATGCCTTAGGATCCTTGGTGCTGGGTTTCCTCACCGGGCTGACCTTCGAGCACCTCCAGGCAACGGACGCCAGCATCGTCATCGGCACCGGTCTGCTGGGGGGCTACACGACCTTCAGCACTGCCAGCTATGAGACTGTCCAGCTGATCGAGAAGCGCGCCTACGGCCATGCCTTCGTCAGCGGCATCGTGATGCTGGTCCTGTGCGTGGCTCTGGCGGCAGCAGGGGTGTGGCTCGGCGACTCGCTGTAGGACCAGCACGACGATGCCCTGGTCAGCGCGTGCTGGGCGGCGACGGGGCCGACACGTGTGACGCCGCGGCCGGGGACCAGGTCACCGGTCCGCCCCACAAGAACTTGGCCAGCTGGCGCCAGGCCGTGAGATCGGCGGGGCCTGTCCCCTTGTCCGGCACCGGCGACAGGTTCGTGCGGGGCCCGGCGATCCCGGGCGTGCCCTGCAGGGCCCCCACCTGCACGGTGCTCGACGGGCAGATGGCCGATCCGGCCACAGGCTGGTCCCTGCTTGCGTGGTCCGGGACCAGCACGACCGCGCCTGCCAGCACGACGAGTGCGGCACGCGGTCGCCATGACCGGCGCTGCCGGGGCGCGCGGTCGAGGAGGTCGTCCATGCTCGCTCCCCCCAAAGATGTCTCGGTCGAGATTCGACCGTAGGCCGCGCGGGTGGCCGTGCCCCACGGGACAGCGGCCTCCCCCGGATGGACCATGGGCCCTGTCCGGCGCTCAGGCTCGCGCGCGGACGGGCCGATGCACGCTGACGGTGCCCGCGGGCTCGAGGCCGCCGTTGACCAGGTCGTTGAACCCGATGAGGTGCCGGGTTCCGGCGTAGGCGGTCACCGCCGCCGGCGGAAGGTCCAGGTGGACGCCGTACGCCATCTCCCGCTCGAACGGCGTCGCTTGTTCACCTCAACGAAGTGAAAGTGCGAGCCACCCTGTCCCTTCGACGTCAGTGCGCGTCGATGAACGAGTTGTCGTGGTGTTCTTGGTGCTCGTGGTGCTCGTGGTGCTCGTGGCGGTCGGCGGCCTCGCCGGTGCCGTGCGAGTGGGCGTAGCCGTTCCCGTGATCGGCGTCCAGCCCGGCCGCGATGCCCGTGTCGCCGTGCGCGAGTTTGTGCAAGGCGGCATCCAGACGCTGCCGGACGACGTCCGCGACGGCGCCATCGGACATGATCGGCCCGTGGAAGCGCACCTGCGGCGTGCCGTCGACCAGCCAGCCGGCGCCGAGATGGCGGTTGAACCCCGCCGGCACCATGACGATGTCGTCGAAGCCGAGCCGCTGGAGCCGCTGGATGGCCGGGGTCCTGCCCCGGTTGTCGACGATCCCCACGTCGATCTCGTTGCCGGCGCCGAAGGTTCGCACGAGGTGCGCGATCCGGTACAGCTCGGCGTCGTCGAAGGGATCTGAGGCGTCTGCCGTCAGCAGCACGGCCGCGTCCGGCGTGGCGTCACGGATCTGCGTTGCAGCGCGTCGCAGCCACCCGGTGAGGTGGTCGATCGTGCCGAACGGCTGCGCCAGCGCGACACGGGGCGCGTCGTCGATCGACAGCCAACGCAGGGTGTTGGCGGTGTCGGCCACCATCCGGCGATCGCGGCCGAAGGTCATCGGCACGACCACCACCGGCCCCGCGCTCGCGTCCAGGAGACGTGTCACGACGTGCTGGAGAGGTCCACCGACCGGCGTCACCATGGCGGGGCCGGCGTGGGCGGTCAGTGCCGGCAGCGCGGTGCCGCAGGAGCTCTCGTGGCCCCCCACCAGCACCACGGTGGCGATGGGCCCTTCGGCACAGGTCATGTCAGACGCCGATCGGGTCGTGGCACGAGACGAGCTTGCTGCCGTCGGGGAAGGTCGCCTCGACCTGCAGGAGGCTGAGACGCTCACGCACCCCGTTCATGCAATCGGTCTCGGTCACGATCGTCTTGCCCAGCTCCATGCACTCGGCGACGGACTTGCCGTCGCGCGCGCCCTCGAGGGTTGCCTCGCTGACCAGCGCCTGCGCCTCGCTGAGGTTGAGCTTGGTTCCGCGGTCCCGACGCATGCGCGCCAGGGCCGCGACCTGGTAGACGTACAGCTTGTCGATCTCGCGTGGGGTGAGGTTCATGGAGGTCTCCGGCTTTCTGCTCCGACGGACCGATCGGGGAACTCCCCCGACGGTTGCCACACCCAGAACACTCGCCCGCCCCGAGACAGCCAAGTAGGGCCCTATGACCCCGCGGTACGGGACTCAGGGCGCGTGACGTCGTCGAGGGACTCGTCCGGCTCGGAGACCGCGTCGGTCGCGATGATCGCCACCATCTGGTTGGCGCGCGCGAGCGAGCGCAGAGCCCGGCGCGTCGTCGCGGACTCAACAGCATCACCGAGGTCGATCAAGGCCAGGTCGGGCTCGACGACATCCGAGCGACGCGCGTCGAAGGCCGCTGCGAGCGCGCGGAAGTTCCCACGTGCTCCGGGGGAAGGCGGGTTTCCGGCCCGGGTGCGCGGGTAACCACAGAGGACACACACATTCGCAGAGGACTCCATGATTCCGAACGACCACCACCCCCAGCGGCAGGTACGACCGTGACTGATGAGACACGCGACGTCGACAGCAGTCGTCATGCCGCCGATCCCGAGGATGACCGCAAGCCGGACTCGCCCGCCGATCTGCACAAGCGCTCGTGGCTGTACGTGTTCAAGAAGACGATCCGGGAGTTCTCGAAGGATCAGTGCACCGATCTGGCTGCCGCGCTCACCTACTACTCGGTGCTGGCCCTGTTCCCGGCGATCGTGGCCCTGGTGTCGCTGCTCGGCGTGTTCGGCCAGGGCCAGTCGACGGTCGACTCGTTGCTCAAGATCGTCGACCAGATCGGGCCGTCGGACGCGGTGGACACGCTGCGGCCGACGATCGAGCGGCTCACGAACTCCCAGAGCGCGGGCATCGCGCTGGTCGTCGGCCTGGTCGGCGCCATCTGGTCGGCCTCGGGCTACGTCGGCGCGTTCGGACGCGCGATGAACCGCGTCTACGAGATCCCCGAGGGCAGGCCGATCTGGAAGCTGCGCCCGCTGCAGCTGGTCATCACCCTGTTCTGCCTGATCCTGGTGGCCGTCGCGGCCAGCGCCCTGGTGCTGACCGGGCCCGTCGCCAAGGCGGTCGGCGACCAGATCGGGCTCGGGTCGACGGCGATCATGGTGTGGGACATCGCCAAGTGGCCCGTGCTGCTGCTGGTCGTCGTGGTGATCGTGGCCGTCCTGTACTACGCGACCCCCAATGTGAAGCAGCCCAAGTTCCGCTGGATCAGCGTGGGCGCCGTGTTCGCGATCGTCGTGTGGATCATCGCCTCGGCCCTCTTCGGCCTGTACGTTGCGATGTTCTCCAGCTACGACAAGACCTACGGCTCGCTGGCGGGCGTCATCGTGTTCCTGCTGTGGCTGTGGCTGACCAATCTGGCGCTCCTGTTCGGCGCCGAGCTGGACGCCGAGCTCGAACGGGGGCGGCAGCTTCAGGCGGGCATCAAGGCCGAGGAGACCATCCAGCTGCCGCCGCGCGACACCCGCAACATCGAGAAGGCGCAGAAGAAGCACGACGCGGACGTGGCCGACGGCCGGGAGCTGCGCAAGACAGCGGGCCGCGGAACCGACGACGACTGATCGTTCGCCTTGTCGAGCCGCCGGCCTGACGCCAGACTGTACGCAGGTCGTTCCCGCCGGGCGGCTGCCACTTCACACCAGGAGGACGCATGACGACCACGCCAGACGAGCCGCTGAACGACGAGGACATGGCCACGACCAGCTCGCCCGCCGGGACCTCACTGCCCGGCCATGATGCTGACGGCACCGACTCCGACGGAACGGACGGCGACGCCACGGACACCACCGACGGTGACGGCACCGACTCCGACGGCACGGACTCCGACGGGACCGACGGCGATGGCACGGACGGCGACGCATCCTGACCGTGCCCGCCCCAGCGCTCGACCTGCTCAGTGGTGACGCCCAGACCTTCGTCTCGAAGGTCTGGGCGTCGCACGTGCACCTGCACCGTGCCGATCCGGGTGATCTGACCGGTCTGCTGTCGCTCGACGACGTCGACACGCTGCTGACGTCATCGGCGATCCGGACCCCCTCGATCCGGATCGCGCAGGACGGCGCCGTGCTGCCCGAGTCCAGCTACACGCGCGGCGCGACCCTCGCCGGCAAGCCCCTGAGCGGGCTGGTCGACTCCCGCAAGGCGCTGGCGCTGTTCGCCGGCGGCGCGACGATCGTCCTGCAGGGGCTGCACCGCTACTGGCCGCCCATCACCCGGCTGATCGCCGAGCTCGAGGTCGAGCTCGGGCACCCGTGCCAGGCCAATGCCTACCTGACCCCTCCGGGAGCGCAGGGATTCGCGGTGCACTCGGACTCGCACGACGTCTTCGTCTTCCAGACTGCCGGCTCCAAGCAGTGGGAGGTGCACGGCACCGAGGGGGCCGAGGACATCCTGCTCGAGCCGGGAGTCTCGATGTACCTGCCAACCGGTACCCCCCACGCGGCGCGCGCCCAGGACACCGTCTCGCTGCACGTGACGGTCGGCATCAACCAGCTGACCTGGCGTGGACTGCTCGAGCGGACCCTGGCCGGGGTCGTGGCCTCGGTGCCCGACGAGCACCTGCCGGCCGGATACCTCGAGGACCCGTCCGCGCTGACCGACGAGCTCGGCCGCCGGCTCGGGGCGCTGGCCGCACACATCGGTCAGATCGACACCTCCGCGGCGGTCGAGGCCGAGGTGCGCCGGTTCCTGACCAGCCGGAGCCCTCGTCTCGCCGGTGGGCTGCATGACGTCCTGACGCTGGAGAGCATCGACGACCAGACGCGGCTTCGGCGCCGGCCGGGCCATCCGTGCGTGCTGATCGCGCGTGGTGACCGTCTCGACGTGCTGCTCGGCGACCGGAGCATCGACGTGCCGGGCTGGCTGCGGCCCGCCCTGGAGGATCTGCGCGCCCGCACCGAGCTCGTCCCCGGTGACCTGGCCGGTCTCCTGGACCCGCAGAGTCGCTTGGTGCTGTGCCGTCGTCTCGTCCGAGAAGGGCTCCTCGAGGTCGTCCGGTGACCTCCCGCGACGCGACCTTCCGGTGCGCGACGGCCAGCACGCTGCGCGAGGATCCCGTGCCCGGCACGGCGACGAACGTGCGTGCCTTCCTCCTCGTCGAGCACCCCGGGCCGTGGGGTGTGAACGGGCTGCGGGACGCCCGCCTGCCCGATGGCCTCGGTGACGCCCTTGCCGCGAAGGCAGCCGCCGCCCGCGTCCGACCGCTGCTGGTGCGCCGTCCGGACCGCAGCACCCACCCGGACGGGATGCGGGTGTTCGCGGCGTTCGCCCACCCGCTGCGGCCCTGGGCGCAGACGACGGTGCTGCGCGATCCGCACGAGCTGCTCGACCTCGACCTGGCCGCTCTGGCCGCCGGCACCTCGCTGGGCCTCGCGCCGTACGAGGGGGCGTTGCTGTGCGTGTGCACACACGGGCGGCACGATGCGTGCTGCGCCGAGCGCGGCCGTCCGGTGGCCGCAGCACTGTCCGCCGCCCGACCCGAGGAGACGTGGGAGGTCTCCCACATCGGTGGCGACCGCTTCGCCGGCAACATGCTGGTGCTCCCCCACGGCCTGTACTACGGGCGCCTCGACGAGACCTCGGCGCTGGCGGTGGTCGACGCGCACGCCGCCGGTGAACTCGAGCTCGACCACCTGCGGGGACGGTCGTCGTTCGCGATGCCTGTGCAGTTCGCGGAGATCGCCCTGCGGCGCCAGCTGGGGCTCGCCGGCCACGACGCGGTGCGTCTCGTGTCGCGGCGCATCGCCGATGGGGTCACGGACGCGGTGTTCGCCACCGGCGACCGGCAGTGGGCGGTGCGTGTCCGGACCGAGTCCGGGACCGCTCCCGTCCAGCTCACGTGCCGCGCCACCCGGGACAACCCGGTCCCCGTGCACGAGGCGGTGTCCATCACCCCCGTCGGCTGAGGCCTTGCAATTCCGGGCCGAATGAGGCCCATGTCACATATGTGAGCTGTCTCGGACCGGCCATACGGGGCAACCTGTCTGCATGAGCCATGACAAAGCAGACAAAGCAGCAGACGCCCGCGGGGGCCTGTTCGACAGCGTCGCGGGCAAGGCCAAGGAAGTTGCCGGGGCCGTGACCGGCAAGGACGATCTCGTGGAGGAGGGCCAGCTCCAGCAGGCCGAGGCGCAGCACCGCAAGGCTGCGGTCGCCGACGAGGCGCTGGCCGACGCCAAGCGCCACGCCGCCGCCGACGAGCTCCGCGAGACCAGTCACGAGGCGGCTGCCGAGAAGGAGGCCGCGCACGACGAGGCCGATCTGGCCCAGCGTGCGGTCAATCGGGAGCAGGCACAGGAGCGGGAGGCGGCCGAACGAGCCGCCGCCCAGCAGGAAGCCGTCGATCGTCGTGCCGCCGAGCAGCGCGCCGAGAACCTGGCCGAGTCGCGCCTCGACGACGCCCAGGCGTTGTCGGCCGATGCGGCCACCACCGAGCAGCAGGCCGCTGCCGACCGGGCGCGCCTCGAGCGTGAGGCCGCCGCCGCCGAGCAGCACGCCGCGCAGCTGCGCGAGCAGACCAGGAGCCAAGGATGACCATGATCAGCACCCTCATCGCCCTTCCGTACGAGCTGGCCAGGTTGCCGCTCACGACGATCGACCGCCGCCTGTCCGGCCGCCTGCCCGAGGAGTCCCTGCCCCGGCAGGCACTCGACCGGACGATCGGCAACGCCGACCGGGTCGCGGGTGCGCTGCTGCGCAACGACGGCCTCGTCACGCGCGGCACCGACCGCATCGAGCGTTCCGACAAGCTCGTCAAGGCCGCCCGGTACGAGGAACAGGCCGAGGCGCAACGAGAGGCGGCGCGTCTCGTGGCCGAGACGGGTCGCCAGGAGGCGGCCCAGAAGCGTGAGGCCGCGGCGCGGCGCGTGTCCTCGGGTCTGAAGGAGGCCGAGCAGGCCGAGAAGCGGGGCAAGCAGCAGGCCGCCGCCGCTGCCAAGAAGACCGCCGCTGCCAAGAAGGCGACGGCGGACAAGAAGGCGGCCAAGCGCACCGAGACCGTCGATCAGCGCAAGAAGCGGGTCGCCGCAGCCGCCGAGGCCAAGAAGGCAGCGGCCCGCCGCGAGGCGAAGGCCGAGCTGGACGAGGCGCGGGCGGCCAAGGAGTCTGCCGAGGCGGCTCGCTCAGACGCCGAGATCCTCAGCGACCTGACCGAGGCCAAGAAGCAGGAGCGCAGGCAGGACTGACGAACAGGGGCGTGACCCTTACGGCGTCTCGAGCTGGCGGTTCGGATCTGCCGTCCAGGCATTCATCGATCCGTCGTAGACGGCGGCGTCGTCGCGACCCAGTGAGGCGAGCGCGAAGGTCACCGCGGTCGCGGCGATGCCGCCCCCGCAATAGGCGATGGGCGTGACGTCCGCGTCCAGCGCTCCGGCGGCGCCGAAGATCTCACGCAGCTCGGTGAGGTCCTTCAACGTCCCATCGGGCTTGACCAGCGAGCCGAAGGGGACGTTGACGCTGCCGGGGATGTGACCCTGGGCGAACGAGTCGGGATCCAAGGCATTGACCAGCAGCACCGACGGGTCGCTCGTCGCCGCCTCGACGTCCTCGGTCGAGACGATCGCGCCTGCGCGCCGGCTGGCCGTGAACGCCGCCGGCTCGAGGAGCGTCGGTTCGGTCGTGGTGACGAATCCGGCGGCCTGCCAAGCGGCCAGACCACCGTCGAGCACCTCGACATCGTGTCCCTCCAGCCGGAACTGCCACCACAGCCGGGTGGCCCAGATGCCGTTGGCCGTGTCGTAGACGACGACGCGCGAACCGTCGCCGATCCCGTGCGCGCCGATGACGTCTGCAAAGGCCGAGGAGTCCACGGCCTCGAAGGGCGCCTCGCCCGCCGGATTGCTGAGCTCGGCGATCTGGTCCACGAAGATCGCGCCGGGGATGTGCCCCGCGGCGAATGTGTCCGCGCCGGACTCGGCATGCGCCCCGTTCTCGTCGAAGGTCAGGTGCACCGTGGCGTCGACGATCCGGAGATCGGGGTCGCCGAGGAGGCCGTGCAGAGCGGTGGCGGAGATCAACTGCGCATGTGTCGTCACGAGGCCGACAGTAGCTCTGCGGAGCCAGCGGGGCGGACGTGTCTCAGCGCGCGGACGCCCGCGACGTCACGCGGTGAGCGCGGCCCGCACGAACGCGGAGACCAGGGCGGCGTCCTTGCGGCCCGGGGCCGACTCGACACCACTGGAGACGTCCACACCCCACGGCCGGACCGAACGAACCGCATCGGCGACGTTGTCCGGGGCCAGTCCCCCAGCCAGCAGCCACTGCCCCACCGGAGCACCGGTCGCGAGGACCGAGGAGTCCCACCGCTCGCCCGAGCCGGGCCGCGGCGAGTCGAGCAGCAGCAGCTCCTCCCCCAGCGCCCCGACGTCCAGGGACGTCGCAGTAGTCAGCGAGGTGGCGCGCCAGACCCGGGGCATGACGGCGAGCGCGGCCGCGAACTCGGCCGGGCCGTACGCCGAGCCGTGCAGCTGCAGGATGTCGAAGCCGAGCCGTCGGGCGGTCACAGCGGCGTCCGCAGCGGGCATGTCATTGACCACCAGCACCGTGTCCACCCGACCTCCGGCGGCGTCGACCACCGCGGCGGCCTCGTCGTCGGTGGCGCGGCGCGAGCTGGTGCGGTTCATCACGACACCCACGGCGCTCGCCCCTGCGTCGACCGCGACGTCGACGTGCACGGCTTCCCGCAGGCCACAGATCTTGACGTACATGCCGCTGATCCTGCCCCACGCGCCTGGCCGCTGGGCAACACCCCCGCCGCACCCGTGGTCTCTGCCACACTCGGATCATGCACACGCGCACCCTGGGAACCACCAACGGCTTGCAGGTCTCGGCGCTCGGCCTGGGCTGCATGGGCATGAGCCAGAGCTTCGGCCCCCGTCCGCCCCGCGACGAGATGATCACCTTCCTCCGGGCTGCGGTCGACCGTGGCGTCACCCTGTTCGACACCGCCGAGGTCTACGGCCCGTTCCACAACGAGGAGCTGGTCGGCGAGGCCCTCGCGCCGGTGCGCGACCGGGTCGCGATCGCCACGAAGTTCGGCTTCTCCTTCGACGCCGACGGCAGGCAGACGGCGGTGAGCAGCCGGCCTGAGAGCATCCGGGCCGCCGTCGAGGGCTCCCTTCGACGCCTCAGGGTCGACACGATCGACCTGCTGTACCAGCACCGGGTCGATCCGGCCGTTCCCATCGAGGACGTCGCCGGGACGGTCAGCGAGCTCATCACTGCCGGCAAGGTCCGCCACTTCGGGCTGTCCGAGGCGGGCGTCGACAACATCCGCCGGGCGCATGCCGTCCAACCGGTCACGGCGCTGCAGAGCGAGTACTCCCTGTTCTGGCGCGAGCCCGAGGACCGGATCCTCCCGGTGCTGGCCGAGCTCGGCATCGGTTTCATGCCGTTCAGCCCGCTCGGCCGAGGGTTCCTGACCGGCCAGGTCGACGCCACCACCACCTTCGGCGAGGGCGACATCCGCGCCGGCCTGCCGCGGTTCGAGGCGAAGGCGCTCAAGGCCAATCTCGCCCTGGTCGAGCGCATCACGGCCGTCGCGGAGCGCAAGGGCGTCACGACCGGCCAGATCGCCCTGGCCTGGCTGTTGGCGCAGCAGCCCTGGATCGTCCCGATTCCCGGCACCAGGCGGCTGTCGCGACTGGACGAGAACCTGGCCGCGACCGAGGTCGAGCTGACGCCCGACGATCTCACGGAGCTCGACGTGGCATCGCGCTCCGTGCAGGTGCAGGGCGATCGCTATCCCGAGGCCATGCAGAAGATGATCGACCGCTGACGTCCAGGCGTCACAGCGAGAGGACCCGTCCGGCCACGACCAGCGCCACCTCGTCGCACTCCGCGGCGACGTGCTGGTTGACGGCGCCCAGCAGGTCCCGGAACAGCCGACCGGCCCGCTGATCGGGCACCACGCCCATCCCGGCCTCGTTGGTCACCACGACCACTGGAGCGTGGTGCTGTGCGATGGCCGCGAGTGCGTCGTCGAGTCGCTCGAACAGCACCGGTTCCCAGTCCTCACGCAGGCTCTCCCACCCGTCCAGCTCGCTGAGCGTCGCGCCCAGCCAGCTCGCGAGGCAGTCGATCAGCACGGCGCCCTCGGCCTGTCGGACGGCGCTCGCGAGATCCGCGGACTCGAGCGTGGTCCAGTGCGACGGCCGTCGCGCCTGCTGGACGGCGGCCTGCGCGGCCCGCTCGTCGTCGAGCTCGATGGTGGGCCTCGGCGCGATGTAGGTGACGTGGGGCTCGGCGACCAGCAGGGACTCGGCGTGCAGAGACTTGCCCGATCGTGCACCGCCGGTGACCAGAACTGTCATTGCCGTCTCCTCGCCTTCAGGCCACCCTACCGATCAGCGGGCGTCCGTACCTGTGTCATCGCCCGGGCGGTGAACGTCCTTCAGTGACGTCGCATCCTCAGACACCTGGGACGGGCTCGGAGGGAACAACGGCACCTCTGGCGGAGCCGAAGGTCCCCCTGCTTCATGATCCGTCGGTCCTTTTCCCCGCCAGGGTCGACGCCCGGCCGGAGGGATCACCCGTTGTGAGTGATGAGCGCCGGCCGCGAGGCCCATAGCGTCGTTAGCCAAGGCCCCCCAGCGGAAGGTACCGAGATGGCTACGCGCAAAGACGCTCATCCCCCTGCTTCTGACAGATCTGCATCAGGCCGCACGTTCATCAGCTGGACCTCGATGGCGGTTCTCATCGCCACGGCAGTGGCAAGCGTGCGTGGGCTGCCCGCCATGGCCCCCTATGGCTGGGCATCGATCTTCCTGTACGTCCTGCCCGCCATCTTGTTCATGGTGCCGGTCGCCCTCGTGGCAGCCGAGCTGGCCAGTGGCTGGAAGGGCGGCGTCTTCGTCTGGGTGAAGGAGGCCTTCGGCGACAGGCTCGGATTCTTCGCCATCTGGCAGCAGTGGATGCAGAACGTCGCGTGGTATCCGGCGCAGCTGGCGTTCTTCGCCTCCGCACTCGCGTACGTGTTCGACCCGAAGCTCGCCAACTCCGGCCTCTTCACGGGTCTGGTCATCCTCGTCGTGTACTGGTTCTCGACCCTGATCGCGACCCGCGGGGTCGACACCTTCGCGAAGGTCAGCACCTGGGGATTCCTGGCCGGGACGATCGTGCCCGCCGCGGCGCTCATCATCTTCGCGGTCATCTTCTGGCAGGACGGCGGCACCTCGCACCTGCAGTCGGTCGATGACGCGAACTGGTTCCCCAAGTTCACGGGCCTCGCCAGCATCGTGCTCATCGTCAGCAACTTCCTCTCGTACGCCGGCATGGAGATGAACGCCGTGCACGTGACGGAGATGCGCAAGCCCAGCGCCGAGTTCCCGAAGGCGATCGTCCTGTCGGTCGTCCTCATCCTGTTCGTCTTCATCCTGCCCACGCTCGCCATCTCCGTGGCGGTGCCGGGATCCAGCATCAACCTGACCCAGGGCGTGCTCCAGGCGTTCGACGTCTTCTTCGGTCATCTCGGGATTTCCTGGGCAACCACGGTGATGGCCCTGTTGATCGTCATCGGGATCCTCGCCTCCGTGGTCAACTGGATCCCCGGCCCGAGCCGTGGACTCCTCATGGTCGGCAAGGAGGGCTATCTCCCGCCCCGACTGCAGGGCACCAACAGCCGAGGCATGCAGGTCCCGATCATGATGGTCCAGGGCCTGATCGTGACCGTGATGGCTGTGCTGTTCGCGATCCTGCCTTCCGTGCAGTCGGTCTTCTGGATCCTGACCGCGATGGCCGTGCAGCTCTACCTGCTGATGTACATGGTCATGTTCTTGGCCGCCATGAAGCTGCGGCGCACCCACCCCGACGTACCTCGCGGTTTCCGTACACCGGCGATGCCGGTGGTCGGGTGGGTCGGCTTCCTCGGCAGCGCCGCCGCCTTCCTCCTCGGCTTCGTCGAACCCTCCGGGAACTCGGACTCGACTCCCCAGGGCTTGTACATCCTGATCCTGGTGGTCGGCATCGTCCTGCTCGGCATCTGGCCATTCGTCTTGTACAAGCTGCGCAAACCGGAGTGGAAGATCGCCTCCTCCCCGGACACCACCCATTCCGACAACCCGTCACAGGAGGCGTGAGTCCGATGACCGCCAAACGATCAGCTCCCACTCATATGACCTGGCTGCGCACGGTGATGGTGGCGGCGGCACTGGGTATCGGGCTCTCCGCGTGCACGCCTGCGGGGACAGCGAGCGACCCCGGCAGCGCCCGAGCCGAACGGCTCGCCGACGAGCTCAACGCCAAGCTTGCCCGGCTCGAGCTCCCCCCGGTCGACCAGGAAACCGCCACGGCTCTCTACGGCACCGACGGCGGGGTGAGCTGCAAGAACGTGGACGAGCTTCAGCACAAGTTGTCGCTGTCCCAGTTCGGCAGCAACTCCCTAAACCTGCGCCGAGTCAGGCTCGACCCCAGCGTCGTCGCCTATGACATCGCGGTGGTCGCCACCTACTGCCCGGACAAGGCCGGCTCGCTGCGCAACGTGCTCGGTGAGCTGGAAACGGACGACACCATCCCGACCTCATAGCCAGACGAGCACCAACCGCCACCGCACCCAACCAACCGCGCATCCATGCGCTGACTCGAGGAGCAACATCCATGCTGCACAACAAGAATTCGATCCGCGGAGCTCTTGAGGACGATGTCTTCGCCTCGACTGACCTGTCGGTCCCGATGCCCAAGTACCGGTTCCCCGCGGACGAGCACGTGGCGCGGCACGTCTATCAGGTCGTGCACGATGAGCTGATGCTCGACGGGAACTCGCGCCAGAACCTGGCGACGTTCTGCCAGACGTGGGTCGAGCCCGAGATCGACGAGCTGATGGCATTGTCGGTCGACAAGAACATGATCGACAAGGACGAATATCCCCAGACCGCCGAGCTCGAGGCCCGGTGCGTACACATGCTTGCCGACCTCTGGAACAGCCCCGAAGCAGAAGACACGATGGGCACCTCCACCACCGGGTCGAGCGAGGCGGCGATGCTCGGCGGGATGGCCCTGTTGTGGAAGTGGCGCGAGCGCCGACGTGCCGAGGGCAAGTCCACCGACCGGCCCAATCTGGTCACCGGCCCGGTCCAGATCTGCTGGCACAAGTTCACCCGCTACTGGGACATCGAGCACCGCGAGATCCCGATGGAGGGAGACCGTCTGCTCATGAACCCCGAGGAAGTGCTCAAGCGCGTCGACGAGAACACGATCGGCGTCGTCCCGACGCTGGGTGTCACGTTCACCTGCCAGTACGAGCCCGTGGCAGACGTCGCAGCGGCGCTGGACAAGCTCCAGGAGGACACCGGCCTCGACGTCCCGATGCATGTCGACGGGGCAAGCGGCGGATTCATCGCCCCCTTCGTCGAGCCGGACCTGGTCTGGGACTTCCGCCTGCCGCGCGTGAAGTCGATCAACGCCTCGGGGCACAAGTTCGGCCTGGCGCCGCTGGGCGTGGGGTGGGTCGTGTGGCGAGATGCCAAGGAGCTGCCGGACGACCTGGTCTTCCACGTCAACTATCTCGGCGGCGACATGGCCGTGTTCGCGCTGAACTTCTCGCGCCCCGGCGGGCAGATCGTCGCGCAGTACTACAACTTCCTGCGGCTGGGCCGTGAGGGCTACCGCAAGATCCACCAAGCGGGTTACGAGACGGCGCGGTACCTCGCCGACGAGATCGCCCAGATGGGTCCGTTCGAGATGATCTACGACGGCCGCGGCGGCATCCCGGGACTCACCTGGAAGCTCAAGGAGGGCATCGACCACGGATTCAACCTGTTCGACCTGGCCGATCGGCTACGCACTCGCGGTTGGCAGGTTCCCGCCTACACGTTGCCCCCCGATCGGGAGGACCTGGCCATCCAGCGCATCCTGGTGCGTCACGACTTCAGCCGGGACATGGCCTCGCTGCTGCTCGATGACTACCGCCGGTCGCTGGCGATGCTCGACAAGCACGGACCCAAGGAGTCGCTGACGGCCGAGGAGGGAACCGCCTTCCACCACTGATGGGAGCACATCGACAGTGGGTCGGTCGAGGCTGACCGACCCACTGTCGATGTGGCCGCCGGGGGTCACCCTCCCAACAGGCCCAGCAGCGTCGCCTGACTGACTGCCTCGCCTCGCGAGGTGACGCCGAGCTTGCGATACACCGCTGAGACCTCGGTCGCGACGGTGTTACGAGACACGTGGAGGCGTTGAGCGATGTCGGCGATCCGCAAATGAGTCTGGAGATACGGAAGGACGCGCAGCTCGGCCGGGGTCAGAGCCGCCCCACGGGGCGCGGCCCCGGGCGTCGCCGACGTCGTCATCTCACGGAACGCGGCGATCTCCCCGACCAGCGTTCCCAGCCCCGGACGGCGTCGGAGGACATCGTCGATCTCCCGCAGAAGAACCCTGGCGCCCTCGTGGTCACCGCGGGTCCAGCACGCCCGGGCGAGCTGGAGTCGACCCCTCGTCGCGAGGCACGGGAACACGAACGTGGACGCCGACCTGACCCTCATGCCGCGCGCGATCTGGAGGTCGGCCTGCGTCAGGTCCCCCCGGTGCACGGCGAGTCGAGCCGCGACCGCACAGGGCATCAGACTGATCGCACAGTCATTCAGGTGGTGCTGTTCGATCGTGCTCAGCGCAAGCTCGACGTGCGCGGATGCCTCGTCCCAGCGACCATCATCCATCGCGATGAGGGCCAGGCCCGACTCGCTGAGGGCGACCGGGACCGAGTCGCCCATCGCGAGCCCGACCCGCGACGCGTCCTCGAACAGCATCTCGGCTCGAGCCTGCTCGCCGGCGAGCAGGCGGGCCTCCGCGAGGACGCAGAGGGCGGATGGGCGCCACGCTCCCCACTCCTCGTCCCCTGTGGCGAGCTCGGCGTCGGCCACCATCTGTTCGTGACCCCCGGCACACATCATGGCCCGCAGCACCGATCGGGAGGCTGCGAAGGACGCCCTCCGGTCGGTCCTCGCCAAGGAATCGAAGGCGTCGTCCGCCACCGCCGCCCACCGCAGCGCCTCGACGGTCCCGCCCTCCCACGCAGCGACCCACCCCGCCAGGACCGCCAGTGGCGGGTACGCCTCGATCGCGGAGTCGCCGAGCGTCTTCATCCACCGTTGGACTGTCGATGCGTGTCCACTCCCGTACTCGGACTGCACGAGCTCGGTGACCAGCTCGGTGCACCTGCGCTGCTCGTGTGTGGCCAGGAGGTGCTCCACCGCCGCAGCCGGTGCGTCGTGGGACTCGAACCAGTCCGCAGCCCGCAGGTTCAGCTTCTCGATCAGCGCAGGTTCGTGCCGACGAAGCTCACCGAGCAGGAACTCACGGAAGAGGGTGTGGCAGCGGTACCACTCCCTGCGCCGGTCCAACGGCACGAGGAAGGCACTCGCCGCCTCTAGGTTTCGCAGGCGGTCCTGGGTGTCCGGCTCCCCCAGGACGACATCGCACAGCGGGCCGTGCAGCTCGTCGAGAACGGCGGTGCGGCGTAGGAATCGTTGCTCGGCCGGCTCGAGCCGCCGGAAGACCTCGCGCTCCAAGTAGTCCGAGACGTAGCGGTCCGTCCCGGTCACACCCGGCGCACCGTCCTCCTCCTCACCCGCGACGAGAGCCGCCAGCTGAAGCCCTGCCGGCCAGCCCTCGGTCCGTTCGACCACCTCATGTGCGCGGGGCAGATCGATCGCGACCCCGGCCGTGGCGAAGATCCGCACGGCCGCAGCCGCGTCGAGGGTGAGATCCCGGGCTGCGAGCTCGACCACGCCTCCTGCCACGCGCAGGCGAGCAAGATGCGGTTGCTCGTGCCGGCTGGCCGTCACCACCTGACAGCCCGGAGGTACCGCTCCCAGCACGTCACCCAAGACGTCATGGCAGTCGGACGACGTGACCTCGTGCAGGTCATCGATCAGGAGGACGAACGGGGCCGGGGCCTGTCGGAACGCCGCCGCGAGACGCGGGGCGCCACACCGCAGCGTGGCGGCGCCCATGCCGCTGATGGCGGCGGCGAGACCGCTCTGCCCCGGAACCGCTCGCTCGAATGCCGACGCGAGCAAGAAGAGCAGCGTGCTCGGATGGTCGTCGATCGCGTCGAGCGAGATCCACCCGACCTTCCGACGCTCGACGTGGGCCCGTTCGATCAACAGCGTCGACTTCCCGTAGCCTGCCGGCGCGGTGACGCCGACAGTGGCTGCCTCGGTGTCCCACGCCGTGTCCGCCAGCGCCGCCCGGGTCACGAGGCCGGGACGACGTCCGGGCACTGAGAGCTTGCCGTCAAGGAGGGCATCCAGTCCGGGTCCGGCCGGTGCAGCCGACACCATGCAGCTCAGCGCAGTTCCCTGAGGCCCCATGTCGCCACCACGCGCCACAGACATCGTTGATCCCCCTGTGCAGTGAGCAGGACCTCGAACGTATGCGGGACCGCGACCCGGCTCTCAGAGGAGAGCGACCCCTAGCGCGAGGACCATGCTCCCTAGGCTCGCAGAGGTCGCGGGCGGGTCGCCGACGTCGTCAGACATCGGCGGCGGACACCAGCACGTCCGTGGCCAGCAGGCTCACCGAGACGGTGCTGCCCACCCGCAGCGTCGGAGCGGTCGATGCCGGAACCTGCACGAGCAGCTCGGTCCCGTCGGGACGTCGGACCGTGATGCGCGAGTACGAGCCGAGGAAGCTCAGGTGCACGACGGCGCCCGGGCTGCCGCCCGGCTGGTCGATGATCGTCAGCTGCTCCGGCCGGACCAGCGCGACACCGCTGCCGCTGTCGATCGAGCCGGCGAGGGTGCTCACCCGCCGGCCCAGCACCTCGGCCCGTCCGTCGCGCACCTGGCACGGGACCCGGTTCATCAGGCCCACGAAGGACGCCACGAATGCGCTGGCGGGTCGTGAGTAGAGGACCTCGGGCGCATCCAGCTGCTCGAGCCGGCCCTGGTTCATGACCCCGACCCGATCGGCGATCGCCAGGGCCTCCTCCTGGTCGTGGGTCACGAACAACGTCGTGGTGCCGACCTCCAGCTGGACCCGGCGGATCTCGTCCCGCAGCTGGGCGCGCACCTTGGCGTCCAGCGCCGACAGCGGCTCGTCCAGCAGCAGGACCGACGGCTCGATCGCCAGGGCACGGGCCAGCGCGACACGCTGCTGCTGCCCGCCGGACATCTGGCTGGCGTACTTGTCCTTGTGGGCCGACAGGCCGACGAGCTCCAGCACCTCGGTGGCGCGGGCCCGCCGCCTGCGGCCGTCGTGGCCACGCAGCTTGAGCCCGAACTCCACGTTCTGCTGCGCCGTCATGTGCGGGAACAGGCTGTAGGCCTGGAACACCATGCCCATGTCGCGCTTGCTGGCGGGGACGTCCGTGACGTCGCGGTCACCCACGACGACCCGGCCCGCATCGGGCTCGTCGAGCCCGGCCACGATCCGCAGGGCCGTGGTCTTTCCGCAGCCGGACGGTCCCAGCAGCGCGACCAGCTCGCCGGGCGCCAGGGACAGGGACATTCCGTCCAGCGCTGTCACGCCCCCGAAGCTTCGGCGCAGGTCCTCCAACCGGATCTCCAGGCCCGCCCGTGCAGCCTCTGTCGTCGCGGTCATGGGTCAGCCCCGTTTCTTGGATGGTTGCGTCATGGATGGTTGCGGCGCCGGCACGAGATCGCGGCTCGCGCGGCGCGCGCCGCGGCGACGTCCGACGAACGACAACGCGATCAGCAGCAGGAAGGCGAACACCAGCGAGGCCAGCGAGGCCGCCACGGACGTCTGGCTGTCGCTCTTGCCCAGCAGGTTGATGACCACCTGCAGATTCGTGTAGTTCAGCAGTGACGCCAGCGTGAACTCGCCCAGCACGAGGGCCACCGACACGAAGGCCGCGGACAGCAGCGCCGCGCCGATGTTGGGCACGATGACGCGGGTGATCACGGTGAACCAGCTCGCCCCCAGGCTGCGGGCGGCCTCGGACAAGGTGACCACGTCGATCGAGGCGAGCCCGGCGTCGATGGCCCGGTACGCGTACGGCAGCACCAGCACGACATAGGCGAAGGTCAGCGTCAGGCTGGTGTCGCCGAAGAAGTAGGTCACCCACGCGTAGACGCCCTTGAGCCCGACGACCAGCACGATCGCGGGAATCGTCAGGGGCAGCAGGCACAGGAACTCCACGATCCGCGACATCTGTGGCACCCGCAGCCGCACCCAGATCATCGTCGGGACCAGCAGCACCAGCATCAGCACGACGGTGAGGAATGCGAGCTCGAGCGAGGTCACGATCGCGCTGCGCAGGTCGGGGTCCTGGCCCAGCTGCTTCCAGAACTCCAGCGTCCGGCCGCCGCCGGGCACCCGCACGCTGTAGGCCGCCATCGAACCGAGCGGGATCAGGAAGAACAGGCCCAGCACCGCGAAGACGGCGATGCGGAACGCCTGCAGCCGCCGGCGGGCGCGGACGCGTGCGGTGCTCATCGCAGCCACCTCGACGTCCGGCGCAGGAGCAAGGCGTACAGCGTCATCACGATGACGACCACGACGATCATGTCGAGTGCCAGCGCGAAGGCCAGGTGGCTCTGGCCCAGCACGATCTCGCTGGTCAGGGCGTTGCGGATCAGCAGCGGCAGGATCGGGCTTCCCTGGCTGACCAGCGCCGCTGCCGTGGCGTAGGCCGCGAAGGCGTTGGCGAACAGCAGCAGCGTCGAGCCGAGGAAGGCGGGCAGCAGCAGCGGCCCGGCGATGTACCGCCAGAACTGCCACGTCGACGCGCCCAGGCTCTCGGCCGCCTCACGCCACTGGACGCGCATGCCGTCCAGCGAGGGCAGGAAGACGATCACCATCAGGGGGATCTGGAAGTAGGTGTAGACCAGCGTCAGGCCCTTGAGCCCGAACAACCAGCCGCTGCCGAACAGGTCGATGCCCAGCAGATCGCGTCCGGCCTCGGTGACGACGCCGGAGAAGCCGAGGGTCGCGATGAAGGCGAAGGCGAGCGTGACGCCGCCGAACTGGGCCAGCACCCCGCAGGCGCTGGTCACCGATCGGCGCAGCAGGCCATCGGGCCGGCCGGTGACCACCGCATAGGCCAACAGGCCGCCCAGCACCGCCCCGACGACGGCGCTCTCGGCCGACAGCACGACGCTGTGCCACAGCGTGCGCAGCACGACCTCGTCGCCGAGAGCGCGGATGTTGGACAGGCTGGCCCGGTCCTGCTCGACGAACGCCCCGACCACGACGGCCCCCGTGGGGATCAGCAGGAAGATCGTCAGGTAGCCGAAGAACGGCACCAGGCCCAGTGCGGGGGCCAGGCGCCGGACTCTTCGGCTCACCGTCGATCGATCAGCCGGCAACCTTGGACCAGTTCTTCGAGAGGTAGTCGGCCGCCGTCTTGGTCTGCTCCTCGGTCAGCAGGACCGGGTCGCCCTGCACCTCGGGCAGCTTGGCGTAGAGCGCCTCGTCCAGGGTGCCGTCGGCCTTCATCGCATCGGCACGCACGGGGCGTGCGCCACCGCCCAGGTAGAGGTTCTGTCCCTCGTCGGAGTACAGGAACTCCTGCCACAGGCGGGCGGCCGCCGGGTGGGGGGCGTCCTTGTTGATCGCCTGGTAGTAGTAGCCGCCGACGGCCGCGCCCTCGGGCACGACGACCTTCCAGGACGGCAGCTTGGCCGTCTCGGCGGCATTCGTGTAGTCCCAGTCGATCACGACGGGCGTCTGCCCCGACTCGATCGTGGCCGGGGTCGGGTCGACCGGCAGGAAGTTGCCGGCCTTCTTGAGCTTCTCGAAGTAGCTGACACCCGGGGCGATGTCGTCGGCCGATCCGCCGTTGGCGATCGACGCCATCACGACCCCGCTGAAGGCGGCGCCGGCCTGCGTCGGGTCACCGTTGAGCGCGACCTTGCCCTTGAACTCCGAGCCGAGCAGGTCGTCGATACCCGTGACCTCGGGAACCTTCGTGGTGTCGAAGCCGATCGACATGAATCCGCCGTAGTCGTTGACCCAGGTGCCGTCGGGGTCCTTGAACTCCTCGGGGATCGAGTCGAACGTCGCCACCTTGTAGGGCGCGAACATCGAGGTGTTGGCCAGGGCGACGGACTGGCCCAGGTCGAACACGTCGGGGGCGCGCTTGGTGCCCTTGAGCGTGTTGGCGGCGTTGATCTCGTCCTGGCTGGCCGCATCGGGCTGCGCGGAGTTGATCTTGATGTCGTACTTGTCCTCGAACGCGTCGATGATCTTGCCGTAGTTGGCCCAGGTGGGCGGCAGGGCGATGACGTTGAGCTGGCCCTCCTTCTTGGCGGCCTTGACCAGCGCGTCCATGCCGCCGAGGTCCTTCGCCGACGTCGCGCTGGACGCCTTGGTGTCGCTGCCGGAGTCCTTGTCCGGCGGTCCGCCGCAGGCGGCAGCACCGAGGCTGACCGCCACGGCGGAGATGATGAGGGCGGCGCTTCGGACAGTTCGCTTCACTGCATTCTCCCGTTCTCGTCCCCGGGGTGGGACGGGCACACGATGGCGTCCCAAGGCGTCCGGGACGCGCACGACGCGTGTCTGTGGAGTGAATCACACCCGGCGGGACGATGCAGCCGCCGCGCGAGGGTGTCGCGGACGTTTGTGAGAACCCGTCGCGCCCCGTCAGAACCGATCGGTGCCGCGGATGGGCCGCGGCCGTCCGTCAGGATCGTGCACCACCCGGTACGGGATCGCCGCGAGGAGACGCTGGACCGGACCGAGCCGGGGCGGCTCCAGGCGGCGGAGACGTCCGGCCGGCCGGACGCCCACTCGTCCGCTCGCGTGCCAGCGGTCGAGATCGGCTGCGACACGCGCGTACGTCTCGAACATGACCGACGGATCGGCGCAGTCGCGCACGTCGTCGCGGTCGAGGTGCTCGGCGGCCAGCGTCAGGCGCAGGTACTGCGCGAACGATCCCTCCTCGGCCAGGTCGACGACGGCGGCGGACAGCTCGGAGTCGTGCGTCCACGAGCGCCGGTTGAAGTTGTCCGAGCCGATCGTGGCCCACGTGTCGTCGACGATGCAGGTCTTGGCGTGGACGTACACCGGAGTCCCCGCATGGTTCTCGATGCCGTAGACGGCGACCCGGTCGGGGGCGGCTCCCAACATCTCGAGCATCGCCCGGCGCCGGCCGAGCAGCTGTGCGGTCCGGTTGAACCCCTCCTTGTCGGGGTGCATCGGCACGACGACGATGACGTGCAGGTCCGGGTTGTCGTGCAGGGCGCGGGTGAACACGTCACCGATGCGGGTGCCCCACAGGTACTGGTCCTCGACGTAGACCAGGCGGCGGGCGTTTCCGATGGCCTTGCTGTAGCCGCGGGCGACACTGCGCTCACCGCCGTGGGCGAAGTCGTAGTCCCGGCCCAGGCGCAGGTCGGGGTACGTCCTCAGCAGCTGGACGGCATGGGTGCCACCCTCCACCGCCGGCGGGGCGGGCTGCTGCTCGGGCAGCGGATCGGGGCTGCGGTCGAGGCGCCGCACCACGTCCGCGAGCAGGTTGATCGGGCTGCGGCTCAGCGGCGTCGGGTCCTGCCAGCGCTCGCGGAACACCGTCTCGACGTCGCGGACCGCGGGCCCGGAGATCGCGGCCTGGAGGTCGTGCCACGGTGGGGTCGAGCCGTACTCGGCGGCCAGCTGCAGCGCCTGGGGATCACCTGCGTGGTCGGCGTCGTCGCGGCGCGAGTGGCACAGGTCGATGCCGCCGACGTACGCGATGTCGCGGCTGGCGTCGTCGCGGTGCCGGATGACCACCATCTTCTGGTGGTGCGAGCCACCCATCCGCACGCGCATGTCCAGCAGGGCCTCGGCCCCGCGGTCCTGCAGCTCCTTGCCGAGTCGGCGGTTCTCGCCGGAGGAGAATCCGAGCGCCTCGGAATGTGATCGCCACACCAGGCCGCGCACGTCCACGCCCCGCTCGTCCGCTCGCCCCAGCACCTCGACGACCTCGCTGCCGGGCTCGCCGGTGAGCCGTTCGTCGGCATCGCCCTGCCAGTCGGTGAAGTAGATGAGGTCCCCCGCGCGGGTCGCCTCGATGCGCTCGAACAGCTCGGCGAAGTAGGTCCGGCCGTGCACGAGAGGACGGACGACGTTGCCCGTGGTCCACGCCTGGTCACCCGGGTGATCCGCGTCGATGCGGGTGCGGGGGTTGCCGCGCTCCGCCGCAGTCAGGAACCAGGACAGCTTCTCGGAGGGCGGCACGTGCCTACTGTGCCCCTCATTCCGGCTCGTCGCCCAGCAAGGTGGCGTGGGCCGCGCCGGCGATGGCCGCACCGACCAGGGGCGCCACGATGAACAACCAGACCTGCGCCAGCGCATCGGCGCCGGCGAACCACGCGACGCCCAGCGAGCGGGCCGGGTTCACCGAGGTGTTGCTGACCGGGATGCTGATCAGGTGGATGAGGGTCAGCGCCAACCCGATCGCGAGGCCGGAGAATCCCACGGCGGCCCGTCGTGCCGAGACCCCGAGGATCACGAACAGGAAGAATGCGGTCAGCAACACCTCGGTCAGCAGCACCGCACCGAGCCCGTAACCACCCGGCGAGCGGTCGCCGTAGCCATTGGATGCGAAGCCGCTCTCCACGGCGTCGAAGCCCGGCTGGCCCTCGGCGATCACCAGGAGCAGTACTCCGGCGACGCTGGCGCCGACCACCTGCGCGGCTGCATATCCGGGCACGTCCCGCCACGAGAACCTGCCGGCCGTCGCCAAGCCGACCGACACCGCCGGGTTGAAGTGTCCGCCGGACACCGGACCGAAGGCGTATGCACCGGTGAGCACGGCCAGGCCGAAGGCGAAGGCGATGCCCAGGGCACCGACCTCGTCACCGGCCAGCACCGCCGTGCCGCACCCGCCGAGCACGAGCCAGAACGTGCCCAGCGCCTCGGCTCCGAGGCGCTGGGCCGTCGTCGGGGTGGAGGTGACTCCGTCGTCCATCGTCGTCTCCTTCGCAGAAGTCGCGTCGGCCATCCAGCCTGCTTGGCATGACGCGTCCCGACGACGGCCCTTCGTCACCTTCCAGGGGCCCTACGACCCCTCGGCCGCTAGCGCCGTGCGAACGGCCGCGGTGTGGCGTACCCGAACGTCGCGTTCTCGGCGAACGCGTTGACGCCGAAGGTGGCGTTCAGCGCGCCGGCAGCCGTGCTGGTCAGGGTCAGCCGGACCAGTCCGAGGTCGGCGCGGTCGGTTCCCCTGATCTTGAACAGGTCGACCCGACCGACGTCCCCGGGCGAGCCGGCGACGACACCACTGACCCGGCCCCGTCCCAGGTCGATGTTGAAGTTGGACAGCGAGATCGTGGCGGCCCCCGCGGTCAGGCTGATCCCGCCACTGTGCCGGATCTGCAGCCCGCGCAGCCGGTACGCGGTGATCGGGAACCGGGCCGCGAGCGTGCCCTTGAAGGGGGCCGCGGTGGCACCGGCGAGCGGGGCAGGTGTGATGCCGGCCGAGGTGACCAGGTTGTAGACCGCGGGAGCGACCACGACCTTCGTGTACCCCGCCCCCGAGTGCGAGCGGTGGTCACTCGAGTGGGAGCGCGAGTGATGGGTGCCGTGCGCCGAGGCCGATGTCGTGGTCGTGGCGACCAGACCTGTAGCGGTCATCAGTGCGACCGCGGCCACTGCCAGAGCTCGTTTCATGAGACTTCCTCCCAGGTTGGCCGGCGAGTCCGGCCATCACCACTACTTCGGCCCCGAACCCGTTGCCGGATGCACGATCGGCGAAGTGTGGCTCCCGGTCATGGGAGGAGACCGGCGAGATCCTGTAGTGACCGACGCCAACACCGGGCGCCCGCGAGCCAGGTGCCGCCGCCGGACGCGGCCGTGCCAGACTGGCCGACCGCCCGCGTCGACCCCCGAAAGAAGCCATGCCACGCACTCCCCGACCGGTCGCCCTCCTGGCGGTCGTCCTCGCCGCGGTCATCCTCGGCTGGTACTCCTGGATCGACCGCGAGGACGCGTCGCAGGCGGCTCCGTCGGACCTGCCGGCGACCTCAGCCCCGGACGTGGCCGGCGCACCGGGGACCGGTGCCCTCGCCTCCGAGGCCCTCGCGCAGCTGGCGGTGAAGGGCCGGGCACCGAGGACGGGGTACTCCCGCGAGCAGTTCGGCCGGCCGTGGCGCGATCTGGACCGCAACGGCTGCGACCAGCGCAATGACGTCCTGCGCCGGGACCTGTCCGCCATCTCGCTCAAGCCGGGCACCCGCGACTGCGTCGTCCAGAGCGGCGTCCTGGTGTCTCCGTACTCGGGACGCAGCGTCGCCTTCACCCGCGGAAGCGTCACGTCACGCCAGGTGCCGATCGACCATGTCGTCGCGCTGAGCGATGCGTGGCAGAAGGGCGCGCAGCAGTGGACCGCGGATCGCCGCGAGCAGTTCGCCAACGACTTCCTCGAGCTGGTGGCGACCGACGAGACCACCAACTCGGCCAAGAGCGATGGGGACGCCGCGACCTGGCTCCCGCCGCTGAAGTCCTCACGCTGCGCCTACGTCGCCCGTCAGGTCGCGATCAAGGCCGAGTACCGGCTGTGGGTGACAGCCGCCGAGCGCGATGCGATGCGGCGGGTCCTGGCCGCATGCCCCGACGAGCGTCTCCCATCGGGCGCCGACCGCCTGTCGGCGCCGGCCTGACCCACAGGCGCCGCGGGCGCCTCGGGCCGCCCCACGGCCGGGCCGGGGATGCACCCGTGGGTGGCACCGCGGGCCGGCGTGTTGGGCAGGCGGCTGGGACCTGGGGCGGGACATTGGTCCGATCGTCAACGCGATTTATGACCTAGTATCGGCTGGAACGGCGTGCTGGAACCGCGCCCCCCGCGCACGGCCCGGAGGCCTGGATGAACAACTTCACCGACAGTTTTGCGGAGTTCGCCACAGCACTCACCGCCGCCGAGGACTTCGACGACACCGCTGAGCAGCTCATCGTGTACGCGGTCGAGACGCTGGGCGCCGGGTCCGGCGCGATCACCCTGCTCAAGGCCGGGGGACGTCTGGAGACCATCGGCGCGACCGATCCGATGGTGGTTGACGCGGACCTGATGCAGTACGAGCTCGAGGAGGGGCCCTGCGTCGACACCACGCGGCACGCCCGCGTCGTGATGTCGGGCCTGGTCGGCGAGGACGAACGGTGGCCTCGGTGGGGGCCGGCCGTCGCCCAGCTCGGGCTCAAGAGCATCCTGTCTGCCGAGCTCCACGGCCTCGGTCCGCGGATCGGTTCGCTCAACCTGTACAGCTCGGCGCCGAACGCCTTCTCGGCGGAGGATGCCGAGCTCGCAAGCATCTTGGCGGACCAGAGTGCAGCGGTGATGGGCGCCGCCGCCACCCGGGAGCGCGGGCTGCGGCAGGCCTTGGAGACACGCACGCTCATCGGCCAGGCGCAGGGACTGATCATGGGACGATTCAGCCTCGACGCCGATCATGCATTCTCGGTGCTGAGACGTTTCTCCCAGGAGTCCGATCAGCACCTGCGTGACGTGGCCGAGATGCTGGTGAGCGACCGCGAGCTCCTTCACGGCCTGGCAGAGGCCCGGTCCCGATCGGCTCAGTAGTCGGCCTCCACGCCGAGCCCGCTGATGAACGGCTGGAATGCGGATGCATTCGTCTCGTCGAAAGCACCCTTGCCGCAGACGGTGGTCAGCGTGAGCGCGAAGTCGCCACTGCGATAGGCGTAGACCTCACCACCGACACCGTCGCCACCGGTGAGCGTCGCGTGGGACACCTTCGTCGTCGCGGTGACCGCGCTGTTGCCAGTGCGCAAGGGGAACATGGAGCTGGTGCGGGCAGTGACGTCGAGCTTCTGGCCGATGGCCTGGCCCACGCGCCGGGCGTACTCCTCGAGCACCTGGTCCTGGGTCGGTTCGGTCGCCGTGCCCAGGCCGGCCGGCTGGGACAAGGTGACGACGCAGGCGCTTCCCACCTGCCACTGTCGCTCACCGGCGCCGACCGGCAGCGACTTCCACGACGCCGGAACCTGCGGCACGTCCCACCGGACATCGGTGGGTGTATCCCCGACGATGCCCGCCACGTCATCCGGGTCGAACTCGTCCGGGGCTGGCGACGCCGAGGGCTGCGTCGGTGTCAGCTTCCCCGCAGGCGACGAGTCGTCACCACCGCATGCGGCCGACGCCAGCATCATGAACACGACAGTCCCGCTCAGCACAGCTCGACGCACGGTGTTGTTGTCCCCTCGACGGTCGGTACGGTGCCCCGAACCGTAGCGGCTCCCGGACGGACGGGCATCCCGACGATGGGCAGGCCTCAGACGTCGTGGTCGTCCGGCACGACGGCCACCGGGCACCCGGCGTGCTCGAGAACCGCGCGGGCGAGTGACTTGTCGGGCAGGCCGGGCAGGAGATGCTCGCGCGGACGGCCGAGGACCAGCAGCCCGGTGCGCGCGAACGACGTCACCGTCGAGGGGTCCGGCGCACCCGGGACCACGCTCGTGGCCACCTGCACATCGGGGTACCTGGCGCACCAGGAGTCGACCAGCGTTCGCATGTCTGGCCCTTCCCGGGTGCCGGTGTCCCCCACGTGCACGGCGTGCAGCGTGCCGTCGTGGCGGGACGCGTGCTCGAACGCGAACCGCACCGCACCCGTCGCGGAGGATCGCTGGTCGAGCAGCAGCGTGACTCCGTCAGCGGGAGTCCGGGTGCTCCAGGTGTCGGGCACCACGACCACGGGGCAGAGCGCGTCGACGGTCAGATCGCGCGACACCCGGCTGCGAAACAGCCGGGAGTACCACGGTGTCGCGTCGTCCTGGCCGAGCACCAGGAGTCGTGATGTCGCCGAGGCGTCGATCAGGACCCTCGACGCCGGGCCGCGCTCGAGCACCTGCTCGACCGTGACGTCCCCGTACCGGGAGGTCAGGTACTGGACGGCGTCCGCCAGCACCTCGCGACCGCTCTCACGAAATGACCCCTCGATGTCGACGCCGTAGGCCGCGCTCATGGCCTGCGGTGGACTCGGCGGCACGATGAAGCCGTGCACCACCCGCACGGCGCAGCCCTGGATCCGGGCCTCCTCGGCGGCGAAGACCAGGGCCGCGTGCTGGGAGTCGTCGACCCCGACGGTGATCGGTGCGGCGCCGCTGGTGCTCATGCCAGCACTCTACGAGAGTCGGGGCCGCTTTCGCCCGGTCGTCGGCGTCGCCGAGACCTCCGACCCGGACGTACGCTGGCATCACGGCGTCTCCGGATCGCCAGAGGAGGTACGCGATGGCGTGGGCCAGGCCAGGTTGGACGGCCGTAGCCCTGCTGCTCGTCTACTTCGCCGTGCCGGTGACGTGGGACAGCTCGCCCGCCGTGATCGGGATCAGCCTGGTCCTGACGTTCGCCGGGCTCATCCTGCTGGCCCACATGATGGTGCTCGAGCTCCGGGCCGTGCGTGACGGCACGACGCGGCGCAGCGACCGCGCAGTGGCCATGATGCTGATGCTCGTCGTCGTGGCGTTCGCCATGACCTTCTACCTGATGGAGCTGTTCGCCCCTGGGCAGATCTCCGGGCTCCGGACGCGCATCGACGCTCTCTACTTCACGGTGAGCACGATGGCCACCGTGGGCTTCGGGGACGTCCACGCGACGGGACAGGCGGCCCGTGCCGTGGTCAGCGCGCTCATCGTCTTCACCGCTGTCGTCGTGGCGTCGTTGCTGCGAACCCACACCAGGCTCGGCCGGGCGCAGGATTGACGGGCCGTTCGTCCGGTGTGTGCGACGACGATGTGCGTGACACTGCGGGTGGCGGCCCCGGGATGACAGGAGCACATGATGTGTCGTTGGCTGGCGTACTCAGGTAGTCCGATCCTGCTCGAAGAGCTGCTCTACCGACCATCGCCCTCCCTGATCGACCAGAGCCTGCACGCCCAGATGGGGGCCGAGGCCACCAACGGGGACGGCTTCGGGGTGGGTTGGTACGGCCTGGACACGACCACGCGCGACATGCCCGACACACGTGGTCCCAACGTGCCGGTCCTGTTCCGCGGCATCGAACCGGCGTGGAACGACCAGAACCTGCGCGAGCTCGCCCGGTCGACGTCGTCCGGCCTGTTCTTCGCCCACCTGCGTGCCAGCACCGGCTCACCGGTCCAGCAGACCAACTGCCACCCCTTCCGGCACGACCGCTGGCTGTGGATGCACAACGGGGCGATCCGCGACTTCGCACTGCTCAAGCGCGACCTCACCCTGGCCGTCGACCCGGCGCTCTACCCCGCCATGGAGGGATCGACCGACTCCGAGGTGATGTTCCACCTCGCGATGACCTTCGGCCTCACGGACGATCCGGTGACGGCGGTCGAACGGATGGTGGGCTTCGTCGAGGCGACCGGACGCCGGCACGGAGTGGAGCACCCCGTGCAGATGACCGTGGCGACCTCCGACGGCGAGAGCCTGTGGTCGTTCCGCTACTCCAGCGAGCACCAGAGCCGGACGCTGTACGTCAGCGCGGAGATGGCCACCCTGCGCCTCCTCTACCCCGACAACCCGGCGTTCGTCGGCCTGTCCGAGGAGACCCGCGTCGTGGTGTCCGAGCCCGTGGGCGACTTCGCCGGCGCATGGCATCCCTTTCCGGAGTCCAGCTATGGCATCGTCCAGCCCGGCAACGACGTGATGGGTGACTTTCGGCCCCGCGACCCGTGAGCGCGCCGCTCATAGGCTGAGAGGGTTCCAGGTTCTCGGGGCACCAAGCGACAGGGGCGACCATGGTCACGAACACACGCCGAGCCGCACACGACAGTGAGGGGCCGAAGGGCGTCGAGCTCAATCCGATCATCGCCGGCGGCCTGTTCATCGAGTCCGCCGACAAGAACATGGTCGAGCACCCCCAGACCGCATCGGCATTCCTCGCCGACCTGCGCGAGGAGGTGACGTATCTTGAGGCCCTCACGGGACCGATGCCGACCGAGGGTCAGCGGTCCGGTTTCCACCACTAGGCCGGCCATCGGGCGCTACGCTGCCAGCTCTCCTGCGAAGTGGGTGCGGTCGTGAAGTACATCCTGCTCGGCCTTGCTGCTGTGGTCGGCGTCGTGCTCGTCGGCGCCGCCGGGCTCGTCCTGGTCGATGGGGGCGACTCGTCCGCCGACCTGGCGCGTGTCGACGCCCGCGCGGGCACGCTCCGCTCGGCCGTCGACGTGGCGGTCGACGACCCCTCCGTGCAGGTGACCAGCCCTCTGCTGGTGGTCAACCGGGACGGCTCAGCCGCGCTGGGTGCCTCCGTGGAGAACCGCACGGATGTCGAGGTTGCCCTCATGGGTGTCCTCGTGCAGGTGGATCGATCCCCGCTCGCCGTGAACGGGACGCCGTGGGCGCTGCCTGTGCCCGCCGGTCAGCGGGCACGGGTCGGGGCGGCGTCCGACGCCGGCGGGTTCGTCCTCCCCAAGGGGGTCGTGCCCGGAGCCCACGCCGAGGTGCAGTTCCTGTTCGACGACGGCACCTGCGTGCTGGCCGACGTACGGGCCGTGGCCCGCACGGACCGCCACCGGCAGATCTTCCCCAGGACCGGCCGACCCATCGGGCCGGTGACGACCGCCCGGGCGCGGGCGGGAGCACCGTCCTGCGCGCCCGGGTGACCCGTCAGGGGTTGATGCCGTGCTTGCGCATCATCGCTGCGGGATCGACGGGTCCGCCGCCGCCCGGCCTGACCTCCAGGTGCAGGTGCGGACCGGTGACGTTGCCGGTCGAGCCGGTGTAACCGATCAGCTCGCCCGGGGAGACCTTCTCGCCCACGTTGGCCACGATCCGGCTCTGGTGGCAGTACCAGATCTCCGTGCCGTCGGCCATGGTGATGACCGTGCGGTTGCCATAGGCGCCTGCGTAACCGGCCGCCGTGACCCTTCCTGCCGTCATGGAGACGAGCTTTGAGCCCGAGGGCCCGGCGAAGTCCAGCCCGGTGTGCGCGCCGCTGGACCACAGCGAGCTCTGCTGGCCGAAACGGGCCGTCAGCGTGTATCCCGAGACGGGCTTGACCCACCCGTTGCGACGCTTCTCCGCCTGCCGGATGCGGCGCTGCTCGGCCCTCTTGGCCCGACGTTCCTGACGTGCCTGGGCCTGGCGTGCCTGCTCCTGGGCCTGGCGTGCCTGCTCCTGCGCCTGACGTTCCTGCTCCTGCTGGACGGCCGCCGCTTGTGCTGCGATGGCCTGCTCCTTCGCCTCGAGCGCGGCAGTGCGCTGCTCGATCAGCTCAGCAGTCGCCTCCTCCATCGGGGGGCGGTCGTAGCTGCGGCTCACATCGACCGAAGCCTCGGGCGATGCGGTCGGTGTGCTCGGTGCAGCGGTCTGCACGCCTTCCGTCTGAGCGGCCTCATAGGCCTGCGTGATCAGGGTGTCGCCCGCGACCTCCGGATCATGTGTCGAGAGCGAACCGAGGCCGGCGGCGGTCACCGCGACGACGCCCAACATGGCGGGCGAGAGCCTGACCTTCGTCAGCAGGTTGCGCCTGAACTTCGACGTGCGGTGACCTGACCCGTTGTCGGTCGCCACCGTGAACGTGGTGTGCTTTCGGGGGCTGTTTTTCGAGATGATCGTGAAACTCCGCAACAATCGGTTGACACTGACCTAGTCGACACTAATGCGGTCACTCAAGCCAGAAGCCTGCGATGGCAGGCAAAAACGGCGTTGAGCTGTGTGTTCCGTCACCCCATGAGCGGGAGATTTTCGGAGTTCGGCCCGTGCGGGCATGAGACGAATCACCCCGGATCGGGGGTTTTCATCGGGTCAGGTCAGTCCGAACAGCCGCAGGTATTCGTCCCAGAGAGGCTGTCCGACGAACAGTCCCAGCGCTGCCCCGCCAAGCAGGAACGGCCCGTGGGGCACGCGCGACCTGGCCTCATCCCGTGATCGAGAAGGGCAGGCGCTGGTGCAACTGGTGCGGTTCACCCTGGCCGAGATCGGTCAGGTGCTCGGCGTCAGCCTCACACCACGCACCACGATGTGACGTGGTTCACTACGAGTCATTGACTTCGGGCCCTTCGTGGACTTTCATACCCGGAGGTAACACGGTGTTACCTGCGGATGTGGGAGATGACGATGAGACGACCGATGACTGCTGGGCTCGCCGTGACGGCGCTGGCCATGACGATGACGATGACGACGACCGCCGCGAATGCAGCCATCGACGTGTACGACAACGGCCCCGGGGGCGAGCGGTACGTCGCGATGGGTGACTCGGTCGCCGCCGGACCGATCCTGCTGCCGCAGCGTCCCGGCGGCAGCCCCTGCTTCCGCAGCGAGAAGAACTTCGCCACCCAGACCGCCGCCGCGATCGGTGCCCGCAAGTTCACCGACGCCACCTGCTCGAGCGCGACGATCGACAACATCACCACGCCCCAGGGCTCCGAGCCGCCGCAGATCGACGCGGTCGACAAGAACACGACGCTGGTGACCGTCGGACCCATCGGCGCGAACGACGTCGGCATCGTCAGCACCGTCAGCGGGTGCATCAGCGTGGTCGCCCCCGGGTGCAAGGAGCGGGACGGCCAGACCGTCCACAACAAGATCGAGGCGACCCGCGCCGAGCTCGCCACGGCCCTCGCCGCGATCAAGAAGAAGGCGCCCCGCGCCGCGGTCGTCGTGGTCGGCTACGGCCTGTACATCCCGCCGGCCGGCTGCCCGCTGGTCCAGCCCCTGACGTCATCCGACGCCGACTACATCCAGGGCCTCGTCGACCACATGAGCAATGTCCTGCGCGACTCGGCGCGTGCGGCCGGTGCCACTTTCGCCGATCTGCGCGCGACGCCCGGCAGCATGGACCACACCGCGTGCGCGGCTCCCGGCCAGCGCTGGATCGAGGGCCTCGTGCCGGCCAGCGCTGACGGCGCGATCCCGTTCCACCCCACCGCGTTGGGCATGCAGGCCGTGGCCCCCACCGTCACCGCGGCAGCGCGCCGGGCCGCAGCCGAGCGCAACACCCGCATCGTCAAGGACGTGCGTGGTGAGGCCGTGTGCCGCGGCTCGAAGGTGCGGCTGCGCGTGCTGACCAAGGGCGGCCCGGTCGTGCGGACCGACTTCAAGGTCGGCAACAAGTTCCTGGGCCGCGACAGCTCGGCCCCGTTCGTGCGATTCACCTCGCGCAAGGCGCTCAAGAAGCACTCGGGCAAGCTGACCGCGCGGGCCAAGATCACGCTGCCCGACACGACCGCCACCTACACCATCAAGATCAGTCGGCCGCGCTGCTCGCGCTGATCCAGCGCGCATCATGCAGACATGGGCCCCGCTCAGCCACCCGTGGCTGAGCGGGGCCCTCACTCCGCGATGACGACCCGGTCCCGACCGCCGCGCTTGGCGGCGTAGAGCGCCTGGTCGGCCACACCGACGAGGGTGGCGGGCGTGCTGTCGGTGCCCAGCTGCGCCACGCCGGCCGAGATGGTGACCGGCGACATCGTCGCCCAGGTGAATCGCCCCGCGATGCGCTCCCGGATGCGTTCGGCGGCCTTCGCGCCCTGTTCGGCGGTGGACTCGGGCATCAGCACGCAGAGCTCCTCGCCGCCGTAGCGGTAGGCGGTGTCGATGTCGCGCAGATCGCTCGTCAGCACCGCGGCGACGTCCTGCAGCACCTCGTCACCGCGCTGGTGGCCGTAGACGTCGTTGATGCGTTTGAAATGGTCAAGATCCAGCATGATCAGCACGAGCGGCCGGTCGTAGCGGTGCGCGCGTTCCACCTCGGCGGCCAGGTCGGTGTCGAACCGTCGCCGGTTGGCCAGGCCGGTCAGCGCGTCCTTGTGCGAGATCTCCTCGACCTCGGCATGCAGCTGCGCGGCCTGGATGGCCGAGGCGCCCTGCAGCAGCAGGCCGTCGATCAGCGACAGGTCCAGGGGGCCGGAGGCCGAGCGGATCGCGATGACTGCGACCACCCGGGCGCCGACGACCATCGGGATGGCGACTTCCCTGGTCTGGTCGTCCACGGCGTTCGCCGACTCGTCCAGCGGCAGCGCCCGTCCGTACCGGGCGGCCCGGCCGATGGCTCCGACGCCGATCTCGATGGCGGCGGGGCCCGCGCGCCGGGACGTGCCCTCCACGGGAGCGTCCTCGTGGGAGCGAGCGATCAGCACGAGCTCCTCGACGTCCTGGCCGCGCAGCCACAGCTCGGCCTGGTCGGCCTTCGTCAGCTCGCAGACCGACTTGACCAGCCGCATCGTGGTGTACCGCAGGCTGAGCGACTCGGTGAGGTCGCGACTGAGCTCGAGGACGTGCTCCAGCCGTGTGCTGCGGACACGCAGCTCCTGCTCGCGCGCCTCGGCCGCTGCGTGTCGCTCCGCGAGCGAATGGGTCATCGCCGAGACGCCCGCCGCCAGCCCCGCCAGCTCGAAGACCTCCGGGACGGACCTCCCCTCGATGTCGAGGTGGCCCTGCCGCACGCGGTCGACGTCCTCGGTCATCTCCAGCACCGGCGCCACGACCAGGCGCTGCAGCCGGCGGCTCAGGCGGACCAGCATGCCCAGCGACACGACGCCGAGCAGCATCAGGACGCCGCCGGCGGCCAGAAGGGTCGTGGCGATCCGGCGCTCCACCCGCGCGACGTCCGCCCGGACCGCGGTCTGCAGCCCCACGTCGGCCGCACGGTAGTCGTCGAACAGCTCCTTGCCCTGTTGGAGGTAGTCCGAGAGCTCGGCGGCGCCCAGTCGTCCGTCGCCCCGGCCGGCCACGGCCCCGCTCCCCGGATCCACCGCGGGAACGGCCCACCTGCTCTGCCACGCGTGTTGAGCCGTGATGACATCCATGGCTCGATCGACGAGATCGGGTCGCTCGCTCAGGGACGCCACCAGCACCTTCTCGAGCTCGGCGCTACGCCGAAAGCCCGATGTGTAGGGCGCAAGGAGGTCGACGTTGCCGCTGGCGAGGTACCCCCGCACGCCCGTCTCCTGGTCGAGCATGGCGTCGTGCGCATCTCGCATGGCGCGTTGGCCGGTGCGCAGGTCGTCGAGCTGCGGCTGCAGGACGCGCCCGATCAGAACGACCATCGCGATGATCAGCAGGAGGGAGACCGCCCCGGTGATGATGCCCGGCAGTCCGGCCCGTCGCACGAGCGGACGCAGCCGAAGGACACGCGGCGTGCGTGATCCCGAGCCCTGACTCAAGCTTCCCCCTGCAGGTCACGTCCCCGGCCGACGCACCATGATCCACGATCAGGGTTCTCCTGTCCCGGTGACACGCCCGTCAAGGGCGCACGAGCCCGGTGCACGAACCTCTCGGGGACTGTGAGACAGCACGAGGGCGGGATCCCGTGGGATCCCGCCCTCGCAGCAGCAGTTGTGACCGAGCTCAGTTGGTCGGCTCGCCGCCGAGCACCAGCAGGACCAGCTTGTCGCCCTTGTCCTTGACCTTCAGCACGTACTCGGTGCCCTGGACGTCGACCTCGAACGTCCCGTCGCCGGACCGGTAGGCACGGTAGGCGGCCTCACCGTCGGCGTGCGTCAGGGGCAGGCCGTACGTGTTGTTGACCTCGGTCACGAAGGCGTCGACCCGCTCATCGGAGTCGACCAGCACCGCGTCGGTGGAGCAGATGAACGACGCCACTGCGGCGGCGAACGCGACCGCGACGACCGCGCCCGCGGCGCGCGACTTGCCCTGGTTGAACAGGTACAGGGCAGTGGCGACGCCGATCACGATCAGTGCCAGTGCCACACCGACCAGGGCGGCTGACAGGTCGTCGTGACCGCCGGCGGTGAACACATTCTCCATGAGTACAGGAACCTCTCGACAGGTTAAGTGGGCACCGGTGAGGTTATCGGGTGGGACGAAGCGCGCCGCGGTGCGGTCCGAGAACGCGTGGCTCCGTCCACGTCGGACGGCTGGCTCATGAGGAGACACCTTCTTCAGTCGGACGGGCCGGGAGTGCGTCCTGGCGGCCCGTGATGCGGTCGTGGATCCGGCGGAGCCACGCCGGAGACCACCAGTTCCAGGCTCCGAGCAGACCCATCAACGACGGCACGAGCAGCGATCGGACGATGAACGCGTCCACCAGGACGCCGACCGCGGTGGCGACGCCGATCTGCTGGATGAAGGAGATGGAGCTGGTGCTGAACGCGCCGATGGCCACCGCGAGGAGCAACGCGGCGGCAGTGACGACGGCGCCGGTCCTGGCCAGCCCGGTCGCGACCGCCTCGGTCTCGGACAGACCGGTCTCCCGCTCCTCCTTGATGCGGCCCAGCAGGAACACGCCGTAGTCGGTCGAGAGCGCGAACACCAGGGCGGCGGCCACGAGGAAGTCGGTCGGCTCGACACCGCCGTTGGGGGTGTAGTTGAGCAGGCCGGTCAAGCGGCCGTCCTGGTAGACGAACGTCAGCGCGCCGAGCGCCACGCCGACGGTCAGGGTGTTCATGATGACGGCCTTGACCGGCAGGACGACCGAGCCGGTCATCAGCCACAGCACGATGAGGGTCAGCAGCACCATGAGGCCACCTGCCAGCGGCAGGGTGTCGCCGATGGCGGACTGCTGGTCGACGAAGGCCGCGGCCGGCCCGGTGACCAGCGCGTCGACGCCGTCGACCTGGAGAGCGCGCAGGTCGGCGACCGCTCGTTGGGCGTCAGGCCCCGCAGGTCGGCCCTCGACCGGGAGGTCCACCTGCCACGTGCCGTCCCCGAGCAGGAGCGGCTCGCCGACACCCTGGACGCCGCGCACGGCCGCGGCCGCGCTCGCGTACTGGGCCACCTGGGGTTGCCCGTCGGCCCTGATCGCGACCGTGATGGGCGTCGTGCCGGTGTCCGCGTACTCCGCACCGAGGCGCTCGGACACCACTCGCGCGCTCTGGTCGGTCGGGACGACGGTCTCGTCGATCGGTGTCCACTCGGCGCGCAGGCTGGGGGCGGCCAGCACCAGCATCACGACGGCGGTGGCTGCGGCGATGCGCCCAGGACGCCGCATGACGGCGTGCGAGAACCGGTACCAGCGTCCCTCCGCCGCTGCGGCGCCCCGTGAGCGCCGAGCCAGGTGGGCTCCCATCAGGCTGAAGAACACCGGCGTGACGAGCAGCGAGGCCGTGGCGGCGACGAGCGCCACGATCGCCCCGGCGATGCCCATCGACTTGAGGAAGTTCATCGGGAACACCGTCAGCGTCGCGAGAGCCGTGGCGACCGTGGCTGCGGAGAAGGCGACGGTACGTCCGGCGACCCGCATCGTCACAAGGATCGCCCCGACCGTCGGGCCCTGCAGGGCGAGCTCCTCGCGGTAGCGGGCGAGGAGGAACAGCGTGTAGTCGATCGCGAGGCCCAGCCCGAGCCCGATGACCAGGTTGAGGGCGAAGACGCTCAAGCCATAGAGCTGATTGACACCGGCGAGCGCCAGGAACGTGCCGAGCACCGTCGTCGTGCCCACGACTACGGGGATCAGTGCGGCGCGTCCGCCGAACAGGATCAACGACAGCACCACGAGCAGGGGCATGGCGAGCAGCTCGGCGCGTCCCAGGTCCTTGCCGACGGACTCGGTGATCTGCAGATTTGCCACCGCCCGCCCCCCGACCGTGACCCCCTCGTCGTCCGCGAACTCGTCGAGCACCTCCCTGGCCACGTCCTCGTCCGCGGCTCCGGCCGCGAGCGTGCCCAGGACCAGCCGGCTGGAGCCGTCCCTCGCGGCGCCGCCCGGGGTCACCTCGGCGACGCCGTCAAGATCTGCAAGGCGGCTGCTGACGTCCTCGACCTGACCCTCATCAGCACCGTCGACGAGGACGGCGAGGCCGGGTGCGGGGGCGCGACCTGTCGCCGACTCCAGACGTTGCGTGGCCCGCACGGAGTCGGCGTCGGTGGGCGCGAACCCTCCCGAGGAGCTGAGCGCTCCTGCGACCGGTCCGCCGATGGCAGCGGCCGCCACCACGAACACGAACAGGACGACGAGGGCGCGGCGGGGGTGGTCGACGATGTGATGCAGCACTGCACCGGGTGGACGAGTCATCGTGCGCCGATCGGTCGGACAACGGTCATGGGAGCCTCCGGGAAGCAGGAGAACGACGCGAGATCTCACGACCCCGGCACCTCATGACGTTAGGCACGGGGTGCGGGAGCGACCAGTGCCCTGTCGAGCCGGGGGTCCGACAGGACCTCCTCAGGACGTCCCGGGTACTGGCACGCTGAACGGCTCACCAGGGCAGGATGCCGGTCTCGTCACGAAGCGTGCCGGTCGGTCCGTCGGCGCCGATCGTGGCCAGCTCGACGACGGTCCTGGCGCTCACCTCGACGGGGCGTCCGCCTCCCATCGCGGCGGTCAGGTCGGTATCGGTGTAGCCGGGCTCCAGGGCGTTGAACTTGATCGTCGGCTCGGACTTGGCGTACTGCACGGTCAGCATGGTCGCGGCCGATTTCGACGCGGCATACAGCGGGGAATCGACGGAGTACTCCGGGCGGTCCGGGTTGGTGACGGCCCAGAACGACCCCATGCTGCTGGACACGATCACGACCACGGCATGGTCGGACGCCCGCAGCAGCGGCAGGGCCGCTTCGGTCACGCGCACGATGCCCACGACGTTGGTGTCGAACACCCGCAGTGCGGTCGGGCCGTCGACCTCGGTGCCGATGATCCCCGCATTGTTGACGAGGACGTCCAGCCGGCCCTCCTCCGCCTCGATCCTCGACACAGCGGCGGCGACGGACGCATCGTCCGTGACGTCGAGCTGCACGAACCGCGCCCCGATGTCTGCGGCCGCCTTCTCCCCCCGTTCGGTGTCGCGTGCGCCGACGTAGACGGTGTGCCCCAGTGCCGCGAGCTGGCGCGCAGTCTCCAGCCCGATGCCCTTGTTGGCCCCGGTGATCAGCGTGACGGTCATGAAAGTTCCTCTCGGTAGTGCCGCGTGGACACACGACGCTAGGCACGTGGTGCAGGAGCAACCAGCGCCCTGGCGGTCCTGGCCCCGACAGGACCTCCTCACATGGCCTCGAACGTTCTACGGTGGGCCCATGGACCCCACGACGAACCCCTTGGGCGAGTACCTGCGGGCCCGCCGAGGGCTCGTCACGCCACAGGACGCGGGCATCCCCGACGCCGGCACGCGGCGGGTGCCCGGCCTCCGACGCGAAGAGGTCGCGATGCTGGCCTCGTCCGCGCTGCCGGTGTCAGGGCCGACGGCCGCGGACCAGCCGCCAGGGCCCGTCCCTTGCGGATGACCGACCACTCAGGCAGGGTGAGAACCAAACCCGAGCGATCGCTCGGCCGAGTTCAGGAGCACCATGCCGTCATCTCGCACCGACCACTCCCTGCCCCGGGCGTCCGCCCTGGCCGACGACCTGCGGGCCCGGATGATCGACTTCATGCGCGACCACGTGCTGCCGGCCGAGGCCACGTACACGGAGCACCGACGGGCGCACCCCGGCTCCCACGAGGTGCCTCCCGTCATCGAGGAGCTCAAGCGCACGGCCAAGGCCGCGGGACTGTGGAACCTGTTCCTCCCCTCGGAGTCGGGGCTGACCCAGCTGGAGTACGCGTCGATCGCCGAGCTGTCGGGCTGGAGCAACGACCTGGCTCCCGAGGCGATCAACTGCCAGGCGCCCGACACCGGCAACATGGAGCTGCTGCACCTGCTCGGCACCCCGGAGCAGAAGGACCGGTGGCTGGCTCCCCTGCTCGCCGGGGACATCCGCTCGGCGTTCGCGATGACCGAGCCGGCCGTGGCCAGCAGCGACGCCACCAACATCGCGACCCGGATCGTGCGCGATGGCACCGACTACGTCATCACGGGGCGCAAGTGGTGGACATCCGGCGCCATGGACCCGCGCTGCTCGGTGCTGATCGTGATGGGCAAGACCGATCCGGACGCGGCGAAGCACCGCCAGCAGTCGATGGTCATCGTGCCGGCCGACGCACCCGGCGTGACCATCGAGCGCGACCTCCCCGTGTTCGGGCACCACGACCAGCACGGCCACGCCATCGTGAGCTTCGACGGGGTCCGTGTGCCGGTCGACAACGTGATCGGCGAGGAGGGCGGTGGTTTCGCGGCCGCACAGGCACGCCTCGGCCCCGGGCGGATCCACCACTGCATGCGGGCCCTGGGTGCCGGCGAGCGGGCGGTCGCCCTGATGGTCAAGCGCGCCAGTGAGCGAGTCGCCTTCGGGCGCCCGTTGGCCGAGCAGGGGGTCGTGCAGCAGCAGATCGCCGAGTCACGGATCGAGCTGGACCAAGCTCGCCTGATCTGCCTGCAGGCCAGCCATGTCATCGACACCGAGGGGAACAAGGCGGCCAAGGACCTCGTCGCGATGGCGAAGGTCGCCGTGCCCCGCGCCGTCACGAACGTCATCGACCGCGCCATCCAGGTGCACGGTGGTGCCGGCGTCACCGATGTCACGCCGCTGGCCGCGATGTACGGATGGCACCGCGCCATGCGTCTGTTCGACGGGCCCGACGAGGTGCACGTCCGCTCGATCGCCCGGACGGAGCTCGGCCGCGAGCCTGTGCTCCCCGTCGGCGACTTGACGATCTGAGGACGCCCCGGCGTCAGCTCTCGTTCGGGACCAGGATGCCGCGCCCGATGAGTCGCCCCTCGTCGAGGGCGTGGAGGGCGTCGTTGACGCCTTCGAGCGGGAAGGTCGTCGTGGTCAGCTTCACGACACCACGGGCGGCAAGCGCCACGAGCTCGACGAGCTCGTTGTAGTTGCCGCAGATGTTGCCCACGAAGCTGGTCTCGGGGAACAGCGCCTGCCCGAGGATCTCCACCTCGAGCGTGCCCCCGTATCCCACGAGGAAGTCGACTCCGTTGGCGCCGAGCAGCTCGACACCGTCCTGCTGGGCGCCGCCCTCACCGACGTAGTCGATGACGACCTCTGCCCCCGCGCCGTGCGTCAGCTCCAGGACCTCGGCGACGTGGGAGCGGTCGTCCTTGGCCAGTACCAGGTGGTCGGCGCCCCATCCCCTGGCGTGCTCCAAGGCCTCGGTGTTGCGGTCGACCACGATGATCTCGGTCTGCGACAGCGCGCGCAGCGCCTGGATGCCGATGTGGCCCAGCCCGCCGGCGCCGAGCACGACAGTACGAGTCCCGGGCACCGCGAGCGGGAGCGCCTTGCGGACCGCCCGGTACGCGGTCAGCCCCGCGTCGCCGAGCGGCGCGACCTGCACCGGGGTGAGCCCGCCGGTCAGGGGCACGATCGCCCGGGCATTGGTCTTGACGTACTCGGCGAACCCGCCCGGCGCCAGGACACCGGGGAACACGCCGGCCGTGCAGTGCATGTCGTCCCCCGCGCGACACGCCTTGCAGTAGCCGCAGGTCGCCAAGGGGTGCAGCAGCACGGCGTCACCGACGGCGACGTGCGTGACGCCCGCACCGACCTCCTGGACCCAGCCGGCCGACTCGTGGCCGCAGACGAAGGGCAGGTCGACGCCGGCTCCCTTCTGCATGGCATCGAACTGGCCGTCCCACAGGTGGATGTCGGTGCGACAGAAGCCGGCCGCCCCGACCCGCACGATGACGTCGTTCGGATCGGTGATGAGCGGGTCGGGCACGGTCTCGACCGAGAAGTCCTGGCGGTAGTCGGTGAGCAGTGCAGCGCGCATGGTCGAGCCCTTTCGTCGAGCGGATGGGATGGGGGGGGCTCGGACGACCGGCGGCTCAGTCGCGCAGCTCGCGACGCAGGATCTTGCCGGTGACCGTCTTGGGCAGCTCGTCGATGATCACGACCTGCCGCGGGTACTTGTAGGCGGCCATCCGCTCCTTGCAGTGGGCGATGAGCTCCTCGGTCGTCACCGAGGTGCCGGCCTTCAGGCTCACGAACGCCTTGACCGTCTCGCCGCGCTTCTCGTCGGGGACACCGACGACGGCCGACTCGCGCACGGCGGGGTGCTCGGCCAGGACGTCCTCGACCTCACGCGGCCACACCTTGTAGCCCGAGGCGTTGATCATGTCCTTCTTGCGATCCACGATGAACACCCAGCCATCGGGGTTCATGAACCCTACGTCCCCGCTGCGCAGGGCACCGCCGGGCAGGTTGGCCGCAGTCTCCTCGGGCTTGCCCCAGTAGCCCGCGACGACCTGGGGCCCGTCGGCGACGATCTCGCCGACCTCGCCGAGCGGCAGGTCGACGCCCTGGTCGTCCTGGATGCGGACGATCGTGCTCGGCACCGGCACGCCGACCGACAGCGCACCGGAGGTCGGGTCCACCGGCGAGGGGGCGCCGAACGGGGTGAGCGTCATGGGGCTGGTCGTCTCGGTCAGGCCGTAGGCGTTGTGCACCTGGTGCCCCGTGGCCTGGCGGAACGCCTTCTCCGCCGTGGGCGAGATCGCCGCACCACCGGAGTAGATCGACGTGAACGACGCGAAGTGGTCCAGCGTGAAGTCGGGCGCATTGAACAGGGCGTTGAACGCGGTGATCGCGCCGATCGTGTAGGTCGGCCGGTGCTCCAGCAGCGCGTCCAGCACGACGCCCGGCTCGAAGCGGTACGCCAGGACGAGCGGCATCGGTGCGGCGAAGCTCACCGCGATGTGCCCGATCAGGCCGGTGATGTGGAACAACGGGGCGATGCCGAAGACTGACCCACCGGGGGCGAATCGCGCGCAGTCGCGGTAGATCGCCGCCGTGAACACGACATTGCGGTGCGTGTTCATGGCGCCCTTCGGGACACCCGTCGTGCCGGACGTGTAGGTCAGGAACGCCACGTCGTCCGGTGCCAGCGTCACCGCGGGCGGCACCTGGCCCCTGTGCTCGTCGATGAGCCCCGCAAGATCGGTCGTGCCCTCGTGCCGCTGACGTTCGAGACCGGCGAACAACCGTTCGTCGTTGCGGGTCTGGTGCTCGAGCTCGCTCGTGGTCAGCACGAGCTTCACGTCCGTCTCGGGGACGACGTCACGGGCGACCTCGTCGTACAGGGTCTCGAGGCAGACCAGCACCGTCGCGCCGGAGTCCTTCAGCAGGTACGAGAGCTCACGCGTCCGGCTCATGGGGTTGATCGAGACCATGACACCGCCGGCCTTCCATGCGGCGAGCATGCAGGTGACGAACTGCGGGACGTTCTGCAGATACACCGCGAGACGGTCGCCTTCGGCAAATCCGCGCGCGAGGAGCCCGCTGGCCAGCGCGTCGCTGGCCGTGTCGAGCTCCCGCCGGGTGATCACCCCGTCGAAGTAGCGGATCGCGTCGCCGTCGGGGTCGGCCTCCAGCCCCGCCCGGAACATCGTGAGGGCGTCGCTGTGCTCCGGCTCCATGTCGGCCGGCTGGTCACCGTAGAGCTCCAGCCACGGTCGTTCGTCGTAGACGCTCATGCGGCCCTACTTGATGGCGACCGGGTTGACCGGAGAGCCGCTGCCCAGTGCGACCTTGAGCGGCGCCGCGGCGTAGAACATCTCGTACACGCCGTCGGCTGCGCAGTCCTCCGCGAGCTGCTCGAGGTCGGCGATCTCCGTGAACGCGATGCCGAGGTTGCGCATCAGGGCATTGTGGAGCACCAGCGCCACACCGTTGTTGGGGTCCGTGGTGACCTCGTTGGCGATGGTGTCGGTCACCAGGTTGGGAATCTCCATCTCCTGGAACCACTCGACGAGCTCGGGGCTGTAGACGAGGCCCGGCTCGCAGAAGCCCTCGTAGAACTTGTCGCCGAGGTCGAAGAACAGCTGCAGGTAGTTGGTGCGGATCAGCAGGATGTCGCGCTTGCGCAGCTCGACACCTTGCGCCTCGGCACAGGCGATCAGGTCCTCGTGCGTGTAGGTCTCGGCGGACTCCAGGGTGTCCTTGCCGCGGAAACGCGCCATGTCCAGCAGCACGGCGCGGCCGACGACGCCACGCTGCGCGATCGGCTCGACGCTGGCCTTGTCGAGGCCGCCGACGGTCGTGCGCGCGTCGTAGCCGTTGTAGAGCTGGCCGTCGTGCCACACGTGGCCGAGGGCGTCGTACTGGGTCGATCCCTGCAGGAAGGCGTTGATCTTGTCGTCGGCGTAGTGGAGCCCACCGGGGAACGCGGGCGCGTCGTCGCCGTCCCAGCTCGACTCGTCGAGGATCTGTGTGCGCTCGGCCGGCGTCCGTCCGGGCCACACCGGATCGCCCTTCGGGTCGCCGATCAGCCGCTGGAGGGTGAACACCTTGCCGGAGCGGATCAGACCAGCGGCCGCGATGGCCTGCTCGGGGCCCAGGTAGTTGAGGGCGCCGACTTCGTCGTCCGCACCCCACTTGCCCCAGTTGGAGGGCGCGTCCTTGAGCAGCTCACCGAGGGCGGGAACGGTCGATTCGGTCATGTGTCCTCCTGGACGCAGATCAGACGGTGAGCGGACGGGCAGGGCAGCGGGCTGATGCCGGCGCCGACCTTCCTGGCCGAACGAACACTCGGTTTTGATGTGACACGAGTCATACTGCGCCAGGTCACCAGTGGTGTCAACTGATGGTGGAACCCACCCCGGGACCCTGTTATGTTCAGATATCCCGAACATCGCCTCGGCTCCGCAGCCGCCCCCAGCACCAGAGGATCTGTCAGCCGTGAGTCCACCGTCCGAGGAGCATCGCACGGCCTTGGGGCGTGCCGTCCGGGAGATCCGCGCGTCACGAGGGCGAACGCTGCGGGGCCTGGCGGATGCCCTCGCGATCAGCCCGGCCACCCTCAGTGCGATCGAGAACGGAAAGACGGGCGTCTCGAGCGAGCGCATCGCCCGCATCGCCGATGAGCTCGACGTGCCCGTCCACCGGATCTTCTCAACCGCCGAGGACGTCTCCGAGCAACCGAGGCCCTCTGCGGGTGCTGCCCGGGCGGACTGGAGGGTGTTCGCACCCCTGCAGCTCGATCCGGCCCTCGCCGGTGCCTTGTCGGCGTTCGTCGAGTTCGGCTATCACGGGGCCTCGATGCGGACGATCGCCGAGCGTGCCGGGCTCTCCGTGCCCGGGCTGTACCACCACCACGCGAGCAAGCAGGAGATGCTCGTGGCGCTGCTGGACCTGACGATGTCCGACCTGCTCTCCCGGTCGGAGGCGGCACGCGCCGAAGGGTCGACCCCGGCGGAGCGGTTCGCCCTGCTGGTGGAGTGCCTCGCGCTCTATCACACGCACCGCCGCGAGCTGGCGTTCGTCGGGGCATCAGAGATGCGCAGCCTCGGACCCGCCAATCACCGTCGCCTGGCCGCGACCAGGGTCGAGCAGCAGCGGATGGTGGACGCCGAGGTCGAGGCCGGCGTGCTGTCCGGCGAGTTCGCGACCGACCTGCCCCACGAGGCGGCGCGTGCGGTCGTCACGATGTGCACCGCGCTCGCCCAGTGGTTCCGTACGCCGGGCCCGTCGACGCCCGAGGAGGTCGCCGCGCAGTACGTCCGTTTCGCGCTCGATCTCGTCCGCCACGTCCCCCGCTGACCGGCGGTCAGGGCGCAGGTCCGTCACGGGCGGCGCCTACTCCCCCAGCAGCTCGCTGAACAGGTCCACGTACTGGATGAGGTTGCGGTCGCCGAGATACCGGTCGCGCACCGTCCTGCCGGCGGCCTCACCCAGGCGCTGAGCGAGGTGATCGTCGTCCAGCACCGTCGCGATCAGATGCACGAAGCCGCCCAGGTCGCCCGGGTCGGCCAGCAGCAGGCCATCCTCCCCGTCGGCGATCTGGTCGCGGATCCCCCCGACGGCGGACGCCACCACCGGACGGTTCTTCCACATCGCCTCGGTGACCGTGAGCCCGAAACCCTCGACGAGGCTCTTCTGCACGACGACCGAGGCGTGGCGCTGCAACGCGTTGACGAGGTGTGCGTTCTCGCCCACGTCATCCATCGGCAGCACCACCAGGTGCACACGTTCTCGAACGTCGAGCGGCTGCTTCGTCCAGAGGGCGACACACTCCGCGAGCACCTCGGCCCCTTCGGGATCGTCGCTGACCCCAGACGCCTCAGGACCCACCAACATCAGGTGCGCGTCGCTCGGCAGCCCGGGGAGGCCGGCGGCGAAGGCGGTCATCACCCCCGCCATGTCCTTGAGCCGGTCCCACCGGCTGACCTGGAGCACCACACGCGCGTCGGCAGGCACCTGGTCGCCCGCCGCGAACAGGTGGCGGTGAGCCCGCACCGTGCCGGTGGTGCCGTCACGCCGGTCGAAGGCCAGGCTGCCGCGCGCAGCCGGACGGGACACCAGGCCGGCGTGGCGGAGCACCGCATCGACGTCCGCCGGCGGCAGATCGACGTTCTTGGTGCTGAACGGGTCGAGCGACGGCGGGATGATCCGTGCTCGTCGCCGGTCCAGCCACGGAGGGGCGTAGGCCTCGCGCGAGAAGATCGTGGCCTGGGCAGCGTCGACATAGGGCTCCAGAAAGCTCCAGCCGAGGTCGGTGAGCTCGGTCGGTGTGTCGCGGCCGATGTGACAGCGCCACACGACATGGGCACCCAACGCCCGAAGCCCCGCCGCGAGACCGGCGGCCTGCGGGTCGTGCAGCAGCACGATGTCACCGGCCCGCACCAGCGACCTCAGCGGCTGGAGATTGTCGGCGAGGACCGACTCGTACTCGGCCCGCTCGGCGTCGCCCAGCGGGCCACCGTCACCGGGCAAACCGTGCAGGACGTTGTGCAGCCGCTTGGTGATCCGGAAGAATCCAGGATTCCCGTCCAGGACCAGCCAGCGGGTCTCGACGCCCGCTCCACGCGTGTACGCCAGCAGCGTCGTGAGCATCTCGGCGACGCCGCCGCCGGACGCCGTTGCGCTCACGTTCCACACGACCCGTCCGTCCAGGATGCGCCGTGCAATGGCCGCGCTGCCCTCGAGGCGTTCGGCACGCTCCGGGTCCAGCAGACGCGCCAGCCGTTCCAAGGACGTCGGGTCGATGTGAACTTCATGCATGTCCGATACCCCGCCCGAAGCGCTGAGGTCAGCCGACCGTGGCGGGGTCGGCGAGCACGTCGCGCCAGGAGTGATGCGGCTCGAACCCCAGCAGGTCGCGGGCCTTGTCGATCGCGTAGAAGGTCTCGTCCCGCCCCATCTCGCGTCGCACCGGCACGCCGTCGTAGAAGCGGTCGAGGATCTCCCCCGTCGTCGCGGCCACGGACATGTCCGCGTTGGCGACGTTGAAGACCTCGTAGCCCAGGCCGTCCGTCTCCAGGCATCGCTGCACCATCTGCCCGAGGTCGCGAGCGTCGATGTAGGCGAACACGTTGCGCCGTCGCAGTGCCGGGTCGTGGAGGAACGCCGGAAAGATCTCGGCGTACTCGTGCGGCTCGATGACGTTGTTGATCCGCAGGCCGTAGATGTCCGTGCCGGTGCGTGCCTGGAACGACCGCGCCGTGACCTCCCCGGCGACCTTCGACATCGCGTAGGCGTCCTCCGGGACCGTGGGGTGCTCCTCGTCGATGGGCACGTAGTCCGGACGACGGTCGCCTTGGGCGAAGCAGATCCCGTACGTCGTCTCCGAGGAGGCGAACACGATCTTGTTCACTCCCAGCCGGGTCGCGGCCTCCAGCACGTTGTAGGTGCTGAGGACGTTCGCCGCGTACGTCGCGGTGTCCGACGTCAGCCCGATCCGTGGCACCGCCGCGAAGTGCACGACCGCGTCGTACGTGGGCTTCTCGGGCAGGTCCAGCTCCTCGAGGGTCGCCAGCCCGGCGAGGGCCGAGTAGGTCTCACCGGCGTCGGTGAGGTCCACGCGGAGATCGGCGACCCCGGGGTGACCCAGGGCGACGAGATCGATGTTGGTGACCTGGTGGCCCTGCTCGGCGAGGTGGGCGACCACGTGCTTGCCGGCCTTGCCGCTGCCGCCGGTGAAGAAGATGCGCATACCCCAGTACCTCACAACGGGACGACATACCACCGGCTCGGGGCCCGGCGGCTGCGTGTCGGTGGTTCCTTTACAACACCGCCGCCCGCTGTCACGCTCTCCCCACAGCCTGGGAGGGTCAAAGATGTCGTTGCGCAGTCGGGTGGTCCGCAGGCGCCGGACCGCGATGCTCGTCGCTCTGGCCACAGCGACGATCGCAGGCTCGATGCTGGTGCCGTCCTCGGCATCCGTGGACACCGCGATCGCCTCGACTGCCATGACGTCCTCGCCCGCCAGCGCCGGAATGACCTTCGCGGACCCGACCGCGACCAGCGGGGCAAGCATCATGCTGTGGAGCCCGGGCGACCTTGCGATGCCCGTCACGACCACGACCACGACCTCGGTCACGGTTCGTGCGCGGGCGTTGCTCTGCCAGGGCGCCCCGGTCCTGACCGCACGGCTGGACGGGACGACGCTGGGGGCGATCGAAGTCACCTCCACCGAGTTCACCGAGTTCAATGTCGGCGCGACCACGACACCGGGCAGCCACCAGCTGACGTTCACCTACGACAACGACTTCGCCGACCGGACCTGCGACCGCAGCGTCTCCATCGACTCTGTCGTGATCTCCGATGCGTGCGGTGTCAACCAGTACCGCGCGCGGTACTACAACAACACCTCGCTCGAAGGAGCCCCTGCGCTGACGCGGTGCGAGAACGCTCCCGGCGGGTCATTCACCGGCTCGCCGGCACCCGGCGTCGACGCGGACAACTTCTCCGTCGACTTCGAGGGGACGATCAACTTCCCGACGTCCGATACCTACGCACTGTCGTCGACGCTTGGCAATGTCGGGGCCCGTGCCTGGCTCGACGGGACCTTGGTGGACGACAGCTGGACGGCCGAGTCGTGGACCACGCAACGGTCCACCAGATTCGTGACCGCAGGCCACCACACCGTCCGCGCGGCCTACTTCAGCACGACGGGCGACGCCAACTACGGATTCGTGGCCGCCCGGGAGTCGCTCGGCACGAACGCCGGGACTGGCAACTACTTCGCGGCAGACTCGATATGGAACACCCCGTTGCCCGCCACCGCGACGGTGGATCCGCGAAGCGCGGGGTGGGTCGCCCAGCTCGATGCTGCTGTCGACGGCGTCTCGATGAACTCGACGGACTGGACGACCACGGTCTACAACGCCCCCGCCGGCACCCCGACCACCGATGTCGCCATCACCAACAACGGCACGTCCCTCACGATCCCGTGGCAGTCGTGGTGGTCGCCCACCGCCGACTCCGACGGCCACATCGCGATCATCGACGACGCGACCGGTTGCCTGTACGAGTTCCAGTCGTTCGACAGGGACGCGATGACAGCGATCGCGTCGGCCAGCTACAACGTCGCGACCGGGTCCGGCAACCACATCGCGGGCCCGGCCCACTCGGGTGGTGAGACGTCATACCTGGCCGGGATGATCACCCCGCAAGACATGGATGCAGGTGTCATCGACCATGCCCTGCGGTACGCCATGCCGAACAATGCGCCCACGTTCGTCTACCCGGGGACGCGATCCGACGGGTCGGAGCTGGACGGTGTTCCCGAGGGCACCCGTATGCGGCTCGACCCGGCGATCGACGTCGACGACCCCGCGCTGGCCCTGACGCCCGCTCAGAGGATGGTCGCTCGAGCCCTGCAGACCTACGGCGGATTCAACGCCGACAGCTCGTCGAGCTTCGCTCTGTATGCGCGCAGCACTGCCGATGGCACCAGCTACTCGGTACCTCCGGAGCCTCTCCCCGACTCGCTCGTGTCGCGGATGCAGTTCCTGACCCCCGAGGCGTCGTCCGTGCCGATGTTCTTCGACCGAGCCGATGACACCTCCTGTCAGTGACGGGGCTGGAGCCGTGCATTCGGAAGAACGGGTGCAGGCAGAGGGTCACCGTCATACCCACTGACGACGCCGAACCGGCCCTCCGGGTCGGCCTCTCCGATGACCTCGGACTGCCACTCCTGACGGAAGCTGACGATCTCGTCGTGACTCCGGCCGACGAAGTTCCACCACATGACGATCTGCTCGCCCAGTGGTTCCCCGCCGATGAGCAGCGCGCGCACCGCGGCGTCACCAGCGCGAACGACGAGCTCTGCAGACCCCGGCGGGACGTAGCAGAGCTGGTCGGCACCGGCCTCGACCCCGTTCAGCACCGGTCTACCAGCGTCAACGAGCAGACCGTGCTCGAAGGCAGGGTTGACCGGGAGGCGCACCTCGCCGCCAGCAGGCACGTCGACCTGCGCCGCCACGAGAGGACTGAACGTCGTCAAGGGAACCGACTGTCCGAGGAGCTCGCCCAGGAAGACGCGCACTGTGGCGTCACCATGCAGAACCGGACTCGGCACGTAGTGCTCGAACAGTGGTTCCGTCCATCGGCTGGCCTCCGGCAGGGCGACCCACAGCTGCACACCGTGCAGGGAGCGGGCGTCCTCGGTCGAGACCTCCGAGTGCTGGATGCCCCGCCCAGCCGTCATCAGGTTCACCTGGCCGGGAACGATGTGGGCAAGGCTGCCCACGGAGTCGCGGTGCTCGAGCTTGCCGGCGTAGAGCCAGCTGACCGTCTGCAGCCCGGTGTGCGGATGCGGACGGGTGTCCATGGTCCGCGCGGCGGGTGCCTGCGTCGGTCCGAACGAGTCGGCGAAGCACCAGGCTCCGATGAGGCTGCGTGCCCGTTGCGGCAGGGTGCGCCGGACCATCAACGCTCGCTGACCACCCAGAGGCACCTCTCTCGGCTCGAGGATCTCAGGACGATCCGCGACCGCGGTGATGATGACCTCTTCATCGGGGTGCTGCTCGAGGTTGCTCATGTCGGAACTCTCCGTTCGGCAGGACCGCTCATGGCCTGCGAGGTAGCGAGGACGTTGCGAACAACGTGGTGAAGGTCCTCGACAACGGTGACTCGGCCACCATCGCCGGGATCGGGATCCGGCAGGATCGATTCCGGGTCCACCAGGTAGACGTCGTGGCCGTCCAGGGTGAGCCGACGCGTGACCTCGAGCAGCATGCGTCGTGCCACGTCGTCGATCGAGTAGACCATCCTGAGATCCAGGGCCACCTTGGTCTCGGGGAACACGTTGCCGGCAGCTTCACGGACGATTCGTTCGGCGCCGGCAAAGCGGATTCCCCCTTGCAGCTGGATCACCCGGACAGCGTCCGATCGGTCGCCATCGACGCGGTTCGATCGCACGACCGAGGGCGCGGACTCCGGCACCTCCATCACGTGCAGGCCCGCATCGGACGAGAACTGCTCGAACAAGGACACCCCCCGCACGCTGTTGCCGTGCGCGTCCAGCCGTGGTGAGAACGTGGCGATGCCGATCTGCCCGGGCAGCGCCCCGATGAGCCCGCCGGCCACTCCGCTCTTCGCCGGAATGCCGACGTGTGTCGCCCAGTCCCCCGCAGCGTCGTACATTCCGCAGGTGGCCATGACGCTGAGCACCTGACGCACGACCGGTCGAGGGATCACCTGCTCACCCGACAGCGGATTCACCCCGCCGTTGGCAAGCGTTGCGGCCATGACGCCCAGGTCCCGCGCGGTGACGAGCACGGAGCACTGACGGACGTACCCCTCGACGACGGCAGTGGGGTCCTCGGTGAGGATGTCGTAGCTGCGGAGCATGTGCGCGATGGCAAGGTTGCGGTGCGCGTGCCCCATCTCGGACGCACACACCGCCTCGTCGATCGCCAGCCGTCGGCCGGCGAACGCGGACAAGCCGTCGATCACCCGCTCGACCCGCCCCGCCGGATCCAGCCCTTGCGGGCCGGCCAGGGAGTGCGCGGTGATCGCGCCGGCGTTGATCATCGGATTGAGCGGGCGCCCACTCCCGTGTTCGAGGGAGATCTGGTTGAAGGCCTCCCCCGACGGCTCGACGCCGACCTTGTCGAGCACCGGGTGGAAACCGCGATCAGCCAGCGCCAGCGCGTACGTGAACGGTTTGGAGATCGATTGGATCGTGAACTCGTGGTCGATGTCACCGGCGCCGTAGATCGTGCCGTCCAGGGTGGCGAAGACGGCACCGAGGCGATCAGGGTCTGCTCCCGCGAGCTCGGGGATGTATGCCGCCAGCTCTCCCGAGACGTCCGGCTCGACATCAGCAAGCGCATCGGTCAGGTAGTCCGGAATGATGGGTCGCATCGGGCCTCCTCCGTCATGCCTGGCCTCGTACGGCCCGGGTGACCACGGCGATGTCGGCAGGGGTCGGTCGGCGGAACACTCCGCCCCTCGCGGTGAACTCGCTGCCGTGCGCCGTCAGGTACCGCGCGAAGACCGGACACACCGGCACGACGGTGACCTTGCTGCGGATGCTGTCGTCGAGCGCCGCCCGGACCAGCAACCCCGCCAGACCCCGTCCACCGAACTCGTCGTCCACCTCGGTGTGGAAGAAGATCCGATCACGGCCGGTCCCGGGCGGGTCAACGAAGTCAGCGCGGCCCACAGCCCGCTCGCCCTCTGGCCTCACCCTGTACGAGCTGACCGGGTCGTCGATCTCCAGCTCGACCGTCATGGTCGCACCGCGCTTGTCCTTGAGTGTCGTGATCATCTGTTGTCCTTCGCCGGCTCAGGGACGCCGTACACGATGGGCACGTACTCGCGGTGCCGACCGATCCAGCCCTTGATGAACGGGCACAGGGGCATCACCTTGCGACTTCCGGTGGCACGGACGTCGTCCAGCGCGAACCGGGCGATCGCCGAGCCGACGCCCCTGCCCTCGAACCGTGGGTGGACCTCGGTGTGGGTGAAGACGATCAGCTCATCGGTCAGGATGTACTCGACAAAGCCTGCGACCTCACCGTCGATGCTCGCCTGGTAGCGCAGGCGGGACGGATCCGGGAGAACCTGGATGTCTGTCATGCGTGCGTCCTTGGGATGGTCGAGGTGGTCACGGCGCATCGATGAGCCCGCTGTGCTCGGTCAGTGGCGTTCCAGGTGTCCAGGTGGGCCGTCACGATGTTCTCGACGGCGTTCATCGGTCAGCCGAGAAGGAGAGCAGCGCGTCGTTCACGTCCCCGGCGTGCGTCCAGAGCAGCCCGTGCGGCGCACCCTCGATCTCGAGGTACCGGGCGTCCGGGAGAAGCTGCCGGAACCGACGCGCCGTCGCATCGATCGGCAGGATGTTGTCCGCGGTGCCGTGCAGGATCAAGACCGGCTTGCCGCTCGCACGGACCGCCTCGATGTCGGCCCGGAAGTCCTCGAGCCAGGACGGAACGACGGCGTGGGCCGCGACGGGAGCGCTGGAGATCGCGACATTCCAGCTGGCGGTCACCGCATCCTGGCTGATCCGGGTGCCGAGGTTCTCGTCGAGGTTGTAGAAGTCGGAGAAGAACTGGGTGAACCAGGCGTAGCGGTCAGCCTTCGCCGCGGCCTCGATCCCGTCGAAGACCTTCTGCGGCACGCCCTCGGGGTTGTCGTCACCGCCGAGGAGGAAGGGCTCCAGCGAGGCGAGGAAGGCAAGCCGCGCCACCCGCTCGGGCCCGTACGTCGAGACGTAACGGGCCAGCTCACCGGTACCCATCGAGAAGCCGACGAGGATGACGTCGTTCAGGTCGAGCGTCCGCAGCAGGACATCCAGGTCTGCGGCGAACGTGTCGTAGTCGTAACCGGTGCCGACCTTCGAGGACTGGCCGAAGCCGCGACGATCGTAGGTGATGACGCGGTATCCGGCAGAGAGCAGCGCGCGCGTCTGGCGCTCCCAGCTGTGCCCGCTCAGCGGGTAGCCGTGGATGAGGACCACGGGTTGTCCCCCGCCCTGGTCCTCGTAGTAGAGCTCGACCGGCGTGCCGCTCTCGTCTCCAACAGTGATGAGTCCCATGATCGTTTCCTCTCTCGTTGATCTGCTGTCGGTCAGCAGTCGGCTGCAGCCACCTCGGTGTGGCCGCTCATGGCTGGTGCGGTGCGTGGTCCGCGGACGATGCCTTCGGCCGCGGACCCAAGGGCTTCGCTGAAGGCCCGCGCGCTCGGGAACCGATCGGTCCGGGACTTGGCGAGAGCTGTGGCGAGCACGGCGTCTAGCCGGCCGACATCGGTGCTGGCCGGCGCAGGTTGCTCATGGACGTGTTGGTAGGCGACCGAGATCGGGTCACCGACGAAGGGAGGCCGTCCGGTCAGCAGCTCGTAGAGCAGGCAGCCCGCGGAGTAGATGTCGCTGCTGATGTCCGCCGTCTCGCCGAGCGCCTGCTCCGGTGAGAGGTACGACGGCGTTCCCAGCACGGCCTGTGCCTGGGTGATCGTCGATGACAGGTCACCGCTGGCGCGCGCGATCCCGAAGTCCACGAGCTTGACGGCCCCTTCGGACGTGATCATCACGTTGGCCGGTTTGATGTCGCAGTGGACGACGCCGGCTCCGTGGCTGAACTCAAGTGCCGAAAGCACCCCGAGCTGATACTGGACCGCGTTGGCCAGCGTGAGCTCTCCGAGTCGCAACACGTCGCGCAGGGACTGCCCGTCGACATGCTCCATGACGATGAACGGGACGCGCACGGTTCCGTGCGGGCCGTCCTCGATCACGTCGGTTCCCGTGTCGAAGATGCAGACGATGGCGGGATGGCACAGGCCGACCATCGTCTGCGCCTCGCGCCGGAACCTGGATCGGAACAGGGGGTCCTTGGCGAGGTGCCGGTGGAGCATCTTGATCGCGACCGGGCGGCCCGAGCGGACGTCGCGACCCGCATGGACCACCGCCATCCCGCCACGACCGATGACGTCACCCATCTCGTAGCGCCCGCCCAGCAGCGGCCTCGGCCTCATCGGCGTGGCTCCCACTGGAAGAACCGCGTGGCCAGCGCGACGGCGGCAGCGACCCAGCCCACGGTCGGGATAAGGAGCAACAGGGACTGGTCGAGAGGGACACCGCCCTCCCATGCATTGATGACCAGCTCGGTGGCCGATCCTCCCGGCAACAGGCGTTTGAGCTGGGCGAGGTTCTCGGTACCGGTGATCCCGACCCAGCTCGCTACCGCAATCACCGCGAGAGTGACCGGCAGCGTGGTCACCTGGGCGTGCTCGGGCGAATTCGTGAGCCCCGCGGTGGCCAGCGCAAGAGCGACCATCATCGACGTGGTGGCCAGGACGGCCACCACGAGCAGCCAGGTGTGAACCGGGCTGGTGGCGACCACGCCGAGCACGGCCAGCATCGCGCCGACCTGCAGGAGGGCCACGACCGTCAGCGGGGCGAGGAGCCCGGCCAGGATGTTCACGTCACTCGCAGCGGTGGACCGCAGCCGCTTGAGAAAGAGGTCCTGCCGGCGGGAGGCCAGCGTGGTCACCGCGGTGGTGTAGAGCCCGAGGGCCATCACGACGAACATCATGATCGCCGCGACGTAGCCGAGGCTTCCCAGGTCGAGGAAGGTCTCACGCTGGTAGACGACGTACACGCTGAAGGCGACCGGGATGATCAATCCGGTCACCAGGACCAGCCTGTTGCGGAAGATCTGGATCAGTTCGGTACGGGCAATCTCGATCATGGCGGTGGTCCTTCGTGGGTCGGAGTGCTCAGGCGGCGGCGTCGAGGGTGCGGAAGACGTCGTCGAGGCGGGTTGGTCCGGCTTCCAGCTGCTGCAGCTCCACGCCGGCCCGCTGCGCCCAGTCCAGGAGTCGGTGAAGGTCACCCTGCAGGTCGAAGGTCTCGACGTGGAAGGCACCGTTGCGGGCACCGACGACCGGCGGTTCGGGGTCACCCGGATCCAGCGCGAAGCTGATCTTCGACGGCAGGGTTTGTGTCAGCTCCTCGACGGTGCCCTCTCGCCGGAGGGTGCCTCGGTGCATGAGCCCGACGCGGTCGGCGCGCTGCTGCGCCTCCTCCAGGTAGTGGGTGGTCAGCACGACCGTGGATCCCTTGTCACGAAGCTGGTCCACGGAGGCCCAGAGCGCATCCCGGGACTGGATGTCCAGGCCTGCCGTGGGCTCGTCCAGGATGATGAGCTCCGGCGCCCCGAACACGGCGGTGGCGAAGTCCAGGCGACGCTTCTCGCCGCCGGAGAGCTGGGAGACCCGGGTGTCCCGCTTGCGAGTCAAGCCGGCCAACCCGAGCGCCCGGTCGACGTCGTCGCGCCTTCCGCTCAGCGCGCCGACCAGACCGACGGAGTCCCGAACCGTCAGATCGCGAGCGAACCCGCTCTCCTGCAGCATCATTCCCATGCGCGGACGTACCGCGCTCCGGTTCTGCGGGCTCTCCCCGAACACCCGCACCGCGCCCGATGTGACCGGGCGGTGACCTTCGACGACCTCCAGGGTGGACGTCTTGCCGGCTCCGTTCGATCCGAGCAATGCGTAGAGCTCACCCCGCTTCACATGGAAGGACAGGTCCCGAACGGCGACGAAGTCCCCATAGGTGACGCTGAGACGTTCGACCTCGATGACGTGATCGGCGGACATGGTGGGCTCCTTGCCTCCGCACCGGCGGGTCCCGGTGCTGTGTCATCAGGTTCGCCCAGGTGGCCCCGCTCTCGCGTCGGTGAAAACCTCGGTTCGTCGCCGGTTGCCCACCCCCTTCTTGTGGCGAAACGCAGCGGCAGGCGGCTCGCGTAGGTGATAATCGCCTAGTCCGCACGTCACGAGACGGGAGCGTGCCCGGTGGCTCTGTTAGGTCGACCTGCGGAGCGCGAGGCGATCGAGCGGCTGCTCAGTGACGCGCAAGCGGAGCGCAGCGGGGTGCAGCGGGGTGCTCGTCGTGCGCGGCGAGGCGGGCATCGGCAAGAGCGCGATCCTGGAACATGCCCGCGACGCCGCGTCCTCCTGTGGGTTCCGGGTGGAGACCTCCGTCGGAGTTGAGGCGGAGACGCAGTTCGCGTTCGCGGGCCTGCATCAGCTGTGTGCGCCGCTGCTGGACCGCGCGGGCGAGCTGCCGGTCCCCCAGCAAGCGGCCTTGGGCGTGGCGTTCGGGCAGCGCAGCGGCCCCGCGCCGGAAGGACTCCTCCTGGGTCTGGCCGTTCTCCACCTGCTGGCCGGGGTCGCCGAGGACGGGCCGGTGCTGTGTCTGGTCGACGATGTGCAGTGGCTGGACGAGGCGTCTGCGCAGGTCTTGGCGTTCGTGGCACGGCGGGTGTCCGCCGAGCGGGTGGTTCTGCTGTTCGCGCGGCGCGACTCCGTGGCGGGCGACGATCCGCTCGCAGGCCTTCCCGAGATGAGGCTGGACGGCCTCGGTGACTCCGACGCACGGCAGCTTCTGGCCACCGCGGTCGGCACGCCGTTGGACGAAGGGGTCTGCAACCGGATCATCGCGGAGGCGCGCGGCAACCCCTTGGCGCTCCTGGAGCTGCCTCGCGGTGCGTCTGCCGCGCTGCTGGCCGGTGGATTCGAGGTGCCGGAGGCGGCGAGCGTGCCAAGCCGCATCGAGGACAGCTTCCGCCGTCGTTCCGCCCACCTGCCGGCCGAGACCCGACTGCTGCTGGTGGTCGCCGCAGCAGAGCCCACCGGCGAGGCGGCGCTGTTGTGGCGCGCAGCGGCTGAGCTCGGCATCGGCCCCGAGTCGGCTGCGCCCGCAGAGGCCAGCGGGTTGCTGGAGATCGGCGATCGGGTGTGGTTCCGCCATCCGTTGGCCCGCTCGGCGGTCTACCACGCGGCCACACCGCCGGACCAGCGTCGCGCCCACGCCGCACTGGCTGCCGCCACCGACGCCCAGCGGGACCCTGACCGGCGAGCGTGGCACCGGGCGAGATCCGTGCTGGGAACCGACGAGGAGGCTGCCGCTGAGCTGGCGCGCTCGGCGGGTCGGGTCCGAGCGCGCGGCGGCCTGGCCGCAGCAGCCGCGTTCCTGGAGCGCGCGGCGGAGCTGACGCCCGATCCCTCCGCCCGGGCAACGCGGACGCTCGAAGCCGCGTACGCCAGCCACGGCGCCGGCGCCTCCGACGCCGCTCTGGAGCTGTTGGCCAACGCCGCGGCCGGGCCGCTGGACGCCCTGCAATGCGCCAAGCTCGAGCTGCTCCGCGCCCAGATCGCGTTCCACTCCACGCGCGGGAGCGAGGGGGCCACGATGCTTCTCGACGCCGCCAGGACGCTGGGTCCGCTGGACGGGGCATTGGCGCGCGAGGCCTACGTGCAGGCGTTCGAGGCGTCCTTCCACGCCGGTCGCCTCTCTCGGGGCCGCGGAATGCGGGAGGTGGCCGAAGCAGCAGCCCAGGAAGCGCCTCCCCCGCCGACGCCGCCCCGGGCGGTCGATCTGCTGCTGGACGGACTGACCACGCGGTTCACCCGCGGGTACGAGGCGAGCGTTCCCACGCTGCGGCTGGCACTCGAGGCGCTGTGCCAGGACGACGCCCCACCTGAGGAGGACAACGGCCGCTGGCTGTGGCTGGCGTGCCACGTCTCGGTGATGCTGTGGGACGACGAGTCGTTCTTCACCCTGGCCAGCGGCGCCGTCCGGAACGCCCGCGAGACAGGGGCACTGTCCACACTTCCCGCTGCGCTGAATGCCATGTCGGTCGTCCTGGTGCTCACCGGCGAGCTCTCACGTGCCGCCGAGCTCCTCTCGGAGGTTGACGAGATCTCGCGGGCGACCGGTGCTCCTCCGCTGCCGAACGCCAGGTTCATCCTGGCTGCCTGGCGCGGACGGCAATCCGAGGCCACGGCCCTCAGCGTGGCGATCGTGGCGGATGCGACCCGGCGGGGTGAGGGCACGACGCTCGGCTCGAGTGAGGTCTCCATGGCCTACCTGCACAACGGATTGGGCAATTACCCCGCAGCTCTCGCCTCGGCCACGCCACCGTGGGAGCACGATGACTTCCCACACTCCAGCAGTGCGGTGCCCGAGCTCGTCGAAGCGGCATCCCGTGCCGGTGACCCGGAGCAGGCGGCCGGCGCGGTGGAGGAGCTCAGCTCCCGGGCCCGCGCCAGTGGGACGGAGTTCGGGTTGGGGCTTGCCGCACGCGCACGGGCGCTGACCACCGTTGGTCCTGACGCGGAGGTCCACTACCGCGAGGCGATCGAACGACTTGGCCGCTGCCGGATGGCCACCCATCTCGCCCGCGCGCACCTTGTCTACGGCGAGTGGTTGCGCCGCCAGGGCCGACGGCAGGACGCCCGCGAACAGCTCCGCACCGCCCATGACCTGCTGTCCGCCATGGGTGCGGAGGCATTCGCCGCGCGCGCTGCCCGCGAGCTGCGCGCCACTGGCGAGCATCCCCGCAAGCGGACCGCTCAGCCCACCGACGCCCTCACCGCCCAGGAAGCGCAGATCGCCAGGCTCGTGGCGACCGGCGCGACCTCACGGGAGGTGGCGGCGCAGCTGTTCCTCAGCCCCCGCACGATCGACGCCCACCTCCGGAACATCTTCCGCAAGCTGGACATCACCTCCCGGCGCCATCTCAGGGACTTTCCGCTGCCCTGACCAGACCGCAGTCACACCCCAGATGACAACAGATCGGGCCTGCGAGATCTTTCGGTCACGTCACCGGCTCACATGGGGGGATGTCACTAGCTTCATACCCGTGCCATTGACGTGAAGGGACGCGCGGGTCGACGAGCACGGACGATGTTCATCGCCGATTGGCTCAAGGAACTCGGCAAGTAGAATGGGCTCCAGGTCGCGCCGGTCGAGCTCGAGGCCCTGCGTCTGTCCCACCCGGAGATCCGGGACGTCGCTGAGGTCGCCGTGCCCGATGACGCTGCCGGCGAGATCCCCAAGGCCTTCGGCCTTCGTAGTGAGTGACCACGTCCTCACATCAGGAGGATCCACCGAGGCCGTGGAACAGCACGATGCACTGTCGGCACTGCAACCGCGGCACCGACGTGTCACCCGAAAGGACGGAGGAGCTCCTATGTCAATGGAACAACGCGACGAGCCAATCAGCACCCCCGAGGAGAGCCCACGGACGATGCTGGCCGGGAGGCTGACCCTCAACCCTCGGCGGTTCGCCGTCGAGGAGGTGCCGGTCCCCCGGCCCGGGCCCGGCGAAGTGCTGGTGGCAGTGAAGGCTTCGGGCGTCTGCCTGTCCGACATCCATCTGATCGACGGCAGCCTGACGCCACCGTTCAACAAGAGCGACGCGGTGACGCTGGGCCACGAGACGGCAGGGGTGATCGAGGAGATCGGACCGGGCGTCACCGGGTGGACCGTCGGGACAAGGGTGGCGCTGCAGGCCGGGCAGGCATGTGGTCTGTGTCCCGCGTGCTTGCAGCGGAAACCATGCCCGGAGGTGCGGACTCGCGGGGTTGACTATGACGGGGGTTGGGCAGAGTTCACGATCGCCAGAGCTGACACCCTGATCGCAATTCCGGACAACCTTCCGTTCGACCAGGCCGCCATCATTCCTGACGCAGTCTCTACCCCCTACTCCGCGATCGTTGACACTGGCCAGCTGCGGCCCGGCCAAGCGGTCGGTATCTGGGGCATCGGCGGGCTGGGTGCGCATGGCGTGCGGATCTGCCGGATGGCCGGTGCATACCCGATCATCGCCCTGGATCCCGTGCCGAGCGCGCGCGAACGGGCCTTGTCGTTCGGCGCAGACCTGGCACTCGACCCGAGCAGCCCATCGGTGGCCGAGGAGGTGAGGGCCGCCACTGGCGGCCGTGGCCTGGATCTTGCCTTCGACTTCGCCGGAGTGCCCGCGGTGCGCGAGCAGGCCGCGGCGCTGCTCGGCCTCAGCGGCGTTCTGGTGCTCGTTGGTCTAACTCCCCATCCGCTCACCGTTCCTGATGGGATCGGATTCAGCGTCAAGGGCAATCAGCTTCGGGGACACTACGGATCCAGCGACGGGAGCGTTGAGCAGCTCATTGCACTGAGCTCCGGGGGCCGTCTCGACCTCGCCCCGTCCATCACTGCCCACATCCCGCTTGCGGAGGCGGCCGAGGCGGTGAGCCAGCTCCAGCGCAAAGTCGGCGACCCCATCCGGCTCATTCTGGTGCCCTGAAGCGCACCCAGTTGTACTCAGCCAGGACGTCGGTGACGCGACCTGCTTGATGTGAGGGAGAACCTCCGGGTGAGGGGTGGCTTGCCGAAAGGCCCACTCCATCCCGGAGGTTCTCGTGTCCCAGGACCTCGATGGCGGCGTCGTCGGTTTCGAGGCATGCGTCACTCCATCTTGCACGTCGATCAAGACAGCCAGTACCTTCTCGATCGACGTCCAAGAACCATGGCTGGGCGCGTACGACCGAAGGAGTCGGCAATGGCCGAAGCAGCCACCGGCACGTTCACGTTCTCCGAGGAGTGGTTCGACGCCCACGGCACCCGCTGCGCCGCCCGCGTCTACCGCCCGACCTCCGATTGCGCGGGCCGGCGACCTGTGGTGGTCATGGCGCACGGATTCGGCGCGGTGCGCGCCTTGCGGCTGTACGCCTACGCCGAACGGTTCGCCGCAGCGGGCTTCGTCGTGGTGGTGTTCGACTACCGCGGCTTCGGTGACAGCGAGGGCGAGCCACGACAGGTGCTGAGTGTCCGGATGCAGCACCAGGACTGGCGTGCCGCTCTGAACTACGCCCGCACCCTGGATGGGGTGGACTCGCAGAAGGTCGTGGCCTGGGGGACGTCATTTGCCGGCGGCCACGTCATCACGATCGCCGGACAGGGCGAACCACTGGCCGCGATCATCGCGCAGGTCCCCCACGTCAGCGGGCCCGCCGCGGTCAGGTCGACCGGTCTGAAGGCGGCACTGAAGGTCGCGGTGCCCGCCCTGCGCGATCAGGTGGGTTCCTGGCTGGGCCGCGACCCCGTCCTCGTCGACAGCGTCAACCTTCCCGGACGTCCCGGGATGATGACGACGCCGGACGCCCATCCCGGCATGCTGAGGCTGCTCCACGAGTCGGGCCTGAGCGAGGGCGCCTACCCCCAGACGGTGGCGGCCCGCATCGCACTGAGCATCGGCGCGTACTCGCCCGGGCGCTGGGCCGCCCGGGTCCGATGCCCCGCCCTGGTCCAGATCGTCGCCCACGACGCGATCACACCCCGGCCTGTCGCAGAGGCAGCAGCAGCCAGGATCCCGCACTCCACGGTCAAGATCTACGACGGCGGCCACTTCGACCCCTACGTCGGCCCACTGTTCGAGACCGTCATCGCAGACCAGCTCGACTTCCTGATCCGGCACACCGCCCCACCGCCAGCCTGAAGAGGGAATCTAGTTCATGGACCGGGGTGTGTGAGACGGCAGCGTGCCAAGAAAGCGTCCGGGCTGCGACTCTCCAAGAGCTCGACGAGCACTCCGTCGGACGTCGTGCCGTAGCAGACCGCGGCGATGCCGCCGCTGGACTCGGTGACGTCGTGGTGCCAGCGCACCCGGTCGAGACCGGACCGCACCTCGGCGATCCCGGCGACATCCAGGCACAGATGGTTGACGCCCAGGTCGACCGGGCGCGCGGCCTGCGCGTCCGCGCCGCCGACCACGGTCACCGGCACGGGGCCTGGAACCGTCGGCAGGGGGTGATTCGCGGGGTCATCCACCCGGACCGTCACCCCGATCAGGCCCGTCGGGCCGCCGTCCGCCGCGCGCAGCTCGACCGGCGTCCCATCGGGGCAACGGACCGGTTCGTCATCGCCGAGCCCCAGCTGCGCGCGGACCGCCGCGACGTCCGGCACCGCCCAGGCCAGCGCGGCCACGCCCGGGCTCGCTGCCGGCCTGGCCGCAGGTGTCGGCGAGCTGAAGGCGAAGAGCTCGAGGAACGCCGTGTCGGTGCGCAGCAGCATCACCGCAGCTGCCGTGTCCTTCGTCGCGAGCGACTCGTCGGCCGGGCCCGTCCCCACGGGCCAGGCGAAGCTTCCGTGGTCGGCGGCCCCCAGGCCGTCCACCCAGAACGTCCGGGCGCGGTCAAGATCGGCAACGCTCACGCCGACATGGTTGAGGGCAACGACTCCAGCGCTGGGCACCGTGACAACCTAACGGAAAGGCGGCAGCAGCAACCCGCGAACGGCGGAGGCGACTACGACCGACAAGAGAACGAGGGGCGCCTAGGCATCGAGCCGCTGTCTAACTGGCCGAACGCGATCGGTTCGGAACTTTCGCCACCATCGAGCCACCCCGAACGCGAGCCAGCAGAGGGGTAGGCCGAACAAGATCCCAACGAACACGAACGTCAAGAGCGCGATCTCCATCGACTCCCGTCCTGAGTGGACAACGTCTTGGTAGACCTTGGTTCGACCTGCCTCGATCACCCGGATGATCTCGACCCTCTCGCCGACCTCGTTCGAGTTGCAGACTGCCGCTTCGGTGAACTCGGCAGGCAGACCAGGCGGCGGTGTCTCGGACCGCCAGGTGACATCCCATTTCGGGTCATATCTGCCGCGGCCGCCAGAAGGGCAGCCCGAAGGCCCGACCTTCTGCCGCTCGACAACTGTGGCCATCTCCCGCGGGCCATCGGCCGACTGCCGGAAGTCCCAATATGAGGTGAGTCCGATCACTACGGCGAACACGAGGCCGATTGCGAGCGCGGAACGAGTCGGCCGATCCTTGCCGGGACGGATGATGTTCCAGAACCTCAGCATCGTTCACCGAAACCGAAGTCTCCACGAACGGGAGCCCACCTGCGAACCGGCCGGGCGATGCTCGAATCCACCAACCTGCCGACAATGTCGGCGATTCTCACGACAGGCACCTGCACATCGTAGGCGGCCAAGGACGTCATGACCGGCGGTTCCTCGAACACTCGTGACCCGGCTGTCGTGGGCCCAGTGTCATCAACAAGCCCGTGAGCCCATTGGCATCCCAACTCACGGGCAGCTGCCCCGGGGCCTGCGCCGCGTCGACGAACGGGGGGTGGGCTCAAGGGGCATCGTTTGCGGCCGATCGGTATTCCGGGACCCACTCGTGCGCAGGCACACCGGCGCCGGTGAGATTGTCGCAGCGCACGAACTGGGTACCGACTCGCTCGAGCGGACAGTGCAGGGAATCCTGCACTGATGACGTGGCCGGTGCTCGCAATGGGACACCGGCGTCAGGTCGCGCCGCCGCAGGCAGGGTTCCTGCCGTAGCGACGACGATGACGGAGATGGGGACGATCGCTTTTCGAATGAAGATGTTCATGACTTCACGGTGGCTCCGCATCGGCCTGCGCCACATCGGGAACAAACCCTCAGACATCGGCCACAAAACCCTGATATGCGGCTTCTTGCGCTGTGATATCGGTGCAAGACTGGTCCGATGGGCTCGCGTCTCGACGCGTTCGAGCCCGCTCTTGTGGGTCGTCCCGAGGAGCTGGCCGTGCTTGCTGCGCTCCTCGAGCGGGCCGGCACCGGCCGCGCGGGCACACTGTTGATCGCCGGTGATGCCGGTGTGGGCAAGACCGCACTGGTGCAGCGGGCATGCTCGAAGGCGGCGTCGACCTCGTCCGTCCTCGTCCTGGCGGGAGCGTGCCTACCGCTTGCGTCGTTGTCGGTACCTTTCCTCGCCATCCGGAGCGCGTTGCGGGACGCACGACACGACGGCATCCCCATGCCACCGGCCATGGATTCGGCCGACTCCCCCGCGAACGCTCCGATTGTCTTCGACACCTGGTTGGACGATCTCGCCCGCGACCGTGCGGTCGTCCTGGCCGTGGACGATCTGCACTGGGCTGATCAGAGCACGCTGGACGTGCGTGCGGCGGAGTCACTGCTGCTGCACGATCGCCATCATCGCGCGGCCGCCGCGGCCCATCTTCGGCGCGGGCTGTCGCTCGCCGAGGACCTGGCCGCCGTGCCCCTTCAGCGTGAACTGCAGTCCCTCGCGACGACTGCGCGGATCCGCACCGGTGCGGTGGGATCGACCGACGGTCCGGCGCCGCCACACGAGACTCCCAGCCTGCTTGGCCTCACGACCCGCGAGCGGGAGATCTTGGCCCACGTCGTCGCGGGGCGTACGTACGGCGAGATAGCCCGAGACCTGATGATCAGCGAGAAGACCGTCAGCTCGCACATCTCTCATCTGCTGCACAAGACCGGCACCGCGAACCGCGTCGACCTGGCCCGCCTCGCCGCCCGAGCCCACCGGGGGTGACCAGCTCACATCCACCAACGACCCGGGCGTGCACCACACTCACGAGCACGCCACCGTCGCAGCACTGCAGATCGAATCGTAGAATCTTCAGAACTGTGTAGCGTGGCGCGAGTGACGAGCTCCGGTCAGCCGCAGGCGCCGCTCGACGGCCTGTGCACGGTCTGTTGTGAGGCTTTGGTCGACGGCGCGTGTCCTAACACGGTGTGTCGCCTGCCCGACCGAGCGTTCTCGCGGTTGTACACGGTCTCGGAGAGCGCTGATGAGACCTGGGACTTGATCTACCGCTTCAAGTACGGCGAGGAAAAGGAGCTCGCGGAGCAGCTGGGCCGCATGCTGGTGGACTACCTCCAAGATCGTCGTGCCGAACTGGAGCGGTTCGACCATCTCACCACGACCGCCCTGTACATCGGGCCGCAGGCCCGACGTTTGTGGGACTACCTACAGCTGATCCAGGATGCCGCCCAGCGGATCGACCCGAGCTGGCCGTTCGCGACGGACCTGATCGCGAAGGTGCGACCCACCGGACGATTTCTCGGCATCGGTGTCGACGATCGTCGCGTGATCGCCGAAGGAGAGTTGCGCGACGCGCTCCAGGTGCCCGATCCGAGCCGCGTCGAGGGCAGGCGGGTCCTGGTCATCGACGATGCGTACTCCGAAGGGTTCACGCTGCGCGAGATGGCGCGCGCGCTGCGTCAGGCAGGAGCCGTGGAGGTCGCCGGTCTGGTCTTCGCGCGACGAAAAGGCACCTGAGAGGCACACTGTGGTCACCAATTTTCACCGCATCAGGCACGGCGAGGCTGTCTCCACTCAAGACTCAAGACTGAAGACTGAAGTCAAGCACCATCTGGGTGGTCGACCGTTCTCGGCGGGCCAGGGCGACTAGGGCGTCGGGCGCCTCGAGCACGGGGACGACGTCGGTGACGAGATGGGCACGCATGTTGTCGCCACGGGCGCGCAGGAGAGCCACGGTCTCGGCGGCGAGGCGTTGACGGTCCCAAGCGTCCGCGAGACCGCGCGGCACGCGCCCGATCTGGGCACAGCGGATCGTGAGTCCGTTGTGGTGGAACTCTTCGCCGAGTCGCAGGTCTGGTGCGCCGCCCTGGTAGAACGCCAGGTCAAATACGGTGCCTTGGGGTCGCAGGCACTGCAGGGCCTCGTGCAGCACGACACTCTTTCCACGGCATTGGAGCACCAGGTCGGCGCCCCGGTCTCCGGGGCCGTGACGCCAACGGTCCTTGCACCGGTGCCACACCTCGGTCGTGGTGGTGTCGATGGTCTCGAGCCCGAGGTTCTCGGCCACGGCCAGGCGCTGTGGATCGGGGTCGGCGATGACGACGTCGGTAGCCCCGTGCAGCTGTGCCAGGAGTGCGCTTAGCAGCCCGACGACACCGGCACCGGTGACGAGGACGTTGCGCCCGCGGACGCCGTCGCCCAGCCGGATCTCTTGACCCGGGGCGAACTCGGCAGCGACGTGCAGCAGGCCGTTGGCGCAGATCGGTCCCATCTGTGCGAGGTAGATGCCCAGCAGCGGGTCGATGTCGTCCGGCACGGGCACGACGACGTCGGAGGTGGTCAGCACGTGCTCGGAGCGGTGACCGTATGCGGCAGCGACGAGCATGCCGATGGCCATGTCGTCGCGCCTGCTCTCGACTACCTCGCCGACCTCCATGTAGCCCATGGCCCTCACCGGGAAGGCACGCGAGGCCCGACCCGACACGAAGACTCCGAGATCTTGATCGCGGAAGGAGGTGAAACCGGGATCGGTGCCCTTGACGTACGCCAACTCGGTGCCGGCCGACACGCCGCTCCAGCGGGTGGCGACGCGGACTGCGCCGTCCTCGAGCTCTGGGACCTCCAGGTCGAAGAGGCCAGGCTGCATCGGGCCTGCGACGCCAAGCGATCGGCACATGATGGGCTCAGGCACCGTTCGGCTCCTCGTTCTCAGACGGTCGTTCGGCCGCGCAGGCCAGCGAGTGCGTGCGCAACGCCTCGGCGTACGAGCTGCGCACATCGTCACCCCGACCTGCCACGGCGTCGAGAAATGCACGGTCCTCGGCCGCGATCGGATCCTGAGCGCATCGCTCTGACACTGTGCCGGTCGCGGTGGTGACAGTCAGCTCGTGGTCGACAATCGCTCGCTCGGTGAGATCCAGGGCGTACCCCTCGCCCACCAGCTGCAACCCCACGCGATGGCGCGCTGGCAGCACCCGAGCGGACGACACACTTCCGACCGCCCCGGAGTCGAAGCGCAGCGAGATCGCCGAAGCGAGCGGGACGAGTTCTTCGCCGTCCTGACCGCCGTCTACTCCAGTTGCCTGCACGTGCACGCTTCGCAGATCGGTCACCTCGCCGACCAGCAGACGAGCCAGGTCCAACACGTGCGTCGTTTGCTCGACCAGCTGACCACCCGACTGACCTCGGCGCACCCACCAAGGCACGGGCGGAGTGCTGTCGAGCCAGTGCCCAGTGAGGAGCAGCGGCGGCCGGTCCTGGACGAACGCTTGGACCTTCTTCACCAGGTCGAGGTAGCGCCAGTGATAACCGACGGCCGTGAGCAGGCCGGCGCTCTTGACGAGGCCCGCGATGCGCTCGGCCGTGATGAGATCGTGAGCGAGCGGCTTCTCGACGAAGAAGGGCAGTTCATGTCGCACGGCCGCCTCCTCGAGGCGGCCGTGCGCGAAGGGTGGCACACAGAACCAGACGGCGTCGAGATCCTCGGACTCCACCAGGTCCACACCGTCGGTGTAGCACCGGGCATCGTGGGCAGAGGCCGCCGCTGCTGCGCGCTCCTCGACATTATCGGCGACTGCCACCACGTCGACGTCCTCGAAGGACGACAGCGCCGCGAGGTGCTTGCCCGCGATGAAGCCCGTGCCGACACATCCCAAGCGCAGTCGGCGCATCAGCGGGCCACCGCTGCCGCGGAGCGAGCAAGCACGTCGTCGTACACCTCGGCTGTGCGCCGTGCCATCCGATCCGCGGTAAACAGTTCCTCAAAGCGCTGCCGACCTGCTGCTGCCATCCGCCGACGAAGCGCCGGCTCGCTGAGGAGCTCGTCGAGGGCCACGGCAAGAGCTGCCGGACGTCCGGGCGGGACGAGGCGTCCGGAGATGCCGTCGGCCACCGCTTCGGACGTGCCGATGACCCGTGTCCCCACGACGGGCAGGCCCGCGTCCATGGCCTCGAGTGCGGCGAGGGGCATGCCTTCGTGGCGCGACGGCAGCACGAACACGTCGGCCGCGTCCAGCAGACCTCGCGCGTCGGCCCGGTGTCCGACGAACCGCACCGCGTGAGCCACCCCAAGCCGCTCGGCTTGTTCCTCCAGAGCACTGCGCAAGTGGCCCTCTCCGACGATCACGACGACCAGGTCAGGAAAGCGCCGCAGGAGGAGCGGCACCGCGTCGACCAGATAGCGATGACCCTTCATCACCGTAAGCCGTCCCACAGTGATCACCACTGGCTGATCGGGACCGAGGCCGAGCTCGCGGCGGGCAGCGGACCGGCCCGGCGCCCAAGTACGGGGGTGGACGCCGTTCGGCACGGTCACCATGCGCTGTGGAGCGACGCCCATCTTCTCGTAGCTGGCGCGCTGCCAGCGGGAGACCGTGATGACGCGGTCCACCGGCTCAAGCGAAGCATGCACGGCGCCGCGCTTGCGATGATCGCGGATCAACCACGGCAGATGAAGCGTCTGCACGATCGCCGGCACTCCGCTCAACGAGGCCGCCCGGGCACCGTCCCAGTTCTCGCGCCCAGTGCCTACGTGCAGATGAAAGACGTCGCTGGGGTTGTCACGCAAGTCATCGGCGATGCGTGCAGCAAACTGAGGATCACGAGGATGCGGAATCCGAGCCAACCGCACACCGTTCTCCCCAGCTGGCGCAAACAGGCGCTCCGCGTTGGCATTGGCCCAGTACATCAGCGTCACACGCCGCCCTTGCCGCGCGTATTCCTCTGCCAAGCAGAGCATGTGGACGCCCATCCCGGACGGGTCAGCAGACGGCGTGTAGAGATGCACCGACGGCAACTCACGAGGCGGCTTCCGCTGCGACTGGCTCTCCCCGAACGGAGAAACCACATTGGGGGAACTGATCGACGCTGCCCGTGCTGTGCCGCGATCGGACATCGTCTTCATAAGGGCCTCCGGACCACGCGTTCGAGCAGTATTACCCCGTGCGCTTGACGCCAACCTGACGAAACAGTGGTTCAGGCGGGCGCCCGGTGGCGCCCGGCTGGACATCAGCACCGACATGCACGTCCGGAGTGTCGACCGCTCCCCTGCCGCCATCGCGTTCAACCTTGAACTGACCCCGACGTGCCCTCTTGGCCCCCTCGGACGGGACCCTGAAATTGCAGGAGGCGACGGTGAGATCTCTGGCATCGCGGTCGCCGCGCCCGCCGTGGCGAGCGCCTCATCGGCCGGGCCAATGAGGTCGACGGACCCGATTCCGTCCACCGCCGCGCGATCGCCCGCGCTGAGCCGATCAGCCACATTGATCGCCCCAGCCCCTTGGTTGGGCAGCTGGACGCTGTGGCCGCTCGTCGCCCACAGGACAGAGACCCCCGCGGGTCGATGTGCATGACTCGCCTATGCTCGTCGCGTCTCTAACGGGGGAAGCCGATGCTCGAAGGTCCAATGCTCGCGGTGTCGGGGCTGCGTGTGGCGAGTGTGCGGCTCTCGGTTGCCGCTCTCGCGTTTTTCGCGATGGGGATGCTCCTGTCTTGGTCGCGCATGGCCGTGCTGATCGTGCCCGTGGTACTCGGTGCGGTCGCGCTCGTTCTCGCGATCAGGGGGCGAGGATTCCCGGGCGCTCGCCCCGGCCGCGTCATCGCATTCGTGATGTCCGTGCTGGCCATGATCGCTCCCGCCGCCACCATCGCCGCGGTGCTCCTCCTCACGGGACCCCTGGCCCCGTCCGCGACCTACACGCTCACGGTCGACTCGCCGGAAACCGTCAACGTGGTCGTCAGGAAAGGCGCCGATCGCATGAGCGCGGCGTGGGACTCGGGCGACACCATCACTTTCGAGTCGAACGCGACGGTCATCGGAATCGGAGTGAAGACGTCGACCCGCACCACGGTGATCTCGTGCGAGATCCGCCGCGACGGCATCATCGTGGCCGCCGAAGAGCGCGCCGGATCAGTCGACTGCAGCTTTATCAAGGGCGACGAGTAGCCAAGCAGGCCCGAGCCAGACTGGCCGACAGCCGCTCACTCGAGCCAGCAACTCGGGGCTCGTGATGTCGGCGCCCGAGCGGAACGAGCCCTCTTCGCCGTAGGAGGCGGACAGAGGAAAATGCAAAGTGGCCCCGACCGCGTTTCCGCAGTTCAGAGCCACTTTTTCTTGGGTGTCCGAGGGGGGACACGGTCACTAATCATAGGGTTCAACTTGCCGTAGACCGCCGTGGAGAAGGCTGACATCCTCGTACACTTCTCGTCGGCGACGAGGAGCCCCGTCCGGCATAGCTCCGAGATCCTCAGCGCGATTGGCGAGCTCGTCGAGCTCGTCCGCCGCGTGCGCGGACGTCTGAGGGCTACACAATCACAAGCCATACCCAACAGGCTGCCGTAGCCCACTCATATCAGCTTGACGCTGCGACAGTCCGGTGCCTGGCGGTCAATTCAGGATCCTGCGCAGCCAGTTCTCGCGAGCATTGATCGCGGCAATTGAGAGCGCAGCCGTCGGTATCTCGAATTCAGATCCGTGATACATCCCGGGCCACACGTGCAGCTCGGCGATACCGCCCGATTGCCAGATCGTGCTGGCGTAGGCGACCGACTCATCGCGCAAAGGGTCAGCCGAGCCGACGTCGATGTATGTGGGTGGCAGACCGGAGAGATCAGCAACGCGTGCGGGAGCGGCGTACGGCGAAACGTTCTCGCTACCTCTCGCGCTACCGACGAGAGCGTTCCAGCAGGTCTCCACCGAGCCGCGAGTGAGGTTGCCAGCTTCTGTCAGCTGATGGCTGGATATCGTCGACAGCCGATCGTCCAACATGGGGCACTGGAGCATCTGGGCCAGAATCACCGGTCCGCCACGATCCCGGCTCATCAGGGTAATTCCTGCGGCCAAACCGCCCCCGCCACTGGAGCCGAACACGACGATTCGATCTGCGTCGAGGCCGAATTCGTCCGCATGCTTCGACAACCACAGGAGGCCCGCATACGAGTCGTTCACTGGTGCCGGGTCAGGATGTTCAGGCGCCAGACGGTAGTCCACCGACACGACAGCAAGCCCGTGCGGCGCAGCGAGATCAAGTGAGGCGCTCAGTCCATTCCGATGAGTGCCTGAGACCTGACCACCGCCATGCATGTTGTAGAGAACCGGGACGGGACCGGTGGCCGCTGTCGGGATACAAAGGATGAGTGGGATGTCTGGATCGCCATTCAGACCGGGCGCAAGGCGCTCCTCGACACGGTAGTCACCGTTACGTTCGAGAATCTCATTCGTCGCATCGAAGCTCTCCATCATGACTCTCAAGGCGGGAATTCCCTCTGGCCCCATCGGCTGGGGCCATGCCTCGATGACATCCGGGAGAACGACAGCGGACTCCGCATCGAACGGAGGCGGAGGCGGGAACTTCGCGCCTGCGCTCGGCTCGTCGAGCGTCCTTGTTCCGTGGCTATTCATACGAACTCCTAAGTCACATTCTGCTCGGCTTTTAGGAAGGGACCGGGGAGGGTGTGGGCGGGTTCGAAACCCGCCGACACCCACCCGGTCAACGCATCAGACGGTGCGACCGGCCGACTGCCGGACAGGGCTCCGCTTCATGCAGGCCACCGCGGCGGCGACAGAAAGCGCAGCTGCAATCAGGTACGCGATCGTGAATTGGCTGGATGCCGGAACTCCGGGAATCCCGGGCACGTCGCGTGCCGCGAGAATTACGCCGATGATCGGGCCCGCAATGGAGCTCGCGACGACCTGGGTGGTACCGAGCATCGTCGTCGCCATTCCAGCAAGCCGCTCCGGCACCGCGCCCTGACCGATTGCGTAGCAGGAAGCCGAAGCCACAGCACTCGCGAAACCATAGACAGCTACTCCGGTGACCAGTTGCCAGATGGAGCCATGAAACAGAGCCATGGAGGTGAACGAGAGAGCCATGACGATGAATCCAGTCACGGCCAGCGCATAGGGGCCGACCTTGATGAGACCAACCGCTGCGCCGCCGATCAAGTACGCGATGCTCCACGGGACGAGCAGCAGCCCTGTGCCCAGAGCGGTCAAACCCAGCCCGCCCATGTCCTTGGGCAGCTGTGCGACGTAGGGGGTGACGAGCATCAACGGGACGTTCGCCAGCCCGAATCCGAGAAGACCAAGCATCGCGCGGCGCATGTCGGGGTTCTGCAGAGTCTCGACATCGAAGATGGGCGTTGCGGACTGGCGTTCGATCCTGACCCAGATGACGGCCAGAACAAGACCGCCGATGACCAGTGAAAGGACGCGCCAATCCGTCCAACCCCACGACTGGCCTTGCGCCATCCCAAACAGGAGTGCACCAATCCAGGTGACGCCGAGCGCAACGCTCGCAATTCCGAGAGATCCCTCGGACGTGCCCTCGTCGGGCGGGATCACGACGTGGGCAGCCACCGTCGCAAGCGCCGCGCACACTCCGAGAATGAGGTACATGGTGCTGACCGAGACGTCGACCTTCTCGGTGAGTAGACCGCCAAGCACGAGTCCTGCGGTCATGCCGGTACCAGTCGCAATAGTGACGATCGCTGCGGCGGTTCTGATGGCATTGTCACCCGGCAGATGCCTGCGCAGCAGCGCGAAACCAAGGAAGTACACCGTCGAGCCGATGCCGATGAAGAACATAGCGACCAGGAGCATGGGGAACGACTTGAACAACCCAGCAATCAAGCAACCGACGGTGAGGAAACTCATCGTCACCACGTTCGCGCGGCGATCGCCGATGAGATCCGCCAATCGGGGAACGACGAGGGACGAGCCGCCGGCAACAAGGATGGGAAGCGTGAAGAGCCAGCTGACTTCGCTGGCCGTCAGCTTGAACTCGGTCTGCAAGGCAGGCAGAAGTGGGATGAGGATGACCGATAGAAGCCCGGAAAGCACGCCCAGCGTGGCGGACACCGTCATCACCACGTACTTCGTTCCTACGCTTGCTTCAGCACTTGCTTCGGCCCCTGATGGAACCTGTTGTGCGGTCATCATTCCTCCAACTGATTTTTCACATCTTGAAAGTGCCCGTGCCCCGGGCATGGGTTGTACTGCTCGACGTCAGGCGCAATATGTGCACCTGGCAGGTTGCTAGTTCAGAAGTCGGTGAAGCCACTCACTTCGCGCTCCCAGCGCTCCTCGCGAAATCGCTGCGGTCGGAGCGAATGCTTCGTAGCCGTGGTATCCGCCGGGCCAGACGTGCAGCTCCGCGATTCCTCCCGCAGCCCAGAGACGGCTGGCGTAGTCCACCGACTCGTCGCGGAACACCTCAGCGGAACCGACGTCGACGAAGGTCGGCGGCAGACCCGAAAGGGTCTCCGCACGTGACGGCGACGCATAGGCAGAGACGTACTCGCTTCGGCGCCGATCGCCGAGCAGAGCAGACCAGCCGAACTCGTTCGACTCGCGGGTCCAGGAACCGTGAGCCTGGAACTGAAGACTCGAGACGGTGTCATTACGCTCGTCCAGCATGGGGCTGTGCAGCATCTGGCCGATCAGGTTTGGACCGTTGCGGTCGCGGGCCATCAACGCCACGCCGGCGGCAAGTCCACCGCCTGCACTCATTCCTACGATGAGGATGCGCTCCGCGTCGATATTGAAGCGCTCGGCTTGCGCAAACAACCACAGCAACCCGGCGTAGCAATCCTCCACGGGTGCCGGGTCGGGGTGTTCGGGTGCGACCCGATAGCCGACAGCGACGATGGCTAGGCCCTCGCGCTCGGCGGTGCCCATCATGTAGTCGAGCTCAGAGCGGAGATTTCCGCACACCATCCCGCCGCCGTGCACGTAATAGATGGCGGCCGTGCGGTGAGTTGCGGCAGTTGGGGTGCAGATCAGCACCGGAACGTCCGGGGCGCCGTTGAGACCGGGTGCCGACAGTTCCTCGACCCGGAACGCACCCCCACACTCCAACGATTCATCAGTCGGATCGCTGTCGGTGGCTGCCTGCCGCATGCGCGGGAGCTTTTCGGCGGTCGCGGGCTCGGGATACATCTCCAGAACCATCGTCAGAGCCGAAACGCACTCTGCGTCGAATGGCGGCGGCGGACCGACCTCGGCATTTCCACGCGCCACTGAGGGCATTCGCAGCTCGCCTTCGTCTGCCTTGGCACTCATGCTTCGTCCCGCCCCACTTCCGGTTACAGCCACTTGTCCATGGCTATGATCCGGGTCACAGCCGGACGCGAGTACCCGCCCGACGGCGGCACTTACCCGCCACGCGGCGGGGAGTGCTCTCGGGTCGAACAATTCCTCGATCGGCTGTCGGAAAGGTTGGGGCGAAGGCCGGAGCATGACTGAGGTCACACTAAGATGGTGCGATGCTCATCCTCGCTGGCCGCCTCGAAGCGTTAGACCCCGATGCCGGCGCCGCACTCCGCGTCATTTCCTACTTCGACGCTTTGGTCGAGAACCGCGCGGGGCTCGAAAGCGTTGTGCGAGGCGCGGCGACCCTCTCGAATCATCGCGCTGGTCTGGAAGATGTCGAGCGTGGATCGCGGATTCTGATCCAGCCCGACGGCGCTCGAGTCCCCTACGAATCGCCCGATGACGACTGGCTGAAAGTGACCGTCACTGAGGGCGTCATGATGTGGCTTGCCGTACCAACGCCCGCACCTCCGGTGCAGATGATCGTCCTGGAAAGAGGTGCGCTCGCGGCACGTGCGGTTTTGGATCGCACGCGTAGTCGCACGGGACCGAAGCGCGAAGATCCGGCGCTCGTCGAGGTCTTGCTCGACGCCACGTACTCGCAGCAGGATCGAGCCGCAGCGGCCCACCAGCTGGGTATCGGCACCGAGACCCTGTGCAACGTTTTTGCGTCCTATGACGATGACCTGAACGTTATGCACCCTGCTGCTGCGCCGCTCGGCTGGCACCCGCGGCCAGCGGACCGAGACACTCAACGTGGAGGTTTCGGCCCAGCAGTCAGGGCTCTCGATCTCCCACAGACCGTCGAGCTAGCCCGGATGGCAGCCTGCTTCACGGCGGAGGGCACGGCGGCAGATCCCGGCCCTCGCCTGGTTCACGCCGACGAGCTCGGTTCCCTGATCCTGCTCGCCCGATCCATCGGTGACACTCCCCCATCAATGCCAGACATCGCCGCTCTCGAAGCTGCCGCCGCGACGGCCCCGTGGATGCTTGCAACGTTGGAAGCGTTCGCGTGTCACGGCAGTCTCCGCGCAGCAGCTGCCGGACTAACGGTCCACCACTCGACGCTTCAGGAGCGCATCTCCCATGCGGAGAGGATGTTGGGCTGGTCGCTTCGTGAAGTGGCAGGTCACCTTCGACTGTCATCCGCCCTCATGGTCCGGCGCCTTCTCCACAACGCTAGACAGCTGGGCCCGTACGCGGCAGCAGAGCAGCCCGCCGACCAGTCGGTCAGTTCCTTGAGTGGGCCGGCGTTGTCACCAGGCGTGGCTTCCTGAGGCCGAGCTCGCGGGTCACCCTGCTTGAAGCAGACGTCTGATCCAGGCATTACGAGCGTCGACGGCGTCCAGAGAAATCGGCGCATTCGGCACGTCCGCATCGAATCCGTGGAATCCGCCCGCCCAGATGTGCAGTTCGGCGCTGCCGCCAGCCGCCCAGATGCGACTGGCAAACGCCGTCGCCTCGTCTCGGAAGACTTCTGCGGACCCCGCATCGATGAATGCCGGCGGAAGACCGCCCAAGTCAGCTGCTCGACTAGGCGACGCATATATCGACGCCTCCACGTCGCGGTGCCCTTCGCCTAGCAGCGCTGTCCACGCCATCTCATTCGACGCGCGGGTCCACGTTCCATGGCGCGCGAACTGCTGGCTGGAGCTGGAGTCGTTTCGATGATCCAACATGGGGCACGACAGAACCTGACCCAACAGTCGGGGGCCTCCCCTGTCCCGGCTCATCAGCGCGACACCGGCGGCCAGGCCACCGCCGGCGCTGCTCCCGTAGAGGATGATCCTGTCAGGATCCACACCAAGCTGATCCGCATGAGCTACAAGCCACTCCAGCCCTGCGTAGCAGTCCTCGACAGGGATGGGATGCGGGTGCTCTGGTGCCAGCCGGTACTCGATCGACACCACAGCCAGCCCGGCCGGTGCCGCGAAGTCGAGCGTGACGCCGAGTCCGGTCCGACGGTCCCCCATCACCATGCCGCCGCCGTGGATGTTGTAGAGCACCGGCACCGGACCCGTTCGAACGGTTGGCATGCACACCGTGACGCCCATATCGGGTCCGCCATGCCAGCTAGGCGCGACGAGCTCGTCGACCCGATACGCCCCACCCCGTTCGAGCTCGGCGTCGGTCGAAGTCCAGTCGCCGATTTGGCGACGCATCAAAGCAAGACTTTCCAGCGTCAACGGTTGGGGAAACCAGAGGCTCAAGGCTTCGAGGGCAGACTCGCAGTCTGCATCGAACGGAGGCCGAGGTATGTCGGACTCCTGAGTAAAATCCGTCATCTGGCATACCCCCTTCTTGCCCATGATGGATACCTGGTTTACACAGCGCTGACGTGGACTTCGAGCAACGCAGCTTGGAGCCGACCCGAGATTTCGACGATATCGCCGACGCCGTCGATCCTGCGCAACAGATCCCGCTGCTCGTACACCTCGATCAGTGGCGCGGTCTCGCGAGAGTAGAGATTCAACCGACTCTCGATGACCTCTGCCGTGTCGTCGGTACGACCACTCAGCCTGGCTCGAGCCAACAGACGCTGGATAAGTTCATCTCGATCCACCGTCAGCTCGACGACTACGTCCAGCCCGGCACCATCTGCTGCCAGAAGATGATCGAGCTCGGCGACCTGCTCGACGGTCCTGGGATAGCCATCCAGGACGAAGGAGGTCTGCGCGTCTGGCCGCGCCAGTCGTTCGCGAACCATCTCGTTGGTCAATTCATCCGGTACGTACGACCCCTGGTCGAGGTGGAGCTGCACGATCTTTCCCAGTTCGGTCTGATCTCGCACATGCGCCCGAAACAGATCTCCCGTCGAGATGTGTGGCGCGTCCAGCGCCTCGGCCAACGTAATGGCTTGGGTCCCCTTCCCGGATCCGGGTGGTCCCATCATCAGCACTCTCATCTGTCGATCTACTACGTCGTCGAACGGGCACCGAGGGCGACACCGCCATCGACAACGAACTCAGAGCCTGTGCTGAAGGTGGCTTCGGCAGCCAAGAAGACGATCATCGAGGTGACCTCAGCCGACTGGCCCATACGGGGTATGGGTTGGGAGTCGTAGTACTCGGATGGTGCGCCTGCGGTCATAGGCGTTTCGATGAACCCTGGGTGCACCGAGAGCACACGGATGCCGGACCCTGCGAACTCGAGCGCCCCCACCTTGGTCAGGGCGCGCATACCCCATTTGGAGGCGGCATAGGCTGGCTCCCCTGCGACACCGAGCAGTCCGGATACCGAAGACACATTGATGATGACCGCGTCGACGCCCGACCGCTGCATCGACGGCACGACTTCACGCATTCCGATGAATGCTCCGGTGAGATTGATGTCGATCACGCGCTGCCACTCGGCCGTCGTCGTCTCGAGCCACGGCTTTTCCTGGGCGATTCCGGCGTTGTTGATCAGGATCGTGATCGGACCGAAGTGTGCCTCCGCCTCACGAACTGCGGCCTGCCACGATTCATCACTCGTCACATCGAGCTTCACGAAGAGCGCATTCGCGCCGATCTCCGTCGCGAGGTCGCGGCCCTCCTGCTCGAGGATGTCCGCCACGACTACCTTCGCGCCCTCAGCGACCAGGCCACGGACGTGTTCCGCCCCCATACCTCTGGCTCCACCCGTGATGATGGCGACGGCGCCGTCGAGTTTTCCCATGGTGTCACTCACTTTCTGTGCTGTGCCCGAGCGTCTGTCGCTCGTGCTGATAGGTCTGCTTGGTCAAAACTGGCTGAGAAGTCGATGTAGCCAATCAACTCGCGCGTGCACTGTGGCCCGAGATATGGACGCCGAGGGTGCGACGAAGTCATAGCCGTGGAAGCCACCCGGCCATACGTGCAGCTCAGCGCGACCTCCAGATGCCCAGAGTCGAGATGCGTAGGCGACGGCCTCGTCGCGGAAAACTTCAGCCGACCCGACGTCGATGAACGCGGGCGGTAGATCGGCCAGGTCTTGTGCGTAGGCTGGCGAGGCATAGTGCGACACGCTGGCGGTCCGTCGGCGATCTCCCAACAGTGCGGACCACGCCATCTCGTTGGTCTCGCGATACCAGGCACCACGACCCGAGAACTGGATGGCCGAGGTGGAGTCGTTGCCCTCGTCCAGCATCGGGCACACGAGCATCTGCCCGATCAGCTCCGGACCCTGACGATCGCGGCACATCAAGGCGAGCCCGGCGGCAAGACCTCCGCCGGCACTTGCACCATAGAGAACGATTCGACCCGGGTCGATGTTGAACTCATGTGCGTTGTCGACGAGCCAGTGGAGCCCGGCCCAACAGTCGTTGATCGGAGCGGGGTCCGGATGCTCGGGCGCGAGCCGGTACTCGACGGACACCAGTGCCGCGCCTGCCTGATCTGCCAGGGCGATCATCACATCCAGCTCCGAGCGCCGGGTGCCGACGATCATCCCTCCGCCGTGAATGAAGTACATGACTGGCGTCGGCACCGGACTGGAGGTGCGCTCACAGACGAGCATCGGAACATCGGGGTCGCTCGACACCCCGGGGGCCAGCTGCTCGTGGATCCGATATCGACCCTGACATTCCAGCACCGTGTTCGACGGATGGCTGTCGGCGTCGTGTTGCCTGACGTGGGCGATCTTGTCGAGCGTCAGCGGCTCGGCAAACAGGTGCGGCGACTGGACCACCTCGAGCGCCGCGGCACATTCGATGTCGAAAGGCGGAGGAGGAGAACTAACGTGCTCCTCGGGTGCCGTCGACGACTGTTCCGGTAAGTGCCGTTGAAGCTGAGAGACCACCAGCGTCTTCCGATCGGTCTAGAGATGTGTCGGTGCTTCAAGGGTCTCGGTTTGAGCGTGTATCAACCACCCGCCCAGCGGCGGCGGCAACCCGCCGGACGGCGGGTGGCGCGCTCGTATTGCCTACTGGGTTGCCGTTTCCGCTTCGAGACGCGCACGCGTGACATCAGACTGTTCCCAGCCGTTCTGCGTACCGCCTGTCCACGGTGCAACTGTGAGAAAGCGCCTGTTGTCATCCCATGAGGACTCCACCATGACCGCGTCAGACATCTCCTGCGCAGCTTCGATGTTCTCCCCGAGGATCTCCGCAGTCAGCTCTGGGTGATGGAAGCCCTCTGCGTTGTAAAAGGCGACCTTCGCGACCCGCCCCGCCCCGACGCTGAAGAACTGCCCCGTGACCGCGGTGTTCGTACCGCTGGCGAGATACGTAGTCGCCTCGGCCACCAGCTCGGGCTTGAAGTAGGTGGCGGCCCACCGAGCGGCGGCGGGATCATCGGCATCCGTGAGACGGGAGCGGCCAAAGGGGAGAATGCCGTTCACCAGGATGTTGTGGTCGCGTCCGTCGACGGCACTGCCCGTCGTCAATCCGAACAGACCCGCCTTGCCGGCTGCGTAAGGGACGGTCTGTGCCTGACCGAGCATGCCCGAGGACAGAACGTTGACGACGCGTCCGTACTTCTGCGACTGAAAGTGCGGCCAGCAACGACGGGTCAACATGTAGGGACCGAGCAAGTTCGACCCGAGGACGCCCATGATCTCGTCGTCCTCGAACTCGTGGACGTCGCCGACGACAGTTCCGCCGGCGTTGTTGACGAGCACGTCCACGCGGCCCCATGTTTCGATCGCCTTGTTGACGATCGCGGTCGCAGCATCCCCCGTGCCGACGCTGTTCCCGTCGGAGATGGCCTCGCCGCCACTGGCGCGAATCTCCTCAGCCACTGCTTCAGCGACCTCAGACGTACCTTCCCCGATGGCCGACCAGTCGCCGCCGAAATCGTTCACCACCACCTTGGCGCCGCGAGCGGCCAGGGACATCGCTGTCACGCGCCCCATTCCTCGTCCCGCTCCGGTGACGATCGCTACTTGTCCGTCGAACCTGATCATGATGGGAAGCCTTTCCTGCTGATTTGAGGACGCTACTTGCACACGTCTAACCCGCCTGCCTATGCAACAGGCCCCGGCTAGAGGGTTCTACCCGCCTGGCGGCGGCACCTGCCCGCCGTCCGGCGGGTGGTGCGATCGGATCTGAGGAATCACCGTTGATAAGAGTCACGACTAATCGATGGAGGAACGCACGATGCACCAGGCACACACGCCCGCAGGACGTGTGGAATCCCTGTTGCCCGAGCGCCTTCAGCGCCTGCGTCAAGCAAGCGGCCTCCCCGTAGTCTTCGGCGGAACCGTGCGCGACTGCGGACGGCGTCGCGAACTCACGATCGGTCGACTGATGGGAACCTACGGGCACTCACTGAGCCAGCTGATCGTTCCTGAAGGGCACGGCCTCGGGGGCGCCGTTCTTGCCTCCCGGAAGCTCGAGCTCGTCCGCGATTACGCATCCGCCGACACCATCACTCACCAGTTCGACCCCACCGTGGTCGGGATCGAGCAGCTCACGTCGATCCTGGCGGTGCCCATCGTCATCGAGGGCACCGTCGAAGCCGTCATCTACGGCGCCGTGCGTGACGGCCACTCGATCAGCGATCGTTCCATCCGGGCCGCTCAGGCTGTGGCCTCCCTGCTCGAACGCGATGCACAGAGCGGTCCGCAACCGGCAGCCCCTCGCGGACAGCGAGATCTACAGAAGGCACTCTCCGAACTGGCAGACATTCTTCAGACCACTACCGACCCGACGTTGCATCGCCGACTCTCTCGCGTCTACGACTCCTTGGCCACCGTGCAGCATCCGAAGACACAGGCCCGCACCGCGGTTCTTTCGGCCCGTGAGCTCCAGACCCTCCAGCTCGTCAGTACGGGCGCGACCAACGTGATGATCGCCGCCGAACTCGGTCTCGGGCCCGAGACGATCAAGTCATATGTGCGGTCCGCTATGCAGAAGCTGAATGCTGGCAGCCGCGGCGCAGCCGTCCACGCAGCACGCTCAGCTGGTCTACTCGTCGATCAGCGAGATTCCCCCATTTGGGGGTGCCTGGATGTGACGCAGCACTCAAAACTGTGAGCCATGTCGATCAACTTTCAGAACTATCGCGCTGCCCGTGACCAGCTGGTCGAGCTGGCGGGCCAACACCAGCGTGCTGCGGACGAGTTCGCCTGGCCGTCCGTCGGTCCCCGCTTCAACTGGGCCGTCGACTGGTTCGACCGCATTGCCGAGGGGAACGACCGGGCCGCCCTGATCATCGTCGAGGAGGATTCGTCACGACTGGAGGTCTCATTCGATCAGATGCGGCGACGGTCCAATGCGCTGGCGCGGTGGCTGTCGGTGCACGGCGTACGCCGCGGTGACTCCGTCATCCTGATGCTCGGCAATCAGGTGGAGCTGTGGGAATCGATGTTGGCCGTCATGAAGCTCGGCGCTGTCATCATGCCGACCACGACCGCCGCCGGTACGAGCGAGCTGGTCGACCGAGTTGAGCGGGGCGAGGCGAAGCACGTCATCTGCAACGTCGCGGATATCGCGAAATTCGATGGCACCAATGCCACATTGACTCGCATCGCGGTCGGGGCAAGCGACGGTTGGCTGAATCTGCACGACAGCTACGTCTTTGACGATATGCCGCTGGATCATCCCGGGACGGCGCCAGATGATCGACTGCTGCTCTACTTCACCTCAGGCACTACGAGCCGTCCTAAGCTGGTCGAGCACACCCAGATCTCCTACCCGGTCGGTCACCTGACCACGATGTACTGGCTCGGCCTTCGCCCGGGAGACGTCCACCTGAACATCTCCTCCCCCGGCTGGGCGAAGCACGCATGGTCGTGCTTCTTTGCGCCGTGGATCGCCGAGGCCACGATCTTCATCTTCAACTACGAGCGCTTCGATGCAGCCGCGCTGGTTGCCCAGCTACGCGGCAGTGAGGTGTCGACCTTCTGCGCGCCGCCCACCGTGTGGCGGATGCTGATCGGTGCAGATCTCGGAGACCGCCCCGCAGCGCTCCGCGAGATCATCGGCGCGGGCGAGCCGCTGAATCCAGAGGTCATTTCGCAGGTTCAGCGCGCTTGGGGTCTCGTACTTCGCGATGGATTCGGTCAGACAGAGATGACCGCGGCGATTGGCAACCTGCCCGGCGCCGTCCTGAAGCCGGGTTCGATGGGTCAGCCGCTGCCGGGAGTTCCCGTTGTGCTGATCGACCCGACGTCCGGCGAGCGAGTGGTCGAGGCGGGCCGAGAAGGAGAGATCTGCCTCGACCTTGAAGATGCAGGAGGGCGCCCCCTCTCCCTGATGACCGGTTACCTCGGCGACCCCGAGCGCAATGCAGCTGCCATGGCGGGGGGCGTCTACCACACTGGCGACATCGCAGTTATGGACGAGGACGGCTACATCACCTACGTGGGCCGCACCGACGACGTCTTCAAGTCCTCGGACTACAAGGTCAGCCCCTTCGAACTCGAGAGCGTGCTGATCGAGCACCCGGCCGTCGCCGAGGCCGCAGTTGTCCCGGCACCGGATGCCGTCCGGCTCGCCGTGCCCAAGGCGTACATCGCCCTGGCCGCCGGCTTCGAACCGAATGAGCAGACGGCCTTCGAGATCCTGAAGCACGCGCGTGAGAAGCTCCCGCCATACCTGCGGGTCCGTCGCGTCGAGTTCTTCGAGCTGCCGAAGACCATCTCCGGAAAGATTCGGCGGGTTGAGCTTCGCGGGCGCGAGGAGACATTGGCTGAGACCGCGGGGGCTGGCGCACTCGAGTGGCGAGACGACCAGTTCCCAGCGCTTCGCGCGCCCCAGTAGATCGCCTCGATCAGCACAGTTTCCAGCCAACGAAAGGTCGGCTTGATGGACATGGCACACGGCAAACGGGTCGTTTCACCCCGCTGGACCGAACAGGTCCCCATGCGCGACGGCGTGCGCCTCGCCACCGAGGTGTGGTTGCCCCGTGAAGAAGGTCGATTTCCGACCCTCATCCACCGCACGCCGTACGACCGCCGACTGTTGATCAACTTTTCTGAACCGCTGACGCCTTCTATCTTCCGGCTGCTGGACGCCGGATATGCGGTCATTCATCAAGACCTCCGCGGAACAGGCGACTCCGAGGGCGAGTTCGTGCCATCGCTGAACGACCGGACTGACGGCCCGGACACCATCGATTGGGTCACTCGTCAAGACTGGTCGGACGGGTCGACCGGAATGTTCGGCAGCTCGTTTGACGGATTCGTCCAGTGGGACGCCGCGTACGAAGGTGCCGAAGGACTACGCGCCATCGCGCCCGTCACCTCATCGGCAGACCGCTACAAAGGTGGGTGGTACTCCGCCGGTGGAGGGTTCTCGTTGAACACCGCCCACATGTGGACGGCAGCGCAGACGGCGGCACTAGTGGCGCGGAGCTTGACCAGCGCGCCAGACGCAGAGCGGCCCGCACTCGAGGCTCGAGTCGAGAACCTCGTGTCCGAGGTGGCCGAACCAAAGGAATCACTTGAGAGCATGCCCTGGCGCGACGCGCCCGCCTTCCAAGAGTCGCCGTGGTGGGCAGCATGGGCCGATCATCCCGCTCGCGACGACTACTGGCAAAACCACGGAGCTGCCGATCGCATCGACCAGATCCAGGTGCCCGCGCTGATCATCACCGGATGGTACGACCTGTTCTGCAATGTCGACCTCGGCGCTTTCCAGCGCTTGAGGGAATCGGGAGCATCTGAAGACGTGCGTGGCGGGAGCCGACTCGTCGTTGGTCCGTGGCATCACGGATACACAGAGGGCCGGTATCCCGATCGTTCATTCACCCATCGGGGAGACGCCTCAATGATGGATCTCTCGACGACATTCGTCGCCTTCTACGATCGTTGGCTTCGTGAGAAGAAGGATTCGCTGGATGGCGTCGCGCCAGTGAAGTTGTTCGTGATGGGCATCAACGAATGGCGCGACGAGCTGTCGTGGCCCCTTCCTGACACGAAGTACGTTGACTATTTTCTGTCCAGCACCTCCGGGGCACGTTCGGTCAACGGCGACGGAAAGCTCTCCTCCGCAGATCCTGCGGCAGACGGGATCGACATGTTCGTCTGCGATCCCCAAGATCCGGTTCTGACGCGGGGCGGCCGGAGTCTTTTCCACTCCGGGGAGTACCAGCCAACCGGCCCGGCCAATCAGGCCGAGATCGAGCAGCGAGGCGACGTGCTGTGCTATTCGACGAGTCCGCTGGACGACCCGATTGAGGTGACCGGTGCGGTCGAGATCCGCCTGCACGTCCAGACGTCAGCACGTGACACGGACTTCCACGCAAAGCTTGTTGACGTATATCCCGATGGCAGGGCGATCCTCTTGACGGAGGGCATGCTCCGTTTGCGCTATCGAGACTCGTTGGAGAGCCCATCCCTGGCTACTCCGGGCGAGACCTACGAGATCACCGTTGAGGTCGGATGCACCAGCAACGTGTTTCTCCCTGGTCACCAGATTCGTGTGGAGATCGCTGGGAGCAACTTCCCGCGCTACGACCGCAACACCAACACGGGAGGGCATATCGCCGCGGAGTCCGCGGCGGAGGCCATCGTTGCCGACAACTCGGTGCTCCACGGCCCGTCGCATCCGTCGAGGCTCGTGCTTCCCATCATTGACCGGCAGTGAAGCCGGTCGATCGAACACTATGACCGGCTCGCCCTGGCCACATCATCGACACGGTGAGGTGGCAAGGGCATCCAACGCGCTAACGAATCCCGATCCAGACGGTCCGCTCAGTTCCGTGCGGATCATCTTCCACCAGCGTTTCGAAATCGAGCACCATCGTCGAGCGGTCTTCGAGCGAGTAGCGCGGCCAGTTCGGCATGTCGTCGTGGTTCGGATCTCCGGCCCGCACGAACCCTGCCCAGGCTGGCCCTACCTGAGACAGCAGGCCAGGCGCCGCACCAACCCGCGGCAAGTTGTCGAAGATGATCTCTGGTACCTGCGCGGTCTTGTCGAAGTAGACCCGTGGGGCAGAACCGCCGCCCGCGATCTTGGCCTCGGCCAGCCGGATGGACGGCACACGCCAGTCGCGGTCGGTGACGATCGTGGCGTAGAGAATGGAGGCCGGCACGAACGGGTTCTCTGCTCGGTAAACGTCCACGATCGTGTTCGTCGACTCTCCGATCGCGGGCCGAAGCGCCTCCCTCAAGTCGTCGTCGGTCATCGTTCCGAAGGTACGCGGGTGGCCCAGACCGTGATCGATTTCGGCCAGGCCGTTCCAATGGTCGAACCTGGCACTACCGATCATCAGATCGACGTCGCTCCTCGACCCCGACGCGATAGCCGCTTGCGGATGCTGCGGAATGTCGACCCCATCAATGACGGGACAGAACCAGTCCCAATTCACAGACGGCGTGGCGCCAGCAGCTGGGTCTCTCACCATCGCCCTGGCGGCCACCGTGCAGGCTGCGGTGAGGTCATCAGTCGACAGCTCTCGCAACTTGTGAGCTTCTCCCGTGGCGATACCCAACTGGTCCAGCACGAGCTGGGAGAACCCCTTCGCCGCTTCAGGACTGTTGTGCTTCCACAGGTCGTGGCCGCTTTGAATGATGGCCCTGCGGTACAGGCCGTCGAAAGCCGGCATCGCCATGGAGAACGCGATCTTGGCGCCGCCTCCCGACGATCCGAAAATTGTCACGTTTTGCGGGTCGCCACCGAAGGCCGCGATGTTGTCACGGACCCATGCAAGCCCCGCGGCCAGATCCAACATCCCGACGTTACCGGAGCTTCGATATTCATCGCCGAATGCGTCACCAAGGTAAAGGTGCCCGAAGATGTTCAACCGATGCGTGATGGAGACGACGACCGCATCATCGCGGCGGGCAATCGCATATCCGTGATAGGGGGCGTCGTGTCCGCTCCCGATCGCGAACGCTCCTCCATGGAACCAGACCATGACCGGTCTACGAGCGTCGTCTGTTGTACTGGGTGTCCACACGTTGAGGGTGAGACAGTCCTCGTCGAGGATTTCCTGGGCCGCCTCGTTGAACAGATCGAGACCCAGCTGACTACCGTCCGCAGCCGCGCTCGGGTCCGTTGGGCATGCCGGCCCGAACGTTGTTGCCTCGCGCACCCCGGTCCAGGGCTCTGGGCTCTTCGGCGGCAAGAAGCGATTCGCACCCCCGGTGTCTGCTCCGTAGGGAACCCCTCGAAACACCCGCACGCCGTTGCTTTCGAACGTCCCCTGGATCCTTCCGTGCGTGGTTTCAACGGTCTCGGTCAGCCCAGTCATCGCATGATCCTTGTTCGTGAGATGGATACACGCAGTCCTCGCATCACCAGCGCGCCATCTCATGCTTCACTCAGGCGGCCTCCACCTCTACCCGCATGACGGCGGACCGTTCCCGCCAATCGGCGGACACTGGGATCCACGTTCGCCCATGTCAATCAGCAATCCATGTCACCCAGCGCATCAACCAGGAGTTCTCACATGACACGACCATGGTGGTTCGAAGACTTCGAAGTGGGGCAACGATTCATCACGCAGGGTCGCACCATCACCGAGGCCGACATCGGTAGCTTCGCTGCGTGGAGCTGGGACACCAACCCCGTCCACACAGATGCCGTCCACGCCGCCAGCGGCCGATTCGGCGTGCCGATCGCGCACGGGATCCTCGGGACATCTGTGGCCCTGGGTCTGCTCTCTCGCTTGGGCATCTTCGAGACGTGCTCGATTGCGCTGCTCGGCGTCGACGATTGGCGCTTCGTGGCCCCGATCGTGGCCGGCGATACCGTCCGCTGCGAGCTGGAGATCATCGGCACCCGTCTGACCAGCCGTGGAGACGCGGGGATCTTGGACCGGTCACTCGTGCTCGTCAACCAGCACGACCGACCCGTTCAACGAGGTCGCATCGGTCTGATGGTTGCCACCCGGCCCGACGACTCTCCGCCCGCTGAAGCCGTTGCGCTTGGGGCCCGCCACCCATAACCACCAGGGGCATGGACGGTGAGAACGACTGGCACACGATGGATCCGCGTGGGCATGCAGCAGAGCGCTTCAAAGAGCATCACGGCCCGCGCCTCGGGGATCGTCCGTCGGGTCCTAGGGACGCCAAAGTGAGGGGTTCTGATCTCGAATAAAGACCAGACGGTTGGCTTTACAAGCCATCTGGTCTGTTAATGTCTCGCCCATGAGTAGTCAGCAATCCGCCCCCCGTCTGGCTGGCCCCCGCGAATGGCTGGCGCTCGGAGTACTTGTCCTTGTAGTCATGCTGCTCGCCATCGACGGCACGGTGCTCTACCTGGCCGTCCCATCACTGATCGAGGACCTGTCCCCCACGGCAAACCAGGTGCTGTGGATCGGCGACATCTACGCATTCGTGCTCGCAGGACTGCTGATCACGATGGGCAACGTCGCCGACCGAATCGGCCGCAAGCGCCTCCTGCTGATCGGTAGCGCAGCCTTCGGTACCGCATCGATCTTGGCTGCCTTTGCACACAACGCCGAAACGTTGATTGCAGCCCGCGCCCTGCTCGGCGTCGCAGGAGCCACACTGATGCCCTCCACCCTGTCGGTCATCCGCAATCTCTTCACGGACCCCGCTCAGCGGACCCGTGCGATCGCCCTGTGGTCAGTAGGCGCCACAGCAGGCGCTGCCCTCGGCCCCTTGGTGGGTGGGCTACTGCTGGAGCGCTTCTGGTGGGGTTCAGTGTTCCTGATCAACGTGCCAATCATGGCCCTGGTATTGATCGCCGGATGGTTCCTGCTGCCCGAGTCCCGCGGCGCCGATAATCAACGGATCGATCTATTGTCTTCCGTTCTCTCGATCATGACGATCGTGCCGGCCGTGTACGCCATCAAACACTGGATCGGCAACGGACTCGACTCCACGGTCGTGCTCGCCGCAGTCGTCGGCCTCGTAGCTGGATGGGCGTTCGCGCGCCGCCAAAAGACCCTCACCACTCCGCTGCTGGACATCTCACTGTTCCGGGTCCCTGCCTTCTCCGGTGCAGTAGCCGCCAACGCCTTGTCGATCTTCGCTTTCCTCGGCCTACTGTTCTTCTTCTCCCAATACCTACAGATGGTGCGCGGCCTCGGCCCGCTGAAGGCCGGACTCTTTGAACTTCCGGCGACCCTCGCCTCGATGGCCGTGATTGCCGTGATCGGGTTCATGGCCGCCCGATTCGGCGCCGGCCGCTCCATAGGGATCGGACTCGGCCTAGGCGCACTCGGCCTGGCCGGTATCGGCGCAACCACACTGTGGGCGTCATTCTGGGGGCTGGGTGTCTCGTTGGCCGTCGTCGGTCTCGGCATCGGCATCGCGATGACTCTGTCGACAGACGCGGTGGTCAGTGCCGTGCCAAAGGAGCGCTCCGGTGCTGCGGCCGCCGTAGCCGAGACGGCCTTTGAACTCGGCGGGGCGCTGGGCATCGCTGTCCTGGGATCCATCCAGATGGCGATGTACCGATCGCGACTTGAACTACCCGACGGCCTGAGTTCGACCGACGCCGAGGCACTCGACGACTCACTGGCCTCGGCCATAGCCGCCGTCGAAAACGGTGCAGCCATCACCGCCGCGCAGGACGCGTTCGCCTCGGCCATGCAGTCAACGTCATTCGTCGCAGCCGCCCTGCTGCTCGTGGCAGCGGTTGTCGCGTGGCGCGTGATTCCCTCACACCCAGTCAAGGAGGTGTCCAATGACCCAGCCCGAGCGAACGTTGGTGCGTGACCGCGAGCGTACTCGCCGGATGATCCTCGAAGCCGCCGAGCAGGCGATCGAACAACAAGGCGCTGGCGTCAGCCTCGCCGAGATCGCCACCCTCGCAGGAGTCACCAAGAGCGGCTTGCTGCACCACTTCAGGACCCGGGACATCCTGATCGAAGCGGTGTTCGAGCACACCGTGATGCGCACGTGGGAAGAGGTGCGAGCCCAGATCGACATCACTGAGAACCGCCCCGGCAAGTTCACCCGCGCCTACGTGCGCGCCTTCACCGGAGACAGCGAATACCTGACTCACGCCGCTAGTCCCACTGGCCTGTATGCAGTACTGGGAACCCACATTGCCACTGCCTCCCACAATGCGGCGCAGGCCGCAGATGCCCAAGCCTGGACAGCCGCGTTCGAAGCCGACGGCCTACCCATCGGACGGGCTTTAGCCATCCGGTATGCGGCCGAAGGTCTGGTCGCCGCGATGAACTGCGCCTACCTGACTGCTGACCATCTGGCGCGAGTACGCGAGGAACTCCTGGCCCTCACCGAGACACACGACGACAGCGTGCAGTGAGACGACTGGCCAAACCCATCACCCACACCTATCGAGGCCATCCTCCGCAATGACAAATACCCCGACTACTACCCGTGGGGCATGTGCGAACGTGCCAGGCCGCTACTCGACCCCGAAAACCCAAGTTTGGGCTGGGAGCTAACGCACCGTCGCGCAGCCGACGACGAGCACGTCTGGTCCCGTACCCAAGCGCATGAACCAATCGTGCCGATGCACGTGTTCATCGCCCAAAAAGTACGAGCACGTCGCAGCGGACGGGACCACCCAGATTCTCTTCATCATTTCATTTGCGCGGGTTCGGAGCGCGGAGCGATTCCCACTGGCATACGACGGCCGAGATCTCAGGAGCGAGCGACACGAACTTGGGCCCTTCGGCATCCGTCAAAGCCAGGGCAGCATTGGACCGGAAAGAGGGTGGCACCCCGAATTACCGGAGAACCACCCTCTGAATATGTTCCGTGTCCGAGGGGGGACTTGAACCCCCACGCCCCTAACAGGGCACTAGCACCTCAAGCTAGCGCGTCTACCATTCCGCCACCCGGACATGCGCTCTGATCAAGCGCGGTGCAGCACTGAACTTTAGCAAAGGTCTCCCCGGTGTCCGAACACCGGGCTCCACCGGTGGGCCACGACCCATCAACCCTGAGCGGAGATCGTTGCGATTGCAGCGCGGCGATGTCCATGTTCCCTCTTGTCACACCGGGGCGATGCGGGACAATGCAGGCGAGGCCCCGGGACCTAGATTCCCGGGGCCTCCCTGTGACCGAGCGTGATGTGCTCGCTCGGGTGCGGTCCTTCGCCAGGCCCACCTGCCGCATCACCGGAGGCTCCCATTGGCTCGCGCCGCCGGCCATGGGCCTGATCCTGAAACCGTCCCCGTCTTCCCGAAGGAAGAACCTTCGGTCAGTTCTACGCCCGGCATCAGGCCCCGCGCAAGGGACCAAGTGCGCGTCTTACAGAACGGTCGAGATCGCGTGGATGACGATGCCGGCCAGACCACCGACGACCGTGCCGTTGATGCGGATGAACTGCAGGTCTCGCCCGACGTGCAGCTCGATGCGATCCGCGGTCTCCTTGCCGTCCCACCGGTTGACCGTCGCCGAGATGATCGTGGCGACCTCGCTGCCGTAGTTGTTGACCGCGTAGGCGGCGATGTTCGAGATCGACTGGTCGACGCGGGCGCTGAGCGTCTCGTCCTCGATCAGGCGGTGCCCGAGGCGTTCGAGCTCCTCGGTGGCCCGGGTACGCAGCAGACCGCTCTCGTCGCCCAGCGACCCGATCAGCGCCCGGCGCAGCGCCTCCCACAGGTGCACGGACGTCGTGGTGATGCGCGACTGCGACAGCATCCGCACCTTGAGCCGCTCGAAACGCTCCATCGTGTCCGGATCGTGCTGCAGGTCGTCGGCCAGGTCGCGCAGCCAGCTGTCGAGCGCCAGACGGGCGCTGTGGTCGGGGGTGCGGCCGATGTCCGCGACCCACTCCACGACCTGCTCGTGCACCCACGTGGCGACCCGCTTGTCCACCCACTGGGGTGTCCACGACGGCGCGCGGTTCTCGATGAGCGCGGCGACCTCGGCCTCGTTGTGGGACAGCCAGCGGCTCAGCTCGTCGACCGCGAGGTCCACCAGGCCGCGGTGCGCGTCGTCGCGCAGCACCTCCTCCAGCAGCTGACCGACGACGGGGCTGAGCTCCTCGTCCTGCAGCCGTGGGATCAGCGCCTCCTGGATGACCGCGGCGACATCGCTCTCGCGTACGTGCCCCAGGGCGTCGGCGAGGATCCGCGATCCCTCGGCGACCAGGCGGTCGGCATGGTGCCGGTTGACGACCCACTCCCCAGCACGCCGGCTGACACCCGCGGACGCGATGCGCTCGCGGATCACGTCCTCCTTCAAGAAGTTGTCCGCGACGAACTCCTGCAGGCTCTCGCCCAGCGTCTCCTTGCGGTTGGGGATGATCGCGGTGTGCGGGATGGGCAGGCCCAGCGGATGCCGGAACAGCGCCGTCACCGCGAACCAGTCGGCGATCGCGCCGACCATGGCGGCCTCCGACCCGGCGTTGACGTACCCGAGCCACCCGGTGTCGTGCTCACGGGTCAGCACGTAGATGATCGCCGCCAGGATCAGGAGCGAGAGCGCCAGCGCCCGCATGCGGCGCAACCCGCGCAGTCGCGCGGCATCACCCGCCGACAGGGCATCGGGCATGGCGAAGCTGGTACCGGCGTTCGTCGAGGTCACACGACGACCCTAACGGCGCTTTCGTGCTGATGCGCTGCATGCGGCGCTGCGTAGGATGACTCGTCATGAGCGCACGCAGCGGGGCAGGTCGATGAGCTTCAACGAAGGGTCCCGGCTGGACACCAGCCAGGTGACCGGTGGCGGCTCCCGCGGGGGGCTCGCGATCGGCGGCGGCATCGGCGGCCTCGTCATCACGCTGGTCGCGGTGTTCCTGGGCGTGGACCCGTCGATCCTCGGCGGCAGCACCGCCAACCCGTACGACACCAGCCAGGTGCAGACCGGCGGCACCGAGTCGGCCACGTCCTTCGACCAGTGCAAGACCGGCGCCGACGCCAACCGGGACGACACCTGCCGCATCATCGGCACCGTCAACAGCGTCCAGGACTACTGGAACGACGCCCTGCCGGCCGATGTGAGCCGTCAGTACCGCGCCGCCAAGACCGTCATCTACTCCGGCGCGACGCAGTCGCCCTGCGGGACGGCGTCCAACCAGACCGGCCCGTTCTACTGCCCCAGCGACGAGCGGGTCTACATCGACGCGAGCTTCTTCGACGAGCTGAGCTCGAAGTACGGCGCCGACGACGGCGCGCTCGCGCAGGAGTACGTCGTCGCCCACGAATACGGGCACCACGTCGAGAACATCCTCGGCCTGCTCGCGAAGGGCCAGGACGGCCGGACCGGCCCGACCAGCGGCGGCGTACGCATCGAGCTGATGGCCGACTGCCTGGCCGGCGTGTGGGCGCACCACGCCTCCACGACCCAGGACGCCGAGGGCAACACCTTGCTCAAGCCGTTGACCCAGCAGGACATCGACTCGGCCCTGTCGGCGGCGTCGGCAGTGGGCGACGACCACATCCAGAAGGAGCTGGGCGGCGGACGCGTCAACCAGGAGACCTGGACGCACGGGTCCAGCGAGTCCCGCCGCAAGTGGTTCATGGCCGGCTACGACGGCGGCACCATCAACGGCTGCGACACGTTCAGCACGAACGACCTCTGACCGTGTCCGATCGCCGGCTGAAGATCGAGATCTGGATCGTCATCGGCCTGTCCCTCGGCGCATCCGGGGTCTACGCACTGGTCAACCTGATCCGCAAGGCCACGCTGCCGGGCGGCCTGCGCGACCAGACCGCCTCGCTGAACTCCACGCAGGACAACCGTGAGGTCTTCGACTTCATCTACCAGGTGCTGGGCATCGGCTTCGCCTTGGTGCCAGTCGCTCTGGTCCTGTACCTGCTGTCGCTGGACCCGGTCAAGGAACGGGTGACCCGGCGGCTCGGCCTGGACGCCACGCGGCCCTGGTTCGATCTCGCCTCGGGCACCGCGCTCGCCGCGCTGATCGGCATCCCCGGCCTCGGCTTCTACTTCCTGGGCCGCGCCCTGGGCATCACGACCGAGATCATCCCGGCACCCGACCTGACCTACTGGTGGACCGGCGCGATGCTCATCCTCGCGGCGATCAAGAACGCCGTGCTGGAGGAGGTCGTGGTCATCGGCTACCTGATGACCCGCCTGCGCCAGCTGCGCTGGGGCACGACGGCGGCGATCGTCGCGGCGGCGGCGCTGCGCGGCAGCTACCACCTCTACCAAGGCATCGGCCCCGGCATCGGCAACTTCGTCATGGGCCTGGTGTTCGGCTACTGGTTCCACCGGACGGGCCGGGTCATGCCGCTGGTCATCGCCCACGCACTGATCGACATCGTGGCCTTCGTCGGCTACTTGCTGCTCGCCGATAGTCTTGGCCTGAAGTGAAGATCGCCTTTGACAGTGCCCTCCCGATCACGGACCGGCACGACGACATCGCCGCCGCCATGCGCGACCACCAGGTCGTCGTCGTGGCCGGCGAGACCGGATCCGGCAAGACCACCCAGCTGCCGAAGATCGCCTACGAGCTGGGACGTCGCGCGATCGCCCACACCCAACCCCGTCGCATCGCCGCACGCTCGGTCGCCAAACGCATCGCCGACGAGTGCGAGGTCGACCTCGGCGCGGAAGTCGGCTACGCCGTGCGCTTCGACGACCAGACCAGCGAGGCCACCGCGATCCGCCTGGTCACCGACGGTCTGCTGCTGGCCGAGCTGCAGCGCGACCGGCGCCTGTCGCGCTACGACACGATCATCATCGACGAGGCCCACGAGCGGTCACTGTCGATCGACTTCCTGCTGGGCTACCTCAAGCAGCTGCTCCCCCGGCGTCCCGACCTCAAGGTCGTCATCACCTCCGCGACGATCGACGTCGAGCGTTTCGCGGAGATGTTCGACGCCCCCGTCATCGAGGTCAGCGGCCGCACGTTCCCCGTCGAGATCCGGTACCGACCGCTCCTGGAGTCCGATGCCGACAACGAGCTCGAGGCCATCGCCGAGGCCGTGGCCGAGCTGCCCAGCGAGGGCGACATCCTGGTCTTCCTGTCCGGCGAGCGTGAGATCCGCGACGCGGCGGAGTTCCTCGCCGGCCAGAAGTACCCGCGCACCGAGATCCTGCCGCTGTACGGACGCCTCGCGGCCGCCGACCAGCAGAAGATCTTCAGCAGCCACCCGGGACGCCGCATCGTCCTGGCCACCAACGTCGCCGAGACGTCCTTGACGGTGCCGGGCATCCGGTACGTCATCGACCCGGGCTTCGCCCGCATCTCCCGGTTCAGCCAGCGCCTGAAGGTCCAGCGTCTGCCCATCGAGCCGATCTCCCAGGCCAGCGCCGCCCAGCGCGCCGGCCGGTGTGGTCGCGTCGCGGACGGCATCTGCATCCGGCTGTACTCCGAGGAGGACCACGACAGCCGCCCGGAGTTCACCGACCCGGAGATCCAGCGCACCAACCTGGCCTCGGTCCTGCTGCAGATGGCCTCGCTCGACCTGGGCAGCATCAAGGACTTCCCATTCCTCGACCCGCCGGACTCCCGCGCGGTCAGCGACGGCATGAACCTGCTGTACGAGCTCAACGCGCTCGACACGTCGACGGCGGGCGGCAACAGGCTGACCAAGATCGGCCGGCGCATGTCGACGCTGCCGACCGATCCACGGCTCGCCCGGATGCTGCTGGCCGCCGACAAGCTCGGCTGCCTGGCCGACGTCCTGGTCATCGTGTCCGCGATGTCGATCCAGGACCCCCGTGAGCGACCGCTGGAGCACCAGCAGGCCGCCGACGAGAAGCATCGCCGGTTCCGCGACCCGACGTCGGACTTCCTGTCGTACCTGACGTTGTGGAAGTACATCCGCGAGATGCGCGACGAGCTGTCCAGCTCGGCGTTCCGGCGACTGTGCCGTGACGAGTTCCTGCACTGGCTGCGCATCCGCGAGTGGCAGGACGTCCACTCCCAGCTGCGCCGCACCGCCAAGGACATGGGTCTCAAGCCCGGCGCGATCGGCGCGGACCCCGACCGCATCCACCAGGCGCTGCTGTCGGGCCTGCTGTCGCACATCGGGCTCAAGGACGCCGACGGGCGGGAGTACCTCGGCGCGCGGCAGGCCAAGTTCATGATCTTCCCCGGCTCCGCGCTGGCCAAGAAGCCGCCTCGCATGGTCATGGTCGGTGAGCTGGTCGAGACCAGCCGGCTGTGGGGACGGACCGCCGCCAAGATCCAGCCCGAGTGGGTCGAGGCCGCCGGCGAGCACCTCGTCAACCACGTCTACAGCGAGCCGCACTGGTCGACCCGCCGCGGTGCCGTCATGGCGCGCGAGAAGGTGCTGCTGTTCGGCATCCCGCTGATCGCCGACCGCCTGGTGCAGTTCGGCCGCATCGACCCGATCACGTCGCGCGATCTGTTCATCCGGCACGCGCTCGTCCAGGGCGAGTGGCGCACGCACCACAAGTTCTTCGCCGCGAACCAGAAGATGATCGCCGGCGTCGAGGAGCTCGAGGAGCGGCTGCGCCGGCGCGACCTGCGGGTCGACGACGAGACGCTGTACGCGTTCTACGACCAGCGCATCCCCGCTGACGTCGTCTCGACCCGCCACTTCGACTCGTGGTGGAAGAAGGCCCAGCGCGACCAGCCCGACCTGCTGACCTTCGACCCCGCGATGCTCAGCAACGACACCGACGGCGCCGAGGAGGAGTTCCCCCGTGAGTGGCACTCCGACGGCGAGTCGTATCCGCTGACGTACGCCTTCGAGCCGGGCATGCAGGACGACGGCGTGACCGTCGACCTCCCGGTCGACCGGCTCATGACGGTCGACGACCGCGCCTTCGACTGGCACGTCCCGGGCCACCGCGTCGAGCTGGTCACCGAGCTCATCCGGTCGCTGCCCAAGCGCCTGCGGCGCGAGTTCGTCCCCGCCAGCCAGTTCGCCCCGCGCCTGGTCGAGGCGATGGACCCTGATGCGTCCGACCTCAGCGAGGAGCTCGCGCGCCAGATGCGTCTGCTCAACGGAACCGTCGTGTCGCCGTCGGACTTCGACTTCGACTCGCTGCCGCCGCACCTTCGGGTGACGTTCCGTGTCATGGACGGCACCACGGAGCTCGCGCGCGGCAAGGACCTCGCCGCGCTGCGCGCCGAGCTGTCCAGCCACATCCGCGCCGACCTGACGAAGGTCGCGCGCCAGGAGGAGCGCGCCGGGCTGCGCAGCTGGGACGTCGGGACGATCGAGCCGGCGATCACCGCCGGACAGGTCACCGGCTACCCGGCGCTGGTGGACGAGGGCACCTCGGTGGCGCTGCGGATCCTGGACAGCGCGGTCGAGCAGAAGGTCGCGATGATCAAGGGGCAGGCACGCCTGCTCTCGTTCTCACTGGCCACGCCCGTGACGCAGCTCGGCCGGTCCCTGGACCTGCACGCCAAGCTGCTGCTGTCCACGGGCCCGCACAAGGACGCCGCGGCGGTCATCGAGGAGTGCTGGCTGGCCGCGCTGGAGGCCCTGGTCGTTCGTCACGGCGGACCGGTGTGGGACGAGGTCACCTTCTCGCTCCTGCACGACACCGTGCGCGCCGAGGCCTACGACGAGACCGAGCGAGCCGTCCAGAGCGTCCTGGCGACCCTGCGGGCGCTCGGTGAGCTGACTCCCCTGCCCAGCACGGAGGCCGGCGAGGACGTCCGGGTGCAGCTGTCGTGGCTGATCTACCCCGGGTTCATCCGCGATGCGGGCGTCGACCAGCTGCGCCGCCTGCCGCTGTACCTGCAGGCTGCCCGCCGCCGCCTGGACGCGCCGCTGACCGACGATCTGCTCGCGGCACAGGACCTGGAGGCCCGGTTCCATGCGCGGACCGCCGACCTGAGCGTGTGGGCGAGGCTCTCGCCGGACGTCCAGCACGTCCGGTGGGCGCTGGAGGAGCTGCGCCTGAGCCTGCTGGCCCAGAACCTGCGCACGGCCTTCCCGGTCTCGGTCAAGCGCGTCACGGCCCTGGTCGACGCGCTCTAGCCTCTCCGCCCGTCCGCGACGGTTTACCACGGTCCCTCGGCAAACCGTCGCCGGCGGGCGTCCGCCCAACGCAAACGTCGTCCGCCCCGGGGAAATCTCCCTTGGGCGGACGACGTTTGCGGAGGGACCGTGGTAAACCGCGGCGCCCCGGGAGGCGGTGGGTCAGACGCCGAGCAGGTCGATCACGAAGACGAGCGTCTTGCCCGAGAGGCGGTGTCCGCCGCCGGCCGGGCCGTACGCGAGCTCCGGCGGGCAGATGAGCTGGCGGCGACCGCCGACCTTCATGCCCGGGATGCCCTGCTGCCATGCGGCGATCAGCTGCGGCAGCGGGAACTTGGCCGACTGGCCGCGGTCCCAGGAGGAGTCGAACTGCTCGCCGGTGTCGAACTCGACGCCGACGTAGTGGACGTCGACGAGTCCGCCGGGGACGGCCTCGGGGCCATCGCCGACGATGAGGTCGGTGATCGTGAGCTCGGTGGGCGCGGGGCCCTCGATGAAGTCGATTTCAGGCTTGTCAGTCATGTCCTCGATCCTTCCACACGGTCCCACTGCGAGAATGGCCAGATGCGTGCCACCGTCCTCCACACGTCCCGTGACATCCGCCTCGACGAGGTCGACGCTCCCCAGCTGCAGCTCGACACCGACGCCGTCGTGCGCGTCGTCGCCTCCTGCATCTGCGGTTCCGATCTCTGGCCCTACCGGGGCATCAACCCGGTCGACGAGCCCGTCCGCATCGGCCACGAGTTCGTCGGCATCGTCGAGCAGGTCGGCAGCAGCGTCTCGACCCTGACGCCGGGCGACTTCGTCATCGCCCCGTTCACGTTCTCCGACAACACCTGCCTGCTCTGCGAGCGCGGCGTGCACACGTCCTGCGTCAACGGCGGCATCTGGGGCCGCGACGACAAGCAGGGGCACGCCGTCGACGGCGGCCAGGGTGAGCTGGTCCGGGTCCCCTGGGCCGACGGCACCCTGGTGGCCACTCCCTCCCAGCCGAGCCAGGAGATGGTGGCCCAGCTGCTGACCCTCTCGGACGTCTTCCCGACCGGGCACCACGCCGCCGTATCGGCCGGTGTCACCCCGGGCAGCACCGTGGCCGTCGTGGGTGACGGCGCAGTCGGTCTCAGTGCGGTCCTGGCGGCGAAGCGGCTCGGCGCCGCCCGCATCGTCGCGATGTCCCGCCACGAGGACCGTCAGCGCCTCGCCCGACAGTTCGGCGCCGACGAGATCGTCGCCGAGCGGGGCACGGAGGGGGCCGCCGCCGTGCGCGAGATCCTCGACGGCATCGGCGCCGACTTCGTCCTGGAGTGCGTCGGCACGGGCGACAGCATGAAGCAGGCGATGTTCTCCGCACGTCCCGGTGGCCGCATCGGCTATGTCGGCGTCCCGCACGACGTGCAGATCAACGTCCCGGCGATGTTCGGCCGCAACATCGGCCTGGCCGGTGGCGTCGCGCCGGTCCGCCACTACATCGAGCAGCTGCTGCCCGATGTGCTGGCCGGCACGATCACCCCGGGCAGCGTCTTCGACCTGACGCTGCCGCTCGACCGGGTCGCCGACGGCTACCGGGCGATGGACGAGCGCACGGCCATCAAGACGATGCTGACCCTCTGAACGGCTCGGCGGACACGACGGCGGCGACGTCCAGCGGGCCGTAGACGTGCGGGAACGGGTCGGGCTGGCCCGGGACGTCGTCGAGCCGCCACGGGACAGTCAGGCGGTCGGTGTCGATCTCGAGCAGCAGCAGCTGGTCGGCCACATCCGCGTAGAACCGCTCGTGCACCCCGGCGAGCTGCTGGGCCTGCGCGCAGTGGATGAAGCCCACGTCGGCGAGGTCGAGTCCGAGGGTGGACGCCGTGTACGTCCCAGTCCTCAGGGCTTCGCGCCACGCGCCGGCCAGCGCGAGGTGGTAGATCCTCAGAGCTCCTTCTCCGCCCGTTCGTTGAGCCGGGACAGGCTCCGCGCGAAGGAGGCGATCTCGTCGGGTGACCAGTCGTCGACCAGCGACTGCAGGATCTCGTGGCTGGATCGGCGGTACTCCCCCACCCGCTCGTGCGCGACGGGCTGGGCGACGAGCAGCTGGGCCCGTCCGTCGTCCGGATCGGGGACGCGGGAGACCAGGCCGAGGCGTTCCAACGTGGCGACCGCACGGCTGGCGGTCGACTTGTGGACGCCGATCTGGTCGGCGAGCTCCGAGCCGCGGATCCCGTCCTCGGCGTCAACGATCGCCAGCAGGAAGGTGAACGTCCCGTAGTCGAGCTTGGGGTGGATGGTGGCGAGGTTGCGCAAGGACCGGCTGCGTACCCGCCGGACGAACCTGGTCAGCTCGAAATCCACGTCGACGCCGGCCGGGAGTTGATTCGTCATGGGTGGATCTTATAGAACGGCCCGAGCCGCCCGGTCTCAGCGCAGCTCGGACGAGGTCAGATCGAGCAGACGGCGCGCCACGATGAGCTGCTGGATCTGCTGCGTCCCCTCGAAGATGTCCAGGATCTTGGAGTCCCGCGACCACTTCTCGACGAGCTCGTGCTCGCTGTACCCGAGGGTCCCGGCCAGCTCGACGCAGCGCAGGGTGATCTCGTTGCCGACCCGGCCGGCCTTCGCCTTGGCCATCGACGCCTGCATCGAGTTCGGCCGGCGGTTGTCGGCCAGCCAGGCCGCCTCGAGCGTCAGCAGCAGCGCTGCCTCCCAGTCGGCCTCCATCGTGATGAACGTCGCCGCGGCATAGGACTGCGCCTGGGCGGGACGGTCGTAGTCGATGACCACACCGGCCTCCTCGAGCAGCCTGCGGGTGTCCTCCAGCGCCGCGCGGGCGCAGCCGACTGCCATGCCGGCGACCAGCGGCCGCGTGTTGTCGAACGTCGCCATCGCGCCGGCGAAGCCCTGTTTGGTGTCGATCTCGGGGTTGCCCAGCAGGTTCTCCGCGGGCACCCGGCAGTTGTCGAGCACGATCACGGCGGTGTCGGACGAGCGGATGCCCAGCTTGTGCTCGAGTCGCTCCACCCGGATGCCGGGCAGGCTCTTGGGCACCAGGAAGGACTTGATCGCCGCCCGGCCGAGCGACTTGTCCAAGGTCGCCCACACGACGACCGAGTCGGCGCGCTCGCCGGAGGTCACGAAGATCTTCTCCCCGTTCAGGACGTACGCGTCGCCGTCCTTGACCGCCGTCGTGGTGATCGCCGCGGAGTCCGAGCCGAAGCTCGGCTCGGTGATCGCCATGGCCGCCCAGGTGCCCTTGAAGCGCTCGAGCTGCTCGTCGTTGGCGACCGAGGCGATCGCGGAGTTGCCGAGCCCTTGACGCGGCATCGACAGCAGCAGGCCCACATCGGCCCAGCACATCTCGATGACCGACAGCACCGACGCCATGTTGGTGCCGTTGCGGATCTTGCCGGAGCCGGCGTCATCGTCCTTGCGGCGGACACCCGCGGCACCAGCACCCTGTCCCTGGCCGGAGTCGGCCATCCCGTCGACGAGCGAGGCGAGCAGGTCCAGCTCCTGGGGGTAGGCATGCTCGGCGAGGTCGTACTTGCGCGAGTTGGCGCGCAGGAACTCCTGGGCGACCTGGTGGGCCTGCTTGACGAACGGGCGGAACTTGCGAGGAGTCTCGAGGTTGATCATGGGATGTCCGCCCTCAGATGAGGACTGCTCCTTCCATCAGGCCGACGGCCCGCAGATCGCGGTACCACCGTTCCACCGGGTGCTCCTTGACGAAGCCGTGGCCACCGAGCAGCTGGACTCCGTCGGTGCCGATCTTCATCCCGTACTCCCCTGCCAGCCGGCGTGCGAGGGCGACCTCGCGGGAGAAGTCGAGCCCCTGCTCGGCACGTGATGCGGCCTTGAGGGTCACCAGGCGCATGCCCTCCAGCTCGATCGCGATGTTGGCGACCATGAACGCGACGGCCTGGCGGTGGGCGATGGGCTCGCCGAAGGCCGAACGCGTCTTGACGTAGTCCGACACGTAGTCGAGCACGGCGCGACCGGTGCCCAGGGCCAGGCTCGCCCACGCCAGGCGCGAGAGGCGGATGCACTCGCGGTAGTCGTCGGCGGCGCCCTCACCAAGGATCGCGTCGGCGCGCACCTGGACGTCCTGCAGGACCAGCCGGGTCAGCCCGGCGGCCCGCAGACCCATGCTGGGGTCGGCCTCGATTGCGACTCCGGGGGTGCTGGACTCGACCAGCACCAGGGTGGGTCCTCGTCCCTGCAGGTCGACGGCCACGACGAACAACTCGGCCTCGTGGCCACGGACGACGCCGGACTTGACCCCGTTGAGCACATAGCCGTCGGCGTTGCCGACCGCAGTGGTGTGCAGCTCGAAGGGATCGAACAGGACGCGCGGCTCGGCGATGGCCAAGGCCGACGGCGGCACGTCATCGCCCCCGAACGCCGGCAGGTAGGTCTGCTGCTGGGCTGCCGAGCCCCACAGCGAGATCGCCGTCGCGACCGCGGCCGGCGCCAGGCACGCGACGGCCTGCCCCATGTCGCCCTCGGCGAGCGCCTCGGCGACGAGAGCCCCGGTGACCGCCGAACGGTCCTCCGACAGCCCGCCGAGGCTCTCGGGGATGTTGAGCAGGGTGAGGCCGAACTCGCCGGTCTGGGCCAGCACCTCCTTGGGGGTGTCATTGGACGCCTCCGCCTCCGCGGCACCGGGACGCAGCACCTCTGCGGCGAACTCCTTGACGACGCCGACGATCATCGCCTGGTCCTCGGTGGGCTCCAGGTCGAACACGCCGCTGTCGGCCGTGCGCGCGAGGCGTTGCGGGCTGCCGCCGCCGGCCACGGACCGGAACGCGCGGCTGGTGGCGCCCGCGACCCGGAAACCGCCCTTCGCGCCCTCGTAGACCGCGCGCTCGGCTGGCTTGCGCAGCCCGAGCCTGTCCAACGCCGATGAGCTGGCGATGCGGTTGAGGACAGCCAACCCCATCCCCATGGGATCGCGACGAGTGGCCACAGGATCTCCTAGGTCCGGATGGGTCGACGCCGACCCGACAACGAGTGTAACTGAGAGTTGCACCCTCCGACCATGCTAATCCTCGGTGTTCGCGGACACCAGGGCAACGCGCCGCCGACCCGGTCGATAACCTTGAACCGATTCTGAACCGAGGAGATCCGGCGTGCCCACCACCGCTTCACAGTCCCGCCCCCTTCCGGGCGACGGCTCCGTCCGCCCCATCACGCGGTGGGGCACCCCCGTGATGCACCACGAGCTGCGTGACGTCACGGAGTTCGACGACGAGCTGCGCACGCTGGTGGCCGACATGGTCGCCACGATGTACGCCGCCCGCGGAGTCGGGCTGGCGGCCAACCAGGTCGGCGTCGACCTGAAGGTCTTCGTCTTCGACTGCCCCGATGACGATGACGTCCAGGTCACCGGCGTCGTCTGCAATCCCGTCCTGACGCTTCCCGAGGGCAAGGACCGTCATCTGGAGGAGGCCGACGAGGGCTGCCTGTCCCTCCCCGGCGCCTTCACCGAGTGCGCCCGCCCCGACTACGCGCGTGTCACCGGCTTCGACGAGAACGGCGAACCGGTCGAGTTCGTCGGGACCGGCCTGCTCGCCCGGTGCCTGCAGCACGAGACCGATCACCTGTTCGGCACGGTGTTCGGCGACCGCGTCCCCGAGCGCGCACGCAAGAAGCTCAACAAGCAGCACGCCGAGCTGGCGGACCACTACCCCGCCGACTGGCCGGTCACGATCCTCGTCGACGAGGACTAGTTCCAGCAGGCAAGGGCTGGACGGCGCGCGGGGATGACCCCGCGGCCGATATCGTGATGCGACAGGGAAAAGCGGAGGCACACCGATGGCTGCACTGCCGTACGTCCACGACGTCAAGGACATGTCTCGCCTCCTCGACCTCGTGCTGAAGTCGACGACACCGGGCACGCTCGTGGCGACCCACCTGGTGGCCAACGGGTTCACCCCGTCGGCCGCCGACGAGGCCGTGGTCTTCCTCGAGGGCCTCGGGCTGATCGATGCCGACGGGCGCCCCACCGACGCCTGGATCGCCTACCGTGACGCCGAGCAGCCGGCCGACACCCTGCAGCAGATCGTGCGGGAGGCCTACGCGCCCCTGGTCGAGCTGACCGACGCCGGCCCCGTCCCGCAGACGGACCTGCTGGCTCGTGCCGACGACACCGACGGCGAAGCGGACGCCGCTGCCGTCGTGGCGACCTTCACCGCGCTGTGCGAGCGTGCCGGCATCTCGCTGACCGCACCGGCGCCGGCTGCGGCCCCGGTCCGGTCCCGGCGCGAGGTCCTGCACGACGTCAGCGACCTGATGCAGCGGGCGGTCGACGAGTTCGAGCAGGCCCGCCGCTGCCTGGCCGCCGAGCTCCCCCGCCCGGCGCACGTGGCAGCGTGGAACAGCTTCGTGGCCCTGGCTTTCGCGCAGCTGGCCGACGACGACTTCTCCGCGCTGCGGATCTCCCCGCGTCGCGCGTCGCTGGGCGTCGACGAGCTCATGCGGCTCGTCCACGGCAGCGAGCTGATCCGCATCCTGGTCAAGCACGAGCTGGTCCCGGCCGCCGACAAGCCCGCCCTCGACGATCTGCTCAGGCAGCGCAACGACTGCGCGAGCCCGCTGCCGTACACGCCGGACCGTGCCACGACCGCCACCTACCTCAGCGCGATCCTGGGCGTCTCGGCGCAGATCAGCGGAGGCACGACTAACGACGCCGCAGCTCCCAGCACGCCACCGCCACCGACGACGCCACGTTGAGCGAGTCGATCTCGGCCGCCATCGGGATCGTGATGCGCCGATCGGCCGCCTGCTCCCAGTGAGCGCTCAGCCCGTGCCCCTCTGACCCGACGATCACGGCCAGACGCTCGACGTCGTGCGGCACCTGGTCGATCGGCACGGAGTCCTCGGCCAGCGTCATGGCGTAGGTCGTGTACCCGGCCTCGCGCAGCAGGTCCGGAGCGGAGTACCAGTCGTCGACCCGCGAGTACGGCAGCCAGAAGACCGATCCCATCGACACCTTGATCGCCCGCCGGTACAGCGGATCGGCGCACCGCGGCGACAGCAGCACCGCGTCGAAGCCCAGCGCCGCGACGCTGCGGAAGATCGCACCGACGTTGGTGTGATCGGCCAGGTCCTCGACCACGACGACGCGGCGGGCGTCCGCCAGCACCTGCTGGGGCGTGGGCAGGTCGGGGCGCTCCAGCGCGGCCAGCGCGCCACGGTGCACGTGGAAGCCGGTCAGCCGCTCGATCGCCGCATCGTCCAGCACGAAGCACGGGGCGTCCGTGGTGTCGAGGATGTCGGCCAGACCGTCCAGCCAGCGTGGCGACATCAGGAACGACCGGGGGCGGTGCCCGGACTCCACCGCGCGCCGCACGACCTTCTCGCCCTCGGCGAGGAACAACCCGCGCTCGGACTCCAGCCGCAGCCGCAGCTGGACGTCCCGCAGATCGGTGTAGTCGCGAAGCCGCGGATCCTCGATGCCGTCGAGTCGTACGATCTGAGCCACGCCGCTAGCGTAGGGCCCATGACTCTGGACCGACCCGTCACACCCGATCCGTACTCGCTGCTCCCCGCTGTCGCCGGCTTCACCGTCACCAGCGACGACGTCACCGACGGCGCTCCGCTCAAGGACGACCAGGTGGGCGACAAGGGCAACACCTCGCCCCAGCTGTCGTGGAACGGTGCTCCCGAGGGCACCCAGTCATATGTCGTGACGTGCTTCGACCCCGACGCCCCGACGCCGTCCGGCTTCTGGCACTGGGTCGCCGTCGACATCCCGGCCGACGTCACCGAGCTGGCCGCCGGGGCCGGCGCCTCGGACGAAAGCCTGCCGGGCGGCGCGTTCCACGTCGCCAACGACATGGGTGGACTGGACTTCACCGGTGCCGCTCCCCCGCCGGGCGACCAGGTCCACCGCTACTTCTTCGTGGTGCACGCCGTCGGCGAGAAGACGCTCGGCGTCGACTCCTCGGCGTCCCCCGCGGTGGTCAGCTTCAACCTGGCGTTCAAGACCCTCGGCCGCGCGATCATCCACGGCACCTACTCGCGCTGACCTCGGGTCGCGTAGTCGTTGGCGAAGGCCAGGACGCTGCGCACGTAGTCCTCGGAGTGGTTGTAGGAGAAGACCGCCTGCGACCAGCCCGTGCCGGTGCTGAGGTCGCCCGTGGTGCACAGGTACCGCCCGGCCGCGTAGGCGGCGTCGAAGATGTTGCTCGGGTCGTTGACGCCGTCCTTGTTGCCGTCGGACTCCCAGCGCTCCCACGTCGACGGGATGAACTGCATCGGGCCGACCGCGTGGTCCCACGCGAGGTCGCCGTGCCACGGCACCGACTCCGCGGTGGAACGAATCGCCGCGAAGCCGTTGGTGCCGTCGAGCGCGGGGCCGAGGATCGGCTGGGACGTCCGGCCGTCCGGCAGCAGGTAGGCGCCACCCTCGGTGCCGTGCCCCGACTCGATCCCTCCGATCGCAGCCAGCGTCGACCACCCCAGCCGGCAGGCGGGCTGCTCCTGGCCGATCCGCAGGACCGCCGAGGCGTACGCCCGCATCGCGGTCTCGCTGATCCCGGTGCGGGTGGAGAGGTCACGCACCCACTGCTGGGCCACCTGATCCCCGGCCGCGACCGGTGCGGGCGCCACGGCGTCCGGCTTCACCGGCTCGAGCGCGAGCGCCGCCGGCGAGGCCGCAGGCGTCGGCGTGCCGCCGGACGACGCGCTCTGGGTGATCGCGGACGCGGCGAAGATCCCGAGGGCGACCATCACGCACAGCGCGACGCCCACGAGCACCAGCTCCAGGGTCCCGAACCCCTGGCGAGGTCGATCAGCCAAAGCGGCCGTTCACGTAGCCCGCGGTACGCGGGTCCTGGGGCTTTTGCAACATGGGTCCAGTATCACCGTGATTGCCAATGACGGCACGGCTGCCCCGTGGGTGGGTACCAACCCGCCCCGGGGCAGCCGCGAGGTCAGGCCTGCGGGGGCTGCTCCGGCGCCGGCGGGGCCGGCGGGACGTCCGCAGCGGTCGTCGCCGGGTTCTCGGCGGCCTTGGCGGCGTCGAGCGCCTCCTGGACGGCCTCGTTGGTCGCGGACTCGTCAACTCCCGTGTCGTCGACGACATCGGCGTCCAGATCGACGCGGGTCTTGCTGCCGCCGCCGTCGACCGGGATGGAGCCGATCGTGCCGCCGAGCGTCCCGAGAGCCTTGGTCAGCTCGGCCGGGATGATCCAGGTCGTGGCGTTGTTGCCGTCGGCGATCTTCGGCAGCATCTGCAGGTACTGGTACGACAGCAGCTTCTGGTCGGGGTTGCCGTCGTGGATCGCCTGGAAGACGGTCTGGATGGCCTGGGCCTCACCCTGCGAGCGGAGGATCTGCGCCTGCCGGTCGGCCTGGGCGGTGAGGATCTGCGCCTGGCGCTGGCCCTCGGCGGTCAGGATGGCCGACTGCTTGTCGCCCTCGGCAGTCAGGATCGCCGACTGGCGCTCACCCTCGGCGGTCAGGATCGCCGCACGCTTGTTGCGCTCGGCGCGCATCTGCTGCTCCATCGCGTCGATGATCGACGGCGGCGGGTCGATGCCCTTGAGCTCGACGCGGTTGACGCGGATGCCCCACTTGCCGGTCGCCGAGTCGAGCTCGCCGCGCAGGCCCGAGTTGATCTGGTCACGGCTGGTCAGCGCGTGCTCGAGGCTCATGCCACCGGTGATGTTGCGCAGCGTGGTCATCGTGAGCTGCTCGATGGCCTGGATGTAGTTGGCGATCTCGTACGTCGCGGCGACCGGGTCGGTGACCTGGAAGTAGATGACCGTGTCGATCGACACCACGAGGTTGTCCTCGGTGATGACCGGCTGCGGCGGGAACGACACGACCTGCTCGCGCAGGTCGATCACGTACCGGACCTTGTCGACGAACGGCATCACGATGTTGAGGCCGGCCGACAGGGTCGTGCGGTACTTGCCGAACCGTTCCACGATGCCGGAGCGCGCCTGGGGGACGATCTTGACCGTCATCGAGACGATCACGATCGCCAGGACGGCGATCAGGATGAGCACGATCAGTGCTGCGGACATCACAACTCCTTGGGAAGGGTCGATGGGCTGGACGAGGTGACGACGGCTGTTGCGCCGTCGATCCGGGTGACCAGGACCTCGGCTCCAGTGTCGAGCAGCACGGGGTCAAGGGTGCGGGCCGACCACAGCTCGCCGGCGAGTCGGATGCGGCCGCCCCGCTGGTCGACGGGCTCCACGACGAGCGCGCTGGAGCCGATGAGGTTGGCGTGACCGGTCTGCAGGGTGGGCCCGTCGTGCAGCTTCGCGACGAACGGAGGTCGGACGAAGAAGAGCAACGCGAGGCTCACGAGCGCGAACAGCGGCAGCGTGATCCAGACCGGAGCCCCCAGGCCTGCCGCGACGGCCGCCGCGAGGGCGCCGACCGCGAACATCAGCAGCACGAGGTCGAGGCTCATCATCTCGATGACGGCCAGCACCACGGCCACCGCGAGCCAGCTGGCCCACGCGTTGTCCCTGATCCAGTCGGTCATGCATTTCCCCCTGTGGTGTCTGACGTGTCGTGGGACCGGTCGGCCCGCCGCCCGTATGCTGCCCGACGCGCTGCGTAGCGTCCACCCTCGCGGTCGAGCTGGATGCGCTGCCCGAAGGTCATGCTGAGGTTCTCCGCGGTCAGCGTCGACTCGATCGGACCCTGGGCGACGACCCGTCCCGCGCGCATCAGCAGCACGTGGGTGAAGCCTGCAGGGATCTCCTCGACGTGGTGCGACACCATGACCAGGACCGGCGCGTCCTCCGACTCCGACAGCACGTCGAGGCTCGCGAGCAGGTCCTCCCGCGCGCCGAGGTCGAGTCCGGCGCCCGGCTCGTCCAGGAGCAGCAGCTCGGGATCGGTCATCAGCGCACGCGCGATCAGGACCCGCTTGCGCTCACCCTCGGACAGGGTCCCGAAGGTGCGCCGGGCCAGGCCTGACACCCCCCACTCGCCCATCGTCTGCTCCGCGCGCTTGACGTCCTCGGGGTCGTACTCCTCGTTCCACCGTCCCGTGACGGCGTGCGCGGCGGACAGCACGGTGTCGCGCACCGACTCCCCCGGCGGGATGCGGTCGGCGACCTTGGTGCTGGTGTGTCCGATCCGGGTGCGCAGCTCGGCGAGAGCCGTCCGGCCGAGCTGTTCGCCCAGGATGTGCGCCTCACCGGTCGTGGGATGCATCGCGGCGCCGACGATCTGCAGCAGCGTCGTCTTGCCGGCTCCGTTGGGTCCCAGCACGACCCAGCGGTCGCCTTCCTCGACGGTCCAGCTGACGTCGTCGAGCAATAGCTTGCCGGGACGCACCACGCTGACCTTCGAGAGCTCGAAAGCGGCAGGCATGCACCCTCCTGGTCGTGGTACGTGTCGGTGCAGTCAACCTACCGCGAGCGTGTGCAGCGTCAGCGATAGCCTCGGGTGCGATGACCGAACCTGTGCCCACGTCGCACTTCACCGACCCCACCGTCCTGGTGACCCTCACGGGTCCTGACCAGAGCGGAGTCACCACACGCCTGTTCCACGAGATCGCGCCGTATGACCTCGAGGTCATCGACGTCGAGCAGCTCGTGGTGCGCGGGCGGTTGATCCTCAGCGTCCTGCTGACCGTCCCCGACGACATGGCCGGGCTCGAGCGGACGGTGCGTGCGGCCGGCGCGGCCTTCGGGCTGGAGGTGACGGTCGAGCACGGCACGGGCGACAACCGGGCACGACGGGTGGGCCGCGCCCAGGTCGTCGTGCTGGGCGCGCCGCTGCGACCCGCGGCCATGGCGGCGATCTCGCAAGGCATCAAGGACGATGGCGGCAACATCGACCGAATCGTCCGGATGGCGCGCTATCCCGTCACCGCGATCCGCATGGAGGTCTCCGGCGCCGATCCCGACCAGCTGCAGGCCGATCTGGCCGCGATCGCGTACGAGCAGGGCGTCGACGTCGCGGTGCAGGAGAACGGCATCCTGCGCCACGCGCAGCGCCTGGTCGTCATGGACGTCGACTCGACCCTCATCCAGGGCGAGGTCATCGAGATGATCGCGGCCCACGCCGGCTGCGAGGACGAGGTCGCCCGCATCACCGAGTCGGCGATGCGCGGCGAGCTGGACTTCGCCGAGTCGCTGCTGGCCCGGGTGGCGCTGCTGCGCGGCGTCGAGGCGTCCGCGCTCGACAGCGTGTACGACACCCTCCAGTACGCGCCCGGCGCCCGCACCATGATCCGCACCCTGAAGCGACTGGGCTACAAGTTCGCGCTGGTCAGCGGCGGATTCACCCACATCATCGAGAAGATCGCCGCCGAGCTCGACATCGACTACTACGCGGCCAACGAGCTGGAGGTCGTCGACGGTGTGCTGACCGGACGTGTCGTCGGTCCGATCGTCGACCGGGCCGGCAAGGCGGAGTCGCTGCGGCGTTTCGCCGGCGAGGCCGGCATCCCGGTCAAGAACACCGTGGCCATCGGCGACGGCGCCAACGACCTGGACATGCTGGCTGCGTCGGGCCTCGGCATCGCGTTCAACGCCAAGCCGCTGGTGCGCGACCAGGCCAGGACCTCGGTCAACGTCCCGTACCTCGACGCGATCGTCTATCTCCTGGGCATCACCCGCGAGGAGGTCGAGGCGGCCGACGAGGCCGACGCCTCCTAGGCGGCGCGGGGTTCTTGCTGGATGAACCTGGCGTGGCGTCTGGGTCTCTGCTCTGGGTCGATGCGGGGTGGCGGGATGATCTCGGGGACCCCGTCCTTGCCCATGCGCGCTTCCCACTCGCCCTCGTGGACCAGGAAATGATGGAAGTGGCACAACAGTGCCGCGTTGTTCAGGTCGGTCGGTCCGCCCTCTGACCAGAAGCTCAGGTGGTGGGCTTCGCACCACGCCGGTGGCCGGTCGCAGTCCGGGAAGACGCACCCCTTGTCCCGGACGGCCAGGGCGAGGCGCTGGTGGCGGTCGTACAGCCGTTTGGTCATGCCGTGGTCGATGACCCGGGTGCCGTTCTCCAGGTACAGCGCCACCAGGTGAGCGTTGCACGCCAGCCGCTGGGCCTTCCGCGCTGACATCGTCGTGCCGGAGGTGTTCTCGGCGACGCCTTGCCCGGTGCGGAGGTCGTCGACATCGACGGTGACCGCGACAGTGGCCGCCAGCCCGCCGGACTGCGGCAAAGCCCCTGTCGGCAGGTGCGTGATGAGCTCGGTGAACGCGTGCCCGAGCTTGCGGTCCCTCGGCAGCGCCAGCCAGTCGTCGGCGCCCATGCCGTGGTGCTCAGCATTCGCCGCCGTCCGGCGTGGGGCGATGATTCCTTCCAGCGCAGCGCGCAAGGTGTCCGCGTCAGCGTCGGGGATCGTGAACGCCCCATGCGTGGTGCCATCTCCACGGCGACGGATGCTGAGCTTGGTGGCGTCCCAGCCCTTCTGCTCCTGCTTGCGCAGCTGCTCACCCAAGTGCTCGTCCGCACCATCGGGGTCGATCACTTCGAGGACTCTGTTCGCCAGCCGCTTCAGATCATCCAGACCGTACTCGCCAGCCAGGCGGATCAGATGCGCCTCGGCATCGCCGCGTTCTTCGTCACCGCACCAGTCCGGCAAGGCGTCGATGGCCTTCATGATCACTGACGCCTGATCCGTCGACAGCCCACCAGCGGCCCAGGCTGCTTGGGTGGCCTCGACACCGCTCACCCGCGCGAGGCTGACCAGCTTGGCCGCCTCGCCCTTGCTGATGCCAGTGGCGTTCGCCAACCACACCGTCGTCGACGTCGCCCCGTCATCCTTGGCAAGACCCATCTCCTCGGCGCACCCTGCCAGCCGCGACAACGCTGCGTCCATCGACGTGCGGGCCCTCGCGACCGCAATCGCGACCTGCTTGACCTCGCCACCGGTCAACGTCCAGGGCTCGAGCGCAGCCACATCATCACTGACCGATGACAGCTGATCGAGGATCATGGACGGACTCCGAAGCGACTAGAACGTATGTTCGATTCTATCGCGGGGCCCTCGTTCACCGCAAGAGGGTAGACCTAGAAATGTACTGCAATATCAGTGCGAATTCCGGCTAGTCGGAGCCCTCGGTCACACCGAGAACAGCCTCGAGCAGGCCCGGGAACGATTCGTCGAGCTCTTCCCTGCGCAGGCTCACGATGCGCTGGCGACCATCCGGCTCGTTGCGGACGATGCCTGCCTCGCGCAGCACCTTCATGAGGTGCGACTTGGTCGACTTCGGGAGATCAGGGTTGGTCGCCCCGCACTCGGCCATGCTCAACGGGCCATTGGCGAGCTCGCGGACGATCTCGAGCCGGGCGGGGTCACTCAGGGCGAACAGCACCTCGGTCAGCGGCACGTCCGCGACTCGCGGGTGCGGAAGCTGCTTGACAGTCGCCATGGTTCGATAATACTTGAACTTTCCTGACTGGTGCGCGTACCGTGGCTTCAGTTCCAACTTTTTCGAACTATTGCCACTAGAGGTCCAGCATGTCCGTCGACACCACTACTGCTGCAACGACCCTCCGGTCCACACCGACTCCCGGATTCGTCCTGGTCATCGCAGCCGTGATCGCGATGATGGCCGGGGCGAGCGCACCCTCGCCGTTCTACCCCGTGCTGCAACAGGACATCGGCTTCTCGGCCACCACGTCGACGACGATCTTCGCCGTGTACGCGGTGGCTCTGCTGCTGACGTTGCTCGTCACCGGCGCGACGTCGGACCACATCGGACGCCGGCCCGTCGTCTCGGCCGGATTCCTCGTGCTGGCCCTGAGCATGATCGCCTTCTGGCACGCCGACAGCGTCACGGTGCTCGTGATCGCCCGGATCGTGCAGGGCGCCGCCGCGGGGCTGTTGATATCGGCCCTGTCCGCAGCCGTGGTCGACCTGGAGCCGCCGGGCCGCCCGGGGTCCGCCGCGACCCTCAACAGTGTCGGGCCCTTGGCAGGTCTGGGCGCCGGCGCGTTGGTGGCCGGGCTCCTGCTGGACCACGCGTCCTCCGCGATGACCGCTGTCTTCGGATCGCTCACCGCGGTGTACCTGGCGCTCGCGGCCACGATCTGGTTGGTGCCGGAGACATCGCCGCGCCACGAGGGACTCCTCCGGTCGTTCCGTCCCCGCGTGGGCCTCCCGCTCGCGGCGCGAGGCCCCTTCCTGCGCAGCGCTCCGGCGCTGTTCGCCGCCTGGGCCACCAGCGGCCTGTACCTGTCCCTGGGAGCGCCGCTCGTCGGTCAGGAGCTTGGTGGGGAGCTGCACGTCGAGCAGGGTCTCGTGGTCGCGGTGCTGACCGGCGTCGGCTCCCTGGCGTGCTTCGTGGCGCGCGGCGGCACGTCCCGACGCGTCACGATCGGCGGGACGACATCTCTGGCCATCGGGACGGGCTTGACCCTGGTCGCGCTGGCGGCGGGATCGTACTGGGGCTTCATCGCAGCCGCCGTCGTCGTGGGCGTCGGGTTCGGGACGTCGTTCCTGGGCATCATGCGCTCCATCACGCCGCTGGCCGCGCCGCACGAGCGCGGCGAACTCTTTGCCGCGGTGTTCGTCATCAGCTATCTGGCCTTCGGCATCCCGGCGGTGCTGGCCGGCATCGCCGCGCCGCACCTCGGACTCGCCCAGACGACCTACGTCTACGGCAGCGTCGTGATCGTGCTGTCAGGCAGCGCCGCAGTGCTGCGCCGGTTCGCCTCCACCGACTGAGCCCAGCTCAGTCGGTGGGACGCCCCGGACTCACTCGTCGTCTTCGAGACGGAACCCGATCTTCATCGACACCTGGTAGTGGGAGACATCGCTGTCGGTGATCTGCCCGCGGATGCCAGTCACCTCGAACCAGTCCAGGTGGCGCAGCGTCTTGGTGGCCCGATTGATGCCGTTCTCGACGGCCTCCGTGACACCCTCGGGGGACGTGCCGACGATCTCGGTGATGCGGTAAGTGCGGTCAGTCATGCCCATGAGGGTACGGCCCCGGACGGGCTGACGGCGAGAGGCGCGGCGTACGTCCTGCACGGTTCAGCCACCGGCGTAGGCTGAGTAGGTGCCAGAACCCCGCGAACCCCGCAAGCAGCAGGTCTTCTCGATCACCACAGCCGCCGAGTCACAGACCGCCGACCGGGTGCGTCGCGAGAAGCGATACGCCATCTCGATGGGGATCCGCACCGTGTGCTTCCTGGGCGGCGTCGTGCTGGTCATGCAGCCGATGCCGTGGAAGGTGCTCGGCTGGCTGATGTTCGTCGGTGCGCTCTTCCTGCCCTACATCGCCGTGGTGTTCGCCAACGCGGGCGTGCGCAAGAAGGGCGACGGGCCGTCCCCGTTCGGCCCCGAGAACGGCAAGCAGATCGATGCGCCTCGCTCCCCCGAGATCGACCATGGCTGAGGAGCTGATCTGCTCGGCCAAGGGATGCACCGCCGCCGCGCAGCACCAGGTGGTGTGGAACAACCCGAAGCTGCACACCCCCGACCGCCGCAAGATCTGGCTGGCCTGCGCCGAGCACGAGCAGTCGCTGCGCTCGTTCCTGGACGCTCGCGGCTTCTACCGCGAGACCCAGCCGGTCTGAGCCGGGCCGGCTCAGCCGCCGATGGCCGACATCGGCCGGTCCGACTGCAGGAACGTCGGGTCGTCGATGCCGTGGCCGGGCAGCTTGGTCATCATCGCTGCCGCCCAGCGCTCGGCGATCTGGACGTCCGAGGCGCCGGCACGCATCGAGGCTCGCAGATCTGACTCCTCGCGGGCGAACAGGCAGTTCATGATCTGACCGTCCGCGGTCAGGCGGACGCGGTTGCAGTCGCCGCAGAACGGCTTGGTGACCGAGCCGATGATGCCGACGGTGTGGGGGCCGTCGTCGACGAGGAACTTCTCGGCCGGTGCGGACCCGCGGCCGTCCAGCGGTGTCAGCCGGAAGTGATCGCCGAGCAGCGCGAGCGTCTCGTCCGCGGTGACCATGGCCTCACGGCTCCACCCGTGCTGTGCGTCGAGCGGCATCTGCTCGATGAACCGCAGCTCGTACTCGTGCTTCATGGACCAGCGCAGCAGATCGGGTGCTTCGTGGTCGTTGATGCCGCGCAGCAGCACCGCATTGATCTTGACCGGGCGCAGGCCGGCCTCGTGGGCCGCTGCGAGACCGTCGATGACGTCGTGGAGCCGATTGCGCCGCGTGATCCGCTCGAAGGTCGCCGGATCGGTCGTGTCGAGGCTGATGTTGACCCGGTCGAGCCCGGCGGCAGCCAGTGCCCCGGCGGTGTGCTTGAGTCCCAGGCCGTTGGACGTCATCGCGGTCCGCGGGCGGGACGGGAGCGCCTTGGTCGTGGCCACGATCGACGGCAGGCTGCGGCGCAGCAGCGGCTCGCCGCCGGTGAACCGGACGTCGCGGATGCCGAGCACCTCGACGCCGATGCGGATCAGCCGGTTCAGCTCGTCATCGGTCAGCGTGTCCTCGGTCGGGAGCCAGTCGAGCCCTTCGGCCGGCATGCAGTACTGGCAGCGCAGATTGCACCGATCGGTCAACGACACGCGCAGGTCCGTCGCGACCCGCCCGTGCCTGTCGATCAGCTCCATTGGTACATCCTAGGTCGATCGGACCAGCCCGCTCGGAGCGTGCTTGGACGGCGAACTAATCTCGTGGTGTGTACCGCTTCCTTCTGAGCGCACGCTGGATCGGCTTTGCCATCTTCGTGGTCCTGCTCGCCGCCATCTGCACCCGTCTCGGTTTCTGGCAGATGGACAAGCTCCAGCAGCGATTCGACCGCAATGACGCGATCACCAAGCACTTCGGAGCCGACCCCGTCGACCTGTCCACCGCACTGCCTGCCGGCACCGAGGTCGACAAGTCGAACGAGTGGACCCGCGTCCGCGCCACCGGCACCTATGACCTCGACCACCAGGTCACGGTCAAGTTCTCGACCCGCGACGGCGCGCCCGGCGTCAACGTCGTCACACCGCTCGTCCTCGACTCGGGCGCGGCCCTCCTGGTCGACCGCGGCTGGATGGAGACCCAGAACAACGTCAGCCATCCCGACGTCCCGGATCCGGCAACGGGTGAGGTCACGATCGAGGGTTGGCTGCGCAAGGACAACGGCGCCACTGGCGGCGCTGTCCGGCCCAACGACGGCCAGGTCCGTGCCATCTCCAGCGACGGAATGGCCGACTTCGTCCCGTACGACCTCATCGATGGCTACGTCAACCTGCAGAAGCAGTCCCCCGCACCGTCGGCCGGGCTGGCCGTCGAGCCGAAGCCGGAGCTCGGGCAGGGTCCGCACTTCTTCTACGCCCTGCAGTGGTGGTTCTTCGCCCTGCTGGCCGTCGTCGGCTACTTCTGGTTCGCGCGCGCCGAGGCCAAGGAACGCCGCAAGCCCACCCGCATCGACGGGTTCGCCGCCGAGCGGCAGCTCGTCCCGACCATGGGCCGAGGGAGCGAAGCGACCGAAGGCAGGCGCCCGGGCGAAGCCCGGCGGCCGTGAGGTACGAACGCCCGGAGGACTCGTCCCGACCATGGGCCGAGGGAGCGAAGCGACCGAAGGCAGGCGCCCGGGCGAAGCCCGGCGGCCGTGAGGTACGAACGGCCGGAGGACTCGTCCCGACCATGGGCCGAGGGAGCGAAGCGACCGAAGGCAGGCGCCCGGGCGAAGCCCGGCGGCCGTGAGGTACGAACGGCCGGAGCGGCGGAGCCGCGCGCCCTACGCCAGGGTGACCAGGTCGAGGTAGGACTCGGACCACAGGTCCTCGTCGCCATCGGGCAGCAGCAGCACGCGGTCGGGCTCCAGGGCCCGCACAGCGCCCTCGTCGTGGGAGACCAGCACGATGGCACCCTCGTAGTTGCGGATCGCGCGCAGCACCTCTTCGCGTGATGCCGGGTCGAGGTTGTTGGTGGGCTCGTCGAGCAGCAGGACGTTCGCGCTGGAGACGATGAGGCTGGCCAGGGCCAGACGCGTCTTCTCGCCACCGGACAGGACGCCGGCCGGCTTGGAGGTGTCGTCACCGCTGAACAGGAACGAGCCGAGCACGCTGCGTGCCTCGGTGTCGGTGAGCTGCGGCGCCTGCGCCTGCATGTTCTCCAGAACGGTGCGCGAGGTGTCGAGCGTCTCGTGCTCCTGCGCGAAGTAGCCGATCTTCAGGCCGTGGCCCGGGATGATCCTGCCGCCGTCGGACTCCAGCGTGCCGGCCAGCATGCGCAGCAGCGTGGTCTTTCCGGCGCCGTTGAGGCCCAGGATCACGACGCGGCTGCCCTTGTCGATCGCCAGGCCGACGTCCAGGAAGATCTCCAGCGAGCCGTAGGACTTCGACAGCCCCTCGGCCATGAGCGGCGTCTTGCCGCACGGGGCCGGCTTCGGGAACTTGATGTTGGCGACCTTGTCCTGGACCCGCTCGCCCTCGAGCCCCGAGACGAGCTGCTCGGCGCGGCGCAGCATCTGCTGGGCCGTGGACGCCTTCGACGCCTTGGCGCGGAACTTGTTGGCCTGGCTGGTCAGCGCATCGGCCTTCTTGACCGCGAGGGCACGCTCGCGCTTGCGACGGGCCTCGTCGGCCTCGCGCTGCTTGACGTAGGACTTCCAGCCCATGTTGTAGATGTCGATCGTGGCGCGGTTCGCGTCGAGGTACAGGACCTTGTTGACGGTCTCCTCGATCAGGTCGACGTCGTGGCTGATGATCACGATGCCGCCGGAGTACGTCTTCAGGAAGCCACGCAGCCAGGTGACCGAGTCGGCGTCCAGGTGGTTGGTCGGCTCGTCGAGCAGCAGCGTGTCGGCGTCGGAGAACAGGATGCGCGCCAGCTCGATGCGGCGGCGCTGACCGCCCGACAGGGTCGACAGCGGCTGGTCCAGCACGCGGTCGGGCAGTCCCAGGGCGTGCGAGATCGTCGCGGCCTCGGACTCGGCGGCATAGCCACCGCCGGCTCCGAACATCGTCTCGGCCCGGCTGTAGGCCTTCATGGCCTTCTCAGCGATCTGCGGATCGGGCGAGCCCATGTCGATCTCGGCCTTGCGCATCACGGTGAGCGCCTCGTCGAGCCCGCGGGCGCCGAGGATGCGGTCACGAGCGGTCGTCGACAGGTCGCCGGACTTGGGGTCCTGCGGGAGGTAGCCGATCTTGCCCGTGGACGTGATCGTCCCCTGGGCGGGCTGGCCGTCGCCGGACAGCATCCGGGTCAGGGTGGTCTTGCCGGCGCCATTGCGTCCGACGAGACCGATCTTGTCGCCCTTGTCGACGCGGAAGGAGACATCGGACATCAGGACGCGCGCGCCGAAGCGCAGCTCCACATTGGAGACGGTGAGCATGAACAACCTTCGATATGGGAAGTGTGAGTGGGGTCGACGGAGCGAAGCTCGACGTCATTCCCGCTGGTAGAAGCTCACCCATCCATCCTACGCCGACGAGTCACGTAGGACCGCTGACGAGTCACGATCGAGACGTGAGTCTCGACACCTTGTGACTCCTCAGCGGTCCTGGGTGACTCGTCAGCGGTACTGGGTGACTCGTCAGCCGATGTTGAAGCCGAGGGCGCGGAGCATCTCGCGGCCGTCGTCGGTGATCTTGTCCGGGCCCCACGGCGGCATCCAGACCCACTCGATCCGGAAGTCGTTGACGATGCCGTCCAGCGCGGCGCGGGTCTGGTCCTCGATGACATCGGTCAGCGGGCAGGCCGCGGACGTCAGCGTCATCGACAGCACGGTGTTGCTGTGCTCGTCGACCTCGGCTCCGTAGACGAGGCCGAGATCGACCACGTTGATGCCCAGCTCGGGGTCGACGACGTCCTTCATCGCCTCGAGGACGTCCTCGGTCGTGGTGGCACCGGCGGGTGCCGTCGACACCTCGGGCAGGTCGCTGTGGTCGGTGGTCATGCGGGATCTCCCGTGGTTGAAGAAGTGGAGGTGGTGACAAGTGCTTGCGACACGGCGTCCTTCCAGGCCATCCAGCCCAGCAGCGCGCACTTGACGCGTGCCGGGAACTGGGCGACGCCGGCGAAGGCGATGCCGTCCTCGAGGACGTCCTCGTCGGGCTCGACCTTGCCCTTGCCCTGCATGAGCTCGGTGAAGGTGTCGAGCACCGACATGCCCTGGGTGACGCTCTTGCCGATGATCAGGTCGTTGAGCACCGACACGGACGCCTGGCTGATCGAGCAGCCCTGCGCGTCGTACGAGACATCGCTGACGGTCTCGCCATCCAGGTGCACCCGCAGCGTGATCTCGTCACCGCAGGTGGGGTTGACGTGGTGCACCTCGGCCTCGAAGGGCTCGCGCAGGCCCGCACCGTGCGGGTGCTTGTAGTGGTCCAGGATGATCTCCTGGTACAGCGAGTCGACGTTCACAGTTCCCCTCAGGCTCCGAAGTACTTCTTGGTGTGGTGCAACGCCTCGACCAGCGCATCAATTTCCTGCTCGGTCGTGTACAGGTAGAACGACGCACGCGTCGTCGACTGCACGCCGAAGCGCAGGTGAGCCGGCTTGGCGCAGTGGTGCCCCGCGCGGACCGCGACGCCACGCGAGTCGAGCAGCTGGGAGACGTCGTGCGGGTGGACGCCGTCGAGGGTGAAGCTGATCGCTCCCCCGCGCATGACGGCCTCCTTGGGACCGACGACCGTCAGGCCGTCGATCTCCTGCATGGCGCCCAGCGCATAGGCGGTGATCCGCTGCTCGTGCGCCGCGACGTTCTCCATGCCGATGGCGCTGAGGTAGTCCACCGCCGCGCCGAGCCCGACGGACTGGGCGATGGGCGGCGTCCCGGCCTCGAACCGCGCCGGCGGCGGGGCGTACGTCGAGCCCTGCATCGTGACGGTCTCGATCATCTCGCCGCCGCCCAGGAACGGGGGCAGCTCGGCCAGCAGGTCGTAACGTCCCCACAGCACGCCGATGCCGGTCGGCCCGACGAGCTTGTGCCCGGTGAACGCGACGAAGTCCGCACCGAGCGCCGCGACGTCGACGGGGATCTGCGGGACGGCCTGCGAGGCGTCGACGACGACCAGGGCACCGACCGAGTGCGCCTTGGCGATCACGACGTCCAGCGGGTTGATCGTGCCCAGCATGTTCGACACCCAGGTCAGCGACACGATCTTGGTGCGCTCGGTGATGAGCGTGTCGATGTCGTCCAGGTCGAGCCGGCCCTCGTCGGTCACGCCGAACCAGCGCAGGGTCGCGCCGGTCCGCTGGGCCAGCTGCTGCCACGGGACGATGTTGGAGTGGTGCTCCATCTCGGTGATGACGATCTCGTCGCCTGCACCGACACGTCCCTGCCCCTCGAAGGACGCCTCACCGAGCACGCGGGCCACGAGGTTCAGCGCCTCGGACGCGTTCTTGGTGAAGATGACCTCGTCGCGGCTCGGCGCGCCGATGAAAGCAGCGACCTTGTCGCGGCCGAGCTCGAAGGCCTCGCTCGCCTCGGCACCGAGCTGGTGCATCGCCCGCGCCACATTGGCGTTGTGGCTGCGGTAGTGGTCATCGATCGCGTCGATGACCTGCCGCGGCTTCTGCGAGGTGTTGGCACTGTCGAGGTACACCAGCGGAAGGTCTCCGGACAGGCGACGGCCCAGGATCGGGAAGTCCTCCCTGATCCTGGCGACGTCGAACGTGCTGGTGCCCTCGACGATGGTCACAGCGCGGCAGCCTTCACGTACTTGTCGTAGCCATTGGCCTCGAGCTCGTCGGCCAGCTCCGCTCCACCCTGGTCGGCGACCCGGCCGGCGACGAAGACGTGCACGAAGTCGGGCTTGATGTAGCGCAGGATGCGCGTGTAGTGCGTGATGAGCAGGACGCCGCGGTCACCCTGGGCGCTGTAGCGGTTGACGCCTTCGGAGACGACGCGCAGGGCGTCGATGTCCAGGCCCGAGTCGGTCTCGTCCAGGACGGCGAACTTCGGGTTGAGCAGCTCCAGCTGGGCGATCTCGTGGCGCTTCTTCTCACCACCGGAGAATCCCTCGTTGACGCTGCGCTGCGCGAACTCCTTGTCGAGGGTGACCCGCTCGAGCGCCTCGTTGACGTCCTTGACCCAGGTGCGGAGCTTGGGGGCCTCGCCGTCGATGGCCGTCTTGGCGGTGCGCAGGAAGTTGGCGACCGAGACGCCGGGCACCTCGACGGGGTACTGCATCGCGAGGAACAGTCCGGCGCGGGCGCGCTGGTCGACCGTCATCGAGAGGATGTCGACGCCGTCGAGCGTGACGCTTCCGCCGGTGACCTGGTACTTGGGGTGACCGGCGATCGAGTAGGCGAGGGTCGACTTGCCCGAGCCGTTGGGGCCCATGATGGCGTGGACCTCACCGCTCTTGACGGTCAGGTCGACGCCCTTGAGGATCTCCTTGGCGCCCTCCTCGGTGTCGACCGAGACGTGCAGGTCCTTGATCTCGAGTGTTGCCATTGTTCAGCTCCTGGGGGTGGAGAGATCGACCATCACGGTCTCTCCCTCGATCTGGGTGGAATAGGTCGGAACCGGCTCGGTGGCCGGCAGGTTCAGCGGCTTGCCCGTGCGGACGTCGAAGCGCGATCCGTGCAGCCAGCACTCGATCTCGCATCCCTCCACCTCACCCTCGGACAGCGGGATGGACGCGTGCGAGCACTCGTCGCGAATGGCGTAGACATCGTCGCCGTCGCGCACCAGGGCGATCTCCTGACCGTCGACCTTGACGCTCAGGACTCCCCCGTCGGGCACGTCCGCGAGCTGTGCGGCCTCGGTGAAGCTCACAGCTCGAGCCGTCCGACGTGCTCGGCGAGCTCGTCCTCGATCGAAGCGGTCAGTCGCTCCTGGAGGGCAGGCACGCCGATGCGGCGGATGATGTCGTTGAAGAAGCCGTGCACGACCAGGCGGCGGGCCTCGTCGGCGGGGATGCCGCGGCTCTGCAGGTAGAACAGGTGCTGGTCGTCGAAGCGGCCGGTCGTGGACGCGTGTCCGGCGCCCTCGATGTCACCGGTCTCGATCTCCAGGTTCGGCACCGAATCCGCCTTGGCGCCGTCGGTCAGCACGAGGTTGTCGTTCTGCTCGAACGTCTCGATGCCCTCGGCCTCCTTGCGGATCAGGACGTTGCCGATCCAGACCGTGTGGGCGTCCTTGCCCTGCAGCGCGCCCTTGTAGAGGACATCGCTCTTGGTGCGGGGCGCCGTGTGGTCGGCGAACAGGCGGTGCTCCATGTGCTGGCCGGCGTCGGCGAAGTACACGCCGAGCATCTCGACGCTGCCGCCGGTGCCGATGTAGTCCGCGGAGGTGCTGGCCCGCAGGACGTCGCCGCCCAGCGAGACCGCGACGTGCTTGAACGTCGCGTCGCGACCCACCCGCGCGTGCTGCGTCACGACGTGCACGCTGTCGTCGTTCCAGTCCTGGACCGTCACGAAGGTCAGCTGGGCGCCGTCCTCGAGGACGATCTCGATGTTCTCGGCCCAGGTGGCCGAGCCGCTGTAGTCGACGATGACGACGGCCCGGCTGAAGCGTCCGGCGCGCACCAGCAGGTGGCCGGCGGCGGCGTTCTCGACGCCACCACCGTTCAGCCGCAGCGTCGTGGGCTCCTCGATCTCGGCGTCGGCCGGAATCGTGACCTCGAAGACCGACTGGGCCGCCTGCCAGGCACGAGCCGACACGCGGTCGACCGGGACGTATCCCGAGAGGCCGCGCACGGATTCCGAGGCCGGGACGGACACGGCGGTCACGCCGGGGGCGGCGTCGACCTCGACCGTGACGCCGGTGCCGTCGAGCGGTGCGTCCTTGTGCAGGTCACGGAGGCGGGCCAGCGGGGTGAACCGCCAGATCTCCTCGCGACCGGTCGGCACCTCGTGGTCGGCGAGGTCGAACGACCCCTCCGGGTGCAGGTGGGACTCGACGGGAGACAGCTCCAGTGCTTCGGCGACTGTCTGTGTGCTGGCGGTCAACCGACAGCTCCTTCCATTTGCAGCTCGATGAGGCGGTTCAGCTCGAGGGCGTACTCCATGGGCAGCTCGCGCGCGATCGGCTCGACGAATCCACGGACGATCATCGCCATGGCCTCGTCCTCCTCCATGCCGCGTGACATGAAGTAGAAGAGCTGGTCGTCGCTGAGCTTGGAGACGGTGGCCTCATGGCCCAGGGTCACGTCGTCCTCGCGGACGTCGACGTACGGGTAGGTGTCGGAGCGGCTGATCTGGTCGACCAGCAGTGCATCGCACTTGACGGTGCTGGCCGAGCCCTCGGCGCCCTCGAGCACCTGCAGCAGGCCGCGGTAGGACGTGCGTCCACCGCCGCGTGCCACGGACTTGCTCAGGATCGAGCTGGACGTGTTCGGGGCGGCGTGCACCATCTTGGCGCCGGCGTCCTGGTGCTGTCCCTCGCCGGCGAAGGCGATCGACAGCGTCTCGCCCTTGGCGTGCTCGCCCATGAGGTAGACGGCGGGGTACTTCATGGTGACCTTGGAGCCGATGTTGCCGTCGACCCACTCCATCGTGGCGCCCTCTTCGCAGACGGCGCGCTTGGTCACCAGGTTGTAGACGTTGTTCGACCAGTTCTGGATCGTCGTGTAGCGGACGCGGGCGCCCTTCTTGACGATGATCTCCACGACGGCCGAGTGCAGCGAGTCCGAGGAGTAGATCGGCGCGGTGCACCCCTCGACGTAGTGCACGTACGAGTCCTCGTCCGCGATGATGAGCGTGCGCTCGAACTGGCCCATGTTCTCGGTGTTGATCCGGAAGTAGGCCTGCAGCGGGATGTCGACGTGGACGCCCTTGGGCACGTAGATGAACGAGCCGCCGGACCAGACCGCGGAGTTCAGCGCGGAGAACTTGTTGTCGCCGACCGGGATGATCGTGGCGAAGTACTCGCGGAACAGCTCCGGGTGCTCCTTGAGGGCCGTGTCGGTGTCCAGGAACAGCACGCCCTGGGCCTCGAGGTCCTCACGGATCGAGTGGTAGACGACCTCGGACTCGTACTGGGCCGCGACGCCGGAGACCAGACGCTGCTTCTCGGCCTCGGGGATGCCGAGGCGGTCGTACGTGTTCTTGATGTCCTCGGGCAGGTCGTCCCATGTGGCGGCCTGCTTCTCGGTGGACCGCACGAAGTACTTGATGTTGTCGAAGTCGATGCCGCTGAGGTCGGAGCCCCAGGTCGGCATGGGCTTGCGACCGAACAGCTTCAGGCCCTTCAGACGCAGGTCGAGCATCCACTCGGGCTCGCTCTTGAGCGCCGAGATGTTGCGGACGACATCCTCGCTCAGACCACGCTGGACGTTTGCTCCGGCGACGTCGGTGTCGGCCCAGCCGAACTCGTAGCGGCCGACATCCTTGAGGCCTGGGTTGGCGTCGATGATGGCATTGGGTGCGTTGGTCTCTGACGCGGTCGTCATGAGGGCAGCCTCTCTGCGGTGGGGACAGTCTTGGTGGAGTGTGATTCGGGGGCGTGCGGCAGGTGGGTCGTGCACACACCGTCGCCGTGGGCGATGGTGGCGAGCCGCTGCACGTGCGTGCCGAGGAGCCGGGCGAACATCTCCGACTCGGCCTCGCACATCTGGGGGAACTCCTCGGCCACGTGGGCGACCGGGCAGTGGTGCTGGCACATCTGGGTGCCGGCCGGGGTGGAGCTGGTGGAGGCTGCGAAGCCGTCCGCGCTGAGCACCTGCGCGAGGGCGCGAGGACGCTCGGCGGGCTCGACCATCGCGAGCATGGGGCGGTACCGCTCCTCGAGGCCGCTCAACCGGTGACGTGCGAACGCCATGACGGCGTCGTCACCGCCGGTCTGGGCCAGGAAGCGCAGCGCGTCGACTGCCAGCTCGTCGTAGGCGTTCTCGAACGTGGAACGGCCCGCGTCGGTGATCGCGAAGACCTTGGCCGGACGGCCGCGGCCGCGCTGCCCGACGATCCGCTGGTCGCGGGTCTCCAGGATGCCCTCGGCCAGCAGGTGGTCGAGGTGGCGGCGGACCGCCGCCGGGGTCAACTGCAGGCGCTCGGCCAGATCGGCGGCCGTCGAGGGGCCGTTCTCCAAGATGCTCTGGGTGACACGCGTACGTGTGGGGGCGTCGTCGACCGACACCTTCTCCACCGCCTGCATGTATTTCACAACACCAGTGTGCCGTTAATGATTCCGGCCGTTCAACGAAGGACAGCCTTAGTCACCGGTCTCAGGACTCGACCGCTCCCGCGGGAAGCACCGCCGCGTCGGCTGCGGCGGTGCCGGCGTGCCAGCCGCGCGCGTCGAAGCTCGAGCGGCGACCGCCGGAGGTGACCTGCGGGAACAGCCGGTCGAACTCGCCGGCGATGGCGGCCTCCTGCCGCTGGAACACCGGGACCAGATCGGTGCCGTACGTTGCCGCCGCCTCGTGCGAGGACTCGGCGAGCCGCTGGCCGATGCGGTGGGCGTAGGCCACCAGGAAGGCCTTGCGAAAGGACGTGGAGCGGTCGAGGCCGTGCGACTCCTCCCCCGCCTGCGTCATGGCCCGGGTCGCCTGCACGAGGGTCGATGTGAACAACATCTCGACCTGGGCCAGGTCGGTCGGCACTCCGACGAGCATCGCGTACGAGGCGTAGTCGCTCCAGACGGCACGGCAGCGGTTGGCGCGGCCGATGACGTCCAGCAGGGTGGCCTTCTCGACCGCGTACGGGTGGTGGATCAGCACCCGGATGCTGCCCACGTCCACGGACTGCCCGGCCTCGTCGGCCAGCAGCGCCTCGTCGATCGCGTGCCGCGTCATGAGGTCCTGCGCCTTGGCCGTCAGCGCATCGGCCTCGGCGACGAAGTCGGTCGACTCGGCCTTGGCGAGCAGGGCGCGGATCTTGGTCAGCGTCTTGGCCCGCTGCTGGGTCAGCGGGACGCTGCTCGGATCGGCTCGCCTGGGCTGCGCGGCGCCGTCACCGTGCCCCCACCGGGACGGCGGTGGCATCAGGAGCTGGGACGGAGGCAGCCTGCGCATGAAGTCGAGGACCACCAGCGCGACCGTCCATTGCGCGACCGAGGCCCGGCCGCCCCGTGGCAGCAGCTCGTCGTCGGCGCGACCACGGGAGGCCAGGGCGTCGAGCTGCTCGACCCACGCCTGCGGTGCGCGGTCGCGGGCGCCGGAGTGCTGCGCCTCGACCAGGACCGCGCCGGTGATCCACCGGGCGGCCGCCTTGGAGGCCCGCCGATGGACGGCATGGACCAGGTCGAGCGGCTGCCAGCCCTGCTCCCATGCTCGGGTGATGCCGGCGAGCACGTCGCCGATGACCAGCTTCACCGGATCGGCCTCACCGCCGGGAGCCGCGGCCGACAGCTCGTTGAGCTGACTGACACGGGGTCCGAGGGCTCCTGGTGCATCGACCGCGAAGCGGCGGGCGACATCGATCAGGGCTCCGACATCGCCCGTCGCCGAGCGCGGCCCTGTCGCGCGTCGCCGGGCGTCCCGGCGCTGCCTGCTGCTGCTTCCCATGCACGCATCCTTGCAAGGAGCACGGACACCGTGGCCCGGCCGTCCACAACCGGGCCACGATGGTGCTCGATGCGCGGCGGCTAGCTCTGCGTGGTGCTCTGCAGCAGCTCGACCAGCGCGGCCGCCGCCGGTGCGGAGGACGCCGGGTTCTGCCCGGTGATGAGCAGCCCGTCGCGCACGACGTGCGGACCCCAGTCGTCACCCTTGGAGTAGCGGCCGCCCTTCTCCTTGAGCATGTCCTCGACGAGGAACGGCACGACGTCGGTCAGGCCGACGCCCTCCTCCTCCGTGTTGGTGAACCCGGTGACGTCCTTGCCCTCGACGAGCGGCGCGCCGGACGGGGCGGTGACGTCGCGCAGGACGCCGGGAGCGTGGCAGACCAGCGCCACGGGCTTGTCGGCGGCGAGGGTGCCCTCGATCAGTGCCTTCGAGGACGCGTCAGCGGCGAGGTCCCACAGGGGTCCGTGGCCGCCTGCGTAGAAGACCGCGTCGAACGACGCGGGGTCGACGCTGTCCAGGCGCACGGTCGACGCCAGCGCTGCCGTCGCCTCGGCGTCCTGCTGGAACCGGCGCGTGTCGTCGGTCTGCGCATCGGGCTCGTTGCTCTTGGGGTCGAGCGGCGGCTGGCCGCCGGCGGGCGAGGCGAGCGTCAGCTCGATCCCGGCCTTCTTGAACTCGTAGTACGGCGCCGCGAGCTCCTCGAGCCAGAAGCCCGTCTTCTCGCCGGTGTCGCCGAGCTTGTCGTGCGAGGTCAGGACAATCAGTACCTTCACTTCAACTCCTTCGTAGGCCCCTCGGGTACCCACAACCCCCGTGGGCGACCCGTGCGAAAACTCACGCCACCCCCCACGGCGCCCTAGAGTCGTGCCATGGCGAGCGATGCGGTCCAGATCGAGGCAGGCGGACGATCCGTGCGGGTCTCCAGCCCGACGCGTGTCATCTACGAGGCCACCGACTTCTCTGACGAAGTCACCAAGGTGATGATCGCCGAGTACTACGTCGCCGTGGCCGACGGACTCATGCGTGCCCTGCGCGACCGGCCAGTGACGCTGGAGCGCTGGCCTAAGGGCGTCCGGGAGGGCATGGTGATGTCGACGCGCGCCGACTCGCACGGCGATGCGTTCTACCAGAAGCGGATGATGAAGGGCGCGCCCGACTACGCCGAGACCGCCGCCGTGCTGTTCCCGTCCGGCCGTCCCGCTGACGAGCTGTGCGTCACCGAGATTGCCGTCGCCGCCTGGGCCGCCCACATGGGCGCCATCACCTTCCACCCCTGGCCGACGCGCCGCGACGACAACGAGCATCCCGACGAGCTGCGCATCGACCTGGACCCGTTCGGGTCGGCGACCTTCGCCGACGCGGTACGCGTCGCGGGGGTCGCCCGCGAGATGTTCGCCGAGCTGGGCGTCCGCGCCTTCGCCAAGACCAGCGGCAAGCGTGGCGTCCACGTCTATGTGCGCATCGCGCCGGAGTGGACGTTCACCGATGTCCGACATGCGGCGATCGGTGTCGCGCGCGAGCTCGAGAAGCGGGCCGATGGCGTGACGACCTCCTGGTGGAAGGAGGAGCGCGGCGACCGCATCTTCGTCGACTACAACCAGAACGCGCGTGACCGGACCATCGCCTCGGCCTACAGCCTGCGCCCCGCACCCGGCGCGACAGTCTCGATGCCGGTCACCTGGGACGAGCTGGCTGCCCTGGAGGATCCGCGCACGTTCACGCTGCACACCGTCCCGGACAAGCTGGCCCGCGACGGCGACGCCTGGGCCGAGATCGACGACGTCGCGCACTCGCTCGAGCCGTTGCTGGAGCTGTGGCACGCCGACCCGACCGAGATGCCGTATCCGCCGGACTACCCGAAGATGCCCGGCGAGCCCAAGCGCGTCCAGCCCAGCAAGGCGAAGAAGGACTGACCTGCCCGTGGGGCGGTGCCTCAGCCACCGATCACGTCGCTGATGGGTGGCTCAGCCACCGCCTACCCACCCGCCATGGGTGCCACACTGTGGCGATGACGGATCAGCATGTGGTCGAGCTCGACGGCGTCCGGTTGACGCGACTCCCAGCGGGACGGGCCGAGGGATTCGTCTGGCTGTCATTCGTCGGCAAGGGTGAGGCACTGAGGTACGTCGGGAGCGAACCCATCGACTGGCGCCTGAGGCAGCACGTGACCATCACGTGGCCCGACGGCACGCCAGGCGAGATTGCCTCGGCCGGCTCGGGTGGCGGGGACGGCATGTCGTTCTTCGACGTCGCCGTACGCGACACCGGCGACTCCTCGATCGTCCTGAGCTATGCCGAGGGCACGACTGACCTGGTCAGAGAAGTGGTCCCGATCCCAGCTTGACCGCCCTCGGTCCGCCCGCTTCCCGGCGTGGGGCGGTGCCTGAGCCACCGATCACGTCGCTGATGGGTGGCTCAGCCACCGCCGCTGCGGCGCATGCGTGGCTGAGGCACCGCCCTCACGTGGGGCGCGGTGCTAGTCGGATGCTTCGCCGGCCTCGGCGGGATCGACGCGATCGGATCCTGAGGCGTCGCCGGGGGCGACCGGCTCTCCACCCGGGTCCGGCGCGGGTGCTCCCACGGGCGGTTCGGCGTCCTGATCGGGCTCGGTGTCATCGGACGGTGTCTGCGACATGGTCTCTCCTCGGTCGGTGTGTCCATCACGTACCCGAACCGGGGCGGCCCACGCCTCGATGCCTGCAACCGCGCGCCGGGACGCAACCCCGGTACCCGTGTGAGGAGGCGCTGTCTACAGTGGCTGCGTGGATCCGACACCAGCACGTCTGGACCTCGGCCGGCTTCTCGACCGCCCCGGCCCCGATCTGTCCGACGACGATGCGCAGCAGCTGCGGCAGGACTTCACCCGCTTCATGATGCGCTACAAGTTCGGCATGGACGAGATCGTCACGAAGCTGACGATCCTGCGCGACGAGTTCGCCCACCTGCACGAGAGCAACCCGATCGAGAACATCTCGTCGCGGCTCAAGAACCCCGACAGCATCATCGAGAAGATGAGACGCAAGGGCTGCGACCCGACCTTCGAGTCCATCGGCGAGAAGATCACCGACATCGCCGGCGTGCGCGTGACGTGCAGCTTCGTGTCGGACGTCTACCACGTGTTCGACATGCTCACGAGCCAGTCGGACGTCGTCATCGTCGAGGTGCGTGACTACATCACCGGCCCCAAGCCGAATGGCTACCGCAGCCTGCACGCGCTCATCGAGGTGCCGGTCTTCCTCAGCGACGGGGAGGTCCCGGCGCTGGTCGAGGTGCAGCTGCGGACCATCGCGATGGATTTCTGGGCCAGCCTCGAGCACAAGATCTACTACAAGTACGCCGAGGCCGTTCCGCAGTCCCTGCTCGACGGGCTGCGCGAGGCGTCGGTGACGGCCGGTGAGCTGGACGCGACGATGGAGCGCCTGCACACCGAGGTGAAGACCTCAGGCGCCCTGCCCCGCGAGCTGAAGGCGGAGCTGGTGGACGGCACCGCGTCGGACCCGGACGCGGCGTTCGTCGAACGGCTCAAGCGTCTCGGCCGCTGACCGCCCTCACGTCAGGACGTCCGCGAGGTCGTACTTGGCGACCTCCTCGAGCTGCTCGTACGTGCAGCTCTCCGGCTCCCGGTCGGGGCGCCAGCGCAGGAACCTGGCCGTGTGGCGGAAGCGGGTTCCCTCCATGTGCTCGTAGGCCACCTCGGCCACCAGCGAGGGCTCGAGGGTCACGAACGACAGGTCCTTGGTGCCGGTCCATCGGCTCTGACCGCCGGGCAGCCGGGACGACGCCTGGGCGTCCGGATCCCGCCACTCGCCCCACGGGTGGTCGGCGCTGTCGACGACCAGTGGCTGCAGCAGCTCGACCAGCTCGGCGCGACGCGCCTCGGTGAACGACGCCGCGACGCCCACGTGCTGCAGCTTCCCGTCGTCCGCGTACAGGCCCAGCAGCAGGGAGCCCAGCAGCGGGCGTTCCTCGGTGGACGTCTTGTGCAGGCGATAGCCGGCGACCACCACATCGGCCGTCCGCGCATGCTTGATCTTCAGCATCGTCCGGCCGTTCTGGGCGTACGGCTTGGCCAGCGGCTTGGCCACCACCCCGTCCAGACCGGCGCCCTCGAAGATTCCGAACCACTGCTCGGCGATCGCCGCGTCGGTGGTCGTGCGGGTCACGTGCACCGGCGCCTTCGCACCGGCCAGGGCCTGCTCGAGCCGGTCACGTCTCACCGCGAACGGCTCCCCCACGAGCGACTCGTCACCGATGGCCAGCAGGTCGAAGGCGACGAAGGACGCCGGCGTCTGCTCGGCGAGCATCGTGACCCGCGACGCAGCCGGGTGGATGCGCTGCGACAGGGCGTCGAAGTCGAGCCGACCGTCGATCGCCAGGAAGATCTCGCCGTCCAGGACGCAGCGCTCGGGCGTCTCGCGCCGGATGGCGTCGGCGACCTCCGGGAAGTACCGGGTCAGCTCCTTGGTCGACCGGCTCGCCAGCGACACCTCGTCGCCGTCGCGGAACACGATGCAGCGGAAGCCGTCCCACTTGGGCTCGTACGACAGCCCGCCGGCCACCGAGTCCGCGGCCGGGACGCCCTTGACCGACTTGGCGAGCATCGGCTTCAGGGGCGGCATGACCGGAAGATCCATCCGGCCACGATAGAGGATCGACGACCCCCAGCTCAGGAGAAGAGTGCCTCGCCGAGGAATCCCCCAGCGCCGGTTCCCGGCAGGATCGCGAACACGGCCGATCCGATGGGCGTGGTCCACTGGTTGAGCAGGTCGAGCTCGGCCAGACGTGCCTGGATCGGGATGAACTGCCTGTCCACATCCGCCTGGAAGGTCACGAAGACCAGCCCTGCATTGGTCAGGTCGCCGGACGCCGGTGGGTCGTCGTAGTTGTAGGGACGTCGCAGGAACTGCTGGGTCCGGTCCTCCGTGCGGGCCCGGCGGACGTGCGCGAACGGATCGATGACCTCCAGCCCGTTGGAGTCCCGCGCCTCCAGGTCGGGATCGTCGGTGATGCTGCCACCGGTGAGGGGGCGCCCGTCCTTCAGCCGGCGACCGATCGTTCGTTCGCGACTGGGCCGGTCCAGCTCGTCCCAGGTGTCCAGGTCCATCGCGATGCGGCGCACCACCATCGTGGTCCCCCCTTCCAGCCACGCCGGCTGGGCACCGAACAACTGACGCGACCCGTCGCCGACCCACACCAGCCGATCGTGCTCGGAGGCCGCGGGAGCGGCTGTCCCGTCGACCTGACCCATGAGGTTGCGGGGCAGGTCCGGTCCCTTGACCGGACCCCGGAACCCGCGCTGCACCCACCGGACGGCCACGAAGGTCCGCGCTTCCTTCGTCAGCACCCGCACGGCATGGGAGACGCTGAGCTCGTCGTCGGAACAGACCTGCAGGATCAGGTCCCCACCGCTCCAGCGGCTCTCCAGGCGGTCGATGACGAACTCCGGCAATGGTCCCAACCAACCCGGAACCTCGGCGCCGGCGACTTCGACCACCTTGGCACCGACACCGACCGTGACGGTCAGTCGATCGGGCCGGCTCGCGAGCTCCGGCTCGGTGTCGGTCAGGCCCGGTCGACCCGACATCAGCCGTTCGATGTCATCGGTCCAGATCCGCAGGAGGCGGCGCAGCCCGTCGGCATCCACGTCGTCGCGAAGATCGAATGCCACGAAGGTCGCGTGCGTCTGCGGGGCCGTCGTCACACCGGCCTGATGAGCCCCGCGGAAGGGCACTGTCGAGCGTCCGAGGTCCTGGCTGTCGGGGTCCTTGCCGACCGCTGACGCTCCCGCCGCCCCCACGGCGAGCCCGGCAGCCCCGGCTGCACCCGAGGCCAGAAGCGTGCGCCGGGACAGACGGCGTGGCCGCTCACTCATGGTGGCTGGACGGGTCCGGGTCCGACCCGTGCCCTCCGTCAGGCTGATAGTCCTCCTGCGCCCCGGAGAAGGATCGGGCCGGTGCGGTGAACGACAGCTCCGACCTGTCGGCGAAGGTCAGAGTCACCCGGACCTCGTCCCCGGCCCGGACCGGCTTGGTCAGCCCGATCAGCATGATGTGATCGCCGCCCGGACGAAGCTCGTGGCTCCTCCCTGCGGGCAGCACGATCCCGTCGGGCTTCTGCCGCATCACCATCTGGCCGCTGTCGTCGGCTGCCATCTCGTGCAGCTCGGCCGTCTGGGTGACCGACTCAACCGCTGCGGACACCACCCTGGCCTCGTTGCCACCGGCGTTGCGAAGCGTGGCGAACGCGGCGGTCATCCCCTGGTCAGCGGCCTTGACCCAGGGGTCCTTGACCGAGACCGCTGATGCCTGCGTCGCGGTCTCGCTCGGTGTGTCACTGCCGCAGGCCGACGCCAGGGCGAGGACGAGAGCGGCAGAGGTGGCGGCGCCGGCGTGGCGCCACGATGTGGCGGTCTTGAGGTTCACGGTTGTTCTTCCTTGATGTGGGAGCGCTTGAGCAGGCGCCGTACGAGCAGTGCTGCGACCAGCGCGATGACCGCGAGGCCGACGGCGATCGCGGTGGGCTGGTTGGTCGACGACCCCGATGTCGCCGGCCCGGTGGCCGGTTCCTCGGTCGCGGGTGCCTCGGTCGCGGGTGCCTCGGCCTCACCGATCCGGAACGCGATGCTCCCGCTCACCGGGTGGCCGTCCACCGAGACGATCCGCCACACGAGCTGGTACGCGCCGTCGGGCAGGTCCAGCCCGGGCGCGTCAGCACGCAGCAGCGTGCCGTCGATGCGTGGTTGCAGCTCCGCGAGGGTCCGGCCGTCGTGCCGCAGGATGAGTGCGGGTGCCAGGTCGCTGAGCTCGTCGTTGAACTGCAGCTCGATCTCGGCCGGCAAAGACGAGACGGACGAGCCGGCGGACGGGTTGGAGCTGGTCAGTGCGGCGTGTGCGGACGCTCCCCGCGTCGGCATCACCGACAGGGCTGCGACGAGCAGCACGACCAGCACCGACCGGCCCCGAAGGGTCGATGGCATGGGTGCCTCCAGGTCTGGATGGACGCCCGAAGGGGGCGACGAATTCAGGACTGCTGCCGTCAGGAGGTGGGCAGCAGCAGACCGCGCGGCGGAGCCCGGCCACGGACCGGTCCACCCAGGAACCCGGCGCCAGGCGAGACGATCCGCGACGCGGCGCGAGCGGTCGTGGGCCGCGGTGCGGGGACGGCCCGCAGCGCGAGGCAGCGCAGGGCCAGGTGCTCGACCAGCTCGATCGCGGCGCGCTCACCGCTGGTCACCATCACCACCAGCAGGGCCGCCGCGGCGGCGTGTGCCGGGATCATCGCGACCATGCCCATCGATGCGTCAGGATGCTCGACCACGGCGACCGTGTGGGTCCCGACCTGGGCCAGCAGGAACATCGCGAGCAGTGGACGTGCCGTCCAGCGTTGCGAGCTCAGGGCCCAACAGGCCGCGGTGAACGCGAGCACGAGGACGCCTGCAGCGGTGACGGAAGGGGCGTGACCGCCGGCCCAGACGTGGGCGCCGACGCCCAGCGTCATGGTCAGCAGTGCGACCAGACCGCCTCGCACCAACCGCGGCAAGCCGCGGCGGAGGCGTCGATCGGGCACCTCGTCACGATATCCCACAGAGCCCTGGCCTACTACACGCCGTCGTAGTTCAGACGTTCTTGACGGCGTCGAACGCACCGGCCAGTCGTTGGCGCGCCTCGCCCGTGATGTCGTGCAGAGCGGCGGGCGCGTCAGGGGACATCCGGATCTCACCTTCTGCAGCTGTTCCGCACGTCTTCGCAGTGCGATGAGCGGGTGTGCAGCACCGCCCGGACAAGCAGTGGGGGGTCGACACCTAGACTGTGGGGGTGTCTGAGCCGGCTAGAGAAGTACCCGCCGTCGAGGTCGTCGACCTCGTCATGCGTTATGGCACCAAGACCGCGGTCGACGGCCTGAGTCTGGACGTCCGTCCCGGCACCGTCACCGCGATCCTGGGACCCAACGGCGCCGGCAAGACCACCACGATCGAGACCTGCGAGGGCTTCCGCAGCCCGCACGCCGGCACGGTCCGGGTGCTGGGCCTCGATCCGGTCGCCGACGGCCACCTGCTGCGTCCGCGCGTCGGCGTCATGCTGCAGTCCGGCGGCGCGTGGTCGGGAGCCCGCTCGCACGAGATGCTGCACCACATCGCGTCGCTGCACGCCCATCCGCTCGACGTCGACCTGCTGATCGAGCGCCTCGGCATGGGCTCTTACGGATCGACGCCGTACCGCCGCCTCTCCGGCGGACAGCAGCAGCGACTGAGCCTGGCCATGGCCATCGTGGGACGTCCGGAGCTGTTGTTCCTCGACGAGCCGACCGCCGGGCTGGACCCCGCGGCACGCCGATCGACCTGGGAGCTCATCGACGAGCTGCGCAGCAGCGGCGTCACGACCGTGCTGACGACCCACTTCATGGACGAGGCCGAGGCCTTGTCCGACCACATCCACATCGTCGACGCCGGACGCGTCATCGCCTCCGGCACGCCCCAGGCGCTGGCCTCCTCCGGCTCGGAGAACACCGTCCGCTTCACGGCGCGTCCCGGGCTGGACGTGGCCGGCCTGATGTCCGCCCTCCCCCACGACACCAAGGTCGACGAGGTGAGCCCCGGCGCCTACGTCATCGCCGGCATCGTCGACCCCCAGCTCCTGGCAACCCTCGCGACCTGGTGCGCGTCCCACGGCGTCCTGACCGAGTCCTTGCTCGTGGAGCGCCAGACCCTCGAGGACCGGTTCCTCGAGCTGACCGGCAAGGCCCTGCGATGAGCGCACCCCAGAGCACCCTCGACCTGTCCCCCCGGCCCGGCGCCGCGCCGCGGTCGGCGATGCTGCGCGCGCAGACCGTCATGGAGCTGAAGCTGCAGGGACGCAATGCCGAGCAGGTCCTGCTGACGATGGTCATCCCGCTGGTGCTGCTCGTGCTGGGCTCGCGCGCCGACGGGATCGTCGATCTCGGCCCCGGCCGCACGATCGACATCATCACGCCGGGCATCCTGGCGCTCGCGGTGCTGTCGACCTCGTTCACCTCGCTCGCGATCGCCACCGGCTTTGAGCGCCGCTACGGCATCATCAAGCGTCTCGGCGCGTCCCCCTTGCCGCGGTGGGGCCTGCTGTTCGGCAAGATCACCGCGGTCGTCATCGTGGAGATCGTCCAGCTGGCCATCCTGTCCGGCGCCGGCATCGCGCTCGGCTGGGACCCGCAGGGCGGCGTCGTCGCCTTCGGGGAGGCGCTGGTGCTGATCGTGCTGGGCACCGCCGCCTTCGGCTCCCTCGGCCTGCTGATCGCCGGGACCTTGCGCGCGGAGGCTAACTTGGCGGTGGCGAACCTGGTCTACGTCCTGCTGCTGGTCGGTGGAGGGCTGCTGGTGCCGCTGAGCCGCTATCCCGAGGCGGCCAGGCACGTGGTGGAGCTGCTGCCGTCCGGTGCGCTGGGCCAGGGCCTGCGCGATGCCTTTGCCGGCCAAGGCGCCGCCCCGTTCGCGATCGTCGTCCTGCTGGTGTGGACGGTGTGCGCGAGTCTGTTGGTCTCGAGAACGTTCAAGTGGGAGTGAAAGTCATGAACAACGGCTTGGGCCTTCGCAGGCCCACCGACACGTCGGTCGAGCGATGGGCGTGGGCGGCGGTGGTCGCCAACACCGTCATCATCCTGACCGGAGGGCTCGTCCGCCTGACCGGATCCGGCCTCGGCTGCCCGACGTGGCCCAAGTGCACCGACGAGTCGTTCGTCCCCCACCGTGAGCTCGGTGCCCACGGCGTCATCGAGTTCGGCAACCGCCTGCTGACCTACGTCCTGATCGTCGTGGTCGTCGCGACGCTGGTCGCGGTGTGGCGCTGGTCCGGGACGTCCCGCAGCCTGCGCCGGCTCGCCGTTCTCATCGCGCTGGGCGTCCCCTTCCAGGGCGTCATCGGCGGCATCACGGTGCTGACCGACCTCAATCCGTGGATCGTCTCCCTGCACCTGCTGCTGTCGTTGATGCTGGTGGCCGCCTCGGTGCTGCTGGTCGTCCGGGTCCGCGGGGCGGCCACCCAGACCGTGCCCCCACGCGCGGCAGCCCTCGTCCTGGCCACCTACGCGGTGCTGTGGGTCGTGGTCTACCTCGGCACCATCGTCACCGGGAGCGGCCCGCACGCGGGCGACGACAACGCCCCGCGCAACGGGCTCGATCCCGCGTTCATGAGCCACGTGCACGCCTGGGTCGTCTACGGACTGGTCCTGCTGACCGTCGCCGTGTGCTTCGTGCTGCGCCGGACGCCGCTGGCCCGCCTCGCCGTGTGGCTCCTGGTGGCCGAGGTGGCGCAGGGCGTCATCGGCTTCGTCCAGTACTTCACCGACCTGCCGATCGCGCTCGTCGCGACGCACCTGGTCGGAGCGGCGGTCCTGATCGCCGTCGGGACGAGACTGCTGGTCGAGGTCCTGTCCTCGCGCACCGAGGCCGAGCTGAGCACTACCCGGCGCGAGGCGTCCTCGATCCGTTGACCTGTGGGCGGGGCACCCCTACGGTGACCTGATGCCCACCAGCCCGGCTGCCACGGACGTCCGGTCGTCGGATCTCACGCCACTCCTGCTCGTCCACGCCGGCCTGGTGCTGGCAGGCGGGCTGAGCCTGGCGCTCCCCCGGCCCGCGCAGGGCTGGGGCGTGCTCGCCACCGTCCTCGCCTACGTCATCGCGCTGCAGGTGGCGGCACGGCGTTCGGGCCGCGACGACCTGGCCGCGCTGGCCGCCTTCCTGGTGCCGGTCTCGGTGTTCCAGGTCCTGCCGGACTGGGTGCTGGCGGACCTGATCGGGACCCTGCGCTTCCCCGACACAGGTGGCCTGCGCGTGGACGATGTCATCCCCGTCGCGATGGCCGGCATGTGGGTGGCGCCGCTGTTCATCGCAGTAGCCCTCGCGGGTGGCCGTCCAGGACGCGCGGCGCTGCTCTCGGCCGTCGTGTTCCTCGGCGCGGAGATCGCGGCACCGGCCCTGGGCCTGTGGGAGCCGACCGGGGACACCACCCGGTGGGCCGGCGTCGCGATCTACGTCGTCCCGGCCGAGGCGGCGCTCGGCTGGGCCACCGCGGTCGCCTTCACCGCGACCCGACGCCTCGGAGCGTGGCCTCGTGTCGGGGCAGCGCTGGCCGTCTCGACGTTCTACCTGGGTGCGCTCGTCCTGGCCCACTTCCTGATCGACGTGGCCGGCTGGCGCATCACCGGCTGACGCTCAGCTGCCCCAGCGCGTCGTGGCCTGGAGGACCGCCTCCGAGAGCGCCTCGGTCCGCAGCTCGGTGATGCCCTGGTAGTCCGGATCGGCGACCATCGCGCTGAAGGCCTGCCGGCTCGGGTACTCCACCAGCAGCACGGCGTCCCAGTCGAAACCGTCGGGGGCCACCAGTGCCGTGGACGTGTCGCCGACGTAGACGACCCGGCCGCCGACCTTGTCCAGGAACGGCTGGATCTCGTCGGCGTACTTCTGGTAGCTCGGCCGTCCCGTCTCGGTGAACTTCAACAGGTTCAGCATCACCACCGGTCCCCCGGGGTCCTCGGCGAGGTAGCGCTTGAGATCGGCTCCGGTGGGGTCGACGGGCATCGCGGCTCTCCTTGCGGGTGGACGTGTGGCGTTCACCGTAGCGTCCGCCGGGGGTCCCGGAGCGACTCATAGACTTCGACCATGTCCGTGGAATGGAATGTCGAACCGTCCGTCAGCGATGCCGACCTCGCGGTGTTCCTCGTGACGTCCGCCGGATCGCTCGCGTCCCGCATGCGCGACGAGGGCCTGCGCACCGACTTCAAGACCTCGATCTCCGACGTCGTCACGGCCGCCGACCGGGCCGCCGAGGAGCTCGTCATGCAGACCCTGCGGCGCGTCCGGCCCGACGACGGCATCCTGGGCGAGGAGGGCGCCGCCCACACCGGCACGAGCGGCCGCACCTGGGTCATCGACCCGGTCGACGGGACCTACAACTTCGTGTCGGGCCTGGCCTACTGGTGCAGCGCCCTGGCGTTGCGCGACGAGGACGGTGTCGTGCTCGGCGCCGTCCACCAGCCCAGCAGCGGGGAGACGTGGCTCGGCGGACGTGATCTGCCGACGACGCTGGACGGCAAGGAGCTCGAGCCGCTCGCGGACCGTCCGCTGGCGGAGTGCAGCATGGCGACCTACATCCATCCCACCACCCTGACGGACCCGGACGTCCTGCAGCCCTGGCTGGCGATGGTGGCCGGCGTGGCGACCCCGCGCCTGTTCGGGTCCGGCTCGATGGATCTGTCCAGCGTCGCCACCGGGCGCATCGGGGTGTGGGCACAGCACTCCACGGCGGAGTGGGACTGGCTGCCCGGCCAGGCGATCGTGGAGGCGGCCGGCGGACGCACCGCGGTCGTCCACCACCGGGGGCACCGCTGGCACCTCGCCGGGAACCCGCTGGCCCTCGAGCAGCTCCTGCAGCGCCTGCAGGCCAGCTGAGCGGAGGGCTAGCGCAGGAAGGGGTCGATCGCCGCGGCGACGAACAGCAGGGCCAGGTAGGCGTTGCTGAAGTGGAACAGCCGCATCGGCTTGATGATCGACAGGTCCTCGGTGTCCTGGGCGCGCGACTTCAGGTCGTACGCCTCCACCAGGAAGACGATGCCGAGCACGATCGCGACGGCCGGGTAGAACCAGCCGGTGGCCAGCGGCCACAGCACCAGCGACGTGCCGACCATGGCCCAGGTGTAGATGACGATCTGGCGGGCGACCTCGGCCGATCCGACGACCGACGGCAGCATCGGGATGCTGGCCGCGGAGTAGTCCTCGCGGTACCGCATCGCGAGCGACCAGAAGTGCGGCGGAGTCCAGAAGAAGATCACCAGGAACAGCACCCACGGCGCCAGCGCCATCTCGCCCGTCACGGCGGTCCAGCCGATCACGGCGGGGAAGCAGCCCGCGGCGCCGCCCCACACGATGTTCTGGGTCGTGCGGCGCTTGAGGATCATCGTGTAGCCCACGACGTAGAACACGTTGGCGGCCAGCGCCAGTCCGGCCGACAGCCAGTTGACCCAGAAGCCGAGCATCGCGGTCGAGACGACCCCGAGCACCAGGCCGAAGATCAGCGCGTTGCGGGTCGGGATCTGGTGGCGGGCCAGCGGCCGGCGCGACGTGCGACGCATCAGCTGGTCGACGTCGGCGTCCACGACGCAGTTCAGCGCGTTGGCGCTGCCGGCGGACAGCGCACCACCGCAGAACGTCGCGAGCACCAGCCACAGCGACGGAACGCCCTGCTCGGCGAGGAACATGACCGGGACGGTGGTCAGCAGCAGCAGCTCGATGATGCGCGGCTTCGTGAGGGCGACATATCCCTTGACCACGTCCGTGAATGGTGGAGAACTGGGTACGTCAGTAGAACTAACGGTGTTCGTATCCACGGCAGTCACGTGCATCAGTCTAAGGGACGCGAGTAGGCTCAACGTGTCGGCCTTCGACGGCAGACCGCCAAGCCCCAAAGAACGACGATCAGGAGCTCAAGCTGTGACGTCCGGAACCCGCTCGCTGGAGTGGACAGATCTCGACAAGAAGGCCGTGGACACTGCTCGTCTCCTGGCCGCCGATGCGGTGCAGAAGGTCGGCAACGGCCACCCGGGCACCGCCATGAGCCTGGCCCCCGCGGCCTATCTGCTCTTCCAGAAGGTCATGCGTCACGACCCCACCGATCCGCACTGGGCCGGCCGTGACCGTTTCGTGCTCTCGTGCGGGCACTCGAGCCTGACGCAGTACATCCAGCTGTACCTCGCGGGCTACCCGATGACGCTGGACGACCTGAAGAGCCTGCGCACCTGGGGCAGCCAGACCCCCGGCCACCCCGAGTACAACCACACCCCCGGTGTCGAGGTGACCACCGGCCCGCTGGGCCAGGGCGTCGCCAACGCCGTGGGCTTCGCGATGGCCGCCCGGCGCGAGCGCGGGCTGCTCGACCCCGACGCCGCGGCCGGCGAGAGCCCGTTCGACCACCACATCTACGCGATCTGCTCCGACGGAGACCTCGAGGAGGGCGTCTCGGCCGAGGCGTCCTCGCTCGCCGGCACCCAGCAGCTCGGCAACCTGACGGTGCTGTGGGACGACAACCGCATCTCGATCGAGGACGACACCAACATCGCCTTCACCGAGGACGTCGCGGCCCGCTACAAGGCCTACGGCTGGCACGTCCAGACCGTCGACTGGACCAACGGCGGCACCGGGTACGAGGAGAACGTCCAGGCCCTCTGGGACGCCTACCAGGCCGCCGAGGCCGTGACCGACCGTCCCAGCTTCATCCAGCTGCGCACGATCATCGCCTGGCCGGCCCCCACGGCCCAGGGCACCGGCGGATCGCACGGATCGGCGCTCGGCGACGACGAGATCCGCGCGACCAAGGAGCTGCTCGGCTTCGACCCCGACAAGACCTTCGACGTCGACGACAAGGTCATCGCGCACACCCAGTCGCTGCGCGACCGGGCCGCGGACCAGCGCAAGGTCTGGCAGGAGTCCCTCGACGCCTGGACCTCGGCGAACCCCGAGCGCGCGGCGCTGCTCGAGCGGCTCAAGAACCGTGAGCTGCCCGCGGGCTGGGACGCCGACCTGCCCGTCTACGAGGCCGATCCCAAGGGTGTCGCGACCCGTGTGGCATCCGGTGCCTTCCTGTCTGCGGCCGTCAGTGGCCTTCCCGAGCTGTGGGGCGGCTCGGCCGACCTCGCCGGCTCCAACAACACGACCCCGAAGGGCGAGCCGTCCTTCCTGCCGCCGGAGCGCTCCTCGGAGAAGTTCAAGGGCGACTGGTACGGCCGGGTGCTGCACTTCGGCATCCGCGAGCACGCGATGGGCTCGATCATGAACGGCATCGTCCAGCACGGGCTCACCCGCCCGTACGGCGGCACGTTCCTGGTGTTCAGCGACTACATGCGCCCGGCGGTCCGCCTGGCGGCCCTGCAGGAGCTGCCCGTCACGTACGTGTGGACGCACGACTCCATCGGCCTGGGCGAGGACGGACCCACGCACCAGCCGATCGAGCACCTGGCCGCCCTGCGGGCCATCCCCGGTCTCGACGTCATCCGTCCGGCGGACGCCAACGAGACGATCGAGGCGTGGCGCACCGTCATGGGCAACACCAACCGTCCCTCGGCGCTCGCGCTGTCCCGCCAGAACCTGCCCACGTTCCCTCGTGGCACCGACGGCTACGCCGAGGCCAGCCTGACGGCCAAGGGCGCCTACGTGCTGCTCGACACCGAGGGCACCCCGGACGTCATCTTGTTCGGCACCGGCTCGGAGGTGCAGATCGCGGTCAAGGCACGCGAGCTGCTGGCCGCCGAGGGCATCTCGGCGCGGGTCGTCTCGATGCCGAGCCGTGAGTGGTTCGAGCAGCAGGACGCCGCGTACCGCGACGAGGTCATCCCCCCGCAGCTGCGCGCGCGGGTGTCCGTCGAGGCGGGTGTCTCGCTGGGTTGGCGCGACATCGTCGGCGACGCCGGACGCATCGTGAGCATCGAGCACTACGGCGCCTCCGCGGACTACCAGACGCTCTACGACAAGTTCGGCATCACGCCCGAGGCCGTCGTCGCAGCTGCCAAGGACTCGATCGCCGCAGCGGCGGGCGAGCCCACGGCCCCGTTCCACGCCCGGCCGGCGGGACCCGTCGGCCCCGGCGACAACGCAGACGCAGCCACCCACTGACGCGCCTGCGATCCGCAGAAGTTTCCTCACGAAGGAGCACACCCATGAACGACCGTCTCAAGGCTCTCGCCGATGCGGGAGTGTCGATCTGGCTGGACGACCTGTCCCGCGAGCGCATCGAGTCCGGCAACCTGGCCCAGCTCGTCGCCGAGTCCGGTGTCGTCGGAGTCACGACCAACCCGTCGATCTTCGCCTCGGCCCTGGCCAAGGGTGAGAAGTACGAGCCGCAGGTCAAGGAGCTCAAGGAGTCCGGCGCCGACATCGCCACGACCGTCTTCGAGATCACCACGACCGACGTCCAGAACGGCTGCGACATCATGATGCCGGTCTACGAGGCCAGCGGCGGTTTCGACGGCCGGGTCTCGCTGGAGGTCGACCCCGACCTGGCCCGCGACACCGAGGGCACCATCAAGCTCGCCCACCGGCTGTGGGAGCGGGTCAGCCGCCCGAACCTCATGATCAAGATCCCGGCGACGCTCGAGGGCCTTCCGGCGATCACCGCCGCGATCGCCGAGGGCATCAGCGTCAACGTGACGCTGATCTTCTCCCTGGAGCGCTACCGCGGCGTCATGGACGCCTACCTGAGCGGTCTGGAGCAGGCGGCCGAGGCCGGACGCGACCTGTCGACGATCCACTCGGTCGCCTCGTTCTTCGTCAGCCGGGTCGACACCGAGGTCGACAAGCGGCTTCCGGAGGACAGCCCGCTGCGCGGAACGGCCGCCCTGGCCAACGCCCGCCTCGCGTTCGAGGCGTACGAGGACATGTTCGGCTCCGACCGCTTCGAGGCCCTCAAGGCCAAGGGCGCCAACCCGCAGCGTCCGCTGTGGGCGTCGACCGGCGTCAAGGACCCGAACCTGCCGGACACGCTCTACGTCTCCGAGCTCGTGGTGAACGGCACCGTCAACACGATGCCGGAGAAGACGCTGGAGGCATTCGCCGATCACGGCGAGGTCATCGGTGACCGGGTGCACAACACGTACGAGGAGTCGCGCGACGCGTTCGCGGCGCTGGAGCGCGAGGGGATCTCCTACGACGAGGTCGTCAGGCTGCTCGAGGACGAAGGGCTCGACAAGTTCGAGGCCTCCTGGAACGAGCTGCTCGAGACGGTCCAGGCCGAGCTCGACAAGGCCTGATCCATGGCCGAGGTCGACGTCGTTCTCAGTGTCCCGTCCCAGCAGGACTTCGATGAGGCACTGAGCAGTGCCATCGTCGACCAGGTCGCATCACGAATCTCGGCCCAGGACCCCACGCTGTGGGGTCCTGAGGCGGAGTCCGAGGCCAGCATCCGGCTCAGCTGGACCCACCTGCCCGAGTCGTCCCGCTCCCTGGTGGGCGAGATCTCCGAGCTGCGCGAACAGCTGCTGGGCAAGGGTCTGGACCACATCGTGCTGTGCGGCATGGGTGGGTCCTCGCTCGCGCCGGAGGTCATCTGTCACACCGCCGGCGTCGCCCTGACGGTGCTGGACTCCTCGCAGCCTGACATGGTCCGTGGGGCCATCGCCGATCGACTGGACCGGACGGTCGTCGTGGTGTCCAGCAAGTCCGGCGGGACGATCGAGACCGACAGCCAGCGACGCGCCTACGAGCACGCCTTCACCGAGGCCGGCATCGACCCGCTCGAGCGCATCATCGTCGTGACCGACCCGGACTCCCCGCTCGACCAGCAGGCGACCGAGACCGGCTACCGGGTCTTTCGCGCCGATCCGCACGTCGGCGGGCGCTACTCGGCGCTGACCGCGTTCGGCCTGGTCCCCAGCGGGCTGGCCGGCGCGGACATCGGCGCGCTGCTGGACGGTGCCGCGGACGCCGAGGCGTCCCTGTACGCCGACGACCCGAGCAATCCCGCGCTGCAGCTGGGCGTCATGCTCGGCGTCGCCAACGCCCACGGCGTCGACAAGCTGGTGCTGTCGGACCAGACCGGCCACGGGGTGGGTGACTGGATCGAGCAGCTGGTCGCCGAGTCGACCGGCAAGCTCGGCAAGGGCATCCTGCCGGTCGTCGTGCCGTTCGAGAACGCCGTCAACTTCAACCCCAGCACATCGGACTCCGTCCTGGTCTCGATCGGCACGGACGAGGCACCCAAGGCGCAGTCCGGCTACGCGGCTGCCCTGCAGGGCTCCCTCGGCGCCCAGATGCTGCTGTGGGAGGTCGCGGTCGCCGTGGCCGGGCGGGCGATCGGTATCGATCCCTTCGACCAGCCCGACGTGGAGAGCGCGAAGAAGGCCGCCCGTGAGCTGCTGGACGGCGCCGGGTCGGTCCCGTCGCCGGACTACACCGAGAACGGCATCGACGTCTACGGCAGCGGCTCGTCGCTGGCCGAATCGGTACGGGCGCTGCTCGACCAGGTCGATCTCGACGCGGGCTACCTGGCGATACAGGTCTACCTCGATCGCCTGGCGTACGCCGACTTCGCCGAGGTCCGTGAGGTCGCCGCGGCCCGCCTCGGGCGTCCGGTGACCTTCGGCTGGGGACCGCGCTTCCTGCACTCGACCGGTCAGTACCACAAGGGCGGCACGCCGAACGGCGTGTTCCTGCAGGTCACGGGCGCGCCGGAGCACGACCTGCCGATCGCGGGCCGCGACTTCACCTTCGGCTCGTTCATCGACTCGCAGGCCGCGGGTGACGCGGCGGTCCTTCGCGATCACGGCCGACCGGTGCTGCGGCTGCACCTGAGCGATGTGCCAGCCGGCCTGGAGACGATCCGAGGGCTGCTGGAATGACCGAACGCCCGGTGGATGTCAGCAACCCGCTCCGGGACCCGCGCGATCGGCGGCTCCCCCGCATCGCGGGGCCCTGCAGCCTGATCCTGTTCGGCGTCACCGGCGACCTGGCCAAGAAGAAGCTCATCCCGGCCGTCTACGACCTGGCCAACCGGGGTCTGCTGCCTCCCGGCTTCGCCCTGGTGGGATTCGCCCGCCAGGACTTCGGCACGGAGTCGTTCTCCACCCTGATCCGCGATGCGGCCAAGGACGGCGCCCGCACGCCGTGGAGCGAGACGGTCTGGAAGCAGCTGGCCGCCGGCATCCGGTTCGTCCCGGGCGAGTTCGACGACGACGAGGCCTGGGAGCGGCTGGCCGACACGATGGCCGACCTCGACGAGCAGCAGGGCACCGGCGGCAATCACGCCTTCTACCTGTCGATCCCCCCGGGTCTGTTCCCTGTCGTCGTCTCGCAGATCAAGAAGCACGGGCTGGCGACCTCGGCCAAGGGATGGCGCCGGGTCGTCATCGAGAAGCCGTTCGGGCACGACCTGGCCTCGGCCGAGGAGCTCAACCGCATCGTCGGCGACGTCTTCTCCAGCGAGTCGGTCTTCCGCATCGACCACTACCTGGGCAAGGAGACGGTCCAGAACATCTTGGCCTTCCGCTTCGCCAACGGGATGTTCGAGCCGATCTGGAACAGCCACTACGTCGACCACGTGCAGATCACGATGGCCGAGGACATCGGCATCGGATCACGCGCCGGCTACTACGACAGCATCGGCGCGGCCCGCGACGTCATCCAGAACCACCTCCTGCAGCTGATGGCGCTCATCGCGATGGAGGAGCCCGTCTCGTTCAACGCCCGGAGCCTTCGCCTGGAGAAGCAGAAGATCCTCGCGAATGCGCGTCCGGCCGACGACCTGGACCTGCACACCGCTCAGGCGCAGTACGTCGCCGGCTGGGCCGGTGGCGAGAAGGTGCGCGGATACCTCGAGGAGGAGGGCGTGAAGCCGGACTCCCGCGCGGAGACGTATGCGGCGATCCGCGTCGACGTCTCGACCCGGCGCTGGGCGGGTGTGCCGTTCTACCTGCGCACGGGCAAGCGTCTGGGACGACGGGTCACCGAGGTCGCGGTCGTCTTCAAGCGCGCCCCGCACCAGCCGTTCAGCAAGAATGACATCGAGGAGCTGGGCCAGAACGCGCTGGTCATGCGCATCCAGCCCGACGAGGGTGTCACGCTGCGCTTCGGCGCGAAGGTCCCGGGCACCACGATGGAGATCCGTGACGTCAACATGGACTTCGCGTACGGCGGCGCCTTCGTCGAGAGCAGCCCCGAGGCGTACGAGCGACTCATCCTGGACGTGCTCCTGGGCGATCCGCCGCTGTTCCCGCAGCACCAGGAGGTCGAGCTGGCCTGGAAGATCCTCGATCCCGTGATCGAGCACTGGCGGAAGGACGGCACGATGGACACCTATCAGGCCGGCACGTGGGGCCCTGCGTCCGCAGACGAGATGATGGCCCGCGACGGCCGCACCTGGAGGCGTCCGTAGTGGAGATCGCGCTCGAGAACACCAATTCGTCCCGCATCGCCCGAGCACTGGTCAAGGCGCGGTCCGCTGCCGGCAGCCCGGCCATGGACATGGTGCTGACGCTGCTGGTCGTCACCGACGACGAGAACGTCAGCGAGGCGCTCAAGACCGCCACGATGCTGTCGCGCGAGCACCCCTCGCGGATCATCGGCGTCATCCTGGGCGACGGGCGTGGCGCGGCCAAGCTCAACGCCAAGGTGCGGGTCGGCGAGAGCTCGTCGGGCGAGTCCATCCTGCTGCGCATCTCCGGTGAGCTGACGAAGCATGCCGAGTCCGTCGTCCTGCCGCTGCTGCTGCCGGACTCCCCCGTCGTCGTGTGGTGGCCGGGCAAGCCGCCGGCCGATCCGTCCAAGGACGCGATCGGGCAGCTCGCCCGCCGCCGGCTGACCGACGCCGAGGCCACTGACTCGCCGACCCGCTCCCTGAAGGCCGTCGCCCGTGCCTACTCCCCCGGCGACACGGATCTGTCGTGGACCAGGCTGACCCCATGGCGTGCGCTGCTGGCCGCGGCACTGGACCAGTCCCCCGGCGAGGTCACCGGCGGCACCGTGACGGCCAGCGCCAGCAACCCGGCGGCGACGCTGCTCGTGGCGTGGCTGGAGAGCCGGCTGGGCATCTCGATCACGGCCAAGCGCACCGACGCCGAGCAGATCATGTCGGTCGTGCTGAACACCTCGGTCGGCGATGTCGTGATCGAGCGCATCGACAGCACGTCGTGCCAGTTCAGCGTCCCCGGCTCCTCACCGCGTGAGGTGCCGCTGGGTGCTCGACCACTGGCGATGCTGCTCGCCGAAGACCTGCGCCGTCTCGACGCCGACGACATCTACGCCGACACGATCCACCACATGCTGGAGAACTCATGACCGTCGACATCTGGCCCGACGCCGACAGCCTCGCCCAGGGCATCGCCGACCGTCTCGTCGAGCACCTCGCCTCCGTGCAGGCCGATGGACGGACCCCGTCGGTCGTGCTGACCGGCGGAACCATCGCGATCGCCGCGTACGAGCGCATCCAGGCAGGTGACGTCGACTGGTCCTCGGTCGACTTCTACTGGGGCGACGAGCGGTTCGTCCCGGCCGGGCACGCCGACCGCAACGACCAGCAGGCCCGCGACGCCTTCCTGACCCGGCTCGGCGTGCCCGAGGCGCGCATCCACGCGATGCCGGCCCACGGCTGCTCCGAGAGCATGGCCGAGGCCGCCGACGGCTACGCCGCCACGCTGCCGGCAGATCCCTTCGACCTGGTGCTGCACGGCGTCGGACCGGACGGACACATCGCATCACTGTTCCCCGGCTTCCCGCAGGTGCACGAGACCACTCGGCGGGCGGTGGAGGTGTTCGACTCCCCCAAGCCGCCGCCGCAACGCATCTCGTTGACCTATCCGGCGCTCAACCACGCGCGCAGCGTCTGGCTGATCGTGTCGGGCGAGGGGAAGGCCGAGGCGGTCGCGCGCGCGGTGGGCGGCGCCGATGTCGACTCCACCCCGGCAGCGGGCGCTGCAGGGCTCGACGAGACCGTGTGGCTGCTCGACGAGGCCGCGGCCTCGAAGCTGCCCGCATGACGCCGGAGACCATCAAGTTCCAGGGCGCAGCCGGGATGCTCGTGGGTGACCGCTGGGCGGTCGCGGACCCGCTCGGGACGGTCCTGCTCCTGCACGGCGGCGGGCAGACCCGTCACTCCTGGGCACGCAGCGGCGCCCGGTTCGCCGACGCCGGCTGGACGACGATGTCGCTGGACGCCCGCGGCCACGGCGACAGCGACTGGGACGCAGAAGCCGACTACTCCATCGACGCCCTGGTGGGAGATCTGCAGCGGGTCATCGATGCCGTCGGTGAGCCCCCGGTGCTCATCGGCGCGTCGCTGGGCGGCATGACATCCCTGGTGGCCGCGGGCGAGACGCCCGGGCTGGCCCGCGCGCTGGTGCTCGTCGACGTGGCTCCGCGGGTCGAGGCCGTCGGCACACGACGCATCCTGGACTTCATGGCCAGCGCCCCCGACGGCTTCGGCTCGCTGGACGAGGTCGCCGACGCGATCGCGGCGTACAACCCGCACCGCAAGCGCCCTTCGAACCTGAGCGGCCTCACCAAGAACGTCCGACGTGGCGAGGACGGGCGTTGGCGCTGGCACTGGGACCCGGCGTTCCTGCGGGTCCGCGACGAGCCGAGTCGAGAAGCCGGCTACGCCCGGCTCAAGGCCGCCGCGGAACGTGTCACCGTCCCCACCCTGCTCGTGCGGGGAGCGTCGTCCGATGTGGTGTCGCCCGAGGGCGCCGCCGAGCTGCAGCAGCTGATCGGGCACGCGGTCGTGCGCGAGGCGAAGGCCGGGCACATGGTCGCCGGCGACGACAATGACGTCTTCGCGACCCAGGTCGTCCAGTTCCTGGCCGAGCAGCTGCCCTGAGACGTCCCCGCTGGTGACGGTTTACCACGGTCCCCTGGCAAACGTCGTCCGCCCACCGGAAATCTCCAGTGGGCGGACGAGGTTTGCGGTGGGACCGTGGTAAACCGACCACCACCGGCGGGAGGTCTAGAAGATGATCTCGCCGGACTTGCGCTTGCTGCGCAGCATCTCGACGGCTTCCTTCAGGATCTCGTCGGCCTCGGTCTCGGAGCGACGCTCCTTCACGTAGGCCAGGTGCGTCTTGTACGGCTCGATCTTCTTGGCCGTCGGACGGTTGTCGGAGTCCACGCTGGCCGGCATGCCGCAGCGCGGGCAGTCCCACGACTCCGGCACCTCGGCCTCGATCGCGAACTGCAGCTCGGTCGTGTGGTTGTTGATGCAGAAGAACGTCACGAACTGGCGGGGAGCCGCCTCGCCACGCTCTGCCTCACCCATGGGACCGGAGCCGATACGACTACCCCGGATAGCACCTGCTGCCACTAGTTACTCACCTTCAGGAGCAGGCCGAGTGCGATGATGCACACGACCCAGACGACTGCGATACCGACCGTGATGCGGTCGAGGTTGCGCTCGGCGACGGACGAACCGCCCAGCGAGCTGGACACGCCACCACCGAACATGTCGGACAGGCCGCCTCCCCGTCCCTTGTGCATCAGGACCAGCACGATCATCAGCAGGCTGCTGATCGCCAGGAGTATGGAAAACGTCAGAATCACGTCAGACCTTCGTTGTCAGGCGCCGGAGAGATCCGGCATGGCATAGAAGCGGGCAATCCCGGCGAACTCCTCCGCTTGGAGGCTTGCACCGCCGACCAGGGCTCCGTCGACATCCGACTTCGCCATGATGGCGGCAATGTTCGCCGCTTTCACCGACCCGCCGTAAAGGATACGCGTTGCCGCGGCCACCTCGGACGACCAGGTCTGTTCGACACGCCCACGGATGGCCGCGCAGACCTCCTGGGCGTCCTCGGGAGTGGCGACCTCGCCGGTGCCGATGGCCCAGACCGGCTCGTAGGCGATGACCACATCGGCCATCTGGTCGGCCGTCAGGCCGGCCAACGAGCCGTCGATCTGGTCGAGCGTGTACGCGACGTGCTCGCCGGCCTGGCGGACGTCCAGGCCCTCGCCGACGCACACGATCGGGCTGATGCCCGCTGCGAGCGCCTTGGTGGCCTTGACGTTCACCACGGCATCGGTCTCGCCGTGGTACTCACGACGCTCGGAGTGCCCCACCACAACGTAGGAGCAGCCCAGCTTCGCGAGCATCGCCGCGGTGATCTCACCGGTGTACGCCCCGCCGTCGTGCTCGGAGACGTCCTGGGCGCCGTAGCCGATCATGAGCCGGTCACCGTCGACGAGCGTCTGGACGCTGCGGATGTCGGTGAACGGCGGGATCACGACGACCTCGGCACGCTCGAAGTCGTGCTTCTTGTCCTGCAGGGTCCAGGCGAGCTTCTGGACCAGGACCACGGCCTCCTGGTGGTTGAGGTTGGACTTCCAGTTGCCGGCCATCAACGGCTTGCGTGCGGACGTCATGCGTCGTTCCCTTCGAGAATGGCGAGACCGGGCAGCGTCTTGCCCTCGAGGTACTCCAGGCTCGCCCCGCCACCGGTGGAGATGTGGCCGAACTGGTCATCGGAGAAACCGAGCTGGCGGACCGCGGCGGCGGAGTCTCCCCCGCCGACGACCGACAGTCCGTCGACCTCGGTCAGCGCCTGGGCGACGGCCTTGGTGCCGGCCGCGAACGAGGACATCTCGAACACGCCCATGGGCCCGTTCCAGAACACCGTGCGCGAGCCGCGGATGATCTCGGCGAAGGCCTCGGCCGAGGCCGGACCGATGTCGAGACCGAGCTGGTCGGCCGGCATCGCGTCGGCGGACACCGTGGAGGCATCCGCATCGGCGAACTTCGGTGCCACCACGATGTCGGTCGGCAGCACGAGGCGGACGCCCTGTGCCTCGGCCTGCTCGATGTAGCCCTTGGCGATCTCGAGCTGGTCCTCCTCGAGCAGCGACTGACCGACCTCGTGACCCTGCGCCGCCAGGAAGGTGAAGACCATCCCGCCGCCGATCAGCAGGTTGTCCGCCTTGCTGAGCAGGTTGTCGATGACGCCGAGCTTGTCGGACACCTTCGACCCACCCAGGACGACGGTGTACGGACGCTCGGGGCTCTCGGTCAGGCGCTTGAGCACCGTGACCTCGGCCTCCACGAGACCGCCGACCGCGGCCGGTAGCCGGGTCGCGATGTCGTAGACGCTGGCCTGCTTGCGGTGCACGACCCCGAACCCGTCGGACACGAACACATCGGCCAGCGAGGCGAGCTCGTCGGCGAACGCGCCGCGCACGGCATCGTCCTTGCTGGTCTCGCCCTCGTTGAACCGGACGTTCTGCAGGACGGCGACCTGCCCGTCCCGCAGCGCCGCAGCGATGCGGTGCGCCTCGGGACCGACGGTGTCGTTCGCGAACAGCACCGGGGCGCCGAGCAGCTCAGCGAGCCGCTCGGCGACCGGCGCCAGAGAGTAGTCCTGGTTGGGCACGCCGTCGGGCCGGCCCAGGTGGGCCGTCACCAGGACACGGGCACCTGCGTCGGCAAGACGCTTGATGGTCGGGACGCTCGCGCGCACCCGGCCGTCGTCGGTGATCGTGCGCCCGTCCAGCGGCACGTTGAGATCGCTGCGGACGAGGACGCGCTTGCCGCGCAGGTCGCCCAGATCGTCGATCGTCTGCACAGGCTTAGAGCGTGGCGCCGACGTGGACGACCAGGTCGGCCAGACGGTTGGAGTAGCCCCACTCGTTGTCGTACCAGCCGACGACCTTGACCTGGTCGCCGATGACCTTGGTCAGGCCCGAGTCGAAGATGCACGACGCCGGGTCGGTGACGATGTCGGCCGAGACGATCGGGTCCTCGGTGTAGACCAGGAAGCCCTTCATGGCGCCCTCAGCGGCGTCCTTGACGATCTGGTTGACCTCTTCGACCGTCGTCTCGCGCGAAGCGGTGAACGTCAGGTCGGTGGCCGAACCGGTCGGGACCGGGACGCGCAGCGCGTAGCCGTCCAGCTTGCCCTTGAGCTCGGGCAGCACGAGGCTGACGGCCTTGGCAGCGCCGGTCGACGTCGGGATGATGCTCAGGTTGGCGGCGCGGGCACGACGCAGGTCGCTGTGCGGCGCGTCCTGCAGGTTCTGGTCCTGCGTGTACGCGTGGATCGTGGTCATCAGGCCCTTCTCGATGCCCAGCGCGTCGTTGAGCGCCTTGGCCATCGGGGCGAGGCAGTTCGTGGTGCACGAGGCGTTGGAGATGACCGTGTGGGCGGCCGGATCGTAGAGCTCGTGGTTGACGCCCATGACGATCGTGACGTCCTCGTTCTTCGCCGGAGCGGAGATGATGACCTTCTTCGCACCGCCGTCGATGTGCGCCTTGGCCTTCGTGGCGTCGGTGAAGAAGCCGGTCGACTCGATGACGATGTCGACACCCACGCTGGCCCAGTCGAGCTTGGCCGGGTCGCGCTCCTCGAAGGCGACGATCTTCTGCTCGCCGACGTAGATCGACGTCTCGTCGTAGGTGACGTCGGCGTCGAGGCGGCCGAGGATCGAGTCGTACTTGAGCAGGTGCGCGAGCGTCTTGTTGTCCGTCAGGTCGTTGACGGCGACGATCTCGATGTCAGCCCCGGCGGCACGGGCCGCGCGGAAGAAGTTGCGGCCGATGCGGCCAAATCCATTGATGCCTACGCGTACGGTCACGGGTAACTGATCTCCTGCTGGATCGGGTGGATAACGACTCCACCCTACCGAGGCGCCGGCGCTACCGGCGAGTCACCTGCGGTGTTTCTCGTGATCCAGCCCACAGGCCGGTCGATGCGACTAGTCGTCGGCGAGGACTTCGTCGCCCAGGCTCGACTCGGTGTCGGGGATGCCGAGCTCCTCGGCGCGCTTGTCGGCCATCGCGAGCAGCCGGCGGATGCGGCCGGCGATGGCGTCCTTGGTGAGGGCCGGCTCGTGCAGCTGGCCGAGCTCCTCGAGGCTCGCCTGGCGGTGCTCGACGCGCAGCCTGCCGGCCATCTTGAGGTGATCGGGGACGTCCTCACCGAGGATCTCCAGGGCACGCTGGGCGCGCGCACCGGCGGCCACGGCGGCGCGGGCCGAGCGGCGCAGGTTCGCATCGTCGAAGTTCGCCAGCCGGTTGGCCGTCGCGCGGACCTCGCGGCGCATGCGGCGCTCCTCCCAGGCCAGCAGCGACTCGTGGGCGCCCAGGCGGGTCAGCAGGGCGCCGATGGCCTCGCCGTCGCGGATCACGACCCGGTCGATGCCGCGGACCTCACGGGCCTTGGCGCTGATGCCGACGCGACGGGCGGCGCCCACCAGCGCCAGGGCGGCCTCCGGGCTGGGGCAGCTGACCTCGAGGGCGGACGAGCGGCCGGGCTCGGTCAACGAGCCGTGCGCGAGGAACGATCCGCGCCAGGCCGCGACGGCGTCGCAGGACGATCCGGACACGACCTGTGGCGGGAGGCCACGGATGGGACGGCCGCTGCCGTCGATCAGACCGGTCTGGCGGGCGAGCGCCTCACCGTCCTTGGAGACCCGCACGACGTAGTGCGTGTCCTTGCGAATACCGGCGTTCTGCATCACCAGGATCTCGCTGTCGTGCCCGTAGATCTCGGCGATGTCGCGGCGCAGGCGGCGGGCGGCGGCACCCGTGTCGAGCTCGGCCTCGACCACGATGCGTCCCGAGACGATGTGCAGTCCGCCGGAGAAGCGCAACATCGAGGAGACTTCGGCCTTGCGGCAGCACGACTTCGTGATCGTGGTGCTGGCGAGCTCCGCCTTCACCTGGGCCGTCATCGCCATGCAGATGTTCCCCTACTGGTCGTGGCGAGCTGAGCTCGTCCGGTGGAAAGTGTCACCCTACGCCTGTCGCATGACTTGCCCGAATGCGGCTGCGAGACGGGCAGGATCGTGCTGATCGGACCCCGGCCCGGCCGACACGTCGGACACGAACAGGCGGGCACCGAGGGCACGGGTGGCCGACTCCAGCGTGCCACGCGTGTCAATCAGGCTCGCGTCGGCGATGACCGCGTCGAGGGCCAGCTCGGGTGCGTGGGCGGCCAGCACATCGAGGTGATCGGTCGGGCTCAGGCCCTCGGTCTCGCCCCGCTGCTCGGCCAGGTTGAGCACCAGGACGCGGCTCGCTGTCGTCGCGATCAGCGCGTCCCGCAGCCCTGGCACCAGCAGCGTGGGCATGACACTGGTGAACCACGACCCCGGTCCGATCACGACCCAGTCGGCGGCCTCGACCGCCGCCACCGCCTCGGGGCACGCCGGCGGATCGGGCGGGTCCAGCCGCACGCTGACGACCTGACCCTCGGTCGAGGCGACCTCGACCTGTCCGCGCACGACGGTGAGCCGGTCGGGTGCCGACCGGAGGTGGACATCGGCCTCGATGTCCAGCGGAACGGCGGCCATCGGGAGAACCCGTCCCTGCGCCCCGAGCAGGTCACCGACCAGGTCCAGACCGGCGACGTGATCGCCCAGCTGCTCCCAGATCGCGGCGATCAGCAGGTTGCCGACCGCGTGCCCCTCCAACGGCCCGTCTCCGTTGAAGCGGTGCTGCAGGACCCCGGCCCACGTGCGTCCCCACTCGTCGTCGCCGCACAGCGCGGCCAGGGCCATCCGCAGGTCGCCCGGGGGCAGGCCGCCGAGCTCCTGGCGCAGGCGTCCCGACGATCCCCCGTTGTCGGCGACCGTCACGACACCCGTCAGCTCGGTCGTGAGTCGCCGCAGCGCCGACAGGCTCGCCGCCAGGCCGTGGCCGCCGCCGAGGGAGACGACCTTCAGGTCACCGTCGAACCGTTCAGGCCGCTGCGGGCGGGGTGGACGCTCGATCACTCGCGCCCCAGGTCGCGGTGGACCACGAGGGTGCGGACGCCCTGGGCGCGCAGTCGGTCGGCGAAGGCCTCCGACATCGCGACGCTGCGGTGCCGGCCGCCCGTGCAGCCGATCGCGATGGTCAAGAAGTGCTTGTCCTCGTTGAGGTAGCCGCCGGTCAGCAGCGCGACGAGCTTCTCGTACTGCTCCAGGAACTCCTCGGCGCGCGGCTGGCGCAGGACATACTCCCTCACCGGCTCGTCCAGCCCGCTCAGCGGACGCAGCTGCTCGATCCAGTACGGATTGGGCAGGAAGCGCAGATCGGCGACCATGTCGGCATCGATGGGGATGCCGTACTTGAAGCCGAACGACATGACCGATGCGCGCATCCCCGAGTCGGCGTCCTCGAACGCCGCGTGGACCCGCTGGCCGAGCTGGTGGACGTTCAGCGTCGTGGTGTCCACGACGATGTCGGCCATCCCGCGGATGTCGCGCAACAGCTCCCGCTCGCGGTCGAAGCCGTCCATCAGGCGACCCTCGTGGCTGAGCGGGTGCGGGCGGCGGGCGGCCTCCTGGCGGCGCACGAGCACCTCGTCGGACGCCTCCAGATACAGGATGCGGGGGTTGACGCCGCTGTCGCGCAACGACTCGAGGGCGTCGACGAGGCCGGCGAAGAACCCCCGCGAGCGCGCGTCGACCACGACGGCCAGCTTCTCGATCTCGTCGGACTTCCCGATCGTCTCCACCGCGCCGGGCAGCAGCTCGGGCGGGATGTTGTCGATGACGTAGTAGCCGAGCTTCTCGAGGACCTTCGCGGCGGAGCCACGGCCGGCGCCGGTCATGCCCGTCACGAGCACGAACTGGCTGAGCTGGGTCAACGGATGTCTCCTGTCATCGGTGTCACTCGAGGATCTCGCCGGTGGCGGTGTTCACGGCCGGTGCCGCCTCGGTGGAGGCCAGTGCCTCCACGATCGATTGTGCCGTAGCCGCGCCGATCCCGGGAACCATGGCGATCTCCTCGGCCGTGGCGGCCCTCAGCTTCTTGACCGAGCCGAAGCTCTTGAGCAGCGCCTTGCGACGGGTCGGGCCGAGCCCGGGCACCGGGTCGAGGACGCTCTCGATCATCGACTTGCTGCGGCGCCCGCGGTGGTGACTGATCGCGAACCGGTGCGCCTCGTCGCGCAACCGCTGCAGCAGGTAGAGGCCCTCGCTGGTGCGCGGCAGGATGACCGGGTCGTCGTCATCGGGCAGCCACACCTCCTCCAGGCGCTTGGCCAGGCCGACCAGGGCGATGTCGGTCAGACCGAGCTCTGTCAGGGCGGCATGGGCTGCGGCCACCTGCGGCGGGCCGCCGTCGACCACGACGAGCGCCGGCGTGTACGCGAAGCGCCGGGGCTTGCCGGTCTCCGGGTCGATGCCGGGTCCGTCGTCGTCATTGTCCTCACGGGCGCGCAGCAACGCGCTGAACCGGCGGGTGATGACCTCGTGCATCGCCGCGACATCGCTCTGGCCCTCGTTGCGGATCGTGAACCGGCGGTACTCGGACTTGCGCGGCAGACCGTCCTCGAACACGACCATCGACGCCACGGTCTCGGTGGCGCCGAGGTTGGAGATGTCGTAGCACTCGATGCGCAGCGGCGCGGTCTCCAGGTCGAGGGCCGCCTGGATCTCCTCCAGGGCGAGGCTGCGCGCCGTCAGGTCGGACGTGCGCTTCATCTTGTGGCGCATCAGCGACTGCTTGGCGTTCTGCTCGACGGTCTGCATCAGGGCCCGCTTGTCGCCGCGCTTGGGCACGCGGATCTTGACCGGACCCTCGCGCCGCTCGCTCAGCAGCTCGGTGACCACGTCGACGTCCGACGGCATGGCCGGCACGAGCACCTCGCGCGGGACGGCCGCGGCGTTCGCGTCCTGGTACAGCGTCATGAGCGCACGCTGGACCAGCTCGGGGAACTCGGCCTCGTCGGCCTTCTCGGCCACCCAGCCGCGCTGTCCGCGGATGCGTCCGCCGCGGACCGAGAAGATCTGGACGGCGATCTCCAGCGGGTCGTCGACGAATCCGAGCACGTCGGCGTCGGTGCCGTCGCCGAACACCACGGTCTGCTTCTCCAGCACCCGCTGCAGCGCGCCGAGATCGTCGCGCAGCTTGGCGGCGAGCTCGTACTCCTCACGGGCGGACGCCTCGAGCATCTTGGTCTCGATGCGCTTGGTGAACCCTGCGGTCTGCCCGCCCATGAAGGCCAGGAAGTCGTTGACGATCGCGCGGTGCTCCTCGGGGCTGACCCGGCCGACGCACGGCGCGGCGCACTTGCCGATGTCACCCAGCAGGCAGGGCCGCCCGATCGCCTTCGCGCGGCGGAAGACGCCGGCCGAGCACGATCGCATCGGGAACACCCGCAGCAGCGTGTCGACGGTGTCGCGGATCGCCCAGGCGTGTCCGTACGGGCCGAAGTAGCGGACGCCCTTGCGCTGCGCGCCGCGCATCACGGTGACCCGTGGGAACTCCTCGCTGACAGTCACCGCCAGCCACGGGTACGACTTGTCGTCGCGATACTTGACGTTGAACCGCGGATCGAACTCCTTGATCCACGAGTACTCCAGCGCCAGCGCCTCGACCTCGGTGTCGACGACCGTCCAGTCCACGGAGCTGGCCGTGGTCACCATCTGCTGCGTGCGCGGGTGCAGGTTGCTGATGTCCTGGAAGTACGAGCTCAGCCGCGGGCGCAGCGACTTGGCCTTGCCGACGTAGATGACCCGCTTCTCGTCGTCGCGGAACCGGTAGACCCCCGGCGCGGTCGGGATCTCCCCCGGCGCCGGTCGATAGGTCGCTGGATCTGCCACGGCACCTACTCTACGGTCGGCCCCGGACACCTCCGGGGGACGGATCTTTCTGCATTTCGGTCGCTGCAGCAGCGCGAACGCCGACACATCGGTGCCCGGCGCGCCGCGGGAGGACGGATCTTTCGACGTTCCGGGTGCCAGGGCAGCCGAAAGGCCGAAAGATCCGTCCCGCCGTCAGGCCAGCAGCGGCTTGAGGAACTTGCCGGTGTAGCTGCCCTCGACCTCGGCGACGTCCTCGGGTGTGCCCTCGGCGATCAGCAGGCCACCGCCGCTGCCGCCCTCCGGACCCATGTCCAGGACCCAGTCGGACGTCTTGATGACGTCCAGGTTGTGCTCGATGACGATGACCGAGTTGCCGGTGTCGACGATGCGCTGCAGGACGCCCAGCAGCTTGCGGATGTCCTCGAAGTGCAGACCGGTCGTGGGCTCGTCCAGGACGTACACGGTGCGGCCGGTCGAGCGCTTCTGCAGCTCGGCCGACAGCTTGACCCGCTGCGACTCGCCACCGGACAACGTCGTGGCCGGCTGGCCCAGCCGGACGTAGCCCAGGCCGACCTCGACCAGGGTGCGCAGGTGACGCGCGATGACGTTGTGCGCCTCGAAGAACTCGACGGCCTCCTCGATCGGCATGTCGAGGACGTCGGCGATCGACTTGCCCTTGTAGAGCACCTCGAGCGTCTCGCGGTTGTAGCGGGCGCCGTGGCAGACCTCGCACGGGACGTACACGTCGGGCAGGAAGTTCATCTCGATCTTGATCGTGCCGTCGCCGGAGCACGCCTCGCAGCGTCCGCCCTTGACGTTGAACGAGAACCGGCCCTGCTGGTAGCCGCGCATCTTGGCCTCGGGTGTCTGCGCGAACAGCTTGCGGACGTGGTCGAAGACGCCGGTGTACGTGGCCGGGTTGGACCGCGGGGTGCGACCGATCGGCGACTGGTCGACGTGGATGACCTTGTCGATCTGGTCGAGACCCTCGATCGTGCGGTGCCGGCCGGGGATCGTCCGGGCGCCGTAGACGCTGCGAGCCAGCTGCGTGTAGAGGATGTCGTTGACCAGCGTCGACTTGCCCGAGCCGGAGACACCCGTGACCGAGACGAGCATGCCCAGCGGGAACGTCACGTCGATGTCGCGCAGGTTGTTCTCCTTGGCCCCGCGCACGCGCAGCTCACGGCCCTTGACCCGCTTGCGGCGCTTCTCCGGCAGCGGGATCGACTTGCGACCCGACAGGTACTGACCGGTCAGCGAGTCCTTGCTGTCGTAGAGCTCCTGCACCGGGCCGGAGACGATGACCTGTCCGCCGTGCTCGCCCGCGCCCGGACCGATGTCGACGGCCCAGTCGGCCGCGCGGATCGTGTCCTCGTCGTGCTCGACGACGATCAGCGTATTGCCGAGGTCGCGCAGTCGGACCAGCGTCTCGATGAGGCGCTGGTTGTCGCGCTGGTGCAGGCCGATCGACGGCTCGTCCAGGACGTAGAGGACGCCGACCAGGCCGGCACCGATCTGCGTGGCCAGGCGGATGCGCTGCGCCTCACCACCGGACAGGGTGCCGGCGGCACGGTCGAGCGCCAGGTAGTCCAGGCCGACGTCGAGCAGGAAGCGCAGCCGCTCGTTGATCTCCTTGAGCACCTGCTCACCGATCTGACGCTCGCGATCGCTCATCTCCAGCGTCTTGAGGTAGTCGGCGGCCTCGCGGATCGACAGGGCGCAGACCTCGGCGATGTTCTTGGGTCCGTACTCCGTGGAGTTCAGCGTCACCGCCAGGATGACCGGGCGCAGGCGGGTGCCCTTGCACACCCGGCACGGCACCTCGCGCATGAAGCCCTCGAGGCGCTCCTTGCTGGTGTCGGACTCGGTCTCGGCGTGCCGGCGCTCGATGTAGGTGATCGCACCCTCGAACTCGGTGTAGTACGAACGGACGCGCCCGTAGCGGTTCTTGTAGCGCACGTGGACCTTGGTGGAGTGGCCGCGCAGGATCGCCTCCTGCACCTCGTCGCTCAGGTCACGCCACGGGGTGTCGGCGCTGAAGCCGAGCTCGTCGGCGAGCGCGCCGATGAGGCGGGAGTAGTAGTCGGCGACATGGGCGGATGCCCACGGCACCACGGCGCCCTCGTTGAGCGACTTGGAGTCGTCGGGGACGACCAGCTCGGCGTCGACCTCCATGCGGGTGCCGAGACCATGGCACTCGGGGCAGGCGCCGAAGGGGGCGTTGAACGAGAACGAGCGCGGCTCGAGCTCGTCGACCTCGAGCGGATGGTCGTTGGGGCAGGCCAGCTTCTCGGAGAAGCGGCGCGTGCGGTTCTCGTCCTTGGGGTCGAGGTCGACGTAGTCGATGATCACCAGGCCGTCGGCCAGCTCGAGCGCCGTCTCGATCGACTCGGTGAGACGCTGCTGCTGCGAGGCCTTGACCTGCAGACGGTCGACCACGACGTCGATCGTGTGCTTCTTCTGCTTGGTGAGCTTGGGCGGCTCATCGGCGAGCATGTGCACCTCGCCGTCGACGATGGTGCGGCTGTAGCCCTGCGACTGCAGCTGACGGAACAGCTCGAGGTACTCGCCCTTGCGGCCGCGGATGACCGGCGCGAGCACCTGGAAGCGGGTGCCCTCCTCGCCGGCGAGGATGCGGTCGACGATCTGCTGGGGCGTCTGCCGTGCGATCGGCTCGCCGCACTTGGGGCAGTGGGCCCGACCGGCGCGCGCGTAGAGCAGGCGGAGGTAGTCGTAGACCTCGGTGATCGTGCCGACGGTCGAGCGCGGGTTGCGGCTCGTGGACTTCTGGTCGATCGACACCGCGGGCGAAAGGCCCTCGATGAAGTCGACGTCCGGCTTGTCCATCTGGCCCAGGAACTGGCGGGCGTACGCCGACAGGGACTCGACGTACCGACGCTGGCCCTCGGCGAAGATCGTGTCGAAGGCCAGTGACGACTTGCCCGAGCCCGACAGGCCGGTGAACACAATGAGGGAGTCTCGCGGCAGATCGAGCGAGACGTCCTTGAGGTTGTGCTCTCGTGCGCCGCGGATGACGAGGCGATCGGTCACTGGCTCCCCTGTTTCTGGTGAGAAAGATGTGTTGGCAGGGCAGAACCCGCCCCTTCCCCATCGTAACGACGGGGTACGACAGTTTCTTTCCAGAGAACCAGGTCGACCACGTCACACCGCCCTCGGCGGGGCTCTGGCAGGGTGGGCGCATGACGTACACCGGAGAAGTCGAGGTCGGCGGGCCGGCCGACGTGCAGGACGCGGGCGATCTGCAGATCACCAAGATCGCGGTCGGCGAGATGAACAACAACGCCTACCTGCTGCGCTGCAACCTCACCGGCGAGCAGGTGCTGATCGACGCGGCCGCCGAGCACGACCGGCTGCTCGAGCTCATCGGCGACGACGGCCTGTCGGCCATCGTCACCACGCATCGCCACGGCGACCACTGGCAGGCCCTGGAGACGCTGGTCATCACGACCGGCGCCGAGACCATCGCCGGCGAGCTGGACGCCGACGAGCTGCCCGTCCCGGTCGACCGCCGCGTGCAGACCGGTGCCCGCGTGCGCGTCGGCTCCTGCGAGCTGGAGGTCATCGAGATCGCCGGCCACACCCCCGGCTCGATCGCCCTGGCCTACGACGACCCGGACGGCATCGTGCACCTGTTCACGGGTGACTCGCTGTTCCCCGGCGGCGTCGGCAAGACCTGGTCGCCCGAGGACTTCACGACCCTGGTGGGCGAGGTCGAGACCAAGATCTTCGGCCGCTTCCCGGACGACACCCACGTCTACCCCGGCCACGGCCACGACACGACGCTCGGCGTCGAGCGTCCCCACCTCGCGGAGTGGCGCGAGCGCGGCTGGTGATGTGGGCAGCGGACGCTAGACCTCGGCCCAGTCCTCGAGGTCTTCCGGCAGCGGAAGCCCTAACGCCAGCAGGAGTCGGACGAGTGCGGCCTCGACGAAGACGTCAGGGGCCTCGTCGCCCTCCGGGCTGGCCAGCAGGCCGCGGACGACATCAGGGTCGATGACGGTCCCCCGCACGTCCGCCGCCCACGCGGCGAGCCCCCGGGCCTCGGCGTCCGTGTCGACCGGATCGCTCGCGGTCTCGTCCTCGAAGTAGTGCCGCGGCTCGAATCCCACGTAGCAATGCCCGGTGCCCCCGGCCAGGGCCGGCGCGTAGTCGATCGTCACGAAGTCGCTGTCGTGGACCTTCGCCGCGAAGCGGGGCGTCTGATCGGCCGAGCCGTCCCACGAGCCGCCGGCGAACACGAACGTGGCGAAGAGTCCCATGCGTCAGTTCTACCGGCCGGCCACCGGCCTCACTCGCGGGGCTTGAGCTTGCTCGCGGGCAGCCAGGCGATCTGCGAGGCGTCGCTGTGCCGCTGGGTGCGGCTGGGGACGACGTAGACCACCTGCGCCTCGTAGCCGTCGGACGTCCGTCGCCACCCCAGCACGAGCCCCGGGTACTCCTGGGCCACCTGGGTCGTGAGGTTCGAGAGGTTGACCCACACGTGGTAGACCGGCGGCGGCTGTGGCACCGGGACGGCATAGGGATCCGCCGCTGCCAGCGGTCGTCCGTTGATCGAGCCGTTCGGGTTCACCACTTCAGGATACGTCGACTCGAACAGGTGTTCTACCCGGACCGGCAGAACCTGAACTTCCCTTGCTGCCCGCATGCCGGCAGGTCGTCGGTCGGCCGGGGCATCGGAGCTGCCGAGGACGGCTCGAGGCCCACTTCCTGCCTCCACGGCAACTCACCGATGTGCGCCTCGGGCACGGGCAACGGCTTGGTCGCTCGCGGGTACGGCAGCTGCTGTGCGGTGAGCGAGTCGCCCTCGGGCCCACCCACGCCACCGGGGCCTCGAAGCCCGATGACCAGTGTCAGCACACAGGCCACGACGACACCCGCCCCCAGCACCACGATCAGCGCACGCCTCATCAGGGCATCGTGCCACCAGACGTGGGCACTTGTCCCGGCTACGCCGTCAGGGAGCGCGTGACAACGACACGTACACCGCGTTGACGGCCACGGCCTGCTCCAGCTCGGTCGAGACGCCGGCGAAGAACTGCGAACGGTAGGTCTCGTCGGTCACCGCGTAGACCGTGAAGTAGAGCCCCGCGAACGCCGACAGGAACAACGACACCTGCCACAGCTCGTTCGTCACGGGGATGTGGCGGCCGATCCACGAGGGCAGATCGGTGACGGGCTCCCCCGTCCACGCCGCGACCGTGCTGTCCGGGATCGTCAACGAGCCGAAGACGACGAAGAACACGAACAGGCCCAGCGACAGCAGCAGCACCTGGATGGCCTGGTTGAACAACAGGACCAGCACCAGGTTGGCCCGTGCGAACCGCGGCAGGTCCGGCGGGACGGCTGTGACGAGCCGGGCCGCCTCGGCGGCGGGCGTGCCGGCGCAGCACTCCACCACCCGTTCGCCGACGACGTCACGCTCGACCTGGCGCACCTCCTCCGGCAGCCGGACGAGCAGAAACACCGCGGCGATGGCAGCGAAGAACGCGACCGCGATCCACAGCACGTGCCGCGACATCAGCGCAGCCACCTGCCACACCTCGGCGTTGATGAACAAGAACGTCACCGCCAGCAGCAGCAGCGGCAGGGCGCGGGTCAGCAGCGGAAACATCAGTCCCAGCGAGCCGAACGTCCGGCGCACAGCCCAGCGCAGCATCGTGCCCATGCGCAGCAACCGGCCGGCGAACACGCCCAGCAGCACCAGGAACACCAGCACGCCGACCGCCGTCCCGAGCGAGCCGCGGTCGGCCAGCACGGCGCCGACGACGATGCCGGACGCCACCGAGACCGCCACGATCAGCGCGATGACCGCCACGATGCGCTTGCTGGACAGCCATCCCTCGACGGTGTCGGCGTGGTCGCCGGTGAAGTACGGCAGCCCGTGATCGTCGAACCACGCCTCGATCTCGCGGGACGTCCCGGCGTGCGGTGCGACGTGCGATGTCATGGCGCCACCGTACGGGGCGGCTGCGGCGGCGCGCGGAAGGTTGCGGCAACGTGCCCGCGCAGCGCCGCGAGGAGCGCCTGCGCCGCAGCGCCGGTGGCGGTGTCCGGCGCACCGCGAGATGGAGCTCCCAGTCCTCCGGTCCGTCGGACACCGGGACCTCGACGCATCAGACGACGACGCGGAACCTCGAGCCGAGCTCCCGGGCCAGATCGGCCCGGAGCTCGGCCGTGAGCTCGGGAGGCGGACCGGGGTGGTGGTCGGGATCGGCGAGCTCGGCCCACCGTTCGAGCCGTTCGAGCGTCCGGTCGGACAGCATCGAGAAGCTCCCCGGATCGCTCTGCCCGCCGGCGACCCACAGCGGCCAGCGGCAGCCGTACTCGCCGGCCATCCTCACGACCGTCACCCCCGGCTCCGGCGACACGTCCACGTCCCAGCCCTTGCCAAGGACACGTCGGAGCCGGTGGCCCAGGTCATCTGCCTCGCGCACGAACTGACGCCGGGCCTCCTCATCACGCCACCCGCGGGTGACATCGAGGCCTGAGACCCACACGTAGTTGTCGTGCACGAGGTCCGCCCAGTCGTACAGCTGCGTCCATAACGCCTGCGCGGGGGCCGGTAGGTCCTCGGTCTCCGCCCCGGTGGTGTGGTCGCTGGTACGCAGCCACAGCCCGGACGCGCCGAGGAACCAAGCCACCGAGACGCTCAACGACTGAGCGGCCATGGGTCAGAAGGTGATCGGGAGCTCGTCCACACCGAAGACGAATGAGAGCTGGCGGAAGGACAGCTCCTCGGCCGGCACCGCAAGGGCGAGGTCGGGGAAGCGCTTGAACAGCCGCGGCAGCGCGATACGCAGCTCCATGCGGGCCAGCTCGGCGCCGATGCAGCGGTGGATGCCGTGGCCGAACGCGAGGTGGCCGCTGGTGGGCACGCGTGCCGGGTCGAACTCGTCGGGACGGTCCCCCGCCACCATCGGGTCGCGATTCGCACCGTTGAGCGAGGCCAGGATGACGTCACCGGCCTTGACCTGCTGGCCGAACAGCAGCATGTCCTGCTTGGCGAACCGCGGGAACGCCACCTGAACGACCGACAGGTAGCGCAGCAGCTCCTCGACCACCCGGTCGACGTCCTCGGGCGTCCCGTTGCGCATCAGGTCGGCGTAGGCCGGATCGCGCAGCAGCACGATCGTGCCCAACGCGATCATGCCGGCGGTGGTCTCGTACCCGCCCGTGAAGATGCCGTCGGCCAGGCCGGCGAGGTCGAAGTCGCTGATCGCGTCGCCCTCGTCGCGGATGATCTGGCCCAACAGCCCCGGTCCCGGCTCGAGCCGCTGGCGGGCGACGGCGTCGAACAAGAACTTGCGCTGGTCCGAGACGGCGCCGAACGCCGCCGCACCGCCGTTGGTCGCGTCGAACCGGTCGCTGCCGAGCTTGGCGAAGGCGTCCCGGTCGGCGTAGTCGAGGCCGAGCAGCGCACAGATCGTCTGGAACGGGATGGGGAACGCGACCGTCTTGCACAGGTCTGCGCCCGGTCCGGCCGCCTCGAGGGCGTCGAGCTGGTTCTCGACGAACTCGGTGATCATCGGCTCGAGCCGGGCCATGCGGCGCATCGTGAACTCGGGAGTGACGATCTTGCGCAGCCGCGTGTGCAGCGGCGGATCGGTGAACCCCAGGCCGCCGATGTCATCGGCCGTCGCGGGACCGTCACCGTGGAACAGGTGCCGGATGTCATTGCTGTAGCTGTCGCGGTCGGTGAGGACCGTGCGCGCTTCCTCGTGCCCGGTCACCAGGTAGGCCGTGAACGTGAACGGCAGCTCGAGCTTGTGCATCGGCTCGGTCGCCCGCCACTGGGCGATCTCCGGCAACGCGTCCATGCCCTCGCGCTGCAGCGGGATCTTGGTCTGATCGGGGATGAAAGAGAGCGCGCTGAGGTCGATGCCGTTCTTCTGGATGCGTTTGACGAGCATCCGTCCGACCGACCGACGGACTCTCCCCTTGACGTCTAGCACGCACACGAAACTACACGCCTCGCTTGCGGCATGGACCCAGCCGGTGGAAGGTGAGACCAAACACCGCCCATCGCACGCCCACCGAGGAGCCGTATGAGCACCGAAAGCGCCGAGACCGGCCCCCCGACCGAGCTCAAGAGGGTCATGGGGCCCAAGCTCCTGCTGCTGTTCATCGTGGGCGACATCCTGGGCGCCGGCATCTACGCCGTCACCGGTCAGATGGCCGGCCAGGTCGGCGGCATCGTCTGGCTGCCGTTCCTGCTGGCGTTCATCGTGGCCACCATGACGGCCTTGTCGTACCTCGAGCTGGTCACGAAGTACCCGCAGGCCGCCGGCGCCGCGCTGTACGCCCACAAGGCCTTCGGCGTGCACTTCATCACGTTCATCGTGGCCTTCGCGGTCGTGTGCTCGGGCATCACCAGCGCCTCGACCTCCGCGAAGACGCTGGCCGACAACTTCTCCGGCGGCCTGGAGCTCAACGGTTGGATCGACACCCCGCTCAGCGAGGGCACCATCACGGCCATCGCGATGGGTTTCATGCTGCTGCTGGCCGTGATCAACCTGCGCGGCGTCGGCGAGAGCGTCAAGTTCAACGTCGTCCTCACGCTGGTCGAGGTCACGGCGCTGTGCATCGTGATCGGGGTCGGCTTCTTCGTCATCCTCCAGGGTGATGCCGACATGAGCGAGCTGGCCGACTTCAGCGACTACCAGGACAAGGGGATGTTCCTGGCCGTCACGGCCGCGACCTCGATCGCCTTCTTCGCGATGGTCGGGTTCGAGGACGCCGTCAACATGGTCGAGGAGGTCGAGAACCCGCAGAAGATCTTCCCCCGGACGATGCTGACCGGTCTGGGCATCGCGGTGATCCTCTACATGCTGGTCGCCGTCTCGGTGGTCAGCGTGCTGACCGCCCCCGAGCTCAAGAACATCGCGGACTCCGAGGGCCGCGCGCTGCTGGATGTCGTGTCCAAGGGTGCACCGGACTTCCCCATCGACAAGGTCTTTCCGTTCCTGGCGGTGTTCGCCGTGGCCAACACCGCCTTGATCAACATGCTGATGGCCAGCCGGCTGCTGTACGGCATGTCCCGCCAGCGGGTGCTGCCCAAGCCGCTCGGTGCGGTCCTGCCGGGCCGTCGCACCCCGTGGGTCAGCATCGTGTTCTCGACCGCCCTGGCCATGGGCCTGATCTTCTACGTCACGCGCGATCCTGACAGCAATGTCGTGGCCAATCTGTCGAACGTGACCGCGCTGCTCCTGCTGTGCGTCTTCGCGGTCGTCAACATCTGCTGTGTCGTGCTGCGCCGCCGCGATCCCAATGCTGAGACGTTCTTCAAGTCACCGGGGCAGCTGCCGGCCGTCGCGGCGTTCCTGTGCCTGTTCCTGGCCGGCCCGTGGGTCGACCGGGACGGCGAGATCTACCGCATCGCCGGCGCCATGATGCTGATCGGCGTCGTCCTGTGGGGCGTGACGCTGATCCTCAACAAGGCGACCCACACCGATGCCGGGGACCTCGGCAACCTCAAGGAGTGAGGCCCCCGGCACTGGTTGGCTGAGGCCTACTCGGCGTCGTCCGCCGGGCTGACCGGAGCCTTCGGGCTGCCGTCGGGCTGCAGTCCCGCCCGCTCCCGGCGTCCCGAGACGACGAGGCTGACGACCGCCGTGATGCCCAGGATGCCGACGATCACGCCGAGGCTGAGCAGCGTCGGGATGTCGTAGACCGGGACGTGCTCGCCGCCGTTGATGAACGGCAGCTCGTTCTCGTGCAGCGCGTGCAGCACCAGCTTGACGCCGATGAAGGCCAGCAGGACCGCGAGGCCCTGCGACAGGTAGATGAGCTTGGTGAGCAGCCCGCCCAGCAGGAAGTACAGCTGGCGCAGTCCCATCAGGGCGAAGACGTTGGCCGTGAAGACGAGGTACGGCTCCTGGGTCAGGCCGTAGATCGCGGGGATGGAGTCGAGGGCGAACAGCAGGTCGGTGGTGCCCAGGGAGAGGATCACCAGGAACATCGGCGTGATGGCCCGCTTGCCGTTCTGCTTGACGAACAGCTTGAGCCCGTCCCAGTTGTCCGACACCGTGAACCGCTTGCGCGCGAGGCGGACGATCGCGTTCTCGCCGTCGTCGTCGTGGTCGGTGTCCTTGACCAGGCTGAAGGCCGTGTAGAGCAGGAATGCCCCGAAGATGTAGAAGATCCACGAGACCTGCTCGATCGCCACGGCGCCGAGCGCGATGAAGATCGCACGGAAGAACAGCGCAATGATGATGCCGACCAGCAGGGCCTCCTGCTGCAGCTTCCGCGGCACCTTGAAGCTGGCCATGATGATGATGAAGATGAACAGGTTGTCGATCGACAAGCTGTACTCGGTGAGCCAGCCGGCGAAGAACTGGAGCCCGTAGTCACCGTCCTTGCCCGGCTCGTTGTGGTACGACCAGACCCAGATCCCGAAGGCGATCGCCAGGGTGACGTAGCCGGTCAGATAGACCGCGCACTCCTTCATCGACGGTTCGTGCGGCTTGCGCGCCACGATGATCACGTCGAACAGCAGCACCGCGATCGTCACGCCGATCGTGATCGCCCATTCGGTGGTGGATACGTTCAAAAGACTTCCTCCGGTCGTCAGCACGCCGGAGGTCTCTTCCCGCCGCGAGTGCCCCAGGAGCACTCCACGGCCCGCAAGACCGGGTGACTGCAGGGAGTCACCGTGATGACGGCATTGCGATTCGGGGAATACTCCCCTCCGCGGACCATTCTTGCAGGCCGGTCCCGTCCGCGCCGTTTCGGCCGCCGTCAAGCCCGGTGTGACGAGCGAGCCGACCGGCTAGCTGGCGCCCATCGGGACGTCGTTGAGGTCGAACCACAGCCAGACGCCCACCACGACCGCCGCGCACAGCAGCACGCCGAAGGTGAGGCCGAAGACGGCAGGTCGGCGGAACCGCAGCGGGATCGACCCCGGAACCCGGCGCTCGAACTCCTTGCCGCCGATCTCGTCGCGCTCGATCGGCACCCCGGCGTGGTGCGCGATGTGCTCGAGGTCCTCGCGCGTCCACAGTCCCCCGGCGATGCGGATCGTCGCGCCGTCTGCCGCCCGGACGACGAGGACGTCCACCGTCGGCGCTGACAGCTGTTCGCCCATCGGGGCGAGCAGCCCCGTGGCGCGGTCGGTGGCGATGCTGCGGCGCCTGACGAAGAACCCGTCGTGCTCGATCCCGCCCGGCGTCAGTCGCATGACACTCGTGCGGATGTGCACGACGGCTGCGGCGACCCCACCGACCACGGCCAGGACGATCATCCCGGCGAGGAACGCCTCGAACCCGCCCTCCTTGACGGCAAACGCCGCTCGGACGCCGAAGATCGCGAGGACGGGCAGCAGCCACTTGCCGCGGGACCGCAGCCCACGGAGGTATTCCGAGGCATCTGGGCGCAGCTCAGTCACGGGCTGGTTCGGCATGCCGCCACCCTACGAGGCGGTCGCGCCGGCTGCCCGCAGCTCGAACCAGATGTCGTGCGGCCACTCGCCGGCCGGCTGCAGGCCGTTGTGGTCGAAGGCGTCCGGCGGCACCGTCTGCGGCTCGACGCAGATGGTCGACTCCGGCTCGGAGTAGACGACCCACCACGGCGAGTCCGAGGTCAGCGTCAGCTGGATAGCGCCGGGCCAGGTCAGCACCGGCGACCCGGCAACCCGGAAGCAGTCATCCCAGGGCTCCGGCTCCGGACGGACGAGTCGTCCAGTCGGCAGGCCGTCGGTGCCCCGCTCGACCATCTGCTCGGGATCGAAGGACAGCACGACCGGACCGCCGGTGGTCAGCGTCCGGGCGAACCACGGGTGCAGGCCGATCGAGCACGGCGACGTCGTGCCGTCGTCCCACGACAGCTCCACGCGCAGGCCGTCGTCGAGGAGCCGGTAGCTCAGCTGCGCGGTGCCGGACGTCGGCCACGGCTCACCGATCCTCAGGCGGTAGACGCCGTCGCCGGCGGACTCCCATGCCTCGACGTGGCCGAGCCCGTGCAGCGCGTTGCCGTCGTCGGCCAGCGGCAGCTGCCGGACGCCGGCGGGCGTCGCAAGCCGGCCGCCGCGCACGCGTCCGGCCCATGGCACCATCGGGAAGCACCCGTCGGCGATGGCCGGGTCGACGGTGGGGTCCTCGGCGTGGGCCAGCACCTCCAGCCCGTCGATGACCAGGCTCGTGAGGCGGGCGCCGCGCGACGGGTCGATCGTGGCGCGTACGCGGTCGTTCTGCAGGATGTCGGTCACACGCCCGCCTCGAGCATGCTGCGCAGCTCCTTCTTGAGATCGCTGATCTCGTCACGCAGACGGGCTGCCACCTCGAACTGCAGCTCGGCGGCCGCGGCCCGCATCTGCTCGCTGAGCTGCTCGATGAGATCGGCCAGCTCACCGGACGGCAGGTTGGCCAGATCGGCGGTGTGCTGGCCCAACGGCACCGCAGCGCCCTTGCGCCGCTTGTCGCCCGTCGCGGCCAGCAGGGTGGTCGTGTCGGCGTCCTCGCGGGCCAGCATGTCGGTGATGTCGCCGATCCGGCGACGCAACGGGGTCGGGTCGATGCCGTTCGCGGTGTTGTACGCGACCTGCTTCTCGCGGCGCCGGTTCGTCTCGTCGATCGCCATGGCCATCGAGTCGGTGATCCGGTCGGCGTACATGATGACCTGGCCGGAAACATTTCGCGCGGCACGGCCGATCGTCTGGATGAGCGAGCGTCCCGAGCGCAGGAAGCCCTCCTTGTCGGCGTCCAGGATCGCCACCAGGCTCACCTCCGGCAGGTCGAGGCCCTCGCGCAGCAGGTTGATGCCCACCAGCACGTCGTACTCACCCATGCGCAGCTCGCGCAGCAGCTCGACGCGTCGCAGGGTGTCGACCTCGCTGTGCAGGTAGCGGGTGCGGATGCCGGCCTCGAGGAGGTAGTCGGTCAGGTCCTCGGACATCTTCTTGGTCAGCGTCGTGACCAGGACCCGCTCGTCCTTGTCGGTGCGGGTGCGGATCTGGGTGATCAGGTCGTCGATCTGGCCCTTGGTGGGCTTGACGATGACCTCGGGGTCGACCAGACCGGTGGGGCGGATGATCTGCTCGACCACATCGCCCTGCACCTTCTCCATCTCGTAGTTGCCGGGCGTGGCCGACAGGTAGACGGTCTGGCCGATGCGGTCGAGGAACTCGGGCCACTTCAGCGGCCGGTTGTCCATCGCGCTGGGGAGGCGGAAGCCGTGCTCGACCAGCGACCGCTTGCGCGACATGTCGCCCTCGTACATGGCGCCGATCTGCGGGATCGTCACGTGTGACTCGTCGACGACCAGCACGAAGTCGTCCGGGAAGTAGTCGAGCAGGCAGTGACCCGGGGTGCCGGGCCCGCGCTGGTCCATGTGGCGCGAGTAGTTCTCGATGCCGGCGCAGGTGCCGACCTGCTCCATCATCTCGATGTCGTAGGTCGTGCGCATGCGCAATCGCTGGGCCTCGAGCAGCTTGCCCTCGCCCTCGAGCTCGGCGAGACGCTCCTCCAGCTCGATCTTGATGGTCTCGATCGCGCGGCGCATCGTCGCGGGACCGGCCGCGTAGTGCGTCGCCGAGCCGACGTACAGCTCCTTGTCGTCGCTGAGGACCTCGCCGGTCAGCGGGTGCAGGGTCATGAGGCGCTCGATCTCGTCGCCGAAGAACTCCACCCGCACGGCGTGCTCCTGGTACACCGGGAAGATCTCGACGGTGTCGCCCTTGACCCGGAACGTGCCTCGCGTCGTGGCCACGTCGTTGCGGACGTACTGCGCCTCGACGAGCGTCCGGAGCAGCTTCTCGCGCGGCATCTCCTCGCCGACCTTGAAGCCGATCATGCGCTCGAGGTACTCCTGCGCCGAGCCGAGGCCGTAGATGCACGAGACCGTCGCGACGACGATGACGTCACGGCGCGTCAGCAGCGACCAGGTGGCCGAGTGCCGCAGCCGCTCGACCTCCTCGTTGATCGAGGAGTCCTTCTCGATGTAGGTGTCGCTCTGCGCGATGTACGCCTCGGGCTGGTAGTAGTCGTAGTACGACACGAAGTACTCGACGGCGTTGTTGGGCAGCAGCTCACGCAGCTCGTTGGCGAACTGGGCCGCGAGCAGCTTGTTGGGCATCATGACCAGCATCGGCCGCTGCAGGCGCTCGGCCAGCCACGCCGTCGTCGCGGTCTTGCCGGTGCCGGTGGCGCCCAGCAGGACGTTGTCCTTGGCGCCGGCCTTGATGCGTTTCTCCAGCTCGTCGATCGCGGCAGGCTGGTCGCCGGCAGGCGTGTACTCCGACACGACCTCGATGGGAGCGACCTGACGCTTCAGCTCCGAGACAGACCTCATGGAACGAGCCTACGACCCGGTCCCGACAAAGACGTTCTAGAGTGACTGCATGGCCGTCTCGGAACGCCGCGCAGAGCGGAAGAGGGAGATCCTCCAGGCAACGCGCGCGCTGTTCGACGAACGCGGCGTCCGGGATGCACAGATCGAGGACATCGCCCGCGCGGTCGGCATCAACCGGGCCATCATCTACCGGCACTTCTCCGGCAAGGAAGAACTGTTCGCCGAGACCCTCGTCGGCTACCTGCAGGAGCTCGACCACACGCTCGCCGACGCGGACGACCCGACGGCCGATCCCGAGGCGCGGCTGGCGACCATCACGTCGACGTTCCTGGACTTCGGCTCGTCCCTGCCGGCCTTCGTCGACTGCGCGCAAGCGCTGCTGCGGCGCCGCGGCGAGGAGCTCATGGACGAGGTCAGCCAGCGGGTCATGATCGATCTCGGTGTCGCGATGACCAGCTGCCTCAACCACGCCGTCGAGATCCTCGAGGCCGGCATCGCCACCGGACAGTTCAAGGTCCGCGACCCGCACCTGCTGGCCAACATCTACTACACCCAGGCCCTGGGCGTGCTGAACCTCGCGACGCTCCAGCTGTCGGTGCGCGAGGAGAACCCCGGTCTCCCGACGGTCGACGCCGTCCCCTTCGACGAGGTCAAGTCACTGACGCTGCTGTCGGTCGTCTCGATGGCCCGCGGCCCGCGCGACGCCGCCGACTGACCCGCTCGCGGACGGTCAGCGACGTCCGAGGGTGAAGTAGGCCAGCGGGCCGACGGGCTGGACGAACGACACCAGGCGCCACACGAGCTTGGGACCACGCACGTCCTCGGCGGGACGCTTCGCCAGATCGCGCCACGCAGCGGCCGTGGCAGCCGCCTCGAGCGCGCCGGCGACGTACACCGCACGCCGCTGGCCGGGAGTCAGATCTGACCAACGCTTCTTCTTCATGCTCGACATGGCGCCAGCCTAGCGAGGCCGAAAGACGACCGATCTTTCGGCGTTCACGCCGTCCTGGCGACGCAAACGCAGAGACATCCGCCCCCGAGTGAACGGATGTCTCTGCGTTGGTGCTGCCCCGGCTGCCGAAAGGCCGAAAGATCGGTCCCCCGGCGGGCGCCTCAGGCCTCGAGGATCGCGACGACGCCCTGGCCGCCGGCTGCGCAGATGGAGATCAGGCCGCGGCTGCCCGGGCCCTTCTCGTGCAGCAGCTTGGCCAGGTTGGCGATGATCCGGCCGCCGGTCGCGGCGAACGGGTGCGCCGCCGCGAGGGACGAGCCCTTCACGTTCAGCTTTGAGCGGTCGATCGCGCCGAGCGGCTCGTCCAGTCCCAGCTTCTCCTTGCAGAACTGCGGGTCCTCCCACGCCGCGAGGGTCGTCAGCACCTGGCCGGCGAATGCCTCGTGGATCTCGTAGAAGTCGAAGTCCTGCAGCGTCAGGCCCTGGCGCTCGAGCATGCGCGGCACGGCGTACACCGGGGCCATCAGCAGGCCCTCGGCGCCGGAGACGTAGTCGACCGCGGCCGTCTCGTAGTCCACGAAGAACGCCTGCGGGGTCCAGCCGCGCTTCTCGGCCTCGTCCTCGGAGGCGAGCAGGACGACCGAGGCACCGTCGGACAGCGGCGTCGAGTTGGCCGCGGTCATGGTCGCCTCGTCACCGAAGGACTTGCCGAACACCGGCTTGAGCTTCGCGAGCTTCTCCAGGCTCGAGTCGGGACGCAGGTTGTTGTCCTTGTCGACGCCGTGGAACGGGGTGACCAGGTCGTCCTGCCAGCCCTCGTCGTACGACGCGGCCAGGTTCTGGTGCGAGGCGACCGCGAGCTCGTCCTGCGCCTCGCGGGTGATGCCCCACTCCTTGGTGGTGATGGCCTGGCTGTCACCCATCGACAGGCCCGTGCGCGGCTCGGCGTTGCGGGGCTGGTCGGGCGCGAGATGACCCGGACGGATCTTGGCGAACGCCGCCAGGCGCGCCTTGGCGTCCTTGGCGCGGTTGGCCTCCAGGAGGATCTTGCGCAGCTTGTCGCCGATGGCCAGCGGGGCGTCCGAGGTCGTGTCGGAGCCGCCTGCGATGCCGTTCTCGATCTTGCCGAGGGCGATCTTGTTGGCGACCAGGACGGCGGCCTGGATGCCGGTGTCGCACGCCTGCTGGACGTCGAAGGCCGGCGTGTCGGGCGACAGCTTGGAGCCCAGGACGGTCTCGCGGGCCAGGTTGAAGTCGCGGCTGTGCTTGAGCACCGCGCCGGCGGCGAACTCGCCGACCCGCTCCCCCTGCAGGCCGAACCGGTTGACCAGACCGTCGAGCGCCGCGGTCAGCATGTCCTGGTTCGACACGTCGGTGTAGACGGTGTTGGAGCGCGCGAACGGGATGCGGTTGCCGCCGATGACGGCGACGCGGCGCACCTGCTGCGGCGTGGCTCCGGATGACTTCTTGGCTGGGGTGGTGTCCGCCATGGCGGTCTCCTCGATCTTCGTGAACAGTGGAACCAGAACGTGATGAGCGCCGCATGTCAGCTGGTGGACCGGCGCTGAATCTTGAGGCTACAGTTTCAGCAGCATTCCAGATACCAATGGTATCCGAGAGATAGGACACACCCAAGTCATGACTGATCGTTACCAGTCGCTCGCGCAGAACCCGATCGGCAAGTTCATCGTCACGAACCTGGGACTGCCCAATCCCCCCGTGCTGGAGCGCTGGACCGAAGGGGCCCCGCTCGTCAAGGGCACTGTCCTCATCGGTGCCGCCCCGGGCAGCACCCTGGGCAAGAAGCTCAACGCGACGCTCAAGTCCAGCGGCATCGAGGCGGTCGGCGTCCGCGCCGACAGCAAGAAGTACAAGGGCCTCGTCTTCGACGCGACCGGCATCTCCGACACCGCCGGCCTCGCCGCGATGCAGCAGTTCTTCACCCCCGCGATGCGCAGCCTCGCGTCCAACGGACGCCTCGTGGTCATCGGCACCCTGCCCGAGCAGGCCGAGTCCGAGACGGCCGCGATCGCCCAGCGCGCGCTCGAGGGCTTCGTCCGCTCTGCGGGCAAGGAGATCGGCGGCAACGGCAGCACGGCCAACCTGGTCTATGCCGGCCAGGGCACCGAGGACGCGCTCACCTCGACGCTGGAGTTCCTGCTCTCCCCCAAGTCCGCCTTCGTCTCGGGGCAGGTCATCCGCCTCGGCCTGACCGAGCTCGTCGACGCCGATCCGGTCGCCGACCCGAGCAAGCCGCTGGCCGGCAAGGTCGCACTCATCACCGGCGCCTCCCGCGGCCTCGGTGCCGCGATGGCGCGCACGCTGCACCGCGACGGCGCCGACATCGTCGGACTGGACGTCCCGGCCCTCAAGGACGATCTCGACGCCCTCATGAGCGAGCTCGGCGGCACGTCGATCGCCGAGGACATCACCGCCGAGGACGCCCCGCAGGTCATCGCCAAGGCCCTCAAGGACGCGCACGGCGGCGTCGACATCGTGGTGCACAACGCCGGCATCACGCGCGACAAGCGGCTCAAGAACATGAAGACGGAGAACTGGAACCTGGTCATCGACATCAGCGTCGGTGCCCCCCAGCGCATCACCGCCGAGCTGCTCGACCAGAAGCTGCTGCGCAAGGGTGGCCGCGTCATCGGCATCTCGTCGATCGCCGGCATCGCGGGCAACAACGGCCAGACCAGCTACGGCACCGCCAAGGCCGGCGTCATCGGCTTCGTCGACGACCTGTCCAAGCGGGTCGCCAAGGACGGCATCACGGTCAACGCGATCGCGCCGGGCTTCATCGAGACCGACATGGTCAAGACGATGCCGCTGGGCATCCGGGAGGCCGGCCGCCGGCTCAGCTCGCTGTCGCAGGGCGGCCAGCCGATCGACGTCGCCGAGGCCATCGCCTGGTACGCCAACCCGGGGTCGTCCGCGATCTCGGGCAATGTCGTGCGCGTGTGCGGCCAGGCCCTGATCGGCGCCTGACGTGACGACCCGCGTCTTCACCTCGGCACCGGCCACGCTGCCGCTGATGCTCAAGGCAGCACTGCCGGCCATCCCCGTGGCGGGCGGCCTGCCCGGCATCAAGCACGCCACGGGCACGACGCCCGACCTCGTGCTGGAGCGGCACGGCGTCACCACCGACCGGCGGCACCTGGACGCCTACAACGAGGTCTGCGGGTTCCCGCGCGGGGACGTGCTGCCGACGACCTACCCGCACATGGCGGCCTTTGCCCTGCACATGACGCTGATGACCGACACGTCGTTCCCGTTCGCCCCGATGGGGCTGGTGCACCTGCGCAACACCATCACGCAGCACCGTCCGATCCGGGTCGACGAGTCCTTCGACGTCTCGGTGCACGCCGCCGACCTGCGCCCGCACGCCAAGGGCTCGCTGATCGACATCGTGACCGTGGCGACGATCCCTTCGACAGGCTCAGGGGGTGGCTCGACAGGCTCAGGGGGCGGCTCGACAGGCTCAGGGGGCAGCGAGGTCGTGTGGGAGGAGACGATGACGCTCTTCTGCCGGCACAAGGGCGGCAGCGCCGAGACGACCCCGGCTCCGCTCGCCGGGGTGGAGGCACCGGCGGGCGTCGTCCACTGGAAGCTGGCCGGCGACCTGGGTCGGCGGTACGCCGCGGTGTCGGGCGACCGCAACCCGATCCATCTCTACCCGCTGACGGCCAAGGCGTTCGGCTTCCCGACCAACATCGCCCACGGCATGTGGACGCTGGCCCGCAGCCTGGCGGCGGTGCAGAACAAGCTGCCGGAGTCGTTCACCAACGTCGCGGAGTTCCGCAAGCCGATCCTGCTGCCCAGCACGGTCGTGTTCGGCTCGTCCACCGACGGCGACGTCCTCACCTTCGGGGTCAAGGGCACCAAGAAGCCCGTGACCCACCTGGTGGGACAGGTCAGGGTTTGATCCGGCGGATCAACCCCTCCTGCGCGACCGACGCCACGAGCGTGCCGTCCTCGCTGAAGACCCGGGCGGTGCTGAGGCCACGGGCGCCGGACGCCGACGGTGACGTCTGGTCGTACAGCAGCCACTGATCGGCCTGCACCGGACGGTGGAACCAGATCGTGTGGTCCAGCGATGCCGGCTGGACGCGGTCGGAGCCGATGAACTGCCCGTGCGGCACCAGGCTCGCGCCGAGCAGGCTCAGGTCGCTGATGTAGGCGAAGGCGGCGTTGTGGATGATCCGCGACTCGGGCAGGGTGCCGTTGGCCCTGAACCACAGGCGCTGCACCGCCGGCACCAGCTCACGCTGGGGATCGTCCTGCGGGCGGTTGTCGCCGATGTAGCGCATGTCGAACGCCGACCACTCCTTCGTCCAGTGCGCCACAGCCTCCGGGCCGCGCAGCTGGATGATGTCGATCAGGGGGGTCGACTCGTCGGGCGCCGGGACGTCGGGCATCCGGTCCTGGTGGTCCCAGCCGTCCTCCTCGACCTGGAACGAGGCGGTCATGTAGAAGATGATCTCGCCGTGCTGGCGGGCTGCGACGCGCCGCGTCGTGAAGGAGCGGCCGTCGCGGACGTTCTCGACGTCGTAGATGATCGGGATGCTCGGATCGCCGCCGAGGATGAAGTACAGGTGCAGCGAGTGCACGAACCGGTCCTCGGGGACGGTCAGCTGTGCGGCCATCAGGGCCTGCGCGGCCACCTGTCCCCCGAAGACGCGCTTGAGCGAGGACCCCGCGGGCTGCGAGCCCCGGAACAGGCCCACCTCCAGACGCTCGAGATCCAGCAGGCCGATGACTTCGTCGAGTGATGCGGGCACACCCGCACCCTACCGTCAGGCGAAGGCTAGCTCTGATCGTCCTTGCGCTGGCGCGCAGGCTAGCTCTGATCGTCCTTGCGCTGGCGCGCAAGGAACTGCTCGAACTGGTCGGCCAGCTCGTCGCCGCTGGGCAGGTCCTCGTCGCTGGCCAGCAGCGACTGGGCGGCACCGCGGGTGAAGGCGTCGTACTGCTCCTCCAGCCCGCTGAGCACGCTCGCGCCGCCCTGCTCCTCGATCTGCTCCTCGATCTCCTTGAGGGCATCGTCCTGACGGACGCGCAGCGGCTCGACGTCGATGTTCAGGCCCGTGCGGTCGACCAGCGCGTCGATCAGCGCCAGCGCCGCCGGCGGGTACTCGATCTGCGCCAGGTAGTGCGGCACGTGCACGACGTAGCCGGCCGCGTCGTGGCCCCACTGGCCGAGGCGGTACTCCAGCAGCGACTGCGCGGAGGCGGGGACGGTCACCTGGGCCGACCACAGGTTCTGCCGGTCGACCAGCTCGGGGCGGTTGCCGTGGGCGGTGATCATCGACGGCCGCGTGTGCGGGACGCCCATCGGGACCGCGGCGAGGCCGAGGGTCAGCGGGATGTCGTTGTCCTCGATGACGTCGTGCACCTCGTCGATGAACCGCTCCCACAGGAAGTCGGGCTCCGGTCCGGTCAGCAGGAAGTACGGCTCACCGTTGACGTCGCGCTCCAGCACGATCTGCAGCGTCGGGGCCTCGTAGTCGGTGTAGTGGTTGTCGCGGAACGACATCATCGGACGGCGGGCGCGGTAGTCGAACATCTCGTCGAGGTCGAACTCGTGCACGAGCTCGCCGCGGCCGGTGCTGAGCTGGTTGGCGGCCAGACGGGTGGCCGACCCAGCCCCCAAGAACCCGTCGAGCGCGTGGATCAGGATCGGACCGGAGCCGTCACCACCGCGGGGCTGCTCCTGCGAACGTCGTGATCGCCAGTTCATCATGCCCACCTCAACCACTCACCCTTCGGCGCTATTCCGGCCGAGCGCGGCGAGGGCGTCATCGGCGACGGACTGGGCCGTCAGCCCCAGCCGTTGCAGGATGACATCGCGCTTGGCGTGGTCGAGGAACTCCTGCTCGACACCGTGGACGCGGATGGGGGTGTCGATCTCGGCATCGCGGACGGCCTGCGTGAACGCGGCGCCCACACCGCCCTGACGGCCGTTGTCCTCCAACGTCACGACCAGGCGGTGATCGGCGGCCAGGCGGACGAGCTCGGGATCGATCGGCTTGACCCAGCGCGGGTCGACGACGGTGACGCCGTGACCCTGGGCCCGCAGCAGCTCGGCGACGTCGAGTCCCAGCTGGGCGAAGGCGCCGACCGCGACGACCAGCACATCGGCCGTCTCGTCGCGGGACAGCACATCGCACACGCCGACGCGCTCGAGGGCGGGGATGTCCTCGCACACCGCACCCTTGGCGAACCGGACGACCGTGGGGGCGTCGTCGACATCGACGGCCTCGCGCAGCAGCTCACGCAACCGGGACCCGTCACGGGGAGCCGCGAGGCGCAGGCCGGGGACGATCTGCAGCAACGACATGTCCCACATGCCGTTGTGGCTGGCGCCGTCGTCGCCGGTCACACCGGCACGGTCCAGCACGAAGGTCACGCCGCACTTGTGCAGCGCCACGTCGAGCAGCACCTGGTCGAAGGCGCGGTTGATGAAGGTCGCGTAGACGGCCACGACGGGGTGCAGACCGCCCATCGCCAGGCCTGCGGCGCTGGTGACGGCGTGCTGCTCCGCGATGCCGACGTCGAACACGCGGTCGGGGAACTTGTCCGCGAAGGCGTCCAGCCCGACGGGGTAGAGCATCGCGGCGGTGATGCCGACGACATCGGGGCGCTCGTCGGCGATGCGGACGATCTCGTCGCGGAACACCGAGGTCCAGCCGGCGGGCGCGATGTTCAGGGCATCGCCGGTGGCGCGGTCGAACGGGCCGGCCTGGTGCATCTGGTCGTTCTCGTTGGCCACGGCGATGTCGTAGCCGTGCCCCTTGGTGGTCAGGACGTGCACCATGACGGGGCCGCCGAACCGCTTGGCCTGCGTCAGCGCGTGCTCCAGCGATGCGCGGTCGTGGCCGTCGACGGGGCCGATGTACTTCAGCCCGAGGTCCTCGAACATGCCCTGCGGCGCGAGGGCGTCCTTGACGCCCTTCTTGATCGCGTGCAGCGCCTCGTACGCCTGGGTGCCGCCGAACCGCGTGCGGTTGAGGCGGTCCTTGATCGCGCTGAGCGTCGGTTCGTACTTGGGGTTGGTGCGGATCGTGGTCAGCCGGTTCGCGAGGCCGCCGACGGTCGGGGTGTAGGAGCGTCCGTTGTCGTTGACGATCACCACGAGGCGGCGGTCCTGGTCGGCCGCGATGTTGTTCAGGGCCTCCCACGCCATGCCACCGGTCAGCGCGCCGTCGCCGATCACGGCGACGACGTGATCGTCCTTGCCGAGCAGGGCGTTGGCCTTGGCCATGCCATCGGCGTACGACAGGCTCGTGGACGCGTGCGAGTTCTCGACCCAGTCGTGCTCGGACTCGGCTTGGCAGGGGTAGCCGGAGAGGCCGCCCTCCTTGCGCAGCGTCGCGAACTGGCCGGCGCGGCCGGTCAGCATCTTGTGCACGTACGACTGGTGGCCGGTGTCCCACACGACGCGGTCCGCCGGGGACTCGAAGACCCGATGGATCGCGATGCCGAGCTCGACGACTCCCAGGTTGGGGCCCAGATGCCCACCGTTCGCGGCGACCGTCGTGATCAGCAGCTCGCGGATCTCGGCGGCGAGCCGAGTCAGCTCGTCATCGTCCAGGCCACGCAGATCGGCGGGTCCGGACAGGTGATCCAGGATGCTCTCGCCTGTCTTCCGTCCGTTGTCCACACCCAGCAGTCTATCGATGTGCCCCCAGACCGCTGGCCGACGGGAGGTCGAACACCGCGATCGTCGGCTGCTCGAGGCTGCCCATCCAGATCTGTCCGCCGACCTGCCGGACTCCTGTCGCCATGCCGAACCGGTCGTGCCGGCCGGCCACGTCGTGCACGAGGTGCCCGTCGACGTCGTAGGCGTGGATGCGGATCAGCTTCTTGGCGTGCGGCTGGGCCCAGGCGGGCAGCGCCCAGACGATCGATCGCAGCACCGGCGTCTTGGGCAGCAGGACGTCCAGCAGCTTGTCGCGGGGCGAGGCGATCGTCACCCAGATGTTGCCGTCCTCCCCTGTCGAGATGTTGTCGGGGAATCCCGGCAGGACCGGACCGAACGGCTCGATCGGGCCCGTCTGCCGTCCCGACAGCCACACCCGGTGCAGCATGTACGCGCCCGTCTCGGCCACGACGACGAACGACTCGTCCGAGGCGAGCGCCACACCGTTGGCGAACGCCAGCCCGTCCATCAGCAGCGTCAGCGTGCCGTCGATGTCGCGGCGGAACAGCCTGCCGGTGGGGCGGTGCTCGATCAGGTCGCCGAGCCAGTGGTCGATCTCGAACTTCGTCGAGCTGTCGGTGAAGTAGATCGTCCCGTCCGCGGCGACCGCGGCGTTGTTGCAGAAGATGAATCGAGCGCCCTCGAAGGAGTCAGCCAGGACCTCGATCCCGCCCTCTTCGCCGACGTGCAGCAGGCCGCGGTGGGCGTCGCACACCACGTAGCCACCCGCGGGGTGGTGCTCGATGCCCAGTGGCCGGCCGCCGGTCTGGGCGATCTCGGAGGAGCCCCCGGTCACCGGGTCGATCGCCACGATGCGGCCATCGGCGAGCCCCGTCACCACGTGGCCGTCGTCGCGGACCAGGACGTCCTCGGTGCCATCACCCGGTGCGGTGCGCACCCGCAGGTTCGACGGCTTCACCGGAGTGCCCGCCGGGCCTGCCGGCGGTGGGGTCCACCGAGCTGGGCGCACCTGTGGCTTGGTCATTTCCGAACTCTACGGGGTGGAACCGATGTCGCGATAGCGTCCGCGCACATGGACCATCGCCTCGCCGGCGCCGACCTCGACGTGCTCGACGACCCCCTCGACCAGCAGCCCCCAGCCGACGTGGCGCGGCGGCGCGTCGACGCGTCGGACGCCGAGCCAGCCGGCCGTGTCCGCCAGCACCGGCCCCCAGTCGCTGTCGGTCCATGATCCGAGGCGAAAACGCCCACCCGGCGCAGGCGCCGTGCCGGCGAATGCGTCGGCCAGGAAACGGTGCTCGGAGCCCAGCACGTTGACGACCCAGGTGTCCGGATCGGCGTCCCAGAAGTCGGAGTCGGCATCGACCAGGCCCAGCACGTGCGCGGGCTCCCCGTCGGCCACCAGCAGCGACGAGATCGTCAGGCCCTCCCGGCCGGCGCCGGAGCCGGTCGTCCAGACCGTGACGGGCGACGGCAGCCGGCCGCGCAACCGGCGCAGCGGGTCACGCTCGCCCTCGGGCGGCACGAACGGGTGGTCGGAGTGGATGGTCACGAGATCAACCGTAGGCCGCGGCCCTCCTGTTGACTTAGTTCAAGACTCGTATTAAACATGAAGCATGACAGCAGACCTCGTCCTCGGCATCGACTCGTCGACCCAGTCGACCAAGGCGGTCCTCGTGGACGCGGCGACCGGCGAGGTCGTCGCGCAGCAGTCCGCGAAGCACCCCGCCGGCACGGCCGTCGACCCGCGCGCCTGGCTGGACGCCTTCGACGCCGCCACCGACGGCCTGCTCCCCCGCGCGTCCGCCCTGGCGGTCGGTGGACAGCAGCACGGCATGGTGGCGCTGGACGCCTCCGGCGAGCCCGTCCATGACGCCCTGCTGTGGAACGACACCCGCTCGGCCCAAGAGGCCCACGACCTGATCGCCGAGCTCGGCGGGCCGCAGGCCTGCGCCGACGCGATCGGCAGCGTCCTGGTCGCGTCGTTCACCTCGACCAAGCTGCGCTGGCTGCGCGATCACGAGCCGGACGCCGCGAAGCGCACGCACGAGGTGCTGCTCCCCCACGACTACGTCTCGCGCCACGTCACCGGCGGCGATGCCTTCACCGACCGCGGCGACGCCTCGGGCACCGGCTACTTCTCGACCGCCGACGACGCCTGGCGTCCCGAGCTCGCCGAGTCGGCCCTGGGCCACCCGGTCGCGCTCCCCCGCATCGTGGGGCCGTCCGAGATCGCAGCCACCACGGCATCGGGTCTGGTCGTCGGCGCCGGGACGGGCGACAACATGGCCGGCGCCCTGGCGCTCGACCTCGGTCCCGGTGACGTCCTGGTCTCGATCGGCACCTCCGGCGTCGCATCGGCGGTCAGCGCGACCCGCATCGCGGACGGCACCGGATCGGTCACCGGCTTCGCCGACGCCACCGGACGCTTCCTCCCGATGGCCACGACGATGAACGCCGCCCGCATCCTCGACCTCCAGTGCGCGCTGCTGGGCGTCGACCACCACGAGCTCGGCCGGCTGGCGCTCGCCGCGCCGTCCGGCGCCAACGGGCTGACGATCTCCCCCTACTACGCGGGTGAGCGCACCCCGAACCGTCCGCACGCGACCGGAACGTGGGCCGGGCTGACCGCCTCGACGTCGCGCGAGGACCTGGCACGGGCGGCCTTCGAGTCGCTGCTGTGCTCGCTGGCCGACGCCGTCGACCTGCTGACCGGCATGACCGGCGAGCCCGCGCGGCGCATCCTGATGGTGGGCGGCGCCGCCGGCAACCCCGCCGTCCACGCTCTCGCCCCCGCGATCCTCGGCGCCCCCGTCACGGTGCCCGCACCGGGCGAGTACGTCGCGCTCGGCGCGGCCCGCCAAGCCGCCTGGGCGCTGTCCGGCTCCACCGAGCCGCCGGCGTGGCAGCCGCCCTCCGCCGAGACCCACACCGCAGAACCGACCCCTCTCGTGCGTGAGGCCTACGCACAGCTGCGCAACCGTACGTCCGACTGGTCCTGACGGACCCTTACCGATTGGCACGAGATGACCATCCCCACCCCCTCCCCGTCCGACAAGTTCTCCTTCGGCCTGTGGACCGTCGCCTACCCGGGCCGCGACCCGTTCGGTGAGCCCACCCGCGCCGACATGGACCCGATCTACGCGCTGGAGAACCTCGCGCGTCTCGGTGCGTACGGCGTCAACTTCCACGACGACGACCTGATCCCCTTCGGCACCGACGACGCCGGTCGCGAGCAGATCATCAAGCGCTGGAAGCAGGGCCTGGACGACACCGGCCTGGTCGTCACGACCGCGACCACCAACCTGTTCACGCACCCCGTGTTCAAGGACGGCGGCTTCACGTCCAACGACCGCGACGTCCGCCGGTTCGCGATCCGCAAGGTCATGCGCAACATCGACCTGGCCGCCGAGCTCGGCGCCAAGGTGTACGTCGCCTGGGGCGGCCGTGAGGGTGCCGAGTCCGGCGCCGCCAAGGACATCGCCGCCGCGCTCGACCGCTACCGCGAGGCCTTCAACATCCTCGGCGAGTTCGTGCACGACAAGGGCTACGACATGAAGTTCGCGATCGAGCCCAAGCCCAACGAGCCCCGCGGCGACATCCTGCTGCCGACGATCGGTCACGCACTGGCCTTCATCAACACCCTCGACCGCTCCGAGAACGTGGGCGTCAACCCCGAGATCGGGCACGAGGAGATGGCCGGCCTCAACGCGGCGCACGGCTACGCGCAGGCGCTGTGGCAGGGCAAGCTCTTCCACATCGACCTCAACGGCCAGACCGGCCCCCGCTACGACCAGGACTTCCGCTTCGGCGCCGGCAACGTGCGTGGCGCGTTCTGGGTCGTCGACACGATCCTCGCCGGTGGCTACGACGGTCCGGTGCACTTCGACTTCAAGACGCCGCGCACCGAGGACGACAAGGGCGTGTGGGATGCGGCTGCTGCCTGCATGACCAACTACCTCATCCTGCGCGACAAGGTGCAGGCGTTCCGCGCCGACTCGGAGGTGCAGGCCGCGCTCGAGGCCGCCAAGCTGCCCGAGCTGTCGGTGCCGACGCTCAACGAGGGCGAGACCTGGTCCGACCTGGAGCAGGCCGAGATGGCCGATCCCGAGGAGCTGGCGGCCCGCGGTGCGGCGTTCGAGCACCTCGACCAGCTCGCGCTGGAGTTCCTGTACGGGGTGCGCTGAGCGTGAGCCCGACGGGTGCGCCCGCCGCCACCGAGCAGGTGCGCAGGCAGAACACGGGCCTGGTCCTGCGTTCCCTGCGCACCGAGGGGCCGGCGACGCGCACCGAGCTGGCCCGGCGCACCGGCCTGGCCAAGGCGACGGTGGGGACGATCGTGGGAGAGCTCGCGACCGTCCGCGCCGTCACCGAGGACGAGTCGGTGCCGCCGGCCGCCGGCCGCGGCCGGCCCGGCAAGCCGGTCACGCTGACCGGTGAGTCGATCCTCGGGCTGGGCCTGGAGGTCAACGTCGACTACGTCGCGGCGGTCGCGCTCGACCTGGCCGGACGCGTCAAGGTCGTCGAGACGCGACCCGTGGCGACGGCCGGCCAGCCACCCAGCACCCGTGAGCTGGTCGAGCTGGCCAGGGACGTCCGCTCGTCCCTGCTGGCCGACGGGCACACCGTCGTGCGGGCCACCGTCGCGGTGCCCGGCCTGGTCGCCCACGACAACCGCACGGTCTCGTGGGCGCCGAACCTCGGCTGGGGCGGGCGTGAGCTCGCCGCCGAGCTGGAGGCGGCCTTCGACGGCGAGTGCCCCACCACGATCGACAACGACGCGAACTGCGCGGCCCTGGCCGAGGCCTCCCACGGGGCCGCGACCGACGTGCGCGACTCGCTGTACCTGACCGGCACGATCGGCATCGGCGCCGGCATCGTCCAGCGCGGCCAGCTGCTGCGCGGGGGCGCCGGGTTCGCCGGCGAGGTCGGCCACATGCCGATCGGTGACCCCGACGCGGTCTGCGGCTGCGGACGCCTCGGCTGCTGGGAGGCCTCGGTCGGCCTGCGCGCGATGCTCGCCGCGGTCGGCATGCAGGAGCACGCCACTCCCCTGCAGACCGCCGTCCTCGTCGCCGAGCGCGCCGCGACCGACGAGGCCGTCCGTGCGGCGCTCGAGGACCTGGGCCGCGACCTCGGCCGCGGCCTGGCCACGCTGGCGGCGGTGCTCGACCCGTCCGCGATCGTCCTCGGCGGCTACTTCGTCCCCCTTGGCGAGTACGTCGTCCCGGCCGCGCAGGCAGTGCTGGCCGAGCGGATCCCCTCTGCGGGCATCCACCTGCCCGAGATCCGCCTGAGCACCCTGGGCATCCACGCTGCTGCGCTGGGCGCTGCCGAGGATGCCCTGGGCGACGTCTTCACGGGCGCCGTCTCGCTCTGACGGCACCCGCGAAGGCTTCCGACTACCGCACCCGGACGCGCTGGACCGCGCTCTGCGACCCCTCCGCGACCTGGTCGCCGCTGAACACGGCGCGCAGGCTGCGCTTGCCGGTCTTCTTCAGACGCACCTTGATGACGAAGGTGCCGGCCTTCACCGACATGGTGCGCAACCGCTTGGTGCCGTCGTAGATCCTGACGGTGCCACGCGGCTCGGTACCTGTCGCACGGACCCGGACCCGCAGGCTCACCATGCGCTTGCGGTCCGCACGCGACGGCGCAGCCAACGTGGTCGAGGTCGTGGCCCGCTGAACCGAGATCCGGGCCGGGGCGGCCGTGGTCCAGTGGCTCCGGCCGCGGGGGACGTAGCGGGCGGTGAGCTGATGCTCACCGACCGAGAGGGCGGCCAGCGGGATCGTCGCCGACCCTGCCACCACATCGGCTGAACCGACCGTCCGGGCGCCGTCCTTGACGGTGACGACGCCGTCACGGCTTCCGTCAGGGCCGGTAACGGCGATCGTGGCCGTGGCAGCGGCACCGAATCGCGTCGATGCGGGGACGCTCAGCGACACCGAGGGTGCTGCCAGTGCCGCTTCGTTGGTCGTCTCGTTGTTGGCGAGCTCGTGCAGGCCCCACGGCGGACTCGCGTTGATGAAGCGACCGGGCCGGCAGTCGGCCACGAAGCTGGCGAACCTGTGCGTCGGACTGGAAGCCGACAACGTATGCCGCCCGGCGGGCACGCCCGTCCAGGCGATTCCGCCGTCGCGCGAGCTCTCGGTCAACGACGCATCGGGGATGACGTTGGCGTTGAAGTACCTGGGCGAGGCCGGGCCGGCCTTGGACGCCACCACGCCGGCAACTCCGTGCGGACGGAAGTTGTGGAACGAGTCGAAGTCGGCGAAGCTGCGTCCCTTCAGCTCGAACGCCGTCGACACCACGGCGCACTCAACCGGGTTTCCGTCGCCGTCGAGCGGCGCGCCCGCGAACTGCGCCATCGCACCAAAGACCTGCGTGGTCGGCATCTGGAAGTTGACCTGCTTCAAGTCGGCGCCTGATGTGTGGAAGGTCTGCGTGTAGACCTCGTGGTAGCCCGGGGCGGTCGCGTGCAGCGTGATGTCGCGGTCGTCAGGGACCTCGATCTCGTACGCACCGTTCGCTCCGGCGACCACCGTCAGACCGGGGATCTGGTCGACACCGATGACCGCGCCCGGCAGCCGGTCGGTGTTTCCGGCGAAGATGAACGCATAGGCGTTGCCCGAGATCGTGACGGTGTCCGACGCGGCGCCGGCGGGAACCGCCAGGGTCGTCGCCAGCACACCCATGACGGACGCCGCCAGCAGGCTTCTTGAATGCTTCACGTGCTTCCCTTTCGTCCACCCGAGACGACTCCGGCGGAGCCGAGGAGCAGCCTAGAGGTGACGTGGGTCACACGAGATGGCCCGACCCAGGACTGCGGCCACCGGCTGCCGGCTCGAGGCGCCGACACGGCGAGCCGTCCGTCGCCTGGATGCGGCTCGCGCCTCCGCTGGTGGCCGGGGAGCCGACGACCGCTCTCGACCAGAGGTGACCTGGATACGTGAGAGGCTGTGACGTGCCAACTTCTCTCGAGCCCGGTCTTGACCCGCACGAAGTACTGGTCCGCAACAACGTGACGGTCGTCGGCCCGGAGGACGGTCCCGTCCTGCTGCTGGTGCACGGCTTCGGGTGCGATCAGAGCATGTACAGCCGTCTCCTGCCGTTCCTGAGCGAGACGGACACCTTCCGGATCGTCATGTTCGACCACGTCGGAGCGGGAGGCTCCAGGCTCGATGCCTACGACCCGGTGGAGTACGCCGCCCTGGACCGGTACGTCACCGATCTGCTCGAGGTCTGTGAGGCGCTCGCGCTCAAGGACGTCACCGTCGTGGCACACAGCGTCGGCGCGATGATGGCGATTGCGGCGTCGGTGCTGCGTCCAGATCTTCTGAAGAGCATGGTGCTGCTGGCACCGTCACCGTCCTATCTGGACGACGATGACGCAGGTTATGTCGGGGGCATGTCGCTCGTCGACGTCGAGGACCTGCTCGGATCGCTTGACGACAACCACATGGCCTGGGCCTCGGCGATGGCGCCGGTCGTGATGGGCAACCCCGACTCGCCCGAGCTCGCCGGCGAGCTGGAGGGCAGCTTCTGCCGGGTCGATCCGCTGGTGATGCGGACGTTCGCCCGGGTCACCTTCACGTCGGACATCCGCGACCTGCTGCCCGCGGTGACCGTCCCGAGCCTGATCGTGCAGTGCTCGAACGACGCCCTGGCTCCCCTGTCCGTCGGCGAGTACCTGCACGCCGAGCTGGCGGGAAGCGAGCTGGTGGTGCTGGAGGCCACCGGCCACGTGCCCCAGGTCAGCGCCCCCGCCGAGACGGCACGAGTCCTGCTCTCGTACGCGGCCGCCTGACCTTGACGGACTTCGAGGCCGTCTTCCGCGGCGCCTCCACCGGCTTCGTGATCACGGCAGCCGATGGCACGATCGTGGACGTCAACGACTGGTTTGCGACCTGGACGGGCCTGGGTCGCGAGGACTTGCTCGGGACCTCGTTCCTGCGGCTGCTGCCGGTCGGCGACCGCATCGTGTTCTCCACCCGCACCGCTCCCCTGCTCGACCTCGCGGGCCGTGTCCCGGAGATCGCCGTCACCGTCCTCGGCGCCGATCGGGTTCGTCTGCCCGCGACGCTGGGCGCCTCGCGGGTGATGACGGATCCGGACGTGACCCTGTATGTCGTCGTGCCGCGTCGCGAGCGATCGTTCGAGGAGATGCAACTGATCTCTGCCGTGCACCGGGCCGAGGAGGCCGACGCCCGTCGCAGGAGTGCGGAGGAAGATCTTGAGCGCGTCGCGCGCCACGACACCCTGACTGGGCTGCTGAACCGCACTGGGATGGTTGCCGCGCTCGCTGAGCGGTTCACGGACCTCCCGCCCGGGCAGGAGCTGGGAGCCTGCTGGATCGGACTCGATCACTTCCGCGTCGTCGTCGAGAGCCTCGGCCGCCCGGCGGGCGACGATGTGCTCAAGACGATCGCCCGACGGCTCGGCGACCGGTTCGGGGAGGGCGCGCTGGTCGGCCGGGTGGGCGGCGACAAGTTCGTCGTCGTGCTGCGCGAGGAGCCGTTGGAGGACCACGCGGACAGCATCCTCGCGCTCGTCGCCGAACCCATGATGGCCGACGACCTCGAGATCGTCGTGTCCGCCAGCATCGGACTGGCCACCGGGCAACGGGTTACCTTTCCTGGCCGGGCCGGGCCGGCCCGGCCGCAGCCGCCGAAGCCCTCCTGCAGCACGCAGGCACCGGCATGTACGCCGCCAAGGCGGCTGGTCGAAACAGGTGGAAGCGTTCGGCGGTCGTCGATGACGAGTCCGGGCTCGACGAGATCCGACTGCTCGGCGAGATCCGTACGGCCATCGCCGGCGACCAGCTTCGCCTGGAGTATCAACCCCAGCTGGATCTCCGCACGGGCAAGGTCCACGGCTTTGAGGCGCTCGTCCGATGGGACCACCCGGATCGCGGAGCCATCGCGCCGTCAGGATTCATCGAGGTGGCGGAGAAGAGCGGGTTGATCAGCCAGATCGGCACCTGGGCGTGCGCCACGGCCATCGCGCAGGCCGTCGAGCTCAACACCGGCTCGGCCGGCCCGGTGCAGATGTCGGTGAACATCTCGGCCCGGCAGCTCGGGGAGGCGCGGTTCGCCGACACCGTCCTGTCGCTGCTGCGCGCGGCGGGTCTGGAACCCGGCTTGCTGACACTGGAGCTGACCGAGACCGGCCTGATCACCGACGCGCCCCAGGTCGGCGAGAACGTCCGCGACCTTCACGAGCACGGCGTGCACCTGTCGATCGATGACTTCGGCACCGGCCACGCCAGCTTTGCCTACCTCAACGAGTTCCCCATCGACGAGATCAAGATCGACAAGTCCTACGTCGACGGGCTCGACACCTCACCTGAATCCACCGCGATCGTGGTGAGCTGCATCGAGCTCGCCCACGCCCTCTCGGTCGCCGTTGTGGCGGAGGGCGTGGAGACGCAAGCCCAGCTCTCGTGCCTCACCGAGCTTGGCTGCGACATCGCTCAGGGGTACCTCTACTCCCGTCCTCTGCGCGCAGAGGACCTCGACTCCTGGCTCACCGACCACCGTTGACGGCGAGGACTCTGACTGAGCGCGACGAGGCAGGTTGCGGACGAGGACAACGCCTACTGGAGATAGGTCATTCCGCCCACTTGGACGCAGGCACCGACGTCCGACGGAGCCCACTTGTCGCTCGGCCTGCACCGTCGGCCTTCGATCAATGTCAATGGGCTGATTCGATCTCCTTAGCTACACGCAACTACTCTCCATCGAACTCGAATGGAAGTACAACGGGGGTGTCGTCATCGAGAAAAGTGCTGAGACGATCGAAAACCGCACCGTCAAGGTCGGCGCTGCGGCCCTCGATACTCAATCGTAGGAACCGCATCAATCCGCGGATCTCGTCGGCTACTGGGAGACCTTGATCTTTCGAAAAGTTCAGGAGTTGGCGCATTTCACCCATGATTTGGGCAAAGTCGTCTCGAAGTGAGTTCTTCGAGTTGACCACCTCAAGCGCGCGACCAACCACCCAACGCTGCATGCTCTCGCTTGGCCAACCAGGCTCGCGGTCGACCAGGACGCGCGAGAGAACACGTTGCATATGAAATTCCTTAGCGAGACCGTCAGGAATTGAAGAGTTCTCGCGCATTAATGCAATGTCGATCTCGTAAGTCCTATGGACATCTAATGTTTTCACCGCGACGATCGCGATCTGGTCATGGGGCAAAGCCAGAGAAATCGCGATCGCGGCCGCGCCGGTCAATTTGGGCCCGGACATGCTCACACGCGATCCAGTGAACTGAAGTTCTCCATACCCGGCGGCGCGAAGCAGCATTGAGCCCAGTTCCGCGGGCCCCACATTCAGGGCAGCGAGCGTTTCGTCTCCTATAACATCAAGTCCCTGCTCAGCCGCGTGGACCTGAATGACCAGCGCCAAGGCGTTGACGCATTCGACGGAAGCAAGCGCTCGATCTAGCAGATCATCCAGCGATACCCGCACGATCTGACCCTGAGGATTGCCTTTCTTTCGCATGCGCAGGATGAGGTGATCATCCTTGAACTCGTAACTCTGATGTGCTTGAGCAATGCGGAGCGCCGCGTCAAAGCCGTAAACTACGGGGTCGAGCGCAGGTAGGTCTCGAGCCTCGCCAATTGTGCGGGCGCCGTCCGCAGGGAGGTATTCCTCAAAACGACCAACGCCCGCTAAATCGAGCATGAGCGCCACCATGCGCCTAGCCGGACCTTCAAAAACTGTATGCATAAGGTCAAGCGTCGACCTGACGGTTTGTCGTTCATTGAGAGTTGATGCGATAGCGGCGTTCGTCAGCTGCAGTTGGTCAGCGAGTTGAACGAACCCATTTCGCATCTCGCCGGCCACCACGGGTCGTGAGACCAGGTCAGCTAGCTTGTCCGAGGCCGTTGCCATGAAAAGGTCCGCCGAAGCTATCGCTCCCCTGAAAGCTTTCTCATCACCGATGTACTGGGTGAACAGCTCGCTGGCCAAGAGCCCGAGACCTGCACCATCGCCAGGCATCCGGCCCGTTATCTCCCGGTAAAGTTCGCGGCCCGCGAGGTCGAGGTCAACATAATTGACCGTTCCCCGGGCCCGAGCGGCATCGGCAAATACCTCCGCCATCCACTCACCAACATCTTCGGCCTTCTCAATGGATTCCCAGCGTTCGCGAAGCGCGTTCAGTTGGTCGATTTTGACGTACATCGCATCGAGATCAAACTGAGCAGTGGAGGCTTTGATCTCGGCAAGTATCGGGGTTGGTGCGGCGAAGGCCTTCAAGAATGTCCGCATCACGACGACCAGTGCATCGGCCGACGCGCACGCTACGTCATCTGTTCGTATCCACGGTCGGCGCCGGGTGCCCGCCGACAGCCGATCAGACAGCAGGCGGGCCGCCGAACACGCGTCTACAAGGTCGTCCGGGCTGCCGCTTCCTGCCTTCTCGAGCGACTGCATCGCGTCGAAGAACCGGCTAGGCAACTCGGCAAGTACGCGAAATTGTTCGACGCGTTCATGCCCTTCCAGTTCACCATTGACCGGCGGAATCGCATTTTCTAATCCAAGTGCCAGGAGGCAACGGTCAACAATGCGACGACGACGTTGATTGTCGACATCGGCCTCGAACGGTTCCGCGCTTCGACCGCAATCTGGGCAAGGCGAGGCCCTAATCCTCACCGCGCCGCAGCGACATTCAATCTGTGAGAACGACAACTTAATTTCGTGGCGACCATTCGCCGACTTCTTTGTCATACCGTGGTCTTCGTGGCCATGGCACGGACGCTACCGGCTCAGGTCAGCGTGTGACCATGAATTGTCGTTCACGCATCTTCGCCAGTTGCGCCAGTTGCGCCAGTTGATTAGTACCCCCCCGGGCTACCTCGGCACGGCTTGGCGCCGGCCGTCAGGCGCTCAAGCCCGCGAAGGACGCCGGGCCGAAACTGCTCGACGACGTGACGCGTCGTCCGACGAACTGTCGGTGGTGAGTCTTAGTCTCGACACATGGCTCAGTGCACAGCTCCCGTTGAAGGTCACCGCACGTCAAGCGGCGCCGCCAACTGCCCCGCGTGCTCCGGCCGGTCGTCGTACCGGTCCTACTCGTCCTACTACTCACCTCCGTCCTACTACTCGTTGCCCGGATCGTCCCGCGGTAGCGGCAGTCTTTCCGGCGGCGGTAATAGCAACTCCGGCCGTCCTCGGTGGTCGCCGGCAAACTCATCCGTCAGCTACACCTCCGACGAAGTTGCGGCGCTGGACCGTTACCGTGACACAGTCGAGGGGGCGGGACCGCGGGCTGTTTCCTACGACTTGTTTCTCTGTCACGCGTGGGACGACCGACGTGAGACCGCAACTGAACTGCACGACCTTCTCGAAGCCGAAGGTGTGTCGGTTTGGTTCAGCGAGAAGGACATCCTTCTTGGTCAGCCGTTCATGCGGGAGATTGATAAGGGTCTGGCTAAGACACGAATTGGGCTTGTCCTCATCACGCCTGCGTTCCTTAAGCGCATAGACAGCGGCGGAGTGTCTGAGAAGGAGCTCTCGGAACTGCTCTCGCGTGACTTGCTGATCCCCGTCGCGCACGGAGTTACCTACGACGAGATTCGCACGGTGAGTCCGCTCCTCGGCTCCCGCAACGGGCTGAGCACTGAAGAGGACTCGATCGAGAACATCGCAAAGAAGATCACCGAACTGGTTGCCGTCTAGGTATCCGGATCACCCGTCGCCGCGTCATTCCCCAGGAGTCGGATGGACCTGTGCTGCTGCAACGATAACGAGCGATCTATCTATCACGATTCCAAACTCCGCCCCCGGCTCCGCCCGCTAAACGCTGCAACGCGTACATGAGAGCTAGGTCGCAAGCACCTTGAGCGGCGGCACTACGGATTAAGTCGCTGGTGCCATCTCTTTACCCATGGCTTGGAACCAGCCAGCGATAGCCCTAGTCCCAGGCACAGAATTAACATCGGTGCGAGAACGGCGTAGAAAACTTCGACTCTTTCACTCTGCACCAAGCTGACCAGGGACCATCCGATTGCGACCCCAAGGGCCGCACCTGCAGTCAACGATGCGGCAAGCGGTTGAACAATGCCGGCCATACGAGCGAAGCGTTTGCGTTCTTTCTTACTTTGGCTGAAGGGCGCCACCACGCTTAGGAAGCCGACGATGGCGAGTGTTGCTAGTAGCCCAACAGGCACCCACCAAGGCAGCAGATCGTTCAAGTCCGGGACGCCCTTGGCCTCGGGATCGGCGCCAAACCAGGTGACACAGGTCCCTCCGGCGATTCCTAGTCCAGCTAACAGCCAGATCTCCCACGGTACTGAACTGTGATTCGCCTCGCCCTTGCTGTCTGACATGGCGAGAACCATAGCCGGATTCGAGCAGTCCGGTGGGTCGAATCGACCTACGTCTTTCCCCCGCGACTGAACAATCTTGTCGCTGTTGCCGAGTGTCTTCTATTCGCCTACGACGCCTCGGGCAAGATCGCCTTTTGGGCTTCGAGGTGCCGGCGGAGAGAAACGACGACGCCATCCTCTGAGTCACCCTGCTCGTCAATGTCCTCCAGTTCGACGTCGTACGCCTCCGCGAGTCGCGAAGTGTGGGCGATCACCATGTTGAACATGGGTAAGAGGTCGTCAAGTGAGATTTTGACCTCGTTGCCTTCCTGCGAGAAGGCCTCGATCGCATCTAGGTCTCTCAGGAGTTGCTCAACTATTTCTGCGTCCAATGCGCCTTCGCGACCTGCCTCGATGTAAGCGCGGAGGGCCGCGTCAAAATTCGTGATGCACTCCGGGAGGTCTTCCACCGGCACCAGTTTGGAGTCCTTGCGCTTTTTGACGAGATACGTGACGCTGCCGCCGACGGCTGCCACTACGGCGACGACCGAGATCACGACCTTGGGATTCAACTTCATGCTTCTGACTGCTTCTTCAACCTTCTCCGGACTCGGCGCCAGCTCTGTTAGGTGCTTGTAGATCCGGCCCGTGTCGGCCTCTCTGACCACGCTTCCGAATAGTTTCAGGCTGCCCTCGAGCAACCCGAGTTCGATCTCGTTCGGCACCAGCAGCAGCGGTTGTTCGATCATCATCGCGAAGTCCTCGAGGGCGGCGTCGGTGGAGGCTGAAACTCTACGGTCGCCACCTGGCTCTTGTTCACCGAATGCGCGCGACTCTGACAGTCGAGAAGGCCCGCATCAACGCGCGTCAATCCCCCGCGATCGAAGTCGATGACGAGCTGCCACCTGCTCCGCGAGCGGCTGCCCAGGGTTGCGTTGCTGGTGCTATCCAGTATTCGCGCGAACCGGCGGATCAAAGTGGAAAGATTGCCACATGTTGAATTCGGCGCGAAAGCGCTTTGAAGCCCGCGCGTTCGACCTGGAGGACTGCGCGGTACTCCATACCGCCGAGGATCCGACAGGTCAGACATTGCATCTCGTGCCCAACAACCCGCGCGCCATCGGCATAACACTCTTCGACTATGGCGACGGGACCTGCGGGGTGTGCTTTACAGGCGAGGAGAACGGCATCAGCGACGAGATGATCTACGAGGCGCGAGACGTGGACTTCTACGTTGACGCCGCGGTCGCCGGCAAGGTGCGGTACCTCCATGGTCCCGGACGTAGGTCCGTGCAGGTCGATACAGGCGACGGGTACGAGACGATGGACACGGAGTACCAGCCTTGGTCGCTGTTTCCGATGTTCGGCTGGCGGAGACGGGCAGAAGTCACCCAGTTCGAGCCGTACCGCGCCCAGTAGGGTGCGCGGCAACTGATCCCCCCTTTCGCCTGTCTTCCCCTCCCCGTGCCGCGCCCTTGAACGGACGCCGCGTCTTTCCCCCGCGTGTGGGTCAGTTCCGAGGCGTACGCCAAAGGACATCCTGGCGTTGCAGTTACCGGCGTGGGGCTCGTCCGGAATGCGCACGTGAACGCTGGGTGAGTTCATTAGCGGACGTGGGAGATGGGCACGAGGAGCCTCGTTACGATCGCCCACATGAGCCGCTTCTCACTACCTGCCGAGCGTGTCATTCCCCCGCGATTGACTAGCAGTCTTCACTGTTGACCTGCGTGCCTCGTTACGGCACCCGGGGTGCTTGCGCACCCGACGGCGGAGGCGACCGGGAACTGGTTCGATAGCCTCAGCCGATGGACTCGATCAACTGCACCGTCAATGTCAGTCACGATGCCGAGGTAGACGCCGCATACATCGCGTTTCCCGGATTCGAGAACGAGTCCTTCCCGACGCAAGTGACGGTTGACCATGCCAGACTGAAGGAACTTGGCGTGGACGTCATCTTGGATCTGACGCAAGACGGTTGTCTGGCCGGTATTGAGATACTTGGCGCCACCGTCCTCCTAAATGGTCGGATGCTTCCGAAGGGTCAATAGTTCGCTGTCGACTCTGGTGCTGCCGTCCACCAGACCGATTCGGATCCTCGAGGGCGCCGGTGTGTCATACCCCCGCTATAGCCGCATGTAGTTGCGGATTCGTGCGAACCGCAAGGCGAACCTCAGCCCTCCGAGACGGGCCGCTCGACGCCATCAGCGCCAGGACGTCGTCAGTTCTTCAACAATGCGAACGTAGCCAGCGCATGCACCAGTGACTTGCCTTCCTGCTCAACGTCCGCCTCGCAGACAACGAGACTGTCCCCGCGCTTGCGCACCTGGGCTGTGACGATGAGCCGACCGGGCTCGCCAGGGTGCAAATAGGTGAGCGTGAGCTGACTGGTAACAGGGCTCTCGCCCTCGACGGCACTTCGGATAGCTGCGCCCATCGTCGCGTCGACCAGGGTGGCAAGCAGGCCCCCATGAATAGTGCCCGCCGCGTTGAGGTGCCGGTCATCGGCATCCAAAGTCAGCGTCGCTCGTCCGTCACCTGAGTCGGGAGAATTGGCGCCGATCGTCGACATGAAGTTGCGCTTGTTGTCAGTCACGAGAACTCTGTACCCGCGGCTCCACACATGATTCACGCGACACAGATGCGCCGCCTCTCTTCCACGCGTCTGTCCCGCACCCCTATCTGCATTCAAGGCCAGCGACCAGGTCGCGGTCTGAGTCAGGGTGGGCAACTAGTAGCCGTCCAAAGAATCGATCGAGTCCAACAGCGCATCTGCCGGGTGTAGCAGGATGGAGGCGGTCGTACCTACCCGCGCTTGAGCAGGCGTGCAAGGAAACCCGGGCGTTGGTCGTCATCCTCGTCGTCAAATGGCTCGCCGAGGGTCACGCCGGCAGACTCCGCCCGTTCCATCAGGGCGAGCACTTTGTCGGTATCGGTCATGTACAGCTTCAAGACCCGTTGTGCCTCGTCGAGATCATCGACGGCACCATAGGCGCAGAACATGCTCCCCTCAGAGTCGAATTCAAGGCCTTCCGCCAGTTCGGGTGCCACGAACGCGAGAACACCGTCCCAGAAGTAGCCGGTTGGTTCCCCGCCGGCCGCGGTGATCGCCCCGTCGACGGGTGTGTCGCAATCGAAGGTCAGCGATGAGCCGTCGTCGTCAGTGTGCCGTCGAAACAGGTTGTTCATGCAGGCCAGATTCCCACGCAAATGCTGCCCTGTTCACCCAATTGCCCTGGTGCAGCACGTCGAGCCTGCGTCAATCCCCCCGAATCAGCGTGGAGCCGCGCAGTCGATGAGTCGGCGACGCCCCTGGTGTTGGCCTAGCCTGCGAACGTTGCGAAAGTCCAATGGTTGCCGTCGGGGTCAGCCGCCGTGAAGTCGCGCGACGGGTAGTCGGTCTGGTCGACTATCTCGCGCACGACTCTCGCGTCCAGTGAAATTGCGCGAGCCAACACCGCGTCTGGATCTGCGGTCACCACGTGCAGCGAGGCGGTCCCCGGCCGGCACGGTGTGGGTCGCTCACCGGTGCTTGAGAGCAGGATCCGCCCACCCTCGGGCCAGTCGAGCTGGCAGTGGTGAATGGCATCCATACGCTCACCGGGAATCAGAAGGTCTTCGGCGAACCCGAGTTGGAGCAGCCAACCGCGAAGGGCCTGGGCGTCATCGCTGACCAGGCTCGCCCAGACGCTGTGCTGCAACACCCCACTAACCCGGACGGTCATGATTGTCAGCGTACGTCTCAGCGCCTGACAGTGCCTGCATCCCGCCGGCGTGCGCACTGACTGCGGCCTCCGCGACTGCAGTCGCAGTGGCTGAGTTGCGTCCTGCCCCCGCGGATGACCAACCCCTCAGCTTGTGTGCTGCTGTACGACGTTGAGCACGTTGCCATCGGGAGCGCGGACGAAGAAGCGAGTCACGCCCCATGCCTCGGTTGTCAGGGGATGCACGATCTCGTACCCACGCTCCTGCGCTTGGCGGTAGGCGGCTTCGACGTCGTCGACCATGACCGACACGACGGGGTCCGCGGGCGCGGTCGCATCGCTGGTCATCACCTGGAGCGTCGCCCTGGATACCGGCGACGTGTGGCGGGCCACCCAGCCCAGGTTGAACTCCTCTTCGGCTAACCCGAGGTAGTCGCTGTAGAAGCTCCTGGAGGCGGGGAGGTCGGGCACGTGGAGGTCGGCGATGATCTGCGTGACGTGGATGCGCGACGGGTCGGCACGCCCAGCTGGGTCGGTTTCGCCTGAGGTCTGCTCCGGCGCGGCGCCCAGGAGGTGGATCCAGCGCGGATGCTGCTGGCCGGACGAGCGCTCGAGTTCGCACACCAGCGGTTGCGGGCGGCCGGCCATTCGGCGCAGACACTCCCCGACCTGGCCCCGGTCGGCGAACCCGTGCAATCGCTCGGTGCGGGTGCGCAACTCACCCGGCGCCTGCGCGCCGCGGAGCAGCAGGACCGTAAGCAGCGCGCGCTCGTCGGGCTCGAGGGCGAGATGCTCGTCGAGGATCTGGTGGTACTTCAGTGTCCGGCGCCCGGTGTCGGACCACACGATCCGCAGCAGCCCGCGATCCTTGAGCGACTTCGCGGTCCGCTCGACGATCTGCTGGTCGAGGTCGGTGACGGGGTCGCGGCTGCTCGTCTGGTTGCACGCCGACACCAGTGCCTTTGCGGAGAGGGGATAGGTGGCGGGCACGGTCGTCTGCTTCTCCAGCAGGCTGCCGAGGATACGCTGGTCAATCGCATCGAGGACGGGGAGTTCTCTCACGTCACGACCTTAGATCCGCCTTGTCACGACTGCGTATCGAAGAGCGCCTTTCCCCGCGTGTGCCGTGACGCGCCAGCACACAGGAAACGACACGATCGACTCATCCCGCTTCGGCAAGCTCCTTGAGATTCAGGAGTTGTTTTCGTGCCATCACCAGATCGCCAACCGCGAACAATGGTCCGAGCGCGCGCCCGTTGTGTGCGGCGAGTTTCAACAACAGCCGGGTGGTTTGGCCCGCGTCCTCTAGGACGTAAGACATGTGAACACCCAGGATCTTGGCCGTCAGGTGGACTCCCGGCTCAACCGCCAGAATGGTGCCCACCGGTCGGCCCGCGGTGGCGCTGAACGGATCGCCGACCTTGGGCTCGGCCAGTCCTTGGAGCTCGCGAGGCGAGTGCCGCCCGCCGTTGTCGATCCAGTCATACGAGTAGGGCGCCAACCTGATCTGTGCAACCCAGGGCCACACCACGTCGCGCGAGGCGTTGATGGTGATCCCGCGCCAGGCCTGCCACGCGGGGTTGAGGACCAGGTCGTCGCATGGGTAGCGCAGGGACGTCTCGGCGTTCGTCACGCCCCAGCGGTCACCGATCACCCAATCGATCCTAGGTGACTCCTCGCACCGGGCCCGGTCTCTCGCGATCCCCCAAGCACGGCCGCCAGCGCGGGTGTGTCGCGATCCGAGAAATGCCTCCCTCCCCCGGGAGTGGGCCCTCTGCCGATGTTGGGTCGTCACCCAGCGCCGGAGCAGGCGTCCGGGCTGTCGTTATCGAAGCCGTGCTCGCCCCAGTTGTGGCCGCACCCCGGGCACAGCTTCAGCGGTTGCCCCATGCTCGTACTTCTCGACCACCAGCGTCACGCGCGGGGAAATGCCCGCAAAGTGGTACCGCTCGACACCCCCTCAGACACTGAACGACATGAAGGCCAGTGACACGATGACTCCTGGTCCTTCCACGACTGATGAGGTGCACGATGTTCTTCGGCCGCAAGCAACACGATCACCCACCACGCGTGGCGACGTTCCGTCCGTCGCGCGCCAGCCAGCAGCAGGAGAGCACGCGGCTTCGGTACATCGCGGTCCTGCCCTCGCTGCTGCTGATCGGCGGTGCCACCGCCGGGGTGCTGTCCGCCGACAACCGGCGCGACGCGCTGCTGGTTTACGGTGGGCTTCTCGCCGTGGCCGGCCTCATCGCCGCGCCGATTGTCGTGGTGCTGTTGGTCCGCAACAGGATGTTGATCGCCAACAGCTCCTTCACCGTGACGCCCGAGACCGTGACGCACGTGGACCGTCGGGGCAGGTCGACCACGTTCGACCGCAGCGACCCCACGCTGACCTCGCTGCTGTCGTGGGTCGAGCCGACCGTGCTCCCGTACGGAGGAGTGTTTCCGCCGAAGACGCTGCAGCTGTTCATCGCCGACAGCACCCACCAGGTCCGAGTCGCCGGGAGTGACTGGGAAACGGGCGACCTCAGGGTGGTGGCGGAGGCCGCCAACGGTCATGTCGCCCACGACCTCAGCACGGCGCGGCAGGTGAACGACGCAATACCGGGCGCTATGAGCTTCCGCGAACTGCGTCCCTTGACGTTCGCGTTGGCGGTCGGCTTCGGCTCTGTTGCTTTCCTCCTGATGGTGATTGTCCTGATCGCGTTCTTGCAGAGCTGACCGCGACGTGGTCCTTATCGACCAAGGGCGCTTGCGTCATTTCCCCGCGTAGCGTCCCGCAAGCGGCCAGTGCATTCCGCCGCTGGTCGGACGCCCGGGTGCTCAGCCATACTCACGCCATGAAGTCGATCGCCCTACCCATCGCCGACCGCGAGCGGTCGTACCGGTTCTACCGCGCCCTCGGCATGGATACTCCCGGCGCAGAGGCTGAAGACGGGGTGCCCGAACCGCTAGTCGTCGACGTACACGGATTCGCTGTCATCCTCGTCCCGACCGAGGGCTTCCGCTACGTACTCAACGGGCGACCAATCAGCCCACCTTCCGCCAGCGAGTGCATCCTCACCATCGAGCTAACCGAGCCGTCCGACGTCGATTCCTGGCACCGCACTGTGCTCACTGCTGGAGGCACATCTATCTCAGCCCCCGCAGTCAGACCTTGGGGATACACAGCCGTCGTTACCGACCCAGACGGCCACGCCTGGGAGGCGACCGCACCAGGCATCGAGCACCCCGTCTGAGGGACCGACCAGCACGTCATACCGCCGCCCTCGTCGTGCCTCTGGCGCTCCTGTTACGGTCACAGACGGGGTGACCCGCAGTCATGCCCCTATCGTGGGTGCCTCGGTGCCGTTGATGTGCGACCCGGGATGAACCGTGATTTGGCTGTCGCCATGATCGATGAGTCGGCCCACGATCGTGCCGTGCACGTCGACCGTGCCGTCGCTGACCACGAGGTCACCGGCGATCGTGCCGGCCACCGTGACCGAGCCTGCCAGGACCGTCACGTCTCCGGTCACTGTGCCGTGCACCCCCAGTTTTCCGCCGCGGACTTCGCACGAGCCAGCGACCGTGCCTTGGACGTCGACGTCGCTTCCGTCGTCCACGATGAGGTCGCCCTCGTGCTCATCTGTGATCACGTCCATGGGTCGCCTCTCTCACGGGTGGTGGGATCGTCGACGTTACCCGCCTCGCTGGCACTTTCCTCGTCCTCGTGGTTCTCGGCTCGGATCTGGTCGGTGAAGAAACAAATCGTCGGATCCGCAGACCGCGCGCCCGCGTCCTTTCGCCACCCGGATCGCCGTCTACGCAGACCCACCATTCCGTACCTCGAGCTGTGGAACCTGCTGGCCCAAGTCGGGTTCGTCCTCAGCGGGAAGGGTGTCAGCCGCTCCGTCCAGGTCCAGCTTCGGCAACAGCCGGTCCAGCCACGCCGGAAGCCACCAGTTGGCGTCGCCGAGCAGCTTCATCGTCGCGGGCACCAGCACGAGGCGCACCAGCGTCGCGTCGAGGAACACCGCGGTCGCGAGGCCGAGGCCGAGCATCTTGAGAACGGGGTCGTCGCCGAACCCGAAGCCGACGAAGACCGACACCATGATCGCCGCGCCGCACGAGATCGTCCGCGCAGTGACCCCGATCCCCCGCACCACGGCGTAGCCGTTGTCGCCCGTGCGCAGATACTCCTCGCGCACCCGTGAGAGCAGGAAGACCTCGTAGTCCATCGACAGCCCGAACAGGATCGCGAACATGAACAGCGGGATGAACGAGATGATCGGCACCGTTGACTCCAGCCCGATCAGGCTCGCGGCCCAGCCCCATTGGAAGACCATCACCAGCACGCCGTACGACGCAGCCACGCTCAACAGGTTCAGCGCCGCTGCCTTGAGCGGCACCAGGACGGAACGGAACAGCACCATCAGCAGCAGGTACGACATCGCCACGACCGCGACCAGGATGATCGGCAGCCGTTCCTCGACACGCTGGCTGAGGTCGGACATGGTGGCGGTGTAGCCGCCGACATGCGCGGTCGCCGGGCTGCCAGCCAGCGCGGCGGGCAGCACCTGACTGCGCAGCCGGTCCAGCGTGCGTACGGTCTCGGCATCCTGCGGGGTCGTCGTCGGTTGGGCGATGATCACGGCGACGTCGGAGGTCGCTTCCACGGGGGCGGCTGCGGCGGAGGCGATGCCCGGGTCGGCAGCCAGGGCCGAGACCAACGGCTCCACCACGGACGGGTCCCGGGACAGGTCCACGGCCACGACCATCGGCCCGGTGGCGCCGGGCCCGAAGCCCTCGGCGACCAGGTCGTACGCTCGCCGCTCGGTGCGCTCCTGGGGGTAGCTGCCCTGGTCCGGCAGTCCCAGCCGCAGCGCGAGCACGGGCGCGGCGAGCGCGAGCAGCAGCAGTGTGCCGGCGACGGCGTACGCCGCGGCGTGCCGCGTGACGTGCGCACCCCAGCGGGACCACCGCAGCACCGCAGCGTCGGTCCCCCGACGGCGCTCCTTGCCGCGCCGGGCCAGGAGCCCGCGCGCCTGGAGACGCTGGCCGGCCAGCCCGAGCAGCGCCGGCAGCAGCGTGATCGCCGCGAGCACCATCACCAGCACCACCGCGGCGACGGCCACGCCACCGGCGGTGACGAACGGGAGCCCGGCGAAGGCCAGCCCGAGGATCGCCACCACGACGGTGGTGCCGGCAAAGACGACGGCCTGCCCCGCGGTCGCCAGTGAGCGCCCCACTGACTCCGCGGCCGGGACGCCCGCGGTGAGGTACTCCCGGTGGCGCGACAGCAGGAACAGGGCGTAGTCGATGCCCACCCCCAGCCCGACCATGGCCGCCATCACCGGCGCCCAGACGGGGACGTCGAGCAGCAGCCCGAGCAGCGGGATCAGGCTGGCACCCACCAGCAGCCCGAACAGCGCCACCGCCAGCGGCAGCCCGGCGGCCAGCAACGACCCGAAGGCCACCACCAGGATCACCGCCGCGACCACCAGGCCGACCACCTCGCCCACGTTGGCGGGCGGCTGCTCGAAGCTGAAGTAGAGGTCACCGCCGGCTTCGAGCTGCAGCGACGACGACGCCCTCGACTCCGCCAGGACGTCCTTGAGCGCTGCCAGGTCGGAGGTGGCGAGCTCGCCGATCTCGGGGTACTGCACCCGCAGCAGTGCCACCCGGCCGTCCGGCGCGACCTCCTGGGTCGTGCCCAGCGTCTTCGGCAGCTCACTCAGGGCCGACTCCAGCCGGTCCAGGTCGACCCTGGCCGGGCGGGAGTCCACGAACGTGACACCGTCCTGCCCGGGCGTCGCCACGACGTATGCCGTGAGCCCGCCGGCACCGCTGTCGGCGCTCGCCAGCAGGTCGGCGGCGGCCTGGGAGTCGGTCCCGGGCGCCGCCATCGAGTCGTCCAGCTGCTTCCCGAAGCCGGCTGAGGCAGCGACGACCAGGACAGAGAGGAGCACCCACGCTCCGATGGCGGTCCACGGCCTGGTGGCCGACCAGCGTCCCCAGCGGTACAGCAACCGTGACATGGTCTTCTCCTTGCTCGGTGGGTCCGGCCTCTTCGCCGGTGACTCCACGCTCGCGGACCGCCGTCCCGGCCACATCGGCGTCGAGGCCGGACCCGCCTCGGCCGTCGGGACGAGCGAGATCTCGTCCTTTCGGTCGGTCCCCCACGCCTCGGCGGCCCCGCAACGCCTCGCGCGTGGAGATCCGGGCCGTCAAGGGCGCGGGGCGGCCTGCACCTACGCGTGACCGAAGACGGACAGATCGACCCGGCCCCACCGGCGAGCCACGGCTTCGGGCCAAGTAGTCCACGAAACATCGCTGCCCCGCCCTGCCAGCTCCTTCTTCGACCAGTCGGGCCAACTGGTCGCGACCACGATGCAGGAGGGCCTGCACCGCTTGCGCTCACCCCGGCGATGAGGCGGCGAAGCTCCGGGGTCGGCCTGGCGAGGACTCAGTTGATCTGGCGGCCGCGGTCGGCCCAGAACTCCTGACGCAGTTTGAACTTCTGCAGCTTGCCGGTCGCGGTCCGCGCGAGCTCTTCACGAAACTCGATGCGCTTGGGACACTTGTAGCCCGCTAGGTTCGCCCGGCAGTGCGCAATGATCTCCTCGGCCGTGGCCTGCTCGCCGGGCTCGAGCACGATCAGTGCGGTGACCATCTCGCCCCACTTCTCGTCGGGGATGCCAATCACGGCCGCCTCGCGCACCGCCGAGTGCGACATCAGTGCATCCTCGACCTCGATCGACGTGACGTTCTCGCCGCCGGTGATGATGACGTCCTTCTTGCGATCGGCGATCGTGACGTAACCATCCTCGAACGTGCCGCCGTCACCGGTATGGAACCAGTTGCCGGCCTGCGCCTCGGCGGTCGCCTCGGGGTTTTCCCAGTACGACTTCAGTGCGGTGTTCGTCTGTGCCAAGATCTCGCCGGTGTCATCGACCATGATTCGCACGCCGACGGCCGGAGCGCCCGCGCGACCCAGCAGACGCGCCTGCTCGATGGACGGGAGGTCCTCCCACTCCTCGCGCATGCGGCTCATGGTCAACAGCGGAGCGGTCTCGGTCAGGCCGTAGATCTGGATGAACTCCCAGCCCAGGTCGGAGCGGACCTTCTCGATCGTGCTGGTGGGCGGCGGTGCGCCCGCGACGATGATTCGCACGCGGTCACGGCCCGGGATCTCGCCTTCCCAGTCCTTCGCGGCGTCGAGGACCGAGGTCACGACGGCTGGCGCGGCGCACAGATACGTGACGCCGTGTTCCTCGATACGACGCAGGATCTCGCCACCGTCGATCTTGCGGATGATGACGTGCTTGGCGCCCACCGCGGTAGCGGTGAGTGGCTGACCCCAGCCGTTGACATGGAACATCGGCAGCGTGTGCAGGTACACGTCGCGATCGGTCACGGTGGCCTGCCATCCGAACACTGCGGCATTGATCCAGCAGTTGCGGTGCGTCAGCTCGACGCCCTTGGGGCGCGCCGTGGTGCCCGACGTGTAGTTGATCGTCGCCGAGGCGTTCTCCTTCTCGACCTGATCGGCATCCCACGGCTTCGGCTGGGCCGCAGAGCCCCAGATGCGGTCGTCGTCCTCGCCAAGCACGAAGCGGTGCTTGCACTGGACCTCGTCGATCAGGTGGCGAAGATCGGGGTCCACCATCAGCACCTCGGCACCGGAGTGCTCCACGATGTACTGGATCTCCGGGACGCTCAGGCGGAAGTTGACCGGCACGAGCACGCGACCCCAGCCCGAGACGCCGTAGAACGACGTCAGCAGGCGTGCGGCGTTGTGCGACACGATCGCGACGCGCCCACCCACCGGCACTCCGAGCTCGTCGAGGGTCGCGGCCTGGCTGCGGGCACGGCGACCCAGCTCGGCGTAGGTGATCTCGCCCCACGACTCCGCAGGCTGGTCCGGCTCGTCCACGATCGCGATGCGATCGGGATAGACCGCGAGCGCGCGGTCGAGAAAGTCGTTGACGGTCAGTGGGAAGAGCATGTGCAAATCTCCGTAAACAGAGCGGACTTTAGATGTTGTGGCGGCCGACGCGACCGGGCCGGGTGTTTGTCACATCACCGTCCCTGACGACGAACACACCGTTGACCAGCACCTGCTCGATGCCGGTCGACACGACCGTGACCTTCTCCGGGCGAACGTCGCTGCCGACCGTCTCCAGATCGAAGAGGACCAGGTCGGCGTACGAACCCTCCGCGACCGTGCCGCGGTCGGACAGACCGAGCTGCGCGGCGGGCTCGAAGGTCATCCGGCGGATGGCGTCGGACAGCTCCAGCGCCCCGAGGTCGCGGACGAACTGTCCGAGCGCTCGGGTTGCGTAGCCCCAGTCGGCCAGTGCGAACCCCTTGCCGGCCAGCGGGCCGTCGAGGTTCGCTACGCCGCCGTCACCCATGATGATGAAGTCCGGGTCCTGCATCGCGGCGACGAGGTCGTTCCAGTCGAGCCAGCGCTCGTTGATGACGACGTCGTAGTAGTTCGGTCCGGCCTCGGCCATCAGCAGGATGGCCGCGGAGGCGACATTCGTCTTCTTCGCCTTGGCCAGTTGGCCGAGGGTCCACCCGACGTACTCGCCGGTGTTGGCGTCGTCGCTGATGTACATGTCCTCCGCGATGCCCTGCTCCAGCATCGCCACGAACCGCGGGTCGAGGTCGCCGATGATGCGGTTCACGAACGTTGGGTCGGACAGGCGCTCGCCGAACGCGGTGCCGGCCTCACGGCGGAACTTCTGCGGCACGAACATCGCAACAGGCGACGGGCCGTACTCCAGGGGGAACACGTCGAAGCGCGAGCGGGTGCCTGCCGCGTCTGACTTGCGGATGACGTCCATCGCCTTCATGGCCAGGTCGCGGCCCGGACCGGTGGGGCGGCGCACGAAGTGCGACATCTCCAGACGGCAGCCCGACGCCTGGGTGATGTAGACAGCCTCCTCGGCCGCCTCCACGATCCGCTCGGACCGGTTACGGCAGTGCGTGGCGTAGAAGCCGCCGCGGGCGCCCACCGGCATTGCGACGGCAGCCAGCTCCTCACGTGTGGCGGCGATGCCGGGCGTGTACTCCAGCCCCGACGAGATGCCAATGGCGCCGGCGTCCATGGCCTCGTCGGCCATGGAGACCATGGTGGCCAGCTCGCTCGCCGAGAGCTCGCGCTCCTCGAAGCCCGCGACCGAGGCGCGGAGGACGCCGTGCGGGATCATCGGTAGGACGTTAGGGCCGACGCCCCGGGACGCCATCTGGGACAGATAGCCGCCGAAGCTCGTGAAGTCGTCGAGATCCTGCGTCCACTTCGGACGCAGGCCAAACGCCATGTCGGTCTGGCTCACCCCCTTGCCACCGGTGAACGGCGCGACGCCGTGGCCGCAGTTGCCGGGCACTATCGTGGTGACGCCCTGCGTGACGGCGCTGTGAGCGCGGCCGTCGAGCAGGAGGCCGAAGTCGGCGTGCGAGTGGATGTCGATGAAGCCGGGCGACAAGACGCGACCCGTCCCGTCGATCTCGGAACGCCCCTTGAGGGTCGAGGGCTCGCCGATCGCGGCAATGCGGTCGCCGTCGACCGCCACGTCGGCGTTCCGCGGAGCGCTGCCGGTGCCGTCGACGAGCCGGACGTTGCGGAATACCAGGTCATGGACATGTGTCATGTCGAGGCTCCTTCTGTGTCGAGGGGTGAGGTTGCTGCGCGCGCCTGCTCGAGCGCGTCGAGGAGACGGTCGAGGTTGCCCTTGTCCACCTGTGGGTCGGACATCGTGCCGATGCGGATCGATCCGCCGCTGGATGCGCCGACGTTGCCGATCACGAAGTAGCCCTGCGCAGCCAGCGAGCTGCGGAAGGCGTCGACGTCTATCTCGGCAGCGAGGTCGACTCGCGTGACCGTGCTGGAAGCAGCCTCGGTGGCCCACACCGCGAAGCCGCGGCGGCTCAGCTCGTCGCGCAGGTGCCGCGCCGCGGCGAAGCGGCGCTGCGCCGCCTCGGGATCGAGCAGTCGGTCGATCGCCGAGCGCAACGCGGCGACGACCTGGATCGGGTAGGTCACCAGCGGGGTGGGCAGCGAATGCCCGGCCGCACGAGCTACGCCGTCGGCGCGGTAGGCCTCGACGGTCCAGTCACCGATCAGCGGCATGTCCTTACGCACCAGCACGATGCCTAGTCCGGCCGGTCCGCCCAGGCACTTGTGGCTGCCCAGCACGATGATGTCGGCCAGGTCGTAGTCCAGGTCGTGCGTCGGCAGCGTGCAGGCGGCGTCCACCAGCGTGCGCGCTCCAGCGGAACGGAACCGTGCCAGCTCGCCGAGCGGCTGCATCTGTCCGGTCTCGGTCTCCATGTGCACCGCGGTGACGAGGGCGACGGACTCCGCGCCGACGCCTTCCAGCGACGTCACGCTCGTGACCCGCTGCGCACCCACGTGGTTGCGCAGCAGGTCAGCGATGAACTCGCCCCAGTAGCCGGTCGAGAGCGCCACGACCTCGCCCGTGGGCTCGGCCGCGACGGACATGACGACGTCGAGCGCCTGGCGGATGCTCCCCGGCATCATGAACAGGTCGAACTCGTCGGGGACCCGCAGCACCTGGCGCAGCGTCCGGAGCGTGTCGGCGATCAGCGCCTGGCCGTCGGCCATGTGGCTGTTCGGCGGTCCGGAGCCCAGCGCGTGCACCTCGGCCTCGGTCATCTCGACCGGGCCGGTCGCGTAGTTGAACATCAGGCCAGCTGACCCACTGCCCAGGAGATCGCCTCGCCGTACGCGTCGACGTGCGACTCGTCGTGTGCGATCGACAGGTAACCCTTGGGGAACGACTTGTAGATGCCCGCCTCGCGGAGCTTCAGGTGCAGGTCGCGGTTGAAGACCAGGTTCGACGAACGCACGTCGTTGGCGTTGAGCACGGGCTTGTCGGTGAAGTAGGCGTGGAAAAGCGGGCCACGACCAGTGACCTGGGCTGTGATGCCCGCGTCGGCGTAGACGCGAGCGAGCATGGCGCGTGTGTACTCGCCAAGCTCGGCAAGACGCTGGTAGCCCTTCTCCTCGATCACAACGTCGAGCGTCGTGTGCGCGGCCTCGACGGCGTGCAAGTTGCCGTTGAATGTGCCGCAGTGGAATGCGAACTGCGTCGGGTCGCTGTGGTGGTCGAAGTGCTTCATGAGCTCCTTCTTTCCAACGATCGCCGACAGCGGCAGGCCACCGGAAATGGCCTTGCCGAGCGCGGTCAGGTCGGGGGTCACTCCCTCGAGCTCCTGGGCGCCACCCGGCGCGGTACGGATGCCGGTGACGACCTCGTCGAAGATCAGCACGACGCCGTGGCGGTCGCACGACTCGCGCAGCGCTGCCAGGAAGCCCGGGACGGGCGTCAGCGCGCGCTGGTAGGGCTCCACGATGAGCGCGGCGACCTTGCCGGGGTTGGCCCCCAGGTACTCCTCGACTGCGGTGGCGTCGTTGTAGGGCAGCACGATGATGTCCTCCGCGACGCCGGGCTGGATGCCCGCGGAGCCGGCGTACTGGATCGGCGCGTCGAGCGGCGCGTCCTCGTAGCTCCACGTCGCCAGGTCGTGGTGACCGTGGTACGCACCGTCGAACTTGATGATGGCGGAGCGGCCCGTCACGGCGCGCGCCAGGCGCAGCGCGTGGAAGGTGGCCTCGCTGCCTGTGCTGCTGAAGCGCACGGCCTCGGCAGACGGCACGTACTTCACCAGGCGCTCGGCGAGCGCGATCGTGCGATCGGTGAGCTCCATGTGGTGCGTGCCCTTGCGGACCGACTCGGTCAGAGCTTCGACCATGCGGGGGTGGGCGTGTCCGAGGATCAGCGGACCGCCGCCGATCAGGAAGTCGAGGTAACGGCGGCCGTCGACGTCGTACAGGTACGGGCCCTCGCCGCGGGACACGACAAACTCGGTGCCCTTGACCGGGGTGATCGCGTTGACGGTCCCGCCAGGGATCAGGTCCCGCGCCTTGTCCACGAGGGCGGTCTGCGCCGCAGACCTGGGCGGCAGCTGGTACGAGGTTGACGTAGCCACGTCGATGTCTCCTTCAGATAAGTGCGTGTGTTAATCCAGACTACACGTCTGTACAGTATTAATACATGTTTGTGCGGGGGAACTTCACGCCGTTCACCTGGGGTTAACGGCTGGCGCCGGCTTCACCAGCCGCGCTCCTCCAGGCGGTGGTGCTCCGGCAGGTCGGCGACGTTGATGCCCACCATCGCGTCACCCAGACCACGCGACGCCCTGGCAACGACATCGGGGTCGTCGTAGAACGTCGTGGCCTTCACGATCGCCTCGGCACGCTGCGCCGGGTTGCCGGACTTGAAGATGCCCGACCCCACGAACACACCTTCCGAGCCCAGCTGCATCACCAGCGCGGCGTCGGCCGGCGTCGCGATACCACCGGCGGTGAACAACGTCACCGGCAACTTGCCCGTCTCCGCGATCTCCTTGACCAGCTCGAACGGCGCCTGCAGCTCCTTGGCCGCGACGTACAGCTCGTCCTCACGCATCGGCTGCAGCTTGCGGATCTCACCGGTGATCTTGCGGATGTGCGTCACCGCGTTCGACACGTCGCCCGTGCCGGCCTCGCCCTTGGAGCGGATGAACGCAGCACCCTCAGTGATACGACGCAGTGCCTCACCGAGGTTTGTCGCACCACACACGAACGGCACGTTGAACGCCCACTTGTCGATGTGGTTCGCGTAGTCGGCCGGCGTCAGGACCTCGGACTCGTCGATGAAGTCCACGCCCAGACTCTGCAGAATCTGCGCCTCGGCGAAGTGACCGATACGGGCCTTGGCCATGACCGGGATCGAGACGGCCTCAATGATGCCGTCGATCAGGTCCGGGTCGCTGGCACGAGCGACGCCGCCCTGCGCGCGGATGTCAGCCGGAACACGCTCCAGCGCCATCACGGCCACAGCGCCGGCGTCCTCGGCGATCTTGGCCTGCTCAGCATCGACGACGTCCATGATGACGCCGCCCTTCAGCATCTCGGCCATCCCGCGCTTGACGCGCGACGTTCCAGTGGTCGGGGTCTGGTCGTTCATTCATCCTCAGTCCGTCGTTGCCGCGAAGTAATCCCCCGGTGCGGCCTGCGGCGTTGGGCCGCACCGGGATGGGTGGCCGTGGCTAGGCCGACATGAAGTGACGGGCGGCCTCCAAGTAGACCCTCGCCGCGTCGTTGAGCTCCGAGATGGGGACAAGGTCATAGACGTCGTTCATCTGGAAGACCGCCGGGCCGTAGAGAGCCGTCGGGATGCCGGCCGCCTGCAAGTGCGAGCAGTCCGTCGCGCCGAGCCAACGCTCGGTCGGGATGACCGCGTCCTGGCCGGTGATCGATCGGTGGGCCGCAAGGACGCTCTGGCAGATGCCCGCGTCGGGGCTCATCGAGAACGGGTCCGAGTGCACATGGACCTGCAGCTCGTAGGCGGCCGCGGGCACGACCGACTCGATCATCCGCTTGATGTCGGCAACGATCGAGTCCTTGGTCATGCCGGGCACCTGACGGATGTCGCCACGGATCGAGCAGCTCGGAGCCGTGATCTGCGGCATGAAGCCTCCCGAGATCATGCCGATCAGCAACTGCGGGCCACCGAGGTACTGGTGAGGCTCGAACGTGAGGTTGTCCTCGTGAAGCGCCTCCAGCGCGCGAGTGGCCAGCCGAATGGCGTCGACACCCTGGTCGCGCTCCATCTGGTGGGCGGGGTGCCCCTTGAACGTCGCCTCGAACTGGAACACTCCAGAGTGGAAGAGCTGCAACGTCATGCCTGTCGGCTCACCGTTGATCGCCGCGTCCGCGGAGATTCCGGAAGCCAGAGCCGCCTTGGTGCCCAGCCCGAGCTCGTCGCACTCGCCGACCACGGCCGTCATGATCAGGTCACCCTCGAGTCCGCCGACGCGCTGAGCCGCAGCCAGCGTCGCGAACATGCCCGCGACGGCCGCCTTCATGTTCGAAATCGCACCGCCACGCAACTCGGTCGCGGTCACGACAGGCTCGTAGGGGTCGCCCTCGTAGATCTCCAGCGGCTCGGTCATGTCGATGTGCCCGTTGAGCAGCACCGACTTCGCGCCAGGCGTTTGGCCGGGGACGCGGGCGATCACGTTCGGTCGTCCTTCGGCCGCGTATTGGAGCTCGGCGGCGATGCCGCGCTCGGAGCACCAGCCGATCAGCCATTTGGCGAGATTTTCCTCGTCGCCGGACACGCTCGGGATGGCGATCATGCCCTTCGCAAGGTCCATCAGCTCGTCGGTATCAATAACAGGGTTCATGTGTGGCATTCCCTCTACAGTTGGCAGTTCGATCAGGATTCGATGACGTGGACTGAGTCGACCGTCCAGCCCAGTTGCACGACACATCCCGGCCGGGTCTCCTCCTCGGCGTGGGCGTTGATGCGCGAGCGCGGAACCCGCGCGAGCAGCCGTCCAACCGGGCTCGAGCACGCGATGAGCACCTCGCGACCCATGAACTGCTGCGACTCGACCGTGGCCTTGACGACCGACTCGGCAGCCTCGGGCTCAGCTCGTACCAGTCGCAGACCTTCCGGGCGGATCGCCGCGACGCCGTCAGTTCCACCGGGCAAGCCCGTGGCGCGAGCGATCAGCAGTCCGTCTTCGGTGACCAGGCCACCGGCAGAGTCGACCGTGCCGCGCATCAGGTTGCAGTCGCCCAGGAACGTCGCGACGAACTCCGAGACCGGCGTGTCGTAGACCTCTGCCGGGGTGCCAACCTGTTCGACCTTGCCGTTGCGCATCACGACGATGCGATCGGCCATGGACATGGCCTCCTCCTGGTCGTGCGTGACCAGGATGAACGTGCTGCCGACACGGTCGTGCACCTGGCGCAGCTCAGCGCGCAGCGACTCCCGTAGGCGACGGTCCAGCGCCGCAAGCGGCTCGTCGAGCAGGATCACGGCCGGCTCGTAGACCAGGGCGCGCGCAAGGGCGATGCGCTGCTGCTGTCCGCCGCTGAGTTGACTGGCGTCGCGGTCCGCCACGTGGGACAGCTCGACCATCTCAAGCATCCGGGTGACGCGCTCCTTGATCTGCGCACGGTCCACTTTCCGGCTGACGAGCGGGAACGCAATGTTCTCTGCGATCGTCATGTGCGGGAACAGCGCGTACTGCTGGAACACGTACCCGAAGCCGCGCTTGCTGGGCTCGACACCAGCCATGTCAACACCGGAGACCTCGATCGCACCGGCGTCGAGTGTCGTGAACCCGCCCAGAGCGTTCAGCAGGGTCGTCTTGCCCGACCCACTGGGGCCGAGGATCGCGGTGAAGGAGCCGGCTGGGATATCCAGCGAGACGTCATCGAGCGCGCGCGTTGCACCGTAGTGCTTCGCCAGGCCGCGCAGAGCGATAGGGCTGGCGGTGATTTCAGTGGAGGTCATGAGACTCCTTGAGCTTGGAGGACTTCGCGCGGGTGCGCAGGAGGAACAGGCCATAGACAGCCATCAGGGCGAGCATCGAGCCGACCACCAGCGAGCCGACGGCCGCGAGCTCCGGACTGAGGTTCTGGGCGGCCGCGCTGTAGAACTTGACCGGGAGCGTCTCGAACGAGATGCCCGTCAGGAACCGAGTCACAGTGAACTCGTCGAACGAGACGAGGAATGCCAGGAAGGCGCCTGTGACCACGAACTGCTGCAGAATCGGGAGGCGGACCTTCCACAAGGTCCTCATGCGCGATGCGCCGAGACTGGCGGCGGCATTGTCATAACGCCGGTCGTATGAACTCATGCCGCTCAAGACGTTGATGTATACGTACGGCAGGATCACGACGGCATGGACGAACGCAATCGCCCACCAGTTCCCCAGCAGGTCAAGGTCGGCGAAGACACCGAAGTAGCCCTGTCCGATCGTGATCGCGGGTATCACCAGTGGCAGCGTCGCCAAGCCCATCAACAGTCCGGCCTGTCGAGGGCTCGCGTTAACCGTTCGAGCGGCTAGGAACCAGCCGAGCAGGACAGCCAGGAGGGTGCCGAGCGCGGCGATTTGCAGGCTGGAGACCGCGACCTCGAGCCAGCCGCTGTCCGAGAGGACGCGCTCGTACCAGACCGTCGAGAACTCCTCGGTCGGGACCTGCAGCAGCGGCAGCGGCTGGAACGAGATCCAGAAGAGATACACGAAGGGCAGCAGGGTCAGCACGAGGGCCAGACCGGTCAGCACGACCACCGTCAGGTGCCAGTTCGGCAGCGCCTTGGGCAGACGAGCCAGTACGGCGCGGACGGGGGTAACGCGCAGCGGACGGCTCTTTGGGTCGGCGCCGATCGCCGTGCCACCGCCGAGTCCGACGAACTTCTGGATTCCGACGAGCTTGACACCCAGCGCGACGATCGGGAGCACCACCATGGCAAGGATCACGGCCTGCGCAGCCGGGGCGGCCGGGTCGGTCGCGAAGCCCGTGACCGTCTGCTGCACGACCAGCACCGACACGGTGGAGTGACCGACTCCGCCGATCAGCGACGGGATACCGAACATCGCTGCCGTGATGACGAAGACGAACAGGCCGCCGGCGATGACGCCGGGCAGAGCCTGCGGGGCATAGACGGACCAGAATGCCTCGATCCGTCCGGCGCCCAGCGAATGCGCAGCCTTGACCTGCTCGGGGCGGATGGTGCGCATCGACGCGTAACTCGTCAGGATCACGTAGGGGAGGTAGAAATGGACGAGCACGATCACGACACCCGCATCGGTGCCGACCAGGCTCTGAGTGTTGAAGCCCACGGAGTTCAGAGCCTTCACCACAGGGCCGTCAACTCCGAGTACCGCGATCCAGGAGTACGTCCGGACCAGCAGCGAGGTGACCTGCGGCACCGCGAAGGTGATCAGCAGCGCGATGAAAACTCTGCGACTGCACAGCGTGAGCATGTATGCCGCGGGAAATCCGATGGCGAGCGTCACCAGAGTGACGACCACCGAGTAGATGAGGCTGCGCGCGAGGGCCTCAAGGAAGACCGGTGACGTCAGCTCGTCGGCGTACGCCTGAAAGGTCGGCGTCGACCGGCTCTCCAGCAGGACGCTGACAATGGGGACCAGGAGGCCCCCGAGAGCCACCACAGTGAAGAGCACGACGAACGCCCTGCGTCCGAGGGTCGAGGCTCTGGGCCTGGATCGTTCGTCGAGCACATTTGGTGTTGCTGTGTTAGTGGTCACGGGGGCCTCTCTGGCTCGTCCTACGGCGCGATTCAGTTGCCGTTGAGGAACGCGGTGTAGTTCTTCAGGTGAGCCTCGAAGTTCGCCGACCAGTACGGGTCGTCGTACTTGACGGACTTCGTGATGTTCTCCTCGGCGGTGACCAGCTGGGCAGCCACCTCGGGGTCGAGGAGCTCGTTGGCCGAGGAGTACGCCGGAGCGAATGCACTCGGCTGGGCGTACTGGGCCTGGATTTCAGGCTGCATGTAGAAGTCGAGGAACGCCACGGCACCATCGACGTTCCGGGCGTTGACAGGAATCGCCGCAGCACTGGCGACCCGGATCGCACCGTCGAAGGTGAAGTCGACCGGAACACCGCTGTCCTTGGCTTGCATGAGGCGGTTGCTGAAACCGATCGCATAGTCGAACTCGCCGGTGCCCAGCTTGTTCGTCAGGTCGGCGCCGTCGGTCCACGTAGCGAGCTTCCCGGCTTGCTTCAGCTTGCGGAAGGCTGCGAGGGCTTTGTCCTCGTCGAGAGGGTACATCTCGTCACGGGCGACGCCCTCGGCGAGCAGCGCAGCCTCATACATGGCACCGGGCTGCGTGAACACACCGCGTTTGCCCTCGAACTTCCCGGTGTCGAAGAAGTCGGCCCAAGTGGCCGGCGGGTTGGACACACGCTTGGAGTTCCACGCCAGGACGTAGGCGTAGAAGTCCACCGCCAGAAGGTCGTCCTGGAAGTAGCCCTTCTCGATTCCGCGCGCCGTGGCGATCTGGGTCAGGCGGTCGTCGGACTTCAGCAGCCCTGCCTTGGACCACTCGGCCATGGGACCGTAGTCGTTGCCCAAGACGATGTCGCCGGCGTACTGGTCCTTCTCCACCGTGGACTGGAAGTTGGTGCAGCAGGTCGTGACCAGCTTGACCTTGGCACCCGTCGCGGACTCGAAGGGCTTGACGACATACTCGTCGAAGGCCTCGGCCATCGAACCGCCATAGGTGTTGATCGTGATGGTCTGACCCTTCAGATCAGGCATCTCCAGAACGGTGTCGATCTCCGCCGGCTTGGCAGCATCCGCGCTGTCGCCAGCACCACAGGCAGACAAAACGAGCATGGATACCGCAGCTACCGCGGCGGAAAGACGTCGCACACGGCGAACGCCCTTTCGAGGGGTGTGATGCACGTCGAGTTCCTTAACGCGTCGTGACCATGAGGTCAGGAGACCCGCAGGGCGCCGATGCACCCTGCGCACGCGACGTAGATCACGTTCGCGCGGGTCATACGTTAACGAGGACTGAACACCGCGTCAATGGATACCGAACACAGAATTGTTAACTCCAGGTGAACTGTTGCGCTGACGTCACACATCGCCAACGACGAAGTCGATGAACACGAGTTCTTCGCTTCCGACATTGACCATGCGGTGCCCATAATCAGCGTTGAGATACACGGTGTCTCCGGGACCTAGATCAGTCGAGTGCGACTCGGACTCGAACCGAGCGTGACCGGAGATCACGACCATCGCTTCCTTTGCGTGGTGAGCGACCAGGTCGGGCGCGGTGGACATACCTGGAGCGAGCTTGACCCACAGCAGCTCGAACGGTCTACCGGGCGTCGACACCAACATGTCGACTGCCACGTCACGGGTCGGCGGAATCATCTGGGCGCGCTGGTCAGCGCGCGTGACGACGACACCGCCATCGGTTCGGAGCTCGCCCGGACCGAGCGCATCGAGCATCGACATGCCGAGCACGTCACAAATCCGACGCAGACTGAGAATCGACGGCTGAACCAGGTTCCGCTCGACCTGGCTGAGGAAGCTGGCTGTGACGTCGGCACGGCGCCCGACCTCCCGCAGCGAGAGCTTGGCCGCGACCCGGGCAGCTCTGATCCGAGTGCCGATTTCATCCAGTGGGTCCATCGGCTCTTCGAGAATCCGCGACACGTTCACTCCTGGTCAAAGCGGACCCCGGGCGGCTACCAGGGGTCCGCTTAGTGTAAATCCCCACTGGACACGTTGTCAGCGGGACCGCGTCACTCTTTCAAATGCTGGGCATCGATCCCGTCAAGGCCGAGCCCTTCGGCGACGACGGTCAGCGAAGCCTGGCGCTGGGCCTCGTAGACCTCCTCCGGGAGAAGGATCGGCTTGCCGATCGCCATCTCCAGCCACTCCATGTCCCGCGGTGTCCCGTCACTCTCCTCGTTGACCGTGCCGGCAGCGGTCAAGTTCGAGGCGAAAATTCCTGCGGCCGAGCGCGGGAGGAAGTCCTCGTACACGATTGGCTCGGCGACGACCCAGCCGCCGTCGATCAACGCCGTCAGGTCGGACGGCAGGTCCCCACCCCTTGGGGCGTCGGCCGCGACCGAGTAGGTGAAGAACGCCAAGTTGCGTTTCTCGAGCTCCCGCTCGGTATGCGGCATCCGCTCGGCCCACACCTCTCGCGCGACCTCACGACGAGCCCGCACCGGGTCAACGGTCCGGCGACGGTCGACCTCGGCGAGCAGTTCGTCGTAGAGGTCGCGACCGGCGCTCGTCAGCGCGACGCCTCGCGCCTCCACCTCGCCGAAGCGCACGCGCAGGTCACCCTCGCCAACTGTCCCGTCAGCACGGCGGAACAGGCGCGGCTCGGCCAGGGCGCGGAATGATGTCTGGCGCAGCAAGACGTCGGGGCCGTCCCAGTCCGGTGGACCTTGGATGTCGTCAATCATCTCGATCCCCCGAGCCTGCATCGACTCGTAGAGATCATCGATGTCCAGGACGCGGGGGGTGAGGTGGTTGATGTGCGTAGAGGCCACGCCGCCGATGTCAGCGGCGACCGCCGAGATCGCGTCGAGCTCGCGGTACCAGGCCTCGTCGATGGGCTCCGTCGAGAGCGCGAACGCTGCCGTTGCGAGTTCCAACAGGCGATCAGCCTCGGGCACCGGGAGCCCACCGTCCGCGATTGCGATCTCGGCCAGCTCGAGCAGCTCCACCGAGAACAGAGTCCGCGCGCCAATGAACGCCTGGAGCCGGGCCTCGAGGTTGGCGTCGAAGAAGCGACGGTCCTCCGGCACGAGCATCGAAGTGAACACCCGGAAAGGATTCGCCGCCAGCTCGGCCGCGTCCACGGGACGGAACGCGGTGGAGACCACCGGAATCGGTCGGGGCGCGGCGTCCCGCAGGTCGTAGAAGCCGACCGGGTACATGCCGAACGCCTCGAACACCACGGCTGCCTGGCGCAGCTCATTCGGCGAGCCGACGCGGATGGCGCCGTGGCGCTCGGCCGTTACCCGGGCGAGAGAGCCGAGTCGCTGCGCATCGGCGCCGTTCTTCTCCAGGTACCGCTGGTTGACCTCCGCGGAGACCTCGACGAGGGTCTGGTAGGCCGGGACCTCCCGGCCGTACAGGTCGCTCAGGGTCGCCGCGAAGCGCACGCGGAGCTCGGTGGTGTCAACGATGGTCACTGGGTCTCCTCCCAGGCATGGACGCCCCTCAGACGCATCGCCTCAGCGACGCGCTCTTGGGCGATCAGACGGGCAGTGTCGTGCGACGGCAGTGCGCGCCGGGCACTCTCGGTCAGCACGGTGGTGGTGTTGGAGCGCATCTTGTCGGTGATCATGCCGAACACCGCCTCGGGGTCGACGACGAACGGCGAACGGCGCATATCCATCGAGTGGGCGGCGGCGATGATGCCGCCGGCATTAGCGATGAAGTCCGGAACGATGGCAATACCACGCTCTCGCAAGACGTTCTTGGCCTCAGGGGTGGTCGGCATGTTGGCGCCCTCGACCACCAGGCGTGCCGTGGTTGAGCGGGCCACGTCCTCGCCAACGGCATCCTCGCGGGCAGCGGGGATCAGGATGTCGGACTTCGCCTCCAACGCCGCGCGCGCGTCGACGGCGCCGCCGTACTCCAGGACGCTGCGATCGCCGTGCGCAGCACGCAGGCGCACGAGTCGAGCGACGTCGAGACCGTCGTAGTCGACCACGGCTCCCTCGGACGTCGAGACCGCGATCACGACCGCGCCAAGCTCGATCAGACGTTCCGCAGCCGCCTGTCCCACAGCACCGAATCCCTGAATCGAGACCGTCGCTCCCGCGAGGTCCAGGCCAATGTTCTGCGCCGCGGCGTCGGTGGCTTCAGCGACACCGAAGCCAGTCACCCCGAGCTCGTCGTACGGCAGGCCGCCCAGTTCGCGGGGCAGACCGACCGCAGCGCCCCGATCTCCAAGCTCGTCGGCGAAGATCGCTGCGTCACGTTCGGAGAGGCCCATGTCGAGTCCGAACACGTACTCGGTGGGAACCTCGTTACTCAGGGCACGTGCGAAAGCGCGCAGGATGCGCTCCTTGCCGGGGCCGTTGGGATCGCCTTGGATGCCGGCCTTGGCTCCGCCGTGGAAGAGATCACAAGCGGCCCACTTCCACGTCATGGTGCGAGCAAGCCGGGCCACCTCCGTCACATCGAGGTTCGGCCCCATCCGGGTCCCGCCCTTGCCCATGCCGCGCGAGGTGTTGTCGATCACCAGCACGCCCTTCATGCCGGTCTTGCGGTCATGCACGCAGACCACCTTCTCCGGCCCCCACTGGTCCATAAGTGCGAAAACATCGGTCACTGGAACTCACCGCCACAAAACTTCATGCGGCCAGCCTTTCAGCCGACGGAGCGTTTCAACAGTTAGTCAATCCCGCGAATCTCTTAACCAAGCATCAGCATCTCTGGTGCTTGGCCCGGTCAACCAGTCCGCTTCCGCCGCTAGGGCGTGCGCGCTGTCGCGCAGAGCGGCATCCATCGCCGACAGTGCGGGTTTAGCCGCGCCGCCGCGACGAAGGACGCTCACGTGGCGGAACAGGTCGAGGCCTTCAGGACGGAGCACCCGGATGTCGGGTGCGGGGCGCACCGCCATCCCGGGCACGAGGGCAACCCCGTGGCCCGCACCCACCAACCGATGCACGACGTCATAGTCGTTTGATCGGAAGGCGACGTTCGGGACGAAACCCGCCGCGGCACAGGCCCGCTCCAAACAGACTGATCCGTCACTGTCGAGCGCTGTGCACATCCACACCTCGTCGGCCAGGTCCGCGAGCCGTGGGCGCTCTCCCAACGACGTGCGACTCGCCGGCGCCACCAAGACGAGCTCCTCGCTCAGCAACGTGTCGCGCAGCATTCCGCCAGGCCACCTGAGCGGAACCAGATCGTATTCATATGCCAGCACGAGGTCGAGCTGGCGATCAACCAGGCTTGGCAGCAACCGCTGCGGCTCATCCTCGTGCAGCTCGACGGCAACCCTCCCCGATCGGCGCAGCGCAGTCAGCGCCCGGGGCAGGAGGTGCTCGCTCGCGGAGGGAAAGCTGCCGATCACCACGTGAGACCGACGCCCATGGGCGATGTCGCCAACCAGACTGCCAAGATCCTCGAGCATGCCGAGGACTTCCGCCGATTCGTCGGCAAGCATCAGCGCTTCCGGCGTCGCGACGGTAGCCCGGGCACGGCGGTCGAAGAGCGGGAACCCGACCTCTTCCTCCAACGTGGCGATCTGCTGAGAAACCGCTGACGCCGTGTAGCCGAGCGTGCGCGCAGCTCCCGCGAACGAGCCTTCAGCGACCACCATGCGCAGTGTCTGCAGATGGGTGGGGTTGAGCACTTGGTATCCCTTTCCGCAAGCAGAACTCCGCATTCCAGCCGAGGTCGCGCGCCGGAAATGCCCATGTGAATCGGTTTGACGTCAGTTTGTATCCGACCACCTATCCGGCGGGACCGGCAGGGCTGAATCTTGAGCAGCGTAGTACTCGCCCTTCGACCTGATGATGCGCGTCAATTATCTGAAGGCACTGCTGCAGGCCGCCGACCCGCCGGACACCACCTCGGTGATCATTCGCTCCCCCACGCCGTGGTTTGGGCTTGAGCTCGCCTTCGGTCCGGGGTCAGAGTGTCGGGGCGAATCTCCCGAGGTATTCGTGGGCCAGGACGTCGTCGCTGACGATGCGGTGCCAGAACGGGCTTCCGGTGGCGATCACATCGGCGGGCCAGGGCGCGGGGACGGCCCAGCGCCCGTCGGTGGACTCGGCGAACCCCGACGCAGCACCCGCCAGGACATCGGCTTCGACAGTGACAGCGATATTGGCGTCAACGGCTGCGAGATCTCGTCCTTTCGGCCGGTCCCCCACGCCCTGGCGGCCCCTACTTTGGGGGTGTGATCTCCACCGCCCTGCGCTCGCTGTGGGCTGAGCCCCGGGCCGCGGACGCTCCGGCACGGGCGCCGCGCGACTGGGTGCTGGTCGCCGTGGTGCTGGTGACGGCGCTGCTCGAAGGAGTCCTGCGGGACGACGTCGCCGGGCGGCCGTTCGTGACGATCGTGACGGTCGGGCTCGCGCCGGTCCTGCTGTGGCGGCGCAGCCACCCATTGGCCTGTGTCGTGGTGGCCTTCGGCACTGCACTGGTGTTGGGGCTGGCGAGCCTGGTGGGCGGGGCGCCCAGCCTGGGCCTCAACACGATGATCTTCGTCCTGGTGTTCGTCTACGCGCTGGTCCGCTGGGGCTCAGGGCGCGAGATCGTGATCGGGCTGTCGATGGTGCTGGTCGCCGCGGTCATCGGTACGGTCGCCGACGCCACCGGGCCGGGCGACGTCTTTGGTGGGTTCGCCGTCCTGGCGGCGGCCGCCGCGGGCGGCGCGGCGTTCCGCTATCGCGCCGAGAGCTGGCGCCGGGCGTTGGACCAGATCCGCAGCCAGGAGCGGGTCGGCCTCGCGCGCGAGCTGCACGACATGGTCGCGCACCACGTCTCGGCGATCGCTGTTCAGGCGCAGGCGGGCCAGGCGATGGCCGGCCAGCGACCCGAAGCAGGGCTCGAGGCGCTGGCGGTCATCGAGGGTGAAGCGTCGCGGACTCTCGCGGAGATGCGCGCGATGGTCCGGGTGCTGCGCGACGGAGCGTCGGCGGAGTACGCCCCCCAGCCCGGTGTCGCCGACCTGGCGTCCCTGGCCCGCCGCGATTCGGTCCCGGTCGTCGACGTGGCGCTGCCAGACGACCTGGACGAGCTTCCGCTCCACGTCGACGCGGCCGTCTATCGGCTGGCCCAAGAGGCGCTGACCAACGCACTGCGGCACGCCCACGACGCCACGCGGGTGGAGATCCGGGTCGTCGAGGGCGCCGGACGGCTGCGACTACGGGTGACCGACGACGGGCAGATCGACCCGGCGCGGCCCGCGAGGCACGGCTTCGGGCTGCTGGGGATGACCGAGCGGGTGGAGCTGCTCGGCGGCACTCTGCGTGCCGGCCCGGCGGCCGGCGGCGGGTGGACGGTCGACGCCGAGCTGCCGACGAAGGTGCGCCGATGACGGTGCGCGTGCTGGTGGCCGACGACCAGGATCTGGTGCGTACCGGCCTCTCCATGATCCTTGCCGCGCAGCCTGGCATCGAGGTCGTCGGCCAGGCAGCCGACGGCCACGCTGCGGTCGAGCTGGCGCGTCGGCTCCGCCCCGATGTGTGCCTGGTCGACATCCGGATGCCCGGGCTCGACGGCATCGAGGTGACCGAGCTCCTCGCCGGGCGGGACGTCGCGGACCCGATGGCGGTGGTGGTGATCACGACCTTCGACCTCGACGAGTACGTCCACGGCGCCCTCCGGGCCGGCGCCCGAGGATTTCTGCTCAAGGACGCCGGGCCGGAGCTGCTGGTCCAGGCCGTGCATGCGGCCGCCGCCGGCGATGCGCTGATCGCGCCGAACATCACCCGACGGTTGCTGTCCACCCTGGCCGCCAGGCAACCGTCGGGCCGACGTACCCAACCGATCGAGCCGCTCACCGCCCGCGAAGAGGAGGTGCTGGCGCTGCTCGCCCGTGGCCGCACGAACGCCGAGATCGCCGCTGATCTCTTCATCGGCCTGACCACCGCCAAGACCCACGTCGCCAGCCTGCTGGCCAAGATCGGCGCCCGCAACAGGGTCGAGGTCGCGATGTGGGCCTACGACACCGGCCGGGTGGGCGACTGAACCCGGTGTCCAGGCAAACTCAGCTCTCTGAGACCGCGGGCGGCATCAGCTCCTGCACCGTCTTGGTGGTCCTGGCTCAGAAGCCCCCATCGAAGCCGCCGCCACCATCACCACCGCCGCCGAAGCCGCCGTCGAAGAAGCCACCGCCGCCGTCGCCGCCACCGTCGCCGCCACCATCGCCCCCACCGCCGTCATCGCCGCCGCCGAAGCCCCCGAACATCATGCCTCCCATGAACATCCACGTCATCGGGGCGAAGGCGCCGAAATAGCCCGCAGCATAGGGCTCGTACGCGCGGCCACCCTGCCAGTAGGGCACCCGCTGCGCCCCGACCATGACCTTTCGGACATCAGGATCCGCGCCGGCTCGGACACGCTCGGCATCCAGCGCGCAGGCCGGCACGTCTCGCTCGACCCCGTCCGGCGGCACGTAGGGAACGTCGGCCACCGAGAGCCCGTGGCGCGGGTCGAAGAAGCACGGTGGCCGCCTGGTCGGCAGCTGTTCGCCCACGACTCTGGCGCGTACGCACGCGATGGCATATCGGCCGTCCTCGACGATCTCGGTGATGTGCCGGATGTCATCGGGCTGGGTGATGGAGTCGCCGGCGAGCTTCGCCGCTTCATAGGCGTCGAGCGCTCGCAAGTAGTCGGCGTTCGCGCCCGCGTCGAGCTCATGGCCGATCATGTCCAGGTCGAGCTGTTGCAGGTCCTGGCCGAATGCAGTGATGTCCTCGAAGGCCAGCTTCCTCACCGGCGCGATCTCGTTCTCGCGTCGGATCAGCTCGCGTTCCTTGAGGCGGCGCCTCGCCACCACGACGATGGCTCCCAGCGCCGCGATGACCAGCACGAGCACGAACAGTTCCATCAACGGATCCTATATCTGCTGGGAAAAATGGCCTCTTGGACTGCGCCTGCCACCACGACGGTGATCGCGAATGACGGCCACACGTGCCTAGGCTCTCGTCATGGAGCCCTCGCCGAACGCCCGCACGGTTCAGTCGTACGAGGAGATCGCCGTCGCCTACGCCGAGGAGACATCCGGCGGCGGCGCCTTCACCGAGCCGCTGACACGCTTGGCCGAAGCCGTCCCGGCCGGTCATGTCCTGGATGTCGGATCCGGCCCGGGTTGGGACGCGGACGAGCTCGAGGAGGCCGGTCTGACTGTTCGGCGCACCGACGTCACCCAAGCGTTCATCGACCTGCAGCGGGCGCGCGGCAAGGACGTCGATCGGCTCGACGTGATCGACGACGACCTCGGCGGGCCGTACGACGCGGTCGTCGCGCTGCGGGTGCTGCAGCACATCGAGCCGAAGGACCTGTCCACGGTGCTCAGCAAGGTGGCAGGTGCCCTGCGTCCGGGGGGCCGGTTCCTGGTGTCGACTCCGCGATTCGCGGGCACGGGCTGGGAGGTCGGTGACTCCGGCAGGACCTACTATCGAGCGCCTCGGACCGAGGACGAGTTCATCGAGGCGCTGCATGCCTCGGGGCTCGCTCCGGAGTGGGCCGAGCACTCCCCTGAGGACGACGGCTGGCTCGTCGTGATGGCCCAGACAGCTGCTGAGCGGTGGCTCTAGCGGCGCACTCGGGGGCCTCTGATCGTGTAGGTGATCGTGCGTGCCGCATTTCCCGAAATGGTCACCTTCACCTTGATGTGTTTGCCAACGTGCCGTCGCCGCGGAACGAAGGAGGTCTTGGATGCACTGCTGACCCTCTTGCCGCCGACGTACCAACGCACGGCGACCTTGGCCGGGGTGGGAGTGATGGAGCTTCTGGCCACCCCACGGATGGTGACCTTGCGACCGACCCTGGCTGTGCCGTGAAAGGTCGGCTTGTGACGGAAGGTGAATCGCGGGTGAGGAGTCGTGGGTGTGGGAGGTTCCGGAGTGCTCGCCCGGTAGGACAGACCCGATCCGGGTGCGAAAAGCTGCCGGGGTGTGTCGTTGGGGACGTCACCCAGCTGCAGCTTCACGTCTGCGATGGACGAGGGAAGCTCGAACGGCAGCTTCCCGCCGGGCTCGCGCTCGCCGAAGATGGTCTGCAGGAGCACCTCGTCGGTCACGCCGTAGTTGGCCAGGACGGCCTGCGCCCGATCGACAACGTTGCTCAGCACGAGCGGACGGTCCAGCTTCGGCACAGCGACAGTCGGCGTCCCGGATGCTGCAGCAGCAGCGAACGCCTGGTAGTCGGCCTCACTGCCCTTGAAGTCGAGGTCCGTCAAGTCGCTTCCGCCGCGGGGGTCCGCCAGCCGGACGATCGCGAGGTCGGCTTCAGCCGGTGTCGAGACCACAGTCAGTCCGCGAGCCTGGGCAGTCTGGGCACCCACACCGCTGAGATAGACCTTCTTGACCGTTGTCGTAGAGGCGGGAAGGGTCTTCTTCTGGTTGGTGAGCAGCGTCAGCGATCGGGCCTGTGCGGCGTCGCCGATCGTCTTGAAGCTCGCGCTCCCGGCCACCGTTGCGGCGCGGGCTGGGTCGACGAAGGGATTCTCGAACAGACCGAGCTGGAACTTCTGGATGAGCACTCGGCGGGCGGCCTCGTTGAGGCGCGAGCGGGAGATCAGTCCAGCCTGGTGAGCAGCGACAACTTGGGCCGGCTCGACCGATCCACCGATCTGGTCGACTCCGGCCGATATGGCCTTGCCGTAGCGCTCGGTCACCGTGAGGTCTTCAACCCCCCATGGCATTCCCACACCCCACGGGCCTATGAAGCTTGCCGGAGGCCGGGTGTCCTGGCAGATCTGCGGGCAGTTTCCAACGATGCCGAAGTCAGAGACCGTCACGCCCTTGAACCCGTACTCGCCGCGAAGAAGGTCCTTGGTCAAGAACGAGTTGAATCCTGCCCCGACCTGCTCGACGGTCTGGCCCTTGTAGACCAGGTCCTTCAAGATCGAATAGGTCGGCATGACTCCGCCAGCGTTCGCGGCGAACGCCCCTTCGAACGGGATGAGGTGCTGGGCGAACTGGCCACCGTCGAAGCTGGCGTACCGACCGTAGAAGTAGTGACTGTCGTAGCCGTTGACCTGCGCACCGTAGCCCACCCAGTGCTTGACGGTCGCGACGGTGCCGGCCGGGTTGACGCCGTCCGACCCTCCCTGCATGCCAACGATGTACGCATTGACCTGCTGCTTGACGCGCTGCGGATCAGATCCGAACGTGCCGTTGATGCGCGTCCATCGGGGTTCCGTGGCGAGGTCTGCCTGAGGAGAAAGCCCTTCGTGGATGCCAACCGCTCGGTACTCCTGACGGATGATGTCTCCGTACGAACGAGTCAGCGCTGGATCCCCGGCCGCGCCCATTCCGATGGCATCGGGGAACGCAGTATTTCCCACTCGAGCCACGGTCTGCCCTTCCGTGACAGCGAACCCGTTGCGCGGATCGGTAGAGATCGTGACCGGAACTCCCCACGGCGTGTTCTCAGCGATCTGCTGAACGGCGTTGGACTGCTCGGCGAGCGCGGCTGGCGCGAGGGCCAGGCGCGTGATGAACGTGCTGATGTTGCGGGTCTGGATGTAGTCGGTGTTGGTGGCGGTGTTGTAGGCCTGTCCGCTCGTGGCCAACGTGCCGTGCACCAGGAGGCCAGCCTTCTGTTCTGTGCTCATGCGGGCCAGCAGGTCCGAAGCGCGCTCGGCTGGACTCAGCCTCCAGTCCTCGTAGGGCGTGAGGTCGCCGTCACGATCCAAGTCACGGAACTGCAGCCCGTCCTCCGTCACGACAGGAACATCGCGAGTACTGATCGGGGGCTGGGTGGGTCCGGCGGCCGTTGCGGGACTGGTGATCCCGGCACCCGCAGCGATGGCAATCGTGGAGACCGCGCCGGTCGCCACCACCGCGACGCGCCGCGTCAGTGAGCTGGATTTCGTTGTCATCATGATCCTTCTCCGGAGGCGGCACGGCCATCAACGTTCGGCGCGTGAACACAGAGGGTTCTTGGCATCAAACCACCTGAATGTGACCTACGCCACACCTCGCAGCCAAGTCTTTGGGCCAGGAGTCGTTGTCCCCGGCGGCGTGTTCTCGCCGTTGCTCGTGGCAGGCGTGGAGGCCTAGCCTGTCTGCATGAGACGCTTCGACGACGAAGACCTCACCGGCGCAGAGTTTCGCGAATGCGACCTGAGTGGGGCGCGGATGGTCGGCGTGATGATGCGGGACGCCGAGATCGACGGCATGGTCACGAGCCTGGTGGTCAACGGGGTCGAGGTGATGCCGTACGTCGAGGCGGAGCTCGACCGCCGTCATCCGGTACGGCTGCGGATGCGCTCCGATCTGCCGGGCGATCTGCGAGAGGCGTGGCGCCAGCTGAGCGACGACTGGGCGACGACCGCGGAGCGGGTCCGGTCCATGCCCGAGAACAGCGAGCATCGCAGCGTCGACGGTGAGTGGTCGATGGTCGAGACTCTGCGTCACCTGGTCTTCGTGCACGACTCCTGGTTCCGACGCTGCGTGCTCGGCCGCACTGAGCCCTTCACCCCCATGGGACTGGGTCCCCCGCTCGTCATGGACCACGCGGACAGCGGGCTCGACCCGCTGGCCCGGCCGAGCCTCGATGAGGTGCTCGCCGTTCGAGCCCGGCAAGGTGCGCAGGTCGAGGCATGGCTGGCCGACGTCACGCCTGATCAGCTCGCCCGGACCGCGCCGGTTCCCGACGACGACAGATGGCCCCCCTACGCGGAGGGTCGGACGGTGCGGCAGTGCCTCGGCACCGTGCTCAACGAGGAATGGGCGCACCACAGGTTCTGCGCGCGTGACCTCGACCGCATGAGCTAGGCGCCTGCGCCAGCACCGGACATCCACGGGGAGTACGTGTCCGACTGACCTGGACTCCCCTTAGTTCTGCGCCAGGATCTGCTGCCCGGTGACCAGCGGATAGGTGGACAAGTCGGCGCCGTCGAGGTCGACCTTGTGCATGTCCACTGCTGTGACCTGGCTGTTCTCGTAGGTCGTGTAGTAGTAGATGCCCTTGTCGGTGTTGCAGCACGACGAGTAGATCGTGATCTCGTACTTGTCCCCGACCTCCACGCAGCCCCGCTGCTGCGCGACGGAGCCGAGGATGTGGAAGAACTGGCTGATGGCCTCGGACTCCGACTCCCCCGAGATCGAGTTCATCGCCGTGAACGCAGCCTTGACGAACCGGGACATCGAGGAGAGGTCGCCGGGCAGACCGACGGCACCCAGTCCCCTGCTGTACGTGTCGAGCTGCAGCTTCTTGGAGAAGTGGTTCTCCGGCTGCGCGGTCGACATGCTCGCGTAGTTGTTGAGATTGAACAGCTGGATGTCGAAGGTGGGGTTGTTGGTCAGCAGACCCACCGGGTTGTCATAGACCCGCAGCCCATCCTTGACCGACTCCACCGTCACCGACTCCTCACGGTCGGAGATGATCCAGTGCAGCGGTGACAGCGGGAACTCAGCGCTGAACGGGATGTCGACCAGCACCATCTCCTGCAGGGCCTCGCGGGCCTGGGAGACGGTCTCGAACTGGCCGAGGATCCACGGGATGAACTCGAACGGCGTGATGTTGTTCTTGCCCGGCGTCTCGGGCTTGTAGTCGGCGTTGCCCGGAAAGTTGAGCCCCGCCATGCTCAGACCCTTCTCGTTGGTCGCGTCGTAGTAGAGCGGGTAGCCGTCGGCCACCGTCGTCATCCCGATGAAGGCGTGGTGGGTCGTCAGGTCGCTCACGGTCCGGAACGGGAGCGGGAAGTTACGCGGGGTGATGGTGACCGACTCGCGATAGGAGAACTCCAGATCCAGATTGCGCCCGAAGTAGTGATCCTTGGCGACATAGTTCGTTGCAGTGCACACGCTGCGACCTCCACGGTGGTGTCCGACTCGACTGATCCGGCCCGGGACGGGGTCCGGCCGGGCTGGTGTCAACGCTAGGAAGGTCATCGGGTCCTGGACAGAGGACTTAGGCACTGTCGAGGTCCGCTACTTGGTGCGGGCGGCCCGCTCGATCAGCGTCGTGGTGCCGTTCCGGGGCGGATGAGGCCGCTCTGGTACGCGATGACGACAAGCTGCGCGCGATCGCGCGCACCCACCTTCATCATCGCCCGGTTCACATGGGTCTTGGCCGTCAGCGGAGACACGAACAGCCGCTCTGCGATGTCGTCGTTGGTCAGCCCCTGGGCCACCAGGGCGACCACCTCGCGCTCTCGGTCGGTCAGCGCCGGCAACAGCGTCGAGTCCAGGGCGTCGGTCGGGCCGGCCGCGTCGGTGCTCGCGTAGCGGCTGATCAAGGCCCGGGTGGCCTTGGGCGAGAGCAGGGCGTCGCCGGCAGCCAATGTCCGGATCGCCTGCACCAGCTGTTCCGGGTCGACGCTCTTGCCGAGAAAGCCGCTGGCACCGGCCTCGACGGCTTCGAGGACGTACTCGTCGAGCTCGAAGGTGGTCAGGATGAGGACACGGACGCCGGCCAGGTCCTCGTCGGCGCAGATGAGGCGCGTCGCTCCGAGACCATCCAGCTCGGGCATGCGGATGTCCATGACGACGACATCGGCCCGGGCGGACCGAATCAGGTCGACCGCCTCCTGCCCGTTGGCGGCCTCGCCCACCACGCACATGTCCGGGGCGGAGTCGATCAGCGACCTGAAGCCTGCACGGATCAGCCCTTGGTCGTCCGCGATGACCACACGGATGCTCATGCGTGCACTCCTGCCCGGTCGGGGAGCCGGACCGACACCTCGAAACGCCCGTCAGCACCGTGCCGGGCGGCCATCTGCCCGCCGACCGCGGCGACGCGTTCGCGCATCCCGATGAGGCCGAAGCCGGTGCCTCCGGAGTGATCCGTCTCGTCGTCACCGACGGGATTGGTCACCTCGATCTCGACGTGGGTCGGCTCGTAACAGATCGTCATGGTTGCGGTTCCCGTCCCGTGCTTGTGTGCGTTGGTGAGCGCCTCCTGGAGAACCCGGTAGGCCACGAGGTCCGCTCCCCCGGCGATGGCGCGAGGACTGCCGGACACCGAGTGCCTGATGCTCATGCCCGCTGCCCGGAAGGACGCGACCAGGTGCTCGAGCTGGTCCAGACCTGGTGCAGGCGTGTGAGGGTCCACCTCGTCATCGTGCTGGCGCAGGACATTCAGGACCTCACCCAGCTCATCGAGGATCGCCTTCCCCGCCTCTCGCACGTGCTCGATCGCCGTCAGCGCGGCCGGCGGGTCGGACAGCACGAGATGACGAGCCACCGACGCCTGGACGTTCACGATCGCGACGCGGTGGGCGATGACGTCGTGGAGCTCGCGGGCGATGCGCAACCGCTCCTCGGCCACCCGCCGGGCGGCCTCCTGCTCGCGGGTGCGTTCGGCTCGCTCGGCGCGTTCCTCGATCGCCACGACGTAGGCGCGGCGCGCCCGGACCGTCATGCCCACGGCGGCGGCGACCGCGAACGACGAGACGTGCTGGAAGGCGCGGGAGTCGGGCGGCCACGGAGTCGTGGCCAGCGCCACGGCGGTCCCCACCCCCACCACCGACGCCGCGAAGCCGACCAGCGTGCTGAGCCAGCCGTGCGCGACCGCGAACGAGTACAACGCCACGAATGGCACGAAGGAGATCGTCGACGGTCCCCCGTCCAGGAGGATGACCGCTGCGGCGCCCACGACGGTGGCAACGAGCACAGCGCCCGGGTGGCGGCGACGCCAGGCCAGCGCGGCGCAGGTCAGGACGGCCACGACGGCAGCGGCGCCGGACAACGACGAGGGCTCCGCGCGAGCCGAATCGGGGATGAAGACCACGACCGGCATGAGCGCCAGCGCCAGCAGCGCGTCGAACACCACGGGGTGATCGTCGTGGAATGCGCGCACGTCGCTGAGCCCTGGCATGCGCACAGCCTACGAAGCGCGAGCGCTCACGGCGTCGTATCGACGCAGTACGCCCGGGGTACCGCAGACGCAGTACCCGGGTCGTGGATGGTCGCCGTGCTGCTCCGGCTGCAGCAGGAACAGGTGTCTGCGCCAGGACGACGACCCGGCGGCACCGAACGACGAGGCTCTTTCTCAACGCCGGAAGCGCCGGCCACCTGAGGGGAAACATCATGATCGAGCTTCAGCACCTGACCAAGCAGTACGGCTCCAAGACGGTGGTGGACGATCTCACCATCACCGTGAAGCCCGGGGTCGTCACCGGCTTCCTCGGGCCCAACGGGGCCGGCAAGTCGACCACCATGAGGATGCTGGTCGGTCTGGAGGAGCCGACCGGCGGGACCGCCACCGTCAACGGCCGCCCGTACCGCGAGCACTCCATGCCACTGCACGAGCTCGGCGTCCTGCTGGACGCCGGGGCGACACATCCCGGCCGGTCGGCCCGCGATCACCTCCTGGCCCAGGCCCACACCCACGGACTGCCGGCCCGCCGGGTCGACGAGATGCTCGAGCTGGTCGGCCTCGCCGACGTCGCCAAGAAGCGGGTGGGCGGATTCTCCCTCGGCATGGGGCAGCGCCTCGGGATCGCCGGCGCCCTGCTCGGGGACCCGCAGACGGTGGTGCTGGACGAGCCGGTCAACGGCCTCGACCCCGAGGGCATCCGCTGGATCCGCGAGCTGCTCCGCGGCCTAGCCGCCGAGGGCCGCACCGTGTTCGTCTCCTCCCACCTGATGACCGAGATGGCCATGACCGCCGAGCACCTCGTGATCGTCGGCCGCGGCACGCTCATCGCAGACCTGCCCGTCGCCGAGCTCATGAGTCGCTCCGTCCGCAGTGTGCGCGTCCGCAGCCCGCAGGCCGCACTGCTGCAGCCGCTGCTCACCGGCGACGGCGTCACCGTGACGACGGAGCCGGACGGATCGCTGGACGTCATCGGCCTGACCCCCGAGCAGATCGGGGCCCGGGCCGGCGAGGCGTCGATCCCCGTGCACGAGCTGAGCAGCAACCAGGCCTCCCTCGAGGAGGCGTTCATGGAGCTCACCCGCGACGCCGTCGAGTACACCGGCGAGACCACCACCACCGTTCACTCCACAGACAAGAAGGCATTCTCATGAGCATCCACACCGAACCCCGCCGCATCACGATGAGCGGCGTGATGCGCTCGGAGTGGACCAAGATCCGGTCCATCCGCAGCAACATGGTCACTCTCGCCTCCGCGGCGGCAGCGCTGCTGCTCATCGGCCTCATCTTCTCCGCCATGGTCGGCGGGGTGCTGGGCAGCACGCAGACCGATGTCGAGGGCGACACCGCCGGCGCAGCCCTCGCCGGCGTCCAGATCGCGCAGCTCATCATCGGTGTGCTTGGTGTCCTCGTGATCACCAGCGAGTACAGCACCGGGCTGATCCGGACCACGCTGACCTCGGTGCCGTCCCGGCTGCCCGTGTTCGGCGCCAAGGTCGCGGTGCTGGCGGTCACGACGATGGTCGCGCTCGGGGCGAGTGCCTTCGTCGCGTTCTTCGCCGGTCAGGCCCTGATCGCCAGCGGAGACATCGACACGGTCTCGTTGGGTGACCCGGGCGTCCTGCGTGCCGTGATCGGTGCCGGTGCGTTCCTGACCGGCACCGCCCTGATGGGGCTCGCGATCGGCACCCTGTTGCGCAGCACGGCAGGAGCCATCTCGGTCCTGTTCGCGATCATCTTCCTCGTCCCGGCCCTCGGCACGATCATGCTTCCGGCCGGCTCGCGCGACCAGGTCCTGCAGTACCTGCCGTCCATCGCCGGAAGCTCGTTCACCGCGGTGGCACCGGAGGCGTCCATCCTCAGCCCGGCCGCCGGTGCGGCCGTGTTCGCCGCATGGATCGTCGTACCGCTCCTCGCGGCCGCTGTGGCGTTCAAGCGTCGCGCTGCATGACCAGCACCCATCCGCTCGCCCGCTGCCCGCCCACTGCCTCCTCGAGGCGGTGGGCGGTTGGCCGTCGCCCTACACCGTCAAGCTGCCGACGGTCCTCGTGATGTTCTCGCCCTTCTTCTCGAGGAAGACGATCTCCCCGAACTCCAGGTTCAACCAGCCATCGTTCTCGGTCAGCGGCTCGGAGGCGAGGATGACGGACGTCGCCTCTTCCTCCGTGCAGTCCTCGAAGTCGTAGGTGGTCTCGTCGTCCTCGAAGTTGCGCCCCATCAGCAGATACATCGGCTCCAGCAGCATCGAGAGCGCGAAATCGTCGGTCCCCGGGCCGGACTTTCGCAGTTCCTGCCAGTCCCCCGCCGGGTCGGTCTCGCCCTGGTGTCCTGTGCCGAAGTTGACTCCGATGATGCGGTTCGGGGCGACCAGGGCCATCTTCAGCTTGGTCAGGCTCGGAAGCTCGAGGGTGTCCATGGCCTTGACGATGAGCTTCAGCATCTCTTCGAACCCACGCTGAACGCCTTCATCACTGTCGTCCTCGAGCAGCGAGAGCAGCAGCACGTAGAGGAACTCCGTGTCGGTGGTGCCGCGCATCTGCTTGAGGAACTCGTCCTTGCAGTGCTGCAGCAGCTCACGCTGCAACAGCTTCCAGTTCGGCAGATCACCATTTTGAGCGATCATCCACGGCGTGCCCTGGTAGGAGAACGGGTGGCAGTTCTCGTCGGCCAGGACCGCGGCCGAGTTGTAGTCGGCGGCTCGCACATGGGCGAGCAGCGTGCTGGCCTGGAGGCTCGGCACGATGCCGGCCACGTTGTCGTCGTAGAACGCAGCCATCGGTCGGTGGTAGAGCAGGGGCTCATCTGTCTTCAGCAGATGTTCGCTCCAGATCCCGAAACCCCAGCCGGCGAGCTGAAGCTGCGGATGGCGCTCCGGGTCGAGGGTCTGGTTGACGAGACTGTTCTCGGGCTTGAGAAGCAGATTCTCCACCGGTATCTCCGGCCCGATGTAGGCAAGCACTCGGCACATGAAGTTCCCTCACTGATGGTTCGTCGAATCTGGATCGGCTTTTCGCGCCTCAGCAGCCTAGGGGCGCGGGTGAGCGACCGTTGCGTCAGGGACGTCGGTTGACCCGGGCTCCGGCCCGGATCGCGCGAGGGATCTCGGCGATGTTGTCGACCACATCGTTCAGGCGCGCCAGATCCGCTGCGGGGGCCCGGGAGTCGAGCGTGACCGCGTACTCGATGCCGGTTGATCGCCATTCGGCATCGAAGCCACCGTCGACCTCGACGCAGATGCCGTCCACCGTGACGTCGAGTCGGCCTGCCTCCCGGTACGTGTCGTTCAGGACGCAGAGCGCCACTGACAAGTGCAGCAGGTGCGCGCCGTTGGCGGCCGGGCTGACGGAGACACCTTCATCGGTCCAGGTGTGGTGGAGCAGGACACCTTCCGACGAGCGCAGGCTGCCCGCGGCGGCACGTACGCCCAGCGGGGACAGGTCCATGGGGCGATTGTGCAGCCACCTGATGCCCCAGGTCGAGCGATCCGGCTCGGGCGAGCCAGCACTGATCGAGTCGGAGGTCCGGGTAACGTCCGGGGGTGCCCAGTTCCCGCCGATCCAGTGCTCGTCGGCGCAGCGCGTCCCCACGTCGTGGCGGGACACGACAGGCCACGCAGCCGTTGCCGGTCGCCGGGCCGGGCGAGCGGGTGTGGGTGCTCGACGTGCCCTACGGCACGCAGGTCGACGGGGCCATCTGGCACCCGGCGGTCAAGACCCACCTGTTCGTCGGGCGCGCCCTGCCTCCGCACCTCGCTCCGTACTCCCCCGGCGCGTACACGCTCGGCCGGTTCGTCGAGAACTCCCTGAACCCCGACGACCCGACGCCCAGCCCTGAGCCGACCGGCGCCCTCGAGCCGCGGAAGATCCAGTTCGAAGCGGCCGACGCGATCGCCGAGCGTGCCGCCGCCGGTGGCCGCCTGTTCCTCCTGGCCGACGAGCCCGGCGTGGGCAAAACGATCTCGGCCGTCCTCGGCGCGACGGCGGTCGGCGACCTCCGCGGTGCGCAGCGGGTTCTTGTCGTGGCCGACCGTCCCGCGGCGATCACGATCGGCCACTGGTGCCGCACGATCACCGCGCTGGGCGACGGTGGCCTCGAATGGGTCGTGATCACGTGGGACCGGCTTGAGAAGGTCAAGGACCACACGTGGGACGTGATCATCGCGGACGAGGCCCACGCACTGCGACGGACGACGACGAAGCGGTGGAAGTTCTGGGCGAAGGTCTCGGGGCACGGCAAGCCGCACGACAAGGCGCCGTTCGTCATTGCGACGACCGCGACACCCGGCCACACGCCACTCGAGCTGCCCTACCTCGCGCCCGCCTACGCGCAGGTGCTCGGCGAGCCGATGAAGGAGTGGACCTCGGCGACACAGCCCGGCGGCGTGTTCGCCGCCGCGCTCGAGCGCCACGGCGTCGGGGTGGAGCGCGGCCGCTACGGAGCGGAGTGGACCACCGATCCCGCGCGACGTGCGGCGGACCTCAAGCTGGTGCGGGGCTGGCTCTCGGACGATCGGCCGCCGGCGATGCTGCACCGCGCGGCGCCGTGGGGGCCGGTGCCGATCGCCGGCATGCCGGTGACCCTGACACCGACAGAGCGGACGGCCTACGAGGCGGAATGGGGCGAGTTCTGCCGTGAGATGGACATCGCGCGACGCGGCCGCAGTGTTGCGAAGGGCCGGGCCGCGCTGCTGCGCTTCCGGCAGAAGGCGGGGCTGATCCGGGTCGACTCGACGGTCGCCTGGATAGGCCAGCAGGTCCAGGCCGATCGCCAGGTGGCGTGCTCGGTCGAGTTCGTCACGACCGCCGCCGATCCGATCGCCGACCGGCTGCGTGACTCCGGCATCGAGGTGGCCTCGATCTACGGTCGCGACCGGTTCGACGTCGAGGCCGAGCGGCTCCGGTTCCAGACCGGAGAGGCGAAGGTCTGCGTGTTCACGACGGTCGCCTCGATCAGCCTGCACGCCGGCGAGACCCTCCCGGACGGACGCCGGTCGAGCACCGAGCCGCGGGTGGGCATCTTCCACCAGGCCCGCTTCTCGGGCATCGCCGCACGGCAGGTGACCGGCCGCACCCACCGCGATCACCAGGTCTCGCCGTGGCACATCGCCTACGCCGAGGGCACCGTCGAGGAGCAGGTCGGCAAGGTCATGGTCGAGCGCATCGCCGCAGCATCCGACACGGCAGGCAGCGACACCGCCGGCCTCACCGACATCGCCCAGCTCCTCGGGGCCGACTGGCTGCCACCCACGGCCATGACGACGAACGACGGCTGACAGCGTGACAACATGAACGGCATGGACGAGGACGGCACGCTTTCGGAGCAGGAGCGCACGGCGGTCAAGGAACGGGCGGCCGAGCTCAAGAAGCAGGCCCGGAACAGCCGGGCCAAGGACAAGGCGGCAGCCGACGCCGAGGACGTGCGGGCGAAGATCGCCGGCATGCCGGACGGTGACCGCGAGCTCGCCCAGCGCGTCCATGACATCGTCACGGACGTCGCGCCGACCCTCCAGCCGAAGCTGTACTACGGGCAACCCGGGTACGCCCGCAACGGCAAGGTCGTCTGCTTCTTCCGCAGCGGCCAGCAGGACAAGGAGCGCTACTCGACCTTCGGCTTCAGCGCCCAAGCAGACCTGGACGAGCCGGACGGCGTGTGGGCGACCTCGTACGCCCTGACCGATCCGAGTCAGAAGGCATGGGACCACCTCGCCGCGCTGATCCGCCGGGCGGCCCAGGAGTAGTCCGTCTCGTCTGCCGGAGACGTGGGGCGCCCCTGTCCGATCAGGTGCCGCAGTAGGTGATGTACCGGCCGAAATCCTGCGGGGCCGGGGCGGCGTAGCGCTCCAGGCCCGGACGCTGCTCGAACGGGCGCCGCACGACGTCCACGAGCTGTTCGACCAGGTCCGGCTCGCCGGCGGTCGCGGCGTCGAGCGCCTCCTCCACCAGGTGGTTGCGCGGGATGTGGACGGGGTTCGTCCGGTCCATCAGGGCTGGGTCAGGATCGAGAGCGCGCCAGCGGGCGAGCCAGTCGTCGATGCCGGCCAGATCGATGAACAGATCGCGGACGGGAGCGGTGTCGCCGCGGGCCGCGGACGACAGCGCGCGGAAGCCGCCGGTCCAGTCGACGTGGCTCGCGTGGAACAGCCCCAGCAGCTCATCGCCCAGCGCGGCGTCCGCCCCGGTGAGGCCGAGCTTGGCCGCGAAGCCCGCGGAGTAGCTGGCTGCGTACCTGGAGCGGAACATGCCGAGCGACTCCACCGCGAGCTCGACCGCACGCTCCTGGTCGTCCGCGAGCAGCGGCAGCAGCGCCTCGGCGAACCGGGCGAGGTTCCACTCCGCGGCCGCGGGCTGGTTGCCGTACGCGTAGCGTCCGCCGGTGTCGATCGAGCTGAACACCGCCCCGGGATCGAAGGACTCGATGAACGCGCACGGCCCGTAGTCGATGGTCTCGCCGGAGATCGTCATGTTGTCGGTGTTCATGACGCCGTGGACGAAGCCCACCAGCATCCACCGCGCCACCAGGTCGGCCTGGGCGGCGACGACGGCCTCGAACAGCGCCCGGTACGGGTGCTCGGCGCCCGCTGCCGCCGGGTGGTGACGGGCGATCGCGTGATCGGCCAGCCGTCGCAGCAGCTCGACGTCGCCGGACGCGGCGACGTACTGGAAGCTGCCCACCCGCAGGTGGCTGCTCGCGACCCGCGCCAGCACGGCACCGGGCAGGACGGTCTCGCGCCGCACGTCCCGACCGGTCGCGACCACTGCCAGCGCGCGCGTCGTCGGCACACCCAGGGCGTGCATGGCCTCGCTCACGACGTACTCGCGCAGCATCGGGCCGACGGCGGCGAGGCCGTCTCCCCCACGCGAGAACGGGGTACGTCCGGACCCCTTGAGGTGCAGGTCGCGCAGTCGTCCCTCACGGTCGGTCAGCTCGCCGATCAGGAGGGCACGCCCGTCACCGAGGCGCGGCGCATAGCCGCCGAACTGGTGGCCCGCGTACCCCTGGGCGACCGGCGTGGCGCCCGGCGGCACCGTCGTGCCGGTGAGCAGCCCGAGGCCGTCGGCGCTGCGCAGCGCGTCCGCGTCGAGACCGAGCTCGGAGGCCAGCGCCTCGTTGAGCACGAGCAACCGGGGGTCCGGCGTCTCGTCCGACTGCCACGGCACCGCCAGCTCGGGCAGCTCGGACGCGAACTGGTTGCCGATTGGAAGCGTCACCGGAGTCGTCGTCACCCCGTCCAGCGTAGTCGCGGGCCTCATCAGCGGCACGTCGTCGCGAGCGCGCCTAGGCTCTCGTCATGGAGCCCACAGTGAATGCCCGCAGGGCCGGCGACGGCATCGGCACCATGACGGCCTCTGCCTACCTGGAGACCGGGGTCCGACTGCACTACTACGACTGCGGCGACGGGGACGACACCCTCGTGCTGCTGCACGGTTATCCGCAGACGGCGTGGCAGTGGCGCCATGTGCTGGGGCCGCTGGCGGACGCCGGGTACCGGGTGATCGCTCCCGACTACCGCGGGGCCGGTCACTCCTCGCGTCCCAGCGACGGCCCGGGGAGGACGGCGGACCTGCGCGGTGGTGTGACGCTCCCGCGGGCCGGCTACTCGAAATGGACCATGGCCGAGGACATCCACCTCCTCCTGCACGAGCACCTCGGTCTGCGGCGGCCGGCGTTCGTGCTCGGCCTCGACATCGGCTCGATGGTCGCCACCGCGTACGCGTTCCGGTATCGCGACGCCACGCGGGCGCTGGGGTACGGCGAGGCCAGCCAACCGGGCACCGCGGTGTTCGACCGGTTGAGGAACTCCGCCATCGAGTGGCACTACAACTTCCACGCCCTGCTGGACCTGCCCGAGGCGCTGGTCGCCGGCCGGGAGCGCCTCTACCTGCAGTACTTCTTCGACCGCCACGCGGCCAGGCCAATGGCCGTCGACACCGATGCGTACGCGACCGCCTACGCGCAGGCCGGGGCCATGCGCGCCGGCTTCGACCTCTACCGCGCCTTCGACCAGGACGCCGACGACATCCGCGCCGCCGTGCGCGACGGCGGGAAGCTGACGATCCCATGCCTCGGCCTGTACGGGACGGCGAGCCTGGCGCACGCCGACGCGGCCGAGGACATCGGACGCGAGCTGGCCGATGACGTCACCGTCGTCGGCATCGCCGATGCGGGTCACTGGATCGCCGAGGAGAACCCGGAAGCGCTGGTCGAGAGCCTCCTGAAGTTCGACGGCCGCAGGACGTGAGCCGCTATTCCTCTGCTCTTTGCGGGATCGCAAGGTCTTTTTGCCGCGACTTGCGACCAAAACAAACTTAATTGTCAGAGGTATTGATTTCCGGGCGTGGTGCGGGTCACTATGGAGCTCCCCTAGTGACGACCGCAGAACGGATGAGCATGAAGCGAATCGGAGTCGACGTCGGTGGCACGTTCACTGACCTCGTGTTGTGGGACGACGACGGCACGGTCACCGTGCACAAGACGCCCTCGACCAATCATGATCCCTCCATCGGAACCATGGACGGCATCAAGGTCCTGGCCGAGCAGGCCGGGATCGATCCCAGTGAGATCGACATGTTCTTCCACGGCACGACCGTGGCCACCAACATCGTCCTGGAGCACAACGGCAGCGACGTCGGCATGATCACCACCGACGGCTTCCGCGACCTGCTGCACATCGCGCGCAAGAAGCGCCCGCTGAACTACTCCAACTACCAGGACCTGCCGTGGCAGAAGTGGCAGCTGGTCCCCCGGCGCAACCGCCGCACGGTCCCCGAGCGCATCGACGCCGCCGGCAACGTCATCACCCCGCTCGACGAGGAAGCCGTGCGTCGTGAGGTGCGCGTGCTGCGCGAGCGCCAGGTCGAGGCCATCGCGGTCGCCTTCCTGCACGCCTACCGCAACCCGTCCCACGAGCAGCGGGTCAAGGAGATCATCCTCGAGGAGTACCCCGAGGTCTTCATCTCGCTGTCCAGCGAGGTCGCTCCCCAGTACCGCGAGTACGAGCGCTTCTCCACGACGGCCCTGAACGCCTTCGTCGGCCCCAAGACCTCCACCTACGTCGCGAACCTGGCCGACAAGGCCGCCGCCGCGAAGGTCGGCGAGGACGTGCACCTGATGACCTCGGCCGGCGGCCTGGTCACCGCCCGCAGCGCCAGCGAGATCCCGGTCTCGCTGCTCACCAGCGGCGTGGTCGCCGGCCTGCTGGGCGGATGCGCGATCGGCAAGGCATCGGGATTCCCGAGCGTCATCACCCTCGACGTGGGCGGCACCTCCGCTGACGTCGGCGTCGCCCCTGACGGCCGGCTGCGGATGAAGCACCTCCTCGACACCCGGATCGGCGACTACCACGCGATGATCCCGATGGCCGAGGTCGACACCATCGGTGCGGGCGGCGGCTCGGTCGCCGTCGTGGACGAGGGCGGCATGTTCCGCGTCGGCCCGCGCAGCGCCGGCGCGTACCCGGGCCCCGCCTGCTACGACCGCGGCGGCGTGGAGCCCACCTCCACCGACGCGATGATGGTGATGGGCTGGCTCCGCGAGGACAGCTTCCTGTCCGGCACGATGGCCGTGAAGCGCGACCTGGCCGTGGACGCGGTCCGCGAGCAGATCGCCGAGAAGCTCGGCACCAGCATCGAGAAGGCCGCGATGGGCATCTTCACGATCCTGAGCCACTCGATGACTGAGGCGATCAGCCTGCACTCGGTGCGCAAGGGATACGACCCCCGCGACTTCTCCCTCGTCGCCGAGGGCGGCGCCGGGCCGCTGTACGCGTGGCAGATCGCCGAGCAGCTGAGCATCCCGCGCGTCATCGTGCCGGGCCACCCCGGCATCACCTCCGCGGTGGGGCTGCTGACCACCGACATCCGCTACGAGGTGCCCACCACGGTCTGGACGGCCTCGGACGACCCGGACCTGGCGCTGCTCCAGTCGGAGATGGACCGTCTGGCCACCGAGGCCGGCGACCAGCTCCGCGCCGACGGCATCCCCGAGCAGGACGTGAGCCTCGAGCGCAGCGTCGACTGCCGCTACGTCGGCCAGGGGTACGAGCTGCGCGTGCCGGCCCCGGCCGGCGAGATCACCACCGAGTGGGTGCAGCAGGTCGCCGACGCCTTCCACGAGGCACACGGCCGCACGTACTCACAGCGCTTCGACGACAAGTCGGTCCAGCTCGTCAACATCCGGGTCACCGGCGTCGGCACGGTGCCGCACGTCGAGATCCAGGAGATCGAGTCCGGCGGCACGGACGCCTCCGGGGCGATCAAGACCACCACCCGCGCCCTGTTCTGGGAGCGCGACTCCGCCGACCCCGTGTGGGTCGACACACCGGTCTACCAGCGCGAGAAGCTGCTGGCCGGCAACACCTTCACCGGTCCGGCGATCGTCGAGCAGTTCGACTCCACGACCATCATCGGCATCGGCCAGCAGGCCACGATCGACAAGGTCGGCCACATCATCATCGAAAGGGCTTCCGCATGAGCAAGGACGTCATGCCCACGACCGGTGTCTCCCTCGCCGGTGAGGCCACGCGCACCTGGAACGACGTCGAGGTCGACCCGATCACCCTGCGGGTCATCGGCGGCGCCCTCGACTCCACGGCCAAGGAGATGGCTCAGGTCCTGTACCGGATGGCCTACTCCAGCCTGATCAGGGAGTCCGAGGACCTCGGCGCCGGCCTGTTCGACGTCAACGGCCGCGAGCTGTGCGAGTCGGACTCGACGCCGATGCACTGCGGCTCGATCCCGGCGTACATCCGCGGGATCAACCGTCGTCTGGCCGGCACGTACAAGCCCGGCGACGTGGTCCTGCACAACCACCCGTACCACGGTGCGGCGCACTCCCCCGACTACGGCGTCGTCATCCCGATCTTCTGGGAGGGCGAGCACGTCGGCTTCGCCGGGTGCACCGGCCACGTCTCCGACATCGGCGGCAACTTCCCCGGCCTCTGCATGGACGTCGTGGACGTCTGGGCCGAAGGCAAGCTGATCGACTCGATGAAGATCTACGACGGCGGCGTGCGCAACGACGCGCTCATCCAGCACATCCTCGACAACGTGCGCACCCCCGAGCAGAACCGTGGCGACCTCGAGGCCCTCATCGCCTCGGCACGGATCGGCGAGAAGCGCTTCGTCGAGATGCTGGAGAAGTACGGCCTGGACGTCGTCATGAGCTCGGCCGAGCGCTGGATGGACTACTCCGAGGAGATGCTCCGCTCGCGCATCCGGGCCATCCCCGACGGCAGCTACGAGGCTCCCGTGGGCTACCTCGACGACGACGGCAAGAACCGGGACGTCCCGGTCGCCGTGGCCGTGCGGGTGCAGGTCGAGGGCGACGAGATCCTGATCGACCTCACCGGGTCGAGCCCCCAGGTGCCGACCGCCTTCAACGTGCCCTTCGAGGGCTCGGTGCTGCCGGTGGCGGTCAGCGCGATCCGCACCATCTTGCTGGACGAGGCCGTGATCGACGAGTACGTGCCGCAGAACGACGGCTGCTTCCGGCCGGTGAAGGCGTACGCCCCCGAGGGCACGATCTTCAACCCGGACTTCCCGGCGTCGTGCTTCGCGCGCTTCTCCCAGGTCAACCGGGTCTTCGACTCGATCAACCTGGCGCTGGCCCCGGTGCTCCCGGACCACGCGATCGCGGGCTCGTCGGCGGCGCTGTGCGCGATCGCCTACTCGGGTCTGGCCGACGACGGCGAGTCGTACTGGGTCTACATCGAGATCAACGAGGGCTCCTACGGCGGTCGCCAGGGCAAGGACGGCATGGACGCCGTCGACGCCCTGATGGCCAACACCCGCAACAACCCGATCGAGGAGCTCGAGCTCAACCACGCGATGCGCGCGCTGCGCTACGAGCTGAGGGACGACGCCCCGGCGCCCGGCAAGTGGCGCGGCGGCATCGGCAGCCACCGCAGCTGGTTGATGCTCACCGACACGTTCCTGGGCTCGGAGGCCGACAACCGCTCCGACCCGCCGGCCGGCGCGCTGGGCGGTCACGACGGCGTCTCGGGCTCGTTCGTCCGCAACGTCGGCACCGATCGCGAAGAGGTGCTGTACTCCAAGGTCACCCAGGAGATGATCCGCTCGGGCGACACGCTGGACATCAAGATGCCCTCCGGCGGAGGGTTCGGCGACCCGTTCGAGCGGGATGCGTTCAAGGTGCTCTCCGACGTGTGGGACGAGTACCTGACGGCCGAGGACGCCGCGCGCGACTACGGTGTCGTCGTCGACACGCAGACGTGGACGATCGACGAGGCCGGCACGGAGCGGTTGCGGGCTGCGAGGGCCGCGGTCTGAGCACCGTGCTGGGAGGGGGCCGCACGGCCCCCTCCCCCGGGCACCTGAGGGTGGACGAGGCCATCAACTCCGTCATCACCTGGGTGGAGCCGGGTGAGACGGCGGCCGGTCCGCTGGCTGGACTCACCCTCGGGGTCAAGGACAACATCGACGTCGGTGGGGTTCGCTCCACGTGCGCCTCCACCTTCTTCGCCGACCGGGTGGCCGACGAGGACGCCACCGTCGTGCGGCGCCTGCGCGCCGCGGGCGCCGCCGTGGTCGCCACCCTCAACCTGGCCGAGTTCGCCGTCGGCGTGACATCGCAGAACTCGGCCGCCGGCGGGCCGCGCAACCCGTGGGACCCGCGGCGGGTTCCGGCTGGTTCAAGTGGTGGGTCGGGAGCGGCGGTCGCGGCCGGCCTGGTCGACATCGCCCTGGGCACCGACAGCGGGGGCTCGGTCCGGCTGCCGGCCGCCGCCTGCGGCGTGGTCGGCCTGCGACCCACGCCGGGCATCCTGGACATGACCGGCGTCTTCCCCGTCAGCCCGGACTTCGACACCGTCGGCCCGATGGCCCGCACCGTCGACCTGGTCGCGCGGACGTTCGACGTCCTGTGCGAGACGCCCCGAAGCACCCGTCCCGCCCCCCGGCGGGTGGGGGTGCCGCGGCGGTTCGTCACCGACGACGTGGATCCGGACGTCGCGCGGGCCGTCGCCGATTTCGTCCAGCACCTGGGCGACCTCGGCCTGGAGGTCGTCGAGATCGACATCCCGTTGGCCGACGAGGCACAGAGCCACGTCTACACGCTGCTGTACCACGACCTGGCGCAGCTGCACCGAGAGCGGCTGGAGGAACCGGAGCGCTTCCAGCCGCCGACCTTGCAGCGGATACGCCAGGGCGTGTTCATCACGGCGGACCAGCACCGCGCCGCCGCTCGAGCGCGCAGCGACTTCCGGGCCGGGATGCGGCAGGTTCTGGAGAGTGTCGACGTGGTGGTCACACCCACCCTTCCGGTCGACGTCCCGTTCGCGCGCGAGGAGGAGGCGGTGCTGACCCAGTCGGTGCGGCTGGGCCAGCTGTCGTACCCGTGGTCGCTGCACAACGGGCCGACGATGTCGCTGCCGGTCGGCTTCCACGCCGGCTCCGGGATGCCGGTGGGCGCCCAGCTCACCGCTGCCCACTGCGACGAGGAGGCGTTGTTCACGATCGGCCGTCTCTACCAGTCCGAGACCGACTGGCACACGCGCCGACCGCCCGTCTGCCTCTGAGCGCCCGGAGCGGCACGGACGTGGGGTTCAGCTCACCGGGCTGGTGAGCAGCTCCATCTCCTTGTACGCGTCCTCGATGCGGTGCAGGTGCCGCTGCATCAGCGACATGGCGGTCAGCGAGTCCTGCGACTCGATGGCCGCCATGATCGCGCGGTGCTCGGCCTGCGAGGCCTCCCAGAAGTCCGCCGCCGCCCGGTCCGCCACGAACCGACGACTGAGCACCCGGAAGACGGGCGCGCACACCAGCTCGAGCATGGGGTTGCCGGACGCGTGCAGGATCTGCATGTGGAAGTCCTGGTGGCCGGCGTAGTCGGTCTCGAGGGCGGCCGAGTCGACGGATCGGCGCATCGTGGCCATCTGCTCCTCGGTCCGGTGGTGCGCCGCGCGTCCTGCCGCATGGACCTCGGTGAGCTGGCGCACGTCCATCAGCTGCTCGACGGTGACCGACAGCGCGGCGGCCATGAGGGTCACGCTGTTCTCGAGGTGCGAGGTGATGGCTGCGACGTCCGGGCTGGCCACGAAGGTGCCGCCGGTCGTCCCACGGGTCGTGTAGACCAGGTTCTCACTGGCCAGCGTGCGCATCGCCTCGCGGATCGTGCTGCGGCTGTTGCCCGACGACTCGATCAGCTCGGCCTCGCTGGGCAGCCGCTCTCCCGGCGCGAACTCACCGGAGAGGATCCGTTGCCGGATCTCTGCCGCCACGACTTCGTAGGCGGGAAGCTTCCCCTTGGTCATGCACGTCCTTCCGTTCCCGTGAAGTCAATCACGGACCGGGCCCACCGTGCCGGGACGTGGGCGACGTCAGCCCACCACGACGACTCGCTGCGGGCTCACTCCGGCCTGGACCTCGGTGCCACCGGGGTCGGTCGGCCCCTTGATCCCACGTCCCATGATCGCCACCCCGAGGTGGTACATCGCGGCCCTGGGCACCTCGACGCTCATCCGCGCCTCGCAGGTGCCGCCAGGGGTCAGGCGAGCCGTCGCGGGCAGGGCCTGGTCCGCCAGCGGGGTCGAGGACGTGGCCGCGGCGTCTGTCACGACCAGGCTCGCCGGCGCCAAGGAGGCGCGCACGCACTGACCCGGCCGGTCCCCCGGCATGTAGGCGTCATACGGCTTCTGCTCGCTGATGGTCACCTGGAGCTGGTGGGGCCTCGACGACGCAGCCGCCCCGAGCTCATCGGCCCGCTTTCTCACCTGGTCCGCGAGCGCGTCCTGCGCCTGCGCGGTCTGATCGGCCTGCTCCTTCGCCTGACGCTCCAGCGTGTCGCGATCGAACTGGCGCGACGGCTCCGCCTCGGGTGCGATGGCGGCCGCAGGAGGTGTGCCCCCGGGCTTCGAACCCGCTGCGTCGCCGCTCACGACGGCGACGATTCCGGCGGTCGCCAGACCAGCGACGGCAACGGCCACGAGGACGACGGGCGTGCGTTTCACGGATCCACCATGGGCTAGGGGTTGGCCCCAGTGTGGAACCCGGGCGAAAGGCTGTCAACGAACTCGTCATACCCTCCCGGCCGGCGGGGCACCGGACGGTCCATACTTGGGCGGGTCAGCCTTCGACGGCTGACGTCGCGGACGTGGTGTAGTTGCAGCACGCTTCCCTTCCAGGGAATGGGTCGAGGTTCAAATCCTCGCGTCCGCTCCACGCTTCCTTCCGCCGGATCGACGGCTGGGCGCTCGATGAAGGGCTCCCGCCCGGGTGGTCGCCCGGGCAGGAGCCCTCCGGTGGAGCCGCTACCTGGCGTGGCGGGCGGCCCGCTCGATCAGCGTCGTGATCTGCTTGGGCTTCTCCAGCATCGACAGGTGGTCAGCCTTGCGCGTGACGATCACACCCTCGGCGCGCTTGGCCATCGCGATCTGCTGGGCCGCGGGCAGCACCTTGTCGCGGGTGCCGACGAAGAAGTAGCTCTTGATCTTCTTCCAGGCAGGAGTCTTCGACGGGGCCTGCAGCGCGCTCAGCGCGATCGGGCTCTGGCTCGCCGCGAGCACCTTCGTGTGCGAGGTGGGCAGCTTCGCGGCAAAGGTGCTCTTGAACAGCTCGGGCTTGACGTAGGCGTCGACGTCACCCTTCGGCGCGTTCGCGTAGGGGACGAAGTTGAACACCGTGGTCGGGTCCTTCACCGCGAACGCCGAACCGGGCTTGGCGCCGGTCAGGTCGATGACGCTCTCCCCCTTCGCAGGTGCGTAGGCGTCGACGTAGACCAGCGCCTTGACCCGCGGCGTCTTGGTGGCCGCGTTGGTGATCACGCTGCCTCCGTACGAGTGACCGACGAGCACGACGGGGCCCTTGGTGGCCGCGTTGACGAACGTCGCGACGTTGGCCGAGTCCTGGCGCAGGCCACGCAGCGGGTTCGGTGCACTGAGGACGGTGTACCCGTCCTTCTGCAGCTTCTTGGTGACCGGCGCGAAACTCGACGAGTCGGCCCAGGCACCGTGGACCAGCACGATGGTGGGCTTGGCGGCGGTGCGAGCCGCCGCCGTGTGGGTGGAGTCGCCGGACGATGACGCGAACGCCGGGGCCGTCGCGCTCAGGCCGACGACGGCCGCGAGGGCCATGCCGGAGGTCACGATCTTGGTGCGTGTGAGGGGGCGGTGGATGGACATGGTGTTCTCCTTGTGGGTGGCGCGGACGCGCCGGTGGGTGGGTGTTGCGGGGAAAGGTGGGCCGGACCGGTCAGCGGTCGAGGAAGCCGATCAGCGCGTCGTTGAACTGGTCGGCGTGAGAGACGTTGATGCCGTGTGGGCCGCCCTCGATGAGGACCAGTTCGGCCCCGTCGATCGCAGCAGCCGCGCGCCGTCCGCTGACGTGGAAGGGCACGACGGCGTCCGAGTCGCCGTGGATGACGAGCGTGGGCACGTCGAACTTCTCCAGGTCGGGGCGGAAGTCGGTGCGTCCGAACGCGTCAGGTCCCGCGAGGGTCGCTCGCGGCGAGGCGGCGTTGGCCAGGTCGCGACCGTGCAGGCGCTGCGGCTCGCTGACGGTGGACGTGCCGGCGGCGGAGTAGAGCAGGGTGAGGAACTGGTCGGCGAATCCCGCTCGGTCGGCGCGGATGCCGGCCTCGAAGTGCGCGATCGTGCCGTCGTCCAGGCCGCCCTCGGGGTTGCCATCGGTGACGTGCAGGAACGGAGTCACCGCGCTGGCCAGCACCGCCTTGGCAACCCGGGCGGTGCCGTGGCTGCCGATGTAGCGAGCGACGGCGCCGCCACCGGCCGAGAAGCCGACCAGCGTGACGTCCGTCAGGTCCAGGTGGACGAGCAGGGCGTCCAGGTCGGCCGCGATGGTGTCGTAGTCGTGGCCGTCCCAGGTGGGTGTGGACCGCCCGAACCCGCGACGGTCGTAGGTGATGGCCTGGTAGCCGGCCTCGACCAGGGCGACGACCTGCTTCTCCCAGGATCGGCCGCTCAACGGCCATCCGTGGATCAGCACGACGGGGGCTCCCCTGCCCTGCACCTCGTAGTAGAGCTCGACGGGCGCACCGTTCTCGGCGCCCACAGTCAGCATCGGCATGTTCGTGTCTCGATTCCGTCTCTGGCGAGCCGGGGTGTTCCGGCTCGTCATCAACGTTGGCGGGACACAGCGCCGTCGCGGTCGGTCAGATGACTTCACCTGGTGACGTACATGCGTACGTCACTCGTCGGACTTGGCCTCTGCCAATGCGTCGCGCAGCGCGGCGCGGGAGGTGATGTCCAGCTTGGGGAAGATGCGGTAGAGGTGCGTGCCCACCGTGCGCGGGGACAGGTAGAGCCGAGCACCGATCTCCTTGTTGCTCAACCCGGTCGCGGCGAGCTCGGCGATGCGCAGCTCCTGCTCCGTCAGGTGGCGGAGGCGGTCGTCAGCCTCCCCACCGGAGGATCCCGCCAACGACCGCTCGTGCGCCGCACGCTCCGCCCACGGCGGGGTGCCCAGACGGTCGAACTGGTCGACCGCACGGGTCAAGGCGACCCGTGCGCGGCGCAGGTCGCCGTGACGCCGCAACCACCTGCCGTGGGCCAGACTGATCCGGGCCTGGTCGAACGGGAAAGCCGGCGCGGCCGGGTGTGCGGACGCGATCGTGAACAACCGGTCCGCCTCGGCAGTGATGTCGGTGATCGCCAGAACAGCTGTCGTCAGCATGTCCATCCGCGGTGACACGGCCCGCACGCCCTGAGCATCCGCCGCCAGCGCGTGCCGGCGCGCCTCGTCGGCGTGGCCCGTCGCCATCCCGGCCTCGACGACGTCGAGCAGGCAACGGAACGACTCATGGACGTACGGCGGGAAGGAGCCGGGCGCGCCGAGGCCGATGGCGAAACCCCATGCCCGGTGGTACTCACCGACCGCGAGCAGGCCGGCCAGCGCGGCACCTTCCACGTGATGAAGCATGACCCCGAGTCCCCGTGGGCGGGCCCACGCGTCGACCGAGAACGCCAGCTCGCGGGCTGCCTCGATGTCACCGCGCTGAGCCAGGACGCGAGCGTAGAACGCGCGGTAGAGATAGGTGAACATCTCGAATCCGAGCTCGGTGCTCAGCTCCACACCGCGGGCGAACGTCGTCGCAGCGTCGTCCCAGAGCCCTGCGTCCGTCTGGCTGAGGAGCGTGAAGTGCAGCAGCGCCATCGCGTCGGACCGGGCGCCGGCCGCGACCTCCCTGTCGACCATCCGCTCCAGGTATGAGCGGTGCTCTCCCAGCGAGTCGACCCAGAAGGCGCAGAGCGCCAACATGACCACGTCCAATGGGTCGTGGCCGGGCAGGGTGAACGCCTCGGCCACGCGGTCGCGGGCACCGTCTGCGTGACTCAGCAGGTGTCCCCCGATCTCGCGCACGAGCAAGCTCACCGGCCCGAGCCGCTCGGCGTGCTCATCGATCAGAGACTCGGTCTGTGCCCACAGGGCCGGATCGGCGGAGTACATGGTGATCATCAGCAGCACGTTGATGAGACGATCGAGAGTCTCGTCGTCCACGTCATGGCCGTGCCGTCGCACTGTGGCCAGCACCATGCGGTGCGTCGGCACAGCCGCACCCCCACGGAACAGCCGCAGATAGGCGTCGGTGAGCACCGCCGACGGAGAGGTCAGCTCGCCGCTGATCCGGTCCAGCTGGCCGAGCAGCGCCGCGGCGTCATCGAGCAGACCCGCGCTGGTGGCGACGAAGGCGGCGTCGGCGAGGCGTCGCTCCCGAACGTCCGGATGCTCGCTCAACGCCGCGGCACGGACCAGCAGCTTGACCGCGACGGTGGCTCCACCACGCCGGGCGGCGTGCTCGGCGCCCCTCTGCACGACGAGTGCGACCTCCTCGTCGGGCTCGATCGTGGCCGACGCCAGGTGGTGGGCTCGTCGCAGCGGATCGCTCGCGCGGACCTCGGCAAGATGCAGGTGCGCGGTCCGCACCTGCCCCGACGACGCCGCACCGACGACCGCGGACCGCACCAAGGGGTGACGAAATGACAGTCGACCGTCCGACGGGTGGACGTCGACGAGCCCGGCGGTGCGGGCTCCGTCGAGCCCGTGTGCCAAGCCGTGATCCCCGATCGCCTCTGCCATCCCGTCCAGCGCCAGGAGCAGCAGGGCGTCTCGCTCATCCCGCGGCAAGCGCCCCAGACGCTGGGCGTACGCCCGCTCGAGTCGTCGTGGCAGCGGCAGCTCGGGCCTCGCGACCGTTGTCGAGCCGGCCGCCAGTGAAGCCGGCAGCTCGGCGAGCGCCAACGGATTGCCCACCGCCCACCGGAGCACCTCGGCCCGCAGCGCAGAGGACAGGGTGGGGTGATGAGCGTCGAGCAGCTCGGCCGCGCTCGCCGGGTCGAGCGGCGACAGCTCGAGGTGCTCGATGCCGGCCACGTCGAGGTCGGTCGGCTCGCCGGTGCGCAACCCCAGGGCGATCGACGCCCGGGCGTCGCTGAGCCGGCGCGCCACGAACATCAGCACCTCGCCGCTCGCTGTGTCGATCCAGTGCGCGTCGTCGACGATGAGCAGACGCGGCGAGTCCTCACCTGCCAGCACGAGCAGGTCCAGGACGGCTGTGCCCAGCGCGATGACGGCGGGAGCATCACCGGTCCTGCGTCCGAGCACCACCTCGACGGCCATGCGTTGGTGATCGGCCAGCGCCTGGACGTAGGCCTTGAGCGGTCGCAGGATCCGGTCGAGAGCAGCGTACGGGAATCCGCGCTCCGCCTCCACGCACTGGAGCCGCACCACCGTCCACCCGTCGGCTCGGCCATGTCGCTCCAGCTCGTCCAGGAGCGCTGTCTTGCCCACGCCGGCGTCGCCCTCCGCGACCGCGGCCCGCCAGCCGCCGGACAGCACCGACGAGAGCCAGTCGATCTCTCGCGACCGCCCGATGAGCCGGTTGGTGGGGACCATGGCTCGCATCGTAGGGGCCGGGCCCGGCTATGGGACACCCCTTCACTTAACGGTTCGCCGGATCAGGCGACGGCTCGAGCGGTTGTCCGTGAAGCCTGTGCGGGTCGGGCAGACGTCTACGGAGATACATGTGCACCAGCACCAGCACCGACAGGAGGGCCGCCACCACGCACCAGATCGAGGCGAACGCCTCGCGGTACAGGACGGCGACCAGTGTCAGCCCGACCAGGTTGAGCAGACCGAAGGCCACGATGGACGGGTATCCCGACAACAGCGACGGACCGATCACGGCAACGATGTAGAGCACGGCCCAGAACGTGCCGTTCTGCAGGCCCACGTGGTACTCCACGGCATGGTTGTGCTCCTCGACGGAGACCGGGCCGTTGAGCACGAAGTAGGTCAGCTGGGCAGAGACCACCAGGCCGAGGACGACGAAGGGTGACACCCGCAGCCGGGCGCCCCTCGGCTCCAGGAGCAGCACGGCGGCCGGGACCAGCGTCGGCAGCACCGAGAAGGCGAAGACCACGTAGACCATCGCCGCGACCTTCTGGACGCTCGACGACACGTCACCGTCGAATCCCGCCCAGACGATGGCCTCGGTGAGCTGATGGGCGGCGAACAGCAGCGGTAGCGCGGCGAATGGCAGCTCCCGCACGTGGCGGACCTCGCGCAGCGACAGTGCTGCCACGGGCAGCAGGGCGATCCCTGCGACCACATCGGCCTCGGTGGAGAAGCACATGGCAGCCGGCTCTCTGTGGGTAGAACCTCAGCCTACGTTCCGTCAGCCATCTGTGGGCTCCGCCGGGCTAGAGTTGGCAGCCCCCACGACAGGGAGACACATGAGCAACGGCACGGCAGGGTTCATGAACGGCCCCACCCCCATCGACGCCGCACCGAGGCTCGCGGTGGACCTCGGCCTCGACGCCGACGATCTGCTCGTCAAGCGCGACGACCTGATGGGGCTCGGCGGGGGCGGCAACAAGGTCCGCAAGCTGCAGGTGACGATGGGGCAGGCCCTGGATGCCGCGGCGGACGTGGTGGTCACCACCGGAGCAGCCCAGAGCAACCACGCCCGGCTCACGGCCGCGGCGGGCGCGCGGGTCGGCCTGCCGGTCGTCCTGGTGCTCCAGGGTCATGCGCCCGAGACCGAGCGGGGCAACGTCCTGCTCGACCGCCTCTTCGGGGCGGAGATCATCTGGTCCGGGCGCCGGCCGCCCGAGGCCGTCGCGGACGAGGTCGAGCACGACCGAAGCCGAGGGCGAGTCCATCGCATCCCGTTCGGCGGCTCGAGCCCTGCGAGCGCCGAGGCGTACGTGCGCGCCGGCCAGGAGGTGCTCGACCAGGTGCCCGACGTCCGCCACGTCGTCGTCGCCGTCGGATCAGGTGGAACCATGGCCGGACTCGTCACAGCCCTCGGTGCGGAACGGGTCCTGGGCGTGGACACCGGCGCCGTGCCCGACGCCCGCCGCACCGTCCACGCCCTGATGGAGGGGATGCGGTCCGGCACCCAGGGCGCCGCGGACTCGCTGCGCATCGACGGAGGGCAGGTCGGGCAGGGGTACGAGCACCTGGCCGAGTCGACGCGTGCCGCGCTGTCTCGCGCCGCCCGCACCGAAGGACTCATCCTCGACCCGACCTACTCCGGACGTGCCATGGCCGGTCTCGTCTCGGCCGTCGCCTCGGGAGGGATCCGGCCCGGCGACAGGACCGTCTTCCTGCACACCGGCGGGCTTCCCGGCCTGTTCGGCCACGAGGCGTTCTAGCCCCGCCGACGACCAGCCGTCGCGAGCGTCCTCGGGCGCGCTCAGGCGGGTCGGGCGAGCTGGTCGACCGCCCAGCCGAACACCGCCGGGAGCCGTCGTGCTGCCGGGACGATGCCGGAGCGGACGAGGGACGCCCGGCTCGCCGTCACCAGGGCCGCGGTCATCAGGTCGTGGCGCCAGGTGAGCCGTCGCCAGTCCTGCTCGTAGCGCTCCGGGTCGGCGGCGAGCACGGCGGCGATCGCGGCCCTGGCCTGCGCGAGACCCAGCGCGATCCCCTCGCCGGTCAGCGCGTCGACGTAGCCGGCCGCGTCGCCGACCAGCAGCACCTGTCCCTGCACCCGCCTGGTCGCGCGCTGGCGCAACGGACCGGCACCCTTGACGCGGCCCAGCGGTGCACCGGCGAGGCGCTCGACCAGCCCCGGGTGGTCGGCGAGCAGGTCGTGGAAGCTCCTGCCCCGCTGACGCGTCAGGATCGCCACGCCGACCTGGCCGTCGGCGGTCGGCGTCACGTATGCCTCCCCCGACTGCGCCCAGTGCACCTCGACGAGGTCGGTCCACGGTTCGATCGACGCGTGCGCGCGCTGCGCGTACCGCTGCGGCATGCGGCTGACTCCGTCCAGCCCCAGCGCCCGCCGGGTCGGCGAGTGCAGACCGTCCGCAGCGATCAGGTACCGGGCGGGCGTGCCGTCGGCCAGCACGTGATCGCCACGATCCTGGACGTCCCGGACCGCCGCCTGCTCCACCTCGACGCCAGCGGCGGCGACCGCCTCGGTCAGCGCGGCGTGCAGCGCCGTCCGCCTGACCCCCATGCCCGTGCCGTGGCGGAACGGCGCCTCGGCCGAACGCGTCGCATCCAGGTAGCGGATGCCGGCGAGCGGACGTCCCCACAGCTCGACACCGAGCTCCTGGAGGCCGGCCACCGCCCCCGGCATGAGCCCTTCCCCGCACGCCTTGTCGACCGGGCCCCGGCGCGGTTCACGCACCACGACGTCCAGGCCCGCGCGCGCCGCGAACAGGGCCGTGATGAGTCCGACCGGCCCTCCGCCCGCGACGACGAGGTCCCGCATCAGGCGGCGGGCTGGGCGACCGGCAACGTGCGCAGGGCGGCCGACTCCACGCGGAGCCGCACCGTCAGGAGGGCGGCGTTGAGCACCGTGAACACGACGGCGGTGATCCACGCGTCGTGGACCATGGGCAGCGCGACTCCCTCGACCACGACGACCACGTAGTTCGGATGGCTCAGCACCCGGTAGGGCCCGCGCCGCACCGGCGGTGTGCCCGGGACGATGATCACCCGCGTGTTCCAGTGCCGGCCCAGCGCCTGGATGCACCACCAGCGTCCCGCTTGGCAGGCGATGACCACGGCCAGCATCGACCAGGCGAGGGCCGCGGGCACGTCCGGCCGTCGCCACCACGCCTCCACGAGCATGCCCACCAGGAACGCCGTGTGGAGCGCCACCATGACCGGGAAGTGCCGCTGGCCGCTCTCGACGCCGCCCCGCGCGAAGCTCCACTCGGCATTGCGGCGCGACACGATCATCTCCGCGACCCGCTCGAGCCCGACGAGACCGACCAGGATCGTGAACGCCAGCAGGCTGGTCATGCCGCTGCCCCGCGCACCAGCACCAGCTCGGAGCAGAAGCCCGGCCCCATCGCCATGAGGATGCCGTACGCACCCGGCGCCGGTGGTCGCTCGCGCAGCGTGTCCATCAGGACGTGCAGCACCGAGGCGGACGAGAGGTTGCCGACCGTGGCCAGCGACTCCCACGTCAGGGCGACGTCCTCGTGGCTGAGCCCGAGCGTCCGTTCGAGCGCCTCGATCACCTTCGGCCCACCTGGGTGGCAGACCCAGAAGTCGATGTCGGCCCGGGTCAATCCGTGGGACTCCAGGAACAGGTCGACGTCGCCACCGATGAACTGCTCGACGACGGCGGGCACGCCCACGTCCAGCACGATCCGAAGCCCCGTCGACCTCAGGTCGAAGCCCATGACGCGTTCGGAGTCCGGGTACAACCGGCTGCGCGAGTCGATCACCTCGATCGTGGCAGCGCCGGAGGGGACGGTCACTGGTCGCCCGCCCGTTGAGCCCCGCGCGACGAGGGCCGCCGCGCCGTCGGCGAACAGGCCGCTGGCCACCAGGTTGGCGACGGAGACGTCTGCGCGCTGGACCGTGAGCGAGCACAGCTCCACCGAGACCAGCACCGCCACGTCGCCGGGATGCCCGACGAGATGATCATGGAGGCGGGCGATACCAGCCGCGCCCGCCACGCATCCGAGGCCGAAGATCGGGACGCGCTTCACGTCCGGTCGCAGGCCGATGGCGGAGGCCAGCCGCGCGTCGAGCGACGGAACCGCCACTCCGGTGACGGTGGTGGTCACGATCAGGTCGACGTCGGACGGCGTCAGACCAGCCGCCTTCAAGGCATCGAGCAGCGCGCGGGACCCCAGCGCAACCGCGTGCTCGATGAAGAGGTCGTTCGAGCGTCCGAAGTCGTCGAGCTCCGCGTAGTCCTCCAACGGCAGCACGAGATGTCGCTGTCGGACGCCCGCATGGTCGTGGAAGGCCTGCAGTTGGTCACGATCGAGGGTTCCGTCACCGACGACTCTCACGAAGGCGTCGGTGATCTCGTCCTGCTGGTAGCAGTGCTCGGGCAGTGCGCCACGCACCGAGAGAATCTGCACGCGCGTTCCCTTCGTCGGGGGCGCCGCAGCGCCATGCCGGTTCTTTTCATCGTCACACGGGCCGACCGGGGCGACATCTCGAGAACAATTGTCATCCCAGCGTCGACGTGGTCCGATCAGCTCAGGCCTCGATGCAGCCCGTCGTGGGGTCGATCTGTGCCAGGCACAGGGTCGGGCACTTCGCAGTCTCGAGCCAACATCCTGGCAGCGGACGTCACCATGGAGGCGGCTCCGTGTTCGCCGTACTCCGTCCGACAGGCCGCGGGGCAACCGACCTGACATGGTTCATACGTGATCACCACGCTGACGACCAACGCGCTCGGCGCTTGTGTCTCCCTCTACGTCGACACCTTCAGCGCGCCACCGTGGAACGAATCGTGGAGTGCCGTCGATGCTGCGCAGCGGCTCGGCGACATCCTCGCCACACCTCGTGCCCACGGCGTCTGTCTGTGGGATCCCGCCGGCGAGCTGCTCGGTTTCGCTCTCGGTCATCTGGAACGCTCAGCGGGCGACGATCACTTCCTCCTCAAGGAGATGTGTGTTCGCGCAGGCGTGCAGCGCTGTGGCCACGGCACCCGGCTCCTGCAGGCCCTGGCCGATCAGCTGGGAGACGTGCGGCACTGGTATCTCCTGACTGCGCGAGACGGGGACGCGTCAGCCTTCTACGAAAGGAACGGCTTCCGTCCGGCCGGGCGCATGGGCGTCTTTGTCAGACCGTGACGGGGCAGGCCGCCTCCCGGCCAGGAGCCGGTGGTTCCGCTCGACGGAGCGGCCCCAGGCCGTGCCGGCAAGGATGAGGCCGATGCCGCAATAGCCGGCCGGCGTGAGGCTGTCGTTGGCCACCGTGATGCCGATGACGGCGGCCCAGATGGGTTCGCTGCCAAGAAGCAGGCTGACCCTGGAGGGGGACGTGCGCCGCACTGCCCAGATCTGAACGAAGAAGGCAAAGACCGTGCACACGAGCACCAGATAGAGGAACAGGGTGACTCGTCCGAGGTCGAGCTGGGCGACGTACTGCGGGATCGAGTCGCCGTGAACCACGGATCCCGCGGAGAAGAGCGCCGCGCAGGTGGCCAGCTGCACCGTCGTGAGGTGGAGTGTGTCCATCGGCCTGTCGGCCGTGAGCTTGGGCATCCAGGTCACATGGACAGCTCGGACGACTGCCGCTCCGAGGATCAGCAGATCGCCGAGGTTCGGTGGACGCAGTGCACCGTTTCCGGCGAGAAGTGCGACCCCGACGACGGCGATCGTGGCGGCGACAAGGAACGTGACCGGCAACCGGCGACCGGAGACGAACGAGTCGAGGATCGGCGTGAACACGATCGTCAGGCTGATGATCAGTCCGGCGTTCGTGGCCGAGGTGTGAGCGATCCCAAAGGTCTCAAACACGAACACGCCGGCCAGCAGCCCTCCGAGAAAGACACCTACCTGCAGCTCGGCTGCGGTCACCGGGCGGCGCCGAGCCGCCACGATCGCCCCCATGACGGTGGCGGCGAGCAGCATCCGCAGCGCCAGGAGTGCCACCACGGAGCTCGGGGTCACCAGCTCCTTGGCCACGAGGTACGTCGAGCCCCACGCGGCGGCGACCATGAACAGGAGCAGGTCGACGCGGAAACGGGAGACAAGGTGCATCTCATCATCGTCTTGCCGGCTCACACATTAGACAAGACAGTGATTATGGAACTGATGGTTTAGTTTGGCCTTATGGAACTTGGCCAGCTTCGAGCTTTGAGAGAGCTGGGCGACCGGGGCAGCATCGCCGCGGTGGCGGCCGCCATGCGCGTCAGCCCGTCATCGATCTCGCAGCAGATCAGTGCGCTGCAACGCCGCTCACCCGTCCCGTTGACGTACCGGGACGGGCGACGGACGGCGCTGACCGACGCCGGACGCGCTCTGGCGAAGGCTGCGATCGACGTGGAGGTGGCGCTCGAGCGCGCCGAGCAGGCAGTGGCGCGCTTCCAGGACGACCGCTCCGGCACCGTTTCGGTGGCAGCCTTCCACAGCGCGGGACTGGCAATCTTTGCGCCGCTGATCAAGGCGCTGCACGGACCCGACAAGCCGGACCTCAGGCTGGGCGACTTCGACGTGGCTCAGGGTGATTTTCCCTCGCTCACGACCGATCACGACCTGGTCCTGGCGCATCGACTCGTCGGCTCCCCGACGTGGCCGACATCGGTGCGTGCAGAACCGCTGCTGTTCGAGCCCTTGGACATCGTCGTCCGACGCGACCATCGCCTGGCAGCGAAGTCGGCGATCGAGCCAGCCGATCTCGGTGATGAGTCCTGGGTCGCGGTGCACGAGGGCTTCCCACTGGAACAGGCCATCACCGTGATCGCGGGCGTCGGCGGCAACGAGGCCCGCATCGTGCACCGGATCAACGAGTTCCTGGTGGCCGCCGCGGTGGTGTCCGCCAGCGACTGCATAGCGCTGATGCCCCGGTACACCAGCGACCTCCGCGCCCATCCGGACCTGGTGCTCCGCCCGATCGCCAATCCGGGTCTCGGCCGATACATCGACTGCCTCGCCAGAGCGGAGACCCTCGAGCGCGCCACGGTGAAGGCAGTTCTGGCAGAGGTGAAGACCATCGCGACGGGGCTCACCGAGCGCTGGGCCCCCGAGTGAACGGGACCCGCCGCGAAGGTCGGTTCAGAACCCGCGAGGCGTATCCGCGTCATATCGGGGAATAGGGAACATCCCCAGTTAGACCGGCTTCAGTGGTGTGCGCGTGTCGGGAAGAGTCACCGTGATCGCCTGGCCCGGGACGACGTCGCCGCCGCGATCGACGACAGCCATGACTCCTGCCTTGCGGATGACGTGCGTGGTCGAGTGCTTCGCCGACGCGGTTGAGGGCGCCGGCTGCTCGGACGGCGTCCCGTCCGCGCGGGACAGCACGACCTTCATCAGGCCGGCCCGGAAGGTGTTGATCTGGACGCACGGGTTGCGCAGCCCGGTGAGCCGCACGACCGGGCCCCCCAGGTCGAGCAACGTCCCTGTCGGCAGACCCAGGAGGTCCAGGTCTGCGGTCAGGATGTTCTCCCCCAGGTCGCCGGCGTGCAGCTCGTAGCCCATGGCGCGGGCGTCATCGAAGATCTCGGCCTGGAGCAGGTGCACCTGCCGCAGGTTGGGCTGGTTGGGGTTGCGACGCACCCGCGATCGGTGCTGCACCAACGTGCCGGCGTGGGCGTCCCCGAGCACCCCCAGCCCAGCCACCAGGGTGATCGAGTCGACCGGCACCTTGCTGAATCGGTGGGTCTGGTCACGGCTGACGGCGACGACCTGAGGGGTGGGCATGAGCTCATTGTGTCGTGCGAGTCGAGGGTGTGGAAACCGCTGATCTCGCAGGAAGTTTGTGTCGGTGGTGGCCTCTAGTGTGGAGGTATGTTCAAGGACGCGCCGACGGAGTCAGTACTGACTCGGGTGCGCGCCCACGACTTCGGTGGGGACCCGGTTCTGGACCGTGGCGGCCACCGGATCGATGCGATCGTGGCCCTCGATCGTGGGATCCGGGCGCTGCAGGCCGAACAGCTGGCGCAGATCGCCGGACTGCTCTCCGAGCGCACCAAGCTGATGCCCTTGGGCACTGGAGACCCGACCCTTTCGGTCATCGGCGAAGTGGCGATGGCCCGCAACATCGGCCCCACCGCCGCCGGCACCCAGGTCGGTGTCGCGCTAGTGATGGCGCAGATGCCGGCCGTGTTCGCCCTGTTCGCCACCGGTGTCATCAGCGAAGCGACCGTTCGGGGCATCGCCCACGAAGTCGACTCCCTGCACGTCGACGACCTGATCGTCGCCGACGGTGAGCTCGCCCCCGAGCTGCCGGGCCTGACCACCGCCGAAGCCAGGCGTGCTGCCGCCCGGGTCGTCATCAGCATCGACGCCGAAGCCGCGCACGAGCGGGCCACCCGCAACCGTGCCGATCAACGCGTGTCGATGTTCCCCGACAAGGACGGCGTCGCGCACCTGCACGTCCGCGGCCCCGCCGAGCAGATCCTGGCCGCCTACAAAGCCCTGGACGACTACGCCAGCGGCCTGCGCGCCACCGGCGATCCCCGCACCCGCGGGCAGATCATGTGCCAGACCCTGGTCGAACGCGTCACCGGCCTGACCTACGCAGACTCCTGTGATGTCGAACTGAACCTGGTCCTGGACGCCAAGACCCTCGTCGCCGGCGGCGACACTCCCGTCGAGCTGACCGGTTACGGACCCATCTGCCCCGATGTCGCCGAGGAGATCCTCGCCCGCGCACCCCGCGCCTCGGTCCGCCGCCTGCTCATCGACCCCGTCGACGGCACCCTGGCCGTCCGCGAACCCCGCAGGCGCCGCTTCGACCGCACCACGTCGGCGCACATCCGCACCCGCGACCAGTACTGCCGCCAACCCGGCTGCGACCTGAAAGTTCGCCACGACGACCACGTCCACGCCTACGAGCACGGCGGACTGTCAGTCAAGGACAACGGCCAAGGCCTGTGCGCTCGATCCCACAGCATCAAGCACCTACCAGGCTGGGCCGTCACCGCCGACGGCAAAGCCACCGTCTGGCGAACCCCCACCGGCCACCAATACCGATCCGACCCACCACCACTGCTGCCCGGACACCTACGCCAATAGGCGAGCAGCTCAATGGGTTTCGAAGTACCGTGCCAGTCGCCGCTGCCGGTGCTTGAAGAACGCATCGACCACCCGCGCGAGAACGACGGTCAGCCCCGGGACGGGCACCCGCGGCTGGAGGGTCACCCGGTCGCGCACGCGCGTGCCACCGGCGACGGTTGTCAATGTCCGTTCGTGCTCCCAGCGCCGCATGCTCATCATGGTGGACCTCTCCACGAACCGGACGCCCGTCTCGACCTCGACGAGCATCAGGTGATCGAAGTCGAACGGGACGAGGCCGAACAGCCGCAGCCAGGCCCGTCCCACCGGTCTACCGAGCGGGATGGTCTCGATGGTCATCCCGGCGGCTCGGCGCGGAAGACGCATCGTCATCCACGGCTGCATCTCGTGATTGATGCCGTCCGGATCGACGACCCGGTCCCAGACTGCTGCGGCGTCCGCCGGCACGTCGACCTCGTTCTCGATGGTCCTGGCTCGCGGGGGCACGGCACCGGACGATACCGGCACGCTCGGGCGTGAGAATGTGGAGTGGACACCGACAGGCGGAAAACATGCGACTACTGCTCAACATCCTCTGGCTCGTCGTCTCCGGCTTCTGGATGTTCCTCGGCTACATGCTCGCCGGAGCCCTGTGGTGCATCACGATCATCGGGATCCCGTTCGGCATCGCCTCGTTCCGCATCGGCCTGTTCGCGCTGTGGCCGTTCGGACGAACCGTCGTCGTCAAGCCCGGGGCCGGCGTCGCCTCGGGTATCGGCAACGTGCTGTGGTTCATCTTCTCGGGCCTGTGGCTGGCGATCGGGCACGCGGTGCTCGGCGCCATCTTGTGCATCACCATCATCGGGATCCCGCTGGGCCTGGCGAACTTCAAGCTGATCCCGATCTCGCTGTTCCCGCTCGGGCGGGACATCGTGCCAGCGGACGCGTCGCATCCGGCGCTCGTCACCACCTGACGGCGCCCCTATCACCGACGACGGTCAGCCCTTGGCGGTCTTGGGTGGCTTAGCCCGGGCCCGTTGCACGGCGGGGTCGACCCAGCCGTCGAGTGCCGCGGAGGTCGGCAGGTCCGCGGCGGCGACCAGCACAACGCCGCCCATCGTCCGCTCCCCCATCGTTGCCCGTCGCGCACCCTGTCGCAGCGCTTCGTCCAGACCATCCGTGCCGACGTGGACCATGAGGTCGTCGCCCACTGCACCGACGGCCATGTGGCCGCTGACCGTCCAGCAGAGTCCGCCGAACATCGAGATCTCACGGCAGTCGACCGCCCCGGCGGCTGCTTCGACGGCGGCGCGGATCCGTCCGGCCAGGGCTTGGTCATATGCCATCGCCAACCCCCTCGGGCTCGTCTCGCAGCGACCACCTCCCAGTATGGCCTACAGATGCCGCTTCAGACCGACATGGCTGGGCTCGTAGCCGAGCCGCTCGTAGAAGGACCGCGCCCGCTCCCGGGATCCGTCCGTCGTGAGCTGCGCGAGCGTGGCACCCCGCGAGCGACCGTGCGCGTGGGCCCACTCGAGCATCGCCGCGCCCAGCCCGCGGGCGCGGTGCGCCGCCGCGACCCGCACCCCCTCGATCTGCAACCGCGTCGTGCCGGAGCGCACGAGGCCGGGGATGATCGTCAGCTGCATCGTCGCCACGACCCCGTCGGTCTCGTCGCGGACGACGGCGAGGTACTGCGACGAGTCACGTGCCACGACGTCGAACGCCGCCTCGTACCGCGCGTCGTCCGCATTCTCGCGGGTTCGTCCCAGCCCGTCGTCGGCCAGCAGAGCGACGACAGCAGGCACGTCGGCCCGGGTCGCCCGCTCCACCCGGTAGCTCCGGCCGACGACCTCGAGGCGGCCGCCCGCCGACGAACGAGCGATGCGCTGCAGCCGGGCCACCAGCTGGTCCAGCCACGCGCCCACATGCGTCCGCGCCTCCGGCGTGTCCGGGTAGCGGCACCGCAGGTGCAGCCCGCTCTCGTCGAGGATGAACCACAGCATGACGCCGTCGGTGCGGATCGCGGCGCTGACGTACTGGGCCTCGAGACCGGCCGCGTCGACCCGCACCGGCAGGCGCCGCAGGTCGAGCCACGAGATCGCGAACATGCCGGGCGCTTCGGGCATGCCGCCCCATGGCCGCAGGATCTCCTCCAGCGGCCACGAGCCCAGCTGGACGGCCTCCTTGACCGCGGCCGCGCACGTGCGCGGATCGGGATCGCCCGACTCCAGCACGGAGTTGGTGATGAACCATCCGACCGAGTCGTGCCAGGTGCTCTCGTACCTGCTGTGGACCGGGAAGACCGCGCGCAGCGGCTCACCGGCCAGCTCGCGGGTGACCCCGGTCATCGCCGAGACTGCGAGCGTGAGCGTCGAGACGCCATCGGCGCCGGCCTGCGCGGTGAAGGCGGCGCTGTCGTCGACGTCGAGCACGTCGCGCACCTCGACCCGCTCCAGGTGCGGCACCGGCTCCCCGAGTGGCAGCGGGAACCGCGGCATCATCCCGCCGCTGCCCTCGAGGATCTCGCGCCACCGGTCGTGGACCTCCTGCGGCGCCCTGGCCCGGTCCAGCAGCGCGGCGGAGTGCTCGGCGAACGCGGGAACGGCAACCAGACTGGATGCCCGGCCCGCTCCGGCGTCCGCCAGCGCGGCGAGCAGCTCACGGACGATCACCAGCATCGACCACATGTCGACGTGGGAGTGATCCGCGGCGACGACGATCGTCGGACCCGCCGCGGTCTCCAGGACGCTGAGCCGGTGCGAGGGCGCCGAGCAGGGGCGACACGCCGCGTCGAGCACCTCCTTGAGGGCATCGTTGACGGCCTGCCCCGGGGCGATGGGGTGCTCGGTCCACGAACCACCGACCACCTCGACCTCGTGCAGCCGCGACTCTCCGTCGTCGCCGGGCACGAACACCGACCGCAGGGTGCCGTGGCGGGCGATCACCGCCAGCCACGCGGCTGCGAGGACGTCCCTGTCGACCGGCTGGTCGAGCCGGATCGAGATGGCCATCCATGACCCGGGCCGGTCCCCCGCCTTGACGTGCCGCCGCTGGTCGAACGAGATGGGCAGCTCACGGCCGGGTGCAGACACCCTCACGTCGTACCCGATCAGTCGTCCGAACGGGAGGCGCAGATGGGCGACGTTGGTGAGTCGCATGGCCGATACCCTAGCGCTGAGCAACCACGTGGCAGGGGGACGTACCGGTGAGCACGTTCGCAGTTCCCGGCGCCGAGCTGGACGTCGAGCTGAGCGACGAGGGCGGACCCGCGGTCGTCCAGCTGCACGGCCTCACCTCAAGCCGCTCGCGCGACCGGGTGCTGGATCTCGACCTCGGCCGGGGCCTCAGCGGCAGCCGCCTGCTGCGGTACGACGCACGCGGCCACGGACGCTCGACCGGGCGGCCGGAGCCGGCGGACTACCGTTGGCCCAGTCTCGCGGACGACCTCCTGCGGCTGCTCGACCACTGGTTCCCCGGCGAGCAGGTGCACGGCGTGGGACCGTCCATGGGCACCGCGACCCTGCTGCACGCCGCCTTGCGCGAACCCGAGCGGTTCAGCGGGCTCACCCTGCTCGTGCCGCCCACCGCATGGGACACCCGGGTCGCGAAGAGCCAGGACTACCGCGCCGCGGCGCAGCTGGTCGAGGAGCAGGGCGTGGACGCCTTCCTGGAGGCCGGACGCCTGGCGCCGGTCCCGCCCGCAACGGCCGGCCTTCCCGATACGGTGCCGGACGTGCCGGTCAGCCTGCTGCCTGCACTCTTGCGCGGGGCAGCGGCCAGCGACCTGCCGCCGGCCGAGGCGATCGCCCGGATCGGCACCCCGGCCGCGATCCTGGCCTGGACCGAGGATCCGGCACATCCGCTCTCGACGGCCGAGGCGCTGCAGGCGCTGCTGCCGTCGGCGACGCTCCAGGTGGCGGGCAGCCGGTCCGACCTCGACGCGTGGCCCGCGGTGCTGGCGGCGAACGTCGCCGCGCACTGACGTCACGCGATCTCCACGATCTCCCGGTTGCGCGGGAGCCACTCGTCGAACCGGACAGGGACGGCAGTGGCTCGCTCCGGGTCCACCGCGTCCATCACCTGCACGTGCACGTGCGCCTCGGTGCTGTTGCCGGAGTTGCCGCACCGGCCCAGCACGTCCCCCTCGGCGACAGGCTGCCCAACGGACACGGTGACGCTGCCCTGCTGGAGGTGGCACAGCGCCACGACCTCCCCGGGTCCGATCTCGATGATCACGTGGTTGCCAGCCAGAGCGCGCCATCCCCGGGCAGCGCGCCGGTGCTGCGTCAACGCGTACCGGACCGACGGTAAACCCCGGAAGGCGTCGTGGTCGGCCTCGCCGTCGTGGACGGCCGCGACCACACCGATCGCGGGCGCGGTTATCGGGCGCCCGAACCCCGGGAACAGGTCGGGAGGCTCGGGATGCAGGAGCGAGGCGATCGAGAACCGTGCCGTGCGACCGCGCGCGTCCACCGGGACGAAGTCGATCGCGTACGCCGAGGCGAAGGCGTCCGTGCCGTGACTGGGAACCCGGTTGGCGGGGCTGTTCTGCACCAGCCAGCGGCCGCGGAACGGGAACGTGAGGTTCACGGTCTGGGGCATGGCGGATGATCGCGCTACTTCTCTACCCGCATGGAGCAGGCCTGGGCCCGGCCGAGCAGGAGCGCTCGTTCGCTCTCGTTGCGGCTTCGCGCAGCCGCCGCGGTGAACGCCTCACTCGCCGCGCGGTGCAGCCCGGCCCGCTCGAGCAGGTCCCCACGCACGCTCGGCACCAGCGGCGTGTCGCCAGGGGAGCCGGCGGGCACGGCGTCGAGCACCGCCAGCCCGGCGTCGGGGCCGAATGCGCGTCCGTGGGCGACGGCCCGGTTGACCTCGACGATCGGTCCCGGCGCAGCCTGGGCCAGGACGTCGTACAGCCACGCGATCCGGCGCCAGTCGGTGTCCTCGGGGCGCGCCGCCCGGGCGTGCTGCGCGGCGATCGAGGCCTGCAGGAAGTACCGGCCCACCGGCGTGCCGCCCGCCGCGAGCGACTCCGCCCGCTGCAGCGCGGTCATCCCGCGGCGAATCATCAGCTGGTCCCACCGGGTCCGGTCCTGCGCCTCCAGCAGCACCGGCAGGCCGGACTCGTCGATCCGCGCCGGCATCCGCGAGCCCTGGAGCTCCAGCAGGGCCAGCAACCCGAGAACCTCGGGCTCGTCCGGAGCCAGCGTTGCCAGCATCCGGGCCAGCCGCATCGCCTCGTCCGCCAGCTCGGGACGCATCCAGTCCGGGCCGGAGGTGGCGGTGTGCCCCTCGGTGAAGATCAGGTAGATCACGGCCATGACGTCGTCCAGCCGGCTGATCCGCTCCTGCCCCGTCGGCAGCTCGAACTCTGCTCGCACCGCGGACAGGGTCTTCTTGGCGCGGGAGATCCGCTGGCCCATTGTGGCCTCGGTGGTCAGGAAGCCGCGGGCGATCTCCGCGGTGGTGAGACCGCCGACCAGCCGCAGCGTCAGCGCCGCCCGCGACTCCGCCGTCAGGGCGGGGTGACAGGTCAGGAAGATCAGCCGCAGGACGTCATCCTCGATGTGGTCGACCTGGTCGTCGAGATCGGGCATGGCCTGCTCCTGTCCCCCAGCGGCCCGCCCGAGATCGTCGATCCTGCGGCGCAGGACGTCCGCGCGCCGGAAGTGGTCGATGCCGCGCCGCTTCGCCGTCGTCATCAGCCAAGCACCCGGATTGTCAGGGACACCGGTCGTCGGCCACTGCTCGAGCGCCGCGACGAGCGCGTCCTGTGCCAGGTCCTCGGCGAGCTCGACCTCCCGGGTCATCCGGGTCAGGGCGCCCACGAGGCGAGCCGACTCGGCCCGCCACGCGGCGAGAATCGCCCGGTTCGGGTCTTCCGCACTGGTGTCGGCCGGCACCGCACCAGCGTAATGAGTTCCCGTCGCCACGGGCTACCGCTCAGTCGCCCGGAGCGTCCGGGCCCATCGAGATCTGCCGCAGCGTGGAGATCACGGTGACCTCGGGCCAGTACTTCGCGTGCAGCTCGGCGAACTCCTGCTGGTCGGCAACCGCCTCCTCGAGAGTGTCGTACTGCAGGATGGCCCAGCCGCCGACGACCTCCTTGGTCTCGGCGTACGGCCCGTCGACCCGGCTGACCTCGCCCTTGCGGGCGACGAAGTTCACCGCGTCCTCGGTGCCGTAGAGGCCGCCGCCGTCGATGAACACACCCTTGGCGGACTGCTCCCCGATGTAGGCGTCCATCGCCTCGAACAGCTCCTGCGGCGGTGTGCCGACGCCTTCTTCCATCCTCACGAAACCCATGAAACGCGGCATGGTGATCACTCCTTGTGGTTGCTGAAATGCTCCTCGCCCACACGTCGAACGGCAACCGGTTCCTTCGACATCCAGGTCCAAGATTTCTCCAGCGGCTCCGGAATTGCCTGCCGCCAGCGCTGGACGCGCGGGAGGGCGACCGCCTGCTCGGCGGCCGCCCTCGGGGTGGGTGGGTTCAGCGGTGGGACCTCAACCAGCTGCGGATGTCACGCAGGACCTGCGGGTCGGGATCGCCGAACTCGGGCGTGAACTTGGGCGTGATGTTCATGGTGTGCGCCATGCCCGGGTAGATGACGACCTTGTGATCCTTGTTGCCGGCCGCAGCGATCGCCGCGTCAGCGGTGAGCGCGACACGAGCCGGGGTCTGCAGGTCGTTCTCGCCGTTGAGCAGCAGCGTCGGACCCGAGAACTTCGGCAGCGCCTCGGTGACCGTCGGGAAGCGGGCGATGTCGGCCACGTACTCCTTCAAGTCCTCCAGCCCTGGGGTGTCCGGGTAGTTGTCGATCCCGGTGGCCTTGCGCAGCACCACGCCGGCCTCCGCGTCGACCGCGATCGTGCCGTCGTTGTCGGTGTCGGTGCTGGCCCGGAGCTCGTCCCCGTCGAGCAGGACCGGACGCAGCTGGTCCGCGAGGTCCTTCGGCTGCCCGATGAAGCCGTTGACTGCCTCCTCCTGGGTCAGCCGGCCGTCGCCGTCGACGTCGAACTCGTCGTGCAGCTGCAGCAGGAGACGACCGTAGAGCTGGAAGGTCAGCAGCTCCTTGATGCTCTGCCCGACCACCCCCATCTCGACGACGCCGGCCGGCTGCGGGATCCGGTAGCGGCGCGGATCGGAGGCCAGATTGGCCGCGACGTTCGTCCCTTCGCTGTGCCCGAGCAGGAAGATCCGTGAGGCATCCACCCTCGGCGACGCGGCACCGAACCGGATCGCCGAGGCGGCGTCCTTCTGGATCTGCTCGTACGGGTTCTTGGGGTTCAGCTGGCGGGGATCCTTGCTCTCCACCGGGCCGATGTCGGTGACGCCGCGCTTGTTGAAGCGCAGCGTCGCGAAGCCCTCCCGGGACGCGGCCTGGGCGATCGGCACGAAGGTCGTTCCCTTGCCGCCCGGCAACGTCTGGTTCATGTCGTTGTGGCCGCTGCCGTGCAGCATCACCACGAGAGGCAGACGTCCCTTCGACCTGGTCGGGTACGTCAGCTCGGCCTTGGTGACCCAGCCCTTGCCGAAGTCGATGGTGACCTGCTTGCGGGTGATGCCCGCCCAGCCGGAGGTCTTGGTGGTGGCCGAGTGTCCCTCGTGGGGCGTCTTCTCGGCCACGCCGGCGTTCGCTGCACTGACGCCACCTGCGAGCAGGGCGGCGGCGGTGAGCCCGATGGCCAGTCTGCGGTACTTCGTTGATGTGGTCATGACATCGACGCTATGGCCGTGGATCCGCCCGTTCGATCCCTTCAACTACCCAATGCCGGGTACAGCAGGCACTACCGTCCGAGCACCGAGCACGGGGCACGGTTGCGAGATGCGACTACGCGCTGGAGCGTCACCGGGCGGCCAGCGGGTACCAACCAACCATGAGCACCGACACCTTCGAACCCCATCCGATCGTCCGCCTGCTGGAGAAGCCTGCTGCCGAGTTCACCTGCGCCGACCTGGTCCGAGCCGCCGAGGAGCTGGAGCTGCGACAAGTGAATCTGCGCTACGTCGGCGGCGATGGCCGACTCAAGTCGGTCGCCTTCCCGGTCGACTCGCGGGAGCACCTGGCAGAGGTGCTGACGCAGGGCGAGCGGGTCGACGGCTCGAGCATCTTCCCCGGCGTCGGCAGCGAGTCCAGCGACGTCTACATCGTGCCGCGTCACCGCACCGCCTTCATCAACCCGTTCGGGGAGCGACCCTCCCTCGACGTCCTGTGCTCGTTCTACGACGAGGACGGCCAGCCCCTGTCGTACTCCCGCGAGCAGGTCGTGCGCCGCGCCGCCGAGGCACTCACCGAGGACACCGGGATGGTGCTCGAGGCGTTCGGCGAGCTCGAGTACTACCTCGTCGACCAGCCCGAGCGCATCTTCCCGGTCGAGGAGGAGCACGGCTACCAGGAATCGTCGCCGTTCTCCAAGGGTGAGCAGATCCGGGAGGAGGCTCTCGGGCACCTGGCCGCCATGGGGATCAGGCTCAAGTACGCGCACGGCGAGGTCGGCAACATCCTGGAGGACGACCGACAGCTGGTGCAGCACGAGATCGAGTTCTGGCCCGTACCGGTCGAACAGGCGGCGGACGCCCTCGTGATCGCCAAGTGGGTCGTGCGCGAGGTCGCCTACCGGCACGGGCTGGAGGTGACCTTCGCCCCGTCGGTCAGCGGGGATGGGGCGGGCAGCGGTCTGCACGTGCACAGCAGGCTCGTGCGCGACGGTGCCAACGCCATCACGGACGACGGCGGCGTGAACGACACCGGGCGACAGCTCATCGCCGGCTACTTGTCGATGGCCAAGGCGCTCACCGCGTTCGCGAACACCGTGCCGACGTCCTACCTTCGGTTCAGCGAGGGCGGGGAGTCACCCGAAGGCATCAGCTGGGGCGAGACCGACCGCACCGGCCTGGTCCGGGTGCCCCTGGCATGGGGTGGCGGCGTGCTGCCCGGGATGGTCGCCCACGCCAACCCCGGCAGCTCGGAGCCGATCCCCACACCGGACATCCACCCCCAGACGGTCGAGCTCCGGCTCGGCGACGGCTCGGCAGACGTTCACCTGCTCCTGGCCGGCATGGCCGTCGCGGCCAGGCGCGGACTCAACGATCCCAAGAGCCTCAAGCGAGCCGCCCGTCTCAGCACCGACGACCACGACAAGTTCGAGCAGCTGCCGCAGTCGTGCGCCGACTCGGCGGACGCGCTCCAGCGCGACCGCGCGGCCCTGGAGGCCGACGGTGTCTTCCCACCGGAGCTGATCGACGCCACGATCGACGGGCTGCGAGCACACGACGACGCCAAGCTCATGAAGAAGGTCGCCAAGGACGACGCGACCCGCGACGAGCTCGTCCGCCGCTACTGGCACGTGGGCTGAGCGCCCGCGCTCGCCGTCGTCAGACGGCGAGCGCGGCCTCGGCGTCGCGGCAGGCGGTGGCCAGCCGCCCGACCGGATCGGCCAGCAGCGGCTCGAAGGCCAGCTCGGCCGCACCGTGCAGCACCGAGTCACCGCCGAGTCCCGGCAGCGTCACCCGGACGAGCTCGTGCGAAGCGGTCAGCGCATGGACGGCGATCTCCTGATCGACGTCCTCCTGCACCAGCGGCGAGAGCGACCGCAGGTATCCGCCGAGCACGATGACCCGCGGATTGAGCATGTTGACGATGCCGGCGATGCCGCGGCCGAGGTGGCGGCCGACCTGGCGCAGGTCCGGCGACGCCTCGTGAACTCCCTCGAGGAACTCCCCCAGCGCGCCGACGCGCTCTGCCGGGCAGCCGATCGCCAGGGCGATGGCCTCGGCACCGATCTCGGTCTCCCAGCAGCCATGCGCGCCGCAGTGGCACAGCTTGCCGTCCGGCAGGAACGGCATGTGGCCGATCTCGCCGGCGTAGCCGCCGGCCCCCTCGAGCTTGTGGCCGCTGACGATGACGCCCGCACCCACGCCCACCTCACCGGACAGGTACACGAGGTCCTCGACGCCGACCCCGGCACCGCGCAGGTGCTCGGCCAGGGCGCCCAGGTCGGCGTCATTGCCCAGCACGGGCATGCCGATCGACCCGAGGCGTTCGCCCAGGATCTGCGCGAACGGCACATCACGCCACGACAGGTTGGGCGCCAGGCGCACCAACCCGTCCTCGGCACGGATGATGCCCGGGACACCGACCCCGACGCCCACCAGCGCGGAGCCGGGCTCGACGTCCTTGACGACCAGCCGCATCAGGTCCAGGACCGAGTCGGTGATCGCGTGCGGGTCGTGCCCCTGCGGCACGGGGCCGGTCGCCCGGGACTGGATGATGCCGCCCAGCCCCACGCGGGCGACCGTGAGGCCGTCGACCCGCAGGTCGACGGCCAACACATATGCCCCGCTGCGTGCCTTGACGTCGACCGAGGGCCGGCCGGCCCCGATCCGGGCCCCCGAGGGCTTGGCCTGCTCGGCCAGCCCCAGCGACTCCAGCTCGGTGACCAGACCCGCGATCGTGCTGCGGTTCAGACCCATCCGTGCGGTCAGCTCAGCGCGCGACAGCCGCTCCGAACGGTGCACGTGACCGAGCACCGTCCCGAGGTTGTGCCGGCGAATGTCCTCCTGGTTGGTGCCGACACCTGCGCGTCCGGCGGAGGCCATGTCTACAGGCCTGTCGCGGAACGCCGCCTGCGCGACACCGCGTCGACGCTCGCTGCGAGGAGCAGCACGCCGCCGGTGACCACGAAGTTGATCCAGGACGCCTGGGCGAGCAGGCCCAGGCCGTTGGCGATCGTCGCGATGACCAGACCACCGACGATGGCGTTGCTGGCCTTGCCCTTGCCACCGAACAGGCTCGTGCCGCCGATGACGGCCGCGCCCACCGCGTACAGCAGGGTGTTGCCGCCGCCGGACGAGGTGGAGACCTTGCCGACGTACGAGGCGGCGACGATGCCGCTCAGGGCGGCCGTGGTCGAGGACAGCATGAACACCGAGACGCGGATGCGGTCGACGTTGATGCCGGCACGACGTGCCGCCTCGGCGTTGCCGCCGACGGCGTAGACGTGACGTCCCCAGGTCGTGCGACCCAGCGCGAACGACCAGATGATCAGCAGCACGACGACCAGCGGGATGACGTACGGGATGCCCTGGATCGGGAAGTTCGCGTTGACGCTGCGGTTCTGGTTCAGGATGTATGTCACGACCAGGATGAACGCGCCGATCGCGACGATCTGCGCGACGACGACGGCCAGCGGCTGGTGCTGGAGCCCGCGGGACACCTTGCGACGATGACCCAGCAGCCCCAGGGCCGCCAGCGCCGCGATGATGACGACCGCCGAGATCCAGCCTGCGGCCACGCTCATGTTGCTGTTGGCGATACCGCTGATGACCTCCTGGTTGACGCGGACCGAGCCGCCCTCACCGATCAGCTTCAGCAGCACGCCCTGCAGTCCGAGGAAGAACGCCAGCGTCACCACGAACGAGGGAATACCGAGCTTGGCCACCAGCACGCCGATGATCGTGCCGATGACGGCACCGGTCGCCAGGGCGGCGAGGACCGCCACTCCCCACGGCTGGTCCTGCTTGACGATCAGCAGGCCCATGACGGCGGCGGACGTGCCGCCGGTGTAGCCCGCTGCCAGGTCGATGTCACCGAGCAGCAGCACCGGGACGAGCGCCATCGCCAGGATGATGATCGACCCCGCCTGGGTCGTCAGGTTGGCCAGGTTGAGGTTCGACAGGAACCGGTCGTTGGCGAAGCCGAAGACGATCAGCAGGACGATCAGGCCCAAGATCGAGGGCAGCGGCCCCATGTCGCCGCCGCGCACGCGCTGGATGTACGCCCGGATCGATTCGCCCAGCGTTGCGGACTGCGTGAGATCGGCGGCGAAGCCGACCTGCTCAGCCTCTTTGGCGTCCGAGTCGATGATGTCAGTCATGTGAGTGTCCCCCGCGTCAGATGGTCGTGGACGAAGCCGCGGCCACGTCGAGGTCGGATGAGGTGCCGGTCGTGATGAGCTCGACGACCTGACGGGACGTGACGTCCTTGGTCGCGACGTCAGCCGCGACCCGGCCCAGGTACAGCGCCGTGATGCGGTCAGCGACCTCGAACACGTCGACGAGGTTGTGCGAGATCAGCAGCACGCCCACCCCGGAATCGGCCAGGCGACGCACCAGGTCGAGGACCTGGCGCGTCTGCGCGACACCCAGCGCGGCGGTCGGCTCGTCCAGCAGGACGACCTTGGAGTTCCACAGCACCGACTTGGCGATGGCCACGGTCTGGCGCTGGCCACCGGAGAGGCTGGAGACGCTCTGGCGGACCGACTTCACGGTCCGCACCGACAGCGACGTCAGTGCCTCGCGGGCCTTGGACTCCATCGTCGTCTCGTCCAGGACCAGGCCCTTGGTCTTCTCCCGGCCCAGGAACATGTTCTCGACGATGTCGAGGTTCTCGGCGAGGGCGAGGTCCTGGTACACGACCTCGATGCCCAGGGCGGAGGCGTCCTTGGGGCCGTGCACGTGGACCGGGTTGCCCTCGAACAGGTACTCGCCGCTGTCGGCGGGGTGGATGCCCGCGATCGTCTTGACCAGCGTGGACTTGCCGGCGCCGTTGTCACCGACCAGGGCGGTGACCTGGCCGGGATAGATGGCGAGGTCGACGTCGTGCAGGACGTGGGCCACGCCGAAGCTCTTGTTGACTCCGCGCAGCTGCAGGAGTGGGGTGGTGTCGCTCATGGTGAGCCTTCCGAGGGCAGGATCCGAGAAAGTGTGGCGATGGGGTGACGCTGGAGCGGTGCCGGGAACAGCACCGGGTGCGACCCCTCGGAAGAGCTCCGAGGGGTCGCACCCCGCGGATCAACCGACGCCGTTGTCCTTGCAGAGCTGGGCGAACTTGCCCTCGCAGATGTCGGAGGCCTTGAGGTCTCCGGCGTCCACGACTGCCTGGACGTTGGTCTTGTCGATCGAGACCGGGTCGAGCAGGATCGACGGCACGTCGCGGCCGCCCTCATCGTCCTTGACCGTGCTGGTGGTCTTGGGGTCCTCGCCCTTGACCATCGCGATTGCGGTCTCCGCGAGCGCATTGGCCTGACCGGTGGCCGACTTCTGGATCGTCATGCACTGGTCACCGGCGAGGATGTTCTGCAGACCCTCGACCGACGCGTCCTGACCGGTCACGGGGACCTTGCCGTTCTGGCCGTTCTTCTTCAGGATCGAGATGACACCGCCCGCGAGGCCGTCGTTGGCCGCGTAGACGCCGTCGACCTTGCCGTCGACCTTGGTGTAGAGCTGCTCGAAGATCGTGACGGCCTTGTCGTTGTCCCAGTCCGGGACGGACTGCTCAGCGACGTTGGTGTACGTCGAGACCTTGTCGAGGACGCTGTGCGCACCGTCGGAGAACAGCTTCGCGTTGTTGTCGGTCGGCGAACCGTTCAGGAAGACGATGTTCGCGTCCTTCTCGCCCAGGCACTTGGCCAGACCCTCGCCCTGCAGGGCGCCGACCTTGCTGTTGTCGTAGGAGATGTAGACGTCGGCCGAGCCACCCAGCGTGAGGCGGTCGTAGTCGATGGTCTTGACGCCCTGCTTGGCCGCCTTGGACTCGATGGCGGCACCGGACTCGGAGTCGAGGTTGACGATCGCCAGCACGGTCACACCACCGGTGATCATGCCGTCGGCGATGGTGGCCATCTTGTCGGCGTCACCCTCGGCGTTCTGGACGTCGTAGTCGACGCCGGCGGCCTTGAAGGCCTTCTCGAGCGCCGGCTTGTCAGCGCTCTCCCACCGCACGGATGACTTGGTGTCAGGCAGGATCACGCCGATCTTGCCCTCGGCCTTGCTGTTGCCGCCGGCGCTGCCGCCGTCGCCGCCTTCGCTGTCGCTACCACCGCACGCACTGAGTGCGAGAGTCGCACCCATGACTGTGGCAAGCACGAGATTGCGTGTCCGCTTCACACAGACCGCCTCCAATTCCTCCAGTTGTGCGTCGTGGCCGACATGTTTCGAGCACGTAACGCGTTTGTTGTTTGGGACAACGTATAGCGCGTTTGGAGGCGCGTCCAGCATCTTCGCAACAAATTGTTGTTGCCGACAGCATTTTGTCGCATCGGCACACAACGCAGCAGGGGCACCGCCGGAATCGGCGATGCCCCTGAGGTGCGCGGACTTGATCAGTCGAGCAGGCTGCGCAGCACGTACGGCATGATGCCGCCGTTGCGGTAGTAGTTCGCCTCACCGGGCGTGTCGATGCGCACGACGGCGTCGAACTCGACGTCGCCCGCCTTCACGTGGACCGTCTTGGGGGTACGGCCCTCGTTGAGCTCGGTGATGCCCGTGAAGTCGAACGTCTCCTCGCCCGTCAGGCCCAACGACTCGGCGTTCTGGCCCTCGGGGTACTGCAGCGGGAGGACACCCATGCCGATCAGGTTCGAGCGGTGGATGCGCTCGTACGACTCGGCGATGACGACCTTGACACCCAGCAGCGCGGTGCCCTTGGCAGCCCAGTCGCGCGACGAGCCCGAGCCGTACTCCTTGCCCGACAGGACGACCAGCGGGACGCCGGCCTCCTGGTAGGCCTGGGACGCCTCGAACACGCTGGTGACCTCGCCACCGGCAATGAGGTTGCGGGTGTAGCCGCCCTCGGTGCCGGGAGCCATCTGGTTGCGCAGACGGATGTTGGCGAAGGTGCCGCGGATCATGACCTCGTGGTTGCCACGGCGCGAGCCGTAGGAGTTGAAGTCACGCGGCTCGATGCCGTGCTCGGACAGGTACTTGCCGGCCGGGCTGTCCTTCTTGATCGCACCAGCGGGGCTGATGTGGTCGGTCGTGACCGAGTCGCCGAGCTTGAGCAGCACGCGCGCACCGGTGACCTCCTCGACCGGCGACGGCTCGAGGGCCATCCCGTCGAAGTAGGGCGCCTTGCGGACGTAGGTGGACTCGGGGTCCCACTCGAACACGTCACCTGCCGGGGTCGGCAGGTTCTGCCAGCGCTCGTCACCGGCGAAGACGTCGGCGTACTCACGGCTGAACGTGTCGGAGTCGATCGAGGCGGCGATGACCTCCTCGACCTCCTGCGGCGACGGCCAGATGTCCTTCATGAAGACGTCGTTGCCGTCCTGGTCCTGGCCCAGCGGCTCCTTGAACAGGTCGACGTCCATCGAGCCGGCCAGCGCGTACGCGATGACCAGCGGCGGGGACGCCAGGTAGTTCATCTTGATGTCGGGGTTGATGCGACCCTCGAAGTTGCGGTTGCCCGACAGCACGGCGGTGACCGCGAGGTCGCCGTCGTTGACGGCCTTGCTGACCTCGGGGATCAGCGGACCGGAGTTGCCGATGCAGGTGGTGCAGCCGTAGCCGACCAGGTTGAAGCCGAGCTTGTCCAGGTAGACGTTCAGGCCGGACTTCTCGTAGTAGTCGGTGACGACCTTCGAGCCGGGAGCCAGCGTCGTCTTGACCCACGGCTTGCGCTGCAGGCCCTTCTCGACGGCCTTCTTGGCCAGCAGGCCCGCGCCGATCATGACCGACGGGTTGGACGTGTTGGTGCACGACGTGATCGCGGCGATCGTGACGGCGCCGTGGTCGAGCTCGAAGGACGTGCCGTCCTCCAGCGTGACCGACTGCGGGTTGCTCGGGCGTCCGGCACCGGACGGGGAAGGCGCGTTCGGCTTGTCGCCGTTCAGGCCGTCATCGGTGCTGCTGGGCGCGTCGGAGGCCGGGAAGGACTCGTCGACGGCCTCGTCGTAGCCATTCAGGTCCTGCTCGGTGTAGTCGCGCAGAGCGGTGCGGAACGAGCCCTTGCTCTCGGTCAGCGACACGCGGTCCTGGGGACGCTTCGGGCCGGCGATCGACGGGACGACATCGCCGAGGTCGAGCTCGAGGTACTCGGAGTAGCGAGCCTCGTGCTCCGGGTCGTGCCACAGGCCCTGGGCCTTGGCGTAGGCCTCGACCAGGGCGATCTGCTGCTCGTCGCGGCCCGTGAGGCGCATGTACTTCGTGGTCTCGTCGTCGATCGGGAAGACCGCGATGGTCGAGCCGTACTCGGGGCTCATGTTGCCGATCGTGGCGCGGTTGGCCAGCGGGACGGCGCCGACGCCGGAGCCGTAGAACTCCACGAACTTGCCGACCACGCCGTGCTGGCGCAGCTTCTCGGTGATGACCAGCACGAGGTCGGTCGCGGTGGCGCCCTCGGGCAGCTCACCGGAGAGCTTGAAGCCGACGACGCGCGGGATCAGCATGCTGATCGGCTGGCCGAGCATGGCCGCCTCGGCCTCGATGCCACCGACGCCCCAGCCGACGACGCCCAGGCCGTTGACCATCGTGGTGTGCGAGTCGGTGCCGACGCAGGAGTCGGGGTAGACCGTGCCGTTCTTGTCGAACACGACGCGCGCGAGCTTCTCGATGTTGACCTGGTGCACGATGCCGGTTCCCGGGGGGACGACCTTGAAGTCGTCGAAGGCGCCCTGTCCCCAGCGCAGGAACTGGTAGCGCTCACGGTTGCGCTCGTACTCGATCTCGACGTTGCGCTCGAAGGCCTCGGGGGTGCCGAAGACGTCAGCGATGACCGAGTGGTCGATGACCATCTCGGCCGGGGCGAGGGGGTTGATCTTGGTGGCGTCGCCACCCAGGTCGGCCATGGCCTCGCGCATCGTGGCGAGGTCGACGACACAGGGCACGCCGGTGAAGTCCTGCATGATCACGCGGGCGGGCGTGAACTGGATCTCCTTGCTGGGCTCCGCATTCGCGTCCCAGCCGGCGAGGGCCTCGATGTCGGCCTTCGTGATGTCGGCGCCGTCCTCGGTGCGCAGCAGCGACTCGAGCAGGACCTTGAGGCTGAACGGGAGGGACGAGACATCCAGCCCGTCACCCGTCACGGCATCCAGCCGGTAGAAGTCGTAGGAAGAGTCCCCGACTGTGAGTGAATCCTTGGAATTGAAGCTGTCGACGGCCATCGTCATTCTCCTTCGCGCGGTCAGTGTCCATCCTGCCCAGCGGACTCTCACGGCGCACGGTCAGGCTCACCTAACCGAGGGCCGGCACGGTCGCCGGGAAAAATGTCTTGATATCAAGATACACGATGTCGAGAGGACACGCCGGACGCCGCGCGGACCAGAACAGATCAGGTCAGAACAGATCAGGGAAGTGCAAGAGCTGGGCGAAGAAGGCGATGTACACGATCGCGACCGTCAGCAGGCCGATGACGCCCGCCGCCTCGATGAGGCCCACCAGCTTGCTGCGCTCCTCGGTCGTGATGGCCTGGGCGCCCACGCCGCGGACGACCTCGGTGCCGGCGATGCGGTCGGCGAGCCCGCGGTCGCTGGACAGCAGCAGCGGGACGAGCAGCACCAGCAACGCGACGTAGGCCGCTCCCCCGACGTGCCACGCCTCGGGTGTGAGTCGCCGCAGCACGGTGGGCAGCCCGATGGGTATCGCGGCGAGCGCGAGGTCGAGCAGCACGACGGTCACCAGGCCGCGCAGCAGACCGCGGGCGGCGCCGGCCGGCCTGCCGGTGCCGACGTCCACCACTGCCAGACCGACACGGTGCTTGCCGATGCTGTGCCCGCGCACCCCCTGGCGCAGGCCGTTGTTGACCAGCACGAACAGCTCGCCGACGACCAGGCCCGTCAGGACGAGGTGATCGGACATGCTGACCGACCAGAAGTCACCACTGGCATCGTCGTCGATCGCCAGCCTGATGGTCTCGAACGCCACGTAGAGCACGGCGCCCAGCGAGAAGGCCGCGCTGAACAGCAGCGTGTCCTGCCACAGCGCCTCGCGTCGCAGCTCGCGCACGGAGCGGTCGGTGGTGGTCGGATCGGTCATGCTGCCCTCCTCAGCGCATGGATCGAACGTAGGCCACGATCCTGCGGCCGTCACGCACCCGGTCCTCCCAGGTGATGCCGACGGCCAGCAGGACTGCGCTGACGACCGCGATCAGCACGACCCGCGGCGCGGCATTGGCGTACGGGCCGATGTTGAACAGCACGAGCAGCGTCAGGATCGTGACACCGGCGACGAACGGAGCCTGCCAGCCCAGGCGGACGCCGATGGCCAGGACCACCAGCGCAGCAGCCCCGAGCAACAGCGCGCGCAATCCGGTGGGCTCGGCCAGCGCCTGCGGCACGCTCGGCAGGAGCGCGAGCGCCAGGCCCGGCCCCAGCACTGCCCAGGTGCTGATCTCGGGCTTCTTCACCGCCGCGAACGTCCCGGCAGCCAGGCCTGCCGCGCCGAGCGGCAACGTGTAGGCCTCCACGAACGAGAATCCGCTGTCGACGATCAAGCCGAGGTACGCCACGACCAGCGCGGCCAGCCCCGGCCACACCAGCCAGCGACGGCCCGCAGCGACGAAGCTCAGGGCGATCAGGCCGACGCCGGCGATCGTCCATCGCACCGAAACCTGGCCAGAGGTGCCTGGCGTCAGCAGAGCGATCCCGAGCCCCACGGCGGCGGCGATCTCGACGGTCGGGCCCACCGGACGGAAGGCGGGCGCCAGCTGCGCCGCCGCCATGAGCGCCAGCGCGACGGCCGCGACGAGCAGAGGGACAGAGCCGTCCGCCACGTCGAGCAGGTCGACCAGCGCGGCCGTGCCGCCGAGGACGAGGCCGGTGCCGATCACGGCGTGCGCGTGGCGCAGCTGGTCGCCGGTGCTGAGCAGCGCCACCATGACGAGCAGGAGCCCGCCCAGCAACCAGGTCGCGGCCGAGACACCCTGCGAGGCGGACGCGAGGGACGCCGCCACCAGTGCCAGCCAGGCCACGAGGACCGTCGGCGCCGCCACGCGCGTACGCAGGCGGGCCACGACCAGCCCTGCAGCGAGCACCAGCAGTGACAGCGCCGCGGCCCAGACCGGCCACTTGAGCGCTGCGACGGCGTCCGCGCCGCCGATCGCCAGCGCCACGACGGCCGCAGCGAGGGCTTGGCGAGCCGCGGACAGCTCCGGCCAGCGGGCGACGAACCAGGCCGTCGCCACCAGGGCGACCAGCACGACCGGGACGATCCATGCCGCACGATCGGCGACCGCTCCGGGGTCGAGGCGCGCGTCGCCGGCCACCTCCCAGGGAGCCCCGAGGCTGTTGCCCATCGTCGCGAACAGCTCTGCCACGAGGGCGATGTGGACGACCGCGATACCCGCCACCGCCGGGACGGCGCCCAGGCGCACGCCCCGCATCCAGTCGTCCACTCCCCTGGTTCCGACGGCCGACAGCGCCACGGCGAGCACGGCCAGCACCAGCCAAGTGCTCTCCGTCGTGCCCGCGTCCGCGACCGGCACGACGACCAGTGCGCACGCGGCCAGCACGGCGAGCGCCACCGCCGGGATGCGGACGACCGGCACCAGCCATGCGATGACGACCGCCGCGGCCCCCATCAGCAGCATCGGAGCACCGTGCCCCGAACCGGCCAGCTCGTCGGGCGACGGGTGGTCGATGACCGCGACGAACGCCGCCACATAGGCCGCCACGAAGAAGACGGCGACGACGGCTCGGGCAGCCAGCGTCGTGGGCGGCAGCTTCGCCGGACGCGTGGCCAGTGCCAGCACGCCGGTGACGATCAGCGCGATGACCGCTCGCCAGGCGAAGTCCCAGTCGTCACCGAGCCCGCCGGCACCGATGCCGGCGATGGTGATCGCGACGCTCGAGGCCACGGCCGTCGCGATCAGGACCGTGTTCACGTGGGGTCGCGCCCACACGGCGATCGCCGTGCTGAGCGCCAGTGCCACGATGCCCCACACCACCCAGCCGCCCGCGACGCTCAGCGAGCCGATCCCCGCGAGGTCCTCGTGCCGGGCGGCGAAGAAGTCGAGCGTCAGCAGCGCGAGGAAGACCGACCAGACGGCCTCGGCGGAGGCACGCAGTGGCCGGCGGGTCACCCAGACGCCGAGCGCGCCGATGACCGCCGTGACGCCGAGCAGCACCAGCGTCCGAGCTGCCAGGCCGAGGTCCTCCCACGATCGGGTCACGAAGATGATCCCGGCCGCGACCAGCCCGAAGGCACCCAGGACCAGCAGGATCGTGCCGACCGACCAGCCACGTCCGGCGTCGCGCGGAGGTGCCGCTGCCGGCGGGCCCTCGGCGGGCGGCGCGGATCCTCGCGCCGGATAGGGCTGCCAGGTCGGCGGCACCGCGACGAACGGGTCAGCCGCCGGGGACGCCTGGGGCTGGGGCGCCCGCGGCTCGGGTGCTTGCGGCTGTGCGGGCGCTTGCGGCTGTGCGGGCGCTTGCGGCTGTGCGGGCGCTTGGGGCTGGGGTGCCGGGGGCTGGCCGACCGGTGCCAGGCGGTGCTGGCCGGCTCGGGCCAGCAGGTCGTCAGCCTGCAGGAGCACCTGCCAGAGCTGACGGGCCTCCATGGAGGTGAGGTCGAGGCCGCAGCGCGGGCACGCGGGCTGGCCGTCGAGGACACCTCGGCAATCGGGGCAGGACCGGGGATCCGCGAAACGCATGGCCACACTGTGGCGGGTGCGACAGGCAGTTACAAGCGCCCACCCCGCGAGCGGCGCAATTTGACGAAAGTGAGACGGCGTGTCGCCCCGATCTGCACCACTCGCGGGACGGTCGACCGGACTCTCAGGTCTGTTGCTGCGACCCCGCCGGGCCCAGGACTCCAGGGTGCTTGAGGCGACGGCGGGCCAAGAAGGCGTCCGGGCTGCGGCTCTCCGAGATCTCGACGAGCACCCCGTCGTATGTCGTCCCGTAGCAGACCGCTGCTTTGCCGCCACTGGATTCGGTGACGTCGTGGTGCCAGAGCACCCCGTCGAGCCCGGCACGCACGGCAGCGATCCCGGCGACATCCAGGCACAGGTGGTTGACGCCCAGATCGACCGGGCGCGCGGCGTGTGCGTCCGCGCCGCCGACCACGGTCACCGGGACCGGACCGGGCACCGTCGCCAAGAGGTGACGCGCTGGGTCAGGCACCCGCACGGTCACGCCGACCAAGCCCGTCGGGCCGCCGTCCGCGGCGCGCAGCTCGACCGGCGTGCCGTCGGGGCAGCGGACCTGCTCGTCGGCACCGAGTCCCAGCCGCGCGCGGACCGCCGCGACATCCGGCACCGCCCAGGCCAGCGCTGCCACGCCCGGGCTCGCTGCCGGCCTGATCGCGGGTGTCGGCGAGCCGAAGGCGAAGAGCTCGAGGAACGCCGTGTCGGTGCGCAGCAGCGCCATCGCGGCGGACGTGCCTTCCGTCGCGAACACCTCGTCGGCGGGGCCGGTTCCCACGGGCCACGCGAAGGCCACGTGGTCGGTGGCCCCGAGGATGTCGACCCAGAAGGACCGAGCGCGGTCAAGATCGGCAACGCTGACCCCGACGTGATTCAGAGCGATGACTCCACTGGCCACCGCCATAACGTAGCCGAGACGTGCCGCCGTGGCCTACCCATGAACACCTCGGGCGACTCGACGACGTCGGGGGCGGCCGGCAAACACCACCAGGTCGGTCTGTGCGATGCGGTCAGCGCCCCGGCCAGCGCCACGAAATACACCAGCGTGAGCGGCTTGATCGCGGTCAGGACGAGGAAACGACGAAAGTCTCGCCGGGCGGTTGGCCACCCCGAGGCCGGCGGCGACGCTGGCCACGGTCGGTGTCCAGATCTCACTCATCACACCTAGCGCGTCCCGAACGGCATCACCGCAAGTCGGAGCTGTCTGCCTCCAGCCCGGCGACGCAATTAGTTCGCCCTGCGCTTGTTGACGTCCCGTCCGATTACTTGCACACTGACCCGCAAGACATCCGATGTCTGGTCGGTGCGTCGGCCTTGCAATGGAGTCTTCGCAGGGGATGCCCTTCCCAGAGGCGCACACCGCTCAAGGAGAAACGCATGGCCACCATCTCCCACCGCTTGGTACAGACGAACGGCATCCGACTGCACATCGCTGAGTCCGGGCCGGAGGACGGCCCGTGCGTGATCCTGTGTCACGGCTTCCCGGAGTCGTGGTACTCGTGGCGGCACCAGCTGCAGTCCCTCGGCGACGCCGGTTATCACGTCGTCGCACCGGACATGCGCGGCATGGGGCGCTCGTCGCGACCCATGGCACCGGAGCAGTACACCCAGCCGAAGCTCGTCGGTGACATGGTCGGGCTCCTCGAGGCACTTCCGCACGAGACCGCGGTCATCGCCGGTCACGACTGGGGCGCGCCGGTCGCGTGGAACGCGGCGCTCATGCGACCCGACCTCTTCACCGGCGTGATCGGCCTGAGTGTCCCCTACTACGGAGCACGCACGACCTTCACCTACGACCACACCGTCCCTCCCAGCATCTCGATGGACCGCGAGACCGGCCCCGGATTCCACTACCAGCTGTACTTCAACGAGGTGGGCCGAGCGGAGGCCGATCTCGAGCTCGACGTCCGGCACTGGCTGCAGGGGTTCTTCTTCAGCATCTCCGGCGACGCGCCACCCGAGGAAGTCACCCTGGGCGACCTCGTGCGCGGCGACCAGCTCGCCGACGCGCTCACGTGGCCCCGTCGGCCGATTCCGTGGCTGAGCGACGAGGACCTCGACTTCTATGCCGGCGAGTACGAACGAACGGGCTTCGGCTCGGCGCTGAACTACTACCGCGCCGCCGATCACACATGGCACGAGATGGCTGCGTTCCGGGGCGCCAAGATCACCGTCCCCGCGTGCTTCATCGCCGGGGCCGATGACATCGTGCTCGCGGCGAACGCCGATCTCTACGAGAACATGCCCATCGAGGTGCCAGACCTTCGCGCCAACGTCCTCATCCCCGGCATCGGGCACTGGACCCAGCAGGAGGCACCGGAGGAGACGAGCAAGGCCATGCTCGCATTCCTCGCCGATGTCACGAGCGAGCCAGCATGACCGCCGTGTTCGTCCACGGAAACCCCGAGACGTCATTCGTGTGGTCCGACCTCGTCCCTGAGCTCGAGCAACGGGGCGTCGAGGACATCGTCCTGTTGTCGCCGCCCGGATTCGGCGGGGCCGTTCCCGACGGCTTCGACGGCAGCCGTCTGGCACACCGGGACTGGCTGATCGGCCAGCTCGAGGACCTTGGCGACCCGGTGGACCTGGTCGGGCACGACTGGGGAGCTGGCCATGTCTACGCCGTGGCTGCCGAGCGGCCCGATCTGCTCCGGTCGTGGGCTGCCGATTGCGCGGGCCTCGTGCACCCCGACTACGAGTGGCACCCTGCTGCCGCGGTGTGGCAGACCGAGGGCGACGGCGAGGAGTCGGTCAAGGGCATCGTCGCGCTCGACGGTGACGAGCTCGGGGCGGCTTTCGGCGTTCCGCCCCGGCTGGCCCCGACCATGGCCGAGCATCTCGACGACACGATGGGGGACGCGATCCTCAAGGTCTACCGGTCGGCCGCACAGCCAGCGATGCGCCAGCTCGGCGACCAGCTGGCGCAAGCCGACCGACGTCCCGCCCTCCTGATTCACCCGACCGCTGACCCGTTCGTTCCGCCTGAGATGACCCCGCCCGTCGCTGCGCGCATGGACGCCGAGATCCTCGCACTCGACGGCCTGGGGCACTGGTGGATGTTCGAGGACCCCGCCCAGGCCGCGGCGGGACTGGTCGACTTCTGGGCCCGAGCCTGAGCCTGATCTGACGTCGCTGGCCGGGCGCACCGGAGCTCAGATCGAGATTCCACCGTCGACCGGGAGGACGACGCCGGTGATGTACGCGGCTTCGTCGCTGGCAAGGAACGCCACCGCGGGCGCCATCTCGGCAGGCTCGGCAAAACGCCCCATCGGGACGGACGCAGCCAGCTCGGCCAGCTTGTCGGCCGGGATCGACTCGACCATGCGCGTCGACGCGTTGGGCGAGATCGCGTTGACCGTGATCCCGAACCGGGCGAGCTCCTTGGCCGTCGTCTTGGTGAGCCCGATGATGCCGGCCTTCGCCGTGGCGTAGTTCGCCTGTCCCGTGTTCCCCCGGATCCCGCTGTACGAGGTCACGTTGACGATGCGTCCCCGGCTCTGGGCCCGGAAGTGCGGGACCACCGCCCGGGTGAACCTGAATGCCCCGCCCGCATGGGTCGACATGACCGCCTCCCAGTCATCATCGGTCATCTTCCAGACGACGCCGTCGCGCAGGATGCCGGCATTGTTGACCAGCAGGTCCACCCGTCCCGACACCTCGACCACCGTGGCCACGACTCGGTCGACCTCCGCAGAGTCGCTCACGTCGGCGACCAGTGGCACGGCACCGATGGCGGTCGCGGCGGCCTCGACCTCCTCGCGGTCCCGGTCGACCAGGAACACATCACCTCCCCAGCCCACGAAGGCCCGTCCCAGCTCGAGACCGATGCCCCTGGCGCCGCCGGTGATGATGATGCTGCTGCCGTTGTAGTCAAAATTGACGTTCGCCATCCCGCCTCCTCCGCGTCCTGCGATGGTAGCCTAACGGGCGTTCGGCAGGGCACCATTCAGGAGGATCACATGGAGTTCGCATACTCACCGAAGGTCGAAGAGCTGAGGGACAAGGCGCTGGCCTTCCTGAACGACGAGGTGATCCCCGCCGAACCGCGCTATCAGCGAGAGAAGCTCGAGATCCCGCAGTGGGAGACGCCCCCCGTCATCGACGAGCTGAAGGTTCGGGCACAGGCGGCCGGACTCTGGAACCTCTTCCTGCCCGCCGGCGAGCAAGGACTCACGAACCTCGAGTACGCCCCCATCGCCGAGATCACCGGGCACAGCCCGTGGATGATGCCTGAGGCGTTGAACTGCTCTGCACCTGACACCGGCAACATGGAGCTGCTCCATCACTTCGCGACTGAACCGGTCCGCGATCGCTGGCTTCCGCCCCTGCTGGCCGGTGAGATCCGTTCGGTCTACGGGATGACCGAGCCCGCCGTCGCCTCCTCGGATGCTCGCAACATCTCCACCCGGATCGACGTCGACGGCGACGATCTGGTCATCAACGGCCGTAAGTGGTGGTCGAGCGGCGCCATGAGCCCTCGCTGCAAGGTGGCGATCGTGATGGGGCAGTCGCAGCCCGATGGTCCCCCGCACCAGCAGCAGTCCATGGTCGTCGTGCCCATGGACACGCCCGGCGTCAACATCGTCCGTTCCACGAGTGTCTTCGGCTACTCCGACAGTGGCCACGGCGGCCACGCCGAGGTCGAGTACGTCAACGTCCGCGTGCCGCGCGAGAACTTGCTGGGCGAGCTGCACGGCGGGTTCGCACTGGCGCAGGCCAGGCTCGGACCGGGGCGCATCCACCACGCGATGCGGCTGATCGGGATGGCCGAGCGCGCATTCGACCTGATGTGCGAGCGCTCCATGGTCAGGTTTCCCTTCGGCAAGCCCATCGCGGAGCAGGGAGTGTTCCAGGACTGGGTGGCCGAGGCGCGCATCCGCATCGAGCAGGTTCGTCTGCTCGTCCTCAAGACCGCCTGGCTGATGGACACGGTCGGCAACAAGGGTGCGGCGATCGAGATCTCGGCGATCAAGGTCGCTGCGCCGCAGATGGCGACGTGGGTCATCGACCACGCCATCCAGTCGTTCGGAGGCGCCGGCGTCAGCCAGGACACGCCGCTGGCCGAGATGTACGAGCAGGCTCGCATGCTGCGTATCGCCGACGGGCCGGACGAGGTCCACAAGATGTCCTTGGCCCGACGAGAGCTCAAACGCTACCGCCCTAGGGTGTAGCCCATGACGGTCGAGCGCGCTGAGCCCACCTCCCAGGAGATCCGGCGCGTGGCCCTCGAGATGTTCGCGACCAAGGGGTACGACGCCACGTCCGTTCGTGACATCGCCGCGGTGGTGGGCATCCGGGGGGCGACGATGTACCACCACTTCGGCTCGAAGGAGGAGATCCTGTGGGATCTCACCTTGTCTGCCCTGGAGGCGATCTCATCGTCGTGGAAGGACGCCGAACGGCAGCTCGGCACGGACGATCCCACCGAACGCCTGCGCGCATTCGTCCGCGCGCACGTCGTGTTCCACATCCGCCGCCAGACGGATGCGGCCATTGTCAATGCGCAGCTCAATCGACTCAGCCCCGATCACTTCCAGGAGGCCGTGGCCCTGCGGAGCCGCTATGAGCGAGAGCTCACCGCGATCGTCGAATCGTGCTTGGCGACCGGTCAGCACACGGTGCCGGACCTGCGGGTGACGGTCTTCGCGATCCTGCAGATGACCACGGCCGTCACGACGTGGTACCAACCGGACGGGCCCTTGTCGGTGGACGAGCTGGCATCGGTGTACGCGGAGCTCGCCGTCAAGATGATTGCCTAGCCGCGACCCCGTCCGTCACGACGAGGCTGCGTGACGGACGGGGCCCCCTGCGGCTCAGCCGTTGCGGATCTTCTCGATGTCCTCGCGCTGCAGCAGCGATCCCCTGCCCTGCAGGTGGCGCGAGTGCTCCTGCGTCGCCTCGTAGAGCCTCCGTGCACGGTCACTCGCCGCATTGTTCTTGACCCACTGGTCGTCGAGGTATCGACCGCCGTCCTCGAAGACCTTCGGGACGAAGCCCTTCGCGGCCGCATTGCACTCGTCCTGGGTCAGCTTGCCGCGTGTCGTGGTGTAGAGCGCCGTCTTGGGTTCGAGGGAGGTGACACCCGGACGAATCGGACCAGCCGTCGCTGTGGAGGGTGCGTCGTGGAGCACCGCGTACGGGATCGCCGACCACATGTCCGCCGGTTGCGCGGCGTAGCGGCTCATCACGTACGGGCTCTCCTGCTGGGAGGTCAGCGAGATGAAGCCGACGACCTCCGCGATCGCGTCACGCCCGTACTCGTCGTTCATCAGCGGCTTCATGCGGTTGGCCCGCTCGTCCAGCATGCACCAGTCGTCCTGCTCGTAGGTGCCGGCGAAGTGCGCGAAGTCCTTGAACACGCCGTAGTAGACCAGCGAGCCTGCATCGATCATCTGGTCCCGCGACCAGCCGGCCATGCGCTTCCACAGCTGCGAGGTCGCGTCCGCCATCTTCTCGCGCAGCAGGTCCAGGTAGTCCGCCAGATCTCCCGCATTCTCCATGTGGACCGGGATGTAGCCATCACTGAGATAGTCCGAGGTGTAGAGGCCGACCGCGACGACGTTGTCGTGGTCATAGGACGGTGTCGCCTCGAAGCTGCCCCAGTCGTCGACGATGTTGAAGTGGGTGTCCTTCATGATCACCGGCATCGTCAGGTTGTTGTGCTCGATCTCCGAGGCCACCCCGTCCAGCCACGGGTAGTCCCCCTCGGCGAGGTCGACGAAGTCCCGTACCAGCATCTCGTTGGCACCGACCTGATAGGGCCCGCTGTTGTGGATGCCGAGCCGGCACTCGCAGTTCTTCAAGAATGCGTACTGCGACGCGGTGGCCAGGAAACCGGCGACAGCGGAGTGCAGCCGATCTCCCGGCACGCACCCGATCGCATCCGCCTCGAACACCTGGAGCGCACGCTCGGGCAGGATCTGCGCGCGATTGCTGTTGTCGCTGTTCAGGACGTGCCCCGTCTGGCGGTGATACGCCAGGTTCGCCCGGCGGCTGAAGTCGAGAACCTCGTGGATGTCGTCCAGCGAGTCGGTCGGATTGATCATCCCCATGTCGATCAGGAACTGTCGGCCACCGAGGAAGAAGTTCGGGATCGTGCTCAACGAGATGGCGTTGACGTAGGACGAGACCTCCCGGGCCCGGTCCCCGACCTCCTCAGGGCTCATGGAGGCCGAGATCTTGCGGACCAGCTCGGGCCACCGGTACCACGCGTTGTAGTAGGACAACGCGATGTACGGGTTGACGGGGAACAGCTTCGACTCCTGCACCGTGCGCGTCGTGCACTGGAAGTAGAAGCTGTCGCCGGACTTGCGCAGCCAGGCGTTGTCCTCAAGCAGCTGTGTGTACGTCAGGTTCGTGGGCATGTGCTGCTCCCCCTCAGGAGATCTTCGAGATTCGGACACGGGCGCTCTCGTCGCGCTCGGCGTAGGCATCAGTGGCCGGCTTCGAGTACTGGACGTGGATCTTGTCCCCGTCGGCGAGGCCGTCCAGTTCAGCGGCCATCAGGCACGGGATGTTGTACTCCCGCGTCAGGATGCCCAGGTGGGAGCGGACCGTGCCGCCCATGCAGATGACGCCCGCGAACCCTTCCAGGATCGGCGCGGTCAGCGTTCCGCCCGAGTCATCGATGATCGCGATGGTGTCTGGCGGCACCCCGCCGAGCAGCATCTCCATGACCACGTCGACCGTGCCGACGAACCGCGCCGTGCCGGTCAGATCGGGGGCGGAGAACACGTTGTCGCCGGTACCGACGACCTTTCGCCCCTCATCATCGGTCACCTGGTTGCCCGAGTCCGACACGACCGCCAACGGCTTGTACTTCTCCGGGCTCTCCGCAAGGGACACGTGCGCGGAGGTCTCGAAGGTGTAACCGGTGTCCAGCAGGCTCTTCTCGACAGCCTGGAGGTCCTCGGCGGTGATCTCGCAGGCCAGGTCGTGGACGAAGTCCTCCCAGGCCCTGCCCGAGGCGGCGAACCGCTCGGCGACGACTTCCCGGACGGCGCGGTGGAAGTGCTCCACCGTCGGGGTCATGGCCTTCTTGCCCCATTTGTCGTCGAGTACTTGTGGCTGTGACATTGAGCCTCCCAGAAACGATCGACCAGATCAGTGGCCGCAGACATCAGATCAATTGGCGGCCACACTCGCGATCATCGCCGAGTCCAACAGCCCCGGGCTGGACCCGATGCGCGGGACTTCGCGCCCCGATCAGGCGTGAAAAACGCTCGGATCCGAAACCGTGCGGTCAATCTAACGTGACCTGGGTCACCATGGGAAGGGTTGGGGATCGCTTACTTGGCGACCACAGTTTCCAGTACGCGCCGGCAAGTCATCCGATGTATGACGGAGCGAGTCCCCCGTCGGACTCGGCAGCAGCCACGGTCTCCGGATGCTCCAGCTCGCGGAACCACTTCTGCGAAGCCGAGAGGTGCAGTGTGGCCGCCGAGCTGGCCAGCGCCGCGTCCCGCTCCTCGAGCGCGTCGACGATGGCCGCGTGCTGGACCAGCGTCAGGGACTTCACGCCGGCGATCGAAGCGCGCCAGATGCGAGCGCGTAACGCGCGAGCCGAGATCGCCGCGACGATCGAGCAGAGCGTCTCATTGCCGGACGCGGCCACCACTTGGGCATGGAACTCGACATCACGATGCACCATCTCCTCGGGATCGTCGGTGGCGCGCATGAGCTCGAGGCTTCGCCTCAGCCCTTCGATCTGCGCATCCGTCACCCGTGTGGCGGCGAGGGCCGTCGCAGCCGGCTCGAGCAGTCGCCGCACCTCGAACACCTCGTGCAGCGTCTGGTCGCGGACCAGGTCGACGGCGAATGACAGCCCGGAGAGCAGCAAGTTGGGCGACAAGCTGGTGATGTAGGTGCCGTCGCCACGACGCACGTCGAGGACCTTGGCCTGGCTCAGCGCCTTCACGGCCTCACGCAGCGAGCTCCTGGATATGCCGAGCATCGCCGCGAGATCCTGCTCGGGAGCCAGGCGGTCCCCCGGAGAGAGCTCCCCGGTGATGATGAGCTCTCGGATCTTCTCGATGGCTGCGTCAGTGACACTCATGGACTCTCATCTCGTCAGGCGGGGATCTGTCGCGGGAAAACCACCATTGTGGTGATGCACGTCACGGGATACTGTGGCCTCAAACATCTGATGTTTGGACGCCCATCCAACATCCTAGCCGTGACGAGGACCCCACCATGTCGCTGACACCTGACGACATCAGAGCGATCATGGCTGCGTTCGACGCGTCCGACTGGTCGGACCTCTCTCTCCAGCATGACGGCACCCACCTCGAGCTCAGCCGCAGCGGGGGCACGTCGTTCGTGCCGGAGTCCGCGCATCCAGCCGATCCGCCCGCCGTCGCTGCTGCCCCCTCGGCGGTGGCCGGGCCTGGGACGCCCGCTCCCGTGCCCCCCGCGGCGCCAGACAGTCCGACGTCCGCCCCCGACGGCGTCAGGGTTCTGGCGCCCACCGTGGGCTTGTTCTGGGCCTCACCCCAACCGGGCGCTCCCCCGTTCGTCGAGGTCGGGCAGTCGGTCCGACCAGACGACACGGTGTGCATCGTCGAGGTCATGAAGCTGATGAGTCACGTCAAGGCCGGTGTCGCCGGTGTCGTCGTCGCCAAACCAGTGGAGAACGGCGCCATGGTCGAGCACGGGGACACCCTCGTCATCATCGCCGAGGACTGACCAGTGCCCGGCCTACGTCGCGTGCTCGTCGCCAACCGCGGTGAGATCGCTGTTCGCATCATCCGCGCGTGCCTCGACGAGGGCATCGAATCGGTGCTGGTCGTCTCCGAGGCCGACCGCGAGACAGCGGGCGCGTATCTGGCCGATCGTGTCGTCTGCATCGGGCCGGCGCCATCGACCCAGAGCTATCTCGACGTCGACCGCGTCATGGCGGCAGCCGTGGGCACCGGATGTGACGGCCTGCACCCCGGCTACGGCTTCCTGGCCGAAAGGCCCGAGCTGGCGCAGGCCTGCGCCGACAACGACATCACATTCGTCGGCCCCGACGCGGACACCATCCGCCGCGGTGGCGACAAGATCCTCGCTCGGGCCCTGGCCCGGGACAACGGCGTGCCCGTCGGCTCAGGAAGCGATGCGCTCGACGATGCCCGGCAGGCACGGGCGATCGCCGAGGAGGTCGGCTATCCGGTCCTGCTGAAGGCCGCGGCCGGCGGTGGCGGGCGAGGCATGGTGCTGGTTGAGACCAGCGACCACCTGGAGGGTTCCTTCGCCGCGGCCAGCCATGAGGCCCTCCAGGCGTTCGGCGATGGTCGCCTCTATGTCGAGCGGTACATCCGACGCGCTCGACATGTGGAGGTCCAGATCCTTGGCGACTGCTTCGGGAACATCGTCCACCTGGGAGAGCGCGACTGCTCGATGCAACGCCGATTCCAGAAGATCGTCGAGGAGTCGCCTGCCCACGAGCTGGGCGACGACGTGCGCGACAGCCTGCACAACGCCGCCCTTGCGTTGACCCGCGCCCTCGACTACGTGGGGGCAGCGACGGTGGAGTTCATCGTCGACGCCGACACCGGAGATGCGTCCTTCCTGGAGATCAACACCCGCGTCCAGGTGGAGCACCCCGTGACGGAGCTGGTCACCGGGATCGACATCGTGCGAGAACAGCTCCGTGTGGCGGGAGGACTCGCGTTGTCATTCACCCAGGACGATGTGGTGATTTGCGGTCACGCCATCGAGTGCCGCATCAACGCCGAGAACCCGGACCTGGACTTCCTTCCCGCCCCGGGAACGGTGACGCGCTGGATCCCTCCCCAGGGCGGCGGCGTCCGTGTCGACTCGCACGTCTACGGGGGGTACACGATCCCGCCGTACTACGACTCCATGATCGCCAAGGTCATCACGCACGGCGTCGACCGGGCACAAGCCATCGCCCGCATGACCCGTGCGCTCGACCACCTGGTCATCGAGGGGGTCGTGACCAACCGCGACTTCCTGATGGCGCTCATCAGCCATCCCGACTTCGTCGGCCAGCGGCACAGCACCCGCTGGATCGAGGAGTCCTACCTCGCCAGCCCTGTCTAGAGGAGCACCCCATGGCCACCATCGAGTTCGTCGACCAGACACTGCGCGACGGGCACCAGAGCCTGTGGGGCATGCGCATGCGCTCGGGACACGCGCTCCCCGTGGCAGCCGACATCGACCGGGTCGGCTACCGGATCGTCGACTACACCGGGTCCTCGGCCATGGAGGTCATGGTCCGGCACTGCCAGGAGAATCCATGGATCGGCCTCGACCGGGTGCACGCGGCCATGCCCCACTCGACATTGCGTGCCGGCGCGCGGTCCAATGCCATCGTCGGGATGGGCCTGACGCCGAACTCCATGCTCGAGCTGTGGAACGCGACGCTGGCCAAGCACGGCATCGGCAGCTTCTGGATCTTCGACTGCCTGTTCAACCTCGGGCAGATGAAGTGGACGACCGATGTCGCCCGTTCCAACGGCATGAAGGTCTCCCCACAGGTCCAGTTCGGCGAGTCCCCCGTGCACACCGACGAGTTCTTCGCCGGCGTGGTGCGGGAGATGGCGAGCTGGGGTGTCGACAGCATCATCTTGGGTGACGAGGCGGGCGTCCTCTCCCCGCAGCGCGCCCAGACCTGGATTCCCGCGATGGTCGAGGCCGCGGGAGGCGTGCCGCTCGAGGCGCACTTCCACAACACCGTCGGTGCCGGGACCATCAACTACGTGACCGCCGTGCAGCACGGCGTCACCATCCTGCACACAGCAGTGGGACCCCTGGCGAATGGTCCGTCCATGCCGTCGATCGAGACCAGCGTGGCCAACGCCCGGTGGCTCGGCCACGACGTGGCGATCGACACCGCCGGCCTGGGGGCCATCGGGGACCACTTCGCGGCCATCGCCCGCGCCGAGGCGCATCCGATCGGGGCTCCCCGCGAGTACAACGTGCTCCACACACTGCACCAGCTCCCCGGTGGCATGACGGGCACGCTGATCAACCAGCTCAAGACGTACGGCATGGAGTCCCGCTACGACGAGCTGCTCGAGGAGATCACGATCGTGCGCGAGGAGATGGGATATCCGGTCATGGCGACGCCGTTCTCCCAGCTCGTCGGGATCCAGGCACTGCTGAACGTCGTCAACGGCGAGCGGTACACCGTCTTCCCCGACGAGAACCTGATGTACCTGGCCGGACACATGGGTCCGATCCCGGGCACGGTTGCGCCGGAGGTCATGGACCGGGCGTTCGGGAGCACGCGGGGCCAGGAGTTCCTGAGCTGGGAACAGCCCCAGCCGAGCCTGAAGGAGATCCGCAGCCAGCTCGGGGCCACCATCTCGGACGAGGAGCTGCTCCTGCGCTTCCTGATGCCCGGCCCCGACGTCGACGCGATGTTGGCCGCCGGCCTGCCCCCGACCGATCTGTCGGCCGGGAGCAGCCCCACCGCGGAGATGATCCGCACCCTGATGCGTGACGATTCCGCCCCCTGCATCAGATACCGCGACGGCGAGCTGGACCTCAGTCTGCGTCGAGCAGGAAAGGACGCCTGATGGACATCGGATCCCTGGTCCGCGCCAGCGCTCGCCGATTCGGCGACGCACACGCCCTGGACTGCGACGGGCGGACGCTGACGTTCGCGGAGTTCGACGCCGCGACCGACCGCATCGGCAGCTCCCTGCTCGCCAACGGGCTGGACCCGGGCGACCGGGTCGGCGTCATGATGCCCAACGGGATCGAGGGCCTGGTGGTCTACTACGCGCTGGCGAAGGCCGGACTCGTGCGGGTGCCGCTCAACGAGAAGGACACGGCCGAGACCATGACCTTCAAGCTCGAGGACGCCGACTGCCGTGGCCTGGTCCATGACGGACCCGTGCCAACCGATGCGCCCGCGCTGGTCCACGTCGGCGACGCGGAATGGATCGACCGGACGGCATGGACAGGTGCGAGCGCACCCTGCTCGGAGCTCCGCCATCCCGAGGCGCCCTACCGGCTGGGGTACACCGGGGGAACCACCGGTGTACCGAAGGCCGTGTGTCTCACGATGCGCGGCGAGCACGCGGAGCTCGCGAACTTCCTGATCGACCTGATGCCCGATCTGCGACCGGGCGACACGATGTTGCACGCGGCCCCGATCATCCATGCCAGCGGCGCGTTCTTCCTGCCGACCCTGGTGCGTGGCGCCCGCAATCGCATCATGACCAAGTTCGACGCCTCGACGTGGCTCGAGGAGCTCGAGCGGACCCAGGCGGCCTACACGTTCCTCGTCCCCACGATGCTCGCGCTCGCACTCGACGAGCCCAATGTCACCGATGTCGACGCGACTGCCCTCCGCCGGCTCTGCTGGGGTGCATCGCCCATCTCCCCCAGCGTCGCCGCCGAGGCGGAGGAGACATTCGGCCAGGTCCTCGCGCAGACCTATGGCCAGAGCGAGGCTCCGATGACGATCTCGGTCCTGCAGCCGCACGAGCACGATCGAGTCGGGTCGGCCGGGCGGCCCTACACCCTCGTCGACGTCGCCGTCATGGATGAGGACGACAATCCGCTCGCCGCCGGCGAGATCGGGGAGGTGGTGACCCGGGGTCAGCACCTCATGAAGGAGTACTGGAAACGGCCGGAGCTGACCGCGGAGACCATCAGGGACGGCTGGCTGCACACCGGCGACCTGGGCTATGTGGACGACGAGGGCTTTCTGTTCCTCGTCGATCGCAAGAACGACCTGATCATCTCCGGCGGTTCGAACGTCTATCCGCGCGAGGTCGAGGATGCCCTGACCTCGCACCCGGCAGTCCGGGAGGCCGCGGTCGTGGGAGTTCCCGACGACACCTGGGGCGAGCTGATCCATGCGGTGGTCGCCCTGCGATCAGCCGCCGAGGTCGACGAGCTGCTGGAGCATGCCAGACAACGCCTGCCGCGCTATGCCCGCCCACGGTCGCTCGAGATCTGGGACGACCTGCCCAAGAGCCCGGCCGGCAAGATCCTGCGCAGGACCGTCCGTGACGTCGAGGTCGAGCGCCGCGCCGCTCCGTCGGCATGAGCGCGATCCTCGGGCGACCCGTGCACGTCGTCGACATCCTCCGCACACCCTTCGGTCGCGGCCGTGAGGGTGGCGCGCTGTCCGCGGCCCATCCCGTCGACCTGTTGGCGCACACCTTCCAGGCACTCCAGGAGCGCACCGGTCTGGATCCGTCGACCATCGACGACGTTGTCGTGGGATGCGTCCAGCAGGTCGCAGAGCAGTCCGGCAACATCGCGCGGCACGCGACACTCGCGGCAGGCTGGCCCGAGTCGGTTCCCGGCATGACGTTGGACCGCAAGTGCGGTTCGTTCCAGCAGGCCCTGACCGATGCCTCACACGCGGTCGCGGCGGGGACGCATGACGTCGTCGTGGTCGGCGGCGTCGAGATGATGAGCCGGATCCCGATGCGCATGAATCGTCTGGACCGCGACGAGCTCGGCACCCGGTTCCGGGCACGATATCCCGAGGGCCTGGTCGGTCAGGGGATATCCGCCGAGCTGATCGCCTCGCGGTGGGAACTCGACCGTGGCGATCTTGACCGCTTCGCCCTGCAGTCCCACCACCGCGCCGCACACGCGCGGGACACCGGTCTGCTGGACGCCCACATCGTCCCGTACGACCTCGGTGATCACGTCGTGGCGGTCGACGAGGGAATCAGGGACGAGAGCACCTTCGAACGCCTCTCCGGCCTGCGTGCCCCATTTCGCACCGACATCATGGCCGAGCGTTTCCCCGCGATCCAGTGGGTCGTGACGGCTGGCAACTCCTCACAGATCACCGACGGTGCGGCCGCCGCGCTGGTCGTCGCCGAGGACGTGTTCGACCGCACCCGTCTGCGATCGCGCGCCCGCATCGTCGGACACAGCATCGTCGGCGACGACCCGATCATGATGCTGACCGGCGTCATCCCGGCAACCCGGCGGCTGCTCGCCCGCGCCGGACTCGATGCAGCCGAGATCGACGTCTTCGAGGTCAACGAGGCCTTCGCGAGCGTCGTCCTGGCCTGGCAGGCCGAGCTCGGTGTGGAGGACGCACGCGTCAACCCATGGGGCGGGGCGATCGCGTTCGGCCACCCCGTCGGGGCGTCTGGCGGTCGGCTGCTGGCCAACCTTCTGGGCCACCTGGACGAGACGTCCGGTCGCTACGGGCTGTGGACGATGTGCGAGTCCGGCGGCATGGCCAACGCGACCCTCCTCGAGCGCACCTCCTGACCCATCCACGCATCCCGAAGAAGAAGGCGCACCCATGGACCACTCGACATTTCGCTCGACGTTCTCGATGCCGATCGGCGGCGGCTACGCCTATCCGCCGCCTCCCTACCTCTACCGCGGTGTCGAGGACATGTTCATCTCCTACGAGGCCAGCGCCGACGCCGTCGAGCAGCTCCTGCCACCCGGCGTGACGGCGAGCGATGAGGTGCCGACGTGCATCGCGTGGGCCCGCTGGGTGCCGTTCTCCACATTCGGCCCGTACCACGAGGCCTATGTGATGATCCGTGCCGACTTCGAGGGCCAGACGTACCTCTACCAGCCATTCATCTTCTGCGACAACGAGATTCCCCTGGAAGCGGGCAGGGAGCTGTGGGGCTACGCAAAGAAGCTCGCCCGCATGGAGCACAGCTGGGGCGAGCCGGCCAAGCCCTACGGCGAGCAGCTGCACTTCACGGTGGAGCGTCCCGAGACCCGACGCATCATGACCGCGTCGCTGCACCCGGAACGGCTGTCGGACCCTGCCGACCACGAGAACCTGCCGGTGCTCTCGACCCGTTTCATCCCGCACACCGAGGCGGGCCACCCACCCAGCGTCGCTGAGCTCGTCCGTCTGGACGTCGACGCCACGGTTCACACCTCGGCCGACGGGACCGCGCAGCTGTGGGAGGGCAGGGCCTCGCTCACGATGGACTCCGTCTCCGCTGTCGATCCGTGGCACCTGCTGGCTCCCCAGCGGGTGACCGGCGGGTGGTTCGGTCGCTACGACTTCGACCTCCAGCACGGTGTGGTCGTGCACGACTACCTGGACGACGACATCTGGTCATGACCTCGCGTTCACGAGGTGAGGATCCGCGGCGACCCTTCCGTGTTCAGCAGGCTCCAGTCGTCCACGCGGCCGAGGGCATAGGGCAGGAAGTCAGCCATCGGTACGGTCGCGACCGACCGTGCGGAGGCGTGCAGGTCACCCTCGATGAAGCGGGCGCCGATCACCTCGACCACGGGTAGCTCGTCGAGCGGGTCGTGGACGGTCCCGGTGAGCGCCACCGTCCCACTGCCGCTCCTGGAGACGCGGAGCACGTTGTTGAACTCGGCGACCGTCAAGATCGCGTCCTCCTCCAACCCGATGCCATCGGTCGCCGGACGCGACTTGAAGTTGAAGTTGATCCCGGCGGCCCGGCCCGGCCCGTGATCGATGTCGAGGTCGGCCTCGAGCGCCAGCAGATCCACCCCGTGTCGGGTGATCGTGGCCGAGAAATGGTCCCCGGACCGGTACAGCTGGCTGCGCGCCAGCTTCTTGGGCTCCCCGAACATCTCGCGACCGTAGATCATCGGTTGGTCATCGTCCATCCACATCGCGAGAACGTAGTCGCCTGCGAGGTCGCCGAACGTGGCCGAGACATAGATGGCGCCGCCATCGAAGTCGGCAACGCAGTTGCTGCGCCAGCGTCCCACCATCGCGGTGACGCGGGGCGTGTCCCCCGGTGCCAACGGCGGGGGAAGCAGACGCTCGATCGCCGCCGGGTCGCTCAAGAAGTCGACGGACAGCATCTCCGCGTCGACGAACCGCGGTTCGCTCTGCGCGACCTGGATCCTCTCAATCTCCTCTGCAGTCTTCACATATCCCATGGTTCTTCCTCTCACTCGGGTGCGCGGTCCTCTGCCAGCACGGCGCTCGACAGGTACGAGCGCTCTATCTCGTCGATCCGGGATCGCGCCTCTGCAGCGGTCAGGGCGAGCTCGATCCGGCCTCGTCGCATCAGGTAGACGCGATCGGCGTGCTTCAGCGCCTTGCGCACGTGCTGCTCGACGATCAGTGCGCCGGTCCCGGACTCCTTCGCAGCCGTCCTGACTGCTGTCAGCAACCGGTCCACGACCAGCGGTGCCAGACCGAGCGAGAGCTCGTCCGCGAGCAGCAGCTTCGGACGACGCGCCAGCGCACGCCCCAGGGTCAGCATCTGCTGCTCCCCGCCGGACAGCAGCCCGCCCTTGGTGTCGATGCACTTCTCCAGCTCCGGAAAGAGCGCGGTCACCTCGTCGACCGAGACACCGGCGCACCGCAGGTTCTCGCGAGCGGTCATGGCCTTGAACACGGAGCGTTCCTCCGTGACATAGGAGAGCCCTCGGCGCGCGCGGCGGTGCAGGGGCGACCTGGGGCCCAGGCCGGCGAACGACACCGTCCCGCTCATCGGCTTGAGCTCTCCGCTCAGCGCGAGAAGCGTCGTGGTCTTGCCGACGCCGTTGCTGCCGAGCAGGCAGACGACCTCGCCGGCCTGGACCGCGAGGTCGACCTCGTGGATCACACGCTGACCGAAGTAGCCAGCGCTCAGGCCATTGACCTCCAGGACGCCGCTCATCGTGCATCCCTCGTCGCGTCGGCGACGACAGGTCGCCGGGCGAACTGTTCATCGACCGGTTCATCGTCCGGTTCGCTCGAGCCGAGGTAGGCAGCGATGACGGCGGCGTCATGACGGACCGTCTCCGGTCTTCCCTCGCTGATCTTCTGTCCGAAGTCGAGCACGACGATCTCGTCGCAGACCGACATCACGAAGTCCATGTCGTGCTCGACGAGCAGGATGCCCATCCCCCACTCGTCCGCGAGCCTGCGGACCAGACTGGCCAGCTCTGCACTCTCGACCTGGCCGAGCCCTGCCGCCGGCTCGTCCAGCATCAGGACGCTGGGCTCGCTCGCCACGGCGCGAGCGATGGCCAGCAGCCGGCGATCTGCGTAGGACAATGAGGCGACGTACCGGTCGGTCTTGTCCGAGAAGCCGAACTCGCGCGTCGCCACCAGCGCGGCGGCCGGCAATGGGGGGTTGACCGGGGCGAACAGGTCCCTGAAGTAGGAGAAGCGGTCACGCGGGTCGGATGCCGTCCTCAGGTTCTCCATGACGGTCGAGTCCTCGAAGAGCTCCAGCGACTGGAACGACCTGCCCATGCCCGCTCGCGCCCGGCGCACGGCTGACCAGCCTGAGATGTCGACGTCGTCGAGTCGTAGGCGGCCCGACGAGGCCTTGGTGAACCCGGTGACGGCGTCGATGAACGAGGTCTTCCCGGCACCGTTCGGGCCGATGAGGCCGACGATGCTGCCCGGCCGGACACTGAGCGACACCTCGCAGACCGCCGTCGTGCCTCCGTAGGTCACCGTCAGCTCATCGACGTGGAGGGTGCGGGGCGCCACTGGGTCGACGGTGAGCGCCGCCGGTGGCTCCACGGACGAGCCGGCCCTGGTCCGCTTCGCGCGGCCCAGTCCCAGCTTCCGTTTGATCCACGCGATCTGGCTCGCGCTCTCCTTCGCGATGCCGTCCTGATTCGCCAGGACCAGCACGATGATGCTCAGGCCGGTGATCAAGGGGAGGTACTTGCCCGTCCCGGACGAGATCGAGTCGAGCAGCTGCTGACCGAGGGCCCCGGGAACGAGGGGCGAGGCGAGGATCGGACCCATGAGGTAACCGAGGCCGCCGACCGTGGCGATACCGACGTAGTTGAGCGAGGCCAGGCTGGTGAAGTTCTGGTACTGGATCGTCGGCAACATGAACGCGAGCAGGATCCCGCCCAGAGCCGCGAGCGCCGAGGACAGCGCGAATGCGTAGAGCTTGGCGCCCGGGACGCTGATCCCGAGCGCCGCCGCGGCTCGTTCATTCGTGCGCGCTGCGATGAGGCGACGACCGCTGCGACTTCGGCGGACGTTCGCAACGACCAACGTGGCCGTCAGGACGCACGCGAGCACCACGAATCCGTACCGAGCCGGGTGTGCGATGGAGTCGATCTCCCAGCCGAACAGCGTCGCGGCCCCCACCTCGGTCCCCTCGATGCCGCCGGTGTACTTGGGATTGTTGAACACGATCAGCTCGACCGCCGCGCCCATGCCGAAGGTCACCACAGCCAGGTTGAGGCCGCGGGTTCGCACCGCCGGCAGCGCGAAGAGCACACCGATCGGGACCGTGGCGACGACCCCGATGACTGCGGCGAGCCAGAACGGTGTGTCGTAGACCGCCGCGACGCGACCGGCGATGAATGCGCCGATCCCGGCGAAGGCGAACTGCGCCAGCGACAGCTGCCCGGCGTAGCCCGTGACAACGACGATCGACAGCAGGATCAGGGTCGCGCACAGGCTGATGATGAGCGCGTTCTGCCACGGCGCCGACATGACGCTGAGCAGGACCACCGTCACCGCCGTCCCGATCCCCACCCATGGCCAGTTGATCCGGCCGGTGCCGATCGCGGGAAGCCGCTGTAGGAAGAAGTCCCGCAGCGGGAGCGCCTGTCCGCGCAGCACCACGACCAGGACGATCACGATGAACGGCACGGACTTTCCGATGCCGCTCACATTGACGTAGCGCTGGGTGAGCGTCTCCGCGACACCGATCAGCAGACCGCCGACCAGGGCGACCGAGAAGGACCGAAAGGACGCGAGCAGGGCCGCGGCGAGGGCTGCCAGCACGACGTTCGTGAGGACGGCGGCCTGCAATGTCACGATCGGCGCGATGAGGATGGCGGCCAGGCCTGCGAGGGCGGACCCGATCGCCCAGTTCGCTCCGGCCACGACATCGGGCGACAGGCCCAGGGAGCTGGCTGCCCGCTGGTTCTCCGCGACGGCCGAGGTCGCCAGCCCCAGCTTCGTGAACCGGTAGACGGCCCACAGGACGACGCTGAGAATCACCGCGGTCGACGCCACGATGACTCGGTCCGAGGAGATCGTGATGTCCCCATGGATGGTCCAGACCTGTTGCCGCAGCTCCACCGGGACGAACAGCGGATTGGAGCCGTAGCGCAGGACGATGATCGCCTGGAGCGTGATCAGGATGCCCAGCGTCGCCACGATCCTGGCCAGGGGCGAGGCCGTCCGCAGTGGCCTCATGATCAAGAGGTGGCACAGCAGACCGATGACGGCCGAGAGGGCCACACCGACGAGGACGGCAGGAAGGAATGGCCAGCCGCGCTCTGTCATCAGCTCGAACTCCGCGTACGCCGCGACCATCCCGATGGCGCCGAGCCCGAAGTTCAGGACGCCCGAGCCACGGTAGATGACGATGAGGCCCTGCGACGCCAGTGCGTACAGCGAACCGACCCCGAGCCCCAGCAGCGCGAACCTAATGAACTCTTCCACGATGAACCACTCCTCCGGCCGGCCGAGCAGGTGTCACTGAGGGGCGATACCCAGTGCCAGGTCCGACACGTTGGCCGGTTCGGTGGTGAGCGGCACGATCTTTCCGTCCTTCACCTCGCTGAAGTAGACGCTGCGGTTGAAGAGGCGCTCATAGCCCTTGAGCCCGTCGGTCCACGGCTTCGTGAAGTCGATCGGTGGGACCATCCCCTTCAGGTCGAGATTGGTCGTTGCCGCGGCCGCCTCCATGAAGCTCTTGGCGTTCAGGTCGGTCAGGTTGCTCGCGATCTGCGTGAAGCCGGAGTACCCGGCCCATGTGCCGAGGCCACCCAGGGAGTTGAAGTCCTGGTCGTCGGGCGCGTCTGCCTCGTCGAGGGCCTCACGGAAATCGGCCCACGGCTCGGCCGCGATGTCCGGGTACGAGCCGGCGATGATCGATCCCTCGGCCACGTCCTCGAATCCCTTGATCGACACCGCGTCCAGGTTGCCCTGCGGTCCGTAGAGCCGCTGCTTGGCTCCGGCCGCCTTGTAGGCCGCGAACCATGGCTTCCACAACGACTCCGAGACGACCATGACGATGCAGTCGCTGTCCTTCGTGGCTCGGGCGACATAGGGGCCGTCGTCCTGGCTCGTCTGGGGAAGGATGATCGGATCCTGCTTGAACGCCATGCCATAGGCCTTCATCGCGTTCTCCATGGGTTCGATGTAGGACTGGGCGCCGTCGATGACGACGGCGTTGATGTCCTTGCACCCGTCCTCGTGGGCACGTTGGATGAAGCCGACCGCGTACATGAGGGAGCTGCCCACCGGGAACGACACGTCGCTGGTCAACTCAAGGGGCGTCGCCGCACAGCAGGTGCCGAACCAGGAGATGCCCGCGTCCTCCAGGATGGGCACGATCGCGTCGCCGAAGAAGGAGTACGAGCCGACCGCGGCCACGACGTTCTCCTCGACGGCCTTGCGTGCACATGCGCTCGCCTGCGTCGCCTGGCCCTGGTCATCGCAGATGACGGTCTCGAGCGGGCGTCCATTGATGCCGCCGTTGGAGTTGATCCACTTCTCGTAGGCCTCGGCCGTCGTCTTGATCATCGGGTAGACGGGGCCCTGCGAGTTCAGCGACGTGATTGTCATGACCTTGACCGGCTCGCCGCTCAGCTTGGGCCCGTCCGAGTCGTTGGAGTCCCCGCCGGAGTCCGATCCGCTGCACGCGGCGATCACCGACACCGCGATGGCGATGACGCCCAGCCGAAGACAGAAACGCTTCGTCCGCCCGCCACGTGCACTGTTCCTGAACATAGTTCCTCCATTGGTGTGCCCTGGAGCACGAATCGGCCGTGCCGCCACGTTCGTCGACTGGCGCTTGAGCCGTCACACGGTCGGACCGTGAGATCGCCTTCGGCACCCGAGGACCCATGCCTGCTTCACAAGATGCGCCCGGACTCCATCGCACGAGACATACGGTGTGATCCAGATCACGTGCCTTCATCATCGATATAGGTCCGATGTCTGTCAAGGAGTTTGTGAAGCGGGCGATACTTTTTCTTCGCGCACATCTGGGATGACAGGGCTACCGCCCTGCTCGTGGAGGTATCGTCCCTTGAGCAGGTCCGATGTATTGGGTTAGTGTGCCGACCTCAGCGCAACGAAAGGCCTCCCGATGGACTCACTGCGCAATCGTCAATGGCTGTTGGCGAACCGCCCGGTCGGCAGCCCACGAGCCACGGATTTCGTCAGCGCGGAGACGTCGTTCGAACTACCCGCCCTGCTGCCGGGACAGGTCGTGCTCAAGAACAGCATCTTCCTGCTGGCCCCCACGATCCGGAACTGGTTGGATGCCCCGGGCAACAACTTCTACCCGTCGATCGCTCTCGGCGACCCGGTCCTGTCGCCGTCCGGCGGCACGGTCATCGCCTCGGCCGATCCGCGGTTTCCGGTCGGCGCCCGCGTGTCGGCGATCAGCACCTGGCAGGACTATGAGGTCGTCGACACCAGGGAGCGCAACGTGCGGCCCATGCCGCCCGGGGTGACCGACGTCGAGGCGATGGGCCCCCTCGGGATGAATGCCCTCACGGCCTACTTCGGCCTGCTGAGGATCGGCCGGCTCAACGGCAGCGCAGATCGCGAAGATCATGGGCGCACGGAGCGTGGGGATCGCAGGCGGACCCGCGAAGTGCGCATGGCTCGTGTCGGAATGCGGCCTGGACGCAGCGATCGACTACAAGACCGGGAACCTCCGGGACCAGCTCGAGAAGGCGTGCCCCGCAGGCATCGACGTGTTCTTCGACAATGTCGGTGGTGACACGCTCCAAGCGGCCGTCGACACGATGGCGCGGTTCGGCCGCATCGTCCTGTGCGGACAGATCTCCGGTTACACCGACAGCGTGCCCATCCCCGGGCCCGAGAACATGATGCGGCTCATCTACGGGGGCATCACGATGCAAGGCTTCCTACTCGAGCACTTCGAGGATGACCTCGCCGAAGGGTGGCACCATCTCCAGAGCTGGCTGCGCAACGGATCCATCGTGCACCGCGAGGACGTCAGGGCCGGGTTCGCCGCCATTCCCGAGAGCTTCCCGGCGCTGTTCGACGGCACGAACGCCGGGACACTGATGGTGACCGCCGACTAGCGATCGGGCGAGATCGCCGTCAGGAAGGCTGGGTCAACGCCTCCCGCAGATGCGCGAGGCCATCGACGGTCACGCCGTTCGCCAGCAGGAACTCACGAACGCCGCCGTGCTGCTCGCGGACCCCGGCGAGGAACCGCAGCATGTACTCCGGCGGGGTGATGTTGGCCAGCGGAGGGAGCCTGTCGACCGTGTCCCCGTAGCTCGGCATCGTCCGAAGGCGCTCCATGACGACCGAGACACGGTCCGACCCGGCGGCGTACTCGGCGGCGATTGTCGTGTCGTCGACGCCGACCGCCGCGAGGACCAACGCCACGGCGACCCCGGTCCGGTCCTTGCCGGCCGAGCAGTGGATGACGGCAGGCAACGCGTCGTTTCCCGACGCGAGCGCGTTGAACACGCCGGCCACCGACTCCGGGACCGTCGTGAGGTATCCCAGGTAGTGCGGCACGATGGGGTCCTCCGGATCGAGGACCGGCGCTGCGGAGTCCGCAGAGCTCGTGCCCTCCACCGTGAACGGAAGATGGTGGTAGCTCAGCGCGGTGCCTTCGAGCGGCCCCCTGCCCTCGCGCTTGAGCTCGTACCCCATGCGCAGGTCGATGATGGTCCGGATGCCCAGATCCTCGACGAAGTGGCGAACCGCCTCGGCCGACAGGAACTGGAGCGTGTCGCTGCGAAACAGCTTGCCCGGGATGACGGTGCGTCCATCCGTCGTCGGTAACGCGCCGACCGCCCGGAAGTTGAGCGTGCCCTCGGGCCCCGCGTAGCTGGTCACCTGGCCCTCTGCCGCTCAGCCCGGGAACGAGCGGGCAGTCGTCCCACCGTCGACCAGGAGGCTGGCGCCGTTGCAGTACGACGACTCGTCCGATGCGAAGAACAGGTTCGCCGCAGCCACCTCCTCCGGACGTCCGGCGCGGGCGATGGGCGACAACTGGATAGCGGCCTCGGGATCGGCGAAGGCGGGGGTGACCGAGGCGATCATCGGCGTGTCGATGAACCCGGGACACACGTTGTTGGTCCGGATGCCCTGACGCGCATAGCTGATGGCCATCGATCGGGTGAGGTTCATGATGGCGCCCTTGGCCGCAGTGTACGTGTGCCCGTCGTACAGGCCCGTGACGCCACCCATGCTGGCGACATTGACGATCGAGCCGCTCTCGTTCTCCAGCATCGAGGCGAGGACCCGCCTGGCGACCAGATAGTAGGAGTCCAGATCGATGCTCATCACGGTGCGCCAGTTCTCGGGGGTCGTGTCGTGCAGCTTGGCCATCGACCCCGGGTTCGCCTCTCCGTAGGCCCAACCGACGCCGGCGTTGTTCACGAGCACGTCCACGCGCCCATAGGCCGCAAGCGCCGCATCGACCAGCTTGGCCGCGCCGTCGTCGCTCGACAGGTCGGCCGCCACGACCATCCCCTTGCCGCCAGACGCCTCGACGGCAGCCATCGCCTCGTCGAGCTTGCTCTGGGTCCGCGCACATCCGACGACCGTCGCGCCCTCACGGGCGAACAGCTCGAAGGTCGCGCGACCGATGCCCGTGCTCGCACCCGTGACGATGGCGATCTTGTTGTCCAGTCTTCCCATGATGCTCTCCTTCTAGAGTCCTGCCTTGATGTCGGGGAATGCCAGGTGCTGGATCAGGGCGTGACCTGAACCTTGATGGACGAGTTCTTGTCGAGCTGGGCTCGGAAGGCTGCGTCGAGATCGTCGAGCCGGAACGTGTGGGTGATGAGCGGCTCCGCCGTCACGCGACCGTCGGCCAGCATCTCCAGCACCGTCGGGAACTCGCCGTTGTACGCGAACGTTCCCCGGACGCTCATCTCCTTCTGAACCACTTGGTTGGCGTCGAGCGTCACCGGGCCCTCGTAGAGCGCCGCGATGCGCAACCGGCCACCGGCACGGGTCATGGACACCGCCTCGGCCAGCAGCGCGCCGATACCGGATGCCTCGATCACGATGTCGGCCCGGGCCCCGACTCCCCCGACTCCCACGCCGGTCAGTTCCTGCACGGCTGCCAGCCCGTTCTGGGTACGTCCGTCGACGATCACGTCCGCACCGAGCCGGGCGGCCAGGGCGAGCCGACTGTCCGAGACGTCGATGCCGATGACGCGGCCGGCACCGAGGGCCTTGAGCATCTGCACGGCGTTCAGGCCGATGCTGCCGAGGCCGATGACGACCGCGGTGTCGGCCGGGTCCGGGTCGGCCGACCTGGCCGCGTGCAGAGCGACCGCCATCGGTTCCACCATCGCCGCGGCCGCATCGCTGACCGAGTCGGGGATGAGGAACACGTTCTTGCCGAGCACCGCCTTGGGGACCCGCACGTACTCGGCGAAGGCACCGGGCAGTCCATAGGCGATGCTCTGGGACAAGCCCGTCTCGCACAGGTGCCCCATGCCCTCGATGCATCGCGGGCACCGCCCGCAGACCGACAACGGGACGGCGGTCACCCGGTCACCGACGCTCAGGCCCTCGACATCGGCACCGACCTCGACGATCGGACCGCTGAACTCGTGGCCCATCACCTGGCCGGGCTCGACGAACACGCCCTCGACGTAGGAGTGCAGATCGGAGCCGCAGATACCGCACGCCGCCACCTGGACGACGATCCCGTCGCGTCCCGCCGCCGGAACGTCGAGCTGCGTGATGTCGAATGTGCGTGCGGCCTGAAAGACGCCAGCTCTCATGGTGGATCTCCCCGTCACTAGGTGCCAATGCCTGCGCGTCCGCAGCAACTTCGACGGTTGCTCAGGAAGGTGTGACGCCTGCCACAGCGTGGCATGCACCCAGCATGGTTTGTCAAGGGGGACATCCGATGTTTGTGAGACGGATGAGGTGAGTCGCGGCCATCAAGGGCTGTTTTCGAAGGCCGGAGATCGATAGGATGCGATCCTTAGTGATCTGCGCCACACTCGCTGATACAAAGATCCGATGTCTGTACGGGAGGGTTCAATGACCGATCTCGACTTCCTGGCCGTCCACGGGCTGGCCATCCGCAAGGCCGGCAACCCGGCCTCGGTCGCGGTGCTGCTGGGGGCGGACGAGGCCGACGTGAGCGCCGCACTCGACCGCGCGGTCACCGCAGGGCACGTGGCTGGCGCGAACGGAACGTTCATGGTCGCCCCCGCAGGACAAGCATGGCTCACCGAGAAGTACCAGACGGTGTTCGGTGGGCTCCGCGCCGACGGGGATCTCCTGCACGCGTACGAACGGTTCGAGAAGGTGAACGGCGATCTCCTGGCCCTGATGACCGACTGGCAGACGATGCCGGCCGGGGACGCACGGGTCAGCAACGACCACAGCAACCCTGACTACGACGCGAAGATCATCGATGCCCTCGGCGCCTTGCACGAGCGCGCCGAACGCGTCGTTGGTCGCGCCGCCGAGATCGTCCCGCGCCTCCAGACACACCTCGACCGCCTCGAAGCGGCATACGACCAGGTCCTCGGAGGCGCCCACGACTACGTGAGCGGCGTGCGCATCGACAGCTATCACACCGTTTGGTACGAGCTTCACGAAGACCTGCTCCGCATCCTGGAGAAGAAGCGACAGGAATGAGCCCTCGATGATGAGCACTACACGATCACCGGTCCTGTCACTGGACGGCACATCGGTGCCCGACCGAGATCTGGTCGGTGGCAAGGCCTGGAGCCTGGCACAGATGCTCAGCCTTGGCCTGCGGGTGCCGCCGGCCGTCGTGATCCCGGTTCCGGAGTGCCGTCACTATCTCGAGGCCGAGCGCTCGCTCGACGAGGAGGTGCAGTCAGCGATCCGCTCCGGGATCAAGGATCTCGAGAGGCGCACCGGTCGTCGCTTCGGCGACCCGTCCCACCCCATGCTGGTCTCGGTGCGCTCAGGGGCCGCCGTCAGCATGCCTGGGATGATGGACACGATCTTGAACCTCGGGATGACCGATGCGATCGAGGAGTCCTTGGCCACCAGCTCCGGTGACCCCGCGTACGCTCGCGACACCCGCGCCCGCTTCTGTCATGCATTCGGCGAGATCGTCCTGAAGGCAGATCTCGATCCGTACGTGACAGGACCGACGCCGACGGAGATCTGCGAGCGGGTGCAAGAAGACACCGGACGGAGCATCCCCGCAGATCCCTACGAGCAGCTGTTCGACGCGATCTGCGCGGTCTTCGACTCCTGGCAGTCCACCCGCGCCAAGTCGTACCGGCGCCACTGGGGCATCCCCGATGACGGGGGCACAGCAGTCACCGTCCAGGCGATGGTGTTCGGTAACCTCGATGACCGGTCCGGGACGGGCGTCCTCTTCACCCGCAACCCGCTGAGCGGGGCACCCGAGCCGTACGGCGAGTGGCTGCCGGGCGGTCAAGGCGAGGACGTCGTAGGGGGAACGCATGCCGTGGTTGGGCTGGCGCAGATGCGCGAACACCTGCCGGAGGCGGTCTCCGAGCTGCTCGACTGGGCCGACACGCTCGAGAAGGAGCACGCCGAGGTCCAGGACATCGAGTTCACCGTCGAGTCCGGGACCCTGTACCTCCTGCAGACCCGAGCGGCGAAGAGATCTCCGGAGGCTGCGGTCCGCATCGCCGTCGATCTGTTCGACGAAGGACTGATCGATCACGACGAGGGACTGGCGCGCGTGACCCCCGAGCAGGTCAGGTCTGTCCTGATGCCTCGGCTCGATCCCGCGGTTGCCGCGGCTGCCAGCGTGCTGGCGGCCGGCGAGCCGGCCTGCCCCGGCGTCGCGACCGGCGTCGGTGTCCTGGACCCCGACGAGGCGGTCTCGCGTTCAGCTGCCGGGGAGAACGTCGTCCTGGTGCGGCCGACCACGAGTCCGGACGACGTGCACGGCATGATCGCCGCCAAGGCCGTCGTGACCGATCTGGGCGGCGCCACGTCTCACGCAGCCGTCGTGACCCGTGCCCTCGGACGGCCGAGCGTGGTGGGTGTGGGCAAAGGCACCGCCGCATCACTCGTCGGGCGACACTTGACGGTCGACGGCCGCAGCGGCCGCGTCTACGACACCATCCTCGATCTGGTGGAGGCGCGGGTGGAGGACGATCCCATCCTCGGCCGCATCGCCGCCTGGGCCGCTGGATCGAGCCCGTTGAACGTCGTCGACCACCCCGTCGAGGGCGTCGAGGTGGCCGATCTCGACCTCCTGTTGACGGATCTGAGCGCCCGGGAGACGCCGATCGATGTCGACCAGATCACCGCAGCGCTCGAGGGATTCTCGTCAGCCCGCGGAGCGATCTTGGCCACGGAGCAGGGCGTTCGTGCCGCGCATGACACCGGCATCACCGTTGTCGCCGACTGTCCGCTGCTGGTCCAGCTAACGGCCTTGCGCACCCTCGGCACGCCCGGCGCCTGAGGGCACCGTCGGCGATCAGCGGATGATCGAGCCGCCGTCGACCGGGAAGGTGTGACCGTGCATGAATGAGGCCTCGTCGCTGGCGAGGAACGAGATGAACCTCGCGATGTCGATGGGACGCCCGTATCGCGCGGCCGGCGCATCGATCGTCAGCTCGTGGAACGGTCCCCCCTCCTTGGTCCAATCCGCGGTGAGCGGTGTCTCGATGACACCCGGAGCGACGCCGACCGCGCGGATCCCCTGGTGCCCGTAGTCGTACGCCAGCTGCTTGGTGAGCCCCACGACGCCGTGCTTGGCGGCGGTGTACTCGATGCCCGTCGCGCTGGCCAGGAAGCCTGAGACCGACGCGATGTTGATGATGACCCCGCTGCCCTTCTCCAGCATGATCGGGATGACAGCTTTGGAGCCGAGGAAGACGCCCTTCATGTCGACGCTCATGACTCGATCCCAGGACTCCTCCGACACCTCGGCTGCCGGCAACGTCTCCCCCACCAGTCCCGCGTTGTTGATGAGGATGTCGATTGCGCCATATGCGTCGAGTGCGCTGTGGACCATCGCCTGGACCGATCCGGACTGCGACACGTCGGCCTGGACGGCCACGGACGTTCCGCCCTGGGCCTCGACCAGGGCAACGGTCTCCTCGGCCCCCTCCAGGAAGATGTCGGCGACGACGACACGGGCGCCGTCCTTGGCCAGTTCGCAGCTGAACTCCCGACCCAGCCCGGAGCCACCTCCGGTGATGATCGCGACTCGACCGTCAAATCTGCTCATGTGCATCTCCCCGTCCTGGCTGGCCTCGGCCGACCAAGCGGCGGTCAGAGGCGATGGTGCTGAACAACGTCCGACACCTGCGGCCCTCCTGTCAAGGGGTACATCAGATGTCTGGTCGCCACAGGTGTGGATTCGGGGGCGATTTGCTTGCAGCATGCTCGATTCATCGGAGGTCTGAGGTGGGAGACGCCAAATGTGACACCGCCTTTACAAATTCGGCGGTCCAGATCTAGTCTCATCGAGTGGGACCCACACCACTTCCTGATCGGACCTCGCATGGACCCTGAGCGCGGCGCATGACCATGATCGTGGCCGGAGGCTCGCGCGGCATCGGACTGGAGCTCGCCCTGGCCTTGCTTCCCGCCGACCGGCGGGTCGTGATCGGCTTCTCCGCCGATGCTGATGCCGCTCATGACGCCGAGCAGCAGCTCACGTCGCTCGGCGCCGCGGTGCGACTGGTCCAGACGGATCTGGGCACCCCGCAGGGCGCCGAGGCACTCGTCGATGCGGCCGGCGACCAGCCCATCGACCAGGTCGTGCACAGCTGCGTCACGGTGGGCCCGCCCTCCCTGTTGCAGGACGACGCCGACTGGGCCCAGTCGTGGGGCCACGCGATGTCCGTCAACGCGATGTCGCTGGTCTGGCTCACGCGAGCAGCACTCCCCCGCCTGCACCGCGGCAGCACGGTTCTCTACGTGACCAGCCGTGGAAGCAGCCGCGTCTTTCCCGGATACGCCTCGGTCGGTCCCGCGAAGGCCTTCGCTGAGTCGCTGGTCCGTCATCTGGCCGTCGAGCTGGCACCGCGCGGTGTCCGCGTCAACGCGCTCGCGCCGGCCGCCCAGGACACGGCATCCTTCCGCGCCGCATTCGGGCCGGACTCCGTCGGCATCCTCCAACGGGCCGGAGCCGCGTCGCCGTCGGGACGCGCCGTGCAGCCGGAGGACTATGTCGGCGCCGCCCGCTTCCTCACCACTCCCGCCGCCGCCATGGTCACCGGGCACGTGCTGCCCGTCTACGGCGGAGGTGACCTGGTCTGATGACCCAGTCCACCGATGTCATACGGAGCCGGCCGCTGTTCGTCCTGCAGGCATCGCTCGCCGATCCCGTGATGATGGCCGACACCCCGCGAGGCGAGCGCAAGATCGTGGCCGTCACCGGGGGGACGGTGCGAGGCGAGCGCGTCAACGGCCGACTCGTCGATGTTGGCGGTCACGACTGGGCCCTGATCCGCCCCGACGGCACGCTCGAGCTGGACGTGCGCGTCCTGCTGCACACGGACGATGATGCGCACGTCCTCATCAGCTACCGCGGCTTTCGTCGCCAGAGGGACGACGGTCTCTACTTCCGCACGTCACTGACGTTCGAGACCGGGGACAGCCGATATGCGTGGCTCAACTCGATCATTGCGATCGGCGTCGGGACACGCCCCCCTGAGGGCCCGCGCTACGACGTCCACGAGATCCTCTAGCGATCGCCGCAGCGGTCGTCACACCTCGCGGATCCCGGCCGTCTGCGACCAGAGCTCTCCCAGGGCGGATAGAAGCTCGTGCGGCGTGGTGCAGCACCGGTCCGCCAGGGGGGCCAGAGCCTTGGCGTCTCCGTACCCCCAGCCTGCATGGACGACCCGGACGCCGGCGGCGCGGCCGGCCCGCAGGTCGGCACTGGTGTCCCCGACGAGCACGACGTCCGCGGTCGACGCCCTCGCCGCCGCCACGGCCGTACGGACCCCCTCCGGATCGGGCTTGGCCCGCGCGACGTCGTCGCCGGTGACGACGACATCGAAGCGTCGCCCGATGCCCGACGTCTCCATGTCCAGCTCGACACGTCCCCGCGCCTTGGACGTCACCAGCCCCAGAGGCACGCCTTCGGAGGCGATGTCGTCGAGCGCCGCGGCGACCCCGGCGAACGCCGTCGCTGACTGCAGGACGTACGCCCGGTCGAACGCCTCGGACAACTGGGCGGCCTGCGACGGGCTCTCGGTGATGCGTGCGAAGATCTCGGCGCCGCGGGCCCGCAGGGTCCAGGCGTGCTCGTCGGCCGTGGACGGGAACCGACGACCGATCACCTCCGCGGTGGAGCGGTGCCAGCTCTCGAGCAGAGCCGCCCTGGTGTCGACGAGCGTCCCGTCCCAGTCGAACAGCACGAGCCCGGCGCTCACGCGAGTGCCCGTTGGGTGTTCCGCGTCCCACGAAGCTCGGCCTTGAGGATCTTGCCCGCCGCCGACCGTGGAAGGGCGGCGACGATCACCACCTGCTTCGGCGCACGGATCCCCCCGAGACGTTCTCGCCCCCAAGCGACGAGCGCCGGCCCGTCGACCGGATCGACGCCCGGTCGCAGCTCGACGAAGGCGACGACGCGCTCGCCCCATTCATCGTCCGGGACACCGACCACTGCGGACTCCAGCACCGCCGGATGCCCGGCCAGCACGGTCTCGACCTCGGACGGGTAGACGTTGGAGCCGCCGCTGATGATCATGTCCTTCTTGCGATCGCTGATGGTCAGACGCCCGTGATCGTCGAGCCTTCCGATGTCCCCGGTGTGGAGCCAGCCCTCGATGATGGTCTCCGCCGTCAGGTCCGGGCGGCGGTAGTAGCCCTTCATCACGAGATCACCGCGCACGCAGATCTCACCGACCTGGTTGGTCGGCACGGGCCGGTCGCTGTCATCCCGGATCTCCACCTGGACGAGGGGCAACGGCCTGCCACAGGACCCGAGCACCGCATCGTCCGCGACGCTGCCACCATCCATGTGCTCCGGTGGCGTGAGATAGGAGATCGCCATCGGCGCCTCCATCTGCCCGTAGCCCCCCATGAGGACGGGCCCCAGGCGCTCCACGGCCTCCCGCAGGCGGGGCAGCGCGATCGGGGCAGCGCCGTAGAGCAGGTAGCGCAAGGATCCGATATCTGCCTGGTCGAGGCGCGGCAGGTCGAGCAGGCGATAGAGCGCCGTCGGCGGAAGGAACACCTCCGTGGCCCGGGTCTGCTCCAGGGCCGTCAGCACCGGGCCGGCGTCCGCCCGCGGAAGGACCACGACCGTGCCGCCGCGCGCGAGGCACGGCAACGTCAGGAGTCCGGCGGCATGGGTCATGGGGGCAGCGGCCAGATTGATGATCGGTTCGTCCGCCCGATAGGCGAACACCAACATCATGTGGGTGATCGAGGCCGCCAGCGTGCGGTGCGTGTTCATGACGCCCTTGGGCTTCCCCGTCGTGCCGCCCGTCGGCATGATCGCCACGACGTCGTCGGGCTCCCAGCCCACCTGCAAGGGGTCGTCGGACAGGTGGCCCGACCAGTCGCCCAGCGAGATGTTCCCGGTGCCGTCATCGTCCAGGCAGATCCATTGCACGGGTCGTTCCACGAGGGCGGAGATCTCCTCCACCAGCCCTGCCGACGACGCCTGGAAGAACACGAGGTCGACATCGAAGCCATTGATCGCATGGGCAGTGTCCTTCGCCGGATACGCCACGTTCAACGGCACCCACACGCCACCTGCCCGCCAGGCTCCGAGGATGCCGACCCACGCGGCTGGATCATTGGCCGAGAGCACACCCACGTGCCGGACGCGCTCCCCCATGCCGAGGATCGCCCGGGCGATCCGGGACGACCCCCGGTGCACGTCGTCGTACGACCAGCTCCGGCCTCCCATGATGTAGGCGGGCGCATCCGGTGACTGTCGCCAGCCACGATCGAAGAACGAGATGACCGACATGACGTCACCGGCCGAGAATCGTGATGACGGCGGTGGCTTCTTCGCCGCGGTAGAGACCGCCGCCGTTCTCGGCGACGGCGATCCTCGCCCCGTCGACCTGCCGTGCCCCGGCGCGACCGCGCAGCTGGTCGGTCAGCTCGCAGAGCTGGCCGAGTCCGGTGGCACCGAGCGGGTGTCCCTTGGACTCCAGTCCTCCGGATGGATTGACCGGGATCCGTCCGCCGATCGTCGTGTCGCCCGATGCGGCGAGCCGGCCACCGGCGCCGAGCTCGCACAGGCCCAGCATCTCGGTCTGCAGGACTTCGCCGAAGGCGGTGGCATCGTGCACCTCCGCAACATCCACGTCGCCGGGTCCGACACCGGCGAGCTCGTAGGCACGTGCGGCCAGCACCCGCGTGATGTGCCGTTCGTAGTCGTCCAGGGCGCGGTCGACCCCCGAACCGATGACGCTGGACAGCACCCGCACAGGATCGGCGCCCGTGAGCCGGGCCAGTCCCTCAGGACTGCAGACGATGGCGGCCGCGGCGCCGTCGGTGATCGGCGAGCACATCGGGACGGTGAGCGGGAACCCCAGCGCCCGGCCCGCCAGCACCTGATCGACCGTCATCGCGGTGCGGAAGTGCGCCTTGGAGTTGTGCACGGCGTGCCCGTGGTTCTTGGACGACACCACGGCCAGCTGCGCCTGGGTCGTGCCGAACGTGCTCATGTGGGCGCGGGTCATCGCACCGTAGATGTCCATGAAGATGGATCGGTCACCTTCGCCCGCGTCCGCGCCGACTCCGCCGAGATCGATCAGCGTCTTCTCCAGCTCGGCCGGTCGGGAGACGTCGTACGCACCGTCGAAGACACGCAGCGAGTCCGCCCGGGTCCCCACGTTCATCTTCTCCACGCCCACCGCCAAGGCGATGTCCGCCATCCCTGCGTTCACATGGGTCACGGCCATGGCGAAGGCACTGGAGCCGGTCGCGCAGGCGTTCTCGACGTTCACGACCCCGGCGCGCTGCAGCCCCATCTCCCGCAGGGCGATCTGTCCCGGAACCGAGTGCTGCCCTTCGAGGACGCCTTGACCCATGTTGCCGAAGAAGGCGATCTCGATGTCGTCCAGACCGGCACCGGCGTCCTCGAGCGCCCCCTGCACCGCCTGCCTGGTCAGCGACTTGACCGTCTCATCGCGGTGGATGCCGAAGGCCGTCATGGCGATCCCGGCGATGCTGGCGTGCTGTGGCATGGCAGTTTCCTCTCATCGGCCCAGCTCGAGGTCGAACGCTTCCGTGGTGATCCGCGCGTACGGCCGGTCGACGGCCCGGACGATCGCCGCCACCTGCTCCAGCTCAGCGCTGGACAGGACGGGATAGTCCTGCTTCACGGGGCCCGCCTTCCTCATCTGGATCAGGTCCGACTCGGGGACGAGCGCGCGAAGGATCAGCTCATCGTCATCGGCGGTCCCGTGCGAGGCACGCAGCTCCTCGATGGTCGGCTGCTCCGGCTGTGCGGCCATGATGGCGGCGGCCCGCGGCGAGCCGGTGATGCGATCCAGCGTCTCCGGCTCGATCGGTCCGACCGGGGTGCCGAATCGGCCGGCTGCGTACTCCACGACCTGGTCGGGGACGGTGCCGTACCGCGTGCCGGTCACGACGTTCAGCACCGCCTGCGTGCCCACGAGCTGGCTGAAGGGGGTCGCCATCACCGGATAGCCCAGCTCGCGGCGCACCTGCGCCGTCTCGGCCAGCACCTCGGACAACCGCTCCTCCATGCCGTGATCGGCGAGCTGGCGTTTCAGCGACCCCATCATCCCGCCAGGGATCTGGTGGGCCAGCGACATCACGTCGTACTCGTGGTGCTGGTTGACCGGCAGACCGGCCGCCGCCCCCACCGCTTCGAACCGCTCACGAACCGGGCCGAGCCGCGATGTGTCGATGCCGTGGGTGTGGCCGAGGATCTCCAGGTTGTGCACCATGATCTCGGTGGACGGCACCGACGCGGCATTGGCCATCGGCCGGCTGGCGGTGTGCAGGATCGACACGCCGTGCTTCAGCGACTCGACATAGGCGGCGCCACTGAGCCCGAGCAGGTTGTTCGCGTGGAACTCGACCGGCTTGCCGGCCGCTGCTGCGACGACGCCGGGAAGGACCGTGCGCAGCCTCGTAACGTCCAGCACACCGGCCGGGTCGTAGAACAGAATCGTGTCGACGTCGTCGCTCGCCGCGAGCTCGGCGGTGATCTTGGCGAAGTACTCGTCGGTATGCAGTGGGCTCAGCGAGAACATCACCGTCGCGGCGATCTCCGAACCGAACTGCTTGGCGACCCCGGCGAGCCGGTGCATCTTGTCGACGTTGTAGAGCAGGTCGTAGATCCAGTAGCTCCGGCATCCGTGCACGTTGAGCTGTCGCATCCAGGCATCCATCAGGGCGTCTGGGCTGGTGGAGAACGAAACCGCCGCGTTGGAGCGCATGCCTCCGCGCACAGGGGTCCGCGGCATGGCGTCCAGCAGGAGGTCCAGCCCTTCCCAAGGATTCTCCTGGCAGTAGCGGATCAGCACCTCGAACATCGAGCTGCCGACCAGGTCGATCGCATGGAATCCGGAACGGTCGAGGTGCGGAGCGGCAGGCAGGGCCATGCCCGCCTGCATCTTCATCCCCCACAGGCTCTGCGGCCCGTCCCGAAGCGTCTGGTCCAACAGCTCGATGTGTGCCATGAGTGCTCCTGGTTCTCGTGGTCGGGGTCAGGCCGCGAAGCCGGGAAGGAAGTCGGACTCGAGCCAGCGGGTGTGGAACGCATTGGCACCGAATTCGGGGTCGCCCGCGATGGCCCGCAGCAGCGGCAGGTTGGTCGCGACTCCCTCGACCCGAAAGGAGCTGAGGGCCTCGATGCTGCGGCGAACAGCATCCGCGCGGTCGACCCCGCTCACGATCAGCTTGGCGATCATGCTGTCGTAGTAGGGCGTGACCAAGCTGCCCTTCTCGACGGCGGAGTCGAGCCGTATCCAGGCCCCGGCCGGCGGGACCCAGGCCGTGATGCGACCCGGCGAGGGACGGAAGTCGCGTGTCGCGTCTTCGGCGTTGATCCGGAACTCGATCGCATGCCCCACCCCACTCGAGGACCGTTCGTGCAGTCGTGCGGCCACATCGTCCCCGGACGCGACCTCCAGCTGCAGCTCGACGAGGTCGAGGCCGGTCACCGCTTCGGTGACGGGGTGCTCGACCTGGATCCGCGTGTTGACCTCCATGAACGATGCCGTCTGGCGAGCCGGGTCCCAGAGGAACTCGACCGTGCCCACACCGCGGTACCGGACGCTGGCCAGCAGGGCGACGGCGCTGGCGGCGAGCTGTTCGCAGGCGGCATCGTCGAGCAACGTGGCCGGAGCCTCCTCGATCATCTTCTGGTAGCGACGCTGAACCGAGCAGTCGCGCAGCCCCAGGCTCCAGGCCCGGCCGGCTCCGTCACCGATGACCTGGACCTCCACGTGACGCGCCGTCTCGACGAAGGCCTCGAGGAAGAGCGTGCCATCGCCGAACGCCTCCTTGGCCTCGGTCACCAGACGCGGGTATGCGCTGGCCACCTCCTCGACGCTCATGCAGACCGCCATCCCGCGTCCACCCCCGCCTGAGGCCGCCTTGAGCAGCACCGGGAAGCCGACGTCCATCGCAAATCGCTGCGCATCGAACACGGAGGTCAGCGCTTCGCTTCCCTTGATCCTGGGGGCACCCGCCGCATCGGCGAGCTCACGGCTGCGCAGCTTGTCCCCCAGACTCTCGATCGTCTCCGCGCGCGGGCCGACGAACACGATGCCTGCCTCGTCGCACGCCCGGACGACGTCGGGACGCTCGGACAAGAAGCCGTACCCCGGGTGCAGAGCGTCACAGCCGGTGGCCGCTGCGGCGTGGACCACCAGCCGATGGTCCAGATAGCTACGGGTGGCCTGGGGAGGACCGATGACGACGGTGCGGTCGGCCAGTTTTGCGGCCGGCGAGTCCCGATCCGCCGACGACGATGCCAGGACGGTCTCCACGCCAAGCTTGCGGCACGTGCTGATGATCCGAACCGCGATCTCTCCGCGGTTGGCGACCAGCAGCCGGCGGATGTTCATCCGTCCGGGTCGATGACGACCAGCGGCTGGCCGTACTCGACCAACGCGCCGTCCTCGACCAGCACCTCGACGACGACGCCGGCGGCCCCCGCCCGGACGGGTGTGTAGAGCTTCATGACCTCGATCAAGCACACCTCGTCCTCGGCCTCCACCCGTTGTCCCAGCTCGACATAGGACGCTTCGCCTGGCGCCGGCGCCCGATAGAACGTTCCCAGGTTCGGCGCCGTGACGGTGACGCCGGCAGACGTGGAGGCCTCGTGTGGGCGGGCGGGATCACTGCCTGCACCGTCTTGGGCCGCGCCGGCGGTGTCCTGTCGGACGGCGGACGATGAAGCCCGCGCGGGGCTTGGCGGCGCGGCGGTCTCCGGCGCAGGAGCCTCCCCCAGCACGACCGTCGTCGTCCCGATGCTCACCCGTAAGGACGTCCACCCGTGCTCGTCCATGAGCCGCGAGAGCACGGCCACGTCGTCGGGCCGGATGTCGGTCATGCCTGCCCCCGCACGCAGCCGAGAGCTTCCGGGTGCGGAGACGGCTCGTGCATGCGCATTCCTCCGATATGAGTGACGCCGACATCGGCCTCGCAACATTGTCAATGTATGCCGCATCACTCAAACGGTAAAGACTGCGTCACTTTTACTTACTGGCGACTCCGCGCGTCCACAGCTCGGCCAGCGTCGTGGCCACCTCCACCGGCGGGACGTCCTTCAAGGCGTCACCATCGAGGGCGTAGCGCTGGAAGGCGTAAAACTCGGTCATGCTCCCCAGCAGCTCGGCCGCCACCTCGACATCGATGTCGGACCGGATGGCGCCCGAAGTGACGCCTCGGGTCAAGGCGCGCCCGATTCGTGTGTAGAACGCCGTCCGGGACTGGCGCCAGACGCTGCGGACCTCCTCGTCATTCTGGGCCATCTCGACCATCACGCCCATCATGGCGCGATTCAGGTCGTAGAACTCCAAGTAACGCTCGGTCGTGCGCTGTACCGACTCGGTCGGGTGGTTGTCGTCCCAGCGCGCCCGGGCGAAGTCGAACGCCCGGTCCAGCATCTCGGTCAGCAGGACGAGCAGCAGCTCGTGACGATCCTTGAAGTACCGGTAGAAGGCACCGGGCGACAGGTTCGCAGCCTCCGTGATGTCGGAGACTCGCGTCCCGGCGTAGCCCTGCTCACCGAAGAGTTGTTCGCCGGCCTCCAGCAGCCGCCGCCGGGCGTCGCGGCCCTTCGGCGTGGGCGGGGTCGAAAGACCGCCGGACGCCTCTTTGGCCACCACAGCATCCGAACCCATGTCGCCCATCCCCGATTCCTGTGACGTGCTCATGCCGTCCGTCCTGAGTGCCTCACCATAGAGCGTCGTCGATTTCCATCAGCAACTGATCTCCCGACTGCAGGATGCACATCTTGCAGCCCGTCACGCGGCACGCCCCGTCGTCCGCACGGCGGGCCGGCGTGTTCGCGTCGCCGAGCGCCGACCCGACATCGGGTTCCGACAGGTTCATCGTCCCGAACCAGCGACCGTCGAGTGTCGGCGGCATAAACCCGCTCGGCAAACTCATCACTGGCGTGCTCGCGGATGACGTGCGCGGCTGCCATCGTCAGGATCGAGTACGCCGCGCTGGCGATGTTGGCCGTCTGCAGCCCCATGATCACCACCTCGTCCATCCTGCTCGCCAACAGCCCGGCCCACGCATACGCCGAGATCGCGCGCAGGAAGGAACAACGACTCGGCCTGGTTCATCGCGTGCTCCTCGTCTGGGACGGCGGACAACCGGATGCTATGCCTCCTGAACGCCCGGCCATGCGCAGTCTCGTGGCGGCAGGCCCGCGTCAGTTCTCGGTATCATGATCGAGAGCAGAAAGTAAACCCTACGTCACTTTTACTGATCTACCGGCATCCGTTGACCGGTCTGCTCGCTCTCGAGCCGACTCGACTGGATTCCCGGCGACTGCGTGCCCGACATCAGCAAGGTTCCAGACGAGCATCAGGGCGTCGGCCACAGGCGGCGTGCGGCCCCGACGGCCCATAACACGTCACCGCAGGTCAGAGCCGGTTTTCGTCAGCACTGCGACGCACTCGACGTGGTGCGGGGGGTAGTCCTCATTGCGCCCCACCGAGACGGTGGGTCCCTGCGTCAGTAGCCTGCCGTCGTGACCGGCACGGGGTGGGTGGCGCAGGGTGAGGCGGCCGATCTACTCGGCGTGCACAGGTCGGCGGTCCCGACGATGGTCCGCCGCGGCGACCAAAATCCCAGGCATGGACGTCCGTCGCTGTCCCGGGACGAGGTCGTGAAGTTCGGGGCCTCGGCGGCTCAGATGAGGATCTCGGTCTGGTACTGGGCGGCCAGCTCGACGGCGAGATGCCGGCCCTGCGCTTCTTCCTCCGGGGAGAGCTCGGGAGGTGCGGAGTCGGGTCCGTCCACGACGTGCCCTACTCGCAGGAAGTACGCGTCCTGTCCAGCGGGGGTGCACATGCAGACCATGCGTGCTGGCGCGCCTGACTCGTTGCGGAAGAAGTGCGGCGCGTTCGCCGGGATGTTCACGGTGGACCCGGCGGCGGCCGTGTGCTGCTGGCCGCGGAAGGTGAAGGTGATCTCGCCGTCGAGGATGGTGAACATCTCTTCGAAGTTGTGGCGGTGAGGCGGTGGCCCTCCGCCATCCGGCACTCGCATGTCGATGAGGCAGTAGCGGCCGTCGGTCTGGTCTCCACCGATCAGCATGGCGTAGTTGTCACCAGCGAGTGACAGGTACGTGGTGTCTGGGTCGTCTGGCGTGACGAGCGTGAGGGAGCGGGCGGGGTCGTCGTCGGGGATGCTGGCGGTGGGGTTCTCGGGTGAGGTCATGCTCGGCTCTGCTTTCTGGGAGGTGGGGTCACGGCTGTGCGAGGGTCTCGTCGAAGCAGTGGCGGAGGAGGTACATCGGTTGTGGATCGGGTCATCGCGACGGTCTGCCGCAGTCAGATGGCGGACGCAACGGCCCGGTCAATCGGGGTGGTGCCGGCGGTCACCTCGAGGATCTTCTGGCTGATCCTTGGCTCATGCACTATCGCGGCCAAGGTGGCGGCCACGTCTGCTCGGGTGATCTCGTCGTGGATCTCTGCCGGACCCAGCGCCACAGTCCCGCGGCCGGGATCATCCTGCAGAGCGGATGGTCGAAGGATGACCCACGAGAGCTTGCTCTTGGTGAGGGCTACGTCCGCTTCCTTCTTGACCCTGATGTAGTGGTCGAAGCCCGGCCCGAGGTTCCGCTCACGCCATGCCTCCGGAAAGACGGAGACCAGGACGAAGCGGGGAGGGACGGATGTGAGGTGCGCGGCGTCGATCAGCTTGACGACGCCGTCGCGATCGATGGCGGTCGTTGCTTGCGTGCCGCCGCCTCCAGCGCCGGCAGTGAAGACGATGGCGTCCGCGTACGCGATCATGGGTGCGAGGTCGCCCGGCGAGAGAAGTGTCAGGTCTCCGACCCCCGCGGTCACCCCCGAGGTGACGAGCTCGTCGCGCTGCGCCGGGTGGCGGACAAGCCCTGAGACCGTGTCCCCCCTAGCGACGAGCTCGTGGGCAAGGAGCGAGCCGACCGCTCCGGTGACGCCGACGATGAACACGTGCATGAGTCTCTCCTTCGGCCGATCGAGTTTGGCTGTCCAACGGGCAGCCGGCGATCAGGCAGGACGGCCGACGGCGCTCACCACTGCCTCGAGGAGGTCCACGACGTCCTTCGGGTTGGTCTGCATCGCGAGATGCGGAGCGTCGACCTCGACGATCTGCTTGAACCCGGCCCGTTCGTAGCCGAACCGCTGGACATCGGGCTGAACGGTCTTGTCGGCAGTCGCGACGATGCCCCAGCTGGGCGTGGACTTCCACGCCGCGGCTGACGCCTCCTCGGTGTAGGCGGCGTCGGCGAACGAGCGCTGTGAGACCGCGAGCACCTCGGCGGTCCGCGGGTCGAGGCCCGCTGCAAACACCGGGAGGAACGCGCTCGGCTCAACCGACAGGTCCACGCCCTCATCGTGGCCAGGGGACGGATTGGGGAGGGTCACGAGGTGATCGCGGAGATCGGTGGCCGGGTACCTGGCATCCATGTGGGCGGGACTCTCACCCTTGTCCGGGACATAGGCAGCGACGTAGACGAGCCCGACGACGTTCTCGGCGGCTCCCGCGACGGTGATGACCGCACCACCGTAGGAGTGGCCGGCAAGCACGACGGGGCCATCGACCGCCTCCACGACGCGTCGCACACTCGCCGCATCGCCTGACAGCGTCCGCAAGTGGTTCGGGGGGACGATCACGCGGTGCCCGTTGTCGAGCAGCGCACGCGTGACCGGGCTCCAGCTCGCCGCGTCGGCGAACGCGCCATGGACCAGGACGATGGTGGGGTTGTTCATGATCTCTCTCCATATCTGGGTCATCGCAGCATGTCGTCCGCGATCGGGTGACACGAACCTAGGGAGCCAGCAGGAACCAGCGCGTCCGTCAGGTGACGTCTTTTCGGGTACGTCATCGCTCGCAGCGCGCATACCGCGTAGGACCTGCTCCAGGCTGCCCTGCTGCGGGTCCTCCCCCGGTGGCTACATCGCGTGCGGATCCTGCGTGCTGGCGAGCCTTGCGGCGAGCTCACCGCGAGATGCGATGCCGAGCTTGGGGAACATGCGCTGCAGGTGAGTGCTGACGGTGCGCGGCGAGACGTACATCCGCTCGCCGATCTGGCGGTTCGTCAGCCCTTGCGCGGCGAGATGCGCGACCCGCAGCTCCGTCGAGGTCAACAGGTCGACGACGGTCGCGCCCTGGCGGGGGGACGATGTCCCGCCAGCACGCAGCTCCTGGCGTGCCCGGTCCGACCAGGCCGACGCCCCCAGCGCGTCGAATACCTCGCGCGCGGCCTCGAGGACTGCGCGGGACTCCGATGTGCGCCGTTCGCGGCGCAGCCAGGTGCCGAAGGCGAGATGCGCGCGGGCCCGCTCGAACGGCCAGTCCGCCGGAACGCTGTCAAGGGCTGCCCGATAGAGCGCCTCGGCCTCCTCCGGCGGGCTCAGCAGCGCGTGTGCCAGGCGCAGACCGCAGAGCAGGGCGGGCGAAGGCGTGACCTCGCCGAGCGCGGTCAGCTCCTCCACGATGCCCCGCGCCACCTCGGCCCAGTCGCTGCGCACCCCAGCCTCGGCGAGTCCCGAGACTGCGTAGAAACGCAGCCAGGGGTGGAAGGCGGGGTCGGCAGGGTCGAAGACGCGGTGCAGGTGCCCGAACGCGTCGCCGTAACGCCCTTGGCACAGGGCTTCCTGCCCCCGCGCCATCTGCGCGTGGGCCAGCGCAGTGCGCAGACCCAAGGGGATCGCTGCGCGCTCGGCCTCGGCTGCCCGCTCCTCCGTCCGCGGGTCGCCGCACAGTGCAGCGATCTGCGCACGGACCCCGAACAGGGTCGTCTCCACGATGACTTGACCGATCTCACGGTTCAAGTCCGCGCTCTCCTCGGCGGCGAGATACCCCGTCCGGACGTCACCGAGATGGACCGCGCTCGCTGCCCGGAGCAAGTGGGCGCCGCTCAGCATTGAGCACCGTCCCTGCGCCCGCAGTGCGTCCAACGACCTCGCCGCCAGGCGCATCCCGAGGACGGGAGCCCCCATCGTCACTGCCGCCGCTGCCAGGTACCCGTCCCACTCCGGGTCCTCGGGTAGGCGCTCCTGCTGCCGCGCGAGGGACTCGAGGGCCGATCGACCGCGGTCGACCGGTGCGCAGAGAGCGCGGAGCGCCACGAGGAGGGGGTGGTCGGCCGGCACCGGCATCCGGTCTGCCGCGGCGGCCACCCGGTCCCGCGCTTCCTGCCCGGGCTCCCCGTACATGCAGTGCAGGATCGCGCCCCACAGCATGCGCAGACCGAGGACGGCCTCGGTGGCCGCGATCTCGACGGCCATCTCCGCCAGCTCAGCGGTTGCGGCCCCTTCTCCCCGAGTCCAGACGCCCCCTCGGATGATGCCCACCCAGGCGACCCGGCCCTGGTCCCGGGCAGTGAGGTCGAGTGAGCTGGCCCGGTCGAGCATGTCGTCGACGATGGCGACCTGACCCAGCTCCAGAGCGAGCTCCGCAGCCCTCACCAGCCGGTCTGCAAGCGCCGAGGGGTCCTCCGTCAGCTCCGCCGAGCGCATGAGTGCTGCCAGGGCTGCGGCGAAACCACCCCGTCGCAGCGCCCTGCCGGCAGTCAGGTCCAGGTCCTGGGCCGCCCGCTCGTCGCGGCCGGAGGTGGCGGCAGCGACGTGCCATGCCCTCCGGTCGGGGTGGTTCCGCAGCTCCGCGGCCAGCGCGGCATGCGCGCTGCGACGCTGGGTGGGAGTCGCGGCGTCGTGCATCGCCGAGCGCATGAGCGGGTGCCGGAATCCCATCGTGCGGGCCTCCAACAGGCCGGCATCGACCGCCTGCGGGAGAGCCTCGACATCGATCGCCGTCTCCAGCATGCGTGCCGCCGCTGCCAGACTCTCGTCCGTCGTCCCGTCACCATTGAGGGCTGCCAGGAGCAGCACCGTCCGGGTGCCGGCGGGCAGGCGGGAGATCCTGTCCGCGAAAGCGCGCTCCAACCTCTCCGTCAGGGGCAGCGGCCCCAGGGGCAACGCGGACGCGCCATCGACTGAGCTCAGCGCGAGAGGCAGCTCGGTCAGCGCGAGCGGGTTCCCGGCTGCCTCCTCCAGCACCCGCATCCGGACCTGCCGCCCGAGGTCAGGCGCCACGGCGTCGAGCAGCTCCGCCGACACCCCATCCGTCAGTGGGTCCACCTGCAGCACCGGAAGCCCAGCGAACTCGAGCCGGAGGTCCGAGCCCCGGGTCACCACGATCATCACGATCGGATCCGACTCGACCCTGCGGGCCACGAACCCGACCACGACGAGGCTCGCGCGGTCCATCCAGTGGGCGTCCTCGACGACCATCAGCAGCGGCTCCTCGGTTGCCGCGTCCGACAACAGCGTCAGCGCGGCGAGGCCGACGAGGTGCAAGGCCGGGGCGACCTCCTCGCTGAGCCCGATGGCTGCCCGTAGCGCATCACGCTGCGGACCGGGCAGGTCGTCAATACGCTCACGGAGCGGGTGGACCAGCTGGTGCAGACCCGCGAAAGCCACGTCCTCCTCGGACTCCACCCCCAGAGCCGTGATGACACGGATCCCGTGCCTCGCAGCCGACGCCGCCGCTTCGGCGACCAGCGCAGACTTCCCCACCCCTGGTGCGCCCTCGACCACGAGCGCACCGCCTGATCCCGCCGATGCCCGCTGCACCAGGGAGGCCAGCGCCAGGCTTTCGGTCGCGCGGCCCAACAGTGTGGTGGGGTGCATGTGGTCCCTCCCTCTACGACCACCCGGGATCCCCGGCGTCCAGGGCGTGCATCTCGGCGGAGCTCACGTCATTGGAGCCGCACCGTGGTGAGGTCGGCGTCGGGTCGTTCGGCCAAGTAGGCCGTCGTCGTTCCTATGATATTGAACTAACCGTCTGGCTTTTCTTTGTCAACCGCGTCAGCACCGCACGGAGGCGGATCTGCCGTCAGAGCTCGGGGTGAAGATCGCGGACCGGACTGACGGACTCGAGCAGAGTTGCTACGTGCAGCAGCGTGGACTTGGCGTGCCAGACGGCGGCGATCTGTACACCGATGGGGAGCCCGTCGGGGCTGGTGCCGAAGTGCATCGACAGTGCGGGCATGCCGGCGATGTTGAACTGCAAGGTGACGCGCACCCCCACGGTCGCCAGTCCCGGCCCCGAGACCGAGCGAAGGGTCGACTCCCGGGGGGCCGCGTACGGGCCGTTCTGCGCGCCCTCAGGCCGTCCCGACAGGGCGAGTGAGGCGTCACAAACCGAGCCCGAGAACTCAAGTGAGCCCAAAGTGAGCCTTTAAGAGGCCCTTTCTCGGGACTCACCGCCTGAGAGCCCAGTTCACATCAGCGCAGGTCAGAGCCGGTTTTCGTCAGCACAGCGACGCACTCGACGTGGTGCGTCATCGGGAACAGCGCGAACGCCCGCAGGCCGACGAGGTCGTACCCGCGCGCCGCGAACGCGAACAAGTCGCGGGCCAGCAGCGCCGACATCAACGATTTGGTCGGTCTCGTCCTGATCGCTCACACCCAGTCGGTAGACCTTGGCGAACGACGGGGCGTGGGCCATGAGCAGCTCGCGGGGAGCACGACGCCACGCCCAAGCAGCGCCCCGGTTTTGTTCGCGGCAGTACGGGGGCCGGCGCACCTCAGGGCAGCGGACCACGATCCAGCGCCGGGGACGCGGAGTTCTCCTGGTCGCTCAGCCAGCCGTCGAGGCGCGCCTTCGTGGAATCAGAGCCCACGAGCGACAGGAATGCCCGGCCTTCGTTGCGGAATCCATCGGCGGTCCTGGCCCGCCCGCCCGCCAGGGCGCGCTTGGCGGCCCGCAGCACGGACGGTCCGATCTGGGCGAGCCGCGCGGCGAGCTGAAGGGCACGATCCACTGGGTCATCGGCGAGGAGCTGCACCAAGCCCATCCGGTGCGCCTCGGTCCCGGAGATGAGGTCGCCACTGAGCACCAGCAGTGCGGCGTCGCCGCGGCCGACCAGCTCGGGCAGTCGCTGCGTTCCACCGGCTCCAGGGAGGATCCCCATTCGAGTCTCCATCACGCCGAGCAAGGCGTCGGGAGCAGCGATGCGTATGTCAGCTGCCACGCTCATCTCAAGGCCTCCACAGCTCGCCTGCACCGGCACGGCAACGATCACGGCACTCGGGTAGTTCTCGATGGCGCTGATCGCCTCGACCCACGGAGCCCAATCATTGATTGGTCGGCCGTTCGCCATCTCACGGACCTCGGTGAGGTCTGCGTGCAAGACATCGAGCACGAGGATGAGGACGGGCGGCGCTTCACGGTCCGCCCGCGCCGCAAGAAGCGCTGCCAGATCTGCGGCGTCACCAATCGTGACGGTACGTCGCGGACCACCGTTGAACCGCAACATGCAGATGGCGCCATCCCTTTCGACGACCCAGCGGTCGGAGTCATTGGTCATTGTCAGCGCCTTCCGGTAGTCGATGTCGCTTCGGCTCGAGTCGACACCGGACACACGATGGAGCAACCTCGACAGATGCGGCCTGCGTATCAATGAAGCTTAAATCGGGACATTAACACACTGTCCGTTTGGTTACAGTTTTGCTAAAGTGCCCATTCTGTCGGCTCCTGGTCGCGCTCAAACATCCCTCTCCCGCCCGTAAACATACAACTGTTTGGAACGGTCATGGACATGAATATCGAAGTGGGTGTCGCAGTCGTCACGGGCGCCGGGCGAGAGCGTGGTATCGGGCGAGCCATAGCGCTACGACTGGCATGTGACGGGTTCGCCGTCGTCGTCCACGAACGATCCGGGGAACGATCAAGTCTGCTCCCAGCCGAGCAGGCCAACGGCTGGCGTGGAGCGGCCTCCGTGGTGGACGAGATCGAGGCCCAGGGTGGCCGCGCCTTGGCAAGCCGCGGTGACCTCACGGAGCGGGCGACTGCCGAACAACTCAATGCTGTGGCCGGCGAACTGGGACCGCTGGCGGTACTGGTCAACAACCACGGCAGCGCGGGCGAGGCGAACACCTACATGGCCCACGAGACCCCGGACGACCTGTGGGACCGAACGGTGATGACCAATCTGACCAGCCTGCATCGGCTCACATCGGTCCTCGTCCCCACGATGGCCGCGAGCAGCGCCCCGCGGCGGTCCATCGTCCACCTCTCGTCGACTGCGGGCCATCGGGTCCTCGGGCGCTACGCAGCCTACTGCGCCTCGAAGGGTGCCGTGGAGCGCTTGACCGAACAGCAGGCGCTCGAGCTGGCGCGCCACCAGATCCGCGTCAACTGCGTCGCCCCCGGAATGACCCCCACCGACATGATCGATGGAACCCTCGCCCGGGCCGCGGCCGCCGCCAACGTCGATGTCGAGACCATCCAGAAGTCGGCACTGCGGGGCATTCCGCTGCGACGCCTTGCCGCCGCCTCGGACATCGCAGGCGCCGTCTCTTTCCTGGTCGGGCCGGACGCCGGCTTCGTCACAGGACAGATATTGACCGTCGACGGCGGGATGTCGTTGTGATGCCCGCATGGCAAGTCGCACGATGGTTTCGCGAGGCCTGTCCCAATTGTCCGCCAAACTGAGGAGTGCCTGAGATGGATGTTCGAGGACTGATGCGCCAATCGGCCGTGTTCAACTCGCGACGACCCGCGATCGTGCACGGCGATGTCCGGTTGACCTATGCCGAGGCTTGGGAGCGCGGTCTGCGGATGGCCAACGGTCTCCTTGCTCTCGGACTCCAGCCCGGCGACCGGGTCGGTGTGCTGGAGGACAACTCGATCGGTGCGCAGGACATGTTCGCAGGCGCAGGCGCAGCGGGCCTCGTCCGCGTTCCCCTCTATGCCCGCAACTCCGTCGAGAGCCACAAGTACATGCTCGAGCACACCGGCTGTCGGGCCGTGGTGGTCGAGGAGCACTACCGCGACGACATCGAAGCGATCCGCGACGAACTCCCCGAGCTCGAGCACGTGTTGGTCCGCGACCACACGTACGAGCAGTGGCTGAAGTCTCAGTCCCGCATCGACCCGGATGTCCCCATCGATCCTGACGACACGTACATCATTAGGCATTCCGGAGGCACTACCGGGCGGCCGAAGGGCGTCGCATACACCCACCGTTCCTGGCTCGCCGCAGGCCGCGACTGGTTCTACAACTTCCCGCCGATGCAGGCCGGGGACCCGTGCCTGCACATGGGACCGATCTCGCACGGGTCCGGCTACCTCTACACGCCGACGTGGTTGTCGGGCGGTGTGAACATCCTTCTCGACCAGTTCGACCCGGATGCGGTCATTGACGTGATGGCAACTGAGCGCGTCTCGTACATGTTCTGCGTCCCGGCCATGTTGAACGCGCTGACACGGCTCCCGGCTGCCCGGGAGCACGACTGGGCTGCCCTCAAGGTGATCCAGCTCGGAGGGGCGCCGGTCACGGACAAGACGGCTCTCCTCGCACGCGAGATCTTCGGACCCACGCTCTACCAGGGCTACGGCCAGACCGAAGCGCTCCCGGTCTGCATGATGGGCCCGCAGGAATGGTTCTCCGACGTGGAGGGATCGAGTCCGCTGCGCTCCGCGGGTCGAGCACTTCCGTTCGCCTACCTGCAGATCCGAGACCCGGACAACTCGTCCGTCGTGCTGGACATCGGGTCCGAGGGCGAGATCGCGATCCGCTGCGACGGCCAGATGTTGGGCTTCTGGAACAACCCCGACGCCACGGCAGAACGAATGACCCAGGACCAGTTCGTGCTCACCGGCGACATCGGCAAGCTCGATCAGAACGGTTATCTCTACGTCCTCGATCGCAAGGACGACATGATCATCTCGGGCGGCTTCAACATCTGGCCGGCCGAACTGGAGAACGTGATCCAGGGACATCCAGCGGTGGTCGAAGTGGCGGTGGTCTCGGTGCCGCACGTGCGCTGGGGCGAGAGCTCGCTCGCACTGTGTGTGATCGAAGAGGGTGCAGCCGTGTCGGAACAAGACATCATCGACTTGTGCGCCGACCAGTTGGGGTCTTACAAGAAGCCCAGCGCAGTTCAGTTCCGCACCACCCCTCTGCCGAAGAGCCCTGTGGGCAAGGTGCAGCGCAAAGTGCTCCGCGAGCCATTCTGGGAAGGTCACGAGCGTCGAGTGTCAGGCAACTGACGCTGCGCGGGCCGTCGGCCTGGGCACGATGGTGGCGCGACAGCGGGTGCGGACATTGAGCCCGAGGTGGCGGCAGACCTCGGCCCACTCGTCGGTTCGCCCGGCCAGGCGCCGACGAAGCACTCGGCGGGGTTTGTTGGACCAGATCTAGGTCCACACGTTGCACGGGCCATCGAATTCGCCTACGCGATCGCCGTGGTCGCGCCGGTCACGGCACGCGCGGCCTCGGTGGTCCAGGACCGGACGCTCAGGGTGGACGGAGGCAGTTCACTCTGAATCCACCATCGATCTGCAAGACAGCCCACTGTGATGCTTGACACAACGCCTGTTGTCCCATTCGATGTCTCTATTCCAAACCGTTCGTTTGGTTACCCGAGACGCAGGAGAATCGTTGTGACGAAGAAAAGGGTCCTCGCGGGAATCACCACCGGCTTGTTGCTCGCGGGTGGACTAACCGCATGTGGCAGCTCCACCGAGAGCAGCAGCAAGGGTGCGCTCTCCGTCAAAGCAGGTGTCGTCGGTCCCAAGACGAACCCGGCTTCGCAGTACTGGACCGAGCTCGAACGAGGAATCGAGTTGGCACAGGATGAAGCCGAGGAGCGCCACGGAGTGACCTTCGACCTCGTCAAACGTGACGACAAGGGCGAGCCGGAAACCGGCGCGCGCCTCATCCAGGAGCTCCTCAACCAAGAACAGGTCGATGTGCTCTTCGGCCCCTCCCTCTCCGGTGTCGCTCTCCAGGTGGCGCCCGTGATTCAGCGGGCCAAACGCCCGTGGATGACCGGCGCCCCCGCGGCCGACGGAGTGCTCGACTACTCCACGCAGCCGAACTGGGGCTTCCGCACCAACTACAACAATTCCCAAAACATCGAAGCCGTGGCCAACATCGCCTTCGGCGACGACAAGACCGTCGGCATGATCTACGGGACCGACGGATTCGGACAGGCCGGCTACGACGCCGTGGACGCCTATGCGAAGGCGAATGGCCTCAACCTCGTCCGCGCCGAGGGCGTCGACCCCGGGTCAACCTCGATGACCGCCCAGGTGAACACCCTCAAGAAAGCCGGAATTGACACAGTCATCGTCTGGTTCACCACCGGGGCCGATCACGCCACCATGATGAGGAGCATGGCGCAGGTCAGTTACGACCCCGAGATCGTGGCAACCGCGACAATCCTTGACCCGGCTTTCACCGAGCTCTCCAAGCCTGCCGAGTGGGACACCACTGTGTTCGCTGCGCCGATCGACTTCGAGTCGCCGGAAGTGACTGAACTGGCGAAGCGATACGAGGAGAGGTACGGCGAGAAGCCACTCATCCTCACAGTTGTCTGGGCTCTCTATGCATCGACGCTGTCCTACGCGGCGGCCGTCGAAGAGGCCGGTGACTCGAGCGACTACGCAGCCGTGAGGGATGCGCTCGAGGGCCTCGACTCCATCGAGATTCTCGGCCAGAAGTTCGACAAGCCCTTCTCCGCGAAGGACCACGAGCTGTTCACGCCGGAGGACTGGATCGCCTATGAGTTCGACGAGTCCGGCACGGTCGTCAAGGCTGACTGACACGCGCCCGCCCATCCAATGGCCTGATCTCCTGAGGAGCACCCATGGACTCCGTCCTCGTCGGCATCACACTCGGCGGACTTTACGGACTGGTCGCGCTTGCGTTCGTCCTGACCTTCCAGACCACCAGGACACTCAATTTCGCATTGGGTGAATTCATCACGGCCGGTGGTTTTGCCTTCTTGGCCGCGGTGGCACTCGATCTCCCGGCCTGGTTGGCCGTGGTCATCGCAGTCCTGGTGATCGGCCTGTTGGGGATGGTCACCGAGCGCATCGTCGTCCGGCCGTTCAACTCCGGGCCGCACGACATCCGCTGGTTCCTAACCACTGCGGGTCTGTCGCTCATCATGCTCGACCTCCTCCGCAACTCGGAGGGGTCGGGGACCAGGGCCCTGAACGGGATCGGGGTCGAGGGGTTCACCTCGATCGCAGGGACCAAGGTCAGCTCGCAGTTCCTGCTGATCCTGGCCTTGGCGATCGGGGTGACCCTCGCCCTCACCTGGTTCACCCAGCGCACGACCCTCGGCACGATCTTCCGTGCAGTGGCCGAGGACCGGGAGACGGCATCGCTGATGGGCCTGAGTCCCGGCCTCGTCGCTCTCGGCGCCTACGCGATCGCGATGAGCATCGCAGCGGCCGCTGGCATCATGTACAGCGCCGAGGTCGGGTTGTCGATCGGAACCGGTCAAGGACTCCTCGTCGCCGGATTCGCTGCGGCCATCCTGGGTGGCCTGGACAGCATCCCGGGGGCCATGGTGGGGGGCCTCGCCTACGGCGTGTCCACCGTCGTCGCCACGGACTGGCTCGGCACCGCCGTCGGCGGCGTCATCGGGTTGGTCGTCACCGTCCTCGTCCTCGCCGTCCGCCCCCAGGGCCTGCTGGGCCGCGTCGTCATGGAGAAGGTCTGATGTCTGACAACCTCACCGCACTGCGTCGAGACCTCCTGCGCCGCGACGCACTGGTGCTGGTCGTTGCCCTGGCCCTGGCTGCGTTCGCCATCCTGCCCGGGCTGGGTGGCGACCCTCTCACCATCTCCCGAAGCCAATCCATGGGCTCGATCGGTGTCGCACTAGTCGCCGCGTGTGGCCTCAACCTGCTCGCAGGCCATGCCGGCCTCATCTCGTTGGGCCAGGGCGCCTTCGTGGCCATCGGTGCCTACGTCAGCGCTTGGGCACTACTCGAGACAGGTCTCCCCTGGCCCCTCGCCCTCATACTCGCTGTCGCTGCCTCTGCAGCCGTCGGAGCGGTGCTTTCCCTGGCCGCGGCCCGCCTCTCCGGTCCGCAGGTCGCCATGATCACTCTCGCGTTCGCGGTGATGGTGCACAGGCTGTTCGTCGAACTGGAGATCTTCGGGCGCTTGGCCGGCTACCCAAACACCTCCAACCACGACACCTCCCTGCTCGACCCGATCAAGATCGGCGGCACCGCGCTCGAGCCACCTCTCTTCGCCGGCACCGGCCCCTTGGTGATGCTGCTGGTCGGCCTGATTGCGGTCCTGTCCTTCCTCGCCTACCGCAACCTGGCCGAATCGGCCTGGGGACGCAGCTTGCGCGCCCTGGCCACGAACGAGATCGTCGCCTCGCACATCGGCATCAATCCCCGTGGACGCAAGACGGCCGTCTTCACCGTGGCCGCGACCTTCGGCGGTGTGGCCGGCACAATGCAGACCCAGCTCCAGGCACACCTCCAGCCCGAGTCGTTCACCTTCACCCTGAGCCTGAACCTGATCATCATGGTGATCCTCGGTGGCGCAGGACGCCTCTACGGTCCGGTCGTCGGCGTGTTCGTGCTGATGACGCTCGAACACTCCCATGCCATGCAGAGCATCGTGGAGTTTCAGCAGGAGAACCTGAGCGACACCTGGTTCCTGTCCGAGGAAGGGCTCACCGGCCTCCTTCTCATCCTCACCCTGGTCTTCCTGCCAAGCGGCCTCGTTGGCGGGGCGCAAAAGCTGTGGCGCCGATTCCGTACGCGCAACACCCCCGCGGGGGCGCAGCCGGACGCGGAATCCCTCGACATCGATGCCACGGTCCGGGCCACGGCCCAGCGCCAGGCCTCGTGTGCGATCGACCTCGACGAGCACGACGAAGTGATGCAGTTACGCGACGTGACCCACAACTTCGCCGGCCTCAAGGCCGTCGACGACATGCAGTTGACCCTGCGCGAAGGCACCATCCACGCCCTCGTCGGCCCCAACGGTGCCGGGAAGACGACCCTGGTCAACCTCACCACCGGGGTCTACCCCCTGCAGGCAGGGGCCACGGCCCACATCCTCGGCAAGCACGCCAACGGCCTCCCCCCACACGCGATCTACCAGCTCGGGGTGGCCCGGACCTTCCAGACCCCGCAGCTCTTTCACGGCGAGAGCGCCCTGGTCAACGTGATGTCCGGACTCGACGCGAAGCTCGGGCAGTCGTTCATCGCCACCCTGCTGCGGTTGCCCAAGGTGCGTCGTCTCGAGGCCGAGGCACGTCACCGCGCGATGGAGCTCCTCGAGCGCCTCGGGATCGAGGAGCACGCTGGGACCCCGGCAGGCGAGCTGCCCTATGGGCTCCAGCGCTCCGTCGAGCTGGCCCGCGCCCTGGCAAGTGACCCCAAGATTCTGATCCTCGACGAGCCGGCAGCCGGGCTCAACCCGTCTGAGACATACCAACTGGGGACCACCTTGGAGGCGATCGCCGCCACGGGCGTCGCGATCTTGCTGGTGGAGCACGACATGAGCCTGGTCATCCGCGTGGCGGACGAGGTCACCTGCATGGAGCGCGGCGCCAGGATCTATCACGGCGACGCAGCCGGACTGCAGCAGGACCAACGAGTTCTTGCCGCCTACCTCGGGGACGGACACGTCACCATCCAGGGCAAGGGGAGCCGGAATGCTTGAGGCAATCAACATCGTCAGTGGCTACGGTTCCGTCAACGTCCTGCACGGTGTGGACGTGACTCTGTCGCGCGACGAGGTCGTCGCCGTGGTTGGCGCCAACGGCGCGGGCAAGAGCACGCTCGCTCGCACCCTCGCCGGCCTGCTGCCGCTCAGGTCTGGACAATTACGGCTCGCCGACGAGGAGATCGGATCGAAGTCGTCGAACGCCCGGGCCAAGGGAGGGCTGATCATGGTTCCCGAGGGGCGGCGCCTCTTCGCCGGGCTCACCGTGCGCGAGAACATAAACCTCGGCCGGTCCGCCGTGGGCAAGCGCTCCTCGGACCCGGACCCGGCCGAGGTCCTCGGTGACATCTTCCCGATCATCCGCGAGCGTGAGCACCAGCGTGCTGGTCTGCTCTCGGGCGGAGAGCAGCAACAGGTCGCCCTGGCCCGGGCACTCGCCGGCCGGCCGCGTTACCTCCTGCTCGACGAGCCCTCGCTGGGCCTGAGTCCGACGCTGACCACCCAGCTGTTCGAGACGATCGCCAAGATCCGGGAGTCCCTCCCCGTGGGGATCCTGCTCATCGAGCAAATGGTTGACCGCGCACTGGCACTCTCGGACCGGGCCTACGTCATGGAGCGGGGTCGGGTCGTCCTCTCCGGGACCGCAGCCGACGTCGCCGCGTCCAGTGAGGTGCAGCGTGCCTACCTCGGCGACGTCGAGGTGGCCCCTTCTGCACCCGACGAAGGCGACGCGAGCAGCTGATGGGCGCAGCCCGGAGTTGTGAGAACAGAACCATCCAGAGCCTTGCCGCCATCCTCGTAACCAACCTTATGTTTGGTTATGTGCCGTCGACCGTGTGCAAGGGATACCGCGTCGTGGACGAGCGTCCGCGCGCATGATGGCGAAGGGAACCACGACAGATGAGGATTTCCTCCAAGGTGGCACTGGTCGCGGGCGGCGCCTCTGGCCTGGGCCGCGCCACAGTCGTCCGCCTGCAGGCAGCCGGCGCCACCGTGGTGGTGCTGGACCTGCCCTCTTCCGCAGGACAGCAGCTCGTCGGGGAGCTCGGCAAGGACAACCGGTTCGTCGCCGGCGACGTGACCGACCCCGAGGCCGTCCAGGTCGCGGTGGACAGTGCTGTCGCCCTCGGCCCGCTGGGAATCGTGGTGAACTGTGCCGGCATCGGTCTGGCACGGCGTGTGGTGGGGCGCAGTGGGCCGTTCCCCCTCGACTCCTTCGAACACGTGGTCCGCGTCAACCTGCTCGGCACCTTCAACGTGCTCCGCCTCGCTGCCCAAGCGATGGCCGACGGACCGGAAGAGGACGGAGAACGTGGCGTTGTGGTCAACACAGCCTCCGCTGCCGCATTCGACGGACAGATCGGCCAGGCCGCCTATTCGGCCTCGAAGGCCGGGATCGCCGGCATGACACTCCCATTGGCCCGTGACCTCGCCCGCCATCTGATCCGGGTCAACACGATCGCGCCGGGCTTCTTCAGGACACCACTGGTGGACCTGCAGCCCGAAGAGGTCCAGGCATCGCTCCTCGACCAGGTTCCCCACCCGAACCGTGCGGGCAGTCCAGATGAGTTCGCCGCACTGGTCGAGCACATCGTGGAGAACCCGATGCTCAACGGTGAGACCATCCGCCTCGACGCAGCCATGCGCATGGGCGCCCGCTGACCCGATCCACGAAGACTGCGAAGGAGCATTCATGGCAGAGCACGTCCAAGGCCACCCCTCGACCCACGGCGACTCCTATCAGCTCAACACCACCAACATCTACCGGCAGGCCGTCACGACGCACGGCGAGCAGGAGATCGCCCACCGTGACGCAGCCGGGACCTGGCACTCGACCACGTACGCCGAGACTTGGGCCCGGATCAACCGCACCGCCAACGTCCTGGTCGGCCTCGGCGTCCGTCCGGGAGACGTCGTCGGCATCCTCGACTGGAACCACCTGCGCCACTTCGAGCTGTACTGGGCGATCCCGGGCACCGGTGCCGTGATGCTCCAGATGAACCTCCGCCTGGGCATCGACGACCTCGCGTACGTCGTCGAGCACTCCGGTGCGGCCGTGGTCTGCGTTGACGAGAGCCTGCTCAGCCAGGCCGAGGAACTCGTCGAGCGCTGCCCACGGGTGCGTCGCTGGGTGGTGATGAGCGACCGCCCTCTGTCCGAGATCAGCACCACCCTCCCGGACCCGGTGGAGCACGAGGCGTTGCTGGCCGAGTCTGCGGACACCTTCGCGTGGCCTGTGATCAGCGAGACGTCCGCCTACAGCGCCTGCTATACGACCGGGACCACCGGCCGACCGAAGGGCGTCTTCTACTCCCACCGCGGCATCGTCCTGCACACCATGATGTGGGCCGCGGACCAGTCCGTGACCGACCGCGACACCGTGTTGCTGACGACTCCCATGTTCCACGCCCAGTGCTGGGGACTGCCTCAGGTCGGGGTTCAGGCCCGCAGCCGCATCGTCCTCCCGGGTCGATATTCTGCCGAGGAGATCCACATCCTGGCCGATGCCATGGTCCAGTTCGACGTGACGGTGACCAACGGTGCACCCGCCATCTTCGCCCCCATGCTGGACCACCTGCGGTCGCTCGACGAGGCGCCCGATCTCTCCCGGCTCCGGATGATCTCGGGCAGCACCGAGCCGCCACTGAGCCTGATGCGTGGATACGAGGAACTCACCGGTGCCCGGATCATCCACGGGTACGGAGCCACCGAGACCACTCCGTTGGTCACCAGCAACCGGGTCAAGCCTTCCCTGGACGGCGTCCTCGACGAGGAGGGCCTGTGGGACCTGAAACGTTCCCAAGGGCTGCCCGTTGCCGGGGTGGATCTGCGCCTCCTCGGCCCGGACGGGGAGTTCCTCCCCCACGACGGTGCCTGTGTCGGCGAGGTCTGCATACGCGGGCCCTGGATCACCGAGAGCTATTGGAAGGTGGACCCGAACCCCGACCAGTTCCACCGCGGCTACTGGCGAAGTGGCGACATCGGGGCGATCAGCCCTGAGGGTTACCTCAAGATCACCGACCGCCTCAAGGACGTGATCAAGAGCGGAGGTGAGTGGATCTCCTCCATCGACCTGGAGAACCTCCTCCTCGAGCATCCCCAGGTCCACGAGGCCGCCGTCATCGGTGCGCCCCACGCGCAGTGGCAGGAACGGCCGCTGGCCCTGGTCGTGCCGGCCCCCGGGCAGGACCCGGACGAGCAGGAGTTGCGCGCCCACCTGGCCAAGCGCTTCGCCAGGTGGCAGTTGCCCGACCAGATCCTGATCGTGGCGAGCCTCCCCCGCACCGGAGTGGGCAAGGTGGACAAGAAGTCCCTGCGCGCCGCCCACGAGGATGTCTACTCCTGAGCTCCCGCCCGCTGGTGCGGCCGTGGAGGCGCCGAGAGCGAGAAGAAGCCCGCCAAACTCCTCTCCGGTGGCAAACCGCAGACCCCCAAGGGTGGCCGTTTCGGGGTTCAGCCGGGAACTGCCAGAAGACATCAGCGCAGGTCAGAGCCCGACTTCGTCAGCACCGCGACGCACTCAACGTGGTGCGTCATCGGGAACAGCGCGAACGCCCGCAGGCCGACGAGGTCGTAGCCGCGGGCGGCGAACGAGGCCAGGTCGCGGGCCAGCGCCGCCGGGTCGCACGCCACGTAGACGATGCGGCGCGGAGCGAGGTCGACGATCCCCTGCACGGCCTTCTTGGCGCCGGTGCGCGGCGGGTCGAGCACGATGACGTCCGCGTTCTCACCGAGCGCGCCCTGTCGCAGCGCGCGCTCGACCGTCTCGGCGACCAGCGTGACCTGGGGGAAGTCGTGCAGGTTGCGCCGGGCGTCGCGGGATCCACCGGGATCGGACTCGACGCTCAGCACCGTGCCGCTCTCCCCCACCTCGTTGGCGAGGAAGGTGGTGAACAGGCCGACACCGGCGTACAGGTCCAGGACGGTGTCCCCGGGTCGGGCCTCGGCCCCGGCCAGGACGGCATCGACCAGCGTGGAGGCGGCCTGCGGGTGCACCTGCCAGAACCCCGATCCCGAGACGCGGAACCGCGCGTCCTTGACCTGCTCGGTCACCGCTCCGCGTCCCCCGCGCACCGTGCCGTCGGTCGCGACGACACCGTCCACCTCAGCCTCGACCTCATCGCTGATCGACGCGTCGGTGACGAGCAGCCGGTCCCCGGTCGACGACACGATCGCCTCGACGGTGTCGTCGTCCCACGTGCGTCCCAGCACCTGCGGCAGGTCCGGATGGGCGATGAGGCAACGGTCGACCGGGACGATCTCGTGCGAGCGGTGCTTGCGCAGTCCCGGCCGCCCGTCCGCATCGACAGCGAAGTGGACGCGCGTGCGCCAGTCCAGCGCATCGGGCTGGACCGCCTCGACCTCGCCGTCCCAGGTGATGCCGGCGAGGCGCCGCAGCTGCTCGCGGACGACGTCGCCGAGCAGTCCGCGCTGCACCGCCGGGTCGACGTGCTGGAAGTCGCAGCCACCGCACCTGCCCGGCCCGGACCACGGGCACGGCGGCTCGACACGTCCCGGCGCCGCCTCGATGACCTCGACGGCATCGGCACGCAGGAAGCTCTTGGTGCGCTCGGTGATCTCGATCCGCACCCGCTCCCCCGGCAGCGCATGACGGACGAACACGACCTGACCGTCCAGCCGGGCGACGCAGTGGCCGCCGTGGGCGACGGGACCCACCTCGACGATCGTCATGACTGGTCCCGGAATCCGCGGCGGACGTCACCGGGTGCAGGACGTTCCTTGGCCAGCTTGGCCTTGGCCCGGCTGGCCGAGCTCAGCTGGTACGGGACGCTCGTGACCATGACACCGGGCACGAACAGCAGCCTGCCCTTCAGCCTCAGTGCGGTCTGGTTGTGGAGCAGCTGCTCCCACCACCTGCCGACGACGTACTCGGGGATGTAGACCGTGATGATGTCGCGGGACCCTTCCTTGCGGAGCTGCTTGACGTAGCGGACGACGGGACGCACCAACTCACGATACGGCGAGTTGATGACCTTCAGCGGGATCGGGATGGACAGCTCGTCCCACTGCTTCATCAGCTGGACGGTGCTGGCCTGGTCGAACTCGACGGTCAGCGCCTCGATGGAGTTGGGACGCGACACCCGAGCGTAGGCCAAGGCCCGCATCGTCGGCTTGTGCAGGCGGCTGACCAGGACGATCGCGTGCACCCGGGCCGGCAGCGTGACGTCGGAGTCGTCGATCTCCAGCTCCTTGGCCACCCGCGCGTAGTGGCGCCCGATGCTGCGCATCAGCAGGAAGATCACGATCATCGCCGCGATCGCGATCCACGCGCCGGCCAGGAACTTGGTGACCAGCACGATGACCAGCACCGTCGCAGTCATGGCCAGGCCGATCGTGTTGACCGCGCGGGAGCGCTTCATCCGGGCGCGGGCCTGCGGATCGGTCTCGGAGCGCAGGTGCCGGTTCCAGTGCTTGATCATCCCCAGCTGACTGAGGTTGAACGACACGAACACACCCACGATGTACAGCTGGATGAGCTTGGTGACCTCGGCGTCGAAGGCCTGGATCAGGACGACCGCGGCCAGCGCGAGCAGGATGATGCCGTTGCTGAACGTCAGGCGGTCGCCGCGGGTGTCGAGCTGGCGGGGCAGGTATCCGTCCCGCGCCAGGATCGAGCCGAGCACCGGGAATCCGTTGAAGGCCGTGTTCGCGGCGAGCACCAGGATGATTCCGGTGCACGCGATCGTGAAGTAGAACAGCGGCGTGAAGTCGCTGTAGAGCGTCTTGGCGAGCTGGCCGATCACGGTGTCCTGCGTGTAGCTGTCGCCCACCGGGCGGCCGTCCCGCAGCAGCTGCGTCGCCGGGTCCTCGACGAAGCGCAGCTTCATCAGGTCGGCCAGCACGATGATGCTCATCAGCATCGTGATCGCCAGGGTGCCCAGCAGCAGCAGGGTCGTCGCGGCGTTCTTGCTCTTGGGCTTCTGGAACGCCGGCACGCCGTTGCTGATCGCCTCGACGCCGGTCAGGGCGGCGCAGCCGGACGAGAAGGCCCGCGCCAGCAGGAACACCATCGCGAACCCGGTGAAGCCCTGCTCGAACTCGCCCTCGGGCGCGATGTCGTAGGCCGCGCTCGGCGCCTGGGGAAGATCACCGAACAGGTAGCGGGCATATCCCCACAACCCCATCAGCAGGATCGAGACCATGAAGAGATAGGTCGGTACCGCGAATGCCTTGCCCGACTCCTTGGTGCCGCGCAGGTTGATCGCCATCAGCAGGAGCACCAGCACGGACGCAGCTGTCGCCTCGTGCCCGTTCAGCCACGGCAGGGCAGACGTCGCGTTCTGCACACCTGACGAGATCGACACCGCCACGGTCAGGACGTAGTCGACCAGCAGTGCGCTGCCCACCGTCAGACCCGCCGTGGGGCCGAGGTTGACCGTCGCGACCTCGTAGTCGCCGCCACCACTGGGATAGGCGTGCACGTTCTGCCGGTACGACGCGACGACCGTGAGGAGCACCAGCGTCACCGCGATGCCGATCTTCCAGTTGAAGCTGTACGCCGACAGACCACCGATCGACAGGGTCAGGAAGATCTCGTCAGGGGCGTAGGCGACGGACGACAGCGCATCGCTCGCGAACACCGGCAGCGCGATCCGCTTGGGAAGAAGGGTTTCCCCCAGCTGCTCGCTGCGCAGCTTGCGCCCGACCAGCGCACGCTTGGCGACCTCGGTGACTCCCACGAGGTTCGATGCTAGACCTCACAGGGGCATCGTACCCAGAGACGTGCGCACCCGGACCCGCGCCGGTGTAGCGTCGGCTCGTGCACATCGTGATCATGGGCTGTGGCCGTGTCGGTTCGACCCTCTCCCGCAGCCTCGAGCAGCGGGGGCACACGACTGCCGTCATCGACTCCAATCCGGACGCGTTCCGGCGCCTCGGCCCCGGTTTCACCGGCATCACGGTGACCGGCATGGGCTTCGACCGCGAGGTCCTGATCAAGGCCGGCATCGAGACCGCGGACGCCTTCGCCGCCGTCTCCAGCGGCGACAACTCCAACATCATCTCCGCGCGGGTCGCCCGCGAGCAGTTCAAGGTCGAGAACGTCGTGGCGCGCATCTACGACCCGGGCCGCGCCGAGGTCTACGAGCGGCTCGGTGTGCCCACCGTCGCCACGGTGCCGTGGGCCGCCGACCAGGTGCTGCGGCGCCTGGTGCCGGAGGACGCCGAGCCCGCTTGGCGCGACCAGACCGGCCAGGTCCGCCTCGACCAGGTCTACGCACCGTTCTCGTGGATCGGTCACCGCGTCGCCGACCTCGAGATGGCCGCCGACGTACGGGTCGCCTTCATCCGCCGACTCGGCACGGGCGTCATCGCCCGACCCGACACCGTGATCCAGGAAGGCGACTACCTCAGCCTGTTCCTGCTGGAGTCGACCGCCAAGAGCTCACATGCGGCCATCGAGGCCGGACCGGAGGACAGCTGATGCGTGTCGTGATCGCCGGCGCCGGCGCGGTGGGGCGTTCTGTCGCCCAGGAGCTCATCGGCAACGGGCACTCGATCCTGCTGATCGACAAGTCTCCTGCCTCCATCCGGGCCGAGCTCGTCCCGGATGCCCAGTGGCTGCTGGCCGATGCGTGCGAGCTGTCATCCCTCGAGGAGGCCCAGCTCGAGTCGTGCGACGTCGTCATCTCGGCGACCGGCGACGACAAGGCCAACCTGGTCATCTCGCTGCTGGCCAAGACCGAGTTCTCCGTCCCCCGCACCGTCGGCCGGGTCAACCACCCGAGCAACGAGTGGCTGTTCAGCGAGTCCTGGGGCGTCGACGTGTCCGTCTCCACCCCCCGGCTGATGTCGGCGCTGGTCGAGGAAGCCGTCACGGTCGGCGACCTGGTCCGGCTGTTCACGTTCCGGCAGAGCGAGGCCAATCTGGTCGAGCTCACGATGCCGGCCAACTCGCCGTTCGTCGGCAAGCGGGTCAGCGAGGTCCCATGGCCCACCGACGTCGTGCTCGTCGCGATCCTGCGCGGCAGCTCGATCGAGACGCCGGATGCCGATCGGTCGCTGGAGGCCGGCGACGAGCTGCTGTTCGTCACACCCGAGGACGCCGAGGACAGCCTCGGCGAGCTGCTCTCCCCCAAGCACTGAGCCCGCGTCAGGGACGGCGCGGATCAGGTCCGAGGTCGATGGGTGTGCGGTTGCGGGTCAGCAGCCAGGCCATGACGGCGAAGGCCGCCAGCTGCAGCGGCCAGCCGAGGATGATCTTGGACGCACCCAGCAGGCCTATCTGGTGGTCGAGCCACAGCGGCAGCTGCACCACCACGCGGATCACGCACGGGACAGCCAGGACCCAGGTCAGGCGCGAGCACAGCCGCACCATCGCCTTGTCCTCGTGCCACGCCGTGGCATCGCCCATCACCGAGCCGACCATGAACCCGACGATGGGCCACCCGATCAGGATCGTGAACACGATGACGACGGCGTAGGCGCCGTTGTAGATCAGCCCGGGGGTGAACACCGCGCGGGCCACGTCCTCCTCGGACCCGCCCGACTGCGAGGCGCGATAGGCGAACAGCGCGCCGATGCCGATGCCGACCAGCGCGTTCAGGACGAACTGGGTCGACGACCTCTGCAGAAGGCGGACGACCAGCAGGGCTGCGGTGACCGCGATGCTGGCGATCAGCGACATCCGGATGTCGTCGGAGACCAGGAAGCAGATCGTGAACAGGGCGGTGGGAACCGCGCTCTCCACGATGCCCCGCGGCCCGCCCAGCGCCTTGGCCAGCTGGGCACGGACGACTTGCTCGACCGTGGCCTGGGCAGAGGTCACGCGTCGAGCTCGTATCGCGGGTTGTAGATGATGCGGGTCGTGCCGCGCATCCCGATCCGGCCGTGCGCCGTGAGCTGACGTCCGGCGCTGATGCCCTCGATCTTGCGACGCCCCAGCCAGATGAGGGTCACGCTGTCGGACCCGTCGTACAGCTCGGCCTCGAGGGCCGTGATCCCGTCGACCGGACGCAGCGTGACCGAGCGGAGAACCCCGTGGATCGTGGCCATGCAGCGGTCGGCCTGCGACGAGATGAGCTGACAACCGGCCCTGGCGGCGTCGTTCTTGAGCTCTCCGGCCTCCTGGTTCTCCGTGGAGAGCCGTTCGAGGGTCCTGCTGAAGCGTCCCATACCAAAAGCCTACTCGTCGTCGGCGACCAGCGTGGCGTTCGGCGGCAGCGTCAGCAGCAACGACTCCCGCGGGATCCGCGGCTCGGGACCACGCTGCACGATGACATCGCGCAGGGTCTGCATCAGCACGTCGTCGTCGGACGGGTTGAGGGCCGCATCGCCCAGGAAGGTGGCCCGCAGCAGCCAGCGGGGACCCTCGATGCCGACGATGCGGCTGGGCTGGAATCCCTGCTCGCCGTCCGGCAGCTCGGCGGGGACCTTGACGTGCAGCTCGGCGCCGAACGGCCCGTCGACCTGCTCGCACTCGCCGTCGAGGCGAGCCACCTCCAGGATCAGGTCGTCGCGCACCTCGTCCCACAGACCTCCCGAGCGCGTCGCGGCGAAGGCACGCAGCTCGAGCGCGGAGGACTCCGCCACCAGCATCACGGCGCCGATCTCGCCCTCGGCGCCGTCGGTGGGCAGCTGGACGTCCAGACCGGGGCGCACGCGCACCAGCAGCGAGCCGAGGTCCAGGTACGTGCCGTCCTCGTCGGGCGTCCGCTCCGTGGAGTCCCATGGACCGGCGTGGCGCACGCCCTCGACCTCCACAGGGGCGGGGACCGGCTGGTCGTCGGACGTTCGCTTGTTGCGTCGCAGTGCCATCAGGTGCTCTCTTCGTGGACCGGGGCGGTCGCGTGACCGCCGGTAGAACCGTAGCCCCCCGCACCACGCACCGAGTCGGGCAGCAGCGGGGACTCGACGAAGGTCACGTGCTCGACCTTCTGGATGACCAGCTGGGCGATGCGGTCGCCGCGGGTCAGCGTGATGCGCTCGGTCGGGTCGTGGTTGACCAGCAGCACCTTGATCTCGCCGCGGTAGCCGGCGTCGATCGTCCCGGGGGTGTTCACGATCGACAGGCCCAGCCGCAGCGCGAGGCCGGATCGGGGGTGCACGAACGCGGCCAGCCCGTCAGGCAGGGCGATCGCGATCCCCGTCGGCACGAGGACCCGTTCGCCGGGGGCGATCTCGACGTCGATCGTCGTGACCAGATCCGCCCCGGCATCACCGGGGTGGGCGTAGGCCGGGAGGGGGACGCCGGGATCGAGCCGCGTCACGGTCACGTCGAGCATGCCGTCGAGACTACCTGCGTCGCACACCAGATCGGCATGAGGCAAGGTTGGAACCGTGACGACCTACCGCGAGCGCCTGACCGCCCCTTTGTCCTGGTGGTTCGCCGCGCTCGGATTCGCCGTGGTGTGGGGATGGCTCTTCCTGGTCGCCACGACGTGGATCGCCGCGATCGTGGTCACCGTCCTGCTGGCAGCGGCTGGGTTCTACGCCGTCTGGCGCTACGGCTCGGTGCTCATCACCGTCGGCCCCGAGGGGCTGCGCGTCGGCCGGGCCTTCGTCGAGGCCACCCACGTCGGCAACGTCACGGCGCTGGATCGCGCCGCGTACCGGACCCAGCTGGGAACAGGAGCGAACGCCCGCGCGCACCTGGTGACCCGGCCGTACCTCGACCATGGTGTCCTCGTCGACATCGACGACCCGGCCGACCCGACCCCGTACTGGCTGGTGTCCAGCCGGCATCCCGCGGATCTCGCGGCGGCCCTGTCGGCCGGTGGCACCGGCTCCCCCACAGCACCGCACGACACGAATGGAGACGCACCCCGTGGCGAAGAAGGCTAAGAAGGGCAAGAAGGGGGCTTCGCTGATCGAGCAGGCCGCCGCCACCCCGAACCGGAAGGCACCCAGCAAGGGCGCCTGGAAGGTCATGGACCGCGGGTCGTCGCTCGTCGGTGGCCTCCTGGCCGCACGAGCGTCCGCCGTCGCGTGGCGGGTCGTCACCGGCCACAAGCCGCCGACCAGCGGGCGGCACCCCGAGGTCAGCACCCGCGAGGCCGTGACCTGGGCCGTCGTGGGCGGCGGCATCATCGAGCTGGTCAAGGTGGGCGTGCGCCGCAGCGCCGCGACCTACTGGGTCAAGTCGACCGGCCAGCTGCCGCCGGGCATGAAGCCTCTGGCGGCGGCGAAGGCAGCGGGAACGAAAAAGGAGCCGGTCCTGTAGGGAACCGGCTCCCGCATCGGTCTCACATTACTCGCCCACGGCGAGCTGTCAGTCAGCGCAGTCGCGGCAGACGAGAACACCGTTCTTGTCCGAGGCCAGCTGGCTGCGGTGGTGCACCAGGAAGCAGGACGAGCAGGTGAACTCGTCGACCTGCTTGGGCACCACCTGGACGGCCAGCTCCTCGTGGGAGAGGTCAGCTCCAGGCAGCTCGAAGGACTCTGCAGCCTCGGTCTCGTCCTCGTCGACCTTGCCCGAGTTCTTCTCGTGCCGACGCGCCTTGAGCTCCTCGATGCTGTCCTCGGACTGCTCTTCCTCAGTCTTGCGCGGTGCGTCGTAGTCGGTAGCCATCACATCTCCCTTAGTCCAGAACAACCGGCGTGATTGTGCCACACGATCCTGTGGCCCTCACAGTCAGAATCCACAAGCGCGCACGAGGTCGAAATATTCCGCTGTCGCGTCAGGATGAGCGGCCATCACCATGCGCTCGTCCGGCTCACCGTCCAGACCGGTCACGATGAACCCCGCCTCGGTCGCGACGAGCCCCGCCGCGGCGCGGTCCCACACGTGCAGGCCCTGCTCGACGTAGGCGTCGTACTGGCCCTCGGCGAGGGCGCACAGCTCCAGTGCGGCGGAGCCGATCCGGCGGATGTCCGCGATGTGCGGCAGCAGCTTGGCGACGGCAGCGGACTGCCGCGCGCGGATCTCGGGCACGTAGTTGAAGCCGGTCGCGATGATCGCCTGCGCCAGCGGTGGCGGCTGCGGGGCGGCCAGCCGCACCTTCTGGTCGCCCTCGTGCCGCCACGACCCGGCACCGAGGACCGCACCCCATTCGAGGCCGGTCGCGATGTTGACGACGTGCCCGGCCACCACGGCGCCGTCGCGCCGGGCAGCGATCGACACGGCGTAGGACGGGATGCCGTGCACGAAGTTCACGGTGCCGTCGATCGGGTCGACGACCCAGTCGACGCCGGTCGTCCCCACGATGTCGTCGCCCTCCTCGCCGATGAAGCCGTCGTCCGGCCGGGCCGCGAAGATGCGCTCGCGGATGAGCCGCTCGCACGCCCGATCGAGCTCGGTCACCACATCGGTGGCGCTGCTCTTGGTGGCGGCGACGTCGACCCGGCCGGACGGGCGGTTGGTGCGCACGAACGCCGAAGCCTCCAGGCCCACCTGCCGAGCCAGCTCGTACAGGTCGTGGCTCATGCGGGGCCGATGGCGAAGTCGGCGGACCCGATCGTGGGCTTCGACGACCGCGGGTTCAGGCAGCAGTCGGTGGGGCACAGATCGGGCCAGGCCGGGATGTCGCCCAGCGCCACCCGCTCGACGGGCTCGCCGCGCTCGACGGCGGCACGCTCGCCCAGCAGCTCCCGGATCATCGCGACGAAGTCGGGGTGCGCGCCCGGTGTCTCGACCCGCTCGAACCGCAGGCCGAGCTCCTCGGCGGTGGCGCGGGCCTCGGTGTCGAGGTCGAAGATGACCTCCATGTGGTCGGAGATGAACCCGATGGGAACGACGACGACCGACTCGGTCCCCTGCCGGTGCAGCTCACGCAGGTGGTCGTTGATGTCGGGCTCGAGCCACGGCATGTGTGGCGACCCGGACCGCGAGCAGTACGCCAGCGACCACTGCTCGGCGCCCGCACCGTCGGCGACCATCGCGGCGACGCTCTCGTGCTGGCGCTGGTAGGCCTCGCGGCCCGGTCCGCCGCTGGCCTCGTTCATCGAGGTGGGGATCGAGTGGGTCACGAACACGACGTGGGTGCCGGCCGGCGCGGTCGCGAGCGCCTCGCTCGTGGCCTCCGTGAAGGGGCCGACGAAGCCGGGGTGGTTGAAGTAGTGGCGCAGTCGGCTGAGCTCGACCTGGACGCCGGTCGTCGCGTCGTACAGGTCCTCGCGGTACTGCCGGCACCCGGAGTACGAGGAGTACGCGCTGGTGACGAAGCAGGCGGCGCGCTGCACGCCGTCGGCGGCCATCTGGGCGGCAGCGTCGCGCAGGTACGGATCCCAGTTGCGGTTGCCCCAGTAGATCGGCAGGTCGACGCCATTGGCGGCGAAGTCCTCGCGCAGCGCATCGAGCAGCTCGCGGTTCAGGTCGTTGATGGGCGACCTGCCCCCGAACAGGAAGTAGTGCTGCCCGACCTCCTCGAGCCGTTCGCGCGGGATCCCGCGCCCGGCCGTCACGTTCTCCAGGAACGGGACAACATCCTCGGGGCGCTCGGGGCCTCCGAAAGAGACCAGCAGCAGTGCGTCGAACGGGCGAACATCCATGGCCTCATCCTCTCACCGGAGCCGATACTCTGCCTTGCTGGCCGGTCCGGCCCCGAGCGAGAGGAAACCATGCTGAGGAAGTACCGCGAGGCCCTGGCGTACCCGGGTGCCGCGCTGTTCTCGTTCACCGCCCTGTGGTCCAGGCTGCCGCTGTCGATGGCGGGGCTGGGCATCGTCCTGCTGGTGGAGGGGCGCACGGACTCGTTCCGCCAGGCCGGGGTCATGTCGGCGGCGTACGTCCTGTCCGCGGCCGCGTTCGGTCCGCTCCAGGGACGTCTGGCCGATCGTTTCGGCCAGGGGCGGGTGCTGTGGGTCGTCGGCCTGGTCTACGCCGTGGGCATCGCAGCCTTCCTGTACTCGATCGAGGAGAATTGGTCGGCGCCGTGGCCGCACGCGTGCGCGGTGCTGGCCGGCCTCGCGACGCCGCAGACCGGCAGCATGGTGCGGGCACGCTGGATCCACGTCATCGGCGACCGCACCCGGCTCAACACCGCCTTCTCCATCGAGGCGGTGCTCGACGAGGCCGTGTTCATCGTCGGGCCGGTGCTGGTCACCTTCCTGACCTACCAGGTCTCGGAGTACTCAGGACTCCTCTGCGCGGCAGCGGCCGCACTGCTGGGCAGCTGGGCGCTGGCCCTCCAGCGCGGCTCCGCCCCACCGCCGGCAGGACGCCGCACGAGCCATGCCCCGCCGCTGAACTGGCGCGGCCTGTGGCCCCTGGTCGCCGTCGCGGTGGCACTGGGGATCGTCTTCGGATCGGCCGAGGTCATCATCGCCGCATTCGTCGACGAGCAGGGCCACAAGGATGCGGCCGGGGTGGTGCTGGCCGTCTGGGCCGCCGGCAGCCTGCTGGCCGGTGTCGCGGTCGGCGCCCTCCCCCAGGCGGTGGATCCCGTGCGGCGCCTGCGCGTCTCGATCCTGCTGCTGAGCGTGGTGTTCGGCCCGATGGCGCTCGTGTCGGACATCCCCCTGCTGGCCGTGATGATGTTCCTGGGCGGCTTCATGATCTCCCCGGCGCTCATCGCGATGGTCCACCTGGTGGAGACGCAGGTGCCCGCCTCACGGCTGACCGAGGCGCTCACCTGGACCACCACGGGCATGGCGGTGGGCGTCGCCCCCGGCGCCGCCGTGGCCGGCTCCCTGATCGACTCCCACGGAGCCTCAGCCGGCTTCCTGGTGCCGCTGGTCGCCGGGCTGGCAGGCACCGCCGTCGCCTGGGCGGTCCCCACGAGAACCCGCGAAGCGCAGGTGAGCGGGAGCGCCGACAGTCACTAAAGTTGAGTGCACGATGACCCAGATCACACTCGCAGAACGCAGCATCGAGCTCGTCCGCACCTGGACCGAGGCGGAGCGACCCAGGGGACGCCGCCGTGACGCGGCAGCCGGCCGCCTCGCGACTCTGCTCAAGGATCCGCACGGCCTGCAGTTCACGATCGGGTTCGTCGACCGGGTCGTCCGCCCCGACGACCATCACGTCGCGGCACGCAACCTGCGTCATCTCGTGCGCGACCTGCCGGCGTTCCTGCCGTGGACGCAGAAGGCGCTGCTGAGGACCGGCGCCGTCGTGTCGCTGGCGCTGCCGGGCCTGGTCGTCGCGATCGCACGGCGCACCCTGCGCGGCATGGTCGGCCACCTCGTGGTCGACGCCCGCCCGCGCCGGCTCGACCGGACGATCAAGAAGTTGCGGGCCGGCGGCGACCGGCTCAACCTGAACCTCCTGGGCGAGGCCGTCCTGGGCGACGGGGAGGCGGCTCGCCGCCGTGACGGCACGCTGGAGCTGCTGCGCCGCGAGGACGTGGACTATGTGTCGATCAAGGTGTCCGCCGTCGCGAGCCAGCTGTCGATGTGGGCCTTCGACGAATCGGTGCAGCGCGTCGTCAAGCAGCTCACGCCGCTGTACGAGCAGGCGGCCAGCGGCGAGCCGACCTTCATCAACCTGGACATGGAGGAGTACAAGGACCTCGACCTGACGGTCGCGGTGTTCACGACGATCCTGCAGTCCTTCCCCGATCTCGAGGCCGGCATCGTGCTGCAGGCCTACCTGCCCGACGCGCTGGGTGCCATGCAGCGGCTCCAGGACTGGGCCGCGGAGCGCCGCGCCGCCGGCGGAGCGCCCATCAAGGTGCGCATCGTCAAGGGCGCCAACCTGGCCATGGAGCGGGTCGACGCGGCGATGCACGGCTGGCCGCTGGCGACCTGGTCGAGCAAGCCGAAGACCGACACCAACTACAAGCGGGTGCTGCACTGGGCGCTGACCCCGGAGCGGGTCGATGCCGTGCGCATCGGGGTCGCCGGCCAGAACCTGTTCGACGTGGCGTACGCCTGGCTGCTCGCCGGTGATCGCGGCGTCCGCCAGTCGGTCGACTTCGAGATGCTGCTGGGCATGGACACCGGTCCGGTCGACGCCGTGCGCGGCGACATCGGCCAGCTCCTGCTCTACACCCCGGTCGTGCACCCCAGCGAGTTCGACGTGGCGATCTCGTATCTCGTGCGGCGGCTGGAGGAGAACGCCAGCAGCGACAACTTCATGTCGGCGGCCTTCGAGCTGGCCAGCAACCCGTCGCTGCAGGCCCGCGAGGTCGAGCGGTTCGTGCGATCGGTGGAGGCCCTGGACAGCTCCGTGCCACGGCCCCACCGCGTCCAGGACCGACTGACCGACACACCCACGGCGTCGCCCGGCCCGTTCGCCAACACGCCTGACACCGACCCCTCGACCGCAGCCAACCGCGAGTGGGGACGGCTCGTCCTGGCCCGCGCCGCGTCCACCGAGGTCGGCGCGGAGACAGTCGGCGCAGGCGTCGTCCCAGGACCGGTCGAGCTCGAGGCGATCGTGCAGGACGCCCGCGCCGCCGCGCAGCCGTGGCACGCCCGTGGAGCGGCGGACCGCGCCCGCATCCTGCACGAGGCTGCAGCCGCCCTCGGTGCCCGCCGGGGCGACCTCGTCTCGATCATGGCCGCGGAGGCCGGCAAGACCATCGCCGAGGCCGATGTCGAGGTCAGCGAGGCGATCGACTTCGCCAACTACTACGCCGAGTCCGCGCTGGCCCTGGACGTCGTCGACGGGGCGGAGCTCGTGCCCGACCGGCTGACCGTGGTCATCCCCCCGTGGAACTTCCCCGTCGCGATCCCGGCCGGCTCCGTCCTGGCAGCGCTGGCGGTCGGCAGCGCCGTCATCATCAAGGCCGCGCCGCAGACCCGCCGGTGCGCGGCGGTCATGGTCGAGGCGCTCTGGCAGGCCGGCGTTCCACGCGACGTCCTGCGGTACGTGACGCTCGACGAGGGCGCACTCAGCCAGTCGCTGGTCGCCCACCCCGAGGTCGACCGGGTCATCCTCACCGGCGGGTGGGAGACCGCACAGCTGTTCCGTTCCTGGCGCCCCGACCTGCCGCTGCTGGCCGAGACCAGCGGCAAGAACTCGATCGTCATCACCCCGAGCGCCGACATCGACCTGGCCGTCGCCGACCTGGTCAAGAGCGCCTTCGGGCACGCAGGGCAGAAGTGCTCCGCGGCGAGCCTGGCGATCCTGGTCGGCTCGGTCGCCGAGTCGGAGCGTTTCCGGCGCCAGCTCGTCGATGCCGTGTCATCACTCAAGATCGGGCACCCGGACGATCCGGAGGTCACGATGGGGCCGGTCATCGAGCCGCCCACCGGCAAGCTCGAGGAGGGCCTGACCACCCTCGAGCCGGGCCAGGGCTGGCTGCTGGAGCCCCGGCAGATCGGGACCGACCGCCGGGTCTGGTCCCCCGGCATCCGCACCGGGGTGCAGCCCGGAAGCCGGTTCCACACGACCGAGTACTTCGGGCCCGTGCTGGGCATCATGCACGCCGCGGACCTCGCCGAGGCCATCGCGTGGCAGAACGCGACCGACTACGGGCTGACCGCCGGTCTGCACTCGCTGGACGCCGACGAGGTCAACACCTGGCTCGACGCCGTCGAGGCCGGCAACCTGTACGTCAACCGGGGCACCACCGGCGCGATCGTCCGACGCCAGCCGTTCGGCGGCTGGAAGCGATCGTCGGTGGGCACCACCGCGAAGGCCGGCGGCCCCAACTACCTGACCCGGCTCGGCACCTGGCACCCGCAGCCGCTGCAGCCCAGGTCGGAGCAGGTGACGCTGTCGCCGGCGGTCGAGGCCCTCCTGGCAGCAGCCGAGCCCCACCTGTCGCCCACCGACCGCGACCAGGCGCTGGCCGCGGCGCGCTCCGACCAGATCGCATGGACCGGCGAGTACGGCATCGCCCGGGACGTCTCAGGGCTGGAGGTCGAGCGCAACGTGTTCCGGTACGTGCCCGTGCCGGTGGCGATCCGGTTCGACGGCTCGCTGCCCGAGCTGGTCCGCGTCCTGCTGGCCGCGGCACGCGCCGGCGCATCCGTCACGGTCAGCACCCGTTCCCCGCTGCCGGGGACGATCGCGCCGGACGCCCGGGTCGAGAGCCACGAGCAGTGGCTGGCACGCGCGGCGGCCGAGCGACCCGCTCGCATCCGCCTGATCGGCACCGACCCCGTCGAGCTGGCGACCGTCCTCGACGGAGATCCCGATGTCGCGATCCACGCCGGCCCGGTCACTCCGTCCGGACGGATCGAGGCGCTGCCCTTCCTGCAGGAGCAGGCCATCTCGATCACCAACCACCGCTTCGGCAACCACGACGCCGAGTTCGACCGGGTCCTGCCGAGGCGCTGAGCCGGCGCGGCGGTTCAGCCGCGCAGGGTGCCCGGTGGCAGCGGCGCCGACCAGCCGCGCAGCAGGGCCAGCACCCGCCAGACCAGGCAGGTCGCGCCTGCGACGGCGTACCACCACGGGGACCCGTCCATCGCGTGCACGACCGAGGCGATGAGCGCACCGGCGAAGGCCGGGGTCGCGTAGAGATCGCCGCGGAAGATCACCGGGACGCGCCCCGACGCGACATCGCGCATCATGCCGCCACCGACGCCGGTCAGCATGCCCAGCGCAGATGCCGACAGGACGTTGAGACCGGCCGCCCCGGCGGTCACCGCACCCGTGACACAGAACAACGACAGCCCCAACGCGTCCAGCAGCATGATCTCCCGCTCGAGCCGGCCGAACACGGGGTGGAACATGAACACCACCAGCGCGGTCACGAACGGCACCACCAGGTAGCGCCAGTCCTCCAGCGCATTGGGTGGCACGCTGCCGATCAGCAGATCGCGCAGCACGCCGCCGCCCAGCCCCGTCATGAGTGCCAGGACAGCGACCCCGAAGACGTCCAGCTCCTTGCGCACGCCCACCAGGGCGCCGGTGGAGGCGAACACGGCGATCCCGAACAGCTCGAGGATCAGCAGGAGGGTGGATGACACTCGACGACGCTATCGCCTGTCGGCGCGCCGCGAACATCTACCTCCTCGCCCGCCTAGGATGGGGACACGGTCCGGGTGAACGCCCACCCGAAGTCGTGACAGTCGGAGGCGATGGAATGCGAGATCTCAGTCTTGACCGATTGAGCGAGGACGGACGATTCCTCATCGCGCGCGACGTCACCACCGGCGCCCAGTACCGCATCCCCGCTGATCACCGCCTCACGTCCCTGATCGGCACGCCCTCCCGCAACGGAAGCACCTCCGGCCAGATGGAGATCCGCATGCCCAGCACACTCAGCCCACGTGACATCCAGACCCGCATCCGACGTGGTGAGTCACCGCAGTCGGTCGCCGACTCCGCCGGTGTCCCGCTGGCCCAGATCGAGGGATTCGCCGGCCCGGTCCTGGCCGAGCGCGAGTTCATCTGCGAGCAGGCTCGCAAGACCGCGGTGCGCCGCAAGCACGTCAGCGGTGCCGGTGTGCTGATGGGCACCCTGGTCACCGAGCACCTCGTCTCCTCCGGCGGCGTGCCCGAGGAGGCCGCCTGGGACTCCTGGCGACGCGAGGACGGCCGGTGGACCGTCGTGGTGACGCCGCACGGCGCCACCGAGGTCGCAACCTTCGTGTTCGATGCGAAGAGCCGCTACGTCCTGCCCGAGGACGAGGCCGCCCACGAGCTGGTCGGCGACGTGGCGCTGCCGGACTCGACCGACATGGCCATCGCCGACGCGGTCCGCGCCACGACTCCCCCGGCCGAGCCGGAGGCCGCCGCGCCCGTCGCGCCCCCCGCCGTCGAGATCCCCGAACCCATCGAGCCCGCCGAGGAGGAGACCCTCAGCGGCGTCTCCTCGCTCAAGGCGGCCCGCGATCGCCGGGCCCTCGAACAGCTGGCGCTGGGCGATCTGGACCAGCCCGAGCCGCTCCCCGCCCCCGAGGTCGGCCACGGCTTCGAGGAGGCACTGGACGAGAACGTCGCGGTGCCCGACACCATGGGTCCCCGCAAGAAACGCCATGAACGACGCCGCGTGCCCAGCTGGGACGAGATCATGTTCGGCGACAAGTCGGACTGACCGGCGTGGTCCGTGCGGCGGATGACAGAATGCTCCCGTGGCGGCACTGACGTTCTGGACAGGCACGATGGACGCCGGCAAGTCGACCCTCGCGCTGCAGACCAATCACAACCATGCCGCCCGGGGCCGCGCCGGGATCATCTTCGTCAGCAATGACCGCACCGGGTCGGCGGTGCTGACCAGCCGCCTCGGCCTCTCGCACCCCGCCGTCGAGGTCGGTCCGGACTTCGACTTCTGGGCGTTCATCGTCGGCAGGCTCACGCAGGGCTCCAAGGTCGACTACCTGGTGTGCGACGAGGCCCAGTTCTACTCCCCCCTGCAGGTCGAGCAGCTGGCCAAGATCGTCGACGAGCTGCGCATCGACGTGTTCTGCTTCGGGATCCTGACCGACTTCCGCACCCGGCTGTTCCCGGGCGCCGCCCGCCTCGTGGAGCTCGCCGATCGCACCGAGGTGCTGCAGGTCGAGGCGCTGTGCTGGTGCGGCAAGCGCGCCACCCACAACGCGCGCACCGAGAACGGCGTCATGGTCACCGAGGGCGAGGTCGTCGTGGTGGGCGATGTCGAGGAGCTCGACGCGGCGGACGAGCCGCCGGAGGTCGCCTACGAGGTGCTGTGCCGCCAGCACCACCGGCTCGCGCTCACCGCGGCGCGGGCCCGCGCCACCGGGCGTCTGGCCAACACCGAGCTGCTCCCCTTCGACTGAACCGGCCGGAAAACCCCTGGCTCAGGTGGCGACGAGCACCGGGATGCGCAGCTCGGCCTCGGTGATCGAGCCGTGGAAGCCTGTCATCTTCAGCTCGACACCGAACTCCCGCGACGAGAACACCGCGAAGTCGCCCAGCGAGGCCACCACGACGTCGCCGATGCGTCCACGGACATCGTCCGAGATCGGGCCGAACCAGTCCTCGATGCCGTCCTGGGTGCGGACGACGGCACGATCGCCCAGCTCGGAGCGCCAGCGGGCGGCGACCTCGTCGGCGGCGCCGGGACGGGTGTACACGTGGCGGAACCGGGCCTCGCCCGCCAGCAGGGTCACGTCGTCCAGCAGCCGGGGCACCAGGTCGACGTCAAAGCGCTGGTCGAAGGGCAGGTCGAGCATGCCGTGGTCGGCGGTGACGATCAGGACCGTGTCACGCGGCAGCTCGTCGCGCAGCTCGGCCAGCTCGGTGTCGATCGTGGTGAGCATCTCGCGCCACTCCGCCGAGGTGCACCCCATCGAGTGGCCCGTGTGGTCCAGGCGCGACTCGTACGCATACGTGACGGCCCGCGGGGCGGACTCGATGACGTCGACCACGACGTCGAGGCGCTCGTACACCGAGTTGATGCCGTGGAACGGGACGCCGCGCTGGCTGCACACCGTCAGGCCTGTGCCCTCGAACTTGGCGTCGTTGACCGACGAGGCAGAGATCCCGGCCTCGCGCAGCTGCTGCAGGACGGTCGGGAAGGGCTGCCACACGGTCGGGTCGATGGGCTGGTCCCACTTCAGGGAGTTCATCCTGCGGCCGGTCTCGGGGACCCGGGCGGTGTACCCGACCATGCCGTGCTGGCCGCCCTGGAGGCCGGTGCCGAGCGAGGTCAGGCTCGTGACCGTCGTCGACGGCACCCCGCAGACCACGTCCTCGACATTGGTCAGGGACGACAGGAACGGCGCGGCACCGGCATGCTCGCGCAGCAGCTCGAGCCCGAGCCCGTCGACGAGGAACACGACGTACCGCGGCGCCTCGGGCAGACCGAGGGTGTTGGTGAACCCGTCGACACCCATCGCCGCTGCCACGGAGGGCATGATGTGGTCGATCCTGCGCCGTCCGCCGAGGCCCGGCGTCATGCGATGCGGCCGCTCGTCGCGGCCGAGAGGGTGCGGGCGAAGGCGAGCAGCCGCTCGACCGCGGCACCGCCGTCGCCGGCCGCCGCGAGCCGCAGCGAGAAGTCGTCGCCGGCCACGCTGCCCGAGTAGCCGTGATCGGCCTCGCACTCAGGATCGGAGCAGCGGGCGGGCTCGAGCTCGACGCGCGAGACCGAGCCCCAACCGATCGTCAGGAGCGCCTCCTCCAGCTGCTTGGAGTTGGACGTCACCATCCGGGTCACGACGACCGAGCGCACCTGGCTCAGCGCCACCGCCTCGGACGTCGTCGAGGTGTAGGCCTGGGGCAGCAGGTCGTCGCCGGGGTGCTCGTCGGTGTGGACGAGGATCAGCCGGCTCGGCGTCAGGGCCAGCACCGTCATGTGGCGCCGGATCTCGTCGCGGTCGAAGGTCGGCTCGTGGTGCAGCACGTATCCCGCGACGACCTCGCCGGCGAGCGCATCGCGCAGGCCCTCGGCCACGATCTCGGGGTAGTAGCCACTGCGCGAGACCTCGTCGAACAGCGCGGTGGTGTGGTCGGTGGTCATCAGGCGAGCGTATCGCCCGAGGGTGCGGGCTGACTCAGGCGTCGGACGTACCACTCGCCACGGCGGTCGGCGGACGGTGTCACCTTGGCCCGCGCGCTCAGCACCGTGAACCCGTCGGGGTGCACCGAGACCGGCTCGAGGTCGAGCTCGGCGATCTCCGGCAGGTCGTCCTTCATCGCGGCGAGGCGCACGATGATGTCCTGCAGACCGTCGACGTCGACCGGGTCGGAACCGCGGTAGCCGTACAGCAGCGGCGCCGAGCGCAGGTTGCGGATCATCGCCTCCGCGTCCAGGTCGGTCAGCGGCGGGATGCCGTACGAGCGGTCGTCGAGCAGCTCGCTGGGCGCCCCGGCCAGCCCGAAGGAGACCAGCGGGCCGAACAGCGGGTCCTCGGTCACGCTGAACGAGACCGGGATGCCCTCCGGGGCCGACCGCTGCACGAAGAACTTGGTGTCCTTGCGCATGCCGGCCCACCCGGTCATCTCGTCCCACGCAGCGCCCATGCCCGCGGCGCTGTGGATGCCCCTCCAGACGTGGGCGATGTCGGGGCGGCTGCGCAGGTGCTCGCTGCCGGCCTTCAGCACGACGTCCCAGCCCAGCTTCTCGCCGGCCGCGATCGCCTCGTCACGGTTGTGCACGTTGATCCACGGCAGCATGTCGATGCCGTAGCAGGCCAGCAGGTCGTGGACCTGCTCGGTGGACAGGATCGCGCCGCGGGGTGCCTGCTTGAGCACCTCACGGACCAGGTCGCGGGCATCGCCCGTGCGGTGGTCGAATGCGAGGTGGAACTCGCCGTGGTCGCGCGCGGCCCACTCCGAGTAGTTGACGACGCGCGCCAGCGCCCGGACCGCCGACTCGGGCGCGGCGTACGACGGCACCGAGCCGCGTCCCGCCGACCCACCGAGCAGATCGGGCACCCGCAGCAGCACCGGGACGCCCTCGCTGCCCAGGAACGTCGACACGATGGGCTTGTCGGACTGCTCCCCCACGGCCGCCAGCACGTTGGCGACCTCCTCGCCGGAGGTGTTCAACGGCGGGATGTACACCGCGACGAGCGCGTCGGTGTCCGGATCGGCGATCGCGGCCTCGATCGCGATCTCGAAGTCGTCGGCGCCTGCGGTGGCACCCAGCGACACCGGCTCGGCCACCTGCAGGCCGGCGGCCGCGGCGGCGTCGGCCACGATCAGCGTCACGGCGTCGGAGTTGCCGACGATCGCGATCCGGTTGCCACGCGGGAGCGGCTGGTGCGCCAGGAGCTGGGCGACGTCGAACATCTCGTCGAGCGTGTCGACCTGGATGACACCGGCCTGCCGGAACATCGCGTCGACCGCCGACTGGGGCGCGGACGTCCGCGCGACCGTGTGCCCGACCGGCACGCCCTGCGTCGAGCGCCCGGACTTGACCGCCACGATCGGCTTGGTGGCCGACACCCGCCGGGCGATGCGGGAGAACTTGCGCGGGTTACCGATCGACTCCAGGTACAGCAGGATGACCTCGGTCGCGTCGTCCTCCTGCCAGTACTGCAGCAGGTCGTTGCCCGAGACATCGGCGCGGTTGCCCGCCGAGACGAAGGTCGACAACCCCAGACCACGTCGTGACACCGACTCCAGGATCGCGGTGCCGAGGGCACCGGACTGGCAGAAGAAGCCGACGCGGCCCTGCGGCGGCATCGCCGGCGACAGGGATGCGTTGAGCTGCAGATCGGGCGCGGTGTTGATGATGCCCAGGCAGTTGGGCCCGACGAGACGCAGTCCGTAGGAGCGGCTGAGCCCGAGCAGGGCGCGCTGACGCTGGCGGCCCTCGGGTCCCTCCTCGGCGAAGCCGGCGGAGATCACGATGAGGCCATGGACGCCCTTGGCCGCGCAGTCGAGCACGACGTCGTTGACCGACTCGGCCGGGACCGCCACGATCGCGACGTCGACCTCGCCGGGGATGTCCTGCACCCGCTTGTAGGCCGGCAGGCCCGAGACGGCCTCGGCCTGGGAGTTGACCGCGTAGACACTGCCGCCGAAGTCGCCGAGCACCAGGTTGCGCACCATGGCCTGGCCGATGGAGTCCTGGCGCCGGCTCGCGCCGATCACCGCGATGCTGCGGGCCTTGAAGATGCGCTCGATCGAGGCCGCCTCCGCCCGCTGCTCGCGGGCCTGCATGACGCTCATCGCGGTGTCGGTGGACTCCAGCTCGAAGGTCAGGCGCTGCACGCCGTCCTCGATCATGCCCTGGATCTGGTAGCCCATCTCGCGGAAGATCTGCTGCATGCGGGCGTTGGCGGGCAGGACGTCGGCCACGAACCGCCGGATGCCGCGCTCGCGGCCGGCCTGGGCCAGGTGCTCCAGCAGCAGCTGGCCCACTCCCCGGCCCTGCTGGGCGTCCTCGACCAGGAAGGCGACCTCGGCCTCCTCGTCGCTGACCGCGTCATAACGGCCCACCCCGATGATCGCGGAGTGCATCGTGACGACGAAGGCGACCCGGCGGTCATGGTCGACCGATGTGAACCGCTTGACGTCCTTGGCGGACAATGTCGGGTAGGGCGCGAAGAATCGAAAGTACTTCGACTCGTCGGACACCCGTGAGTAGAACTCGATGAACCGATCGGCGTCGGTCTCCTGGATCGGCCTGAGCTGGGCGACACGTCCGTCCTTGAGCAGGACGTCGGCCTCCCAGTGCTCGAAATGCGCCTCGCTGGTCACGTTCACAACCTATCGGGTCCACTCCCGGCGTGGCGGTGGGCGTCCACGCGCGGCGGCAAGGAAAATGGACCGTCGAGCACCGTCGAAATCCGAGAGGCAGGCATGGCCCGCAGCAGCAAGCCAGCACCAGAGGAGGAGTTCGAGGAGCACATCCTCGACACCGACGTCGGCGACGAGATGCGATCGAGCTTTCTCGAGTACGCCTACTCGGTCATCTACTCGCGCGCGCTGCCGGACGCCCGCGACGGGCTGAAGCCCGTCCAGAGGCGCCTGCTCTACACGATGGACGACATGGGGCTGCGCTCCGATCGCGGTCACGTCAAGAGCGCGCGTCCGGTCGGTGAGGTCATGGGCCGGCTGCACCCGCACGGCGACAGCGCGATCTACGACGCGCTGGTGCGACTCGTCCAGCCGTGGTCCCTGCGGCTGCCGCTGGCCGACGGCCACGGGAACTTCGGCTCGCAGGACGATCCGCCCGCCGCGATGCGGTACACCGAGATCCGGATGCACGCCGCCGCCGAGGCCATGACCGCCTCGATCAATGAGGACACCGTCGACTTCCGGCCCAACTACGACGGGCGCGAGACCGAGCCGGTCGTCCTGCCCGCGTCGCTGCCCAACCTGCTGGTCAACGGCGCCAGCGGCATCGCGGTCGGCATGGCCACCAACATCGCACCGCACAACCTGATCGAGGTCGTCCAGGCGCTGCGGCACCTGATCAAGCACCCCAAGGCCGATCTCGACGACCTCATGCGCTTCATCCCCGGCCCCGATCTGCCCACCGGCGGCAAGATCGTCGGCCTGGAGGGCATCCGCGACGCCTATGCGACCGGCAACGGCACGTTCCGGATGCGGGCCTCGACCCGCATCGAGAACGTCACGCCCCGCAAGAAGGGCATCATCGTCACCGAGCTGCCCTACAACGTGGGGCCCGAGAAGGTCATGGAGGCGATCAAGAAGCTCGTCCAGGCCAAGAAGCTGCAGGGCATCTCGGACCTGAAGAACCTCACCGACCGGCACAAGGGACTGCAGCTGGTCATCGAGATCAAGAACGGCTTCATCCCCGAGGCGATCCTCGAGCAGCTGTTCAAGAGCACCCCGATGGAGAGCTCGTTCGGCATCAACGCGGTGGCTCTGGTCGACGGGCAGCCCCGCACGCTCGGCCTCAAGGAGATGCTGGAGGTCTACCTCGCGCACCGCATCGACGTCGTCCGCCGGCGCACGACCTTCCGGCGCGGCAAGGCCGCCGACCGCCTGCACCTGCTCGACGGCCTGATGCTGGCCCTGGTCGACATCGACGAGGTCATCCAGCTGATCCGGGCCAGCGACAACCGCACGGACGCCCGCGAGCGGCTCATGAGCGTCTTCGACCTGTCCGAGATCCAGGCCACCTACATCCTGGACCTGACCCTCGGCCGCCTCACGCGCTACGACCGCATCGAGGTCGAGAAGGAGATCGCCGAGCTGCGTCGCACGATCGAGGAGCTCGACGCGATCCTGGCCGACGAGCAGCTGTTGCGCACCGTCGTGGGCGACGAGCTGGCCGAGATGGCCAAGACGTTCGGCACCCCGCGGCGGACCGTCCTGCTGGAGTCCTCCGGCCAGACCAAGACCGCGACCACCTCGGTCGAGGTCAGCGACGACCCGTGCTGGGTGTTGCTGTCGGCCACCGGCCTGCTGGCGCGCACGACCGACGACTCCCCGTTGGGCGATGTCGACCGGCGGGTCAAGCACGACACGATCCTGTCGACGGTCCGCACCACGGCGCGCGGCGAGATCGGTGTCATCACGGCATCCGGCCGGGTCCGCCGCATCAACGTGCTCGATCTTCCTGTCCTCCCGCCCACGGCCCAGTCGCCGAATCTGCAGGGCGGTATCCCGCTGACCGAGATCGCCGACCTGGACTCCGCGCCGCTGGCTCTCATGGCCTTCGACGAGGACGGGCCCGGCATCGCGCTGGGCACCAAGCAGGGCGTCGTCAAGCGGGTCAAGCCCGATCACCTGAGCCGCGACGAGTGGGAGCTGATCTCGCTGGCCGACGGCGACTCGGTCGTCGGGGCGACGGCGCTGGCCACCGGCGAGGAGCAGCTGGCCTTCGTCACCAGCGATGCGCAGCTGTTGTACTTCGCGGCCTCCTTGGTCCGGCCGCAGGGCCGCTCGGGCGGCGGCGTGGCCGGCATCAAGCTCGCCACCGGCCAGTCCGTGGTGGCCTTCGGCGCGGTCGCCGATGTCGAGGGCGCGTACGTCGTCACGGTCGCCGGGTCCAGCGACGCACTGCCCGGCACGCAGACCGGTGCGGTCAAGGTCAGCCCGCTGTCGATCTACCCGCCGAAGGGTCGGGCCACCGGCGGCGTCCGCTGCCAGCGCCTGCTCAAGGGCGAGGACGGGTTGCTGACGGCCTGGGTCGGCGACGGCGTCCCGATGGCCTGCGCGACCAGCGGCTCGCCGGTCGACCTGCCGCCGGTCAGCGACCGTCGTGACGGCTCGGGTGTTCCCGCCGCACAGCCCATCGCCGCGATCTCGGGAGCGCCCGGGGCCCAGCTCGGCGTCGCGCAGGCGTCGACCCCTCCCGTGGGAGACTGACACCGTGCGCACCCGACACCTGATTCCCGCTCTTGTCGCGACCGGCCTGCTGCTCGGCGCCTGTTCGGGAGGCTCGGACAGCCCCGACGACGCCCAGAAGGGCGGGGACGGTCTGTCGGGTCGTCTGGCCGAGGCCAAGACCGCCCTCGACGACGCCGAGACGATCTCGATCAAGCTGGCGACCAAGCGCGTCCCCGACGGCATCACGGGCCTGCTGTCGGCCGAGGGCAAGGGCAATCACTCCCCCGCCTTCACCGGCAAGGTCACCGTGGTCACCGGCGGCGCGAGTCTGGCCGCGGACGTCATCGCCACGGCCGGCAAGGTCTACGCGAAGACCGGGTTCCTGCCCACGTTCTCCCCGATCGACCCCGCGTCGCTCAAGGCGCCCGATCCGGCGATGCTGCTCGACCGCGACAACGGCATCACCCAGATCCTGGTCAAGACGCAGGACCTGAAGCAGGGCGACAAGTCGCGCGACGGCAAGGACGTCCTGACCACGATCACCGGGACGCTGCCCGGCAGCGTGGTGCGGACGATCATCCCGTCCGCCAACGCCGGCAAGCCGTTCACGGTCGCCTACCGGGTCGATGACGACGACAACCTGCGGGACGTGACCCTGACCGGTCCGTTCTACCCGGGCGTCGACGAGGTCACCTACACCGTGGTGCTGTCGACGTCGAAGACCCCGGTCACCATCGAAGCCCCCTGACGCACCCATGACCACGCAGGGCCGGATCGGGCCCGCCTCCCGGATCCTGCTCGCGCTGGCGGCGGTCGCGATCTCGTTCGCCGCCGCCGACACGTATGTCGTCGTGCTCGCGCTGCCGGACATGATGACGTCGGTGGGCATCCCCACCGAGGAGCTGCAGCGCGCCGCGCCGATCGTGTCGGGGTTCCTGCTCGGCTACGTCGGTGTGCTGCCGCTGATCGGCCGGATATCGGACCTGCGCGGCCGCGTGCCTGTCCTGCTGGGCTCGCTGGTGGTGTTCGCGGTCGGGTCGCTGGTCACCGCCGTCGCGTACAACCTCGAGACCGTCGTGGCCGGCCGGCTGATCCAGGGCATCGGCGGCGGCGGCCTGATCCCGCCGACCCTGGCCCTCGTGGCCGATCTGTGGCCGCCGAACCGCCGGGGCCTGCCGCTCGGCATCGTCGGCGCGGTGCAGGAGCTGGGCAGCGTCCTGGGGCCGCTGTACGGCGCCGTGGTGCTGGCCGTCGGCGACTGGCGGACGATCTTCTGGCTCAACTGCGCGATCGGGCTGGTCCTGGTGGCTGCGATCCTGCCCCTGCGCCCCCCTCGCCCCTTGAGCCCTCCTCGCCCCTTGAGCTTGTCGAAAGGGAGCGACGTTTCGACAGGCTCAACGGGCGGCGGCGACGTTTCGACAGGCTCAACGGGCGACGACGTTTCGACAGGCTCAACGGGCGGCGACGTTTCGACAGGCTCAACGGGCGTTTCGACAGGCTCAACGGGCGCACGCTCAACGGGCGGGGGGTTCGACTGGGCCGGCGTGGTGCTGGCGACCCTGGCGCTGGCCGGGATCGCGCTGGTCATGGGTGCACCCGACCGCCTGGTCCAGGACGTCGAGCTGGGCCGGGCCTATCTCCCCGTGACGGGCGAGTCGCGCTGGCTGACCCCCTTGGCCCTCGTGACCTTCGCGCTGCTCGCCCTGTTCGTGCTGCGGCTGGCCACGGCGCGCCGGCCGCTGATCGCCTGGCGCGCCTGGCCGGCCCTGGCCCGGGAGACCGATCTGTGGGGCGCCGCGCTGCTGACCCTCGGGCTCGGCGCCGTCATCGTGACCTTCGCATCGGCCGAGCCCGAGAGCGGGGCGGTCTCCCCCGACGCCCCGTGGCTCGTGCCGCTGGCCATCGTGGCCTTCGCCGGATTCGCCCTGCGCCAGCGCCGGGCACAGCGTCCGCTCGTCCCGCGGGGCGCCCTGACCGAACGGCCCGCGTGGGGCGCGATCGTGGTGTCCTTCTTCGTCGGCGCCTCCCTCATCGCGGCCCTGGTCGACATCCCGTTCTTCGCCCGTCTCACGGTGCACCGCGACTCCCAGCTCGACGCCGCCCTGGTGCTGCTGCGGTTCCTGGTCGCCCTGCCGGTCGGGGCACTGCTGGGCGGTTGGCTCCTGCGCCGGGTGCCGGCCCACGTCCTGACCGCGGTCGCGATGGTCATGAGCGCACTCGCGTTCTGGCACATGTCGACGTGGGACGCCACCGCGCTCGACCACCCGGTCGAGACCCTCTCGCTGGTGCTGGCTGGCCTGGGCTTCGGGCTCGCCATCGCCCCGGTCAACGCGGTGCTGCTGGCGCACACCGCCGATGCCGTCCACGGCGTCGCATCGGCCCTGCTCATCGTGGCCCGCATGGTCGGGATGCTGCTGGGCATCTCGGCGCTGACCACGATCGGCCTGCGTGCCTTCTACAACGCGTCAGCGAAGATCCCACCCATCGTCGAGCTCTGCGACGGCAAGTCGACCCTGTGCCAGGCGTACAAGGACGCCGCGCGCGAGGCCGCGATCACCCAGCTGCACGCCGTGTTCGTCGGTGCCGCGATCTGTGCCCTCGTGGCGGCTGTGCTCGCGGCCGTCCTGCTGCGACCTGCGGCCCGCGACACGTCGCGACCTGCAGCCTGACTGCGGGGTCCCGCTGGTTACCCTAGTAGCCATGTCTGACTTCGATGACCTCCTCGACGCCAACCGCTCCTACGCAGACAGCTTCGAGCTCTCCGGGTTCGACGGCATCGCCCGAGCGGGCGTCGCGATGGTCACCTGCATGGACTCGCGCATCGACCCGCTGGGGATGATCGGCCTGTCCCCCGGCGATGCCAAGATCCTGCGCAACCCCGGCGGACGCGTCACCGACCAGGCGCTGGTCGCCCTCGTGCTCGGGACCAACCTGCTCAACGTCGACCGGGTGCTGGTGGTCCAGCACACCCGGTGCGCGATGGCCAGCTCCACCGAGGACGAGCTCAAGCAGCGGATCACCGACAACGGTGGACGCGACGCCTCGTGGATGTCGCTGGGCGCGATCGTCGACCAGCGTCGCACGGTGGAGGGCGATGTCCTGCGGGTCCAGACCCACCCGCTGATCAGCGACAAGGTCTCCGTCGGTGGCTTCCTCTACGACGTCGACACCGGTCTGCTCGAGCGCGTCGTCTGATGCCGGAGAGACCGACCTCCGCTCCACCCGCCGTCGCACGACCCGCCGCCCGCCCGCTCCGGCCCGAGATCCAGGCCCTGCGCGCGGGCGCGGCCCTGCTGGTCGTGCTGTACCACCTGTGGCCGAACCGCCTGCCCGGCGGCTTCATGGGCGTCGACGTCTTCTTCGTCATCTCCGGCTTCCTGATCACATCCCACCTGGCACGTGAGGCGGCCAGCACCGGACGCGTGCGGCTCGGCAGGTTCTGGGCCCGCCGGGCCCGCCGCCTCCTGCCCGCGGCCTACCTGGTGCTCGCGACGTCCGCCGTCGCGGTGTTCGTGTGGGTCCCGCAGCTGGGCTGGGTGCAGAACTTCCGCGAGATCCTGGCCTCGGCGCTGTACTTCCAGAACTGGCGGCTGGCCTTCGACGCGGTCGACTACCTGGCCGCCGAGAACGCGCCCAGCGTCGCGCAGCACTACTGGACCCTGTCGGTCGAGGAGCAGTTCTACCTCGCCTGGCCTCTGCTGGTGCTGGGCGGAGTGGTCCTGGCCTCCAGGCTGGGTCTGCGGCGCCTGCCGACGCTGACGGTGATCATCTCCGTCGCCACGGCCGCGAGCTTCGCGTACTCGCTGTGGCTGACCTACGACAACGCCTCGTTCGCCTACTTCTCGACGTTCACCCGGGCATGGGAGTTCGGCGCCGGCGCCCTGCTCGCGCTGGTGACCCTGCACGCCGCCTCGGACGACCGGCAGCGCCGCCTGCGGCTGTCCCCGCACCTCGCCGCCGTGCTGTCGTGGGCCGGTATCGCGACGCTGGTCGCCTGCGGTCTGCTGCTGGACGGCTCCACCCCCTTCCCCGGCACCGCCGCCCTGCTGCCGGTGCTGGCCACGGTGGCCGTCATCGCCGCCGGCATGCCCGACTCGCCCCTGTCGCCGCGCCGGCTCGTGGAGCTGCGCTTCGTCCAGTGGACCGGCGACATCTCGTACCCCCTGTACCTGTGGCACTGGCCACCGATCGTGCTGCTGCCCGTCATCCTGGACCACCAGCTCGGCTTCGGCCCACGGGTGGCCATCCTGGTCGGGACCTTCGCCGCCGCCGCACTGACGAAGCGCTTCGTGGAGGACCCCGTCCGCACGGGACGACGTCTCGGCATCCAGCGCAGCACCGTCACGTTCGCGTTCACCGCGGCCGCGGCGGCCGTCCTGGCGGCCGCCTGCCTCAACGGCATCCGCACCGCCGAGGCGGCCGCCGACCGGGCCGAGAAGCTGACCGCCGAGGTCGCCTCGTCCGCGCCGCGCTGCTTCGGCGCCGCCTCGATGGCACCGGGGCCGGCGTGCGACAACCCCGATCTGCGCGGACTGCTCGTGCCGGACACGACCGCGATCAAGCGGGACAACGCCAACTACCCCGGCTGCGAGTCCGGCAGCACGGCCAAGGACACCTGCACCTTCGGCGATCCGGACGATCCCAAGCTGCCGCACGTCCTGGTCGTCGGCGACTCGCACGCCCGTGCCGTGCTTCCGCCGTTCGTGACGCTGGCCGAGCAGGGCAAGATCTTCCTGACCGCCCAGGTCAAGGGCGGCTGCACCTGGTCGACCAATCCGCACCCCAACGCCGATCGCGCGATCTCGGAGGACTGCTACCAGTTCCGCGACAGCCTCAAGGGATGGCTCGACCAGCACGCCGACGACATCGACGTCATCGTCACGGGTGCGCTCGCCCACCCGCGTCCCGCGACCGGCCCCGAGGACCAGGTCAACGGCTTCGCCGAGGCGTGGCGCACCATGACCGACCGCGGCATCCCGGTCGTCGCGATCCGCGACAACCCGTACCAGCCGGACGACACCAACGACTGCCTCGCCCAGGAGACCCGGCTCACCGCCGACAGCTGCGCGCTTCCCCGGGACAAGGCGTTTCCGAACTACGATCCGCTGATCGACGCGACCAAGAAGGTCAAGGGCAGCCGCCTGTACGACTTCACCAGCTTCTACTGCACCGACACGAGCTGCCCGGCGGTCATCGGTGGCGTCAACGTCTACCGCGACCGCACCCACATCAGCAAGACGTACATGAGCACGCTGACCCCGTACGTCGAGGAGCGGCTCAAGAAGGACGGCCTGCTGACCCCCCGCAACCGCTGAATTCGCCGCTAGTTCGCCGCGTTCTCGCTGATCCGGTTGCCGGCCGCGTCCACGACCAGCTGGTAGGTGCCCACGGTCCCCCCGGGGAAGGAGACCCGGATCCGGGGACCCTCGCCGTGGTCGAGGATGTCGACCACAACATTGGCGGTGGACGACACGCCGGACCGGTTGCGCGCCGCCGCCACGGCCTCGGGCACCACGTGGGGACCGATCGCAGTCAGGTCGAAGGTCGTGGCGTCGAGTCCCCCGATCTCGCCCGTGCGGGCCTCCACGTCGCCGTCGCGGTAGTAGTACTGCTGCAACACGCCGTCATCGCCTCGCACCATGATGCTCGCCGAGCTGCCGCGGGCCGCCAGCCAGTAGACCTGGTCGGCTCCCACCGCGTCGTCGATGTCACGCACCATCTGCGTCCAGTCACGACGGGACTCCGGCAGGGTCTCCGGCGACGACTTGCTGCCGCCGGAGGAGTCCCTCGCGGAGTCGACCAGTGAGCTGACGCACGAGACGAGGCTGCCGCCGCAGGCGAGGACCAGCACGACCGCGCCAAGGGCCACGGTCCTGGCGATCGATCCCGACCGCGGGCGCGCGGGCTGCTGGGCGGGAGGTGCCGGGACAGCGGGCGCTCGGGTGGCGTCCGTCTGGATGGTCGGTCGTGCGGGGACGGCCGAGGCGAGCGCCTGCGGTGCCGGCGACAACCCCCGCGTCAGCGCATTGAGCTCGCCACGGGTCTGGGCGACGCGGGCCGACTGCAGCCGCAGGTCACGATCGAGCGCGGTGATGCCGGTCGCCCGGCGGATCTGACGGGCGGCCGAACGTCGCTGCCACCAGCCGATCCGCCGTGCGTCGAAGTCCCCGGAGTGATCCGTCGTCACGCGTCGATCATGTCGGCGTCGATCTCGTAGGCACCCTGCACGATGAACTCCTTGCGCGGCGGCACCTCGTTGCCCATCAACAGCTCGAAGACCTCCGCGGCCTCCTCGCCGTCGTCGACCGTCAGGCGCCGCAGCGTCCTGTGCCGGGGGTCCATCGTGGTCTCGGACAGCTGCGAGGCATCCATCTCACCCAGGCCCTTGTAACGCTGGACCGGGTCCTTCCACTTGACCCCCTTGCGGCGCAGCTCGGCCAGCTTGCGCTGCAGCTCGGGATCGGAGTACGTGTAGACGTACTTGTCCTGCCCCTTCTTGGGGTTGGTCAGCTCGATGCGGTGCAGCGGGGGCACGGCGGTGTACACCCGCCCGGCATCCACCAGCGGACGCATGTAGCGGAAGAACAGGGTCGCCAGCAGGCAGCGGATGTGCGCGCCGTCGGAGTCGGCATCGGCCATGAAGATGATGCGCCCGTAGCGCGCCGCGTCGAGATCGAACGTGCGACCGGAGCCGGCGCCCACCACCTGGATGATCGAGGAGCACTCGGCGTTCTTGAGCATGTCGCCGATGCTGGCCTTCTGGACGTTCAGGATCTTGCCGCGGATCGGCAGCAGCGCCTGGAACTCGGAGTCGCGGGCGGACTTGGCCGTCCCGAGGGCCGAGTCGCCCTCCACGATGAACAGCTCGGAGCGCTCGACGTCGCTGCTGCGGCAGTCGGCCAGCTTGGCCGGCAGGGCGCTGGACTCCAGGGCGTTCTTGCGGCGCTGGGTGTCGCGCTGCTGGCGGGCCGCCAGCCGGGTGCGCGACGCGTCCACGACCTTCTGCATCACGATGCGCGCCTTGGCCTTCTCCGCGGCCTTGGACGAGGTCAGGAACTTCTTGAGCTCGCGTGACACGACCTGGTTGACGATCTTGGTGACCGCGGGGGTGCCGAGCACCTCCTTGGTCTGCCCCTCGAACTGCGGCTCGGCGAGCCGGACGGTGACGACCGCGGTCACGCCCTCCAGCACGTCGTCCTTGATGACATCGGGATCGCCGGACTTGAGCAGGCGCGTGGTCTTGAGGACGTCGTTGAACGTCCTGGTCAGAGCCCGCTCGAAGCCGTTGACATGGGTGCCGCCCTTGGGCGTGGCGATGATGTTGACGAAGGACTTCAGCGTCGTGTCGTAGCCGGTCCCCCACCGCATCGCGATGTCGACGCCGAGATTGCGCTCGATGTCCTGCGGGGTCATCTGCCCCTTTTCGTCCAGCAGCGGCACCGTCTCGGTGAAGACGTCCTCACCCTGCAGCCGGAGCACGTCCGAGACCGGCTCGTCGGGAGCCAGGAACTCGCAGAACTCCGCGATGCCACCGTCGTGGCGGAACTTCTCCTCGTGCGGGATCTCGCCCCGGTCGTCGCGGATGACCAGCTCGAGGCCGGGCACCAGGAAGGAGGTCTGCCGGGCGCGGGCCACCAGCTCGTCATAGGCGAACTTGGCGCCCTTGATGAAGATCTGCGGATCGGCCCAGTAACGGACGCGGGTGCCGGTCCTGGCCTTGGCGACCTTGCCGATCTTGCGCAGCTCGTTGGTGGGGGTGAAGTCGGCATCGGGCCCGTCCCCGGCGAACACGCCGGGCTCGCCGCGCCGGAACGACATCGCCCAGGTCGCGCCGCCCTTGTCGACCTCGACGTCCAGGCGGGACGACAACGCGTTGACGACCGACGCGCCCACGCCGTGCAGGCCGCCGGTGGCGACGTACGAACCGCCGCCGAACTTACCGCCGGCGTGCAGCTTGGTGTAGACGACCTCGACGCCGGTCAGACCGGTCTTCTTCTCGACATCGACCGGGACACCGCGTCCCTGGTCGTGCACCTCGACCGAGCCGTCGGCGTGCAGCGCGACCAGGATGTGGGAGCCGTGGCCACCGAGGGCCTCGTCGACCGAGTTGTCGATGATCTCCCACAGGCAGTGCATGAGACCACGGGTGTCGGTGGATCCCACGTACATGCCCGGACGCTTGCGGACCGCCTCGAGTCCCTCGAGCACTAGGAGATTTCGCGCGTCGTACGTCTTGTCGATGATCGCTGCCCTCTCGGCTGGTGATGTCCTTCCAAGGATATCGAGCCTGTCCCTCGCGATCTGCGGTGACACGCGCTGCGGTGTGCGCGCCTGCCCGGGTTTGTCGCCACCGGGGAGTATTGATGTCATAGGTCACCGCCAGCATGTGGAATACCGCCCCGTGGTTGGATGTTGACTCAGGCACACGCCCGAAGGCTCAGAGAGAAGGTCACCGTGACAACACTGACAGCCCCCAAGCTGAGCTCGCTCGACCGCTGCGACCGCTGCGGTGCTCAGGCATTTGTTCGCGTCACGCTCGGCGGAGGTGGCGAGCTGATGTTCTGTGCCCACCACGCCCGTCAGCACGAGCAGAAGCTCCGCGAGATGTCCGCATCCATCCACGACGAGACCAATCGTCTCTCCGGCTCCCCCGCCGACCTCGTCGGCGACGAGGCCTGAGCAGGCCCCAAGCACCAGAGACACAGAACGCCGGCCAGGATCTCCTGGCCGGCGTTCTTTGCGTCACGATGCGATCAGTACGGGAACGCCTTGTACTCGTGGGACTTCAGGATCGCCTTCCAGTGCTCGAGGTAGTCCTCGTAGATGGACGGATCGGTCGTCTCGGTGGTGATCTCGTCGCTGACGACCAGGTTCGAGCCGGTCAGCGAGGCCGAGCCGGCCTGCACCAGCTTCACCCGGACCCCCTCGGCGGGCCAGTTGGTCGTGCCGTCGGGCGCGACCTCCTCGGGGTTGAGGGTGTTGCGACGCAGCTTGGCGTCGATCAGCATCGTCTTGTCGTGCGGCTTGGCCCAGGCGACCTCGATGCGCTGGCTGGACGTCTTGAGGACGTCCAGGATGGGCCGGCAGATGCGGATCAGCTGCTGGCAGTGCAGCTTCTGGTTGACCTTGAGGTTGTCCTCGTAGGCCACGGCGCTGATCTTGCAGCCACCGTTGGACAGCTCGACCAGCTTCTCGGCGATCGCGATGCGACGGTACTTGAAGCGGTTGTGCTGCAGGCGGATGCGGCACTGGTCGTCCGGGACGACCCGCTTGAGCAGGTTGAGCACCGGATCCTTGCCATTGGTCGGCGTCGCGCGGATCGGAGTGGGGTAGATCGTCACGTTGGCCAGGTTGGAGTAGAACATGCCGTGCTTGGCCACGCCCTCGGTGTAGCCCGCGGCCCGGGCATCGGCCGTGGCGTAGCCGTACTTGCCGGCGTTCTTCTTGACGTAGCCCAGGTAGTCGTTGCCGATGTTGCGCTCGGCACTCATGTCCTTCCAGAGCTGGGACATCTGCGCCCACAGCTTGGCGTCGTTGTACACCGTCAGGCCGTTGTTGTAGGTCTGCTCGGCGCTGCGTCCGCCGAGGTTGGCCGAGCCGGTCCACACCGCGCCGCGGGCAGGCTTGTTGTCACGCGTGTAGGTGTTGCTGACCATCACGAGCTTGGAGTGCATGATCGCGCCGTTGAGGCCCGACAGGCAGGCCAGGCTCTTGCCCTTGGCGCAGATCTTGAAGTGCGAGTCGCGCAGACCCTTGGCGTTCAGGGCCTTCTTCAGCGCACGCGAGGAGGGCGACTGGGTCGCGCGACCGTGGATGAAGCGGACCCGGACACCGGCCTTGGCGGCCTTGACCAGCTCGCGCCCGACGCGCTTGGAGCCGGGCATCTGCGAGGTCGCGACGAACACCGTGTTGGCGTAGCGCGTGGCCTTGGGCAGCTGCTTGCCACTGTTCGGATCACGGTACGAGCCGCGGATCAGCCGCTCCAGATCGTCCAGCAACGTGAAGTCGCCGTTCTTGGAGCTGGTGACGGCACGGTACGGACGGGAGAAGTTGGCCTCCAGCGTGACCGGGTACTGCTCGCCGTACGGTGCCGCCTGCGCCTTGACCGATGCCTCGGGCGTCCCGGACGTCACGGCCGGGGCCTCCGATGCCGGCGACGGTGCGGGAGTGCTGGGCACGTCCGCGGCGTTGGAGGCGACCGAGGTCAGCCCCAGCACCACGCTGCCGGCCAGAACAGCCACCCCGAGAGCGCGTGCGACGCGCCGTGATCCGCCAGTTTTGTGCACAGGTCTATTCTCCGAGCCGTTCGTGGTTGGTCGCGACAGTCTAACTCAATAGGCCTGCCCCGACGGGGACGTCGGAATGACCGCCCACGACGGTGTTCCGACGCTGGTCAGTCCAGGTAGTCGCGCAGGACCTGCGACCGCGAGGGGTGGCGCAGCTTGCTCATCGTCTTGGACTCGATCTGGCGGATGCGCTCGCGCGTCACGCCGTAGACCTTGCCGATCTCGTCGAGCGTCTTGGGCTGACCGTCGGTCAGGCCGAAGCGCATCGACACGACGCCGGACTCCCGCTCGCTGAGCGTGTCGAGCACCGCGTGCAGCTGCTCCTGCAGCAGGGTGAACGAGACCGCGTCCGCCGGGACGATCGCCTCGGAGTCCTCGATCAGGTCGCCGAACTCGGAGTCGCCGTCCTCGCCCAGGGGCGTGTGGAGGCTGATCGGCTCACGGCCGTACTTCTGGACCTCGACGACCTTCTCGGGCGTCATGTCCAGCTCGAGGGCCAGCTCCTCGGGCGTGGGCTCGCGGCCCAGGTCCTGCAGCATCTGGCGCTGGACGCGGGCCAGCTTGTTGATGACCTCGACCATGTGCACGGGGATGCGGATCGTGCGGGCCTGGTCGGCCATGGCGCGGGTGATGGCCTGACGGATCCACCACGTCGCGTAGGTCGAGAACTTGAAGCCCTTGGTGTAGTCGAACTTCTCGACCGCGCGGATCAGGCCGAGGTTGCCCTCCTGGATCAGGTCCAGGAACAGCATGCCGCGACCGGTGTAGCGCTTGGCGAGCGAGACGACCAGACGCAGGTTGGCCTCGAGCAGGTGGTTCTTGGCGCGGCGACCGTCCACGACGATCCACTCGAGCTCCTCGCGGCTCTTCTCCGAGAGGCGGCCGCCCTTGGCGAGCTTCTCCTCGCTGAACAGGCCGGCCTCGATGCGCTTGGCCAGCTCGACCTCCTGGGCGGCGGTCAGCAGCGAGACCTTGCCGATCTGCTTGAGGTAGTCCTTGACCGGGTCCGCCGTCGCACCGGCGACCATGACCTGCTGGACGGGCTCATCGGACTCATCGGCCGCCGACAGCGTGTAGGACGACTTCTCGTCCTCCTTCAGCGTCGGATCGGTCGCCAGGTCCTTCTCGAACTCCGCGTCGGGGATGTCCGGAAGGATCTTCTTGCCCTGGGCGTCGACCTGGACGGTCGCGTCGGCGATGACCGGAACCTCCAAGGCGTCGGCGAGGTCGACGCCGGCCGGGACGATCGACTCCTCTGCGGCGTCGGCGCCCTTCTTCTTGGCGGCGGCCTTCTTCGCGGGCTTCTTGGCAGCGGTCTTCTTGGCGGTGCTCGGTGAAGTGTTCGTCACGGTCGTTTCTGTTTTCGCAGGGGATGTGGTCTTGGCAGCAGCCTTGGGCTTTCGAGCCTTCGGCACGTCCGTCTCCAGGTCTGCGTCCTTCTCAGGATTTTCTGAGACATCGTCCGCGGACGATCCTGGAAGGAGCTTCGTGACGGCCCGAAGTCGTGATCCTGATGCGGGATTCACCGGCACGTCAACCTCACAAACGGTAGATGGGCGCAACAATGAGGCCTGGGGTCAACCTCTGGATTCAGTGTGGCACGAGTATCCAACACGCGGCATCTCAGGGTGCTCTCAGGAGCGCGACGGCCACAGGTGCACGGGGTCTCCAGCGTGCATGTGCCGTTCGTACTCCTGCGTGGTGGCCCGCATCGCGGCCGTGCGGTCGTCGGTGGAGCGGCGATGGTGGGCGAACTCGTCGATGAGCCAGGTGGCGCCGTTGCGCCCGGTGATGCAGCGTTGCTCGATGACGCCCAGGAGACGGTCACGGACCTGCGCGTCGACGCCCATCGTCTCCAGGCCGGCGTGCGCGAGCGGGAGCAGCTGACGAACGGTCAGCTCGCGCACCGAGACCGTGCCGACCCCGGGCCAGTAGATCTCCGCCTCGATGCCGGCGCGCGCCGCGGCATGGAAGTTCTCCTCGGCCGCCCGGAACGACAGCTGCGACCACACGGGTCGCTCGCTGGCCCCGAGTGTCTTGACCAGGCCGTAGAACAGCGCCGCATTCGCCATCGTGTCGACCACGGTGGGCCCGGCGGGCAGGAGCCGGTTCTCGATGCGCAGGTGCGGCCGTCCGTCGGCGATGTCGTAGATCGGCCGGTTCCAGCGGTAGATGGTCCCGTTGTGCAGCCGCAGCTCGCCCAGGCTCGGCACCCGGCCGGCCTCCAGCTCCACCAGCGGGTCCTCCTCGTCGACGATCGGCAGCAGCGACGGGAAGAACCGGACGTTCTCCTCGAACAGGTCGAAGACCGAGGTGATCCAGCGCTCGCCGAAGAACACGCGCGGGCGGACGCCCTGGGACTTGAGCTCCTCGCTGCGGGTGTCGGTGGCCTGCTCGAACAGTGCGATGCGGGTCTCGTGCCACAGCTGTTGCCCGAGCAGGAACGGCGAGTTCGCGCCGACGGCGACCTGCACCGCGGCGATCGCCTGCGCCGCGTTCCACATCGGTGCGAACTCGTCGGGCTCGACCTGCAGGTGCAGCTGGGTGCTGGTGCACGCCGCCTCGGGGATGATCGTGTCGGCGGTGGTGTCGAGCCGGTCGACACCGTCGATGACGATCTCGATGTCCTCGCCGCGCGCGGCCAGGATCTGCTCCGACAGCAGGTGGTACCGCGGATTGGCCGAGATCGAGCTCCGGTCGAAGTGGCCGTGCTGCAGCGTCGGCAGGATGCCGATCATCAGCAACCGGGCGTCGACCCCGCCCGCCTTCGCCTGTGCGGCGTTCAGACCGTCCCTCAACGATGCCTGCACGAGATCGAGCCCGTCACCGTCGATGCGCGCCGGCGGGACGTTGATCTCGACGTTGAACAGGCCCAGCTCGGTCTGGAAGTCCGGGTCGGCGATCGCGTCGAGCGCCTCGGCGTTCTTCAGTGACGGGTCGCCGCTCGCGTCGATGAGGTTGAACTCGATCTCGATGCCGACCTGGGTGTGCTCGACGCTGAAGTCGTGCTCGCCGAGCATCCGTGCGAAGACGTCCAGGCAGCGCCGGACCTTGGCGCGATAGCGTGTCCGGTCCTCACGGCTGAACTCCCGTGCGTCGACGTCCTGTCCCATGACAACACCCTAGGGCGACGTCGGCGAAGTCGCGCGTGATCGCCGCCGGCTACTGGGTGTCCGCCGATGCCGCGGCGCCGGCGGACGGCAGGACGACGCCGGTGCCGCCGCCGGGCCAGCACGTGAAGCCGGCCGGGACGGGCTCCTTGGAGTTCACCATGTCGGCGAGGATGTCGAAGCACCGCGACACCAGGACGTTCGGGTCCTTCGACACCGAGCCCGACAGCTTCCGGTTGGCCTCGGCCTGCGCATCCGCCGTCTGCTGCTTCTGCCGTGCGATGCGGGTGTTGGCCAGCTCGGCCTGGTAGTCGTTGATCTTGTCCTGGGTCGTCTTGTCGAACGACACCAGCGGGATGATGACGCTCAGGACCTCGACCTGGTCACCGACCTTGTCGCGCAACCGGGTCGTCACCTCCTCGGACAGCTGGTCCAGGCTGGGTGCCGTGGACGCGCCGTTGGTGTCGACCCCCGCGAGCGGGTCGTAGTCGGCGAACACCTCGTTGAGGGCCGCGTCCAGCTCCCGGGTCACGAGGCTGTCCCGGACGTTGTCGAACTCGCGGTAGTCGCGGTACAGGTCGTCCGCCGAGTCCTGCACGATGCGCCAACGCACCGAGTTGTCGACACAGGCGACCGACTGGTTGCCGATGCGGATGTCGGTGCAGGTCGAGTCGGCGTCTCCCCCGCTGCCCTTGTGCGAGTCGGTCTGTACCGCGGCGTCGAACTCGGTGACCTTGTGCCAGGGGGCCTTGAGGTGCAGCCCGTTGCCCAGCGCCCCGACGGGCCGGCCGAAGGACGTCACGACCCCGACGTTCTTGGTCGTGACCTGCGTGACGCACGACGTCGCGAGCAGGATCACGCCGAGGAGCCCGGCGGCAGCCGCTCCGAAGCCGGTCCATCGGGTGACCAGCGCACCGGCGGCGTTGCGCGGTGCCGTCGACCTGCGGCGCCCGATCCACCCGGCGGTGATCGCGGCGGCGACGACCAGGAAGAAGATGGCGCTGGAGAGACTGACGGGCATGGGCGTCCTCTGGTCGGGCGACTCGTGGGAGCGACAGGCTATCTGGGTGCTGCCCGGCGCGGCTCCTCCAGGTCGAACCCCTGCCAGTGGCTCGGCGAGACGCCCCGCTCGATGACCTCCAGGAACAACCGGGCCATCGAGTAGTCGGGATCGGCCCGCAGGGCGCGCTCGATCGCGATGAGCGCCTGCGCCCCGTCGCCGGTGAGCCACGCGGCGAAACCGGTCAGGCTCAGCACCGCCGGCTCGAACGGCGGCACGACGCTGCCCGACACCAGCGTCAGCACCCGCAGCATCTCCTCGGCGTTGTCGCGGTCGATCAGCGACCACACGGCGTCGCGCACGCCGATGCTCGAGACCCAGGCGGCGACCCGCAGCAGATCGGCGTCCGACACCCGCCGCGACGCCAGCGCCCGCTCCAGGATCGGCCCGACCACCTCCATGCCGACGGCCGGCAGGTCGTCCGGTGCGGTGCGGGCGACGACGGGCACGACCTCGGCCACGATGGTGGCCGCGGCCTGCTCGAGCCAGTGGCGGCGCTCCCCCGTGACGGCTGCGAACCGTTCGACGAGGGCCTCGCGGTCGGGCAGGATCTGCTGACCGGCGGCCACGGCCTGCACGATCGAGAGATGGTGCCCTGACGTCTCGTACGCCGTGCCCAGCGGGGACGAGCCCACCTCGTCGGTCCAGTAGCGCTGCCCGTCGGCGCGAGCGCGGATGACGAGGCGGACGCCCGCCACGTCGAGCTCGTCGTGCACCGCGTCCAGCAGGTCCAGTGCCACCTCCTGGTGCTGCGTCACGGCGATGACGATGGCGCCCTCCGCACCCTGATTGACCAGGTGCGCGACAACGAAGGCAGCCGCGCCGTCGACGTCCTCGGGTGCGGGGATGTCCAGGCGCAGCCGGAAGCCGAGCCGGTGCCGCGGACCGTTGGTGGCCACGGCGACCAGCGACTCGCGCGGGCGGAAGCCGAACAGGGTCGGCAAGGAGTTGATCAGGTCGGGGATGTCGTGCGCGACGTACAGCGGCGGGGTGTGGGTCATGGCCCCACGCTCGTCGCGTCCCCGGACCCCGGACAGTCCCCCACCAACGGGTTGTGGACGAGCGGCGGCCGCCCGGCGGGTGTGCACGACGCCAGTGTCGGCCGCCCACGCAAGAATGGGGGGCATGAGGTCAACCGCGTCGATCATGCACCTCGACCTCGACGCCTTCTTCGCCTCGGTGGAGCAACGCGACAAGCCCTCCCTGCGCGGCAAGCCGGTCATCGTGGGCGGCATCGGCCCGCGCGGTGTCGTGGCGACCGCGTCGTACGAGGCACGTGTCCACGGCGTCCGCTCCGCGATGCGCACCGCCGAGGCGCGCGCCCGGTGCCCGCACGCGGCCTTCCTGGGTGGACGCTTCGACGCCTACCGCGAGGCCAGCCGGATCGTCATGGAGCGCCTGCGCCAGGAGTCCGACCTGATCGAGCCGCTGTCGCTCGACGAGGCCTTCGTCGATCTCGCGGCCGGCGACGACTTCGATCCCGGCGAGGTCGAGCGGATCGTCGAGAAGATCCGCGCCGACATCACCGAGCTCACCGGCGGCTTGACCGCATCAGTGGGTGTCGCCTCGTCCAAGCTGATGGCCAAGATCGCCAGCGAGGTCAACAAGCCCGACGGCGTGTTCGTCATTGCGCCGGGCACCGAGGCGGACGTGCTGGCCCCCATGCAGGCCACCGCGATCCCCGGCGTCGGCCCGGCGACCGCCGAACGACTGCGCCGGGTCGGCATCTCGACGGTCGAGGAGTTGCGGCGCCAGAGCGAGGACGAGCTCGTGCGACTGCTGGGCCAGGCCTCGGGCCGGTCGCTGTTCCGTCTCGCCCGCGCTGACGACGACCGGCCCGTCGTCGCGTCGCGGGAGAGCAAGTCGGTCAGCGTCGAGGACACCTTCGAGCAGGACATCTCCGACCGCCTCCAGCTCGAGACGATCATCGAGCGCATGGCGCGCAACGTCTCGGGCCGGCTGCGCAAGAGCGGCCTGTCCGGACGGACCGTGACGCTGAAGATGCGGCACCACGACTTCCAGACCCACACCCGCTCGTCCACGCTCCCCCACCCGACCGACAACGCCCGCACGCTGGCCACGATCGCCCGCGGCCTGCTGGCCGGGGAGGACATCAGCAACGGGCTGCGCCTGCTGGGCGTCGGCGTCAGCGGCCTGGCCGACTGGGTGCAGGAGGACCTGTTCTCGGTCGACGACGACGAGCAGGACATCGAGGACGTCGAGGCCGCCGCGGACGTCCAGGAGGACCGGCCGACGCGCTGGTACCCCGGCATGGACGTCCACCACGAGACCCATGGCGACGGCTGGGTGTGGGGTTCCGGGCTCGGACGCGTCACGATCCGGTTCGAGACCCGGTGGACGCCTCCGGGCCCCGTCCTCACCTTCCGAACGGACGACCCCGCGTTGAGCGCGGGCCACACGGGTACGTTTCAGTCATGACCGCGTCCGTACCGTCCGTTCCCGTCCCCTCCGCCGAACGGCGGCCCGTCACCCGCAGCCACCACGGCGACGACTTCGTCGACGACTACGAGTGGCTGCGTGACAAGGACGACCCGGCGACGCTGGCCTACCTCGAGGCCGAGAACGCGTACACCGAGGCCGCGACCGAGCACCTCGAGCCGTTGCGCCAGCAGATCTTCGACGAGATCAAGTCCCGGACGCTCGAGACCGATCTGTCGGTGCCCACCCGGCACGGCGCCTGGTGGTACTACGCCCGCACGGTCGAGGGCCAGCAGTACGCGATCCGGTGCCGGTGCGCGGTGACCGATCCCGATGACTGGACCCCGCCCGAGCTGGACGCCGGCAGCGCGATCCCCGGCGAGCAGATCCTGCTCGACTCCAATGTCGAGGCCGAGGGACACGAGTTCTTCTCGCTGGGCGCGTTCAGCATCAGCGACGACGAGAACTTCCTGGCCTGGTCGGTCGACGTGCAGGGCGACGAGCGCTACACGATCCGGGTCAAGGACCTGCGCACCGGCGAGGTGCTGCCCGACGAGATCACCGGCGCCAGCGGCGGCGCGACCTGGTCCGCCGACGGGACGCACCTGTTCTACACGACGGTCGACGAGGCGTGGCGTCCCTACCGCGTGTGGCGCCACCGGCTCGGCACGGTGGCCGACGACGTGCTCGTCCACGAGGAGGCCGACGAGCGCTACTTCATCGGTGTGGGACGCACCCACTCCGAGCGGTACCTGGTCATCGGTCTGTCCTCCAAGATCACCAGCGAGTACCGCGTGCTGGAGGCCGACGACCCCGAGGGCGAGTTCCGGGTCGTGCTCCCCCGTCGCGACGGCATCGAGTACTCCCTCGAGCACGCCGTCATCGCCGGACAGGACCGCTTCGTCATCCTGCACAACGAGGACGCCCTCAACTTCGAGCTGGTCACCGTCCCGGTCGACACGCTGCCCCTTCCCGATCTGGGTGCTGCCACGGTCGTCATCCCGGGCAGCGACACGACCCGCCTCGAGGACGTGGACGTCTTTGCGCGGCACATCGTCGTGTCGTACCGCCGCGACGCACTGGCCCGCATCGGCATCCTGCCGGTCGGCCCGGACGGGCTCGGCGCGATGGAGGAGATCGACTTCGGCGAGGAGCTGTTCACCAGCGGCGTGGGCGCGAACGCCGAGTGGGACCCGCCGCTCATCCGGGTCGGGGTGGGCTCGTTCGTGACGCCCTCCTCGGTCTACGACTTCGACCCGGCGACCAAGGAGCTCATCCTGCGCAAGCAGGCGCCCGTCCTGGGCGGCTACGACGCCGACCAGTACGAGCAGCACCGCAGCTGGGCCGTCGCCGACGACGGGACGCGGGTGCCGGTCTCGATCGTGTGCCGCAAGGACACGCCCCGCGACGGCACGGCGCCGGCACTGATCTACGGCTACGGCTCCTACGAGGCGAGCATGGACCCGGGGTTCTCGGTCATGCGGCTGTCGCTGCTGGACCGTGGATTCGTCTACGCGATCGCCCATGTGCGCGGCGGGGGCGAGCTCGGCCGGCACTGGTACGACGACGGCAAGCAGCTGCACAAGAAGAACACCTTCACCGACTTCGTGGCGGCGGCCCGTCACCTGGTCGACGAGGGCTGGACGTCCACCGACCGGCTGGTCGCCGAGGGCGGCAGCGCCGGTGGGCTGCTGATGGGAGCCGTCGCCAATCTCGCCCCGGACGCCTTCGCCGGCATCGTCGCGGCCGTCCCGTTCGTCGACGCCCTGACCACGATCCTCGATCCGTCGCTGCCGCTGACGGTCATCGAGTGGGACGAGTGGGGCAACCCGCTGGACGATCCCGAGGTCTACGCCTACATGAAGTCGTACTCGCCGTACGAGAACGTCGGCGCCCACGACTATCCGGCGATCCTGGCCGTCACGAGCCTGCACGACACGCGCGTCATGTACGTCGAGCCGGCCAAGTGGATCGCGCGTCTGCGCACCACCGCGACGGGCGGCGGACCGTTCCTGCTCAAGACCGAGATGCACGCCGGACACGGCGGCGTCAGCGGACGCTACGCATCGTGGAAGGAACGCGCCTGGGAGCTGGCGTGGATCATCGACGTGGCCGGCGCCCGGTAGCCCGATCCCGGTGCCCCCGTGACGTATAGCACGGGGGACCTAAGACTTGACTGAGAGCGGAATCCTAGGGCTCACCTGCGCGTTGTCACCAGTACAAGCACACTGATGGGAGCCGCACCGTGAGCACCAGAACCGGCAACACCAACGTTGAGGGCAAGGACAGCGTGGGCATGTACCTCGCCGAGATCGCCCGCACACCGTTGCTCGACGCCGCCCGTGAGGTGGAGCTGAGCAAGACGGTGGAGGCTGGGTTGTTCGCTCGCCATCTGCTCGAGGAGGGCCGCGTAGGCCGCAAGAAGGGTGGCGCGCCGAAGTACGCCACCGAGGAAGAGCTGCAGTGGCTCGCCGACGAGGGCGACCGCGCGATCCAGGAGTTCATCCAGGCCAATCTTCGTCTGGTGGTCTCCATCGCCCGCAAGTACGGCCGTTCCGCGATGCCGATGCTCGACCTGGTCCAGGAGGGCAACACCGGCCTGATCCGCGCCGTCGAGAAGTTCGACTACGCGAAGGGCTTCAAGTTCTCGACCTACGCCACGTGGTGGGTCCGCCAGGCCATCACCCGCGGCATCGCGCAGCAGGCCCGCGTCGTGCGCCTGCCCGTGCACGTCGTCGAGGAGCTCAACCAGGTCACGGCCGCCCGCCGCAACCTCGAGCGCCAACTGGGCTACGATCCCGAGCCCGCCGAGATCGCCCTCGAGCTGGGCATGGACGTCGACCGCGTCATCGACCTGATGTCCTGGGGTCGCGATCACGTCAGCCTCGACTCCCCCGTCGACGACGACGGCGACACCTCGCTGGGCGACCTGATCGCCCGGGAGACCGCACCCGGCCCCGACTTCGCGGTGCTGGACGACGAGTCACGGCACCTCGTGGCCAACCTGGTCGACAACCTGGGTGAGCGTGAGGCCGACATCGTGCGGGCCCGTTACGGTCTGCTCGACGGACGCCAGCAGAAGCTCGCCGACATCGGCAAGCGTCACGGGATCTCGGCCGAGCGGGTCCGCCAGCTCGAGCGCGAGGCACTGGCCACCCTGCGCCGGATCGCGGATCCGGACCTGGCCGCCTAGATCAGCCCTCGCCCGGCACTGACCGGGCGGCGGCCCTGGACACGAGCTCGTCCCACAGGCCCCCGACTGCGCGGGCGAGCTCGTCCTCTGGACCGGTGTTGTCGATCACCAGATCGGCGGCACCGGTCCTTTTCTCTCTGGAGGCCTGCGCGGCGATCCGTGCCCGGGCGTCGGCCTCGCTCATCCCCCGGTTGCTCATCAGGCGCTCCACCTGGACGTCGACCGGCACGTCGACCACGATCACGACGTCACACGAGGCCGCAGCCCTCATCTCGACCAGCAGCGGGTTGTCGTGCACGACGATCGCGTCGGGACCGGCGGCCCGCTCGCGCGCGGCCCCGAGCTCCCGGATCGCCGGATGCGTGATGGCGTTCAGGTCGCCGAGCGCCTGCGGATCGCCGAAGACGATGGCACCCAGGGCAGGCCGGTCCAGCGCCCCGTCCGCGGTGATGACCCCGTCGCCGAACCGCGCCGCGATCTCGGCCAGTGCGGGGGTGCCGGGGTCGACGACGTCGCGCGCGAGCCGGTCGTAGTCGATCACGACCGCGCCGCGCTCGGCGAGCAGGGCACTGACCGTGCTCTTGCCCGCGCCGATACCACCGGTGAGACCGACCCTCAACACATCTGCCCCTAGCGGGTGGCGGAGCTGCCGTAGGTCGTGACGTGCACGTGGTCCATGTGGTTGGCGGTCGCTCCGCCGCGGTCGCTCATGCCGCGCCAGGCCGACGACGTGGCCGGACGCCAGATGCGCTGGCGCCAGATCAGGTACTCGATGCCGAGCTCGGCGCGATTCTCCTGCAGGTAGGCGGCGACCTCGTTGCCCAGATCGCCGGAGACCATGATGTCCAGGGCCTGGCCGGTGCCGTGCTCGCCACGACCGGCCATGCCGCCGTAGCTCACGATCGACGGGAACTTGGCGCAGACGGCGCGGTACACCTTGATCGTGTCGGGACGCAGACCGCGCTCGACACCCGATCCGGTCGGGCACGGGGCGGTGCCCATGGGCTCCTCGACCGCGAGGGCCTTGGCCTCGACCCACCGCGTGACCCCGTTGTGCACGATCTGGGCCCACTTGCCGTTGGTCTCGCCGGTGATGTCGACCGAGTCACCGTCCTCGACGGTGGCGAGCACGGGCGAGGACGTCTTGGCGTCCGCGTGGATCTTGATGTCGCCTGTCGCGTAGCGCAGGCCCTCGATCTTCTTCTTGGCCGCGGCGACATCGGGCAGCGGCGGGCGCTCGGCGCTGCGGCTGACGGTCGCCGGCACCTGGCCGCGACTGGCGGACGCCGCGAACACGTCCTTGTGCTTGGCCACCGAGGCTGCGCCACTGGCGCTGGTGGAGGCTGCGGCCGTGCGGACCGGGCTGCCTTCGTGGAGGATCGCTGCTCCGCCGGCCACGGCCACGCTCAGCACCCCGACCGTCGGGAGGACGGCTCGGGTGAGGAGAGAAACGGACCTGCGGCTGCGCCTGCGGGGCGCAGCGTGCTTGCTGTGGCGATGATCTGCCACGAAGTACCACCTAGTGCATCGACAACGTCTGTCAGCGTTCGAGTGAACCATACCGTGGCGCGGGACGCGCGTCTGCGCATCGTCCACCGGGAGTGACTCTTGTCTCCCGGAAGACACAGAACCCCCGGCCGCAGTGGCCGGGGGTCCTGTACGGGGACGGGGTTGTTACGCCTCGCCGCCGGTGAGCTTCTCACGCAGCGCCTGCAGGGCCTCGTCGGAGGCCAGCGAGCCCTCCTGCGGAGCCTCGTCCGAACCAGCGGTCGAGTCCGAGGAGTAGTTGGACGCCTCAGCAGCTTCGAGACCGGCCTTCTCGGCCTCCGCGATCTGCTTCTTGTGCGCCTCCCAGCGCTCGTGCGCCTCGGCGTACTGCTTCTCCCATGCGGCGCGGGCCTCGTCGAAGCCTTCCTGCCACTCGCCGGTCTCAGGATCGAAACCTTCGGGGTAGATGTAGTTGCCCTGCTCGTCGTACGAGGAGGTCATGCCGTACAGCGTCGGGTCGAAGTCGTCCGTGGCCGAGGCCTCGGTCTCGTTCGCCTGCTTCAGCGACAGCGAGATGCGACGACGCTCCAGGTCGATGTCGATGATCTTGACCATGACCGAGTCGCCGATCTGGACGACCTGCTCGGGGATCTCGACGTGACGCTCGGCGAGCTCGGAGATGTGCACCAGGCCCTCGATGCCCTCCTCGACACGGACGAACGCACCGAACGGGACGAGCTTGGTCGCCTTGCCCGGGACGATCTGGCCGATCTGGTGGGTGCGGGCGAAGTGCTGCCAGGGATCTTCCTGCGTGGCCTTGAGCGACAGCGAGACGCGCTCGCGGTCCATGTCGACGTCGAGCACCTCGACGGTGACCTCGTCGCCGACCTGGACGACCTCGTTCGGGTGATCGATGTGCTTCCAGGACAGCTCGGACACGTGGACGAGTCCGTCGACGCCGCCGAGGTCCACGAATGCACCGAAGTTGACGATCGAGGAGATGACGCCCTTGCGGACCTGGCCCTTCTGCAGCTCGGTGAGGAAGTTCTGGCGAACTGCCGACTGCGTCTGCTCGAGCCAGGCACGGCGCGACAGGACCACGTTGTTGCGGTTCTTGTCGAGCTCGATGATCTTGGCCTCGATCTTCTGACCGATGTACGGGTCGAGGTCGCGCACGCGGCGCATCTCGACCAGCGACGCCGGCAGGAAGCCGCGCAGACCGATGTCCATGATGAGGCCGCCCTTGACGACCTCGATGACGGTGCCTTCGACAACTCCGTCCTCGGCCTTGATCTTCTCGATGTCGCCCCACGCACGCTCGTACTGCGCACGCTTCTTCGACAGGATCAGACGGCCTTCCTTGTCCTCCTTCTGCAGGACGAGGGCCTCGACACTGTCACCCACGGAAACGACCTCGTTGGGGTCGACGTCGTGCTTGATGGACAGCTCGCGGGAGGGGATGACACCTTCGGTCTTGTAACCGATGTCGAGGAGGACCTCGTCACGGTCGACCTTGACGATGACGCCTTCGACGATGTCACCGTCGTTGAAGTACTTGATGGTCGCGTCGATGGCGGCGAGGAAGTCTGCCTCAGAGCCGATGTCGTTGATTGCGACCTGGGGTGCCACGTGGGCGATGCTGCTTGTCATAAAGGAGTTGCTCCGATGGATGGGTGGAATTGTCGGGCACGTCTGACAGCCCTTTGATCGTGGAGTGCCGGGTAGTATTCACCTGGCGGAGCACGAGCACGGGCCTGCTCTGTCCGAGGTACGTACAGGCCATCAGCGCACTGTCAAGCCTACGCGACTGTGCCCCCGGCACGATAGCCGGGTCACAGTCTCGGGTGTGGATCACCTCACGCCGGAGCGAGGAACGCCGCCAGCGCCCGGGCGTAGGGATCGACATCGGCCGCACCCATCGTCTCGCGGGCCGAGTGCATGGCCAGCTGGGGAGCGCCCACGTCCACGGTCAGCATGCCGGTACGGGCCGCGCTGAGCGGGCCGATGGTCGAGCCGCACGGCAGGTCGGCGCGGTGCTCGTAGCGCTGCAGCGGGACGCCGGCCTGCTCGCACGCGCGGGCGAAGTGGGCCGTGCCGGGTGCGTCGGTGGCGTAGCGGAGGTTGGGGTGCAGCTTGAGCACCGGTCCCCCGCCGATCGCGATGTGGTGCAGCACCTCGTGCCGCTCGGGGTGGTTGGGGTGCGTCGCGTGGGCCATGTCGCCGGATGCGCAGACCGACCCGGCAATGGCCCGGTGGTAGTCGTCACGAGTGCCGCCGGCGGCGATGACGATGCGCTCCAGCACCGTCGCGAGCAGATCGGACTGGGCGCCACGCTCGGAGGTGCTGCCGACCTCCTCGTGGTCGAACAGCACCAGGACCGGACGCACGCCGGTCACCGGCTGGGCCGCCAGCAGGGCCCGGGTGCCCGCGAAGCAGGTCACCTGGTTGTCCAGGCGCGGTGAGCTGACCAGCTCTCCCCCGGCGACCAGGGCGCCGGGCTGGCTGTCGTGGGTCATCAGCTCGAAGCCCAGGACATCGGCCACCGAGACCTGCGCACGGTCGGCGACGAGGTCCAGGAACGAGCCGGCCGACGTCGACCAGATGCCGTTGAGGTGCCGCTGCGGGTCGACCTCGACACCCTTGCGGTCCGCCGACAGGTGGATCGCCAGCTGCGGCACGCGCAGGACCGGCTCCGCGACGTGCACCAGCACCTCGCTCCCGTCGCGCATCGCCAGGCGTCCGGCGATGCCGAGATCGCGGTCGAGCCACGAGTGCAGCCACGCACCGCCGTAGGGCTCCAGGGCGACGACGCCCAGCCCTTCGGGCGACAGGTCGTGATGCTGCTTGAGCCGCAGGTTCGGGCTGTCGGTGTGCCCGCCGACGACCCGGAAGGGATCGGCCGGGTCGTTGCTGGACTCGGTCGACCAGGCCACCAGCGATCCGCCCCGCACGACGTAGAACCGCCCGGGCTCCGCCGGCCAGGACTCGGTCTCGAGGAGCCGGCGGTAGCCGGCCGAGTCGAGCTCGGCCGCCACCGTCGCGCAGACGTGGAAGGGAGTCGGCGAGCGGTCGACGAAGGCGCACAGATCAGCGGCGGAAGCGATGGTCATCAGGTTCCTCAGACTAGAACACCGCGGCACCGCACCCCAAAGGGCTGCGGTGCCGCGGTGATGTGGCCGGATTCGTCAGCGCGCGCCGACGAGGTCCTTGGAGTCCGAGCGACGCGTGCCGTCGGTCGACCGGTCGCGGCGGGCGAAGATGCCCACAGCGATCAGGAGGAGACCGAGGATGGCGCCGCCGATCGGGATCCACGTGTTGACGGCCGTGAGCAGCATCGCCTTGGACTTGTAGTCGTCGACGTTCTTGGTCACGTTGGCATCGGTGTACGACAGCGTCGCCTTCGTGGTGGTCAGGACGCGCTCGCCGTCCAGCTCGAGGTAGTTGTCCTGGGCCGTCTGGCCCCAGATGACCACGCCGGTGACCGGCTCGATGCTGTAGTTCGTGACGCTCGAGTAGATCTGGTCAGCCGTGACGGTGGCCGCGGTCTCGCCGACGAGGTCGCCGGGCACGTCGATCGTGCCGGTCTTGATCGGCTCGATCGTCTGGCGGTACTTGTAGACCTTGAGGCCCTTGACCTCGCCCTCGCCGACGTACTTGGCCGGGGTGGCCTTGCGCAGCGTGCCGTCCCAGAACTGGTACGTCTTCTTCTGGGCGTCGAACGGGAACTTGAAGTACAGGCCCTTGATGTCCGCGGGCTTGACGACCTTGCCGTCACCCTCGGACTTGGTGTCGGCGTACTTGACGGCCTCACCGGTGTTGCGGTCGAAGGCGATCCGGTCGCTGGTGCCGGTCAAGGGGCTCTCGCCGCTGTTGGGGTCGTACGTCGGCTTGTCCGTGTAGTCGTAGATGTCCCAGACGGCGATGTCCTTGCCGAGCTCCTTGCTGGCCTTCTTGCTCGCGTCGACGTCACCGCGGACAGCCTTGACGTTCTTCAGCGGACCGTTCGTGATCTTCAGGCCGGCTGCGACGTCGAGGTACTCCCCGTCGGCGCCGGGGGCCGTGGCGGCCTCACTGACGGTGTCCTGGTTCAGCGGGACGACCGCAAGACGGTCGTACATGTAGAACTTTGACAGCACGGCCAGAACCAGGACGAACGTCCCCAGGAACAGCGCAACCGTCCCCAACTTTTTTGCCACTGTGGGCTCCCTCCACGACATGAATTACCAGAGAGTAACAGTCGTTCGGGTCACACGTGAGGCCCCTCACATTTTGCCCGCTATTGTTGCCGACCGCCCTACTGCCGCGCCCGGCGCCGGCGCCAGGAGAAGCCACCGGGGCGTCCCATGATCACGGTCGCGACACCCGCGAGGATCCCGACGAGAACGGCCATTCCCGGCAGGACGGTGCTGCGCACCCGCTGGCGGACCATCTCGCGGTCGACGTCGCGGGAGGCCTGGCGCACCGAGCTCGCGGAGTCGACGAACCGGGCGTCCAGGGTCGGCTGGCCGTCGGCCGACGCCCGAACCACGACATGGCTGGCTGTCTTGACGACTCCCCCGACCTCGGGGCGCACCCACAGCGTGGTGTCGGACCGCGTGCTGGTGCCGTCGGCGTCGGTCGAGGCCTTCTCGACCTGTCGGAAGACCAGCACCTCTGCGCCGTGGAGGCGTTCGGTTCGCAGGAAGACGGCCTCGCCGGTCTGCCGCGTCTCGGGGTCCCAGCGGCGGTAGGTCACCGGTTGGGTGTCGCGGGGAAACCGCACGAGGATGCCCCGGACGCCGCGAAGCTGCCGGTCCTCCTCCACCGCGTCGCCCGACTCGTTGAACGAGGCGAACTTCTCGACGTTGGCGGTCGAGTCGACCGCCGAGCCGGTGAACCGTCGCTGCGCTGCCGTCCAGCGCTGACGGCTCACGACGTCACCGTCTGCCGTCACGGTGTTCGTGGACACCAGCACGGCGTCAGCTCCCGGAACGGTCGAGAACGTCCGGCGCACGGTGCGCTGTCGCTTGAGGGTTGCTTGCCGCTGTGTGCCGTCCACGAGGTCCAGGTACGACGCATCGTCGGCCGTCGCCACGACGGTCCGGTCGGCCGTCGGCCACGACCCCGCGAACCGCTGCTCGGCGAGCACGTACAGCATCGCGGCCATGACGAGCGCGAAGGCCGTGACGCCCACCAGTGCATCACGCGCCCGCAGACCTCTCACGACGCCCAGCCCGGCAGTCCGGCGAGCATCGTCATCGCCTCGAGCGCGGATCCGACCCTGAACGCGCCCGCGGGGGTGGCGACGGCCGACTCCGCCTCGTGGACGACATGGAAGGCCAGCATGCCCAGGGCCAGCCCCGGCTCGACATCGCTCGGCTGGTCGCCGATGACAGCGCAGTGCGCCGGCAGGACGTCCGGCGCCTCCCGCAGGGCTTGGAGGAACAGACCGGTCCCGGGCTTGCGGCAGTCGCACGTCCCGGCGAGATGGGGACACACGTAGATGGCGTCGACCCGGGCACCCGGGGTCAGGGAGAGCTGTCGGACCAGTGCTGCGTTGACCGCGTCCAGGCCCTCGCTCGTGATGTCACCCCGACCCACCGACTGCTGGTTGGTCACCAGGACCACCCGACCCAGCGCGGCGGCGAGGGCGACCGCCTCACCCACGCCGGGTAGCAGCTCGAGGTCGTGCACGTCATGGACGTGACTCGTCCTGCGGACGTTCAACGTGCCGTCGCGATCGAGCAGCACCATCCGGGCGGACCGCCCCATCAAGGCGTCACGACGTGAGAGCGTGCTGCCGCTCGGACTCGTGCCAGCGGACGTCGACCTGCTCGCACCAGGCATGTCCCCACATCAGGTGCACCTCCTGGACGCGCTGGGTCGATCCCGACGGCACCATGAGTCCGTGATCGGCCGATGCGGCGAAGGCATCGCCCCTCTCGCCGGTCATCGCGATGGACACCAGCCCGGTCTCGCGGGCCCGGGCCACCGCCCGGACGATGTTCGGCGACGAGCCACTGGTCGACATCGCGACGAGCACGTCTCCGGGTCGTCCGAAGGCGCTCACACCACGCTCGAAGATCGTGTCGTAGCCGTGATCGTTGCCCAGCGCGGTGAGCGTGCTCGCGCTGTCGGCCAGCGCCAGCCCTGCCAGCGCCTGGCGGTCCAGCACGCATCGGCCGACGAGCTCGGCAGCGAGGTGGGAGGCGATCGACGCACTTCCGCCATTGCCCGCGAACAGCACCCGTCCGCCGCCTGCCAGGGACGTCACGATGGCCTCGCCGGCCGCCGCCACCGCGTTCACCAAGGACTCGTCAACCAGCCTCGGGGTGAGCTCCGCCCACTCCTGGATCGACTGGACCACTCCCGAACGCATCACGCGTGTCCCCTCCATGTTGTCACTCCGGCCTTGCTGAAACTGAATTCCGAGACGGTCAGGCCGAGCTTGATCAGGTGCTCGGCCACGGTGTGCCGGCGCTCGAACTCGCAGCAGAACAGCATGTAACCGCCACCGCCTGCACCGGTCACTTTTCCGCCGAGGGCTCCGTGGTTGAGGGCGACCTCGACCGCCTCGTCGATCAGGGGGGTGCTGATGCGGTCCGACATCCGGCGCTTCTCGCGCCAGGCCTCACCCAGCATCACGCCGAACTCGTTGACCTCGCCTCGCAGCAGGAGCCGCTTCATGCTCACCGCGAGGTCGCGCTGGGCCCGCAGGCCCTTGACCGCTTCAGGCTCGCCTCCCACGAAACGCGCCACCTGGTCCTCGATGATGTGGTCGCTGAACCGGGTGCGGCCGGTGTAGGCCAGCAGCATGTTGTGCTCCAGCTCGTGCACCGTCGAGTCCGCCACGCGCAGGGGGTTGACCAGGACGTCGTCGGCCGTGAACTCCATGAAGTTGAACCCGCCGAACGCCGCGGCGTACTGGTCCTGGAGGCCACCGGAGATGTTGAGGTCCTGACGCTCCAGGAGACATGCCATCTCGGCGATCTCGTAGGTGGTCAGGTCGAGTCCGCAGTGCTGCGCCACCACCCCGACGACGCACACGACGACCGCGCTCGAGCTGCCGAGGCCCGAACCGGGAGGGGCGTTGGTGTGCAGGAACAGGTCGAAGCCGGACGACCGGCGGGCGCCGGGATGCGCCATGACTCGCGCGATCGCGGCCTTCGGCAGGTCGAGCTCGCCGTCGAAGACGACGGGATCGTCGATGCCGAAGTTGACCGACAGGCCGAAGTCCAGAGACTGCACCGTGACCAGGTTGTCGTGACGGGGCCGCAGGGTGCTGTAGGCGAAGCTCGAGATCGTCGCCGAGAGCACCGCGCCGCCCTCGAGCTCCGGGAACGGCGGCACGTCCGTGCCACCACCCGCGAAGCTCACCCTCAAGGGTGCGCGGGCACGCAGGACACGCTGAGATGCGTCGATGGGGAGCCTCCGGTGCATTGGCTGACGTGTTGCTTCGCTCACGGTACCGTGAACGAGTGTCGCCCGGCCCGTACCACCTCCTCCGACGGCTCGAGCCGTGAGCAGCCATCCGCCCGGCCCCCGGCACGTCGCCGCCCTCGACGGGGTGCGCGCCCTCGCGGCGGTCGCTGTCCTGCTCACCCACGTCGGGTTCCTGACCGGCGAGGTCAGTCCGTCGATGACCGGCGCCCTGGTGGCCCGGATGGACGTCGGCGTCGCGCTGTTCTTCGCGCTCTCCGGCTTCCTGATGCTCAGGCCGTGGATCGCGACTGCCATCGGTGATCGCGACCGTGTGCCCGGGCTCGGCTCGTACGCCGTCAAACGGGCGACCCGCATCCTCCCGGCCTACTGGATCGCTGCGGCCGTGGTGCTGCTGTTGGAGGCCGGCCGCGTCTACCGCTCCACCCTGTCATCCCCCTTGCGGGTGGACCTGCCGTCGGTCCTGGAGCACGTCTTTGTCCTGCAGGGCTACACCGGGTCGTACTTCTCGACGTTCTCGCAGACGTGGAGCCTCACGACCGAGCTCACCTTCTACGCCGCCGTCCCGGTGCTCGGGGTGGCCCTCGTCCGGGCCTGCCGCCGATCCGAGGACCGGCAGGATCGCTTGCGCACCGTCCGGCGCGCCTGCCTCGCGTTCGTGGTGCTGGGTGTGGCCGTCACGGCCTTCACCGCCACCGACCTGCCCGGCTCGAGCGAGGCACTGGCCCGCAGCGTCCTGGGGCACGCCGGCTGGTTCGCAGCCGGTGCCTGGGTCTGCGCCAGGACCATGGACCCGCCCGTGTCCGGCAGGTCGTCCGAGGAGCGGCTGGGGCTGGCCGCCGTGCTGCTGGTGGTCGCGGCGACGCCGCTCGCGGGCGAGCTGTTGTTCTCCCACGGCTCGGCGGTGCAGGCCGGCCTGCGGGAGCTCCTGTACACGCTGATCGCCGGTCTCGTGGTCAGCGCCGCGTGCCGTCCCGCGACCTCATCGCCTGCCCTACAGGTGCTGTCCAGCCCCGCCGTGGTCTGGGTCGGTGAACGCTCGTATGCCCTGTTCCTGTGGCACCTGCCGATCGCCTTCGTGCTACTGACCCTGCTTGGTCACGACCTGTTCGAGGGATCGTTCGTCGTGATCACCGTGCTGACCCTGGCGTGCTCGCTGGTCGTCGCCGACCTGTCGTGGCGGCTCGTCGAGCGGCCGCTCATGGCGGCGAACGTCCGTCGGGACCAACGCCGCCGCGAGCAGCGCGATGAGCAGCAGTCCGCTCGCCTGGGGGATGACGGTCACCAGTGAGTCCACGCGTGCCTGCGGCCACCGCACGGTCGTGACCACCAGGACGACCGACGTGACCGCGATGGCGCGCATCCGCCATCGCGGTGGAGTCACGGCCGCGCCCAGGCCCAGCAGCACCCCCCCGAGGCCGCCGAGGACTGCGGGAACCACGACCGCCAGCGCACGCCCCGACCAGGCGGGAACCCGCACGGTCCGAAGGGGAGACTTCTCCCGCCCCGGGCGGGGACGGCGCCAGAAGAACGCCAGGGCGCCCATCAGCACGACCAGGAAGCCGCCGCCCAGCAGCCCGGCACGATAGGCGGTGTCCGGTGCGAAGGTCGCGCGGAGCACTCCCCCGGCACCGGCCGGCACGACGAAGCCCTGCCGCCAGCCGTCGATCTCGACGGCCTCGAGACGGCGCCCGTCCAGCGATGCCTCCCAGCCGGGATTGAATCCTTCGTGCCAGGCCACGATCTGGCCCTCGCGTCCGGGCGCCACCACGAGGTCGCGCTGCCGGTCCGTCCAGGTCCGCACCCGCGGCTCGGCCGCAGCCGCCGACGCCTGCATCGGCGCACCGAGGCGCACCACGTCGGCGTCGAGCGTGTCCGACGACGTCGCCCGGAGCACGGTGCGACCCGCCGCCGCGGGGACGGGGCCGGCGCATCGGGTGGCGGCGACCCGCGACCCGTCGAGCAGCTCGTCGCGGGACAGCGTGGCCGTGTACGTCGCCGTCGACTCGCCCACCGCGACCACGACCCCGGCCGCGCACGGCACCTCCACGCTCGACGTGCCACGCCGTGCCGGCGGGGTGCCCGCGCCCTCGAGCGTGACGTCCGGCATGCGGAAGGGGTAGCTGACCTGCCGGGGCAGGTCGAAGGTGATCCGGACGCGACGCGCCGTCAGGGGCGCGAACGAGCGATCCTTGCTGCTCCAGCGGCGGGTCTGGCCGGAGTCGAGATCCCGGATGACCGCGCCGGTGATGCGCTGGTAGCGGTTGCCGCGTCCCAGGCCCTTCAGACCGGTGATGGTCCGCGCGGACGGGAGCTCCACGGTCAGGCTGGGGTCCCCGGCGAGATATCCGATCGTCCAGCGGGTCGCCGGGTCACCGTCGAGCGCTGCCCCGGGACGGGTGCGAGGGAGCTGCTCCAGTCTCGGCCCGCTGACGGTCCATCCGTCGAGCAACCGCTCGACGGCCGGCGTGCTCCTGGCGGTCACGAGCACATCGCTGACGTCCATCGCCCGGTCCGCAGTGAACCGGCGGGCCAGCACGCGCCCCTCGTCCCGGCGGCCCTCCGGCCGATCGGTCGACCGGGTGTCCCGAGCCACGACGACCTGATCGGTCGGGGTCCCGGACGGGGCCGGCAGGTCCAGCAGCGCGGTGACGTCGAGCCCGGTGAACGCGATGTCCGCGACGCCCACGGGGACGGCGAGCTCAGGGTCAGCCCGCACCAGACGCACCCGAAGCTTCGTGACCGTCGCGTCGACGGGGAACGACACCGCGTCGTCCTGCTCGGCGACATCGCGACGGGACACGACACCGTCCGCGATCAGCTCGACCCGTCGGACCGAACCAGCACCGCGGCTCGAGTCCAGCCGGACCGACACCGCACCGACCCGGGACGGACGGGCGAGGGTGAGGCTGACGGTGGGCCGATCGTCATCGGGGGCACTCGTCCAGGCGGTGTCGTAGTCGTTGTCCAGCGCAGCGGCGCCGCCGGCGCTGGGCCCCGAGCCGGCCGTCGACGACGCGGACACCTGTCGGAGTGCCTGGTAGCCACGTGTCGTCTCCGGACTCGTGCCGGCCGGTGGGAAGTCCCGGCGCGTCCTGCTCTCCCGTGGCTGCAGCGTCGCCGTGTACTCGTCGGCCACCGTCGCGGCCACGTTGAGGCTGCGACGTCGCAAGGTGTCGGTCTGGATCCACCGGGTGGGCTCGAGGGCTCCGGCTCCCGTACCGATCGCATAGGCAGCAGATCCCTGCCCCACGGCGCCGAGCGCGGCGAGGGACACCAGGGCCTCGGGGCCACCCGTCACCCCGACGACCGAGTCGAGGTCATACACCTCGGCAACCGGCACCCGCCGTTCGGTCGACCACACCGAGAGGCGGGTCTGGCCCTTGCCCCACGCCGCAACCTGGGTCAGGCCCGATGCCCGCAGCGTGTCCTCCGTCCGCGCGTCGGTACCGATCACACCGGAAGCGGCGTCCGGGTCACTGAGGTGCTGCTGTGTGTCGTGGGGCACGACGACGCGACCGATGCCCATCCGGGCCAGCATGTCCACCAGGCCGGGCTGCGCGCCTCCGCTCTGCAGGATCCCGTCCAGCGCGTCCATGACGCGGATCGCCCCCGGGCTGCCCAGCGGTATCGCGTCGCGCTGCACCACGGGCGACTCGGCCAGCGTCTCGAGCGGGTCCTCCTGGACGTTGCCCCAGGTGAACTCGCCGAAGCGCGTGGCGGGAGCCACCAAGGTCGCTCCGCCGTCGGAGGCGGCCAGCCGGTCGACCGTCTCGGCCGCCTGGTGCCAGCGCTTGGGAATCGTCTCGAACGGTGCTCGCGGTGCCAGGTCGGGGCTGGCTGCCGGAGCGAGCGTGACGACCAGGGCCGCCGCCACCCCGACGGGCACCCCGACAGTCGCAACCTTGGTCCTCCGCCGCGGGAGGTCCATACCCTGCCCGGCCACCGAGAGCAGCGCCGCGAGTCCCAGACAGATCGGGAGGCGCACCATCGCATCGAACTTGTGGACGTTCCTGAAGGCCGCGAGCGAGCCGTCGAGCGCCTCGCGGAACGTTCCGGCGAACGGGCTGGTGAAGGGCAGGCCCAGCGATGCCCCGTAGGCCACGCCCATGATGGTCAGGCCCGCCAGCAGGCTCACGATCGCGAAGGTGCGGGCATGCGAGGCCGGCCGCCAGGCACGTCCCATGGCCAGGCCGGTGATGCCGAACACCGCCACCGCCGTCGTGGCCAGCAGTGCCGAGGTGCCCGCCGCGAGCACGGAGCCGGCCGGCCAGTCCCAACCGACATAGGCGACCCAGTGCGAGGCACCCCGCAGCACATTGGGCACCGAGGTCACAGCCGTGGTGATGCTGCTGGTCTCGATGAAGTCCAAGAAGGGGTAGGCGTAGACCCCCAGCACGACCAACGGGATGGCCCACCACGCCGTGCCGGCCAGCACGGCGAGGCACCACAGCGGGAACGTCCGCAGCCCACGGCGTCCGGCGGTGAGCACGAAGATCGCTGCGACGGCGATCGCCGCGAGCGTGGCGGTCGCATTGACTCCTCCCACCGCGGCGCACGTCACGGCGAGCAGTGCCGCGGCCTGCAGCCGGTCCCGGCCCCGCCGCTCCAGCAGACGCAGGCTCGCCAGCACCAGCCACGGCGTCATCGCCGATGGCCACTGCTCGACCGAGATCGGCCCCAGCACGGTCACCGCATGCGGCGACACGGCGAAGGCCACCGCTGCGACGAGCGATGCGCGCCGTCCCCCGATCTCGAGCCGCCGGCACAGCAGATATGCCCCGGCGAAGGCCGTGACGAGCACGACGGTCCACCAACCGCGCTGCACGACCCACTCCGGGATGTGCAGGGAGCGTCCGATCCCAAAGAACGGGCCCATCGGGAACAGGTAGCCGTACGCCTGGTTCTGCAGCTGGCCGAAGAAGGCGTGCGAGTCCCAAGCTGACTGGGAGCGCGCGAGGTAGCCCCACGGATCGACGACGAGGTCGAGCTTGGTGTCCGCAACGGTCCGCCCGGGGTACGGAAACCACGGGACCAGGGCGATGACAAGACCGACGAGTCCCACCGACGGCGGGATGCGTCGAACCGCTGCTCTCATCGACGACGCAGGATGATCAGGAGATTCCAGGTGACGAGCTCCCGCAGCAGCGGGACACGCAGCACCAGCCGGGTCCAGCGGGGCAGATAGCGCGGGCGCAGCTCGACGATCTCGACGTCCGGGTTCGCGGCCGCCCACCGCAGGCCCCACGCGACCGAGACCTTGAACAGATTCTCGCCGATCCTGTTCTTGGGCGGATGACCATGCTTGCGCGTGTATCGCCGCACCGCGTAGTCCCCGCTGATCCAGTGGAACGGTGAGGTCTCGTGGCCACCCCATGGGGAGAGCCAGTTGGTGTACGACAAGAACATGACGCCGCCGGGGCGCGTCACGCGGAGCATCTCGTCAGCGACCGTCGTGGGCTCCTGGACGTGCTCGACGAGGTTGGACGAGAACGTCACGTCGATCGATCCGGTCTTGACGGGCAGCCGGTGCGCATCGGCCACCAGCCCGCCCGCGGCCACGGAGGCCACGGTCTCGTCATAGTCGACTGCCACGTAGTGCGCGCCACGCTCACGGAACGTCTCGGCGAACTCCGCCGGACCCGCACCCACGTCCAGCAACAGCGCGCCGGACAGGTCGTGGTGACGACCGATCAGGTCCGCGGAGTCGCGGGCGAGCAGGCCGTAGAAGCGGTCCGGATCGGTCTGCTCGACCCGGAACGCTGAGAACAGCCGCCACGAGCGGCGCAGTCCGTCGTCGCTCATCGCGGCCGCCTCGCCGTCACCAGCATCGTCGGTCTCCACCGGGGGGCCAGGATCCGCAGGAGTACGGCGAACGGGATGGCCGCAGTGCTGATCCAGCGCGTCGACCGGTTCGCGAGGACGCCCTGTGGGCGCTCACGGGGAGACACTGCCCGAACGGTACTCGCGCCCTCCATCGTCAGGTTGTCCAGGAGCAAGCGGGTGACGGTGACGTCCTCGAATCCCGCGTCCTGCAATGCACGGCGCATCGAGCGCGCCGTGAAGAACCTGACGTGCGTCGGATCCTCCAGGAGCCACCACGACTGCGAGAAGAACCGGAGCGACCACGAGTCCGCGGCAGGAGTCATGAGGGCCAGGCGGCCGCCGGGACGCAGGAGATCGTGGCAGTTGCGCAGGGCCAGCACGGGATCCTGGACGTGCTCGATCACGTGCACGCCGTAGACCAGGTCGGCGTCGACTCCAGCAGTCGGCACCTCCTCGACCACGGCGCGCCGCAGGTCGCCGTGCGCGACCACCTCCGGGTCCACGTGGGAGCCGAGCTGGTCCGGATCGCATCCCGACACCTGCACGCCATTGTCGAGGAAGGCACGCAGCAGCTGCCCTGCGCCGTATCCGAGCTCGAAGACGCGGGAGACGCCGTCCGCCGCGACACCACGCAGCACCTTGAGGGTCAGCCCCAGACGGATTCGGTCCAGCCCGGGATCCCCGCCGTACGCCAGCGACCGATGACGAGCAGGACAGTCATCCAGGGTGCGCATGACGTGCGAGCACCGGGTGCACCGCGCGAGCCGGGAGCCGTCGCGAAGCCGTAGATCGGAGCAGGCGCTCGCGCAGACCTCGCACGATGTGACGGATGGCATCTGACCCCTTGTGAACTCCGCGGAAGGTAACCTCGTGCTCGGACACGCTATCAACGAGGAGAGCCAGTGAGTCACAGCCCGGGACGGGAACCCTCGCGGATCCTCTATCTCACGTGGCGCGACCTCGACCACCCCGAGGCCGGAGGCGCGGAGGTCTTCGCCGAGCGCACCGCAAGCGAGCTGGCGGCCCTGGGACGCGAGGTCGTCATGTTCTCCTCGTCCTGGGAGGGAGCGGCGCCCGCGGTGCAGCGCGATGGCTTCAGGATCGTCCGGCGGGGCGGCCGCTACACGGTCTACCTGCGCGCGCTGCTCCATCTCCTCGTGCGCGGCCGCCGATACGACGCCGTGATCGACGTGCAGAACGGAGTGCCCTTCTGGGCGCCGCTGCTGTTCCGGGGTCCCGTCATCAACCTCACGCACCATGTCCACCGCGAGCAGTGGTCGGCGTTCTTCCCCGAGCCGATCGCCCGGTTCGGGTGGTTCCTGGAGTCACGCATCGCGCCGCTGGTGTACCGCCGGTCTCGGTACGTCACGGTGTCGGAGTCGTCCCGCGCGGACCTTCAGTCCGTCGGGGTCGCCCCCGAGCGCATCTCGCTGGTGTACAGCGGGATCGACCTGCCCCAGGACTACACCTCGTACAGCTCGATCCCGAAGTCGGCCAACCCGAGCCTCATCACGGTGTGCCGCCTGGTGCCGCACAAGCAGATCGAGCTGGCGATCGACGCCGTGGCAGCCCTCGAGAGCAGCATGCCCGATCTCGAGCTGCACGTCGTGGGCGACGGGTTCTGGCTCGAGAAGCTGCAGGAGCACAGCCGTCGGCGCGGCGTCGACGACCGGGTCGTCTTCCACGGATTCGTCGACTCGGACGTCAAGCAGGACCTGCTGGCACGCAGCTGGGTCATGGCGATGCCATCGCTCAAGGAGGGCTGGGGCCTCACGATCATCGAGGCCGGCCTGCACAGCACGCCGTCCGTCGCGTTCCGGCAGGCCGGCGGCACGCAGGAGTCGATCCAGGACCACGTGACCGGGTTGCTGGTCAACGATCCCGAGGAGATGATCGACGGCCTGCAGCGGCTCCTCACCGATGTGGACTACCGCGAGAAGCTGGGCAGCAACGCCCGCCACTTCGCGCGAAGCTTCAGCTGGCAGACCAGTGGGCACGACCTCGACCAGATCATCCAGGCCGAGCTGGCAGCGCACTGAACCGAGTGCCGCATCAACGACGAAAGCGCCGTTCTCCCAGTGGGAGAACGGCGCTTTGCACGTCTGCTGGTGGAGCGACTGGCGCTGGGACTCAGCCGTCGTAGCTGATGGAGCTGGAGTCGACAGCGTCGGAACCAGCGGACTCCTGGCTCGCCACGACGCCGAATGCTGCCACGGCGGCGAGCCCTCCGCCCACGACGGCTGCGATGACTGCTGTCGAAATTGATGAAAGCACGTGTTTTCCCTCCACGACGAATAGAGCCCGAGCATAGCATCACAGCGGCTCACCTGTGGCGGAAAACACTCACGACCTGCGGCGCGACGTGATCCCCACGGATGCCCATGCCAGGAGCGCGACCAGCGCGGCCACTCCCGTGATGACGGCCGGCACGACGGACGTGCGCGCCACGCCGTCAGTGTCCCCCGGCCCGAGGTCCTGGATCAGCACCGAGCCGAAGCGACGCACCGCCGAGCCACCGCCGAGTCTTTCCTCGGCTGCCGCGGCACCCGGCTGGTCCCGGAGCAGCACGACCCACCGCACGCCCTGCGCGCGAAGGGCCGCGGGCAGGTCGGCCTCCGGGTCGGCGAGGGCCGCCTCGATCGCCGCAGCCGCGGGATCCTCACCCTCGACCGTCACTCGCGACAGGGGCAGGTCGTCGTCGACGATCACCCGTCGGTCGAGCAACCTGTTCCAGGGATCCAGCGAGACCCGGTCGTCGTTCCAGTCGAATCGCCGGTACGTCGACCAAGGCAGCACCGCCACATCACCGGGAGGTGCCGCCTCGAGGAAGTCCCGGGCCCGCAAGAGGTCCTGGGAGATCTCCACCGATCCCATGGACGCTCCTGCCGCGAATGGCGCGTCCGGCATCGCCACGATCGGTGCGACCAGCACCACGGCGGCCAGGATCCGGCGCCGGTCCCGCGCCTGGCGGGACTGCTGGGCCGCAGGACGGTTCAGCAGGTCGACGACGCTGCCCGCCGCGACCGCGACGAGCAGCGCGAACGGCGCCACGAACTTCTGGCTGTCCCGCACCAGGCCCGCGCCCGGCACGTTCGTCACGAGCCACGTCACCAGCGCCTCGCCCGCCGGCAGCGCGGAGGCCCCCGCCACCAGGAGGCCGATCGCCCCCACGACGGCCAGGGGCGCGATCCGGCCCCGGTACCGCGAGCGAAGGCAGGTCACCACCACGAAGATCACCATCACCAGCGCGAAGCCGGTCACCAGTGCGGAACCGCGAGAGCCCGGCCAGCTGGGCGAGTGCCAGATGCCGCCGGACGTCAGCAGGCTGACCCACGTGCCCCACGGCGTGTCGGCATGCGCGGCGAACGCCTCGACCCCCGCCGGGTCGGCCGGCAGGCCGCCGGGTCGCGTCAGGGACGGAATCAGCCAGGCCGCGGCCACGGCAGCCGTCACACCGAGCACCAGGCCGACGCGTCGGACGACTGCGGCCGTCCCGCCGCCCCAGGCCCACGACACCGCGACGACGGCGGTCAGTGCCGCGATGACCGCCGAGGTGGATCCGGCCAGCCCGGCCAGCGCGAGCCAGCCGGCCAGACGGCGGCCCGCGCCCCGGTGCCCGCTCGCGAGATCGCGTCCGGCGGAGTGGATCCACGGCAAGGTGGCGTAGCCGAGCAGGAAGCTCCAGTGACCGATGATCAGGCGCTCGACGACGTACGGGTTCCAGCACGCAGCGACAGCGGCAGCGGCAGCGCCCGGCCGGGTCAGGCACAGTCGGCCGCATCCGGCACCCACGACGACGAAGACCGCCAGCAACAAACCGGCCTGCACCACGTCCCCGGGCAGCACCTGGTCCAGCAGGGCGACCACGGCGTCCGTCGGCACCGCGCGCGGGACGGATCCGTCGATGCCCAGCGTGCGGTCCGACCACGGCAGGTCGGGCACGAAGACCATGTCGTAGATCCACGTGTAGCCGGGCAGAAGCACGGCGTTGAGCAGCACGACGCCGACCAGCAGACCGGTGGCACCACCCACGAGGGCGGGGCCGCGCGTCCCCTGCTCAGTCGTCAGCATCAGCCTGTGCACCGGACCGGTGGCGCCATGCGCCCAGCACCACGAGGACCAGACCGATCGTCGCCAGGGCATTGGTCCAGGTTCCGGCGGAGACGTAGGAGAAGTCGCCGGGGACCCCGAGGTAGACCACCGTCACGATGCCGGCCGCGGCGACGAGCGCCGCTCCTGCGACCGCGACGATCCGCGGGTCGGGAGCCCGGAACCAGTGCCAGCCGGCCAGGACGACCGCCGCGACCAGACCGGTCCACGACGCCAGCAGGTAGGCCCCCGCGAGGAAGCCCAACCAGGGGACGGCAGGCGACACCCGCAGGCGTCGGCGCGCGGGCTCTCGTCGAGGCTGGGCCCCACGGCGCCGCCACGGCACGACGACGAGCGCAGCGACGGCCAGCAGGCCCGCGCCCGTGACGGCTGCACCGATGTTCGTCCCGGCCTGCGGCCCGAAGTCGAGCTCGACCACGTGGGAGCCGGGCTGGTCGATCGTCCATCCCATCGCATGGCCGTCGACGAGGAAGGGCTTGCCGAGGCTCTTGCCGTCGATGGAGGCGCGCCACCGGTCGTCGAACGCCTGGCTCAGCACGAGCACGTACGGATCGTCTCCGAGGCTGGCACCCACCGAGGCGGTCACGTGCGACCCGCGATCGCTGGTGAAGGTCAGTCCGGGGGCGGGCACTACCGGCTCCGCCGACGGCTCGTCCGCGCTGAGGAGGTCGAGCGAGTCCACGGTGATGCTCGGGTCGATCGGCGTGACCTGGTGGGTGCCGGCCGACAGCGACATCCGGCCCCCGCACGCGACCCATTCGCTCTGCGCGGCATCGCGCAGCCGCATCGACAGCGGCTTGCCGTCCACCATCGCGATGTCGATGCAGGCGTCCTTCGCCGCAGCAGGGTCGGCCTTGGCCCGCAGGCCGGTGTCGATCTCGGTGACGGTCGGCGATGTCGCGATGGACGGATCGGTGTCGGCCGCCACGACGATCGCAAGCGTGCGGCCACGCAGGGACTGCCCCTCGCCCGCCAGCCGGATCTCGGTCGTGTCACGGCCCACCGAGGCGGTGCGGACCTTCTGACCGTCGACGTAGACGTCGATGGCGGTGATCCAGTTGGTGGGGCCCTCCTCGGTCCACGCCTTCTGGGTGAAGGAGATGCTCGACAGATCCCGCTCGCGCCCGCGCTGCTCGATCATCGACCCCTTGAGCACGCCGCCGGTCAGCCAGCCGGTGAAGCCGTTGCCGTCGAAGGCATTGGACGCCCGCAGGTCGGGATTGTTCATGAACACGCTGCTGGCCTTCGCCCCGACCGGGACGCCCGCGGCCCGGTCCAGGAGGTCCTCGCGCGAGGTGTCGATGTGCGCCACGGCCCTCACACGGAACTCGCGGGACGTGGGCGTGGTGAACTCCCGCTTCAGGTCGGCCTCGTCGTCGATGCCGTTCGCTCCGCGCGCGCGGGTCATGAGGATCTGCAACGGTGTCTGACGGAACTTCGCCTGCTCGGTGGACGAGAGCTTGGCGTACAGGTCGTCGACCGTGGTCGGGAGCTTCGCGCGGGGCGTGACCTTCACCCCGGCCACCGACACCTCGGACAGCCCGAGGACGTTGTCGCCGAACCCGTCCAGCGCGACGACCTTGATGCGGAGCCGGTCCGTGACCAGGTCGCCGAAGTCGGCGATGCCCGACCCCATCGAGAGGTCAACGCGTCGTGTCTGGCCGCCCGCGCGGACCTCGACCCAGCGGATGATCGCGCCGCCCAGCACCGCCTGGTCGATCGTGACCTTGCCGAGCTGACGCGGCTCAGGCAGGCGGAGCGTGAGGCTGCTGCCGAGTGCCGAGATCCCGTCACCGGCCAGCCACGCCGTGCCGGCGTCGCCGTCCAGGACGTTGGCGGGGCTCGATCCCGGGAGGTGCTCGGGCATCGTGGCGCTGAGCTTCTCGGTGGCCCGGACCCGGCCCGTGGCCAGGACCGTCTGGTCGGCGGCGTCCGTGCCCAGGGTGCGCGTGGCCCCCGTCAACGGCTCGTCGGCGGCGAGCAGACGTCCATTGCCGTGGGTGACGGTGTTCGGCACGATGGTGCGTCGGCGGTTGGTGTCGGTGACGACGATCTGATGGTTCTGCCCCAGGAGCGAGGCGAGCTGCTTCGGTGACAGGTCGTGCGCGTACCGGAAGGGCGCGTCCTGACGCAGCACCCCCGCTCGCTCCATGGCCGGGACCGCCCAACCGTCGCCGGCCACGACGGTCGTCGCGGCCTGGGCCTCGGCGCGCACCATCCCGGGAGCGTCCGACACCCCGTACAGCTGGAGCGGCGGGACGAACTTCTCGAAGAACCCGTCCGGCTTCTGGCCGGGGCCCTGCACGTTCTCGCCGGGCCGGCCGAAGTTGGTGATGGCGGTCAAGCCGTCGTCGGCGCTGATGATGCGATCGACGCCCGACGGTCGGATGCCGCCGACGGTCTCCCAGTCCCAGTCGTGCCGGACCAGCACCTGCTCGGCTCCGAGAAGACGCGAAAAGGCCGACAGCGACGTCTTCGGGCCGGTGCTGCTCTGGAACGTCTCGTCCAGGGCGGACATGAAGTTGTAGGCGGCCGGCGTCGTGTTCTGCACGGCGGACGGGACCACCACGTTGCGCTCGGTGAGGCCGTAGAGCAGCTCGTCCGGGCGACCGGAGCCACGCCAGCGATAGGTCGCCGTGACGTATCCGGGCATGACCAGGGTGCGCTGGTCGGCGGGGCCCTGGTCGAGGTGGTGGCCGGCCTGCTTCCAGTAGCTGGGGATCGGCCACTCGGACGCGTACAGATTGCCCTGCCAGGCCGGGAACGACATGCCGATCATGACGAGCAGCAGCAGCGGCGCGGTCAGCCACGTACGACGCACGTGCCTGAACAACCAGGCGACGCCGGCCGCCGAGGCGACCGCGAGGGCGAGCACCAGCACCATGCCGACCTTGTTGGTCGTGCGGAACAGCACGGTCAGCGGGACGTTCTCGAACGTCCATCGCAGGGCACGACCGAATGGCGACGGCGACGACCACGGGTGGGACCCGACCATCAGGACGGCCGCGGCGACCACCATGACGATCAGCAGCCGGCGCACCCGCGTGCGCACCGCGAGCAGCGACAGGAGCGCGAGCCCTGCAGCGAGGAAGGTCGCCACCACGACCGGACCGTTGTCGACGTAGGACGTGTGGGCGCCGATCCATGGGCCTCGGGCGTCGCCGCCGTAGAGGGGCCAGAACCCCAGGCCGCGCAGCACCTCGGCGAACGACGAGGTGGCCGAGATGCCGGCCAACGTCTCCGTGGTGTCCGCATGGGCAGAACCGGCGCGGCCGGCGGCGAAGGTCGCCGGCAGCCAGTACGCCGAGAGCACCACGACGAACAGGGCGCACTTGCCGACCGGGGCGGCGACGTCACGCCACCGCAGCGCGAACGCGTGCCGCGCGTAGAGGGCGATGATCGGTACCGCGACCAGGCCGAACAACGGCTGGACAGCGGCGTTCGACCCCGCCATGGCGAAGAACGTGAAGCCGAACAGTGCGGGCCAGCGCCACGACCTCGGGTCCTCGAATGCCCTGATCAGGAACAGGATCTGCCATGGGAACAGCGCCAGCGACAGGGCGATCGGCAGGACGGAGGCACCGTCGATCGCCCACGGGTTGGCGATGTACACGACACCGGCGAACAGTGCCGCGTACCGGGACAGCTCCGGCAGCAGATGACGCACCAGGCGGGTGGTCCCCCACGCCGCCAGCACGAGCAGGATGAAGTGCCACGTCTTGAACACGCCCCCGGGCGTCAGGCCGAGTGCGCTCAGGGCCGCCAGCGGGGCGACGGACGTGATGGCGCCCGTGTGGTAGTTCGGGTTGCCGAGGTACGGCGTGGACGTCCACGCCGAGTAGAAGCGGGTGAGCGTCCGCCATGGCTCGAGGTAGAAGTCCGGGCGGGTGTCGAAGTAGACGGTGTCGCCGCCGTTGCGGAAAACGACGACCGCCAGCACCACCAGCGACACCGTCACCGTGGTCCAGTAGGCCGACGTGCCGCGGGCCCAGGCGCGGACGTCCGCGGACGTGATCGGTCGCGCCACTACGCAGCTCCCCCGGCGACGGCGCTGAGCTTCGGGGCCAGCCATTTCCAGAGCTCCCGGGAGCCCTCGGGGCTGAAGTGGATGTGGTCCTCGTACATCTGGCGACCGTTGATCGTGTCGTGGAACGCCCCACCGGCGCACAGCAAGGCGTTCTGGTCGATGACGGGGACGTCGTGGGCCCGGGCCCAGTCGACGGTCACGTCGTTGATCCACCGCACCCGGCGGTTGTCGTTGAGCCGCTCGACGTAGTCGCCCTCCCGTGCGGGGAGCTGGTGGCACGCCAACGTGACGACGGCGAAGTTCTTGGCGCCCGAGCTCATCACCCGCTCGTGCAGCTCGGTGAGGCTCTTGGTGATGAAGCGGCGGTACTCGGGCGTGCCGGCGGGGATGACCCGGTCGTCCAGCTCACGGTCGAACACCATGCTCTGGGTCACGAAGAAGGCCACCACGTCGGGTTGGGCATCCGTGATCTCGCTGCCGAGCCTGTCGACGAACTCGGGACACTTGAGGAAGTCACCTCCGGCCCGGCCGTCGAGCACGCGCAGCCCCGGGAACGGGTCATGGCACGCCGGGGTGACGGCGGACCTGATGGCGATGTTCGGGTGCTGGTCGGACGGGAAGTACCCCGTCAGGCCGGCCGGCACGGAGTCGCCAAGGAGGTACAGCGTCATGGGCGCGGGCGAGAACCCCGGTGCGTCGGCGGCGACTCGGACGTCTCCGCCGGGACCCGCCGAGGCCGGACGCACGTACCACGGCGACTGGGGCAGCACGATCGCGCCGACGACCAGCGCCGGCACGGTGGCGAGCACGATCACGCGGGCCGCCTGGCGGTCGCGCGGAATCAGCGCCGACCAGCCGTTGCGGCGGATCGGCATCTCGATCCACCGGTACGACGCCGCGGCGACCACAGCAGTGAGCGCCAGCTGGACCAGCAGCAGTCCCACGCCGCCGAAGCCCGCCCGCGCCTCGTCCAGGAACACCATGACGGGCCAGTGCCACAGGTAGAGGCCATAGCTGATCAGGCCGATGGACCGCATCGGTGTCGAGCCCAGCACCTGCGTCAACCGGCCCGGTGCCCGGGTCCAGCAGGCCACGATGACGATCGCGGACAGGACGGAGAAGATGACCAGGCCGCCGCGGAACGTGAAGGCCCGGCTCTCGTCCCATCCCACGAAGGCCGCGACGACGACCAGCACGGCCGGGATGGCCAGCCACCGGCACGCAGCGGCCACGCGCTGCGTGACCCGCTCGTCGATCAGCAGGAGGGCGGCGCACGCTGAACCGATCAGCAGCTCGTGCGCGCGCGTGTCCGTGCCGTAGTACACCCGATCGGGCGGGAGAGCGGGATCGTAGAGATAGGCCATCCAGGCGGCGCTGAGGATCGCGACCGCGGCCAGGACGACCCCGCGCATCCGGCGTCCGCAGAACCGGGTGAGCAGCACCACGATGAACGGGAAGACGATGTAGAACTGCTCCTCGACCGCGAGCGACCACGTGTGCAGCAGGGGCGATGGCTCGGTGACCGCACCGAAGTAGGCCTCCCCGCTGGACAGGAAGTTCCAGTTGGCGATGTAGCCGATGGCTGCCAGGGCGTCCGATCCGATCGCCGGGCGGCGTGCCGGCATGGTCAGCACGCTGCTCAGCAGCAGGACGACCGCGATCATCACTGCCAGCGCCGGGAAGAGTCGTCGAGCCCGCCCGGCCCAGAAGCTCACGAAGTCGGTGCTGCCCCACCGGTCGCGCTCGGTCAGCAGCAGCGTCGTGATGAGGAAGCCGGAGATGACGAAGAACAGGTCGACGCCGAGCCATCCTCCGGGCAGCACAGAGATGGGACCGTGGAAGATGATCACCGCGATGACGGCGACCGCCCGCAGGCCGTCCAGGGCCGGTCGATAGGCCGGCGATGACGGGGCCAGGCCTGCCCTGCGATCTCCCGTCACGGAGCAGACGGTACCTCACGGGTGGCCACCTCAACGGTAGGGTCGCAGCATGACCGGTACGAACGCGGACACCCGTGTGGTGCGCACCCTCACGACGGGTAGCAAGATCTGCCTCCTCCTCGCGATCCCCTTCCTGGTCGGCGCCGCGTACTTCTACTTCACCCCCATCGTGGTGCAGCTCGGGGGAACCAGCCTGTTCTCCTGCGGGAGCCGGTTCAACCCGCCCACCGACGCGTTCAAGCTGAGCCAGTGCACGGACCTCTACACCGTGTACGGCGCGCGGTCCGGCGCCTGCCTGGCCCTGGGCCTCATGATCGCTGCCGTGGGCGTTGGTCTCTTCGGCTTCTCCACGCGGACGGAGAAGCGCGCGGACATCCTCTCCGCGTCCTAGGCACTGCTGTGGCAGCTCCGGAGATCTTCGTCGCGGCACTCGCCGGCGGATCAGGTACCCGCTTGTGGCCGCTCTCTCGCCGCCGACGGCCCAAGTTCCTGCTCGAGCTCGACCCGACCCGGCCGTCGACGCTCGTCGACACCGTCGACCGTTGCCGGGGGGTGGTCCCCAGCGACCATGTGCTGGTGGTCACAGGTTCCGCGCACGCCGACCACGTGCGCGAGGCGCTGGGGCCTGGCAACGCGCACGTTCTCGTCGAGCCGGCGCCGCGCGACTCGTTGGCCGCGCTGACACTCGCAGCGCTCCATGTCGAGCGCACGAGTCCCGGCGGGGTCCTGGTCAGCGTTCCAGCCGACAACTACGCGACGGATACCGCTGCGTTCGCCGACGCCCTGCGCCGCGCGGTCGACGCTGCCGGGACGAACCGCATCGGCCTGGTCGGCATGCCCGCGACGTACGCGTCGACCTCCCACGGCTATCTCGAGCTTGGGCCCGGCGGGACGGTCTCGTCCTTCACCGAGAAGCCGCCCCTGGAGGTTGCGCAGGGGTTCGTGGCCGGCGGTCGGCACCGGTGGAACGCGTCGATCTTCGCCGCCCGAGCCACCACGGTGCTGGCCGCCGTCGAGCGTCACCACCCCGAGGTCCTGGCCGCAGCTGCCGCGTGGATCGATTCGCCGCACGATGCCACCGCCTGGCAGGCCCTGACGCCGCGGTCAGTCGATCACGGCATCGTCGAGCCCGAGGCCACCGTGGGTGGCATCGCCGCCGTCGAGGCCAGCTTCGGCTGGGAGGACATGGGCGATGTGGCCGCGCTGGCCGCGGCGGTGCCCACCGGAGCCCAGCACCTGCTGGTCGACTCCCCCGGCACCTTCGTCCAGACGACCTCGGGTCGTACCGTCGCTGTGGTCGGCCTGCCGGACATCGCGGTGATCGACACCCCCGACGGACTGTTGGTGGTGCCGCTGGCGCAGGCAGCCCGGGTGCGCGACGTGGTCGACGCGCTGCACGCCGCCGGGCGCGACGACGTGCTGTGAGCCACGTGCTCCCGCCCTCGGTGGGCGGTCGCCCCGCTATTGTTGCGTGGTGAGGTCCGCGCGTTTGACGATGACCGGCGGATCCCTCGTGGCGGCCGGCATGATCGGCATGAACGTCGCCGTCTACGCCTTCAACGTGATCGCCGCTCGCCTGCTGGCGCCGCACGAGTTCGGCGCCCTGACGGCACTGTTCGGCATCATCCTGGTCGGGACGGTCGCCGGCCTCGGCCTGCAGGCGGTCACGGCACGAAGGATCGCCGTCGACCGGGACCGGTCCGGCCCGATCATCAGCGCCACCGTCCGGGTCACGTTGATCCTGGCCGGCGCGGTGGGGGTCGTGGTGGCTGTCTCCACGGTCGTCCTGACGCCGGCGCTGAAGCTCGACTCGTACTGGCCGGTCGTCCTGTGCGGTGCGGCCCTGGTGCCGCTGACGATCATGGGGGCACAGTCCGGCATCGCCCAGGGACAGGAACGTTGGGGCGCGCTGACCGCGATCTACCTCGGCAACGGCTTCGGACGACTCATCGGCGGCACGGCCGGGCTGCTCGTCTCGGACACCCCCACGTCCGCCATGGTCGGCCTGGCGATCGGCTCGTGGCTGCCGGTGCTGGCCGGCGCCAAGCTCCTGGTCGGTCACGGCGGCAACGAGCGGATCAGCCGGCGCCCGCTGATGCGCGAGGCCCTGCTGTCGACGCACGCCCTGCTGGCCTATCTCGTGCTGAGCAACATGGACTCGCTGATCGCCCGGAACCGCCTGGACGAGCACGACAGCGGGCTGTACGCCTCCGGTCTCATCCTGGCCAAGGCCGCACTGTTCTTCCCCCAGTTCGTCAGTGTCGTGCTCTTCCCCCGCCTGGCTCGCGACACGACGCACCACGCGCGGCTGCGCGCGGTGTCATTGGTCGCGGCCTTCGGCGCACTGGCGGTGGCCGCCACCGCCGCCCTGCCCCGGCTCGCGTTGATCCTGGTCGGCGGCGACGACTACAGCGAGATCACCGGGCGGCTGTGGCTGTTCGCGCTCGCCGGATCGTTCCTGGCGATCGTGCACCTGCTGGTCTTCGACGCGTTGGCACGTCACGCGCACGGCGTCGTCGTGATGATCTGGACGGCTGTGGTCGCGGTCCTCGTCTCCGCGTACGGTCTCGACGTCGGGCTGACCGGGCTGGTCGTGACGGTCGCCGTCGTGGCCTCCGTGCTGGCGACGGTGGTCTACCTGGCACCGCTCAAGCCCCGCCAGCAGGTCACGGAGCAGTAGCGGTACTGCGCCAGTGCACGCCCGCCCGTCGGCGCTCGCGACGCGCGACGGCCAAGGCGATGCACGACACCACCAGCCAGGCGGCCAGCACCGCCAGCGGGCGAGCGACGACGGCTCCGTCGAACCAGGCCACCTGCCGGGCAGCGTCGAGCCCCGCGCCGTGCGGGAGCCACGGCGTCACCTGCCCCCATGGCGCGGGCAGCAGCAACGGGTGCTCGATGCGGGCCAGGGGGGCGGCCGCCACGCTGAACACCAGCGTCGCGACGCCCACCCCCACGACGCCCAGCACCGCGGCCAGGGCCAGGGTCGCCGCGCTCGTCGCGAGCATGGCGAGCGCCAGGACGCCCCACCAGCCGAGCACCGAGCCGCCGACCTGGTCGGCCGCGACCACCGCGATCGCCAGGGACGTGATGGCCGCCGCACCCACCGCTGCCGCGATGCGCAGCGCAGCGTGCGACCACTCGTCGGCCACCGGGCCACGCCACCAGGTCACCACGATCGCGAACACCAGGCCGAGGGCAATGGACGCCGCGACCGCGATCTTCAGACCGCGTTGACCCGCCGAGCCGTCCGGGAGCGGCGCCACGTCCTGCGTCGTGACGTCGACGGCGAACGGGGCGGCCGCGGCACCCACGACCCGGCTCACCGCATCGGTGAGTGCCGCTCCCTGGGCGGACGACACGAACAGTGTGGCGCGGTTGAGCCGCAGGTCGATCGCCAGCGCCGCGACGGCACGGCCCTGCTCGACGTCCGCCCGGGCCTCCCGCGCGGTCGTGACCGCGCCCGCGTCCAGCGGTCCGCCGGATCGCTCGCCGACCTGCTTGGCCAAGGAGTCCGCGACGACCGCCGGTCCGCTGATCGTGACGGGTGCGCGGTGCGGCTCGCTGTGGAGCGGAACGATCAGCAGGACCAGACACACCGCGACCTGGAGGCCGAGCACCACGAGGGTGAGGGTGCCGCGACGGCCTGCCCGTCTCTGGCCTCCCATGCCGCAGACTGTACAGACCATGACTGCCAGAGCCTCCCGGACGATCGAGCGGCTGCCATGGCGGTTGCGGGTGGTGCTGCTGACCCTGCCCGCCACGCTGGTGGCCTTCGGCGCGGTGAGCGCCGCCCCCGGTGCCGGACCCTCGCAGACCGTCGACGTCCGCCCGGCCAGCGAGGCCCGGTGCATCCCGTTCAGCCCCATCACGTCGGTCGACGACCTGAACGGCCTGGTCACCACGATGCGCGGCGGCCAGGAGTTCCAGGGCGCAGACGTCGGGGCCGATGTGCGGCTCCAGGATGGTCGCCGCCTGTGGGTCTTCGGGGACACGCTGCGGTCGGCCGACTTCGACGGACAGCGCTTCGTGCGCAACTCGATGCTCGTCTTCTCGGACGAGTGCGCCGATGTGGTGATCCCCGCCGACAGGGGCGCGCTCGTCCCCGATCGCGATGACGGCGTCGGGTACTGGCCGATGTCGATCGCCAAGGTGGAGCGTCCCGGCTACGACCTGGTCGGGCTGGGCATGCAGCGCGTCCGGGGGGCCGCGGCTCCGGACGGCGCCGCAGCGTTCAAGAACCTCGGCTCCGCGATCGCCCTGTTCGTGGTGCCCCGGGGACGCACACCGCAGCTGCTCGACGTCCGGGACCTCGGACCGGACAGCGCGGACGCCAGCCGGCCCGCATGGGGCGCCGCGACAGCGGTCGACGACGGATGGATCTACCTGTACGGCACGGCGCAGCCCGACAAGGAGCTGGTCTTCGGCTTCTCGCTGCAGGTCGCCCGCGTGCGTCCGGACGATCTGCTCGACACCTCGAAGTGGCGCTACTGGGACGGCCGGCGCTGGCAGTCGCGTGCGTCGAGCGCCGCGGAGCTGATCGGCGCCGAGGGCGGTGTCTCGCAGACGCTCAGCGTCTTCGAGCAGGACGGTCGCTGGTACGCCGTCAGCAAGCGGGACGAGTTCCTCGGCACCGACCTGGTCGTGTGGTCGGCACCGGCCCCGACCGGCCCCTTCACGGCGAGTGCACCGGTCGCGCAGATCCCGTCCGACGAGGACACGGGCCAGCTGCGCTACATGCCGCTGGCGCACCCTGACCTCCTGCCCGAGAAGGGCAGTGTCATCGTGTCGTACAGCCAGAACCAGATCGATGTGTCCAAGGTGGTCAAGGACCCGTTCCTGTACCGCCCGCGGTTCCTGCGGGTTCCCCTGCCGCGCTAGGCGGGCCGGTACCTGCCGGTCAGTGACCGGCTTCGTGCCACGTACGACCCACGCCGACCGAGACGTCCAGCGGCACGGACAGGTCGGCGGCGGAGGCCATCTGCTCGCGCACGAGCTGCACGACCTGGTCCTTCTCCCCCGCCGCGACCTCCAGCACCAGCTCGTCGTGCACCTGCAGGAGCATGCGGGACGCGAGCCCTGCCGCGTCGAGCGCACGCTCGACGTTCAGCATCGCCACCTTGATGATGTCGGCCGCCGACCCCTGGATCGGGGCGTTGAGCGCCATGCGCTCGGCCATGTCACGGCGCTGGCGGTTGTCGCTCTGCAGATCAGGAAGGTAGCGCCGGCGACCCATGATGGTCTCGGTGAAGCCGGTCTTGCGCGCCTCGTCGACCAGACCCCGCAAGTAGTCACGGACACCGCCGAAGCGCTGGAAGTAGTCGTCCATCAGGCCCTGCGCCTCGCCGGTGGAGATGCCCAGCTGCTGGCTCAGGCCGTACGCCGACAAGCCGTATGCCAAGCCGTAGTTCATCGCCTTGATGCGGGCGCGCAGCTCGCCGTCGATGTCGGCGGGATCGCGGGAGAACACCTTGGCCGCCATGACGGTGTGGAAGTCCTCGCCGGAGTTGAACGCCGCGATCAGGTCGGCGTCCTCGGACAGGTGCGCCATGATGCGCATCTCGATCTGGCTGTAGTCGGCGGTCACCAGGGTCTCGAAGCCCTCGCCGACACAGAACGCCTCACGGATGCGCCGGCCCGATGCGGTGCGGATCGGGATGTTCTGCAGGTTGGGATCGTTGGAGCTCAGCCGTCCCGTGGCAGCGATCGTCTGCGTGTACGTCGTGTGGATGCGCCCGTCGTCGGAGATCGACTTGCGCAGCCCCTCGACGGTCTGCCGCAGCCGGGTGACGTCGCGGTGGTCGAGCAGGTGCTGCAGGAACGGGTGTCCGGTCTTGGCGTACAGCTGCTGCAGGGCCTCGGCGTCGGTCGTCCAGCCGGTCTTGGTCTTCTTGGTCTTGGGCATGCCGAGCTCGTCGAACAGCACGACCTGCAGCTGCTTGGGCGAACCGAGGTTGATCTCCTTGCCGATCGCGGCGAAGGCTTCCGAGGCGGCCTTCTGCGCCCGGGCGGCGAACTCGGACTCCAGCTCGATCAGGTGGTCGTCGTCGATCGCGATGCCGGTGCGCTCCATGCGAGCGAGCGTCGCCACCAGGGGCAGCTCGACATCGGCGACCAGCGCGGTGCCCCCGTGCTGCTCGACCTCCTCGTCCAGGACTGCGGCGAGGTCGAGCGTGGCTCGGGCGCGCAGCATGCCGGACTCCGACCCCGCGTGATCGGTGTCGAGCGTCAGCTGACCGGCGTTGTCGGACTCGTCGCGCAGCTCCCGCTTGAGGTAGCGGACGGACAGGTCGGCCAGGTCGTAGGAGCGCTGGTCCGGCTTGACCACGTACGCCGACAGGGCTGTGTCGGCTGCGACGCCCGCGAGGGTCCACCCTCGCGCCGCCAGGGCCAGCATCGGCCCCTTGGCGTCGTGCAGGACCTTGGGGCGCGAGGCATCGGCGAGCCAGCCGGCCAGCGCTGCGTCGTCCTCGGGGGTGATGTCGTCCACCGCGATCCAGGCGGCGACCTCGTCGGAGGCGATCGCGAGGGCGACGACATCGCCCGATCCCCGGCCCCACGATCCCTGCACGTGCAGACCCAGCCGCGCGCCGGGTGAGGAGTTCTTGTCGAGCCAGGCGGCCACGGCGCCCGGCGCGAGCACCTCGCCCTCGAGGTCGAAGCCCTCGTCGGCCTGCGGCGCGACGTCACCGAAGGCCTCGAACAGCCGCACGCGCAGCGCGTTGAACTCCAGGGCGTCGAACACCGTGTGGATGGCCTCGCGGTCCCACACGGTGTCGAAGCGCAGGTCGGCCGGACCGGCCGGCAGGTCCAGGTCACGGATCAGGGCGTTGATGCTGCGGTTGCGGATGACGTCGTCGAGGTGCTCGCGCAGCGAGGCGCCGGCCTTGCCGGGGATCTGGTCGACCTTGGCGATGATCTCGTCGAGCGAGCCGTACTGTCCCAGCCACTTCGCCGCGGTCTTGGGACCGACGCCGGGGACGCCGGGCAGGTTGTCGCTCGTCTCGCCGACCATGGCCGCGATGTCGGGATAGTTGACCGGCGCGACGCCGTACTTCTCCTGCACGGCGGCCGGGGTCATGCGGGCCAGGTCGGAGACGCCCTTGCGGGGGTAGAGCACCGTCGTGGTGTCGGTCACCAGCTGCAGGGCGTCGCGGTCGCCGGTGCAGATCAGCACCTCCATGCCGGCCGACTCGGCCCGCGTCGCGAGGGTGCCGATGATGTCGTCGGCCTCGAAGCCGTCCTTCTCGAACGTCTGGATGTGCAGCGCGTCGAGGATCTGCTTGATCAGCGGGATCTGACCGGTGAACTCCTGCGGGGACTTCGAACGGTTGCCCTTGTACTCGGGGTACTGCTCGAGCCGGAAGGTCTGGCGTGACACGTCGAAGGCGACGGCCACGTGGGTGGGCTTCTCGTCGCGCAGAACGTTGATGAGCATCGACGTGAAGCCGAACACCGCATTGGTGTGTTGCCCGGTCGTCGTCGAGAAGTTCTCGACCGGGAGGGCGAAGAAGGCACGGTAGGCGACCGAATGGCCGTCGATCAGAAGGAGGCGGTCCACCGAACCGACTCTAGTCGTCACCACCGACAGCGTGATTGCGGCCCAGTGCCGGGGGCCGGCTGCCGCGGGCGTGGCTCTGGCGTCGCCGCAGCGTGCGGCGCACGGCGATGAGCTTGCCGGTGTCACGCGAGTTGGTGGCCTTGGACGTGAGGCGTGATCGCAGCTTGCTGGACTGGATGGCCCGCAGCACCGCGATCTGGTTGAAGCCGATCTTGGTGAGGTACCGGTGCGGCTCGCGCGAGTGCGCAGGGATCGCGGCGATGACGATCTCGCAGTTGTGCTCCTCGCCGTACGACGCGGCGGCCGACAGCAGCGTCAGGGCCACCGATTTTCGGCGGTACCGGGGCGAGACCTGGATCTCGGTGACGATCAGGACGCGCGTGAGGCTGATCGGCGTCAGGGTGCCCACGTCGCACACCGTCGCACCGATGATCTCGCCGTCCACCAGTGCCAGGATGATGCGCTTGTCCGGCCGGCTCAGGTTCAGCTCGAGCGCCGTGGCGGCCTCGGCCACACCCGGCTCGCGCCACAGCGCCTGCTGCGTGAACGCCTCGGAGCCCTCGTCCTGACTCGCGTCGAAGCACTCCGCCCACAGGGCGATCAGTGCGGCGGCGTCCTCGCGCTCCGCGTCGCGGAGGACCACATGAGGTCGAGCCGACATCGCGTTTTAACCTCTCGTCCGGGGACACTCGGGCACAGTGCCGAGTTGGTGACACACTACGCGCTGGGCCCGGAGGCCTGTCCGGGTGAACTGCCAATCGTCGAGGAGACCATACATGTTCGTCGGTTTCGGCACCCTCACGAACGTGGTGACGGTCGTGGTCGGCTCCGGTCTCGGCCTGCTCATCGGGCACCGCCTGGGCCTGCACGTGCGGACCACCGTGACGTCCGCCCTGGGACTGGTGACGCTGCTGATCGCTGCCCAGTCGGCGTTCGCGGTCTCCGACACCAAGCTGGCCGACGCCGTGGGCGACAGCGCCCCGTTGCTGATCGTGCTGGGCTCGCTGGTGATCGGCGGCATCATCGGCTCGCTCCTGCGTCTGGAGGACCGGATCGAGAGTCTCGGCGGCTGGCTCCAGCAACGGTTGACCCGAGGCGAGGAGGACGGCCGTGACCGGTTCGTCGAGGGGTTCGTCATCAGCTCGCTGGTGTTCTGCATCGGCCCGCTGACGATCCTGGGTTCCCTCAACGAGGGACTCGGCAACGGCGCCGACCAGCTGTTGCTCAAGGCGACGCTGGACGGATTCGCCGCGCTCGCCTTCGCGGCGTCCTTCGGCATCGGTGTCATGGCGTCCGCGATCTCGGTGGGCGTCATCCAGGGCTCGTTGACACTCCTGGGCGCTGCGCTGGGTTCCTTCCTGCCCGATGCCCACCTGGCCGCGCTGACCGCCACCGGCGGGCTCATCCTGATCGGCGTCGCACTGCGGCTGCTGGATCTCAAGGCCATCGCGGTGGCCGATCTGCTGCCCGCCCTGATCGTCGCGCCGCTGCTGTGCCAGCTGGTCATCGCGGTGCGCTGAAAACCGGCCCGGATCATCGAAACCCAACTGTTACCTGATTCAGGTCGCAGAGCGCGCGGATGACTCGCACATGTGGCTATAGTCCGAGGACCACAAAGGCACCCCGTGCACAGCCGACAGGAGTACATGCGTGCGATTGCGACTCGCGGCCCTACTCGCAGCGGTGGCAGGAGTACTCATGCTCCTCGCCCCCAGCGCTGCGCTGGCCCAGGCAACGCCCTCACCGTCCACCCCAGCGGCGGGAGAGGCCGGCACGCCGACGGAGAACCCGTTGGTCGACGGCCAGAACATCACGGTCACCCTGCTCGATGTGAAGGGCGGCAAGGGCGATCCCGAACCCGTGCCGGGCGTCTCGCTGACGGTGTTCAAGGACAAGAGCGGCGGTGAGCAGATCGGCACCCAGGTGACCGACGCGAAGGGCCGCGTCAGCATCGCGATCCCCGCCAACGGCGTCTACGTCGTGACGCTCGACAGGGACACCCTGCCCGACGGCGTCGAGCTCAGCGGTGGCGCCGAGAACGAGAAGACCATCACCGCGCGGATCTCGGGCAACAACTTCGCCCAGTTCCAGATCGGCGCGGCTGTCGCCGAGAAGGTCGCCTACAGCGAGCGCCTCACCAACGCGACGGTGTCCGGTCTCAAGTTCGGCCTCATCATCGCGCTGGCCGCGCTCGGTCTGTCGCTGATCTTCGGCACGACCGGCCTGACGAACTTCGGTCACGGTGAGCTGATCACCTTCGGCGGCATCATGACCTACGTCTTCAACCGCGGCTTCGGCCTGCCGGTGATCGCGGCCGGCGTGTGTGCGGTCATCGCCGGAGCGATCTTCGGCTACGCCCAGGACAAGCTCCTGTGGGGGCCGCTGCGGCGGCGCGGCACCGGCCTGATCGCGATGATGATCGTCTCGATCGGCTTCGCGCTCCTGCTGCGCAGCGTGTTCCAGTACACGTTCGGCGGCTCGACCAAGACCCTGTCGCAGTACGTGGCGCAGGGCCGCAACGACTACGGACCGATCTCGCTGTCGCCCAAGGAGATCGCGATCTTCGTCATTGCCATCGTCGCGATCGTCGTGGTGTGCGTGGCCATGATGCGCACGCGCCTGGGCAAGTCGATGCGAGCGGTCTCCGACAATCCCGACCTGTCGGCCTCGTCGGGCCTGCGCGTCGACAACGTCATCACCTCGGTTTGGGTGCTCGGCACCGCGCTGACCGCCCTGGCCGGCGTCCTGCTCGCGCTCAACCAGCAGGTCAACTTCCAGATGGGCTTCAAGCTGCTGCTGCTGGTCTTCGCGGGTGTCACCCTCGGCGGCCTCGGCACGATCTGGGGGGCGCTCGCCGGCTCGCTGATCATCGGCCTGCTCGTCGAGGTCGCTCCGCTCATCAGCATCGGCGGCTACCAGCCGGTGCCCGCCTCGATCAAGGACGTGGGCGCGCTGGTCGTGCTGATCCTCATCCTGCTCGTCAGACCGCAAGGCCTCCTCGGCCGAGCCCAGCGGATCGGATAGGGGCCACTCATGGACTTCGGAACTCTCATCGACGCTGCCCTCTCCGCAGCCCTCGGGCCGCAGGCGATCGTCTTCGCCCTTGCCGCGATCGGACTCAACGTCCACTTCGGCTACACGGGCCTGCTGAACTTCGGTCAGGCCGGTTTCATGGCCGTGGGCGCATTCGGCCTGGCCGTCTCGGTCACCACCTGGGGCCTGAACTTCTGGGTCGGCATCCTCATTGCGCTGGGAGCCACCGTGCTGCTGGCGATCATCCTCGGCTTCCCGACGCTGCGGCTGCGCGCGGACTACCTCGCCATCGCCACCATCGCGACCAGCGAGATCCTGCGACTCATCTTCGGCTCGGTCGAGGCCAAGGAGACCTTCGGCGGCTCGAACGGCCTCACCGGGTTCAGCTCGACGTACAAGAACCTGAACCCCTACGACAGTGGGCTCGACCTCGGTGTCGTGTCGTTCAGCCGCAACGACCTCTGGTCGATCACGGTCGGCTGGACGCTCGTCGCGATCTCCTGCCTCATCGTGTGGTCGCTGATGCGCAGCCCGTGGGGCCGCGTGCTCCGCTCGATCCGCGAGGACGAGGACGCCGTGCGCTCGCTGGGCAAGAACGTCTTCGCCTACAAGATGCAGGCGCTGATCCTCGGCGGCGTGTTCGGCGGCATCGCCGGCATCTTCCACGTGCTCAAGCAGGCGTCCGCCGTGCCGACCGACTTCAACACGACGTTCACGTTCTACGCCTACGCCGCCCTGCTGGTGGGCGGCGCCGCCCGCGTGCTCGGCCCGGTGATCGGATCTATCCTGTTCTGGTTCCTGATCGCAGGTCTCGGCTCGTTCTTCAGCCAGGCGACGTCCGGCGCCGACCCCTTGATCCCCGCCTCCATCATGACCGACACCCAGGCCAGCCTGGTCCGTTTCATCGTCCTGGGCCTCGGGCTCATGCTGCTGATGATCTTCCGTCCTCAGGGGATCTTCGGCGACCGAAGGGAGATCGCAATCGATGCCCGCTGACGTCAGCGCCGCTCGCGCCGCACTCGACGGAGTGCCCAACGAGCCCGGAGCGCCCAAGCCCGACCCGATCGTCAAGGGTGACAACATCACGCGCACGTTCGGTGGCCTCAAGGCCGTCGACGTCGAGCACATCGAGATCCAGCGCGGTGTCATCACCGCGCTGATCGGCCCCAACGGTGCCGGCAAGACCACCTTGTTCAACCTGCTGACCGGCTTCGACGAGCCCGATCACGGCGACTGGGCGTTCAACGGCAAGAAGCTGTCGAACGTCCCGGCCTACAAGGTCGCGCGTCTGGGCATGGTGCGCACGTTCCAGCTGACCAAGGTGCTCTCGAAGCTGACCGTCATCGAGAACATGCGCCTCGGCGCGACCGGCCAGCGCGGCGAACGCTTCTGGTCCGCCCCGTTCCGAAGGCTGTGGAGCGCGCAGGAGGACGCCAACACCGCCCGCGCCGACGAGCTGCTCGCCCGGTTCAAGCTCGACGAGAAGCGCGAGGACTTCGCCGGATCGCTGTCAGGCGGTCAGCGCAAGCTGCTCGAGATGGCCCGCGCGCTCATGGTCGATCCCGAGCTGATCATGCTCGACGAGCCCATGGCCGGCGTCAACCCCGCGCTCAAGCAGTCGCTGCTCGAGCACGTCAAGTCGCTGCGCGACGAGGGCCGGTCGGTGCTCTTCGTCGAGCACGACATGGACATGGTCCGCGACATCTCCGACTGGGTGATCGTCATGGCCCAGGGGCAGATCGTGGCCGAAGGCACGCCCCAGGCCGTCATGGCCGACCAGCGGGTCATCGACGCCTACCTCGGCGCACACCACGACACCGACATCAGCGAGATCGACGTCGACGAGCTGGAGGCCGAAGCCGAGGCCGAGCTCGAGGCAGAGGAGCCCAAGCCATGAGCGAGACCCCGACCACCACGACCGAGCGCGAGAAGCACCTCGCCAACGCCGACGGCGCCGTGCTGCGGGCCGACAACCTGATCGCGGGCTACCTGCCGGGCGTCAACATCCTCAACGGCGCCGACCTGTACTGCCAGCCCGGTGAGCTCGTCGCGATCATCGGCCCCAACGGCGCGGGCAAGTCCACGCTGCTGAAGGCGCTGTTCGGCCTGGTCAAGATCCACACCGGCACCGTCAAGCTCAAGGGCGATGACATCACCAACCAGCGGGCCGATCAGCTCGTGCGCAAGGGCATCGGGTTCGTCCCGCAGACCAACAACGTCTTCCCGAGCCTCACGATCGAGGAGAACCTCGAGATGGGCTGCTACCAGGAGCCCAAGAAGTTCTCGGAGCGGTTCGACTTCGTCACCGACCTGTTCCCGCGCCTCGGCGAGCGACGCAAGCAGCGCGCCGGCCAGCTGTCCGGCGGCGAGCGCCAGATGGTGGCGATGGGGCGTGCGCTCATGATGGATCCGTCGGTGCTGCTGCTCGACGAGCCGTCGGCCGGCCTCTCCCCCGTGCTCCAGGACGAGGTGTTCGTGCAGACCCGCAACATCAACAGGGCGGGCGTCTCGGTCATCATGGTCGAGCAGAACGCCCGTCGATGCCTGCAGATCTGCGACCGCGGCTACGTCCTGGACCACGGCACGAACGCCTACTCCGGAACCGGCAAGTCGCTCATGAACGACCCCAAGGTCATCGAGCTCTACCTCGGCACCCTCGGCCAGCAGAACACCTGACGAGTCACCCGGGCCCGCCGACGAGTCACCCAGATCCGCCGACGAGTCACGTAGATCTGGCGACGAGTCACCACCAGCGGGCGATGGGCGTCATGCCGAGCACCTCGCCGACCTCGCGCTCAAACGCGTTGTCCTTGCCGAAGAGTCCCTCGTAGCGAACCCGGACGATCCGGTAGCCGATCGCCGCGACCAGTTCATGCCGGTGTTCGTCCTGCTGCAGGTCATCGTCGCTCGTGTGGAACTGCCGCCCGTCGAACTCGATCGCGACGCGGCGCTTGACGTACGCGAGGTCGAGGTAGCGGAGCCCGCCCGCTGCATCGACGACTTCGACCTGCGCACGCGGCACCGGGAAACCTGCGTCGACCAGTCGCAACCGGGTCCACGACTCCCCCGGGCTCGCTGCCTTGGGCTCGATGTACCGAGCCAGTACCCGGGCTTGGCGGATTCCGCGGTACCCCTTCAGCTCGGCCAAGTACGCCCGGACGTCCATGGGACGTACGAGGCCGGCGTGCGCCATCGCGTCCGCCGAGGCCAAGGCGTAGGGACGCCACTGCTTGCGCAGCAGGTCGGCCGTCGCGCGCAGCGGCGTGGTCACCCGAAGGCCGTTGATCTCGACGATGTCGGCGTCGTCCAGCAGAGCCTGGCGGCAGGTCACGCCGTCCAGCCGGGCACGGCTGGTGCCGTGGGGAACGACCCACTTCGGCTCGAACCGGTGCCTGTCGGTCGGCCGGTGCACGTCCAGTCCCCAGACCCAGGCGGCTGTCTCGTCGCACAAGACCGCGTGGGCCGGGACCACCCGGCTCGCAGCCGCGATCCGCAGCTCGCGCGTGTCGTCCGCGCCCGCGTCGGCGTACACCCGGGCAATGAGGTGGACGACCTCACCGTCCGCGACCGCTTGCCGCATGCCGGTCTTCGTCATGCCGAGCGCAGCATGCTCGCTGTAGAGGAAGGGCCTGCCCTCGTTGATCATCAGGCCATACAACCGATGTCCGGTGCTCGTTGGCGATGTCGTCGTCCACAGACCGATGTCAGCCGACCTGGGTGACTCGCCGCGGGACCTGGGTGACTCGCCGCGGGACCTGGGTGACTCGCCGCGGGACCTACGCGACTCGTCGGCGGATCTGCGTGACTCGTCGGCGGATGGAGAAGGGCCCCGGTGCCGAAGCACCGGGGCCCTCTGTTGATCTCAGTCGGTCAGACCGAGAGCGCGATCCGGATCAGATCGTGCCCTTGATGTAGTCGACTGCCTTGATCTCGTTGTTGTCGTTGTACTCGTAGACGCCGATCGACGCGGAGGTCGGGCTTCCGGTCTTGCCGAACTCGATCTCGCCGGACACGCCGTCGTAGTCGATGTCGGTCTTCGGGTCATCCTTGAGCAGCGCGGCGCACGCCTCGAACGTCGTGCACTTCTCGCCGCCCTTGGTCACGTCCGGCAGTGCCTTCGCGATGTCGGCACCCGCGTCGCTCTGGGCCGCGATGGCCGCGAGCGCCGAGGTCACGACGGCGTCGTACGACTCCGCCGAGTAGGCGTAGTCGGTCAGCTTCGGGTCGACGGTGGCGAGACGGTCCTTGAACTCCTTGCCGGCGTCAGCACCGGGGATGGTGCCCTTGGTGCCCTTCAGCGTGCCCGCGGGCAGCGGCACCTTGGACTTGGCCGAGTAGTCGGCCGTGTTGCCGTCGACGAAGTACGTCGGGACGTCCTTCGGGCCGGTTCCGGCCTGGATCAGCTTCGGGATGATCGTCGTGGTCTCCTCGAAGGCGATCAGGACGACAGCGTCGGCCTTGGCGTCGGCGATCTCGGAGATCTGGGTGTCTCCCGGACCGTCCTTCTCGCTGTAGAGCACCGAGGCGGCCACGGTCGAACCGGCATCCTCGAGGTTCTTCTTGACCTCCTTGGCCAGCGTCTCGCCGTAGGCGTCCTGACGGGCCAGGATCGCCACGTTCTGACGGCCGTCCTGGATCAGCAGGTTGGCGAGGACCGCACCCTGCAGGATGTCGGACGGCGCCGTGCGGAAGTACAGGTCGGGCTTGCCGTAGTCGCCCTCGTCGAACGCCGTCGACGTGTTGGCGGGCGAGTACTGGACGACGCCGGCCGACAGGATCTTGTCGATGACGGTCAGCGAGACGCCCGAGGACGCAGCACCGATGATGACGTCGGACTTGGCCTTGAGCAGCTTGTCGGTCTCGGCCGGGGCGATGCCCGAGTCGGTGTCGCCCGAGTCGGCCTTGACGCCCATGACGTCCTTGCCGAGCACGCCACCGGCGGCGTTGATGTCCTTGATCGCGAGGTCGACGCCTGCGAACTCCGGAGGGCCGAGGTAGGCCAGGCTGCCGGTCTGGGGCAGGAGGGAACCGATGGTGAGTGTGCCGTCACCCTTGTTGGCAGGAGCCGCGGCCTTCTTGTCGTCGGAGCCGCCCTCGCTGTCGCTGCCGCCACAGGCGGCGAGCACGAGCGCGCTGGCAGCTGCCACAGCAGCGAGGCGAATCGTCGTGGTACTGCGTTTCATCAATCCTCCGGATATGTAGAAAGCCCGTGGCTCACGCCACAGTGCTTGTACTTAGTCCGAATTTAGTCTTTCGCAGGGTCATCTACACCGGTGTTGTGTGACCGGTGTGTTAAGTAGCCGATTTGTAACCCTCCAGAACGGGCACTTTTCACTGCTGTTCGGCGGACGAGGCCAGGTTCGGCCCGTGGTCGATGACCCCTTGCGCGACCTGCTGCATCGTCAAGCGCAGGTCCATCGCGGTGCGCTGGATCCAGCTGAAGGCCTCCGGCTCACTGATGTCGAGGGCCTCCTGCAGCAGGCCCTTGGCCCGATCGATCGTCTTGCGCGTCGCCAGCTTGTCGCTGAGGTCGCCGACCTCACGCTCCAGCGCGGCGATCTCGGCGAACCGGCTGCGCGCCATCTCGATCGCAGGGACCAGGTCGGACTTCGTGAACGGCTTGACCAGGTAGGCCATCGCGCCGGACTCGCGGGCCCGCTCGACCAGCTCGCGCTGGCTGAACGCAGTGAGCATCACGACCGGGGCGATGCGTTCCCGGGCGATGAGCGCGGCGGCGGCGATGCCGTCGAGCTTGGGCATCTTGACGTCCATGACCACCAGGTCGGGCCGCAGCGCGGTCACCAGCTCCACCGCAGCCTCGCCGTCACCGGCCTGCCCGACGACGTCGTAGCCCTCCTCGGCCAACATCTCTGCCAGGTCGAGGCGGATCAGCGCCTCGTCCTCGGCGATCACGACACGGGGTGCGGGAGCAGATCCCGATGGCAGGTTCAGGTCGTTCACATGAGAAGGTTATACGGCTCCGATCGGGGCGAGCCGAGTTGGCGGAATGGTAGACGCGACGGTCTCAAAAACCGTTGTCCGAAAGGGCGTGCGGGTTCGAGTCCCGCACTCGGCACCAGCGGACGCCGCGCCGGGGGCACTCCCCGCCGCGGCGTCCGTCCGGGCTCAGATCGAGACGGTGGTCTCCGCATAGGCCGGCACGACGCCGTTGATCGCATCGCCCATGTTGTGGATGCGCAGCGCGTTCGTCGAGCCCGGGATTCCCGGAGGCGCACCCGCGACGATGACCACCTGCTGGCCCTCGCTGCAGCGCTGGATCTCCAGCAGCGCCTTGTCGACCTGCAGCACCATGTCGTCGGTGTGCTTGACCTCGGGCACCGTGAACGTCTCGATGCCCCAGCTCAGCGCGAGCTGACGCCGGACCAGGTCGCTGGGCGTGAAGGCGATGACCGGCACGCGGGAGCGGTAGCGCGTCATGCGCCGGGCCGAGTCGCCGGTCGTCGTGAACGCCACGACGAAGCGCGCGTCGACCGCCTCGGCGCAGTCGGCCGCGGCCCGGCAGATGATGCCGCTCTTGGTGCGGGGCTTCCAGGTGAACGCGGCCATGCGGGGCAGGCCGTGCTCCTCGGTGGACTCGATGATGCGCGCCATCGTGTGCACGGTGTGGATGGGGTACTCCCCCACGCTGGTCTCGCCCGAGAGCATGACCGCGTCGGCGCCGTCCAGCACGGCGTTGGCGACATCGGACGCCTCGGCGCGGGTGGGCCGCGGCGCGGAGATCATCGACTCGAGCATCTGGGTGGCCACGATGACCGGCTTGGCATTGCGGCGAGCCTTCTCCACGATCAGCTTCTGGACGATCGGGACGTCCTCCAGCGGCAGCTCGACGCCGAGGTCGCCGCGCGCCACCATGACCCCGTCGAAGGCGCCCATGATGCCGTCGAGGTTCTCGACCGCCTGGGGCTTCTCGATCTTGGCGATGACGGGACGGACGATGCCCTCCTCGTCCATGATCTTGCGGACGTCGTCGTAGTCGTCGGCCGAGCGCACGAACGACAGGGCGATGAAGTCGACGCCCAGCCGCAACGCGAATCGCAGGTCGGCGACGTCCTTCTCGCTCATCGCCGGGACGCTGACCATCACGCCGGGCAGGTTGATGCCCTTGTTGTTGCTGACCGGGCCGTTGGTCTCCACCTGGCAGACCACGTCGGTGGCCGTGACCTCGGTGGCGCGCAGCCGCATGCGTCCGTCGTCGATGAGGATCTCGTCCCCGGGGCTGACATCTCCGGGCAGGCCCTTGTACGTCGTGGAGCAGCGGTGGACGTCGCCCAGGATGTCGTCGGTCGTGATCGTGAAGGTCGCGCCGACGTCGAGGTGCACGGGCCCGTCCGCGAAGCGTCCGAGCCGGATCTTGGGGCCCTGGAGATCGGCGAGGGTCGCGATGGCCTTGCCGGTCGCATCGGCCGCCTCACGCACCCACGCGTAGTTCTGCTCGTGGTCCGACTGGTCGCCGTGGCTCATGTTGAGCCGGGCGACATCCATGCCCGCCTCGGCGAGCTTGAGGATCTTGTAGGCGTTTCCGACGGCGGGACCCAGGGTGCAGACGATCTTGGCTCTTCTCACTTCTCCACCCTAGTTCGGGCGGGTGGTTACCGGCCAGTCAATTTTGTCGTTTCACACAACAAACTCAGAAAGGCCGGCAACCATCCGTCTCAGACGGTCAGCGGGCGGGCCGTCGGGGGGATCGGCGCGGGCAGCGTCGTCGACCCCGACAGGTACGCGTCGACGCCTGCGGCAGCGGAGCGGCCCTCCGCGATCGCCCACACGATGAGCGACTGACCGCGTCCCGCGTCACCGGCGACGAACACGCCGTCGACGCTGGACATGTACGACTTGTCGCGCTTGACGTTGCCACGCTCGTCGAGCTCGACACCGAGCTGATCGACCAGGCCCTCGGTCTCGGGGCCGGTGAAGCCCATCGCGAACAGCACCAGCTGGGCCGGCAGGTCCTTCTCGGTCCCGGGGACCTCGGTGAGCTTGCCGTCGACGAACTCGACCTCGACCAGGCGCAGTGCGCTGACGTTGCCGGACTCGTCGCCGATGAACTCCTTGGTCGAGACCGAGTACACCCGGTCGCCGGCCTCCTCGTGTGCCGAGGAGACCCGGTAGGTCATCGGGTACGTGGGCCACGGCTGGTGGCCGGGACGCTCCGTGCCGGGGTTCGGCATGATCTCCAGCTGCGTGATGGAGCGGGCGCCCTGGCGCACCGAGGTGCCCAGGCAGTCGGCGCCGGTGTCGCCGCCGCCGATGATGACGACATCCTTGTCGGTGGCCAGGATCTGCCCCTCGACCTGCTCGCCGAGCGCGGCCCGGTTGGCCTGCGGCAGGAACTCCATGGCCTGGTGGATGCCACCGAGCTCGCGTCCGGGTGCCGGCAGGTCACGACGGACGGTCGCGCCGATCGCCAGGACGACCGCGTCGTAGCGGTCGCGCAGCTGCGAACCGGTGAGGCTGTCGCCGACCTGGACGCCGGTGCGGAACACCGTGCCCTCACGCTCCATCTGGTCGATGCGCCGCTCGACCTGGATCTTCTCCATCTTGAACTCGGGGATGCCGTAGCGCAGCAGTCCTCCGGGCTTGTCGTCACGCTCGTAGACCGCGACGGTGTGGCCGGCGCGGGTCAGCTGCTGCGCGGCGGCGAGGCCGGCGGGGCCCGAGCCGACGACCGCGACGGTCCGGCCGGTCAGCCACTCGGGCGGCTGCGGGCGGACCCTGCGGTCGTCCCAGGCCTTGTCGATGATCGAGACCTCGACGTTCTTGATCGTGACCGCATCGCGGTTGATGCCCACGACGCAGGCGGTCTCGCACGGCGCGGGGCACAGCCGCCCGGTGAACTCCGGGAAGTTGTTGGTCGCGTGCAGACGGTCGAGCGCCTCGTCCCAGTCGTCGCGCCAGACCAGGTCGTTCCACTCCGGGATCAGGTTGCCCAGGGGGCAGCCGTTGTGGCAGAACGGGATGCCGCAGTCCATGCAGCGTCCGGCCTGCTCGGAGATGATCGGCAGCAGCGCGCGGCCCGGACCTCCGGGGTAGACCTCGTTCCAGTCGTTGATGCGCTCCTCGACGGGACGCCGCTCGGCGACCTTGCGGGGCGTCGTGATGAAACCTCTGGGATCAGCCACGTGCGGCCACCTCCATCATGCGTGCTGTGGTGTCTTCCTCGGACAGGCCTTCGGCCTCGGCGGCGTCTCGCGCCTCGAGCACCAGCCGGTAGTTGACCGGCATGATCTCGGTGAATCGGGTCAGGGACTGCTCCCAGTGCTCGAGCAGCTGCTCGGCGACCGCCGAGCCCGTCTCCTCGAAGTGCTTATGAACCAGACGTTCGAGCTGGACTGCTGCCTCGCCCTCGACGGCCCGCAGTTCCACCATGTCGGTGTTCACGTGCTTGGTCTCGAGGTCCAGGACGTACGCCGAGCCGCCGCTCATGCCGGCCGCGACGTTGCGACCGGTCGGGCCGAGGATCACGACGCGACCACCGGTCATGTACTCCAGCGCGTGGTCGCCCACGCCCTCGACGACGGCGCTGGCGCCGGAGTTGCGGACGCAGAAGCGCTCGCCCACCTTGCCGCGCAGGAAGATCTCCCCGCTGGTCGCGCCGAAGCCGATCACGTTGCCGGCCACGATCTGCGACTCGGCGGTGAACTGGGCGTCGCGCGGCGGCCGGACGACGATGCGTCCACCCGACAGGCCCTTGCCGACGTAGTCGTTGCCATCGCCCTCGAGCCGCAGCGTGATGCCCTTGGGCACGAAGGCGCCGAACGACTGACCCGCCGAACCGAGGAACGTCAGGTCGATCGTGTTCTCGGGCAGGCCCTCGCCGCGGTAGCGCTTGGTCAGCTCGTGGCCCAGCATCGTGCCGACGGTGCGGTTGACGTTGCGGATCTCGAGCTGCGCCCGCACCGGCTCGCCGTTCTCCAGCGCATCGGCGCTGAGCGCGATGAGCTCGTTGTCCAGCGCCTTGTCCAGGCTGTGGTCCTGCGTCGTGGTGTTGTGCAGCGCGGCCCCCTCGGGCAGCTCCGGCACGTGCAGGATCGGCGACAGGTCGAGCCCGTCCGCCTTCCAGTGGTGGACCGCACGATCGACGTCGATGACCTCGGCGTGGCCGACGGCCTCCTCGATCGACCGGAAGCCCAGCGCTGCGAGGTGCTCGCGCACCTCCTCGGCGATGTACGTGAAGAAGTTGACCAGGTACTCGGCCTTGCCGGAGTACTTCTCGCGCAGCTGCTTGTTCTGCGTCGCGACGCCCACCGGGCAGGTGTCCAGGTGGCAGACGCGCATCATGATGCAGCCGCTGACGACCAGCGGCGCCGTCGCGAAGCCGAACTCCTCGGCGCCGAGCAGTGCCGCGACGATGACGTCGCGACCGGTCTTGAGCTGGCCGTCGGCCTGGACCACGATGCGATCACGCAGGCCGTTGAGCAGCAGCGTCTGCTGGGTCTCGGCCAGGCCGAGCTCCCACGGGCCGCCGGCGTGCTTGAGCGAGGTCAGGGGCGAGGCGCCCGTTCCGCCGTCGTGGCCGGAGATCAGGACGACATCGGCCTTGGCCTTGGACACGCCCGCCGCGACCGTGCCGACGCCGACCTCGGACACGAGCTTGACGTGCACGCGTGCCGCGGGGTTGGCGTTCTTCAGGTCGTGGATGAGCTGCTTGAGATCCTCGATCGAGTAGATGTCGTGGTGCGGCGGGGGCGAGATGAGGCCGACACCGGGCGTCGAGTGCCGCGTCTTGGCGACCCACGGGTACACCTTGGGGCCGGGCAGCTGGCCGCCCTCACCGGGCTTGGCGCCCTGGGCCATCTTGATCTGGATGTCATCGGCGTTGGTCAGGTACTCCGACGTCACGCCGAAGCGTCCCGAGGCGACCTGCTTGATCGACGAGCGACGCTCGGGGTCGTACAGGCGCTCGGGGTCCTCGCCGCCCTCACCGGTGTTGGACTTGCCGCCGAGGCGGTTCATCGCGATCGCGAGGGTCTCGTGCGCCTCCTGGCTGATCGAGCCGTACGACATCGCACCGGTCGAGAACCGCTTGACGATCTCGGAGACCGGCTCGACCTCCTCGATCGGGACGGCCGGTCGCAGGCCCTCCTTGAAGCGGAACAGCCCACGCAGCGTCATGAGCCGCTCGGACTGGTCGTCGACGCGGGACGTGTACTGCTTGAAGATCTCGTACGAGCCCGTGCGGGTCGAGTGCTGCAGGCGGAACACCGTCTCGGGGTCGAACAGGTGCTCCGGGCCGCCGCGGCGCCACTGGTACTCGCCGCCGGTCTCGAGCTGACGGCGGCCACCTGCGATGCCGCGGGTCGGGTACGCCTTCAGGTGCCGCGAGCGGACCTCCTCGGCCAGGACGTCCAGTCCGACGCCGCCCAGCTTGGAGGAGGTTCCGGTGAAGTAGGCGTCGATGATCTCGTGCGACAGGCCGACCGCCTCGAAGATCTGCGCGCCGGTGTACGACGCGACCGTCGAGACGCCGATCTTGCTCATGACCTTCAGGACGCCCTTGCCCAGCCCGTAGCGGACGTTGCGCAGCGCCTGGGCGGGCTTGACGCCCTCCACGAACACCTTCTCGCGCGCGAGGTCCTCGGCGGACTCCAGGACGAGGTACGGGTTCACGGCCGTCGCGCCGTAGCCGATCAGGAGCGCGACGTGGTGGACCTCGCGCACGTCGCCGGCCTCGATGATGAGACCGGCCTGCGTGCGCAGCTTCTCGCGCACCATGTGGTGGTGCACGGCTCCGGTCAGCAGCAGCGACGGGATGGGCGCCAGGTCGGCGTTCGAGTGGCGGTCGGACAGCACGATGATGCGGGCGCCCTGGGCGATGGCCTCGGACACCTCGGCGCAGATCGCGTCGAGCTTGGCCTTCAGCGCCGCTCCCCCGCCGTCGACCTGGTAGAGGCCGCGGACGACGTGCACCGAGAAGCCCGGCATGTCGCCGTCCTTGTTCATGTGCCGGATCTTGGCCAGCTCGTCGTTGTCGAGCACCGGGAAGGGCAGCTGCAGCATGCGGCACGACGCCGGGCTGGGAGCCAGCAGGTTGCGCTCGGGGCCGATCGTGCCGGCCAGCGACGTGACGACCTCCTCGCGGATGGCGTCCAGCGGCGGGTTGGTGACCTGGGCGAACAGCTGCGAGAAGTAGTCGAACAGCTGGCGCGGACCGTCCGAGATCGCCGCGATGGGCGTGTCGGTGCCCATCGAGCCGATCGCCTCGGCGCCGGCCCGCGCCATGGGCGCGATGAGCAGGCGCAGCTCCTCCTCGGTGTAGCCGAAGACCTGCTGGCGGCGGGTCACCGAGGCGTGGGTGTGGACGATGTGCTCGAGGTCGGGCAGGTCCTCGAACCGCACGAGGCCCGAGTACAGCCACTCGTCGTACGGGTGCTCCGAGGCCAGCGTGTCCTTGATCTCGTGGTCCTCGATGATGCGGTGCTCGTCGAGGTCCAGCAGGAACATCTTGCCCGGCTCGAGGCGGCCCTTGCGGATGATGGACTTCTGGTCCAGGTCCAGGACGCCGGCCTCCGAGGCCAGCACGACCAGGCCGTCGTCGGTGACCCAGAAGCGTCCCGGGCGCAGACCGTTGCGGTCGAGGACGGCGCCGATCTGGGTCCCGTCGGTGAAGCAGACGGCCGCGGGACCGTCCCACGGCTCCATGACCGAGGAGTGGAACTCGTAGAAGGCCCGGCGGGCGGGATCCATGTCGGCGTCGTTCTCCCACGCCTCGGGGATCATCATCATGACCGCGTGCGGCAGGGTGCGACCGCCCAGGTGCAGCAGCTCGAGCACCTCGTCGAGCGAGGCGGTGTCGCTGCCCTGCGGATCGCAGATCGGGAACAGCCGCTTCATGTCACCGGGGATCAGGTCGCTCTCCAGGAGCGCCTCACGCGCCCGCATCCAGTTGCGGTTGCCGCGGGCGGTGTTGATCTCACCGTTGTGCGCGACGAAGCGGAACGGGTGCGCGAGCGGCCAGCTGGGGAAGGTGTTGGTCGAGAACCGGCTGTGCACGATCGCGAGGGCCGACTCCATCCGCTCGTCCAGCAGATCGGGGAAGAATCCCTCGAGCTGCTCGGTCGTCAGCATGCCCTTGTAGACCAGCGTGCGGCTCGACAGCGACGGGAAGTACACCCCGAGCTCGTGCTCGGCGCGCTTGCGCATCGCGAAGGTGACGCGGTCCAGCTCGATGCCCGTGCGCTTCTGGTCGGCCCCGGTGACGAACATCAGGGCGAACGACGGCATCGCGCCGCGGGACATCGTCCCCAGGATCTCGGGGTTGACCGGGACGTCGCGCCAGCCGAGGACCGTCAGGCCCTCCTCGGCGGCAATCGCCTCGACGGCGGTGCGTGCCTCGGCGGCATGCTCGGCGTCCAGCGGGAGGAATGCCATGCCGCACGCGTAGGCACCGGGCTCGGGCAGCTCGAAGTCCGCGACGCCGCGCAGGAACTTGTCGGGGACCTGGATCAGGATGCCGGCGCCGTCGCCGGTCTCCGGCTCGCCGCCCACCGCACCGCGGTGGTCCAGGTTGCGCAGGGCGGTGAGGCCCTTGGCCACGATGTCGTTGCTCGCGACGCCGGTCAGCGTCGCCACGAAGGCGACACCGCAGGCATCGTGCTCGTTGGCCGGGTCGTACAGACCCTGGGCGGCAGGCACCATGGACTGCGGCTTGAAGGACTGCGCCTTCTGGGGCCGGAGCTGGGCAGAATGTGGCTGGACGCGCATGCTGGAGGCCTTTCTCACGTCATCAGTGGTCACGAAAAATCGCACCGGGGACGACGTTGGCCTCGGACAGCATCACAAGATTACACGGCCCCGCCGAGGCGGCCCGGCGGGGCGTGCGTCAGAACGTCTTGACGATGTAGACGTCGCACGGGGCGTGGTGTGCGACATCGGTCGCCACGCTGCCCAGGATGCGCCCGAGGCCCTGCACCCGGCGGTTGCCTACGACGATCAGGTCGGCACCGAGCCGCTTGGCCTCCTCGACCAGGGCATCGGCGGGCTTGCCCTGGATGGGGCTGCTCTCGATGCGCGGGGTGACGCCCTTGAGCGTCCCGGCGATCTCGGCGGCGATGGCCTCGGCCTCCTCACCGGGCGTCAGACGACGCACGTCGCCGAGCATCGCGGGGTCCTCCGTGACGGCCGGACGGTGCGGGTCGACCGCGGTCAGGACGTGCAGCGTGGCGCCGGAGTCGGCGGCGAGCTCGGCGGCCACGGATGCGGCCTTGCGGGAGCTGTCGCTTCCGTCCACGCCGACGAGGATGATCTTGGGCATATGGGTCTCCTGGGAATCGACCCACAGCGTACCGATGGCGAGGTGCCGTGTCAGCCCAGCGCCGAGGCGCCGACGGCCTCGCCCACCAGGTACGTCAGCACGGCGGCCGCGCCGCCCAGCGCCAGCTGGCGGGAGCCGCCGAACAGCCAGTTGCGGGCGGTCATGCGGGTGACCAGCGCACCGCACCCGAACAGGCCCAGGCACGACAGGATGATCGCCGGCCACGCGGACTCGATGCCGGCCAGGTACGACAGCAGCGGGATGATCGCGCCGACGGCGAAGGCGAAGAACGACGACATCGCCGCCAGCATGGGCGACGCGAGGTCGTCGACGTCGACGCCGAACTCCTCGCGCGCGTGCACGCGGACGGCCTTCTCGGCGTCCCGGTGCACCTCGTGGGCCATCTCGCGGGCCGTGCCCTCGTCGACGCCCTTCTCCATGAACATCGCGGCGAGCTCGGCCTCCTCGGCCGGCTCGTTGTGCAGGATCTCGTTGCGCTCGATGTCAACCTGGGCCAGCGCGAACTCCCGCTGGCTCGCGACCGAGGTGTACTCGCCGGCCGCCATCGAGAAGGCGCCCGCGGCCATGCCCGCCAGACCGGCCAGCACGACCGGCTTGGTGCCGGAGCCCGAGCTGCCGCCCACCACGCCCATCATCAGGGCGAAGTTCGAGACCAGGCCGTCCATGGCGCCGAAGACCGCCGGCCGGAGCCAGCCGCCCGTGACGTCAGGGTGCTCGTGCTGGACGACGCCGGGATCGGGCAGCGGCTGCTCCGCATCGCTCATGCCACGAACCTATGCCGGTCCGGCTGCACGCTCAACGGTCCGAGGGCCCTGTCCCGGGCTCGTCGATCGCAACGACCGAGGAGTCGTCATCGGCGCCCGGGGCCGGTTCGGCCGATGGCGTCCGTCGCCGGGCCGCGATGAAGTAGATCAACGCGAGCACGAACACGATGATCGAGGTCCACACATTGAGCCGGAACGGGCCGATGTGGTTGGCGGCATCGATGCGCAGCGACTCGATCCACACGCGTCCGGACGTGTAGAGCATCGCGTACAGGGCGAAGGCGCGACCGCCGGTCAGCTTGACCTTGCGGTCGATCGCGATGATCAGCGCCGCAGCGGCCAGGTTCCACAGCAGCTCGTACAAGAAGGTGGGGTGGAAGGTCGCGGAGTCCAGGTAGCCGGCGGGGCGGTTCTCCGGATCGATCTCCAGGGCCCACGGCAGGTCGGTGGGCTTGCCGAACAGCTCCTGGTTGAAGTAGTTGCCGATCCGGCCGATCGCCTGGGCCACCAGCAGGCCCGGCGCGACGGCGTCGGCGACCGCGCTGAAGGACACGCCGTAGCGGCGGCACGCGATCCAGGCACCCAGCGCCCCACCGGCGACGGCGCCCCAGATGCCCAGGCCGCCCTTCCAGATCAAGAAGACGTCGGTGACGTTGCGTCCCTCACCGAAGTAGAGCTCGGGGTCGGTCGCGACGTGGTAGATGCGGGCACCGATGATGCCGAACGGGATCGCCCAGATCGCGACGTCGCCGATCAGGCCGGCGCGTCCGCCGCGGGCCTGGTACCGGCGCTCGCCGATCCAGATCGCCACCAGCGCGCCGATGATGATGCCCAGTGCGTACGCCCGCAGCGGCAGGGGGCCCAGGTGCCAGACACCCTCGGAGGGGCTCGGGATGTACGCCAGCATCGTCAGCTCCTCTCGACCCCGGCCCGCAGATCCTGCGCCAGGGCGCGGATCGCGGCGAGTCCTGCTGACTCGTCGGTAGCCGTCAGCAGACAGCGTACGAGGGCGGACCCGACGATGACCGCATCGGCGTAGGCGGCGATCTCGTGGGCCTGGGCACCGTTGGAGACGCCGAGTCCGACACCCACCGGCTTGTCGGTGACCTTGCGGACCCGGGCCACGAGCTCCTCGCCCAGCGAGCTGGTCTGGTCACGCGCGCCGGTCACGCCCATCACGGCGGTGGCGTAGACGAATCCGCTGGCGGCGTCGACCGTCATCGCGAGCCGGTCGTCGGTCGACGAGGGGGCCACGAGGAAGATCCGGTCCAGGTCGTGCGCCTGGGACGCCGCGACCCACTCGGCCCCCTCGTCGGGGATCAGGTCCGGGGTGATCAGGCCCGCTCCCCCGGCGGCCGCCAGGTCGGCGGCGAACCGGTCGACGCCATAGCGCTCGACCGGGTTCCAGTAGGTCATGACGACCGTCGGCGCACCCGTGGCCGCGCTCGCCCGCACGACGTCCAGGACATCCGACGGCCGGGTGCCGGCGACCAGCGCGGCCTCGGCGGCGGCCTGGATGACGGGACCGTCCATGACCGGGTCGCTGTACGGCAGACCGACCTCGACCATGTCGACGCCGCCCTCGACCATGGCCTCGATGGCCTTGATCGACAGCTCCTTGGACGGGAAGCCGGCCGGCAGGTAGCCCACGAGAGCCGCGCGGCCCTCGGCGCGGGTGCGCTCGAACAGCGCATCGATCGACGAGCTCATTCCTGCTCCCCCTCGTGCAGCACGACCGGGGCATCGATCAGGCCGAAGTACTCCGCGGCGGTGTGCACGTCCTTGTCGCCGCGCCCCGACAGGTTGACCAGGATCGTCGCATCGGGCCCCAGCTCCTTGGCCAGGTCGAGCGCGCCGGCCAGTGCGTGGGCCGACTCGATCGCCGGGATGATGCCCTCGGTCTTGCACAGCAGGTCGAAGGCCGACATGGCAGCAGCGTCGGTGGCCGGCACGTAGGACGCCCGGCCGATGTCGGCCAGATACGAGTGCTCGGGACCCACCCCGGGGTAGTCCAGGCCCGCCGAGATCGAGTGCGACTCCAGGGTCTGGCCGTCCTCGTCCTGCAGCAGGAACGAGCGGGCGCCGTGCAGCACTCCCACGTCGCCGCCGGTGATCGTCGCGGCGTGGCGAGTGGTCTCGACACCGTCACCACCGGCCTCGATGCCCACCAGGCGGACGTCCGGGTCGTCGATGAAGGCCGTGAACAGACCGATCGCGTTCGAGCCGCCACCGACGCACGCGACGGCGGCGTCCGGCAGCGCACCGGTCAGCTCGAGCGTCTGGGCCCGCGCCTCGTCGCCGATCGCACGGGTCAGGTCGCGCACCATCGTGGGGAACGGGTGGGGACCGGCCGCCGTGCCGAACAGGTACGACGTGGTGTCGACGCTGGCGACCCAGTCGCGCAGGGCCTCGTTGATCGCGTCCTTGAGCGTCCGGCTGCCGCTGGTCACCGAGACGACCTCGGCGCCCAGCATCTTCATCCGCGCGACGTTGAGCGCCTGGCGCTCGGTGTCGACCTCGCCCATGTAGACCGTGCACTCCAGGTCCAGGTAGGCGCACGCAGTCGCCGAGGCGACACCGTGCTGGCCCGCGCCGGTCTCGGCGATCGCGCGGGGCTTGCCGATGCGCTTGGCCAGCAGGGCCTGGCCGATGACGTTGCGGATCTTGTGGGCGCCGGTGTGGTTGAGGTCCTCGCGCTTGAGCAGGATGCGGGCGCCGGCGGCCTCGGAGAACCGGTGCGCCTCGTACAACGGGCTGGGGATGTTGGCGTACTCGCGCAGCATCCGGTCGAGCTCGGCCATGAAGGTGGGATCAGCCTTCGCCTCGGTCCAGGCACGGTCCAGCTCGTCCAGCGGCGCGACCAGCGCCTCGGGCATGAACCGCCCGCCGAATCGTCCGAAGTGTCCAGTGGCATCGGGTTGCGCGTACGTCATATGTCCTCAGTCGTCAGTGCCGGGTGGTGGAAGAAGGCGCGCCACCGCCGCAGCGGTGACGCCGTCACCACCGGTGTTGCAGGGCGGGGTGCGCTCCGGCCGCGACCAGGTCGGCGACCGAGGCTCGCGGGTCGTCGCCGCGGACCAGCGTCTCCCCCACCAGCACGACGTGTGCACCGGACTTGGCGTAGTCGATGACGTCGTGCGGCCCGCGGACGCCCGAGGCGGCAACCTTGACGGCCGTGTCGGGAATCAGCGGCGAGAGGCGATCGAACGTCGTCCGGTCGACCTCGAGGGTCTTGAGGTTGCGCGCGTTGACACCGATCAGGTCGGCACCGGCGGCGGCAGCGCGCTTGACCTCCTCGGCGTCGTTGACCTCCACCAGGGGCGTCAGTCCGATCGACCGGGCCCGCTCGATGAGGCTCTCCAGGACGATCTGCTCGAGGGCGGCCACGATCAGCAGCGCCATGTCGGCGCCGGCGGCCCGGGCCTCCCACAGCTGGTAGGAGGTGGTGATGAAGTCCTTGCGCAGCACCGGGATGTCGACCGTGCCGCGCACGGCGCGCAGATCGTCCAGCGTGCCACCGAAACGGCGCTCCTCGGTCAGGACGCTGATCGCGGCGGCGCCGCCGGCCGCGTAGTCAGCGGCCAGGGCGGCTGGATCCTTGATCGTGGCCAGCTGCCCCTCGCTCGGGCTGGACCGCTTGACCTCCGCGATGACCGAGACGCCGTCGGAGCGGAATGCCGGCATCGGGTCGAGCGCTGGGTGCTGACGGGCGGCACGTTCCTTGAGGTCGTCCAGGGACGTCGTCGCCATGCGTGCTTCGAGGTCCTGGGCCACGCCGGCCAAGATGTCGTCGAGAACTGACATGGACCCTCCTCCGCAGCAATCGATCGAGTGTGCCTCAAGAGTAACCGGGACGGGACCCGGCGGTGTGCGGGGTTCCGAAGTCGCACCATCACTATGCTCAGGACATGTCCACCAACGAGCCTCCCGCATATCCCGGCGATTCCACGCCACCGCCTGTCGGCGGCAGTCAGCCGCCCGCCTCGGGCAGCTATCCGCCTGCCGGCGGCTATCCCCCGCCGGGCGGATACCCACCCGCGCCCGGTGGCTACGGCCAGGCCGGACCCCCGAAGACCAACCAGAAGGCCACCGCGTCGATGGTCGTGGGCATCGCGAGCCTCGTGCTGGGCCTGTTCTGCGGGTTCCTGGTCATCGGCAGCGTCGTGGCGATCGTCCTGGGCTTCATCGCCCGCGGGGAGATCATCCGCTCCAACGGCACGCAGAAGGGCATGGGGCAGGCGCTGACCGGCATCATCACCGGCTTCGTCCTGGTGGCGCTGTTCCTCCTGGCGGTCGTGCTGCTGGCGACCGGCGTCGTCGACTACGACTTCAACGTCGAGGGATGAGCGAGCCCGGGGCCCCGGATGCGGGGCCCGGGGCCGCCGGCGTCGTCACCAACCGCAAGGCGGTCTACAGCGTCGTGTGCGGCGTGCTGGCCTTCGCCGGCATCTACCTGTCGCCCGCCGTCGGCCTCGTGCTGGGCCTTCCCTCGGTCACCAGCGCGGTGCACGCCCGGCGCGAGATCGTGGAGGCCAAGGGGCAGCAGACGGGCGACTCGCTGGCGGTCATGGGCCTGATGATCGGCGGCGGTGCGGTCGTGACGGTCGCCCTGTGGGGGATGCTGCAGCTGCTGGGGTGAGCTCACGGCGCGAGCCATGACCCCCACGCGGTCGTGCGGACCACGCCGAACACCGCCACCACCAGCGCACCCGCCGCGACCAGCCACCACGAGATCGTGATCGGCGGCCGCCGCCGGCCGGTGGCGCGGCGGACGACCCACAGGACCCACCCGATCCCGACTGCCAGGACGAGGACGACGGCCAGGGCGTTGCTGCTCACCGCGGCGACCAGATCGCCCCTGGTCAGGTCGTTGACGGCGCGCAGGCCACCGCAGCCCGGGCACGGCAGCCCGGTGAGCGACAGGAACGGGCAGAACCCGTAGGAGCCCGACTCGTGCGGGTCGCGGACGTGCAGCAGCGCTGCCGCCGCCAGGCCCAGGCCGCCCGCGAGCGCCGGCGCCAGCAGGGCGCGGGCGGTCGACGTCGGACGTGCCCGGGCGGAGGTGCTCACGGCTAGACGGACCCGACGACTGCGAGCAGGAACACCAGGCCCCAGATCGCCGTGCCGACGATGCCGGTCGCCAGACCTGCGGTCGCCATGCCCTTGCCGTTCATCGTGCCGGGCGGCCGGGCGTCGATCTCCTTGCTGGCATAGACCGACAAGACGATCGCGGCCGGTCCGATCAGCACGCCCACCAGGCACAGCACGATCGAGGCGATGCCCAGGACCAGTGAGAACACGGCCTTGGTCGACGTCGGGACGTACTGCGGCGCCGGGAAGCCGTACAGCGGGGGCTGCGCGTAGCCGGGAGGCATCTGCCCGTACGCCGGCGGTGGCACCTGCCCGTACTGCGGCACCTGCTGGCCCCACGGCGGAGGGGCCGGCTGCTCGTGTCCCGGCGGAGGCTGTCGCCCCTCGTCGGACCCGGTGGCCGGGCTGTCATCCCCCGGGTAGCTGGGGTACTGCGGGCTGTCGCTCACGGCGCCCTCCCAAGGGCTGGACGGTTCGGGAAGCTGGTGTCAGTGCCCGTGCTCGGAGGCGCGGTCGACACCGAAGCCGGCCGCAGCCATGCCCCAGCCGACGATCCCGGAGGCGAGCGTGAGGACGCAACCGATCGTGAACCACAGCCAGTTCGGGTCGGGGATCAGGGCGACGCCGCCGATGGTGATGCCGACCAGGCACATGATGACTCCGGTCCAGGCGGCAGGCGATGATCCGTGCATGGGTACAACTCTCCTCGGGGTGGTGGAACTGGGCCCAGACTACTGGGTGCCGCCGGCGCGTCCGAACGCGCCCGCAGCCATCGACGGCTCGTCAGGCCGTGGGGTCGTCCCCACGGTCCATCGCCTTCCACATCTCGGTGCCGCTGTCGTCCTTGGCCGCCGGCCGGGAGCCCGGCGCGTCGTAGCGGCTGCTCATCGTCGGCCACTGCGGTGCCAGGCGCAGCGTGACGGCACCCAGGGCGATCGCCAGCACGAAGGCGGCGATCGTGACCAGGTCCCACGGCGCGTACAAGATGCTGCCGAGGGACGCGGGGCCGGTGTAGGCCGGCGACTCCTCCGCGGCCGAGCGCACCGCGTCCTGGAGGCCGTCGGTGCCCGACCGTGGGACGGCGATGATCGCGGCGGCCGCCACCAGCATCGTCAGCACGCCGATGACGCGTCGCATCCGCGGGCCTGCGGCGAGGATCGCGAGCGCGGCGGTCACCACGACCACGGCCAGCGCCGGCACCAGCGGCTGCGCGTCGCCGCCACTGACGCTGATCGTGGCGTGCCCGAGCCCCTGTGCCCGGACGTCGGCCTCGGCCCAGGTCCGTCCGGCAGCGAAGAATGCGAGTCCTCCGGTGGCCAGCGTCGCCAGCACCACCGGGACGTACAGTCGCCGCGGTGTCACAGCAACCGATCCGCGTCGAAGCAGGTGTGGTCACCGGTGTGGCACGCCGGGCCGGTCTGGTCCACCAGCACCAGCAGCGTGTCGCCGTCGCAGTCCAGGCGCACCTCGCGAACCTCCTGGACGTGGCCGGACGTCTCGCCCTTGACCCAGTAGCTCTGCCTGCTGCGGCTCCAGTACGTGCCGCGACGGGTCTCCAGCGTGCGGCGCAGCGCCTCGTCGTCCATCCAGCCGACCATGAGCACGTCGCGGGTCTCCGCGTCCTGGACCACGGCAGGCACGAGGCCGGCGGCATCGCGCTTGAGACGGGCGGCGATGGCGGTGTCGAGAGAAGTCACGCCCACCAGTGTCTCAGGCCCGCCCAGTGACGGACGAAGCCGTCGGGTCCGCGGGGCGCTGCCCCGACAACGAGGCCTGGGCGATCCAGCTGGCGTGCAGGCGCGAGTACACGCCGCCGGCGTCGACCAGCTCGGCGTGCGTGCCGTCCTCGGTGAGCCGGCCGGCGTCGAACACCAGGATCCGGTCGGCGTTCTCGGCGGTCGACAGGCGGTGCGCGATCGTGACGCTCGAGCGCCCGTCCAGCAGCCGGTCGAGGGCGCGGGTGGCCCGCAGCTCGGTCTGGGGGTCGACCGCGCTGGTCGCCTCGTCCAGGACGATGAAGCCCGGATCGGCCAGGGCAGAGCGCAGCAGCGCCACCAGCTGCCGCTCCCCCGCCGACAGCGACTCCCCGCGTTGGCCCACACGGGTGTCCAGCCCTTGGGGCAGGCCCGCGAACCAGTCGTCGAGCTCCAGGTCGGCGACGACGTCCAGCAGCTCCTGGTCGGTGGCGCCGCGGCGTCCGTAAAGCAGGTTGTCGCGCAGCGTCGCGTCGAACAGGAAGCCCTCCTGCGGCACCATCAGGACGTGGTGGCGCAGGTCGGCGAACGACACCGTCGAGATGTCCGGCCACGTGCCCTCGCCGGCACCGATGCGCACGACCCCGTCGGTGGGGTCCATCAGCCGCGTCAGCAGCTTGGCGAAGGTCGTCTTGCCCGAGCCGGTCTCACCGACCACCGCGATGCGCTGGCGCGGCGTCAGCTCGACGTCGATGTCGGTCAGGACGTTCGGGCCGCCCGGGTACGCGAAGGTGACCTTCTCGAAGCGGGCTCCGAGCGATCCCTCCGGCAGGGTGACACCGGCGGGTCCGGGATCGACGACGTCCGCGGGAGTGTCGAGCAGGTCGATGACCCGCCGCCACGACGCGATCGCGTTCTGCGCGTCGGTCAGCACCTGGGTCGCGGTCTGCACCGGTCCGACGAACAAGCCCACCAGGAAGGCGAACGCGATGACGGTGCCCATCGACAGGTCGCCGGCCACCCCCAGGATCACGCCGAAGGCGAGGACGGCCGCATTGGCCAGTCCACCGGCGACGCCCGATGACGCGAAGGTGACGGCGACGAGCTTCTGCGCCTTGACGTTGGCGTCCAGGTTGCCCTTGATGCCGGCGTCGACCCGGTCCTGGGTGCGACGCTCGATCGCGTGGGCGCGGACGACGGAGGCTCCGACGACGGGCTCGGCGATCACCGCGATCATCTCGCCGACCGTGCGGCGGACGGTGTCGTAGGCGTTGCTGAGCCGCTGCGCGAACCACTTGAGACTGATCGCCAGCGGCAGGAAGCACACCAGCACGACGATCGTCAGCTGCCACGAGTAGTAGGCCATGATGATCGTCGCGACGATGATCTGGCCGGCGCTGACGACGATCTGGATGCCGGTGAACTGCAGGAACTGGGAGACCTGGTCGATGTCGGACGTCACCCGCGAGACCAGCACGCCGCGGCGCTCGGAGTTCTGCGTCAGCATCGACAGGTCGTGCACGTGCCGGAACGCATCGACGCGCATCTGCGCCAGGCCGGTCTCGCTCGCGACGAACAGCCGGATGCGCATCCAGTAGGCGATGCCGGCGGTGAGCAGGATCAAGAACGCGGCGATCGTCAGGAAGCCGGCGATGTCACTCAGGCGGGCGTCGCCCCCGTCGCCGAGGCCGGAGTCGACCGTGCGCTGGATCAGGATCGGCACGACCGAGCCGCCGACGGTGCTCAGCACCGCCAGCAGGATCGTCACCCACAGGCCGTCCTTGATGGCCGGCGACAGGGCGAGGCCGCGCCGGATGATCTGCATGCCGGTCTGGCGGCTCTGCGCGATCTCCGGGATGTCCGGCTCGGTGACGGTCATGACATCTCCTCGCGGGCCTGGTCGTAGGCGTTGACGAGGTTGCGGTAGTCCGCCGACCGCTCGACCAGCTCGTCATGGGTGCCGCGAGCCGCGATGGCGCCGTCGTCGAGGAAGACGACCTCGTCGGCCAGCGCGATCGTGGCCTTGCGGTAGGCCACGACCAGGACCGTGGGCCCCTCGCCGTCCGCGGTGCGCTCCGCGAGCGCCTTGAGGATGCGCTGCTCGACCTCGGGGTCGACGGCGCTGGTCGCATCGTCCATCACCAGCAGGCGGGGACGTCGCACCAGCGCCCGGGCCAGGGCGAGCCGCTGGCGCTGTCCGCCCGACAGGGTCGTGCCCCGCTCGCCCAGCTGGGAGTCCAGGCCACGGGGCAGGGCGGCCACGAAGTCGGCGGCCTGGACGGTCCGCAGGGCGTCCCACACCTCCTCGTCGCTGAAGTCGCCGCCGAGGGTGATGTTCTCGCGGACGCTGTCGTCGAACATGAACGTGCCCTGCGGGACGACGGCGATCGCACCGGCGAGCTCGTCGTGGGTCAGGTCACGGATGTCCACGGACGCCGAGCCGGCCGGGGACAGCAGGATGCTGCCGTCCTGCGGGTCCATGAGACGGGTGAGCAACGACGTCAGGGTGCTCTTGCCGCTGCCGGTGGCGCCCACGACGGCCACGACCCGGCCGGGAGCGACGTGCAGGTCGATGCGGCGCAGGACGTCCTTGTCGGAGCCGGGGAAGCCGAACGTCACGTCCTGGACGTCGAGGGTGACGGCGCCCGATCCGGCCAGGGAGGTCGTGCCGTACGGCATCGAGCCGCGCTCCTGGAGCACCGAGTCGACCCGCTCCCAGCTCACGACGCTGCGCGGCAGCTCGCCCAGGACCCACCCGATGGCGCGCACGGGGAACGCCACGACCGTGAACAGGTAGGCCACCGACACGACGTCACCCGGGTCGGCGGCGCCGCTGGCGACCCGTCCGACGCCGAGCATGACGACGAGCAGGATGCCGATGTTGGGCAGGGCCTCCAGCAGCGGGTCGAAGATGCTGCGGATGCGGCCGACGGCGATGTTGGCGTCACGCAGCTCGTGGCTCACGTCGCGGAAGCGGTCGGTCTCGTCGGTCTCGCGGCCCAGCGACTTGACGACCAGGGCACCGTCGAACGACTCGTGGGCGACGGCGCTGACCGATCCGCGCAGTGCCTGCGCGTGGGCGACCTTGGGCGACAGCCAGCGCTGGTAGAACACGTTGATCACGAACAGGGCAGGGAACACGACCAGGCCCACGAGGGTCAGCACGAGATCGGCGCGCACCATCTCGGCGATCGCCGCCACGAGCATCGCGATGACACCGATCGCCATCGGCAGCGGCATGAACACCGCCCATGCACCTTCGACGTCGGCATTGGCATTGGACAGCAGCTGTCCGGTCGGGTGGCGGTGGTGCCACGACATCGGCAGCGCGAGGTACTGGCGGGTGACCCGGCGCCGGTAGTCCGCGACGAGCCGGTAGTAGACGATGCCGCCGATGAGCCGGCGCGCCACGATGCCCAGCGCCCGCAGGATCGCGACCGCCATGAACAGGGCCATCGCCGCGACCAGGGCACCCTTGGTGACCTCGCCGTCCTCGAACGAGGGCCGGATGACGTGATCGGTCGCCCAGCCGAGCACCTGGGCGTCCGCGACGGTCATGAAACCGAACAGCACGCTGCCGATGACCGAGATCCAGAACAGCAGCGGCTGCTCCTTGATGCCGCGGCCGAGCAACGAGAACCCGCGCCGGGTGATGCGGTCGGTGCGGGCGGCCCCGAGGTCGGAGGAGCCGGCCGGCTCTCCGTCGACGGGGCCGCCCGTCAGGGGCTCGTTGTCGTCCGCGTCGACCCGCACGCGGTCGGTGTCACTAACGGACACGGTGTCCAGCAGCTCGCAACGTCTCTTTCACCTGTCCGATCGTCATGTCGCCGAAGTGGAAGACACTTGCGGCGAGCACTGCGTCGGCGCCGGCATCGACGGCTGCTGGGAAGTGATCGAGCCGTCCGGCGCCACCACTCGCGATGAGCGGTACCTGTGTAACGTCACGGACCGCCCGAATCATTTCCAGGTCGAAGCCGTCCTTCGTCCCGTCGGCGTCCATCGAGTTGAGCAGGATCTCCCCCGCGCCGAGGCGCGTCGCGGTGCGGGCCCACTCGACGGCGTCCAGACCGGCGGACGTGCGACCGCCGTGGGTCGTGACCTCGAAGCCGCTGGGCTGCTCGCTGCTGCGGCGGGCGTCGACGCTCAGGACCAGCACCTGGTTGCCGAACCGGTGGGCGATCTCGGCGATGACCTCCGGGCGGTTGATCGCCGCGGTGTTGATGCCGACCTTGTCCGCGCCGGCGCGCAGCAGCTTGTCGACGTCCTCGGGGGTCCGGACTCCCCCGCCGACGGTCAGCGGGATGAACACCTGGTCGGCGGTGCGTCCGACGACGTCGAAGGTCGTGGCGCGGTTGCCCGACGAGGCGGTGATGTCCAGGAAGGTCAGCTCGTCGGCGCCCTCGGCGTCGTAGACCTTGGCCATCTCCACCGGGTCACCGGCATCGCGCAGGTTGACGAAGTTGACGCCCTTGACGACGCGACCGTTGTCGACGTCCAGGCACGGGATCACACGGACGGCAAGACTCACCGGACGAGCCTACCGGGGGCCACCGATCTTTCTGCCTTTGCGGTGCCGGGACTACCCAAACGCAGCTACGTCCGTCCGCAGGGCGACCGATCTTTCTGCGTTTGCGCTGCTGGGGTTACCCAAACGTCGAAGGATCCGTTGCCCCGCGGCGGAAGAGGATGCCTTCGCCGCCGTCGAATCGGACGCCGTGGATGGCTGCGGCGCGGGCGACCTCGGTGAAGCCCAGCTGGGTGTGCAGGTCGATGGACGCCGTGTTCTGGGCGTTGGCGAAGTACCAGGACTCGTCGGCCCGCGCAAAGATCCACGCCAGCCGGGCCGTCGTGAGGCGCCGGGCCAGTCCTGCGCGACGGTACAGCGGGAGCACCGTGACACCGGTGAGGTACCAACCGGCCGGCGCCGCGTCGTCCGGATGCTGCTCGAGCCGGTGCGCCTGGGCGAAGGCAGCGATCACGCCCTCCACCTCGGCGACCAGCAGCAGCCGCTCGCCCCGGGCCGCCTTGTCGATCGCGGCCGCCCAGTCGTCCCGGGTCCGCACGACGACCGTTATGTCGAAAGCCAGGAGCCCTTCGACATCGTCGTGGACCGCGGGGCGCAGCACCGCGGCGGACGCCATGGTTCAGCCGCGGACGGCCGCGAGCGCCTCGGGCAGCGTGAAGGCTCCGGCGTACAGGGCCTTGCCGACGATGGCGCCCTCGACGCCGATGCCGGTCAGGGTCGCGATGTCGCGCAGGTCCTGCAGGCTCGAGACGCCGCCGGAGGCGACGACGGGCTTGTCGGTGGCCGCGCACACCCGGCGCAGCAGCTCCAGGTTCGGGCCGGTCAGGGTGCCGTCCTTCGTGACGTCGGTGACGACGTAGCGGGCGCAGCCGTCGCGGTCGAGCCGGGCGAGGACGTCGAACAGGTCGCCGCCCTCCTCGGTCCAGCCACGTGCGGCCAGCGTCGTCCCTCGGACGTCCAGGCCCACGGCGATCCGATCGCCGTACTGGCCGATGGCCTTGGCGCACCAGTCGGGGTTCTCGATCGCGGCCGTGCCCAGGTTGACGCGGGTGCAGCCCGTCGCGAGCGCAGCCTCGAGGGACGCGTCGTCGCGGATGCCGCCGGACAGCTCGACCTTCACGTCGAGGCGGCCGACGACCTCGGCCAGCAGCTCACGGTTGGAGCCCTTGCCGAAGGCAGCGTCCAGGTCGACCAGGTGGATCCACTCCGCTCCGTCCGTTTGCCACTGCAGGGCGGCGTCGAGCGGGGATCCGTAGGCGGTCTCGCTGCCGAGCTCACCTTGGACGAGGCGCACGGCCTGTCCATCGGCGACGTCGACGGCGGGGAGAAGTTCGAGGGTCACGCGGCTGATGCTATCTGTCGGCAACTGCGCCCATCGTGCCGGTACGAAGGTCATCCTAGTTCCCGGTTTCTGGCTCGGCGCCTGGTCGTGGGACCGCATCGTCCCCGCTCTCGAGGCCGTCGGGCACGACGTCACCGCCGTGACGCTGCCCGGTCTGGAGTCGGTCGACGCCGACCGCTCCGGCATCGGGCTGGCCGAGCACGTGGCCGCGGTCGTCGACCTCGTGGACGCGTCCGACGACCTCACCGACGCCCAGCTCGCCGACTTCCGTGCCCGCGCGGTTCCCCATCCCGCGGCCGCGGCCCGCGACCTGCAGGTGCTCCGCGACGAGGCCCGCTGGCGCGTCCCGGTGACGCTCATCACGACGACGTTCCCGCGACGAGATCGGCGCGTACACCGCCGCGGGCGAGGACTACTTCGCCGAGCTGCCCACCGGTCACTGGCCGCAGTTCTCCAGACACGAGCAGCTCGCCGAGATCCTGCGCGAGGTCGTCCGCTGAAACGGCTGTGCCGGCGACGCCGTGCGGCTAGGTTCGTGCCTTCGTCCCCATCACCGAAGGATCCCGATGCGCACCACCGCCCGCCTCGCCGCGACACTCCTGACCACCTCGATCGCCGTCGCCGGCACCGCCACCGTCGCGGCGGCCGAGACCACGACGCTCAAGGACAAGGCGAGCGACGTCCTCAGCTACACCAGCATGAAGGACGAACGAGGCACCGTCCTGGGCTACGCGGAGAGCGTCGCCTCCGGCGTCGATCTGCGGAGCCTCCGCGTCAAGCACACCAAGAAGTCGGTCGGCGTCACCGTCAAGTTCTCCAGCCTCAATGGCGACGCGCTGCCCATGGTCAGCATCCGTCTCGACGGCAGGTCCAAGCCGAGCCGCTTCGTGGTCGTCGCCGGCGAGGGCAAAGCCCGTGTCATCGACACGCAGGAGACACGTCGTTGCCACGCTCCCATGACCGTCCGGCTGGGCGCGAAGGGCTACCTCAACGTGGTCGTCCCACGCTCGTGCCTCGGCGATCCCCGGCGCGTCAAGGTGTCGGCGTTCGCAGCGACGGAGGGACTGCAGGACGACAACGCTCCGTTCCTCACCGACGCCGTGTCCCCCACCAATGTCCACGCCCAGCACTGGACCAAGTGGCTCAAGGCCAGCTGACGACCGACACCGTCTGCAGGGGGCGACCCGACGTCACAGCGTCGCGAGCCAGTTCTGCAGCAGCAGCATCCCGGCGTCGCCGGACTTCTCGGGGTGGAACTGGGTCGCCCACAGCGGACCGTGCTCGACGGCCGAGACGAACCGCTCACCCTCGTACTCGGTCCACGTGACGGCCGGGTCCGGGAACGCCGGCGGCTGCGACAGCACCCAGTCGCGCAGACCGTAGGAGTGCACGAAGTAGAACCGCTCGTCCTCGATGCCGGCGAACATCCGCGAGCCCTCGCCGGGCTCGACGGTGTTCCAGCCCATGTGGGGGACGATCGGCGCCTGCAGCTTCTCGATGACGCCGGGCCACTCGGCACAGCCCTCTGTGCGGACGCCGTGCTCGATGCCCTCGGCGAACAGGATCTGCATGCCGACGCAGATGCCCATGACGGGCCGGCCCGCGATGAGGCGCCGCTCGATGATGCGCACGCCGTCGACCTCGCGCAGGCCGCGCATGCACGACTCGAATGCGCCGACGCCAGGCACCAGCAGGCCGTCGGCCTCGGCAGCGACGGTGGCGTCGTCGGTCAAGGTGACGTCGGCGCCGGCGCGCTCGACCGCGCGCACGGCCGAGCGCAGGTTGCCCGAGCCGTAGTCGAGCACCGCGACCCGGGGACGGGTCACAGGGCGCCCTTGGTGCTGGGAATGCCCGTCTCACGAGGATCCAGCGCGATGGCCTTGCGCAGCGCTCGCGCGACGGCCTTGAACTGCGCCTCGGCGATGTGGTGCGGGTCGCGGCCGTCGATCAGGCGCACGTGCATCGTCATCGCGGCGTGGTGCGCGAGCGACTCCAGGACGTGGGCGGTCAGCGAGCCGGAGTACTGGCCGCCGATGACGGCGGTGATCTGGCGCTCGGGCTCACCGGAGTGCACGAAGTACGGACGTCCGGACACGTCGACGACGGCCTGCGCGATCGCCTCGTCCAGCGGGACGAGCGCGTCGCCGTAGCGGGTGATGCCGATCTTGTCGCCGAGCGCCTCACGGATCGCCTGACCCAGGCAGATCGCGGTGTCCTCGACGGTGTGGTGGGCGTCGATGTGCAGATCGCCCTCGGTGCGCACCGTCAGGTCGATCAGGGAGTGGCGCGAGAACGCCGTCAGCATGTGGTCGTAGAAGCCGACGCCCGTGGAGATGTCGTTGCGGCCGGTTCCGTCGAGGTCGACCTCGACCATGACGTGCGACTCGGAGGTCTTTCGCTCGATGCGTGCGGTGCGCGCCATCAGATGACCTCCAGGAGTGCTTGTCGGAATGCGTCCATCTCCTCGGGGGTGCCGATCGAGACGCGCAACCATCCTAGGGGGCCGACCTCACGGATCAGGACGCCGCGGTCCAGCAGGCCCTGCCAGATGGCGTGCCGGTCCTCGAAGGTGCCGAACAGCACGAAGTTCGCATCGGACTCAGCGACGTCCAGGCCGCGGTCCCGCAGCCACGCTGCGGTCTCGTCGCGGGTCGTGCGCAGCGCGTCGACCGCGGCCAGCAGCTCGTCCTCGTGCCGCAGGGCCGCCGTCGCTGCCGCCTGGCTCACGGCGGACAGGTGATAGGGCAGCCGGACGATGCGCAGCGCGTCGATGATCGCCGGGTCGGCGGCGACGTACCCGAGCCGCCCACCGGCCAGCGCGAACGCCTTGCTCATGGTCCGGGTGACCAGCAGCCGCGGGAAGGCGTCCAGCAGCTCCAGCGCCGTCGGGGTGCCGGCGCGGCGGAACTCGGCGTACGCCTCGTCGACCACGACGACGCCGGGCGCCGCCTCCAGGATCGCGCGGGTGTGTGCGGGGTCCAGAGCCGTGCCGGTCGGGTTGTTGGGCGAGGTCAGGATCACGACATCGGGCTGCTCGGCGGCGATGAGCTCCAGCGCGGCATCGACGTCGATGCCGAAGTCGTCGCGGCGTCGCCCGGCGATCCACCGGGTGTGCGTGTTGCGGGCGTACTCGGGATACATCGAGTACGTCGGGGCGAAGGAGACCGCGGTGCGTCCGGGCCCGCCGAAGGCCTGCAGCACCTGCTGCATGATCTCGTTCGACCCGTTGGCCGCCCACACGTGATCGGCGGTCAGCCCGTGCCCGAGATAGGCCGCGAGCGATGCGCGCAGCTCACTGGCCTCCCGGTCCGGGTAGCGGTTGAGGCTGGTCGCGACCTTCAGCACCGACTCGGCGATGTCGCGCGCCGTCTCGTCACTGGGACCGTACGGGTTCTCGTTGGTGTTGAGCTGGACCGGCACGTCGAGCTGCGGCGCACCATAGGGCTCCTCGTCCCGCAGCTCCTCACGGATCGGGACCCAGGCGGGAACCGGCATCAGCGTGACATCCGGACCGACACGGCAGCGCCGTGCGAGGGCAGGTTCTCGGCCTCGGCGAGGGTGACGACGTGATCGCCCACCTCGCGCAGGGCCGACTCCGAGTAGGTCACGACGTGCATGTTCTTGCAGAACGCCCGGACCGACAGGCCCGAGGAGTGGCACGCGCAGCCGGCCGTCGGCAGGACGTGGTTCGACCCGGCCGCGTAGTCGCCCAGCGACACCGGGGTGTGCGAGCCGACGAAGATCGCGCCGGCGTTGACGATGCGCTCGGCCACGGCGGACGCATCGGCGGTGTGCACCTCGAGGTGCTCGGCGGCGTAGCCGTTGGCCACGTCGATCGCCTGGTCGATGTCGCGGACCAGCACGATCGCGGACTGGGGGCCGTCCAGGGCGGTGCGGATGCGCGAGGCGTGCTTCGCGGTGTCGACCTGCAGGTCCACCTCGACCTCGACCGCGGTCGCCAGCACGTCGCTGTCGGTGATCAGGACGCTGGCAGCCATCGGGTCGTGCTCGGCCTGGCTGATCAGGTCGGCGGCGACGAAGGCCGGGTCGGCGGTGTCGTCGGCGATGATCGCGATCTCGGTCGGCCCGGCCTCCGAATCGATGCTGACCGTGCCCTGCAGGTGGCGCTTGGCCGCCGCGACGTAGATGTTGCCCGGGCCGGTGATCAGGTTGACCGGACGGCAGTCGACCCGGCCATCGGACGCTGCACCGTAGGCGAACATCGCCAGCGCCTGCGCTCCCCCGGCGGCGTAGACCTCGTCGATGCCCAGCAGCGCGCACGCGGCGAGGATCGAGGGGTGCGGGAGGCCGTCGAACTCGGCCTGCGGCGGGCTGGCCAGCGCGATGCCGGGCACTCCCGCGACCTGGGCCGGGACGGCGTTCATGATGACCGTGCTGATCAGCGGCGCGAGGCCGCCGGGGACGTAGAGACCGACCCGCTGCATCGGGACGATGCGGCGCTCGACCGTCGCACCGGGGGCGACATCGGTGACCAGCGACTGCTCGAGCTCGGCGATGCAGGTCTGCCGCAGCCGGCGGATGGACTCCTCCAGCGCGGTGCGGATCTCGGGGGCCAGGTTCGCCAGCGCATCGGCCAGCGCGGACGCCGGGACGCGCAGCTGTGCGGGACGCACGCCGTCGAACTTCTCGCCCGCGTCGAGCACGGCCTCCGTGCCACGCTCGCGCACGTCGTCGCAGATCGGGCGCACGGCGGCCAGCGCGTGCTCGACGTCGACCGCCGCGCGGGGCACGGCAGCGCTGTAGGCCACCGTCGACTCGTCGGGGGTAGGGGCAAGCGTGCGCAGGTCAAGACGTCGTATCACGGCTATCAGTCTACGGAAGCATTACGGTGGGGTCGTGGCCGCCAACCAGAAGCCTGTCGACTCCACCCCAGCCTTCGCTGCACTGCACCGTGCCGGGGTCAAGTTCGCGGCGCACTCGTACGTGCACGACCCGCGCGCGGAGTCCTTCGGCATGGAGGCCGCCGAAGCCCTCGGGGTCGAGCCTGCCCGGGTGTTCAAGACGTTGATGGCGGTCATCGACGGTGAGCTGTGCGTCGGTGTGGTGCCGGTCATGGGCTCGCTCGACCTCAAGGCGCTCGCCGATGCGCTGGGCGGCAAGCGCGCCCAGATGGCCGATGCGGCCCAGGCCCAGCGGGCCACCGGCTACGTCATCGGTGGCATCTCGCCGGTCGGGCAGAAGAAGGCCCATCGCACCGTGATCGACCGGTCCGCCTCGCAGTGGCCGACGATCTTCGTCTCGGGCGGACGCCGCGGGCTCGAGGCCGAGATCGCCCCGGCCGACCTGACCCGCATCACCCGCGCCGTGCTGGCCCGGATCGCTCGCTAGGCCCGGCGGTCGGCGCCCCACGTCGCGCCGATCACGCCGAGGAGGCCGAAGATCGGCCACACCAGGAAGGGCGCGACGGAGTCGACCGCCAGCCGTGACGGCAGGGTGTCGCCGGGCTGCACGTCGCGGACCGAGGCCGGGGACGGCGGTCCGAGGTCCACACCGATCCGCCACGCGATCAGCGCCGCCAACACGGTCGCCACGATCGTCACCGGCACCACCAGCCAGCCCGCATCGGGCAGCAGTTGCACGATGCCCCAGCCGGCGGCGAGCGAGACCACGAGGCCGACCAGGACGAACATCACCACGACCTGGAACTGTCCGCGGGACGCCGCCTCGGTCAGCAGGATGCCGCGGTCGCTCACCTGCCACTGGGACGGATCGGCCAGCCACAGCCACACCAGCCCCGCGGCCAGGCCCAGCGCCAGGGTCGCCAGGGCCAGGGTCAGCATGCGGCGCGCCGGCAGGACTGCGCCGAGCGCCGAGCGCCCGTGGGAGGCCGGGGACGAGGGGTTCACGACAGACAATGGGGACCCAGCAGCTCTTTGAGATCGGCGATCAGCGAGGACGACTGCGCCACCCGCAGGCTGTCGTCCAGGCGCATGATCTTCGTCGTCCCGTTGCCGATCAGCCGCAGGTGGACCTCGGACATGCCCGGATGCGCTGACAGGACCTGCTTGAACGTCCCGATCGTGTCGGCCGTGCACCGGGCCACCGGCAGGCTGACCACGAGCGGACGCTCGGGACCGCCCGAGCCCATCGCCGGCAGGGTCACCTCCAGCGCGTTGAGCTCGACGCCCTCGTCCTTGCGGCGCACCCTGCCCTTGACCACGACGATCGTGTCGGGCACCAGCACCGGCATCGCCAGCTGGTAGGCGCCGGGGAAGACCATGATCTCGATGCCGCCCTCGAGGTCCTCCAGCGTGACCGAGGCCCAGCTGTCGCCCTTCTTGCTCATGCGGCGCTGGACGCCGGTGATCAGGCCGCAGATGCGCACCGTGCTGCCGTCGGGCAGCTCGGCATTGCCCAGCAGCTCACCGACCGTGCAGTCGCTGCTCGCGCGCAGCACGTGCTCCAGGCCCTGCAGCGGGTGATCGGAGACGTACAGCCCGAGCATGTCGCGCTCGAAGGCCAGCAGCTGGGTCTTCTCCCACTCCGGCATCGTGTCGGGGACGTCGATCGTGCCGCCGGTGAACAGCGCCTCGTCCGCACCACCGAATAGCGAGTCCTGGCCGATCGCGGCCTGGCGCTTGAGGTCGATGTACAGGTCGACGCCCTCCTCGGCGACCGTCGTCAGCGCGCGGCGACGGTGCCCCAGGGAGTCGAAGGCGCCTGCCTTGATGAGCGAGTCCAGGACCCGCTTGTTGCACACGTGCGCCGGGACCTTGTCGAGGAAGTCGTTGAAGTCGCGGTAGGGACCGCCGGTCGTGCGCCCCTCGACGATGCCGGCCACGACGTTCTCACCGATGTTGCGGATCGCGCCGAGACCGAAGCGGATGTCGGCGCCGACCGAGGCGAAGTTGGAGACCGACTCGTTGACGTCCGGCGGCAGCACCTTGATGCCCATGCGGCGGCACTCGTTGAGGTAGATCGCCGACTTGTCCTTGTCGACGCGGGTGCTGGTCAGCAGCGCGGCCATGTACTCGGCCGGATAGTTGGCCTTGAGGTACGCCGTCCAGTAGCTGATGACGCCGTACGCCGCGGAGTGCGCCTTGTTGAAGGCGTAGTCCGAGAACGGGAGCAGGATCTCCCACAGCGCCGTGATCGCCTTCTGGGAGTAGCCGCGCTCGAGCATGCCAGCCTGGAAGCCGGCGTACTGCTTGTCGAGCTCGGACTTCTTCTTCTTGCCCATCGCGCGGCGCAGGTTGTCGGCCTGTCCGAGGGAGAACCCGGCCAGCACCTGGGCGATCTCCATGACCTGCTCCTGATAGACGATCAGGCCGTAGGTCTCCCCCAGCACCGTCTCCAGGGGCTTCTCGAGCTCGGGGTGGATCGGGTCGATCGGCTCGCGGCCGTTCTTGCGGCGGGCGTACTTGTTGTGCGAGTCCGCGCCCATCGGACCGGGCCGGTACAGCGCGCCGACGGCCGAGATGTCCTCGAACTTGTCGGGCTTCATGCTGCGCAGCAGCGCGCGCATGGGGCCGCCGTCGAGCTGGAACACTCCCAAGGTGTCGCCGCGGGCCAGCAGGTCGTACGTCGCGGGGTCGTCGAAGGTGAGGTCTTCCAGCACCAGGTCGATGTCACGGTTGCGCTTGATGTTGATCAGCGCGTCGTCGAGCACCGTGAGGTTGCGCAACCCCAGGAAGTCCATCTTGACCAGCCCGAGCGCCTCGCACATCGGGTAGTCGAACTGCGTGATGATCGCGCCGTCCTGCTCGCGCTTCATGATCGGCACGATGTCGATCAAGGGATCGCTGGACATGATGACGCCGGCGGCGTGGACGCCCCACTGGCGGATCTGGCCCTCGAGTCCGAGCGCGGTCTGGTAGATCTTGCGGACGTCGGCGTCCTCGTCGTGCAGCTTGCGGAAGTCCGCGCCGTCGCCGTACCGCTTGTCGTCCTTGTCGAACAGGCCCTTGAGCGTCACGCCCTTGCCCATGATGTCGGCGGGCAGCGCCTTGGTGATGCGCTCGCCGTGGGAGAACGGGTAGTCCATGACCCGCGCGGCGTCCTTGATGGCCGCCTTGGACTTGAGCCGGCCGAACGTCGCGATCATCGCGACGCGCTCCTCGCCGTACTTGTTGCTGACGTACCGGATGACCTCGGCGCGTCGACGCTCGTCGAAGTCGATGTCGAAGTCAGGCATCGAGGGACGCTCGGGGTTGAGGAAGCGCTCGAAGATCAGGCCGTGCGTGAGCGGGCACAGATCGGTGATCCGCAGGGCGTAGGCCGCGATCGAGCCGGCACCTGATCCACGACCGGGCCCGACACGGATGCCGTTGTCCTTGGCCCAGTTGATGAAGTCGGCGACCACGAGGTAGTAGCCGCAGTAGCCCTTGGTGCGGACGACGTCGAGCTCCATCTCGGTGCGCGCGCGCACCTCGTCGGTCAGCTTGTCGCCGGGATAGCGGCTCTCGATGCCGCGCCAGACCTCCTTGACGAACCAGCTCTCCTCGGTCTCGCCCTCGGGGATGTCGGCGCGCGCCATGTAGCCACCGTTGGACTCGGTGAACTCGACATTGCAGCGCTCGGCGATCAGGAGGGTGTTGTCGCACGCCTCCTTGAGGTCGAAGCGGTGCTCCCACAGGTCACGCATCTCGGCGGCGGACTTGATGTAGAAGTCGTTGGAGTCGAACTTGAACCGGTTGGGGTCGGTCAGCGTGCTGCCGGACTGGACGCACAGCAGGGCCGAGTGCGCCTCGGCGTCCTCAGGGCTGGTGTAGTGCGAGTCGTTGGTCGCGATGGCGGGCAGGCCCAGGTCGGCCTTGAGCCGCAGCAGGCCGTCGCGCACGGTGCGCTCGATCTCCAGGCCGTGGTCCATCAGCTCGAGGAAGAAGTTCTCCTTGCCGAAGATGTCCTGGAACTCGGCCGCCGAGGCGCGGGCCTTGTCGTAGTTGCCGATGCGCAGCCAGGTCTGGATCTCGCCCGACGGACAGCCCGTCGTCGCGATGAGGCCCTTGCCGAAGCGCTGCAGGAGGTCACGGTCCGCGCGGGGCTTGCGGTACTGGCCCTCGAGGCTCGCGTACGAGCCGATGCGGAACAGGTTGTGCATGCCCTCGGTCGTCTCGGACAGCAGCGTCATGTGCGTGTAGGCACCGCGTCCGGCGACATCGGCGTCCTTGGCGCCCTTGTTCCACTGCACGGCCTTCTTCTCCGTGCGGGGGATGTTGGGCGTCAGGTACGCCTCCATGCCGATGATCGGCTTGACCCCGTGCTTCTTGGCCTTGCTGTAGAAGTCGTACGCACCGTGCAGGTTGCCGTGATCGGTCATCGCGATCGCCGGCATCTCCAGCTCGGCGGTGCGCTCGAAGAGGCCGTCGAGCAGCGCCGCTCCGTCGAGCATCGAGTACTCCGTGTGCACGTGCAGGTGCACGAATGAGTCGCTCGACATCGAGAAATGGCCTCCTCGGCGGGTGGTTGACGGAAGGTCTACAGCCTAGTCGAGAGGTCCGACCAGAACGGCCACCCCGCAACCGCGTCCCGCCCTGCGCGCCCGAGAAATCAGCGTCGCAAGTGCTGGCGGTGGGGACCGTCACACGCCATCATGGGGGCAGATCTGTTCGTCCAGGGGGAAACATGCCACTCCACGCCGTCCTCGTCAGCGGTCCGATCGGACCCGACACCATCGACCTGCCGGGCGAGCCCGCCCGGCTCCGCGAGGCGGTGCAGGGGCTGCGCGACCTCACGCGCCAGCTCGGGCAGGTCTCCGAGCAGCTGCAGCAGGCCAATCCGCCCCAGGGCAGCCGCGGCCGCACGGTGCTGGCGCTGTCGCGCGGCGCGCAGCGTGCCGGCACGGCCCTCGAGGCGGACGCCCGGCAGCTCGGCGAGCTCGCCGACTCGATCGAGGCCGCCGCCGACGCGCTCGCGCAGGGCCAGGACGGTCTCGACGGCCTCCGGCAGCGGTGGCGCGCGGCCCGGCAGGGACTGCGGCAGGCCCTCCAGGACGCGAAGGGCGGACCGCACGACCCCGGCGCGCTGATCCGGCGCATCGACGCCCACACCGCCGAGCCCCACGATGCGCAGTTCCGCCGCCAGGCCGGGCTCAGCTTCACCGACGGCGGCGGTGGGGCGCAGGCAGAGGCGATGCTGCTCGAGCAGGGCGGAGCACTCCAGCAGGCCATTGGCGAGTACCGCCGTGAGGTGCGCGGCATCGTCGACGAGTACGCCGACCTCATGCAGAAGGCGAAGAACGCCGACAACGACGTCGACCGCCGGCTCCCCCGCCGCGCGGAGGCCTCGCTGGGCGCGGTCCGCGGCGACGGCTCCGGCGAGCCGAGCCCCGAGATCTCATCCCCCGAGGCGGTGCAGTCGCTCGGCGAGCAGCTGCTCGACGCCGCCAAGGCGCTCGGCCAGGCGGCCGACCGCCTCGAGGACATCCGGTTGGCGATCCGCGCCGGCCGGATGCTTCCCGAGGAGGAGCGCGTCGGCAGCAACAACGGCTTCAAGCGCGACTGGACCGAGCACCTCGAGTCGGTGCGCGAGTCGCTCACCGCGGGTCGCCGCGCCGCCGACACCGCCGCCGACCGCCTGCGCCAGGCCGACGACGACAGCGCCGCCGACATCCGTCAGGCCCTGCGCGGTCACTGACCCGCCGGGCACCCGCGATACTGGGGGCATGGCTGAGCACCCGGACCGCGAGAAGCAGACCTACGACACCGTCGACGACTACATCGCGGCGGCGACGTACGAGATCGAGCCACGGCTGCAGGAGATGCGATCGGTGATCCGTGCCGCACTGCCGGACGCCGAGGAGATCATCACCCACAACATCCCCTCGTACCGCCAGCACGGCGTCGTCGTGGTCCAGTTCGCCGGCCACGACGAGCACACCTCGCTCAGCTTCTTCCCCGCAGGGGCCGTCCGCGCCCGGTTCGACGCCGAGCTGCAGCCCTACCGGGTCGTGAAGTCATCCGTGCGCTTCCCCCTCGACCAGCCGCTGCCAGTCGGGCTGATCGCCGACATCGCGCGGTTCCGGCTGGCCGAGGCCCAGGAGTTCGCGGCCCGTCGCCGCTCGGGACACTGACCTCCCGACGTCAGTCCTTGCCCTTGGCCTTCCCCTTCGCCTTGGGGAGGGCGAACAGACCGACGTCGTAACGCTGCTCGGGCGGCACCGCCCGGTCCGACTGGGCAAATCCGTAGTCCCAGGAGTACTCGCTGTGCACCAGGGCGAAGCCGCCCGGGAACGGCACCGTCTTCGGTGATGCCTGCAGCCCGTTGCGCGACGCCTTCGGCACGTTCCAGCGTCCGGTGATCTTGCCCGTCGACGCGTCCACCGTCATGGCCTCGACCGAGACGTAGTTGCTGAACGTCACGAGCACGGTCTTGCCGCCGTCGAGCAGGTCGATCTCCTGGTTCGTGAACGACCCCTTCCGGTCGCGTTCCATCGAGTCCATGATCGATTTCGTGTCGAGCGACCAGCGGATCTTCTGCTCCGCCAGCGAGTACCGCATGATGCCCGACCGCTGTGGCAGCATCATGTCGCCGTTGTCGAAGCCGACCGAGTCGTAGGCGCCGGTGATGGCACCCGTCAGCGACATCTGGGCCAGGTCGTCGGCAAGGTAGTCGCGCTTGACCGGACCTGTGCTGACGACGACCTGCCCCGTGGCGGGGTCCAGCAGGCTCATGGTGTCCTTGACGGTCTTCCCCTGCACCGAGGCGTCGCCCACCGAGCCCGAGACCCACAGCGCGTTGCCGTGCCACAGGTCGATGCCGTTCTTGCGATCGACCGCGCCGAGCACCTTGCTGGCCCGCGTCGACCACACCGGCTCGAAGGACGGCAGCCGGTACGCGTCGATCGACCAGTCACGTCCGCCCTTCAGCGACGTCATGCCGATCGCCAGCGCCGGATCGCCCTTGGCCCGCTCGAGACCGGCGTACGGCTGACGTTGCAGCCGGCCGTGCGGGACGAGGGCCCCGTCGACCAGGCGGCTCACGGCCAGGTCGTCGGTGACGACGTACACGACGGCCTCGTGGACGAACAGGTCCACGATCTTTCCGATGGGCAGCGTGACGCGGTCGAGCACCGTGCCGTTGGACGACTGCACGCGCACCAGCGTGTTGCACGGGGCCTTCGGGCCGCCGGTCGCGACGGCGACCGTGAACGTCTTGACCGCGCGATCGGGCTCGGAGCCCGCGCAGACACGCGACGCGCCGCCATCGCCGAGGTCGAGCGTCCACAGGGACTTGCCGGACGCGGCGTCGAAACCGGTGACCTGCTGGTTCGAGCTGGCGATGACCTGCTTGCCGGTCGTGAACGCCTCCGGGTCGCGCGACGCCGCGGCGTCGGCGGGTGTCTGGACACCACCGAGCGCCTCGACCTCGGTGTCGACCGGTCCGGCCGTCGGCACGGCGGACGCCGGCGAGTTGTCGGGCTCGGGGAACGTGAAGACGCCGATGTCGTACCGGTCGCCGTCGGGCGCCTGCCGCCGGTGTGCGGGGCCGAACGTGAACTCCCACTCCTCGAAGTTGCGCGTCAGCACCAGCCCGTCGCCGAACAGCGTCATGCCGGGCTCGACCTGGAAGCCGTTGCGGTACTCCGGCGGCACGGCCCAACGGGCGACGAGCTTGCCGGTGTCGACCTCGATCGCGACGATCTCGACCGCGGTCTCGTTGCTCACCGTGGCCACCAGGTGGCCGTCGGCGGTGACGCCCTGCGGCAGCACCGTCGTCAGGGCGAACTCGTCGTCGGACTCCAGCTCGAGCTGGCTCAGGTCCAGGTCCCACACGATCTTCTGGTCCTTCAGCGAGTAGCGGGTCAGGCCCCGCACCTGCGCGAAGACCGTGTCGCCGCCGGGCAGGCCGAGGGCCTGGTCGAACTGGTTGGCGGCGCTGGCCAGCTCGAACTGCCCCTCGGCGACCTTGTCGCCCATCTTCGGCCTGTTGTCCTGTCCCACGAGCGTCCCGGTCATCGGGTCGACCTGGGCCATGTAGTACCGGTCGCTGGTCTCCTGCACCAGCCAGGCCGGGTTGCCCGGGGCGGCCGAGACGACGCAGTCCTCCCGCACCTCGGGGAACAGGGTCTTCGACTCCTGGGTCCACAGCGGCTTGAACGACGGCAGGGCGTACCCGTCGACCCGGCAGCGACCGCGGTCGCTGCCCCGAGCACCGATCAGGACGTCGCCCTCCGGCGTCGGGTGCAGGTCGTAGTAGCTGTCGCCCTGGAGACGGGCCACCGGCTCCGGCTCGCCCTTGACCATCTTCCAGACCCCACCGCGCTGGTCGACGAGGTGGTCCTTGCCGCCGACCGTGAACAGGTGGTTGACCGTCCCGCCGAGGGACTCGCCCTCGAACTCGGCCCCGGTCGTCAGCTTGTCGGAGACCTTGAGCACCGTGCCGTCCGAGACGCGGATCGTGGCCAGCTCGGGGCAGTAGCCGCCGTCGCCGTAGGCGACCGTGAAGGTCTTGACCGCCCGGTCGGGCCGGGAGACGAAACAGACCGTGCCGCCGCCCAGATCGAGCTCCGCGGTCCACAGCAGGTCGCCGGAGCCCAGGTCGTACCCGGAGATGTTGTCGACCGAGTACCCGACGACGGTCCGGCCGGTGATGAATGCCCCCGACCGCCGCTCGACCTGCGCCGTGTCGAGCGTGCCGGCCAGCTCCTCCAGGTCGTCGGAGGCGGCGAGCAGGACCTTCGGGTCGAGCGCCGGACCCGTCGCCGGACCTCGTGCCGACGGGGCGCGGTCGGGCAGCGGGAGCGACGGCCCCTTCTTCTGCTCGTCCTCGCCGTCCGATCCCCCGGAGCCGGTGCAGGCCGTCAGGGCCAGCACCATCGTCACGGCGACGGCTGCCAGGCGCCTCATGCGCCGATCCACTTCCGGGTGGCGGCGAGCAGTTCCTTCTCGCTCCTGCCCAGCTTCTTGCTCGCCTGCGACCGGGTGTCCGATGAGTAGAAGGCCTCGGCCACCTCGAAGACCGCATCGCGTCCCTGCGTCTGGTCGAGGTACTCGAACACCGCGCCGGAGCAGGCGTAGAACTCGTACTCACGCGGTGAGTCGTGGAACTCGTCGTACCCCTTCGGGGCGATGGTCTGGAACTCGGCGAAGGTGGCCCGGATCCGCCCACCGTCGCGCGCCATCAGCCGGCCCGAGCCGGGGCGGCTGTCGCCCCACATGGCGAGTCCTTCCGCCACCCAGGTGGGCTTGGCCCTGTCGCCGGCGTACCACTGGTTGGCCAGCACGTGGATGGCCTCGTGACAGGCCACGTCCTCGAAGTCCGAGCGCGAGAACGACGTCTCGTGCAACCCGACGCGGCCGGTGCCCAACGGCAGTCCGGTGCTGTCGGCCGCCTTCTTCTGCCCACGCGCCAGCTCGTCCGGGTCGAGGAACGGGTGGTAGTAGGCGTGGGCGTCCGCGTCGCCCACCGAGACACCGCCCCACAGCTTGCCGTCGATCTGGGGCCAGGTCAGCGCGTAGAAGACCTTGTCGACCCCCTTCGGCCGGGGCATGAGGGCGAACGCCCGCTTGGCCCCGGCCTCGATCCGGGCGGCGTAGGCCTTGGCCCGTCGAGCGTCCTGGCGCCGGAAGACGATCCACGTGTGCTCGGTCTCGATCGCGTCGACGTCCGCGACGTCCCACACGGACGGGTCGAAGTACTCGTCGATGTCGCCGATGTGCAGCAGCTCCAGCGGTGCGTCCTCGGACTTCTTGCGGAACTTCGCCGGCATGTTCTCGACCACCTGCTGCCCGTCGCAGCCCCTGACCGTGTGGGCGAACACCAGCTCGCCGCTGAACTCGACCAGGCCACCGGCGGCGTTGCGCGTGCGGCCGCTCGGCACACCGACGTACCACTGCCCGTCGATGAACCCCAGCCGGTCGAAGTTCTCGAACCGTCGGGTCCACCGCTTGCGGACGTCGTCGAGCCCGAAGTCGCCGGGCTCGATCACCGCGACCAGCTGCTCGACGTCCCCGGAGGCCAACGCCTGGTTGAGCCGTTCGCGCAGGGCTGCGGTGTCGGCCTCCGTGACGACGGTGCCGGTCCTGGGCTTGACGATGTTGGGGCCGGTCGGCGTGGCCTTCGCCTTCGTGTCGCCCCCGCTGCCCCCGCCACCGCAACCGGCCAGGACCAGTCCCGCCGAGCCGAGCAGCAACGTACGCCGGTCCAATGCCTCCACGTGTCCCCCTGAGCGCGTCGATGTGCGCCGCAGGCTATCGCGGGCCGGGATCACCCCGCTCGTGGATTTCGGGAGGAGCTCAGCGGCTGCTGGCGATGCGGTACTGACGGATCGAGAGCGGCACGAACACCAGCAGGATGATCCCGACCCACAGCACGGTGTACAGCGCGGGGTGCTGCATCCCCCACGCATCGGACTCGGGCGGACGGCCACCGGTGTTGCCGAACAGCTCACGCGAGGCCTGCGTGACGGTCGAGACGGGATTCCACTCCGCGAAGGTGCGCACCCCGTCGGGCAGGGACGCCAGCGGCACGAAGGCGTTCGACACGAAGGTCAGCGGGAAGATCACGATGAACGAGGCGTTGTTGATCACCTCGACGCTGGGCACCAGCAGGCCGACGTAGGCCATGATCCAGCTGATCGCGTAGGCGAACAGCAGCAGCAGCAGGAAGCCCAGCGTGGCGTCGACGACGCCCTCGCGCATGCGCCAGCCGACCAGCAGACCGGTCAGGGCCATGATGATCAGCGACAGCACGTTGTAGACGATGTCGGACGTCGTGCGGCCCACGAGCACCGCTGAGCGCGACATCGGCAGCGACCTGAACCGGTCGATGATGCCCTTTTGCATGTCCTCGGCCAGACCTGCGCCGGTGAACGTCGCGCCGAACACGACGGTCTGGGCGAAGATGCCGCCGATCAGGAACTCGCGGTAGTTCAGGCCGTCGCCGGGATCGATCGCGCCGCCGAACACGTAGGCGAACAGCAGCACGAACATGATCGGCGAGATCAGGACGAACACCAAGATCTCCGGGACCCGGACGATCTTGATCAGATTGCGCTTCGCGACGACCCAGCCGTCGGTCGCGTGACGGGTCATGGTGCTCATGCGGGGACCTCCTCGGCCTGGTTGGCCGGCTCCACCGCGGCCTCGGCCGCGCGCCCGGTCAGGCTCAGGAACACGTCGTCGAGCGTCGGTCGCCGAAGACCCACGTCGAGGACGTCGATGTGGCGCGACTCGAGCTCGGCCAGCACGCTGCGCAGCTGCGGCACGCCGCCGTCGACGGCTGCCGTGAGCGCGCGTCCGTTGTCGGCGAGCTGCACCTCGCCGATCGCGACAGCGGCGAGCAGCGCCGCAGCGACGTCGCGCTGGGCCCGGTCGGTCAGCACCAGCTCGATGCGCTCGCCGCCGGTCTGCGCCTTCAGCTCGTCGGCGGTCCCGCGGGCGATCGCCCGGCCGTGGTCGATCACCACGATGTCGTCGGCGAGCACATCGGCCTCCTCGAGGTACTGCGTCGTCAGCAGCAGCGTCGACCCGGACGCCACGAGATCGCGGATGACCGTCCACATCTGCTGGCGGCTGCGCACGTCCAGGCCGGTCGTCGGCTCGTCGAGGATCAGCACCGGTGGCGCGGCGACCAGCGCCCCCGCCAGGTCGAGGCGACGCCGCATGCCGCCGGAGTACGTCTTGGCGGGACGATCCCCGGCGTCGTCCAGGTCGAAGCGCTCGAGCAGCTCACGCGCCCGCTTCGATGCGGCAGCCTTGGGGATGCCGTAGAGACGTCCGACCATCTGGAGGTTCTCGAATCCCGTCAGGTACTCGTCGACCGCCGCGTACTGTCCGGACAGCCCGATCCGGGCGCGGACGCCGTTGGGGTTCTTCGCGACGTCGATCCCGGCGACCTCGGCGGTGCCCTCGTCGGCGGTCAGCAGCGTCGCCAGGATGCGGACCGCCGTCGTCTTGCCGGCGCCGTTGGGGCCCAGCACCGCCAGGACCTTGCCCTCGGGGACGGCCAGGTCGAGCCCTGCCAGGGCCACGACCTCCTTGTACTTCTTCACCAGCCCGGTCGCCCGGATCATGTCAGCCATGCCTACCTGCCTCTCGGTGTTCCTAACAGGAACACTAAGAACAGATCTTGCCTCATGGCACCGACAAAATCGCCCCCCGGAAGGCCCCCACTTTGGTCGATTTACGCAACCATCACTGGGTCACACCTGCCGATAGCTGCTCAGGAAGTTGCCCAGGCGCTGGATCGCCTCGGCCAGGTCGCGGGCCCACGGCAGCGTCACGATGCGCAGGTGGTCCGGGTCGGGCCAGTTGAAGCCGGTCCCCTGCGTCAGCAGGATCTTCTCCTGCAGCAACAGGTCGAGCACTAGCTGCTGATCGTCCTTGATCGGGTACACCTCGGGGTCCAGCCGCGGGAAGGCGTACAGCGCACCCTGGGGCACCACGACGCTGACGCCGGGGATCTTGCGCAGCTCGGTGACCGCCGTGTCACGCTGCTCCAGCAACCGTCCGCCGGGCAGGATCAGCTCCTTGATGGACTGGTAGCCGCCGAGGGCGACCTGGATCGCGTTCTGCGCGGGGACGTTGGGGCACAGCCGCATCGAGCACAGCAGCGTGATGCCCTCGAGGTAGTCCTGGGCGCGCTCCAGCGGACCGGTCGCCACGACCCATCCCGCGCGGTAGCCGCACACGCGGTACGCCTTGGACAGGCCGTTGAACGTCAGCGTCAGGACGTCCGGCGCGACGCTGGCCATCGGGATGTGGACGGCCTCGTCGTACAGGATCTTGTCGTAGATCTCATCGGCCATCAGGACCAGGTCGTGCTTGCGGGCCAGGTCTGCGATGCCGGCCAACGTCTCGCGCGCGTAGACCGCCCCGGTGGGGTTGTTGGGGTTGATGACCACGATCGCCTTGGTGCGGTCGGTGATCTTGGACTCCAAATCGGCCAGATCGGGGTTCCAGCCGTTGTCCTCGTCGCAGCGGTAGTGCACGGGCACGCCGCCGGCCAGGTTGGTCACCGCGGTCCACAGCGGGTAGTCCGGCACCGGGATCAGCACCTCGTCGCCGTTGTTCAGCAGGGCCTGCAGCGCGATCTGGATCAGCTCGGAGACGCCGTTGCCGATCCACACGTCGTCGACGTCGATGGCGGGGAAGCCGTCCTGCAGCTGGTAGTTGTGCACCACGGCACGGCGGGCCGACTGGATGCCCCGGGAGTCGGAGTACCCCGCCGATCCGGGCAGTGCCGCGATGACGTCCTGCAGGATCTCGGCCGGGGCGTCGAAGCCGAACGGCTGGGGGTTGCCGATGTTCAGCTTGAGGATCCGGTGCCCCTCGGCCTCGAGGGCCGCGGCGCGCGCACTGACGGGTCCACGGATGTCGTACAGGACATCTCGGAGCTTCTCGGACTGGCGCACGGCAGATGACATGGCCGCCATTGTTCCACCACCGCCCGGCCCGCGAGCCCCACCGTCCCCGCTGAGTGCGACGTTTCCACGACCGCCCCCGCGCGGCCGCCCACCGAAACGTCCCACTCAACGGGGTTGTGGACGGTCGCGGGCGCCCGAGGGCCGCTCGATGCAGACTTCGCGCCATGACAGATGGGCCCTTCGTGGTTCCCCAGCGATCGGCGCAGCTGCTGGCACGAGGAGCCACCCAGCGGGAGCTGGGCGGCGCCGCCTACGAGCGACGGGCCCACGGGCTGCTGCTCCCGGCCGGCGTCGACGGCGACCCCGTGATGATGCGGGTGGCCGACGCGGTCGGGCTGCTCACCACGGGATGCGTCCTGGGCGGGTGGGCATCGCTACGGGCGCAAGGCAACACCTGGTTCGAGGGGCTCGGGATCGCAGGGGTGGCGCGCCCGGCCCTGGTCCACTGCCTGCCGGGCTCACAGTTGCGGCACCGGTCGGCGGTCCAGCCGTTCCGCGGTCTGCTGCATCCCGAGGAGGTCATCGACTTCGAGTCGTTCTCCCTGACCACCATGGCGCGGGCCGCCTTCGACGAGATGCGCATGGCGGTCAACCTGCGGGAGGCTGTCGTCGTGCTCGACCTGGCCACCAGCACCACAGCCGGTCTGCCGCGCACGACCGTCGCGCGGGTCGAGCAGGTCATCTCCGGCCATCACAAGGTCCGCGGACTGGTGCAGGCCAGGGACGCCCTGACGTGGGGGTCGACGCGCGCCGCGAGCCCGTGGGAGACCCGGACGCGTCTGCTGGCGCAGCGGGATGCCGACATCGAGGGTCTGAAGGTCAACGTCCCGATCTTCTCGCTGGGCGGCCGCCTGCTCGGCATCGCCGACCTGCTCGACGAGGAGGCCGGTCTGGTGATCGAGTCGGATGGAGGCCACCACCGCGAGAACCGGCAGCACACCGAGGACAACGTCCGTGAGGAGGACTTCGAGCGCAGCGGCCTGGTCGTCGTCCGTGTCACGGCCCTGGACCACCAGCAGAGGTGGCGCACCGTCGGGCGCATCGCCGCGGCACGCCGCGACGCACTGCACGCCACGAAGCGTGAGTGGACGACCAGCAAGCCCGCCTGGTGGTGGACCTGGCCTCCCGCCCGCCGTTGGGACGAACCAACCCGTTGAGTGCGACGTTTCCGCGCAGCGTCCCGCGGCGGCCACGTCGGAAACGTCCCACTCAGCGGGTTGGGGGGTCAGCGCGGGAGGGGGTTGTCGTCGATCGTGCGGACGATCTCGAGGGCGCGCACCAGGTCGTCGGGGTACTCCGAGACGAACTCGACCCGCTCACCGGTGCGGGGGTGGATGAAGGCCAGAGCCTTGGCGTGCAGCCACTGCCGGTCCAGACCCACGCGCTGGGCGAGGGTCGGATCGGCCCCGTACATCAGGTCGCCCACGCACGGGTGGTGGATCGCGCTCATGTGGACGCGGATCTGGTGGGTACGACCGGTCTCGAGCCGGATGGTCAGCAGGCTCGCGAACCGGTGCGCCTCGAGGGTGTCGTAATGCGTGATGCTGTCACGCCCGCCGTCCTTGACCGTGAACTTGAAGTCGTGCTTGGGGTGGCGCGCGATGGGCGCGTCGATCGTCCCCGTGTGCGGATCGGGATGTCCCTGCACGAGCGCGTGGTACGTCTTCTCGACCGACCGGTCGCGGAACGCCTGCTTCAGCACGGTGTACGCGTGCTCGGACTTGGCGACCGTCATCAGGCCGCTCGTGCCGACGTCGAGGCGGTGGACGATGCCCTGCCGCTCCGGCGCCCCGGACGTCGAGATGCGGATGCCGACGCCGGCGAGATGGTCGAGCACGGTCGGGCCGGTCCAGCCGACGCTGGGATGGGCGGCGACGCCGACGGGCTTGTCGACGACCACGATGTCATCGTCCTGGAAGACGATCTTCATGCCCTCGACCTCGGTCGCCACCACGACGGCCTGTCGGGGCGCCGGGATGGACGCCTCCAGGATCGAGCCGGGCAGGACCCGCTCGGACTTGGCCGGTGTGTGGCCGTCCAGGGTCACGTGCCCCTCGGCGACGAGCTCGCTGGCCCGCGTGCGCGACAGCCCGAGCAGCCGGGCGAGCGCGCTGTCGACGCGCTCCCCGGCCAGGCCCTCGGGAACCTGGATGACCCGATGCTCCAGGTGCGTGCTGTCCGATGTCATGACTTCTCCTCGTGCGTTCCGTCGATCCGCACACCACGCCATGCGCGCCAGACGATGATGATGGCCGCGACCGTCAGCGCGATGTCGGCGACATTGCCGACGAACGGGCCGTAGTCGATGAAGTCGACGACGTGTCCCTTCAGCGGTGACGGCTCGCGGAAGATGCGGTCCGACAGGTTGCCGACCGCGCCGGCCAGCAGCAGGCCCAGACCGATGGCCCAGCCCTTGTCGCGCAGCCGCGGAGCCACCCGGACGACGGCGATGCTGACGGCGATCGCGATGACGCTCAGGACCAGCGTGAATCCTGCGCCCGTGCTCAGGGCGGCACCCGGATTGCGCAGGAAGGTCAGCGACAGCAGTCCCGGGACGATCTCGATGGACTCACGACCCTGGAGCTTCTCGACCGCCACGACCTTGGTGACCTGGTCGATGACGAAGGCCACCAGCGCCACGACGGCGAACAGCCGTACGTACGTCCTCGTGGTCGCGCCGTGGTCGTCCCCAGGGCTCAGCGACGCTCCTCGCGCTGCTTGCATGTCATACACAGTGTCGCACGCGGGAACGCCATCAAACGATTCTTGCCGATCGGCTCCCCGCACAGCTCGCACTGTCCGTACGTTCCCTTGTCGAGACGCTCGAGCGCCTTCTCGGTCTGCAGCAGCAGCTCGCGCTGATTCGCGGCCAGCGACATCTCGGCATCGCGCTCGAGGCCCTTGGAGCCCACGTCGGCCTGGTCGTTGCCGGCTCCGTCGACGCCGTCGCGCAGCATGCTCTGCAGCTCGCGGGCGGACTGGTCCAGCTCGACGCGCAGGCGCGCCAGGTCCTGTTCCAGCTCGGCGCGGACCTCTTCGGTCTCGGCAGCGGTCCAGGGGGTCTCATCCGGCCTGACGGCGAGCTCGGTGTTGGGCATGGGTGGAGAGTAGACCCCGCGCGGGCGCCACACAAACCCGACCGCCGCAGGGCTGCCGCCGCTCACCCGTAGGATTGAGGGTGTGACTTCGCACGCCTCCTACCGCCCCGTCCCCGCCCACGTCGATCTGCCGGTGCTGGAGCGCGAGATCCTCGAGCTGTGGTCCGAGCAGGGCACCTTCGCCGCCAGCCTCGACACACCGGCCGACGCGCCGCGCTGGACGTTCTACGAGGGCCCGCCGACGGCCAATGGCACGCCTGGCACGCACCACGTCGAGGCCCGGGTGTTCAAGGACGTGTTCCCGCGGTTCAAGACCATGCAGGGCTATCACGTCGACCGCAAGGCCGGCTGGGACTGCCACGGCCTGCCGGTCGAGATCGCGGTCGAGAAGGAGCTGGGCTTCAACGGCAAGCCCGACATCGAGGCCTACGGCATCGCCGAGTTCAATGCCAAGTGCCGCGAGGCCGTCGTCCGCAACGTCGATCTCTTCGAGGAGATGACCGACCGGATGGGCTACTGGGTCGACATGTCCGATCCGTACCGGACGATGGACCCCTCGTACGTGGAGAGCGTCTGGTGGGCGCTGTCCACGATCTTCAAGAAGGGCCTGCTGACCGAGGACTACCGCGTCGCTCCCTACTGCCCGCGGTGCGGCACCACGCTGTCCGACCACGAGCTGGCCCAGGGCTACGAGACGATCACCGATCCCTCGGTCTACGTCCGCTTCCCGCTGACGTCCGGACCGTACGCGGGCAAGGCCTCGATGCTGGTCTGGACCACGACTCCCTGGACCCTGGTGTCCAACACGGCGGTCGCGGTCAACCCCGAGGTCACCTACGTCCTGGCGACCGACGGCACCGAGACGCTGGTGGTTGCCGAGCCGCTGGTCGGCAAGGCCCTCGGCGAGGGATGGACCCTCACCGGTGAGAGCGTCTCCGGTCGCGACATGGAGCGCTGGACCTACCAGCGTCCGTTCGAGCTGATCGAGTTCCCGGCCGAGGCCCACTTCGTCGTGCTGGCCGACTACGTCACGATCGAGGACGGCACCGGACTGGTGCACCAGTCCCCCGCCTTCGGCGCCGACGACATGGCGGTCTGCAAGGCGTACGACCTGCCGGTCGTCAACCCGATCGCGCCCGACGGCCACTTCGAGGCCGATGTCCCGCTGGTGGGCGGACAGTTCTTCAAGGCTGCCGACCGCGCGCTCGCCGATGACCTGGCCTCGCGCGGCCTGATGTTCAACGAGCTGGCCTACGAGCACTCGTACCCGCACTGCTGGCGCTGCCACACGCCGCTGATGTACTACGCGCTCCCCGCCTGGTACATCCGCACGACGGCGGTCAAGGACCGTCTGCTGGCCGAGAACGCCGACACCAACTGGTTCCCCGAGACGATCAAGAACGGTCGCTACGGCGACTGGCTGACCAACAACATCGACTGGTCGCTGTCGCGCAGCCGCTACTGGGGCACGCCCCTGCCGATCTGGCGCAATGACGCCGATCCGTCCAAGCTCGTGTGCATCGAGTCGCTCGCCGAGCTGTCGACGCTGACCGGTCGCGACCTGAGCGACCTGGATCCGCACCGTCCGTACATCGACGACGTGACCTTCGAGATCGAGGGCGAGGCCGGCACGTACCGCCGGGTGCCCGATGTCATCGACGCGTGGTTCGACTCCGGCTCGATGCCCTTCGCGCAGTGGGGCTACCCGCACGCCCCGGGTTCGAAGGAGAAGTTCGAACGGGCCTATCCCGCCCAGTACATCTGCGAGGCGATCGACCAGACCCGCGGCTGGTTCTACTCCCTGATGGCCGTCGGCACGCTGGTGTTCGACGAGAGCTCGTACGAGAACGTCGTCTGCCTGGGCCACATCCTGGCCGAGGACGGCAAGAAGATGAGCAAGCACCTGGGCAACATCCTGCTGCCCATGCCGCTGATGGACGAGCACGGCGCCGATGCGCTGCGCTGGTTCATGGCCTGCTCCGGCTCGCCCTGGGCACCGCGCCGCATCGGCCACACCGCACTGTCCGAGATCGTCCGCAAGGTGCTGCTGACGTACTGGAACACCACGGCCTTCCACGTGCTGTACGCCCGCACCGAGGGATGGACCCCGACCGAGGGCGAGGTGCCGCCGGTCGCCGACCGTGAGGTCCTCGACCAGTGGCTGCTGTCGGAGCTGCACACCCTGACGCGCGACGTCACCGCCGCGCTCGAGCAGTTCGACACCCAGGCCGCCGGGGCGCGCATCGCGGGCTTCGTCGACGACATGTCCAACTGGTACGTGCGCCGCTCCCGTCGCCGGTTCTGGCGTGGCGACGCAGCGGCCTTCGCGACGCTGCACGAGACGCTGGACGTCCTGACGCGGCTGATGGCACCGCTGACCCCGTTCATCGCCGAGCGGGTGTGGCAGGACGTCATCGTGCCCGTCACGCCCGACGCGCCCGCATCGGTGCACCTGGCGACCTGGCCGGTCGCCGACGAGTCCCTCATCGTCGAGGGCCTCGGCGCCCGGGTCGAGCTGGCGCGCCGCGTCACCGAGCTGGGCCGCGCGGCCCGCGCCGAGGCCAAGGTCCGCACCCGTCAGCCCTTGCGCCGCGCCCTGGTCGCCTCCGGCGCCTGGCAGCAGCTGGGCGAGGACCTGCGCGCCCAGGTCTGCGAGGAGCTCAACGTCGGCTCCCTGGAGTCGCTGGCCGAGGCTGCCGGCGACCTGGTCGACCACTCCGCCAAGGGCAACTTCCGCAACCTGGGCAAGCGGTTCGGCAAGGAGACGCCGAAGGTCGCCGCGGCGATCGCCGCAGCCGATGCGGCCGCCCTCGCCGGTGCGCTGGCCGGTGGCGGCACCGCATCGGTGGACGTCGACGGTTCGACCGTCGAGGTCGGGCCCGACGACGTCATCATCTCGGAGCGTCCGCGTGAGGGCTGGTCGGTCGTCAACGACCAGGGCGAGACCGTCGCGCTCGACCTGGAGCTGGACGACGAGCTGCGCCTGGCCGGATCGGCCCGTGAGGCCATCCGTGTCATCCAGGAGGCCCGCAAGTCCTCCGGACTGGACATCAGCGACCGCATCGCCGTCACGTGGTCGGCCGAGGGGCCGATGGCCGAGGCGGTCCGCGCCCACGCCGAGCTGATCGCCGACGAGGTGCTGGCGACCTCGATGACCGAGACACCCGACGCCCAGGGCTTCACCGACGCCGATCTGGGCCTGACCTTCTCCGTCACGAAGGTCTAGCCCCTCCCTCGAGGGGACCGATCTTTCGACGTTTGCGCTGCCCCGGCGACGCGAACGCAGAAAGATCGGTCCCCCGGGCGGGTGGAACGACAGAACGGCCCGCCTCCTGCGAGGCGGGCCGTCCTGGTTGGTGCTGAGGTGCTGGTGAGTGCCTAGACGTTCTCGTCGTCGCCGAGCAGCGAGCGAAGGCGGCGCGGGGCCACCTCTGCGGGCGTCTGGACGGGCGTCGAGCTCGTGGTGCTCTCGTTGGCGGCGAGCTGGTCGAGCTGGCTCTGGAAGTAGTTCTTGAGCCGGGCGCGGTACTCACGCTCGTACGCCCGCAGGTGCTCGACCTCGCGCTGGATCTCGTAGCGCTCCCGCTCGATCGTCGCGACAGCCTGCGTGCGACGCTCGTCGGTCTCCTCGTCGAGCTTCTGCGCGCGGATGCGGGCATCGGTCTCGAGCCGGTCGGCCTTGCCACGAGCCTCGTTGGTGATGCGCTCAGCCTTCGTACGAGCCTCACCGACCATCCGATCGGCCTCTTCCTTCGCCGCGTCCATGAGCTGGTCGGCGTTGTTGGAGGCGATCTGCAGCAGCCGTGCCGCGGCGGACGACGCATCGCCCATCGAGGGACGCGCAGCCGGCGCGGCGGCCGGCGCCGGAGCGGGCTCCGGCTCGGCCTTGGGCTCGGGGGCCGGCGGCGCAACCTGTGCCGGCTCCTGGACCGCGGGGGTCGGAGGCGCCTGCGCAGGGGTCGCGGACGAGACGGCCGGAATGAGACCGGTCGGTTCGCCGGTCGATGCGGCAGCTACCTTGGCGCGAAGTTCTTCGTTCTCGACCGTCAGACGCTCGAGCTCGGCCTCGACCTCGTCGAGGAACTGGTCTACTTCGCCCATGTCATAGCCTTCGCGAAGACGGACAGGCGTAAATCGCTTGTTACGCACGTCCTCTGGCGTCAGTGGCATGAGTACACCTCGGGTTTCGGGATTAGTCCTTGGGGACTCGGAGCCTCCACCGTACTCTGCTCGCGTCGGCTTCGGCCACAGGCGTACCGACATCCGGGAGAGGCGGCGACTGCTCCGCTGGAATGGTCAGAAAAACACTACGCGGACGATCGCTTGCAGGATGTAGATGGCGATGATCAGGATCATCGGGGACAGGTCGAGCATGACCGCTCCGAGGCGAAGCGGAGGGATCACACCCCGCACGACCCGCAAGGGCGGATCGGTGATGGAGTACAGGCCCTCACACAGGACGGCGACCAGTCCGCGGGGTCGCCAGTTGCGTGCGAGCATCTGCACCCAGTCCAGGACGAACCGCGCGATCAGCAGCAGCAGCGCGATCCACAGGACCAGGTCGAGGACGCGGCCCACTGTTTGCATCTGTACTCAGTTCTGGTTGAAGAAGCCGCCGGCGGCAATCCGCTGACGGTCCTCGTCGGTCACCGAGATGTTCTCGGGCGACAGCAGGAAGACCTTGGCGGTGACGCGGTTGATCGAGCCGTGGATGGCGAACACCAGCCCGGCGGCGAAGTCGACGAGCCGCTTGGCGCCGTCCTCGTCGATCTCCGACAGGTTCATGATGACCGGCACGCCGGAGCGGTAGTGCTCGCCGACGGTGCGCGCGTCGTTGTAGGTGCGGGGCGTCACGGTCTCGATGCGCGCCAGGTCCGACGGCGTGGAGGCACGGCGCTCAGGACGCTCGGTGCGACGGCGCTCGTCGATGTTGGCGACGGGGGACGGACGCACGACCGCCGGCTGGCGGGTCGGGGCAGGTCGCTCCGCGGGCTCGTCGGCGTCGAGCTCGTCGAACTCGTCGTCGAAGTCAGCCTGTTCGACGAGTCCGAGGTACTCGCCGACCTTACGCATTGCGCCAGCCATGGTTACTCCGTGTGTCCGGTCGGTTGTGACATGTCTGAGATTACCCGGTGGAAGGGCGCTCGCCGAGCACCGAACGCCCGATGCGCAGGTGTGTCGCGCCGGCGGCGACTGCCGCCTCGAAGTCACCGCTCATCCCGGCCGAGATGATCGTCGCCGACGGGTGCCGTCGTTGCAGCTGTGCCGACAGCTCGGCCAGGTGCGCGAAGTGTGGAGCGGGGTCCTCGCCGAGCGGTGCGACCGTCATCACGCCACCGAGCTCGAGCCCCTCGGCTCCCGCGATCGCGTCGGCGATCTCGTCGATGCCGGCCGGGACGACACCGGCCCGGCCGGGATCGGTGGAGTCGAAGTCGACCTGCACCAGGCAGGTGAGCGTGCGGCCGGCGGCAACGGCTCCACGGGACAGGGCATTGACCAGCTTGACCCGGTCGACGCTGTGCACGACATCGGCGTAGCGGGCGACCGCGCCGGCCTTGTTGGTCTGCAGCCCACCCAGGAAGTGCCAGCGGACGGGTGCCTGGACCTCCGCGGCCTTGTCACCGGCCTCGGGGTGGCGATTCTCCCCCACATCCGTGACGCCGAGCTCGGCGAGGATCTCCACATCGGAGGCGGGATAGGTCTTGGTGACCACGACCAGCGTGATCTCCTCGCGCGAGCGACCGGCTGCCTCGCAGGCGGCGGCGATGCGCTCCTGCGTCGCGGCCAGGTTCGTCGCCAGCTCGTCGCGGCGGCTCATGCGCGGATCACCGCGACGGCGCCGAACCGCCCCGAGGCGGGGCCCTGGCGGCGGTAGGAGAACCAGCGGTCGTGCTCGATCGTGCACTCGCCGGCGCCGAGGTCGTCCGCCGGGACGTCGAGCGCCGCCAGCTGGGCGAGCACGCCGGCTCCGACGTCGACGGCATCCGTGCCCCACGAGGTCGTGGACCGGGCCTGCGGCACGACCGCGGCCACGGAATCGGCCAGCTCGGCCGGCAGCTCGTAGCACCGGCCGCAGGCGCGGGGGCCGACCACGGCCTGCAGCGCGGTCGCGCCGCGGTCGCGCATCGCCGAGACGGCGGCGTCGATCACACCCTCGACCAGGCCCACGCGGCCGCAGTGCACGACCCCGGCCAGCGGCTGCTCGCGATCGGCCAGGACGACGGGCGTGCAGTCGGCCACCCGGACCAGCACCCCGACCCCGGGCCGGTCGGTGAGCAGGGCGTCGGCGACCGGGACCTCGCCGTCGGGGACCTGTGACTCCCACACGACGTCCCGCCCGTGCACCTGGGTCATCAGGATGAGCCTGTCGACCGCGGTGGCTTCGGCCACCGCGGCCAGGTTGGCCGCGACCCGGTCGGGGTCGTCACCGTTGGAGTCGGCCAGGTTCAGCGACTCCCAGGGGCCGTCGCTGGTGCCGCCGAGTCGGTCGGTGAAGACGAACTCGACGGCCCCGATCCTTCCGTGCTGCCAGAACAATTTGTGTCAGTCCGTTCGGTGCCGATACGGCTCAGCGCAGGAAGTCCGGCACGTCGAGGTCGTCGCCGTAGTCGGTCGGCATCGGCTCGGGCGGGACGGTCTTGTTGCCGGCGCTGTCACGCGGCGGCAGCGAGCGGCCGTCGAGGTACGGATCGGGCGGCAGGTAGCTCTCGGCCGTCGGCGGGGCGACCGGGGCGGCGGGCGCCTCGGCCGCAGCCGGGGCGGCGGCGTTCTCCCGCATGAGCGCCGGCTTCGTGGCGTCGCGCAGCATCGGCTCGCCACCGTCGAAGCCCGCCGCGATGACCGTGACCCTCACCTCGTCGCCGAGTGCGTCGTCGATGACCGCACCGAAGATGATGTTGGCCTCGGGGTGCACTGCGTCCGCGACGAGACCGGCGGCCTCGTTGATCTCGAACAGACCCAGGTCGGAGCCGCCGGCGATCGACAGCAGCACGCCGCGGGCGCCCTCGATGGAGGCCTCCAGCAGCGGGCTGGACACGGCGCTCTCGGCGGCCACGGCCGCCCGGTGCTCACCCCGCGCCGAGCCGATGCCCATGAGGGCGGAGCCGGCGTCGGACATGACCGACTTGACGTCGGCGAAGTCGAGGTTGATCAGGCCGGGCGTCGTGATGAGGTCGGTGATGCCCGAGACGCCCTGGTGCAGCACCTGGTCGGCCTGGCGGAACGAGTCCAGCAGGCTGACGTTGGGGTCGCTGATCGACAGCAGCCGGTCGTTGGGGATCACGATCAGCGTGTCGACCTCGTCGCGCAGCGCCTGGATGCCGTGATCGGCCTGGTTGGAGCGGTTGCGCCCCTCGAACTTGAACGGGCGCGTCACCACGCCGATCGTCAGCGCACCCAGGGAGCGCGCGATGCGGGCCACGACCGGGGCGCCACCGGTACCGGTGCCACCACCCTCGCCCGCCGTCACGAAGACCATGTCGGCGCCCTTGATGGCAGCCTCGATCTCCTCGGCGTGGTCCTCCGCGGCGCGCTTGCCGATCTCGGGGTTGGCGCCGGCGCCGAGGCCGCGGGTCGAGTCGCGTCCGACGTCGAGCTTGACGTCGGCGTCGCTCATGAGCAGCGCCTGTGCGTCGGTGTTGATCGCGATGAACTCGACACCCTTGAGTCCCACCTCGATCATGCGGTTGACGGCATTGACGCCGCCACCGCCGATGCCGACGACCTTGATCACGGCGAGGTAGTTCTGGACCGCCATCGTGTGTCCCTTCCGAGGATGTTGCAAAGCAGTGGATTGAAGCTGTGCTGGTGTGTGAACTGTGAAGTGTGTGGGAACCGTAACCCTGAGGTAGAGGGTTATAGTTATGTCAACCTGTGACCTAAGAAGAACGGTACGCGGAGCGGCTCGGCGGATCGGGACGACACGCCGCGGCTCACTCGCGGGTGGTCGGCTGGTCCGGTGCGCTGACGTCGTAGCGGGCGGCGTCGATGGCCAGCAGGGAGTCGAGCACGACGAGCTTGCGCTCCGCCTTGTCGCTGCTCCCCCACACCACGGTCCGTCCCTCGTCCAGCTCGAGCTCGATCGAGTCCTTGCTCGCGGCGCTGACCGATCTGATCTGCCGCAGCAGCGCCGGGTCCTGGCCGGTGATCGCGACGACCACCTCGGCGACGGCCTGGAAGGTCTGCACCCGGTCCCGGCTGTCGGTCAGGGTGATCTTGGCCTCCAGCAGGTCCTTGGGTGGCGATCCGTAGGAGCGGAACGCGATGCCGTTGCGGTCGATGCCGCGGACCTGGCCGCCCACCGTGGCCCACACGACAGCCTTGCGCTCCACGATCCTGATCGAGACGGTGCGCGGCCAGGAACGGGACACCTCGACGGTGTCCACCCGGTTGAGCGCGGCGATGCGTCCCTCGATGGCCTCCAGGTCGACGCGGGCCATCGGGCGGCCTGCCGGCACCTGGGCCGCGCGCAGGACCTGCGCCTGCTTGAGCGTCGTGCGTCCGGCCACCTCCACGTCGCGGACGGCCAGCACGCTGGAGAACCAGATCAGCCACACCAGCGCGCCGAGGCCCGCCACGGCCAGGACCGCGATCGCGATCCGGATCCACCGACGACGACGCTCCGAGCGGATGCGCTCGGAGAACGGATCCAGCGTCATCGCCCGCCGCCCAGGACCTCCAGCACCGCCGGGCCCACGGTCGTGATGTCGCCGGCGCCCAGGGTCAGCAACAGGTCGCCGGGACGCAACTCGGGCACGAGGACGTCCGCCAGCCCCGCCACGGGACCGCCGAGGGTTGCCTCCGGCCCGGTCACGGCATCGGCCACGAGGGCCGACGTGACGGCCGGATCGGCATCCTCGCGCGCGAGGTAGATGTCGGCGACGACGACGCGGTCCGCGGCCGACAGCGCCTGCCCCATCTGGACGCCGTACGTGCGGGTGCGGCTGACCAGGTGCGGCTGGTAGGCCACGACGAGCCGGTCGGGGCCGGCCACCGCACGGGCGGCAGCCAGATCGGCCCGGATCTCGGTCGGATGATGGGCGTAGGAGTCGTAGACGCGCACGCCACCGGCCTCGCCGAGCAGCTGCATGCGGCGGTTCGCGCCGGTGTAGGCGCCGAGCCCGGCGATCAGCAGGTCGACGTTCTGGTCCAGCAGCAGTCCGGCACCGAGCGCGAGCAGGGCGTCCAGCGCATAGTGCGCGCCCGGCACCGCCAGCTCGACCCGGCCCAGATCGACGCCGCGCAGGGCGACGTCGAAGGTCGTCGTGGTGCCTTCGACCGCGAGGTGCAGTCCCCTCAGGTCGGCGTCCTCGCCGAATCCGGCCGTCAGCACCTCCAGCCCGCGGTCGCGGGCCAGGGCTGCCAGGTCGCCGGTCCGCGGATCGTCCGCGCTGAGCACCAGGAACCGCCCGACCCGGCCGACGAACTCGTCGAATGCCGCCTCGTAGGCCTCGACCGTGCCGTAGTTGTCCAGGTGGTCGGCGTCGACATTGGTGACCACGGCACCCTCGGGCTCGTAGACCAGGAAGGCGCCATCGCTCTCGTCGGCCTCGGCGACCAGCAGATCGCTCGCACCCAGGCGCGCATTGGCGCCCAGGCTCGCGACCTCGGCACCGATCGCGAAGGACGGCTCTGCGCCGGCCGCGATGAGCGCGCACGTCAGCATCGCCGTCGTGGTGGTCTTGCCGTGGGTGCCGGCGACGGCGATCGTGCGGCGCCCCTGCATCACCGAGCGCAGGCCGGCCGACCGGGGCCACAGCCGCAGGCCGCGGCGCTGCGCCTCGACGATCTCGGGGTTGTCGTCGCGCACGGCCGTCGACGCGATGACGGTGTCGACGCCGGCCAGGTGTTCCGCGTCGTGACCCACGTGACAGGTGATGCCCTCGGCCCGCAGCGCCGCCAGGACGGCCGACTCGTGGGCGTCGCTGCCGCTGACCGGGATGCCCTGCTGCGCCATGAGGCGGGCGATCGCCGACAGACCGGCACCGCCGATGCCCACGAAGAACACGTGGCCCAGCTCGGTCGCCGAGGGGATGTCGGTGGGAACGGGGATCCTCATGCCGTGGCCGCCGACACGATCATGGCGGCCAGCTTCTCGTCGGCGTCGCGGGCCACGATGCCGCTCGCAGCCGCCGACATCGCGGCCAGCCGCTCGGTGTCCGACACCAGCGGGATCACGACGTTGTGGATCCAGGCGGGCGTCAGGGCGGCGTCGTCGATCAGCAGCGCTCCCCCGGCCTGCACGACCGGATGGGCGTTGAGCGCCTGCTCACCGTTGCCGATCGGCAGCGGCACGAAGGCCGCCGGCAGGCCGACCGCCGCGACCTCCGTGACGGTGTTGGCGCCAGAGCGGCACACGATCATGTCGGCGGCGGCGTACGCCAGGTCCATCCGGTCGATGAACGGGGCGACGACATACGGCGGGGCGCCGGCCAGTGACGTGACGGCGACCTCCTCGGGGCGGCCCGCGGCGTGCAGCACCTGGACCCCGGCATCGGCCAGGTCGCGCGCCGCGGCGGACACCGCGTGGTTGATGCGCCGGGCGCCCTGCGAGCCACCCGTGACCAGCAGGGTCGGTCGGTCGGCGTCGAGCCCGAAGAACGCACGCGCCTCGCCGCGCATCGCGGCGCGGTCCAGGTGGGAGATCTCGCGGCGGATCGGCAGCCCGAGGTAGTGGGCGTGTCGCAGGGCGGTGTCGGGGAAGCTCGTCGCGACGTGCTCGGTGAACCGGGCGCCCAGCTTGTTGGCGATGCCTGGCATCGCATTGCCCTCGTGCACCACCAGCGGGATGCCGCGCTTGCGGGCGACCAGGTACGCCGGCACCGAGACGTAGCCGCCGAAGCCGACGATGACATCGGGTCGGACCCGGTCGATGACCTCGCCGGTGGCGCGGACCGCGGCGCGCAGCCGGGACGGCACCTGCAGCATCGCCCTGCCGGGCTTGCGCGGCAGCGGCACCGGCGGCACCAGCTCGAGCCGGTACCCCGCCTGCGGGATCAGCGTGACCTCCAGGCCACGCGGGGTCCCCAGACAGGTGACGTCGGCGCCGTCGCGCGACAGCACGGCGGCTGTCGCGAGCAGGGGCGAGGTGTGTCCGGCAGTTCCTCCGCCGGCGAGCAGTACACGCACGTGGTTCATCGCCTTCCAGCGAGGCTCACCCGGGCCGGGGCGGTCGAGCGCTTGCGGCTCGCCCGCCCGGCGGCCAGCGCACGCTTGGCCCCGGGTTCGGTCTTGGCACAGTTGAGCAGCACGCCCAGGGCGACCAGCGTCACGAGCAGGCTCGATCCGCCGTACGAGATCAGCGGCAGCGGGATGCCGATGACCGGCATCAGGCCCAGGACCATGCCGATGTTGATGATGGCCTGGATCATCAGCCAGATCGTGATGCCCGCAGCCGCATAGCGGACGAAGGGGTCGCGGGTACGGGTCGCGACGCGGATGCCGCCGAGGCTCAGCACGATGAACAGCGCCAGCACCACCAGCGTCCCCAGCAGGCCGATCTCCTCGCCGATCACGGCCAGGATGAAGTCGGTGTGGGCCTCGGGCAGGGATCCCCACTTCTGCCGGCTGCCGCCCAGCCCGACGCCCCAGAAGCCGCCGCGGGCCAGCGCCATCATGCCGTGGATGGCCTGGAAGCCCGCGCTGTCCGGATCGGCCTGCGGGTTGGTGAAGTTCAAGAACCGCTCGACCCGGTGCGGGGAGTTGGCGACCGCGACGAGCAGTCCCACGAACAGTCCGGCCAGGATGCCCCACATGTGCCGGCGCGGGAGGCCCGCGATCCACAGCATCCCCACGATCACCGCGAAGATGACCACCGCGGTGCCCAGGTCGTGCTGACCGACGACCAGCAGCGCGACGGCGCCGGCGACCGGCACCATCGGGGTCAGGACGTAGCGCGGGGTGCCCAGGTACTTCTGGCGGCGGGCGTACAGATCGGCGATCCACAGCACGAGGGCGAGCTTGGCGAACTCCGAGGGCTGCAGCTGGAAGCCGCCGAACAGCGGCAGCCAGTTGCGGTTGCCGTTGACCTCGATGCCGACGCCGGGGATGAAGGTGGCGCCGATCAGCGCCACCGAGACGATCAGGAACGGCAGGATGAGGCGGCGCAGCAGCGACAGCGGCATGCGCGAGGCGATGACCGCCCCGATGACGCCGAGGACCGCGAAGATCAGCTGACGCAGGACGATCGCGAACGAGCTGCCGTAGTTGACCAATGCGAAGACCGAGCTGGCGCTCAGCACCATGATCAGGCCGATGCCCAGCAGCAGGGCCGTCGTGCCGAGGATCAGCTGGTACGACGCGAGCGGACGCTCGAGCGTCCGCCGTATCGCCTCGCTGGTGCTCCGCATCGTGGTCGTCCTCTGCCGGGGGGTTGGTTCAGGAGTGATTCCGCAGCCTGTTCACCGCGGCCGCGAAGCTGTCGCCCCGCGCCGCGTAGTTGCGGAACTGGTCCATGGACGCGCATCCCGGGGCCAGCAGCACGGTGTCACCCGGGCGGGCGAGCGGTGCCGCGACCTCGACGACGCGTTCCATGGGATCAGTGTCTCCGGTGTCCACCTCCACGATGGGGACGTCAGGCGCGTGTCGGCGCAGCGCCTCGGCGATCAGCGCCCGGTCCGTCCCGATCAGGACGGCCGCGCGCAGCCGGTCGCGGACCGCGATGACCAGCTCGTCGAAGGTCGCGCCCTTGGCCAGTCCCCCGGCGATCCACACGACATCGGCGAATCCGTGGATCGAGGCCTGCGCGGCGTGCGCATTGGTCGCCTTCGAGTCGTCGACCCAGCGCACCCCGTCGATCGTGGCGACCTCGGCGATGCGGTGGGCATCGGGCACGAACGCGCGCAGGCCGTCGCGGACCGCCCGGGGCTCGACGCCGTGCGCCCGCGCGAGTGCCGCGGCGGCGAGCGCATTGGCCACGACGTGCGGCGGCGGCACCCGGTCGGCATCGCCGTGCGCGGCCAGGCCGATGTCGCCGACGCTGCCGAGCTCGGCGGCGGTGGAGAGGCGGCCGGCGATGAACGCGCGGTCGGCGATCGCGTCGTCGACCAGGCCGATCATGCCGGGCGCTGGGATGCCGAGCGTGAAGCCGATCGCCCGGCAGCCCTCGACGACGTCGGCCTCCTCGACCATGTGCTCGGTCACGGGATCCTGCACGTTGTAGACGCACGCGACCTGGGTGCGCTCGTAGATGCGGGCCTTGTCGGCGGTGTAGGCGTCCAGGCCGCCGTGCCAGTCGATGTGGTCGGGCGCCAGGTTGAGCACGGCGCTGGCCTGCGCCGAGATGGACTGGCTCCAGTGCAGCTGATAGCTGGACAGCTCGACGGCCAGCACGTCGAACCGCTCGGGGTTCATGACGGCCTCCAGCACGGGGGTGCCGACGTTGCCGACCGCGAGGGCGTTGAGGCCCTGCGCCCGCAGGATCGACTCGAGCATCTGCACCGTCGTGGTCTTGCCGTTGGTGCCGGTGACCGTGAGCCACGGTGCCGGGTCGTCACCGCGCAGCCGCCACGCGAGCTCCACCTCGCCCCACACCGGGATGGCACGGGCCGCGGCCTCGGCGAGCAGCGGTGTCGTGGGCGACCAGCCCGGGGAGGTCACGAACAGGTCGACGCCCTCGGGGAACGTCGCGGTCGAGCCGGGGCCCAGGCGCACGTCGACGCCCAGCAGCTCCAGCAGCGTGCCCTTCTCGCGCAGGGCGTCGTCGTCGCCGTCGTCCATCGCGATGACATCGGCCCCGAGGTGCTGCAGGGTGTCGGCGGCGGCGAAGCCGCTGACCCCGAGACCGCCGACCGCCGCGCGGACGCCCTCCCACGAGGAGCTTCGGCCGAGCGAGAACACGTCGATCGTCATACGCCGGTGACCCATTCGCTGTAGAAGATGCCCAGGCCGGTCGCGACGCACAGGCCGCTGATGATCCAGAACCGCACCACGATCGTGATCTCGGCCCACCCGAGCAGCTCGAAGTGGTGCTGCAATGGTGCCATCCGGAATATTCGTTTGCCGCCGGACAGCTTGAACCAGCCGACCTGGAGGATCACCGACATCGTGATCGCGACGAACAGGCCGCCGATGATGACCAGGAGCAGCTCGGTGCGGGTCATCAGCGCGAAGCCGGCCATCGCGCCACCGAGCGACAGCGAGCCGGTGTCGCCCATGAAGATCTTGGCCGGGGACGCGTTCCACCACAGGAAGCCGAAGCATGCACCCGTCAGCGCGGACGCCACGACGGCCAGGTCGAGCGGGTCACGCACCTCGTAGCACTTGATGCCAGGGTTGGTGGCGCAGTTCTGGCCGCTCTGCCAGATGTTGATGAACACGTACGCGCCGAAGACCATCATCGCGGCGCCGGTCGCCAGACCGTCCAGGCCGTCGGTCAGGTTGACGCCGTTGCTGGCACCGGCGACCAGCAGCAGCACCCAGATCACCAGCAGCGCCGTGGGCAGCCGCCACCCGTCGAAGTCGCGGGTGAACGAGATCGCGTGCGTGATGGGCGTGCGTCCCGCGTCGTCCTCCCACATGATCGCCAGCCACGCGAAGATCAGGCCGATGACGGTCTGGCCGACCAGCTTGGCCTTGCTGCGCAGGCCCAGGTTGCGTTGCTTGGAGACCTTGATGAAGTCGTCGAGGAAGCCGATCGCGCCGAGGCCCACGAACAGGAACAGCAGCAGCATCGCGGAGGCGCTGGGCGCCGTCTGGGTGGCCAGCTTCGCCGCGAAGTAGCCCACGAGCACCGCGATGATGATGACCAGGCCACCCATCGTGGGGGTGCCGCGCTTGGTGTGGTGCGAGGTCGGGCCGTCATCGCGGATCAGCTGGCCGTAGCCCTGCTTGACCAGCACCGAGATCGCGAACCGGGTGCCGATGAGCGTGACCAACAGCGAGAGCGCTCCTGCGATCAGGATGGCCTTCATCGCGTGGTGGTTCCTTTCGGGGAGATGCCTCGGCGTGCTGTCGTCGAGTGGGAGGTCAGGCTTGGACGAGCGCCTGGGAGACGCGCTCGAGCCGCGCGCCCCTCGATGCTTTCACAAGTACGACCTCGTCCCCGGACAGGCTCGCGGGCAGTGTGCGGGTCGCCACATCGGCATCGTCGACGAGCTCGGCGATGTCACCGGCCCCGTCCGCGATCGCGCTGGCCTCCGCGCCGACGACCACGACCCGGGTGAAGCCCAGATCGGCCGCCAGACGCCCGATCCGGCGGTGCTCGGCGTCGCTCTGCTCACCCAGCTCGAACATCGGCCCGAGCACGGCGACACCCCGCCCGCGGCTGATCGCGGCGACCGCGCGCAGGGAGGCGGCCATCGACTGGGGATTGGCGTTGTAGGCGTCGTTGATGACCACGAGCCCGTCGGCCCGGACGTGGCGCTCCATGCGCATGGGAGACCTGGCGGTGTCGGCCGTCGCCAAGCGGGCGGCGATCGTCTCCAGGTCGACGCCCAGCGACAGCGCGGCGGCTGCGGCCGCTGCCGCGTTCATCGCGTGGTAGTCGCCGATCAGCGGCACGTGGGCCTCGACGGAACGTCCGTGGTGGCTCAAGGTGAAGTGCGGGGACCCGTCGTCATCCAGGCGCACCGCACCGACCCGCACGTCACCGGTCGTGCCGAAGGTCGTGACGCTGGCGCGCGTCCGCGACACCATCGCCGACACCCGGGGGTCGTCGGCGTTCAGGACCACGACCCCGTCCGGGCCGGTGGACTCGGCCATCTCGCCCTTGGCCACCGCGATGCGGTCGGCCGAGCCGAACTCGCCGACGTGGGCGAGGCCGACGTTCAGCACCATGCCGATGTCCGGCGGGGCGATCTCGCACAGGGCGGCGATGTCGCCGATGGCCCGTGCGCCCATCTCGACCACGAGGAAGCGCGTCAGCTCGTCGACCTGGAGCACCGTCAGCGGGACGCCGAGCTCGTTGTTGTGGTTGCCGCGGGTGGCGACGGTGGCCCCCTCCGGCGCCAGCAGGTGCGCGATGAGGTCCTTGACGCTGGTCTTGCCGCTCGAGCCGGTCATCGCGACGACCTGGACGTCCTCGCGCTCGTCCAGCACGTGGCGGGCCAGGACGCCGAGGGCCCGGGTGGCGTCGGGGACGATGACGCCCGGCACCCCCGTGTCGCGTGATGCCAGCACCCCGGCCGCCCCGGCCTCGACCGCCCGTGCCGTGAAGTCGTGCCCGTCGGCGTGCTCGCCGGCGATCGCCACGAACAGGCCGCCGGGCTCGACAGCCCGCGAGTCCAGCGTCGCGGCACCGTCCACGACGATCCCGCCGTCACCGACGACGGTCCCACCGGTGACGTCGGCGATCTGCGCCAGCGACATGGGGATCATGAGGCGGCTCCGATCAGCTCGACCAGGACCTCGCGGTCGTCGAAGGGATGCACGACCCCGTCGACCTCCTGACCGCGTTCGTGCCCCTTGCCGGCGACCACGACGGTGTCACCCAGGTGCGCCATGGCCACCGCGTGGGCGATCGCCTCACGGCGCCCGGGCACCTCGATCGCGACGCCGGGCCCGGCGGCGGCACCCTGCATGACGGCGCTGCGGATCGTGGCGGCGCTCTCGGTGCGCGGGTTGTCGTCGGTCACGATCACCACGTCGGCGTGCCGCGCGGCGGCCTCCCCCATCAGCGGGCGCTTGCCGTGGTCGCGATCTCCCCCGGCACCGATGACGACGATGAGCCGCCCGGCCGTGACGGGGCGCAGGGCCGACAGCACGGCCGTCACCGCATCGGGCTTGTGGGCGTAGTCGACGATCGCGGTGAACGGCTGGCCGGCGTCGACCCGCTCCATCCGGCCGGGCACGCCGGTGCTGGCCGCGATGCCTGCCGCCAGCTCGGCCGGGTCGTGGCCGGCGGTCGCCAGTGCCGCGATGACCGCCAGCGCGTTGGAGACGTTGAAGACGCCGGGCAACGGGACCGACAGGTCGAAGGCGGCACCGTCGGGACCGATGACCTCCAGATCGGTGCCGAGCCGGTGCGGGCGGATGTTGACCGCACGCCAGTCGGCTGCGTTGCCGTCGGTCGAGAAGGTCGTGATGGGCAGCGGCGTCAGCTCGCGCAGCCGCCGTCCGTGCGCGTCGTCGACGTTGATCACGGCGTGCCGTGCCCGCTCGGGGGTGAACAGCGCCGCCTTCGCCAGGAAGTAGTCCTCCAGGTCGTGGTGGAAGTCGAGGTGGTCGCGGCCCAGGTTCAAGAACACCGCGACGTCGAACAAGAAGCCGTCGACCCGGCCCTGGACGAGCGCGTGGCTGGAGACCTCCATCGCGCAGACCTCCACGCCCTCCTCGCGCATCACCGCGAACAGGGCCTGCAGCTGGGGTGCCTCGGGCGTCGTCAGGGTCGACGCAGCAGGGACGCGCCCGATGCGCGTGCCGATCGTCCCGACGACGGCCGAGACCCGGTCTCCCAGGGCGGCCTCGGCCAGGTACGTCGTGGTCGTCTTGCCCTGGGTGCCGGTGATGCCGACGGTCGTGAACGACTCGGCGGGATGCCCGTAGAACGCGGCACTCAGCCCAGCGATCTTCCGACGCGGCTGATCCACGACGATCGTGGGCAGGACCCCCGCGACCAGCTCCGCACCGTCGCGGTCGGTCAGGACCGCCACCGCGCCACGCTCGACGGCCTGGCCGACATAGGTCGCCCCGTGTGCCCGGGCGCCGGGCAGCGCCGCGTACAGGTCACCGGGCTGGACGTGCGCCGTGTTCAGCGCGATGCCCGTGACGACCGCCTCGCCGGATGCCGTGGCACCCACCTCGGCCGCCAGCTCGGCGAGCCCCCAACGGGGAGTCTGGGAAGGTCGAACCCGCATCTCTTGCGTCACCCAGCAACCCTACCGATCGCCATGTGCCGCCTACTCCCAGGTCTGCTCGACCTTGGGGCTCTTCGAGCCGCTGGGCGCGACGCCGAAGCGCTCCAGGGCCATCGACATGATGTCGTGGAAGACCGGCGCGGCGGTCGAGCCGCCACCCGCGTTGCTGTACGGCTTGTCGAGCACGATGTAGGTCAGGAAGCGCGGGTTGTCGGCCGGGGCGAAGCCCATGAACGACACCGTGTTCTGGCCGCGGATGTAGCGGCCCGTCGCGGGGTCGACGCGCCACGCGGTGCCGGTCTTGCCGGCCACGCGGTATCCCTTGATGGCCGCCGCGGGCGCGGTGCCGTCCTCGGCCGTGACGGCCTCCATCATCCGGGTGACCGTCGCGGCGGCGTCCTTGGAGACGACGCGGTGGCTCGCTGCGGAGCCGACCGGCGTCTCCTCACCGTCCGCGTCGCGGGTGCTGGCGACGACGGCCGGCTCGCACATCTTGCCGGCGTTGGCGATCGCCCCGACCGCCCGCATCATCTGCATCGCCGTGACCGAGATGCCCTGACCGAAGGAGATGGTCGCGTGATTGGCCTTGGTCCAGTCCTTGCCGTTGCTCAGGATGCCCTTGGACTCTCCCGGCAGCTTCACCCCGGACTCCTGGCCGAAGCCGAACTTGCGGAAGTAGTCGTACATCGTCTCGTTGCTCATCTGCCGGGCCGCGACGATCGTGCCGAGGTTGGACGACAGGGCGATGACGCCGGCGGCCGTGAGCTTGAGCGTCCCGTGCTCCCAGTAGTCACCGATCGGGTACTTGTCGATGACCATCTTGGAGGGCACCACGATCGGGGTGTCGGCGGTGACCTTGCCCTGGTCGGCGAGCGCGGCCATCGTCACGGTCTTCATGACGCTGCCGGGCTCGTACACGGTCTGCACGGCGCGCGAGACGGTGTTGGAGTCGGTCATGCCGGTGCGCGTGTCGGCGTCGAAGGTGGGAGCCTGCGACATCTGCACGATCTGGCAGGTCTTGACGTCCATCGTGATCGCGAGCCCCCAGTCGGAGCTGGAGTCACGGACCGCCTTGACCAGGCGCTGGTCGGAGAACCACTGCAGATCGCGGTCGATCGTGGTCTTGACGTCCTTGCCGGGGACCATCTTGGTCACCGTGCTGTCGGCCATCGGGATGCGCTGGCCCGTCGGTGACACCTCGTAGGTGCTCGAGCCGTCCTTGCCGGTGAGGATCTTGTCGTACTGCTGCTCCAGGCCCGCGACACCCTTGCCGGCGCCGTTGACGTAGCCGAGGAGGTTGGCCGCGAGCCTGCCGCCCGGGTAGCTGCGCAGGGTGCCCTTCTCGGTGAAGACGCCGGTCAGCTCCGCCTTGTCGATCGCGTCGATCGCCTTGTCGGCGGTCCACTTCGGGAGATCGCGGACGAGGTAGACGAAACGGGACTTCGGCGTGCGCAGCTTGTCGATCGTGTCGAAGTAGTCGATCGAGTCACCCAGCTCCTCACGCAGGATCCGCGCGATCTGCGGGGCGTGCGGGGCCGTCATGCTCGGATCGGCCGTGATCGTGACGCCGTCGACGCTGGTGGCCAGGTTCTGGCCGTTGCGGTCCAGGATCGCGCCCCGCGGTGCGGGGTCGATCCGGGTCGCGGTGCCGGCCTGGACCGACATCGCGGCGTAGGCGCTGGCGTCGATTCCCTGGATCTGGAAGAGCCGGGCGCCGAACAGCGTGAAGATGACGAGCACCACCACCGTGCACCAGTGCAGACGGCGACGCGTCAGGTGCCGCGGGCTCACCGGGTCACGCTCCCGAGGTTGTGACCGGGCTCGGCCGGCTCGGGCTCACCGAGCACCCGGCCGTCGGACAGGCGCAGGAAGGCGGGGTTGGCATTGGGCACCATGCCGAGCGCGAGCGCGCGGCCGGCGACGTTGCCCGGGCTCTGCAACCGCTCGACGTCGCGCGCGATGGCCTGCTGCTTGGTCTGCAGGCTCGCCGCCTGACGGTCGAGCTTGGCGGCCTCGAAGGACTGCGCCTGCAGGATCGTGCTCATGATGATCAGGCCGACCAGCCCGATGGCCAGGACCGTCATGACCACCACGACGAACGGGGCCCGGCGGGCGCGGCTGCGCACGGGGCGGACCAGCCGGAGCCCGGCGGCCTTCGCCTCCTCGAGCCGGCGAGGTGCGGGCGCCAGCGCCCGGGCAACCATCGAGCTCATGCTTCGTTCCTCTCGACGACGCGCAGGCGGACCGATCGGGCGCGGGAGTTCTCCTCGATCTCGCTCTCGGTCGCCATCTCGGCGCCGCGGGTGACGAGCCGGAACTTCGCCTCGTGCCCGGCGGGGACGAAGGGCATGTCCCGGGGAACGTCGGTCGTGGTCACCTCGGCGAACGCGCGCTTCGTGATCCGATCCTCCAGCGAGTGGTACGACAGCACGACGACACGGCCGCCGGGCGCCAGCACCTCCAGCGAGGCCGGCAGGGCCCGGCGGTAGACGCCGAGCTCGTCGTTGACCTCGATGCGCAGCGCTTGGAACGTCCGCTTGGCCGGGTTGCCACCCGTGCGGCGGGCCGCCTGCGGGATGCTGTCGCGGATCAGGTCCACGAGCCGGGCGCTGTTGGTGAACGGCTCCCTGGCGCGCTCGGCCACGACGGCGTCGGCGATCCGCTTGGCGAACTTCTCCTCGCCGTACTCGCGCAGCACCCGCGCCAGGTCCCGCGAGCTGTAGGTGTTGAGGATGTCGGCGGCGGTCAGCTCGTCCTCGTTGTTCATCCTCATGTCCAGCGGCGCGTCCTGGGCGTAGGCGAAGCCACGGTCGGCCAGGTCGAGCTGCATCGAGGAGACGCCGAGGTCGAACAGCACGCCGGAGACGCTGCTGAAGCCGGCCTCGTGGACGACGTCGACGATCTGGTCGTACACCGCGTGGGCGAAGGTCACCCGGTCACCGAACGGGGCCAGCCGCTGCCTGGACCGTGCGAGGGCCTCCGGATCGCGATCGATCCCGATGACGTGCAGGTGCTCGAAGCGCTGGAGCATCGCCTCGGTGTGGCCGCCCAGCCCGAGCGTCGCATCGACGACGACGGGCCGCTCGACGTCGAGCGCGGGGGCCAGCAGGTCGAGCACGCGGTCCAGCAGGACCGGGACGTGACTCGCGTCGCTCACAGCCGGCCCAGACCCGTCGAGATCAGCACGGCGAGCACGATCGAGGAGCCCAAGGAGAACGCCATGAGGCGGACGCCGTCGGCGACCTCGTGGCGTACTCGTCGTGTCCTCGTGTGGGTGCTCATGTCTCCTCGTCCTGTCGTGTGCCCGGCTGGTGCTCCTGCGACCAGATCCGCGACCGCCGGGTCTGACACCGGGGAAGTGATGTCAGAACCGAACGGGCGCAGATCTCGCCGCACGAACGTCAGAAGATCCCGGGCATCACTTCTTCCGACATGTCCGCGAACGGACCCTCTTGGGCTGCGGAGAACTCGTCCCAGCGGGCCGAGTCCCAGATCTCGATGCGATCCATCGCGCCGACGACCGTGCACTCCTTGTCCAGGTGCGCCCAGGTGCGCAGGACCGGAGGGATCGAGATGCGTCCCTGCTTGTCCGGGACCTCCGACGAGGCGCCGGAGAAGAACATCCGGTTGAAGTTGCGCGCCGCCTGGTTGGTGAACGGCGTGTTCCGGATGCGATCGGTGAAGGCGTTGAAGGACTCGGTCGTCCACCCGTAGATGCAGTTCTCCTGCCCACGCGTGAGGACGATGCCGGTCTCGAGGCGCGGACGGAACTTGGCCGGGAGGAACAGGCGCCCCTTGTCGTCGAGGCGAGGGGTGTAGGTGCCGAAGAAGTTGGACACATCCGGGTTCACCTCGCTCCTCCTCGTCGGCCATTCGCTCCATTTCGCACCACTGTACTCCACCTTTCCCCACCCAGGACACTTCTGGGCACCTTTTTCGGGCACAAAAAAGCGCGTCCCCCACGAGCTGGGGAACGCGCTGAATGCCGTCAGGACACAGAAAAACCGCCCCCGTGGGGGCGGTTGGTCCGTGAGTGGAGCGAAGTGGGGCGAAATCGCCCTACGACGCCATGGTCACCCGATCTAGATGTTGTCGTCGCGCCGGCGCTGCCAGCGCTCCTCCATGCGATCGACGAACGATCCGGAGGACTTGGGCTGGCGACCGGGGCGTCCCGGCTTGCCGGACGGGGCCCGTGCCTCGTCGGCCGGTCCACCGATGCCGCGTCGCCAGGCCTGGGTGAACAGGAAGGCCGTGCCCACCATGACCAGGAAGCCGATCACGCCGATGACGGTCATCTTGCTGACCGCGCCGGCGAACATCACCACGAGGCCCGCGATGAACCCCAGGGCAGACAGCACCGCAACGCGTCGGTTGTGGGCCATGAACTTCGAACCGCGCAGCGTGGAGGCGAAGTCGGGGTCCTCAGCGGCCAACGACTGCTCGAGCTGGTGGAGAAGCCTGGCCTCTTCGTCAGAGAGTGGCACTGTTGCCTCCTGGATCGGATGGTGCTGAATTCAAGTCTAGGCGTGCGATGGTGTGCAGACCAGCCGAGAAACCTGTGAAGTCCGATGACGTCCTCAGGATTCGTTCCAGGGCGAACAGCGCCTCCCGTGCGCCGGGCTCGGTGTCGACGATCGCGCTGGGCACGAGGTCGGCGAAGACCCGCACACCGCTGCTCTCGACCGGCTGGAAACCCCGCTCCACGAGCAGCTGCTCGACCTCGGCGACGACGAAGCGACGCGGCCCCATCGACCGCAGGTCCCAGTCCGCCGCCGTGCGTCCCAGCAGGGTCTGCGCCGTGACGAAGTCGCCGGCCAGGGCACGCGCCGCGACAGCGGCATTGCGTCCGGCGACCATGACGCTGACGTGGCCGCCGGGACGCAGGACGGTCGCGACGGTGTCCAGCGCCTCCCCCGGGTCGTCGACGTGCTCGAGCACCCCGTGGCACATCACCAGGTCGAAGGACGCCGGGGCAACGTGCGCCGGCAGATCGGACGCATCGCCCTGCACACCGGTGACGGGGACGGCCAGTCCGGCCTCGACCCCGCGCCGGTGCAGGGACGCGAGCGCATCGGGGCTGGGATCGACCACCGTGACCCGATGCCCGCTCTGGGCCAGGCGCACCGCGTCGCCGCCGGTCCCGCCGCCCAGGTCGAGCACGTCGAGCAGCGAGCTGCCACCTGCCATCGTGACCGCGTCGGCCACGGCCTGCCACATCAGCTCGGAGCGCACCGGACCCATGACGGACACTGTAGCCACAGCGCAGCGGCCGCCTCCCCACCCCGTAGTCTGCGCGCATGGCGAACGTCGTGGTGGTGGGTGGCGGATTCGCCGGACTGTCGGCCGCAGCGCGCCTGGCCAAGCTGCGCCACGAGGTGATCCTGCTCGAGAGCAGCTCACGCCTCGGTGGCCGGTTGCACGGCCACGAGGCGAACGGCCACCGGTGGCCCCTCGAGCTCGACACCGTGACGCTGCCGGGGGTGTTCCGCGACCTGTTCCGCAAGTCCGGGCGCCCGATCGACCGGGTCATGGGGCTGGAGAAGACGTCCGGGCGCCGTCACCTGTTCGCCGATCGCTCGGTCCTGGACCTGCCGCTGGGCAACCGGGGCGACCAGCACGAGGCCGTCGCCGGCCTGTTCGGCCAGGACGAGTGGTCGCCGTGGGTGGACCGGTTCGCCGAGCCGTGGAACCTGATCCGCACGATGGCGCTGGACGAGGTCTTCCCGGGGCGGCCCGCCGTGACCCGGCCGGTCCGCAAGACGCTGCGTCCCCGGCGCACCGTCGCGGCGCTCGACCGTGACTTCGCCGACGAGCGGCTGGCCAGCATCGTGCTGGACCCCTTCCGGCTCGGCGGGCAGGACCGGCGGACCACACCGGCCTTCCTGGCGGTGACCCACTATCTCGAGCGGTCCTTCGGCCGGTGGCGGTTCGAGGGCGGACTGCCCGGGCTCGCAGCAGCCCTGGAGAAGCGTCTGACGGAGCGGCGGGTGACGGTCGAGCTCGGCGAGTCCGGTGTCGAGATCGTCCGCGACGGCCACCGGGTGACCGGCGTCGTGACCGACCGCCGCACCGTCCCGGCCGATGTGGTCGTCTGGTGCGCACCGACCCGGCCCGCCTCCCTGCCGCGGGTCCGCATGCTGCCGGTCATCCCGGCGTCCCGCACGCTCGTCACGCTGTCGCCCGACGCCCCGGCGATCGCCGACGACCTGCTGGTCCACTCCGATCCACCGATGCGGTTGTTCGCCGCCGGCGAGGACCGGTGGACGATCGAGCACCACAGCGGCGAGGACCCGCTGCAGGCACTGGCGCGCCTCGGCCTGGACCTGCGCCGGCACGTCACGGCCCGCACGACGCTGACCCCCAGCGAGCTGGTGACCCTCGGCCACTGGGGCTGGGCGTGGAACGGCTGGACGACGGCCTTCGACCTGCCCGGGGTCGCCCCCACCGGCGGGCTGTACTTCGCCGGCGCCCACGCCCATCCCGGCGGGACGCTCGAGGCGATCGGCATGGCGACCGCGGCGATCGCCGGCGACGTCGGCGCGGTCGCGCGCTAGGAGCCGCCGGCGGACGGGCTCAGAGCAGGCCGTCGGCCCGCAGCGCCTCGAAGATCTCGCGGGTCGCCTTCGACCGGTTGAGCGTGATGAAGTGCAGGCCCGGCGCTCCCCCCGCCAGCAGGTCACGGCACAGCTGGGTGGCCAGCTCGATGCCCGTGGCCCGGACGGCGTCCTTGTCGCCTGCGATCGGCTCGATCTGGTCGAGCACCTCGCGGGGCAGCTCCGCGCCGCACAGCTCGGCCATGCGGGCGACCTGCCCGAAGTTCAGGATCGGCATGATGCCCGGCACGATCGGCATGTCGCAGCCACGGGCCCGGACCCGGTCGACCAGCTCGAAGTAGTCCGACGCCCTGAAGAACATCTGCGTGATGGCGTACTCGGCACCCGCCCGCGACTTGGCGACGAGCACCTCGGCGTCCTGGTCGAGGCTCTCGGCGTCGGGATGACCCTCGGGGAAGGCGGCGACGCCGATCTCGAAGCCGCCGATCTCCGCGGCGAGCTCAACCAGGTCGATCGCGTAGGTCATGCCGTCGGGATGCGGCTCCCACGGCGCACGCGGGCCACCCTTCGGATCGCCGCGCAGCGCCAGGACGCTGTCGACCCCGGCCGCGGCGTACTGCTTGAGGACCGACTCGATCTCACCCTTGGTCTGGCCCACCAGGGTCAGGTGGCCGACCGGGCGGATCCCGGTCTGCTCGGCGATGCGGGCCGTCATGCGCACGGTGCGCTCCTGGCTCGTGCCACCGGCCCCGTAGGTCACCGACACGAACGTCGGGCGCAGCGTCTCCAGGTCGGCGATGGTCCGCCACAGCACCGCTTCCCCGTCGTCGTCCTTCGGCGGGAAGAACTCGAAGGAGTACGTCGGCGCGGGGGCGGTCAGCGCAGCAACGAGGGAGCGGTCTTCGAAAGCCATGGCTCAACGGTACCGTTCAGCAGGTGGCCACAGGTGCGCAAGATTCCGAGTTCAGGGCACGCGTCGATCACACCCTGGAGGAATTCGTCCAGCGGCAACGGGACGTGTTCTCAGCCATCGGACCCGATCTCGACGAGGTGTCCGATGCGGCCGCCTCCTTCGTCCGCGGGGGCAAGCGCCTGCGTCCTTCGTTCTGCTTCGCCGGCTGGCTCGTGGCCGGCGGCGCCCCCGACGAGCCCGGCATCGTGCCCGCCGCCGCCTCCCTGGAGTGGCTCCAGGGCAGCGCGCTGGTGCACGACGACCTCATGGACGGTTCGGACACGCGGCGCGGGCTCCCCTCCGTCCATCGCGCGTTCGAGGCGCTGCACCGTGCGGAGGACCGGGTCGGCGATCCCGCCGGGTTCGGCGTCTCGGCGGCCGTCCTGCTCGGCGATCTGATGCTGTCGTGGTGCGACGAGATGTTCCGCACCAGCCGCCTGCCGACGGTGCCGGCCGCGCTGGCCTACCTCGACCTGTGCAAGACCGAGGTCGTCGCCGGACAGTTCCTGGACGTCGTCGGCCAGACCCGGGCGACCCTGTCGGTCGCCGAGGCCATGCGGGTCGTCCGGTTCAAGTCCGCCAAGTACACCGTCGAACGTCCCCTGCACATCGGCGCAGCCCTCGCCGGCGCCGACGAGACGCTGATCCGGGCCCTGTCCGACGTCGCACTCCCCCTCGGCGAGGCATTCCAGCTGCGCGATGACGTGCTGGGCGTGTTCGGCGATCCCTCCGTGACCGGCAAGCCTGCCGGCGACGACCTGCGCGAGGGCAAGCGCACGGTGCTCATCGCGCGGACCCAGGAGCTGACCGACGACGCAGGACGCGCCCTGCTGGCCGAAGCACTCGGCACGGCCGAGGGCGTCGGCCCGATCACCGACCTGATCCGCGCCTGCGGCGCCTGGGAGGCCGTGGAGGCCGACATCTCCCGGCTCGAGGACGAGGCCGATGCCGCGATCGAGCGCATCGGCGGCGTGGCGCCGGCCGTGCTGGGCCCCTTGGCACTGACCGCGACCCGCCGGACGCGCTGAACCAACCCGCATCCGTGCTGGTCACGGGGCCGTGTGGGAGAGTCACTAGAATGCGTGAGGGCCCGCTGTGGGTCCGCTGCGTGACGAGGGAGGGCTGGCGTGGCATTGACGGGCGACGAAGCCCTCGTCGGTAGTGTCCTCAACGAGCGCTACCTGATCGGCGAGCGCATTGCGCGCGGCGGCATGGCGAGCGTCTTCAAGGCGACCGACCAGCGACTCGACCGCGAGGTCGCGATCAAGGTCATGCACCGCGGTCTCGGCGACGACCAGCAGTTCACCCAGCGCTTCGTCCGTGAGGCGAAGTCCGCTGCCAAGCTCAACCACCGCAATGTCGTGTCGGTCTTCGACCAGGGCACCGACGGCGAGGTGACCTATCTGGTCATGGAGTACGTGCCGGGCCACACCCTGCGCGATCTCATGCGCCAAGAGGCGCCCATGGCGCCCTACCGCGCGCTCGAGCTGCTCGAGCAGGTCCTCATCGCGCTGTCGGCCGCGCACGCGGCCCGCATCATCCACCGCGACGTGAAGCCCGAGAACGTCCTCATCACCCCCGACGGCGAGGTCAAGGTCGCCGACTTCGGCCTGGCTCGTGCGGTCAGCGCCGCGACCACCGCGACCGGCGGCACGCTGATCGGCACGGTGTCGTACCTGGCCCCCGAGATCGTCACGAACGACGGTGCCGATGCCCGCTCGGACGTCTACGCGTGCGGCGCGATGCTGTACGAGATGCTCACCGGTTTCAAGCCGCACTCGGGCGACTCACCGATCCAGGTGGCCTACAAGCACGTGCACGAGGACATCGGTCCCCCGTCGGACCTCGAGCCCGGCATCCCCCCGTACGTCGACGCCCTGGTCGCCCGGGCCACCGTCCGCGACCGCGACCAGCGGTCGACCGATGCGCGGGTCATGCTGCAGCAGGTCCGCTCGGTCCAGCGCGCCCTGCAGGCCGGGCTGGCCGATGATCCCGAGCTGGTGGCCGACCTGTTGCCGGGCGGGCGCGTCGACGAGGACGCCGACTCCCCCACCGTCGCCGTTCCCCGCATCCCGGCCGGCGCAGCCGCGTCCGCCTCCGCGACGGCACTGACGACATCCACCGCAGCCAGCTCCGAGCACACCATGGAGTGGAGCAGCGGCGTCACCGATCCGCCGGTCCCCCCGGCCGGCGGCGCCGCCAAGCCGCTGGGCCTCGACCCGCCGATGAGCCGCGCGCAGTACGGCCAGGCCGCGAGCAAGCCCCACTCGCGCCGCGGGCGCACCCTGCTGATCCTCGCTCTGCTGCTGGCCGTGCTGGCCGGCGGCCTGACCTGGTACTTCACCGACCTGCGGTACGACGAGACGCCGTACCTGGTCAACAGCTCCGAGACCGTCGCCAAGGAGAACGCCGAGGCCGCCGGCTTCACGTTCAAGGTAGAAAAGCGCGACTTCTCCGAGACGGTCCTGGCCGGCACGATCATCAGCACCGACCCGGACCCGGGCGCCAAGATCCTGCCCGGCGGGACGATCGAGGCCGTGGTGTCCAAGGGGCCGGACCGGGTGTTCATCCCGAAGGGCGACCTCAAGGGCATGACGGTCGAGGAGGCCACGGCCGCCCTCGCCGAGCAGGACCTGGTCCTGGGCGAGCAGAAGCAGGTCTTCGACGAGAAGATCGACGAGGGCCGCATCGTCAAGGCCGATGGCGTGACGTCCACCGACGAGCTCAAGCGCGGCACCGCGGTCAACGTGCTGGTCAGCAAGGGCCGCAAGCCCATCAAGATCACCGACCACACCGGCGATCCCCTCGACGCGGCACGCAAGGCCCTCGCGGCCGCCGGCTTCAAGGTGTCGACGTCCGAGACGTTCAGCGACTCCGTCCCCGAGGGACGCATCGTGTCCCAGTCACCCTCCCAGGGCACGGGCTTCAAGAACGACACGATCTCGTTGTCGGTCTCCAAGGGCCCCGAGGAGATCCCCATTCCTTCGGTCATCGGCATGAGCAAGTCTGACGGGCGGGCGGCCCTGGAGGCCGCCGGGTTCAAGGTGCGGGCGCTGTGGTTCCCCGGTGCGGGCAACTACACGATCCAGGGCCAGAGCCCCAACGGCGGCGAGAAGGCCAAGCGCGGCGCGACCGTCACGATCTCACCGATCTGACCCCCACACGACGAACGCCGTGCGGCTGCCCCCTGAGGGGCGGCTGCACGGCGTCCGTCGTTTCCGGCGCGACCGAGGTCAGCGACCGGCGAGCATCTCGGCGACGAGGAAGGCCAGCTCGAGCGACTGGGCGCGGTTGAGGCGCGGGTCGCACAGGGTCTCGTAGCGGTGGGTGAGGTCCTCGGCCGAGAGCTTGGCGCCGCCGCCGACGCACTCGGTGACGTCATCGCCGGTCAGCTCGACGTGCAGGCCGCCGGGCCAGGTGCCCAGCGCGCGGTGCACCTCGAAGAAGCCACGGACCTCGTCGATGACGTCGTCGAACTCACGGGTCTTGTACCCGTTGCTGGTCTCGAAGGTGTTGCCGTGCATCGGATCGCAGATCCACGCCACCTCGATGCCGGCCGCGGTGACCTTCTCGACCAGGTTCGGCAGGCCGTCACGGATCTTGCCGGCGCCGAAGCGGGTGATGAAGCTGACCTTGCCGGGGATGCGGTCGGGGTTGAGCTTCTCGTACAGCGCGATCGCGTCATCGGCCGTCGTGGTGGGGCCCAGCTTCACGCCGATCGGGTTCGCGATGCGGCTGAGCAGCTCGACGTGTGCGCCGTCGAGCTGGCGGGTGCGCTCGCCGATCCACACGAAGTGGCTCGACACGTCGTACGGCTGCTGCGTGCGCGAGTCGATGCGGGTCAGCGCGTGCTCGTACTCCAGGACCAGCGCCTCGTGCGAGGAGAAGAAGTCGACGGTGTGGAACTCTTCCGGATCGACGCCGATGGCGTCCATGAACGCCAGGGCTCGGTCGATCTCGGCGCCGATGCGCTCATAGCGCTCGCGCACCGGGCTGCTCTTGACGAAGTCGGTGTTCCACGCGTGCATCTGACGCAGATCGGCGTAGCCACCGGTCGTGAAGGCGCGCGCCAGGTTCAGCGTCGCGGCCGATGCGTTGTAGACGTCGACGAGCCGCTGCGGGTCGTGGGCGCGGGACTCGGGCGTGAAGTCGAAGCCGTTGACCGCATCGCCGCGGTACGCCGGCAACGTGACGCCGTCGCGCGTCTCGGTGTCGCTCGAGCGGGGCTTGGCGTACTGGCCGGCCAGCCGGCCGACCTTGACCACCGGCACGCTGGCCGCGTACGTCAGCACGACGGCCATCGACAGCAGGACGCGCAGCTTGTTGCGCACGTTCTCGGCCGTCACGCCCTCGAAGGTCTCGGCGCAGTCGCCACCCTGCAGCAGGAACGCCTTGCCCTGCGCCACCTCGGCGAGCCGGTCACGGAGTGCATCGCACTCCCCCGCAAACACCAGCGGGGGCATCTTCCGCAGCTTCTGCACCGCGGCGTCGCGGGCAGACTGGTCGACATACGTGGGCTGCTGGGCAGCGCCGATCGCATGGAGGTCGTCAAGGCTGGGGATGTTCACGGCCCAAGGATACGCGCGCGGCGCGAGGCCCCGATGACAGGTCGAGCCATGTGAGACGCGGGCGCGGCGGTGAGCCTGCCGAGCCGGATCGCTCACCTGGCCTCGACAGCGGGACGCGCTCCGCGCGTGTCACGCTCGACCTGGGTTCGCGCGCGCTCGCAGAGCTCGCTTGGCTCACCCAAAGAACACCTCGGCCTCCTCGTAGAGGTCGGCGCGGACGGTCTTGAGCTGGTCGGTGCCCTCGGACAGCGGCACCCGGACGATCTCGGTGCCGCGCAGAGCCATCATCGTGCCGAAGTCCCCCTCGTGCACCGCGGTGATGGCGTGCAGCCCGAACCGGGTCGCGAGCCACCGGTCGAAGGCCGTCGGCGTCCCGCCGCGCTGCACGTGGCCCAGCACGACGGCCCGCGCCTCCTTGCCGGTGCGGCGCTCGATCTCGGCGGCCAGCCGGTCGCCGATGCCGCCGAGCCGCACGTGCCCGAAGGCGTCCTTCTCGCCGCTGGCCAGCGACATGTCGCCGCCCTCGACCGGCACGGCGCCCTCGGAGACCACGATGATCGGCGCGTAGTGGGTCGCGAAACGGCTCTCCACCTGCGCGCACACCTGCTCGATGTCGAACGGCCGCTCGGGGATCAGGATGATGTTGGCGCCGCCGGCCATTCCGCTGTGCAGCGCGATCCATCCCGCGTGCCGGCCCATGACCTCGACCACCAGCACCCGGTGGTGGGACTCGGCCGTCGTGTGCAGCCGGTCGATCGCCTCGGTCGCGATGTTGACCGCGGTGTCGAAGCCGAAGGTGAAGTCGGTGCCGGACAGGTCGTTGTCGATCGTCTTGGGGACGCCCACCACGTCCACCCCCAGATCGGCCAGCCGCGTCGCCACCCCCAGCGTGTCCTCGCCGCCGATCGCGATCAGGGCGTCGCAGCCGTTGGCGGCCAGGTTGTCCTTGATCTGCTCGACGCCGTTGTCGATCGCGAAGGGATTGGTCCGCGACGAGCCCAGGATCGTGCCGCCACGGGGCAGGATGCCGCGCACCTGCTCGATGCCCAGGGCCATGGTGTCGTTCTCCAGCGGGCCGCGCCAGCCGTCCCGGAAGCCGATGAAGTCATGCCCGTACGCCGTGACCCCCTTGCGCACGACGGCCCGGATGACCGCATTGAGTCCGGGGCAGTCTCCTCCCCCGGTGAGCATTCCGACGCGCATCGTGATCTCCCTCTCGGTGGAATCGTGCCTACTGCGGACGAATCTCCTGCCACACCTCGTCGGACTCGGCGCGGGCCGCCTCCTGGGCGGCCTGCTTGGCAGCTTCCTTCTCGCGGGCCTGGTCGCGCTTCTTGGCGTCCGGCGCGTACAGGTCGACGTACTCCTGATCGGACAGGCGCATGATCTCGTACATGATCTCGTCAGTGATGGCCCGCAGGATGTAGCGGTCGTCCTGCAGTCCCTCGTAGCGGCTGAAGTCCAGCGGCTTGCCGAACCGGACGCCGGGACGGGCGAAGCGGCCGAACACCTTGCCGGGGGGCGCCACGACATCGGTGCCGATGACGGCCAGCGGGATGACCGGCACACCGGCCTCCAGCGCGAGCCGCGCGACGCCCGTTCGTCCGCGGTAGAGCTTGCCGTCGTGCGAGCGGGTGCCCTCCGGGTAGATGCCGCACACCTCGCCGTCGCGCAGCAGTCGCAGTTGCGTCTTGATGGCCCCCGCCGCCGCGGACCCGCTCGTGCGATCGATCGGCACCTGACCGGCACCGGAGAAGAAGGTCTTCTGCAGCCAGCCCTTGAGGCCGGATCCCTCGAAGTACTCGGCCTTGGCCACGAAGGTCACCCGCCGCGGGATCACCAGCGGCATGAACAGCCAGTCGCTGTAGGACAGGTGGTTGCTCGCCAGGATGACGGCACCCTCCTTGGGCACGTTCTCCGTGCCCTCCGCCCATGGTCTGAAGATCAGCTTGAGCAACGGACCCAGCGCGAGGAACTTCAAGAACCAATAGAACACGGCCCGACCCTACTCCGAACGGCACCGGTTTCGCACGATGCTACGCAGGGTCACAGGTCATGATGGATGATGAGGACATGACCTCCACGCCGCGGCCCGGAGCCGAACCCTTTGCTGCAGACGGTGGCAGCACCGGTGTCCTGCTCAGTCACGGCTTCACCGGCTCGCCGGCGTCCATGACTCCATGGGCCCGGCACCTCGCCGAGCGCGGCCACACCGTCCGGGTGCCTCGCCTCCCCGGGCACGGGACGACCTGGCAGGACATGAACCGGACCCGCTGGACGGACTGGTACGACGAGCTCGACACCGCCCTGACCGACCTGCGCTCCCGCTGCGACCGGGTCGCCGTGGCCGGGCTGTCGATGGGTGGGTGCCTCGCCCTGCGCCTGGCCCAGCAGCGCCCGTCCGACGTGGACGCGCTCGTGCTGGTCAACCCGGCGGTCAACGTCAAGCGGTTCGACGTCAAGCTCGTCCCCGCGCTGCAGTGGGTCATCCCCTCGATGCCGGGCATCGGCAACGACATCAAGATGCCCGGGCAGGACGAGATCGGCTACGACCGGACACCGCTGAAGGCGCTGGCCTCGCAGCTGAAGATGTGGAAGGACGTGCGCGCGGCGCTGCCCACGGTCACCCAGCCGCTGCTGTTCTTCCGTTCCACCGACGACCACGTCGTTGACGAGACCTCGCGCCGGATCATCCTGGACGGTCTCTCGTCCACCGTCGTCGAGGACGTCACGCTGGACAACAGCTTCCACGTCGCGACGCTGGACCACGACGCCCCGCTGATCTTCTCGCGCACCGATGTCTTCCTGGCCGAGCACCTGCCCGCCGAGCACCCGGGAGCAGCGCATGAGCGATCGTGAGGACGACCGCGACGACTTCGACCGCATCGTCGAGGGTCTCGACCTGGACCTGTCCTTCCCCGACGAGCCGATCGACCCGGTGCCGTCGCCCCGGCCCGATCCGGACGCCCTGCGGTGGGCCTCCGACGAGGCCGAACCGGCCGAGACCGAGGAGCCGTTCTACCGCCGCGTCGAGCCCACGTCGCTGATCCCCCGTCGCCGTGGCGTCCTGCTGGCGTGGGTCGGGGTGATCGGTGCCCCGCTGCTGCTCGTGGGGGCGACGGTCGCGCACGTGTACCTCGCCAGGTCGCTCGTCGCCGGTGCCGCGCTCATCTTCGTGGCCGCGGCGATCTACCTGTTCTTGCAGCTGCCCGAACACGGGCCCTCGCGCCGGGACTGGCCGGACGACGGCGCCGTGCTGTGAGCCTGGCCATGTCGGCTGCGCCGATCAGCCCGGCCTCGGGCCCCAGGTGGGCCTGGACGATCCGCGCCTCGGCGCGGTAGCCCCGACCGGTCAGCGTCCGCGAGAACGCCGCGCGGGTCGGCGCGAGCAACAGCTCCCCCGCGTCACTGACCCCGCCGCCGATCACGAAGGTGCCCGGGTCCAGGGCGGCGGCCAGGTTCGCGATGCCGACCCCCAGCCAGTCGCCGACGTCGGCGATCCAGGCCATGGCCTCCTTATTGCCCCTGCGGGCATGTGCGGTGACGTGTGCGCCGCCGATGGCCAGCACGTCTCCACCCGCGTCGGACAGCAGCTCGACGCCGAAGGGCGTGCCGTCGTCCGCGGCCTCGCGGGCGCGACGCGTCAGCACCCGTCCGCTGGCGTACTGCTCCCAGCACCCCCGGTTGCCGCACGGGCACGACAGCCCACCGGGCACGACCTGCATGTGGCCGAACTCCCCGGCGATGCCGAACTTGCCGCGGTACGGCTGCCCGTCGATGACCAGGGCGCCGCCGATCCCGGTGCCGAGCGTGATGAGCACCAGATCGGTCTCGTTCTGCGCCGCGCCGAAGCGCCACTCCGCCCAGCCGGCCGCATTCGCGTCGTTGTCGACCAGCACCGGCAGGCGGGTTCGTCGTGCGACGGCATCACGCAGGGGCTCGTGCCGCCAGGCCAGGTGCGGCGCGAACAGCACCGTGGACTGGGTGGCGTCGACGAATCCCGCCGCGCCGATGCCGATGGCCCGGATGTGGTGCTCCTTGCGGAACAGCTCGGTGATGTCGGCGATCGCGTCGATGACCTGCAGCGGGTCGGTCGTGGGGGTGTCCCGCCTCACCCGGTCCAGCACCCGGCCGTCGGCGTCGACGATGCCCGCGGCGATCTTGGTGCCGCCGATGTCGATCCCCAGCGAGACGACCATCAGACCGGCTCGACGCGGGCGAGATCCGCGGCCCCGATGATGCCGGCCTCGTTGCCCAGGGTGGCCAGGCGCAGCGACGCCTGGGGACGGTGAGCACGTGCCGGCAGGTGCGTCTCGAACGCCTCCACGACGCTGGCCAGCACCAGGTCGCCCGCGGCGGCCACGCCGCCGCCGATCGCGATGACGCTGGGGTCGAGGATCGTCGCCAGCACCGCGGCGCCCTCGCCGATCCACCGGCCGAGCTCGGTCAACAGCTCCACCGCCAGCGGATCACCGTCCTTCGCGAGCTTGGTCAGCTCCTGACCTGTGATGCGGGACGGGTCGCCGCCGCCGAGCGCCGCTATCGCGCCGGCCCGCGGGTCCTCGTTCAGCACCCGCTCGCGGGCGTCACGCACCAGCGCGCTGCCGCTGCCGTACTGCTCGTAGCAGCCCCGCTGACCGCAGCCGCACAAGATGCCGTCGGGCACGATGCGCATGTGGCCGATCTCGGCGGCCACGCCGAATCCGCCGCGGTACAGCTGCCCGTGGTGCACGATGCCGCCGCCGATGCCGGTGCCGACCGTGATGAGCAGCAGGTCGTCGTCGGTGTCCTCACCGGCACCGAAGCTGAACTCGCCCCACGCGGCGGCGTTGGCGTCGTTCTCCACCACGACCGGCAGCTTCACGAGTGACTGCACCCGCTGGCCCAGCGGCTCCTCGCGCCAGTCGATGTTGGGGGCGAAGCGGACGGTCTGCCGGTCCTCGCCGACGAATCCGGCGGCACCGATGCCGATGCCCACCGCATCCTGCTCCCCGGTCAGCCGCTCCACGAGATCGGCGACGGCGACCGGGATCGCGCTCGCGTCCTCCGGGGTGGGCTCCTCGACGGAGTCGAGGATCTGTCCGGTCTCCGACACCAGGCCGGCCGCGATCTTCGTGCCGCCGATGTCGACGCCGATGGCGAGGGTCACTGCTTCTCCTGCGGGGTGAGGGCTTGGTCGACGAGGTTCCGCACGGAGCGGACCAGGGCGGTTGCCGAGGTGGTGACGGAGGCGATCGCCTCGGGATGCTCACGGACGAGTCCGGCGACGCGGCACACCGGGCACCATGCGGTGCTGCACTGGTGCTGGGCCGCCTCGTCGGTCGCGGAGCCGGTCATGGCGTCGAACAGCTTGAACGCCTCCTCGGCGATCGAGCCGACCGGCTCGTCGTCGAGCGGCGGTGGATTCTCCGGTCCCGGCGCGCTCACGAGGCCTCGACCTGTTTCTTCAACCCCTTGAGGGCGGTGTCGATGATGACCTTCTCGGCCTTGCGCTTGAGCATGCCGAGCAGCGGCACCGACACGTCGACGGACAGCTGGTAGGTGACCCGGGTCCGTGCCCCGTCGAGCGGCTCGAGGACATAGGCGCCGTCCATCGAGGTCAGCATCGAGCCGGGCTCGGCCAGCCGCCAGGAGACCGTGCGGTCGGCGTCCCACACATAGGCCAGGTCGTACTCGTCGCGGATCGGCGCGGCGTCGAGCACGAAGTGCACCTGACGCGCGCGATCATCGTCCGCGGTCGCGACGACGTCGGCGGTCTTGACGCCGGTCGCCCACACGGGATACGCGGAGAAATCAGCGATCACGGCCATGATCTGATCGGCCGGGGCATCGATGACGATGTCGCTCGTGGTGCGAGCCATTCAGCCCTCCTCGTCCCCGGCTCCCGCGTGAGCCACCATGCTAGTGGCTCACCCAGCCGATGCCCGCGTCGGGCGCTGCGACCCCGTGGCGCCCCGGCCCCTGGGGATCACACACAGCGGTCCGGAGTACCGTGCCTACGTGACATCGCACCCGACGCCCGATCTGGGCAACCTCAGCGAAGACATCCTGGACCGCCTCCCGGAGCACTCCGAAGACATCGCGCTGGCCCGCATGGTCGGGGACTCGTGGGTCGACGTGACGCTCGGTGAGTTCCACCGCGACATCATCGCCGTGGCCAAGGGCCTGATCGGCGCGGGCGTGGCAGCGGGCGACCGCGTGGCCCTGCTGTCGAAGACGCGCTACGAGTGGACCGTCGTGGACTACGCGATCTGGTGGACCGGCGCCGTCACGGTGCCGATCTACGAGACGTCCTCCGCCTCCCAGATCTCCTGGATCCTGTCCGACTCCGGGGCCGTGGCCGCGGTCGTGGAGAACGAAGGACACCTCGGCCGCGTCGAGGAAGCACGAGGCGACGCACCCGATCTCGGTCAGGTGTGGACGATCGACACCGGCGGCCTGGACGTGCTGCGCGCACTCGGGACCGACGTCACCGACGAGGAGCTGGAGAAGCGCCGCTCGGCCCTGACCAGCGACACCCTGGCGACCCTGATCTACACCTCGGGCACCACCGGACGCCCCAAGGGCTGCCAGCTGACCCACGGCAACTTCCGGTACGAGCTGAACGCCTGTCTGACCGAGCTGCCGGAGATGTTCGTGCCGGGCGCCTCCACCCTGCTGTTCCTCCCGCTGGCCCACGTGTTCGCCCGCATCATCGAGGTCGGCGCGATCCGGTCGGGGTCCAAGCTCGGCCACACCGCCGACGTCAAGGACCTGGTCACCCACCTGGGCACCTACCAGCCGACCTTCGTGCTGGGCGTCCCCCGGGTGTTCGAGAAGGTCTTCAACACCGCCAGCGGCAAGGCCTACGCCGACGGCAAGGGCAAGATCTTCGATCGGGCCGCAAAGACCGCGATCAGCTACAGCCGGGCGCTCGACGGCGGCAAGCCCGGCGTCCTCCTGCGGGCGCGTCACGCCCTGTTCGACAAGCTCGTCTACGGCAAGCTGCGCGACGCGCTGGGCGGTCGCACCGAGTTCGCGATCTCCGGTGGAGCGCCGCTGGGTGAGCGCCTGGCCCACTTCTACCGGGGCATCGGCGTCACGATCATCGAGGGCTACGGCCTGACCGAGACCACCGCCGCACTGTGCGCCAACCGTCCCAGCGACATGCGGCTCGGCACGGTCGGCAAGCCGTTCGCCGGCACCGAGGTCCGCGTCGCCGAGGACGGCGAGCTCAGCTTCCGCGGGCCGCAGGTGTTCCACGGCTACTGGAAGAACCCGGAGGCCACGGCGGAGGTGCTCGACGCCGACGGCTGGTTCGCGACCGGCGATCTCGGCGAGATCGACGAGGACGGCTACATCCGCATCACGGGCCGCAAGAAGGAGATCATCGTGACCGCGGGCGGCAAGAACGTCGCTCCTGCGGTCCTGGAGGATCGGGTCCGCGCCCACGCACTGGTGAGCCAGTGCCTCGTGGTCGGTGACGGCAAGCCCTTCATCGCCGCGCTGATCACCATCGACGCCGAGACCTGGACCGGCAGCCTGGACGACCCCGAGCTCCTGGCCGAGGTGCAGAAGTCGATCGACGAGGCGAACACCCAGGTGTCCAAGGCCGAGTCGATCCGCAAGTTCAAGATCCTGCCCGAGGACTGGACCGAGGAGAACGGCTACCTGACGCCGTCGTTCAAGGTCAAGCGCAGCGCCGTCCTGCGCGACTTTCACGACGTCGTCGAGGCGCTCTTCGTCAGGTAGTCCCGCCACCGCGCCGTCAGCTCGTCGGCGGTGAGCCCGAACGTCGACTGCAGCGCGCGGTCGACCGGCTCACCGCCGACGACCTGCTGGTAGAACGCGACGAGATCGCTGTCGGGGTGGTCCCGCGCCAACAGGCGGAAGATCATCCAGGTCGACTCGTACAGCGCGCCGAGGCCGTGCCCGGTGGAGGAGAAGTCCGCATCGGCGGGCAGACCCTCGGGCACCCGCCCGGCGCGCACGTCGGCCAGGGCCTGCCCGGCGCTCACCGACAGCGGCGCGGTGTCGTCACGCAGGGCCACGAAGTCGGCGAATCCCTCCACGACCCAGTTGGCACCGGTGGTGCCGACGGCGGTCGTCAGCGCATGGGTCGCCTCATGGGTCAGGACGACCTGGGCGGCGCGACGGTCCATCGTGGCGAAGACCGTCGGGTTCAGGACCACCACCGGCTGACCCGCGGCCGGGTCCCCGTCGAGCCCGGTCGTGATGGCAGCGATCTGGGCCACTGCATCGCTCTCCTGCCCCACGATCGCGGCCATCTGCGCACGCGTACGCGGTGAGATGATCGTGAGTCGTCCGTCCACACCGGGCAGGACCCGTTCGACCGCAGCCCGTGCGGTCGTCGCCATGTCCTCGAGCGGCAGGGAGCCACCGCCGTCGACGCGCACGACGGTGCGTCCGGCGCCATCGTCCACCGCGACGTCGCCGATCAGCCAGATCGGCACCTGGCCGGCGACCTGCGCGGCTCCGACCACCGACAAGGTGCCGTCGGCCTCGGGACGGACCCGTAGCTCGACCGTCGAGCGGTACGTCGCCGCCGGGTCCAGCCCCGATCCCGGGGACGGTTGCCACGACACCTCGGCGCTCGCCGCGGCCGATCCGTCGGCCCGGTCCGCCACCTCTCCCCCGCTGACGTAGCGGAAGGTCGCTCCCGGCATCGCGACCGACTGCATCGCGCGCCACGTGCGCTTGGCGAAGGCCTGCGCTGCCGGCAGGTCACCGGCCGCTGCGACGAACGCGTCCTGCGAGGACGCCCGGGACATCTCGCGCAGCTGCGCGGTCAGCCGTGACCGGGCATCGGCCGGCAGCGACACCGCACCGGCGCCGGGGTCGGGCTCACCCACCCAGGGCCGCTGCCACAGCAGGATCGCGCCGGCCAGGACAGCCAGAACCAGGGCCGCCGCCACATTGGGCGACGGCCGTAGTCGGCGCTCAGCCAACCCGAGCCGCGCGGGTGAACCCGCTCAGGCTGGTGATCTCCACGGTCTTGCCGGGCCGCGGGGCGTGCACGACGCGGCCGTTGCCGAGGTAGAGACCGTCGTGCGACATGTCGCCGTACGCGACGATGTCGCCCGGCTGCAGCTGGTCCATCGGCACGGCGCGGCCGGCGGCGATCTGCGGCCCGACCACGCGCGGGATGGAGACCCCTGCCGCGGCCCACGACTTCATGACCAGTCCCGAGCAGTCCCAGCCGTTGGGGCCCGTGCCGCCGTAGACGTACGGATCGCCGATCTGGGACATCGCGAAGGCCAGCGCGGCCTTCGCGCGTCCACCGGCCTTGGGATCGACGTCGACATCGGTCACGTCGGTGTTGCTCTGGTTGAACTTGGCCTGCTCGGCGGCGTCGAGGCGCGCGAGCTCGGCCTTGGCCGCCTCGTACTTCTTGCGGACCTCGGCCCGCTTGGCGCCGGCCTCCTTGGTGGCCTCGGCCAGGTCCTGCTTGCGGTCCTTCAGCTGGGCGCGACGGTTGCGCAGCTCCTTGCTGGTCTCGCCGAACTGCGCCAGCGCGTCGGCGCGGGTGTTGTTGAGGGCGCGGACGGCGCCGAGCCCGGCCAGGAACTGGTCCGGGTTCTCACTGGTGAGCAGATTCGCCGTCGGCCCCAGGGGGGCATCGAGCTGCTGCTGGACGATGGCGCCGCTCAGCTCGGCCTTCTGCGCCGAGTACGTGGTCATCACCCGCTTGATGTCGGACGAGATGTCGTCGATCTCGGCCTGGGTCTGCTTGACCTGCACACCCAGCTGGTTGACCTGCTCGTTGACCGCCTCGACCTTGTTGAAGGCCGCCTCGACGTCCTTGACCGTGATCTTGGGCTCGGCCTGGGCGGCCGGGAGGGCCATCAGACCGGCAGCCAGCACGAGGCTCGCAGCGATCGCCGGGACACGTGGCATCCGCACGTAGTTCTCCTACATCCTCGACGTCTACCGGGTGAGCTGACGGGTTCGGGCCGTGGATTGCCCTACGGACTGGACGGTCCCAACTGCAGACCGACGAGCCCGATTCACCCCACTTACGTGGTTCCCCGGTTCACCCCAGACATCTTCCCCATGGCTGCGGTGACTCGACGGTGCGCTCGACACCGCCTGGACGGCGGCGTTCACCGAACGCACAAGGAGTCACTGTAGGTGCAGCGAGGGGTCAGTTCAAACAGTGGGAGCCTCAGCCGGCCTGTGTCTCGGGACCGGCGACCGGGGTCACCAGGCGCAGCGGTGGCGTCAGGCCCGCATCGGACAGCACGCCGAGCGCGGCCATCTCCTCGGCGTCGATCTGGATGCCGGCCGGCGGTGCGCCGAGCAGGAACGTCACGACGCAGTCGCCGCAGGCGCTGGGCCCGCGGACGAGACAGCGATCGCAATCGACGACCACCGAGTCGGTGGGATGGGTGTCGTGCTCGTTCATGGTCATGCACCTCCTGTGCCGGGTGGGCCCGGTCGTCCGGGCACGTCGACGACACTAGGAGCGGCGTCGGACAAAAAGCCCCGTGAGCCCGTGCCCGGCCGGACTGTCGGCGGCCCCACCTAATCTGTGCGGCGTGGAAGCAGTGCAGGGATCATTCGATGAGCTGGGCCGTCAGCTGGCCGATGTCACGTTCTGTGTCGTCGACCTGGAGACGACGGGAGGTTCGGCCGCCAAGGGCTCGAAGATCACCGAGATCGGGGCGGTCAAGGTCCGTGGCGGCGAGGTGTTGGGCGAGTTCCAGTCCCTGGTCAACCCCGATGAGCTGATCCCGGCGTTCATCACCGTGCTGACCGGCATCACCGACCAGATGGTCGTGCACGCCCCCCGGATCGCCGAGGTGCTGCCGAGCTTCCTGGAGTTCGCCCGCGGGACGGTGCTGGTCGCGCACAACGCCCCGTTTGACGTGGGCTTCCTCAAGCACGACGCCCGGATCCTCGGGATCCCGTGGCCGGGCTTCGAGACGCTCGACACCGCGGTCCTGGCCCGCCGGGTCCTGAGCCGCGAGGAGGTGCCCAACTGCAAGCTGTCGACGCTGGCCGCGGCGTTCAGCGCCACCACGACCCCCAATCACCGCGCCCTGTCCGACGCGCGCGCGACCGTCGACGTCCTGCACGCGCTGTTCGAGCGGCTCGGCCCGCTGGGCGTGACGACGCTGGAGGAGGTGTCGACGTACACCTCCAAGGTCAAGCCGGAGCAGCGCAAGAAGCGTCACCTCGCCGACCACCTGCCCGAGGCGCCCGGCGTCTACCTCTTTCGCGACGCCCGCGACTCCATCCTGTACGTCGGCACGTCCCGAAACCTGCGCGTGCGCGCCCGCTCGTACTTCACCAAGGCCGAGACCCGCACCCGCATGGGTGAGATGGTCATGCTCGCGCAACGCATCGACGCGGTCGTCTGCGCCACGGCCCTGGAGGCCCAGGTCCGCGAGCTGCGCCTCATCGGCAAGCACCGCCCGCCGTACAACCGGCGTTCGAAGTTCCCCGACCGACTCACCTGGCTCAAGCTGACCCGAGAGCCGTGGCCGCGTCTGTCGATCGTCCGCACGATCCTGGACGACGACGCCGACTACATCGGTCCGTTCCGTGGCCGCCCCGCGGCCGAGGCAGCCCTGACGGCGCTGCACGACTCGTTCCGCATCCGCCAGTGCACCCCACGTCTGGCGCTCAGGTCACGCAAGTCGCCCTGTGCCCTGGCCGAGATGGGGCACTGCCTGTCGCCGTGCGACGGATCGGCCGACGCCGGCGAGTACGCCGCCGAGGTCGAGCGGGTGCGCCGGGCCATGATCGCCGATCCGGCCGACCTGGTGACGTCGATCCGCCAGCACATGGTCGACCTGGCCCGGTCCGAGCGCTTCGAGGACGCCGCCGTGTGGCGTGACCGGCTGACCTCCTTCCTGCGGGCGGTCGTGCGGACGCAGCGCCTGCGTGAGCTGACGTCCGTCGACGAGCTGGTCGCCGCCGCGCCACGTCCCGGCGGCGGCTGGGAGGTCCACGTCATCCGCTACGGGCGCCTGGCCGCGGCGGGCGTCCTGCCGCGCGGCGTCCACCCGACGGCGTGGGTCGATGAGCTGGTGGCCTCGGCCGAGACCGTGGTCGGCGGCTTCGGCCCCATCCCCGCGGCGACCGCCGAGGAGACCGAGACGCTGCTGCGCTGGCTCGGCTCCCCCGGGCTGCGGATGGTCCGCGGCTCGTGGCACGTCCCGCTGGAGAGCGCCGCCCGGCACCTGACCCCGTTCGAGGACGCCAGCTCGACGTGGCAGGAGCTTCAACGTCCCGGATAGGCGCCACGGGTGGGTACGCTCAAGACATGATCACCGCCATCGTCTTCATCCAGGCCGAGGTCGCGCAGCTCTCCGAGATCGCCGAGCGGATCGCCGACATCGACGGCGTCAGTGAGGTCTACTCGGTCACCGGCGAGCTCGACCTGGTGGCCATGGTGCGCGTCCGCGACATCGACGACGTGTCCTCGGTCGTCGCCGACCAGCTCAACAAGGTCGACGGCGTCCTGTCGACGCAGACCCAGATCGCGTACCGCGCCTACAGCCAGCACGATCTCGAGGACGCCTTCAGCATCGGCCTGTAGCCGCCACGCGTTGCCGCTGGCCCTGACGTTTTGACTGACCCGTCCGGCGTGTCGCGGTAGAAACGTCAGGGCCAGCGTCAGCCCGCGAGCTCTCGCGTCGCCTCGGCCCACTTGGCCAGGGTCGCAGCGGCCGCTCCCGAGTCGATCGACGTGCGCGCACGCTCGACGCCGGCGGCGAGGCGGTCGCGCAGCGATCCGCCCTCGGCAGCGTGCGCCGCGATCGCGGCACCCGCGTTGAGCAGCACCGCGTCCCGTACCGGGGAGACCTCCCCGGCCACGATCCGGCGGAAGACATCGGCATTGAACGCCGGATCGGCCCCGACCAGGCTCGCCGGCGGCGCCAGCTCGAAGCCCAGCACGGTCGGGTCGAGGACGCTGTGCGTCACCGTCCCCTCCGACACCTCCCACACCTGGGTCGTCGTGGTGATCGTTATCTCATCGAGGCCGTCGTCACCGCGGAACACGAAGGCATCGTGGCCGCGACCGGCCAGCACCTGGGCCATGAGCGGTGCCATGCGGACGTCCGCACAGCCGATGGCCGAGGCGGCCGGCTGCGCAGGATTGGTCAGCGGGCCGAGGAAGTTGAACGGGGTCGCGATGCCGAGCTCGCGGCGAGGCACCGCGGTGTGGCGGAAGGAGGGGTGGAACAGCGGTGCGAAGCAGAACGTGATGCCGCTGCGGGCGAACACGTCGGGGATGCGGGCGGCCGGCACGTCCAGACGGATGCCCAGCACCTCGAAGACGTCCGCGGTGCCGCTCGCGCTGGACGCCGCGCGGTTGCCGTGCTTGACGACGCCCACACCGCTGCCGGCCGCGACCACGGCAGACATCGAGGAGATGTTGACGGTCCGGGACCGGTCGCCGCCGGTGCCGACGATGTCGACGAAGCGTCCGGGGATGTCGAGGCGGTTGGCCCGCGCGAGCATCGCGTCGGCGAGGCCGCGCAGCTCCTCGGCGGTCTCGCCCTTGGAGCGCAGCGCAACGGCGAAGCCGGCGATCTGGGAGTCGGTGGCGGAGCCGGCCAGGATCTGGTCCATGGCCCACACCGTCGTCGGGGCATCGAGGTCGTGACCGGCCACGAGCGTCGTCAGGACGTCGGGCCACGTCTGTGGTGTCACCGGGCGCTCAGCCGGGCTGCAGGACGCCGCGGGCGAGCTCGATGACGGCCTCGGCCAGTCGGATCGGCTCGATGGGATGCGAGACGGCCGCCTCGGCACGCGACCAGGTGGCCAGCCACGCGTCCTGCGGTCGCCCGGTCAGCACCAGGACGGGAGGAGCCTCGTAGATCTCGTCCTTGATCTGCCGGGCGATGCCCAGGCCGCCGGCGGGGGCCGCCTCGCCGTCCAGGATCACCAGGTCGATGCCGCGCGCATCGAGTCGCTGGAAGACGACCGGCTCGGTCGCGCACTCCACGTACTCGAAGGCAGGAAGATCGGGGTGGGGACGAGCGCCGAGCGCTGTCATGACGGCAGCACGGACCTCACGATCGTCGCTGTAGACCAGGACCCGTAGGGGCTTGTGCTCGCTCACAAGGCGATCGTACATAATGAAGCCGTGACGACTACTTCCGTGATTCCCGCATCCCGCCTCCACGGCCAAGAAGGCCGTCCTTCGATGGTGACGGTGGGAACCATCGTCTGGCTGTCCAGCGAGCTGATGTTCTTCGCCGCGCTCTTCGCGGCGTACTTCACCATTCGCAACATCTCGCCCAACCTGTGGGCGCAGGAGACCGCGAAGCTGGACGTCCCGTTCGCCGTCACGACCACCACGATCCTCGTGCTGTCGTCGCTGACCTGCCAGTTCGGCGTGTTCGCCGCCGAGCGCGGCAAGCCCGGACGCAGCGGCAAGCTGTACCAGGTGGGCCAGTGGGGCATGCGTGAGTGGTTCGTCCTGACCTACATCATGGGATCGATCTTCATCGCGGGCCAGGCCACCGAGTACGCGACCCTGGTCACCGAGCACGTCACGATCGCCAGCTCTCCCTACGGCAGCCTGTTCTACCTGGCCACCGGCTTCCACGGCCTGCACGTCATCGGCGGCCTGCTCGCCTTCCTGCTCGTGATCGGCCGCACCTTCGCGGCGCGCAAGTTCACGCACGAGCAGGCCATCTCCGCCATCGTCGTCTCGTACTACTGGCACTTCGTGGACATCGTGTGGGTCGGGCTGTTCGCCACGATCTACCTCATCCAGTAAGTCTCGGTCCACCCAATTCTTTCGGCGTACCTGAAGGTACGCTCACACCACTTCCAGGAATGAGGTCCTCGGTGCGGAAATTGTCCACCAGACGCCGGCATCCACTCGCCGGACTCGTCGTGCTGCTGCTGGGACTCGTCGTCGCCGGCGGGTTGTACACGGCGTTCGCGCCGAAGCCGGCAACGGCCCAAGAGGCCACGGCCAATGACGTCGAAGCCGGTCGCAAGCTGTTCTTGATCGGCTGCGCGAGCTGCCACGGCAAGAACGCCACCGGCATCGAGACGCAAAAGGGCGGCAACTACGGTCCGTCCCTGGTCGGTGTCGGCGCTGCCGCCGTCGACTTCCAGGTCGGTACCGGTCGCATGCCCATGAAGCGCACTGCTCCGCAGGCTCCTGCCAAGGCGCCCGAGTACGACGCCGAGGAGACCCGCCAGCTCGCGGCGTACGTCGCATCGCTGGCCCCCGGGCCGGCCATCCCCGGCAGCGACTACACCGATCTCGACAAGGCGACCACCGCTGACATCCGTGAGGGTGGCGAGCTGTTCCGCGCCAACTGCACGGCGTGCCACAACTCCGTCGGCGCCGGCGGCGCCATGCCCGACGGCAAGTACGCCCCGTCGCTGAAGGGTGTCTCGGCCAAGCACATCGCCGAGGCCATGATCACCGGCCCGCAGCAGATGCCCGTGTTCTCCGACGACGTCATCACGCCCGAGGACAAGCGCAACATCATCGCGTACGTCAAGAAGGTCCAGGACCAGCCCAACTACGGCGGTATCGGCGGCGGCGGTCTCGGCCCGGTCGTCGACGGACTGTTCACCTGGGTCATCGGCATCGGTGGCCTGGTCATCGCAGCGATCTGGATCGGTGCGCACGGAGCGAGAGTGAAGAAGAAGGCATGAGCGACGATCTGCAACCGATCCCTGACGCAGAGCCGATCAGGGACCCGGGCCTTCCCGAGCACCTCTACCGTCCGCAGGACGTCGACGAGGCCGAGGCCACGCGCACGGCACGTCAGATCTCCGCGATGTTCATCGTCGCGGGCCTGCTGTTCCTCGGCTTCTGCGTCGCATACTTCGCGATCGACATCGACGCGACGTTCCTGGGCTGGTCGGCCCAGAACTTCGCCTTCGGCGTGACGCTGGGCGGCGGCATGCTGCTCATCGGCGTCGGCATCATCCAGTGGGCCAAGAAGCTCATGGGCGATCACGAGATGATCGAGATGCGGCACCCGGCAGCGTCCTCCGAGCAGGACCGCGTCGCGGTCATGAAGGACCTGAACGCCGGCATCGAGGAGTCCGGCTTCGGCCGGCGCCCGATGATCCGCAACAGCCTGCTCGGCGCGATGGGCCTGCTGGGCCTGCCCGCGATCGTCCTGCTGCGCGATCTCGGTCCCCTTCCGCACGGCCAGAGCCACACGGTCTGGAAGAAGGGCATGCGCCTGGTCAACGACGTCACCGGCACTCCGCTCAAGCCGGCCGACATCCAGGTCGGACAGCTCATCAACGGCGAGCCCGCCGTGGTGTACGAGACCAACGCCGACGGCGACCCCGTCCTGCACGGCTCCGAGCTGCTGGCGGTCAAGGCCAAGGCCGCGATCATCGTCGTGCGCATGCGCCCCGAGGACGTCACGCCCGACAAGGGCAAGGAGAACTGGGGCGTCGACGGCATCTTGTGCTACTCCAAGATCTGCACGCACGTGGGTTGCCCGATCAGCCTGTGGGAGCAGCAGACGCACCACCTGCTGTGCCCGTGCCACCAGTCGACCTACGACCTGGGTGACAACGGCAAGGTCATCTTCGGCCCCGCCCACCGGCCGCTCCCCCAGCTGCCGCTCGGCCTGGACGACGAGGGCTACCTGATCGCGATGAGCGACTTCCCCGAAATCGTCGGTCCCAGCTACCCCGAGCTCGCGCGTGACCAGAAGAAGTTGGATGATAAGGCATGAGCACGACTGAGCAGGAGTACACACCGATCCAGGAAACTGGCGTCGGGAAGAAGGCCGCCGGTCCCGTCGGCTGGCTCGACGACCGGCTCGGTCTGGCCGGTGTCGCCAAGAAGAACCTGCGCAAGGTCTTCCCCGAGCACTGGTCGTTCATGCTCGGCGAGATCGCGCTGTGGAGCTTTGTCGTCCTGCTGGTGACCGGCGTCTTCCTGACGTTCTGGTTCCAGCCCAGCATGGCCGAGGTCGAGTACCACGGCTCCTACCTGCCGTTCAACGGTCTGGAGATGTCGCAGGCGTACAAGTCGACGCTGGACATCTCGTTCGACATCCGCGGTGGCCTGCTGATCCGCCAGATCCACCACTGGGCCGCGGCCCTGTTCGTCGCCTCGATGATGGTGCACATGCTGCGCGTGTTCTTCACGGGCGCGTACCGCAAGCCGCGTGAGATCAACTGGCTCATCGGCGTCGGCCTGCTGTCGCTCGGCATGGTCGAGGGATTCGCGGGCTACTCGCTGCCCGATGACCTGCTGTCCGGCACCGGACTTCGCTTCGTCGACGGACTCATCCGCTCGATCCCCCTGGTCGGCTCGTACCTCGAGTTCTTCATCTTCGGTGGCGAGTTCCCCGGTGACGAGATCATCCCGCGCCTCTACATGGCGCACATCCTGCTGATCCCGGCGCTGCTGCTCGGCCTCATCGGTGCCCACATGCTGCTGCTCGTCTACCACAAGCACACGCAGTGGCCTGGACCCGGACGTACCGAGAACAACGTCGTCGGCTACCCGATGCTCCCCGTGTACGCGGCCAAGGCCGGCGGATTCTTCTTCGTCGTCTTCGGCTTCACGGCGCTGATGGGTGCCCTGCTGCAGATCAACCCGGTGTGGGCGTACGGACCGTACAACCCGTCCGAGGTCACCGCCGGATCGCAGCCTGACTGGTACATGGGCTTCTCCGAGGGTGTCGTGCGGCTCATGCCCGGTCTCGAGAGCACCTTCTTGGGCTTCACCTGGAGCTGGAACGTCTTCATCCCGGGTGTCGGCGGTCTGACCCTGCTGTTCGTCTCGCTGGCCCTGTGGCCGTTCATCGAGCAGTGGATCACCGGCGACAAGCGCGAGCACCACCTGCTCGAGCGTCCCCGCAACGCCCCGGTCCGCACGGCGCTGGGCGTCGCGGCCATGACGGCCTACGGTGTCGGCTGGGCTGCCGGTGGCAACGACATCATCGCCACCCAGCTGCACATGGACATCTACGTGTTGACGGAGATCTTCCGGATCGCCTTCTTCGTGGCGCCGGTCATCGCGTTCATCGTGACCAAGCGCATCTGCATCGGTCTGCAGCGGGCGGACAACAACCGCCTCCTGCACGGCTACGAGACCGGCGTCATCGAGCGCTCGCCCGACGGCGGCTTCTCGGAGCGTCACGCTCCCCTGCCGATCGCCGAGCAGTACACACTCACCGCCCGTGACCGTGTCCCCGTGCTCGAGGCTCCGGCCGAGACCGACAAGAACGGCGTCGCCGCTCCGCACTCGCGCAAGGCGAAGCTGCGGGCCAGGCTCCGCGAGTTCTACTACCGCGACACGGTGGACAAGCCGTCGATCGAAGAGGTCCACCACGCCGAGGAGCACCTCGCAGAGCACGACGGTCACCCCGTCGAGCTCGGCGACGAGTTCCAGGGCGTGTCGGAGACGGGTATCCCCCGGGTCCACTGAGACCGCGCAAAGCCCCGTAGAAGCCCCCGTCAGCGTCGCTGACGGGGGCTTCTCATGTCCAGGGCCAACCACACCGCCCCGCACGCCCCGCAGCCCCTCCCCCGGCTCTGGGCCCCGTCTGTGGTGGCACGCGTCCCCCGACGTGCGGTGCTGCGACACCGCCCGGGCGCGTCACACCGGAAACGGGCACCCCGTCGTCCCCGTCGCACAGCAAGCTGGCGCATCACCCGGGTCACGACCGGGGTGATGCGCCAGCTCGGTGGGATCTCCTGGGAGACCGCCCTCAGATCAGTCGACGACGCCGTCGTCGGCGGGCTGATCGGCCGCGGCGGCCTGCAGCGCCGAACCCGCCGTCCAGGTCGTCCACGGGACGTTCCAGTCGGTCCAGCCGTTGCGGTCCTCGAGCGGACGCGGGCTGTCGACGTACTCCACGACGTCTCCGCGGCGCGACCGGTCGTACAGCCACTTGGCGTCGGTGGTGCTCATGCCGGTGCAGCCGTGGCTGACGTTCGCCCTGCCCTGCGAGCTGACCGACCACGGGGCGGCGTGCATGAACTCACCGGAGTTGGTCAGCCGCATCGCCCACTGGACGTCCTTCAGGTTGTAGTAGCCCGGGTCCTCGGAGTCGACGCCGGTGGTGGCCGCGTCCATGTCGACGGCGGCGAACTTCTCCATGATGACCTTGATGCCCTGGCGCGTGCGGTGGCTGTCGTCACCGGTCGTGACCGGGATCGTGCGCACCTTCTTGTCATCGACGGTGTACGTCAGCCGGTGCTTGCCGATGTCGACCGTGCTGACGACCTTCTGGCCCACCTCGAAGCTGACGTCCTGGTCCTGCTGGCCGTAGATGCCGCCGCCGGCGGGCAGGCTGTTGAGGTTCAGCCGCACGTTGACCTTGGTGCGGGCCGGCCAGTACTGCTCGGGACGGAAGTGGGCCTCACGGTCGCTGAACCACGTCCACGATCCGGTGACGCCGTTGTCGGTGCTCACCTTCATGTGCTTCTCGAACAGCGCGCGATTCTTGACCGGGAGATCGAAGGTCACGATGACTGGCATGCCGACACCGACGGTCTCGCCCTGCAGGGGGGCGACGGAGGGATAGGTCTGCTGGTCCAGGCTCAGGGCCTGGGTCGTGAACGCGCGGGTGACGGTCGCCTCCTTGCCGTCCTCCCCCACTCCGGTGACGGCGAGCTTGTACGCCGTGCCCGGCTCCAGGCGGCTGTCGGCGCGCCACCCGGTCTCGCTGATGCGTCCGTCGATCTGCGTCGAGCCGTCCGCGGTGGTCAGCTTGGCCGACGTCACGTTGCCGTCCTCGGCCAGCACGCGCACGAAGGTGCTCACCTTGACGTCCGACGCGCCGTCGCTGACGTTCGGCGTCAGGCTGATGGCGTTCTCGGACTGCGAAGGGTTGACCGCGTCCTTGGCGTCGTTGATCGAGCAGGACGACAGGGCGATCACGGCTGCGAACAGCAGCGCGAGGGGCATTCTGAGTTGCTTCACCACAACAGTTTACGGGCTGGCTGGTCGTCTCAAGCCCACATGAGGTCGCTCACGGCCTGCAATGCCAAGGGCGGCACCATCGTGATCGATGATGCCGCCCCAGGTGTTGTTGCTCAGTGAGCGTGGATGCCGCGGTAGTACTCGAAGACCCAGCCCCAGACGGTGATCGCCAGGATGCCTGCGCCGATGATGAACAGCCACCAGCCGAACACCGAGCCGAGCACGACGACGGACAGTGCGAGCGCCGCGAACAGCGGCCACCAGCTGTACGGGGGGAAGAAGCCCTGCTCACCGGCTCCCTCAGCGATCTCGCCATCGCTGCGGTCCTCGGGGCGGTCGGGGATCTGCTTGGCGACGACGCCGAGGTAGAACCCCAGCAGGACGCACAGCAGCATCGTCATGACCAGTGCGGTGGTACCGGTCGGGTCCTTGGTCAGGACCCAGTAGACGGGCGAGATCAGGGCGAAGAAGATCCCGACCGCGACGATTGTCCAAGTTTCGGCCTTCATGGATCAGCGACCGTCCTGTTCTTCATCGTGTGAGGTGCCCCGGGCGCGGCCTTCGGCCTGGCTGCCCTTGCCACTGACATCGGGGGCATCGGCGAAGACGGAGTCCTCACCGGGGTTGTCCGCCAGCTCGAGCGCAGCGATCTCCGGGTGGTGCAGATCGAAGGCAGGGCTCTCGGAGCGGATGCGCGGCAGCGACGTGAAGTTGTGACGCGGCGGAGGCGACGAGGTCGCCCACTCCAGCGAACGTCCCCAGCCCCACGGATCGTCAAGGCCCACGAGCGGCGCCTTGCGCGACTTCCAGACGTTGAAGAAGAACGGCAGCGTCGAGGCGCCCAGCAGGAAGGCACCCACCGAGGAGATCTCGTTCAGCGTGGTGAAGCCGTCGAACGGTCCGTAGTCGGCGTAGCGACGCGGCATGCCCTCCACACCCAGCCAGTGCTGCACGAGGAACGTCAGGTGGAAGCCGATGAACAGCAGCCAGAAGTGGATCTTGCCCAGCTTCTCGTCCAGCATCCGCCCGGTGAACTTGGGCCACCAGTAGTAGAAGCCGGCGAACATCGCGAACACGACGGTGCCGAAGACCACGTAGTGGAAGTGCGCGACCACGAAGTAGCTGTCGGACAGCTGGAAGTCCAGCGTCGGCGACGCCAGGATGACACCGGTCAGACCACCGAACAGGAAGGTCGTCAGGAAGCCGAGCGAGAAGATCAGCGGGGTGTCGAAGGACAGGGATCCGCCCCACAACGTGCCGATCCAGTTGAAGAACTTCACTCCGGTCGGCACCGCGATGAGGAACGTCATGAAGGAGAAGAACGCCAGGTCGACCGAGCCGGTCACGAACATGTGGTGGGCCCACACCGCCACCGACAGGGCGGCGATCATCAGGGTCGCGCCGACGAGTCCGACGTAGCCGAAGATCGGCTTGCGCGCGAACACCGGCAGGATCTCGGTCACGATGCCGAAGAACGGCAGCGCGATGATGTAGACCTCGGGGTGTCCGAAGAACCAGAACAGGTGCTGCCACAGGATCGGTCCGCCGTTGGCCGGATCGAAGACGTGGGCTCCGAGCATCCGGTCCGCTGCCAGGCTCAGCAGTGCTGCGCCGAAGATCGGGAAGGCGATGATCACGAGCATGCTGGTGACCAGCGTGTTCCACACGAAGATCGGCATGCGGAACATCGTCATGCCGGGCGCACGCATCGTGAAGATCGTGGTGATGAAGTTGACGGCGCCCAGGATCGTGCCCAGACCCGACATCCACAGGCCCATGACCCACAGGTCACCGCCCGCTCCCGGCGAGTTGACCGCATCGCTCAGGGGGGCGTACGCGAACCAACCGAAGCTCGCCGCACCACCGGGCACGAAGAAGCCCGAGACGACGATCGTGCTGCCGAACAGGTACAGCCAGTAGCTGAACATGTTCAGGCGCGGGAACGCCACGTCGGGCGCACCAATCTGCAGGGGCATGATCGCGTTGGCGAAGCCGAAGAACAGCGGCGTCGCGAACATCAGGAGCATGATCGTGCCGTGCATCGTGAACAGCTGGTTGTACGTCTCGTCGTCGACGATCTGCGTTCCCGGCTGCGCCAGCTCGGCGCGGATCAGCAGCGCGAGGATGCCGCCGATGATGAAGAAGGCGAACGACGTGATCAGGTACATGTTGCCGATGACCTTGTGATCAGTCGTCGTCAGCACCGTCACGACCTTCTGGCCGAGGGTACGTTCGCGCACCCCCGCCCTCAACGTGGTCGACGCATCGTCGAAAGTTGCGGTGGCCATCAGTCGCCAGCTCCGTCCTTGTAGTCGCCTGCGCCGCGCTGAACCTCGTCGACGCGGCCGGTCTTGTCCTTGCCCTCAAGACCTGCGATCCGATCGGCATCCGAGGCGCCCTGGGGGCGTCCGGTCTGGCCGGCCTTCTCGAGCTCAGCCAGGTGCGCGTCGTACTCGGCGCGGGTGACGACGTGGGCCTTGAAGATCATGCGTGAGTGGTACAGGCCGCACAGCTCTGCGCAGCGGCCCGTGAAGACGCCGGTACGTGTCGGCGTCATGTCGAAGCTGTTGACCTTGCCGGGCACGACGTCCAGCTTGAAGTAGAACTCCGGGATCCAGAAGGAGTGGATGACATCGGGCGACTTCAACGTGAAGCGGACCGACTCGTCCACCGGCAGCCACAGCTCGGCGGGCTGCGCCGGGGTGCCGACGTCGAAGACGTCCTCACCGTCGGTCGCGTCCTCGTCGATGTAGTTGAAAGCCCACTGCCACTGGCTGCCGATGACCTCGATCGAGTGATCGGGGTTGTCGACTCGCTCGAGAACATCGTTCTGCGAGGTGACGGTGTGGAAGAAGAACACCGCGACGACGATGACCGGGGCGAAGGTGTACAGCGCCTCGATCGGGAGGTTGTACCGGATCTGCGCCGGGATCTCGTCGTCGCTGCGGCGACGGTAACGGATCATCGAGTAGATGATCAGACCGAACACCACCAGGAAGATCACCAGCACGGCGATCCACGCACCGAGCCACAGCTCCCAGATGTACTGGGAGCGATCGCTCGCGCCGACCGGCAGCGCGAGACGCGCCAGATCCGAGTCGGCATCAGGAGAGCAGCCGCTCAAAACAACGGCGGCGAACAAGACAACCGCCAACTTCATCCGACCCACGGGGCGCCTTTCTGGACCATGATTGTCACGTGCTGACACGAAAGCACCTTACTTCAGGGGAACATGCTGGGAATGGTCAGGTGGCCCTGAAGCGCGCTCGCGCCCCCGGGCCTCCTGTCACGCGAGGGAAAGCGCTGCGTCGACCTCGGTGCGGGCCGAGTCGCCGTAGGCGGCCGCGAGGCGCTTGAGGAAGCCGTCGCGCTCCAGGACGTACTCCTGGGTGCCCGTGGTCTCCACGACGCTGGCCGCGATGGTGCAGCCGATCTGGGCAGAGCGCTCGAAGCCCAGGCCTGCCGCGATGCCGGCCAGGAAGCCGGCCCGGAAGCTGTCGCCGACGCCGGTCGGGTCGACCGCGACGACACCCTCGATGGCCTTGACCTCGATCGGGTCGCCGTCGGCGGGCAGCACGGTCGCGCCGTTCTTGCCGCGGGTGATGATCTGCGTCCCGACGTGCGCGCGCACGTGCTCGGCCGTCCAGCCGGTCTTCTGCTGGATGAGGGACGCCTCGTAGTCGTTGCTGAACAGGTAGGCGGCGCCGTCGATCAGGTCGCGGATGACGTCGCCGTCGGCCCAGGCGAGCTGCTGCGACGGATCGGCGGCGAACGGGATGCCGTTGTCGCGGCACGCGCGGGTGTGGCGCAGCATGCCGTCCGGGTCGTCGGGCCCGATGAGCACCAGGTCGTAGCCGGAGCCGACCGACAGCAGGTCGATGTCACGGGACTCGGACATCGCACCGGCGTAGAACGTCGCGAACTGTGCCAGCTCGGTGTCGGTGGTGCACACGAAGCGGGCCGTGTGGCGCGTCTCGGACACCAGGATGCCGCTCGTGTCGACGCCGGCGGCGTCGAGCCAGCCGCGGTACTCGGTCTCGAAGTCGCGCCCGACAGCTCCCACGAGCAGGGCACGGTGGCCCAGCTTGGCCAGCGCGAAGGCGATGTTCGCCCCGCAGCCGCCGCGTCGGACATCGAGGTCGTCGACGAGGAATGACAGCGAGATCTTGTCCAGCTGGTCGGGGACCAGCGAGTCGACGAACTTGCCAGGAAAGGTCATGAGGTGATCGGTGGCGATCGAACCGGTGATGGCGAGGTGCACCCCCACACAGTAGTCAACGCCCTCCCGCACGTGCGGGAGGGCGTTGAGTGACGTCCGCTTCAGGCGGGACGGGAGATCAGTGGAATGAGTCGCCGCAGGCGCACGAACCGGTCGCGGCCGGGTTGTCGATCGTGAAGCCCTGCTTCTCGATCGTGTCGACGAAGTCGATCGTCGCGCCACCCAGGTACGGCAGGCTCATCCGGTCGACGACGACGTTGACGCCGCCGAAGCCGAAGGTCTGGTCGCCGTCGAGCGAGCGCTCGTCGAAGAACAGCTGGTAGCGCAGTCCGGAGCAGCCGCCGGGCTGGACCGCGATGCGCAGTGCCAGGTCGTCGCGGCCTTCCTGGGCCAGCAGGCTGGCGACCTTCTCGGCAGCGCCGGCGCTGAGGCTGACGCCGGTGTTGGCGGTGTCGGTGGTCTGCTCGGTCTCGACTGTCATCTGAACTCCCGAAAGATCTGGTGCTGGACTCGTCACGAAGGACGCTCGTCAAGTAGCCAACGAGATCCCCAGCGATTCCATTCCATCGTACGCCGTCAACCCAGCGAGCGGGGCGACCATGTCCGTGCGACGCGCTCGGCCAGGTCGCTCAGGTGGGCGTACGGATCGCTCATGGATGCCTGCACGCCGACCCGGTCGGCGACCGCGTAGGCGGCCTCCACCCCCATCGCCCGCATCTCCCGCGAGCCGACGGACACCTGACCGGCCAGCACGATGCAGGGCCGCGCGGCGGACGCCGCGACCGTCGCGACCCCGTAGACGACCTTGCCGGCGCGCGAGGAGAAGTCGTACGTCCCCTCCCCCGTGATCACGAGGTCGTGCAGGGCCGCCTGGCTCGTGAGCCCCACGGCGTCGGCGACCAGCTCGATGCCCGAGATGACCCGGCCACCCAGCAGCATCAGCGCGAAGCCGAGCCCTCCGGCGGCCCCGGCGCCCTTGGTGTCGGCCACCCGTCGCTCCGCCGGCGTCTGGCCGCACGTCGCCACGACGAACCGGTCCAGCCATCCGTCGACCTCGATGATCTGGGTGTCGGTCAGGCCTTTTTGCGGACCGAACGTCCGGGTCGCGCCGAACATCCCCAGCAGCGGAACGTCGACATCGGCGGCGATCACCAGCTCGACGCCGGCCAGGGTCGACACGGCGCCGGACAGGTCGACCGAGGTGACGTCGCGCAGCGCGACGGGCCCGGCGTCCAGCCGGCCGTCCGCGGTCGCGCCCAGGGCCGCCAGCATCCCGGCCCCGGCGTCGTTGGTCGCACTGCCGCCCAGGCCCACGACGACCCGGCGCGCGCCGGTCCGGACGGCGGCCGCGACGGCCTGGCCGACGCCGTACGTCGTGGCAGCCAGCGGGTCGCGCCCGTCCACGTCCACGAGGTGCAGGCCGCAGGCCTGGGCGCTCTCGACATAGGCCGTGTCGTCGACGCGCAGGACCGTGACCGGCACCTGCGCACCGAGCGGGCCCCGCACGGTCACGACCGACAGCTCGCCGCCGGCCGCGGTGTGCAGCACGTCGACGAACCCCGGCCCCCCGTCGGCCATCGCGGCCGGCGTGAGCACGTCGTCGGGCGCGTGACGATGCCAGCCCTCGATGATGGCGCGGGACGCGTCGGGCGCGCTCAGCGTGCCGCCGAAGGCGTCGGGCGCCACGAGCACCCGCATGCCGCTAGGCGAGGTACTGCTCGGCAGCAGCGATCAGCACGCTCGTCGCGAGCACGTCGATCGCGGTGGCCAGGTCGTCCGGCGACGGGAACGACGGTGCGATCCGGATGTTGCGGTCGCGCGGGTCCTCCCCGTACGGGAACGCGGCTCCGGCCGGCGTCATCGCGACGCCCGCCTCGCGGGTCAGCTCGACGACCCGGCTCGCCGTGCCGTCCAGGACGTCCAGGCTCACGAAGTAGCCACCGGCCGGCTCGGTCCAGTCGGCGATGCCGTACTCGGCCAGCCGGTCGCGCAGGATCGTCACGACGGTCTCGAACTTCGGGGCGAGGATCGCGCGGTGGCGCTCCATCAGCGCGTGCACGCCCTCGGTGCTGCCCAGGTAGCGGGCGTGCCGCAGCTGGTTGACCTTGTCCGGGCCGATGGTCCGCTTGCCGAGGTGGCTCAGGTACCAGGCGATGTTGTCCGGCGAGCTGCCCAGGAAGGACACTCCCGCCCCGGCGAAGGTGATCTTGGACGTCGAGGCGAAGATCACCGGGCGGTTCGGGTGCCCCGAGGCGACGCACAGGCCCAGGATGTCGGGGGTCTTGGTCTGCTGGTCGGTCAGGTGGTGCACGGCGTAGGCGTTGTCCCAGAAGATCCGGAAGTCCGGCGCAGCCGTCTCCAGTGCCGCCAGCTCGGCCGCGACGGCCTCGCTGATGACCGCTCCGGTCGGGTTGCTGTAGGTGGGGACCAGCCACATGCCCTTGACGGCGGGATCCTTGACCGCCTCGCGCACGGCGTCCACATCGGGTCCGTCGGCGTTCATGGGGACGGTCACCATCTCGATGCCGTACTCCTCCAGCAGCGCGAAGTGGCGGTCGTAGCCGGGTGCCGGGCACACGAACTTGACCGACTCCTCCACGCCCCACGGCTGCTCGGAGTCGGGGACGCCGTGGAACAGCGCGAAGACCAGGTTGTCGTGCATCATCGCCAGGCTCGCGTTGTCGCCGGCCACGACCTGCGAGGTAGGCACCCGCATGATGGGCGCGAAGATCTCCCGCAGCTCCAGCAGACCGGTCAGGCCGCCGTAGTTGCGGGTGTCGGTGCCGGAGGCGTCCTTGAAGTCGGCGCCGGGCAGGCTCAGCAGCTCGTTGGACAGGTCGAGCTGCTCGGGCGACGGCTTGCCGCGCGTGAGGTCCAGCTTGAGACCACGCTCCTGGAGGGCGCGGTAGGCGGCCGTCTGCTCGTCGAACAGGGCCTGGATCTGGTCACGGGATAGATCGTCGAAGCTCACGTGACCAATCTATCGCCCGGACCTCAAGGCGTCCGGATCAGGCCAGACCGGGCGCGCCCCAGATCGCGAGCCATTTGCTCAGATCGGGCTCGACGGGCACGTCCTGCGCCACGACGCCCCGCACCTGCAGCTCCAGGGCGTTGTCACGCCGCTCCCCGGTGTCGGGCGCGAAGGGGTAGAACGTGCCGCGCTTGTACAGGTAGACCAGCCCGAACGGCTTGCCCTCCGGGGTCGAGAAGACCACGGTCGAGCACAGCAGCGCACTGCCGAAGCCGGCATCGGCCAGCGAGCTGTTGACGGCGTGCAGATCGGTCACCAGTCCCGACACGTCCGCATCGTTCCTCGTCACGGTGAGCCAGTGGAACCCGAAGCGGTCATCGCTGCGCGTGACGGTCGAGCCCGGCGAGGAGCTGATGATCTTCTCGGCATCGGCCATCACCTGGTCGTCGGCGCGGCCCTCCATGTCGCGGAAGCACACCGATCCGACGCCCGTCGGCGTGAAGCCCTCGGTCTGCAGCGAGATGACTGCCTGCGGCACCGAGAACAGGACGTCCAGGTCCGCCTGCGGCGGCTTGGAGCGTCCCAGGATCGAGTCGAGGAATCCCATCGCGCGCTCAGCCCTGCTCGGACAGCTCGGCGCTGACCCGGGCGAGCTGGTCGAGGCGCTGCTGGAGCGGCGGGTGGGTCGAGAACAAGGCGCCGACCGACTCACGGTTGATCGCAGGGGCGAAGAAGAAGGCGTTCATCGCCTGGTTCTCGCGCAGGTCCCGGTTGGGGATGCGGGCCATCTCACCGGAGATCTTCACCAGCGCCGACGAGAGCTTGGACGGGCGCCCGGTCAGGTAGGCGCCACTGCGGTCGGCGCTGAGCTCGCGGTACCGGGACAGCCCGCGGATCAGCACGAAGCTCACGGCGTAGACCAGCAGGCTGACCAGGAAGACCACGATGAACGCCGGGCCGCCGTTGTTGTTGTTGCGGTCCCTGCCTCCACTGAACATCCCGCCGAAGTACATCCCGTAGCGGGTGATGAAACCGGCCAGCAGGCCGAGCGAGGAGGCGACCGTCATGACGGTGACGTCGCGGTTGGCCACGTGCGACAGCTCGTGCGCGAGGACGCCCTCCAGCTCGTCGGCGTCGAGTCGCTGCATGATGCCGGTCGTGACGCACACCGCCGAGTGGTTCGGGGTGCGCCCGGTCGCGAAGGCGTTGGGCAGATCGGTCACGGCCACGGCCACCCGCGGCTTGGGCATGTCGGCCATCGCGCACAGCCGGTCGATCATGGCGTGCAGCTCGGGCGCCTGGTGCGGCTCGACGACCTGCGCCCGCATGGACTTCAGGGCCAGGGAGTCCGAGAAGTACCACTGTCCCCAGGCCAGGGCCAGGACGATCACGATGCCGACCGCGCCCAGCGGCGTCTGGTACAGGATCGCGGCGAACGCCAGGTAGAGGACACCCAGACCCAGGCTGACCCCTCCCATGCGCAGCGTCAGACCGCTGTCACCCCTGAACCGGCTTCGAGCCATCGTCGTCCTCCTGTGTCGTGAGCTGCTGGAGCTGGCGGTCGACCTCGGCGCTGTCCAGCGCCGCGTCGAACTGGCGGGCCAGGGCGTCGTCCGCCGATTCCCCCGACCGTCCGACCACCCCTTCGGTCACGAGCTCGTCGACCGCATCGGCCTTCGCCTCGAGCTCGCGGGTGCGCCGCTCGGCGGCCTCCATCGCCTGGCCGACGTCGCTGACGGTCGAGTTGATGCCGCTGGTCGCGCTGTTGATCTCCGCGCGGGCCGAGGCGGCGCTGTGGCGGGCGGCCAGGGTGTCCTTGCGGACGCGGAAGCTCTCGACGTCCTGCTCGATCTTCATGGCCGACAGCTGGAGCTTGTCCTCCTCGGCCTTGAGGTCGTCGCGGCGGACCCGCAGGTCGTCCGCGGTCTTCTCGAGCATGACCTTGCGGGTCAGCGCGGCGCGGGCATCCTCGTCGTTGCCCGCGGCGATCGAGGCGCGTGCCTGGTCGTCGAGGTTCGCGGCCTGCTGGGCGATCGTGGCCAGCTGCAGGTCGACCCGCTTGCGGCTCGTCGCGACATCCGCGACTCCCCGGCGCACCTGCTGCAGCAGTGCCGTCTGGGTGCGGTAGGTCTCGTCGAGACGGTCCTTGAGCGCGCCCGTGTCACCGCTCCCCGATTGACGGGAACCCCACAGCTTCGAGAGCCGATCGCGAATGCTCATGCCGTCAAGCCTACGGGTAGTGTGTGGCGCGTGGCAGACGAGACAGAAGCAGGCAAGGGACGGCCGACTCCCAGTCGCAAGGAGGCCGAAGCCGCTCGCAAGAAGCAGATGAAGACTCCGATGAGCCGCAAGGAGCGGGCCAAGCGCGATCGCGCGGCCCGCGAGGAGATCCGGCTGAAGCAGCGCGAGGCCCTCAAGACCGGCGACGAGCGCCACCTCCCCCTGCGCGAGCAGGGCCCGGTCCGCCGGTTCTGCCGCGACTACGTCGACCGCCGGCGCAACTTCGCCGAGTACCTGCTGCCGTTCCTGATCATCCTGCTGGTGCTGTTCGCGGTCGCCGGCAGCGTCAGCCCCACGGCCACCACGATCCTGACGGCCTTCGTCTACCCGTTCCTGATCCTGGGCACGATCCTCGACGAGTTCATCATGGTGCGCGGCCTCCGCAGGGAGCTCCGGGCCCGGTTCGGCGAGGACGCCATCAAGGGATCGACGACGTACGCGGTCCTGCGCAGCACCCAGCTGCGCCGATTCCGCCTTCCCAAGCCGCAGGTCGACCGCGGCCAGGAGCTCGGCACCAACTACCGCTGACCGCGGCGCCCCGTCACTCGGGGTGCAGCGACATCGGGCCGTAGACCTCGGCCTCGCCGTCGAACAGGCGCACCTGGTCGACGCCGTCCTCCAGCAGGTCGCCGAAGGCCTCGCCGACCCACGACTCGGCATCGCTGCGGCTCTCGAAGACCTCCGAACGGCCGATCACGTCGCCGGCGGAGCTCTCATAGGCCCAGGTCCAGGTCATCTCATGACTCCTTCGTCGACGGTTGCACGAACGGTGGCTTGGTCACCGTGAACGCCTCGGACCGGCCGCGGACGTCGACGATGACCGTGGCGCCATCCTCGACGGCGGGCTCGAGCAGCGCAAGCGCGATGCCCTGGCGCAGCGTCGGTGAGAAGGTGCCCGACGTGATCTCGCCGAGCCCGTCGCCGTCCTCGGTGCGCACCGCCATGCCGGGACGCGGGATGCCGCGGCCCTGGGCGAGCAGCCCGCGCACGGTGCGGACGGTCTTGGCTGCACGCTGCGCCTCCAGGGCCTCCTTGCCCCAGAAGGTGGGCTTGTTCCAGCCCACGGCCCACCCGGCACGGGCCATGACGGGGCTGATCTCGGCCGACAGCTCGTGGCCGTGCAGCGGATATCCCATCTCGGTGCGCAGGGTGTCACGCGCACCGAGGCCACAGGCCCGGATGCCGAACGGCTCGCCCGCAGCCACGACGGCGTCCCACACCTCGACGGCTGCGCCGGCGGGCACGACGAGCTCGTAGCCGCGCTCCCCTGTGTACCCGGTGCGGCACACCGTGATGTCCGCGCCCGCGATGGTGGCATCGGCGAAGGACATGTACTCGTGGTCGACCGGCAGGCCGAGGGCCTGCAGGACCTCGTCGCTGGACGGGCCCTGGATCGCGAGGATCGCGTAGTCACGGTGCTGGTCGGTGACCTCGATGCCCGGAGGCGCTGCGGCCTTCAGGCGGGCGACCACCGCCGCGGTGTTGGCCGCGTTCGGGATGAGGAACACCTCGAAGTCGCTGCGCAGGTAGGCGATGAGGTCGTCGACCGTCCCGCCGTCCTCGTCGCAGCACAACGTGTACTGCGCCTTGCCGACCTCGATGCGCGACAGGTCGTTGGTGAGGCACGCGTTGACGAAGTCGGCGGCCCCCGTCCCGCGCACCAGGGCCTTGCCGAGGTGGCTGACGTCGAACAGGCCGACGCCCTCACGGACGGCCTTGTGCTCGGCGAGCACCCCTCCCCCGGCGTACTCCAGCGGCATGTCCCAGCCGCCGAACTCAGCGAGCTTGGCGCCGAGCGCAACGTGTCGGTCGTGCAGCGGCGAGTGAAGCAGATCCATGCCGCCCAACCTAGGGGACGGTCGCACGCTCCGACAGATCGACCTTAGAGTGGCTGACATGCCCACTGTCACCGTCAGCACAGCCAAGCCGACCACCGCCCAGGCCGAGGTCCTGATCCTGGGCATCCGAACGGACGAGGACAAGGGGGAGCTGGCCGAGACGCTCGACCTCATGGGCTTCTCCGGGGAGAAGGGCCAGACAACGCGGTTCCCGTCCGGCGGCGCGACCACCGCCCCGGTCGTCATCGCGGTCGCCCTTCCCGAGGAGCCCACCGCCGAGGACCTGCGCCGTGCGGCCGCCAATGGCGTCAGGGCGGCCAAGAACGCCGCCAGCGTCGCGCTGGCCCTGCACCCGGCCGGTGTCGACGAGGTCGAGGCGATCGCCGAGGGTGTCGCGCTGGGCAGCTACCGCTACGACGTCTACAAGAGCGCCGACGCCGACAAGGACGCCAAGCGCGTCGACCTCACCAGCGCCGTGATCCTGACCGCCTTTGCGCGGCAGGCCTCGACGGACACGGTGCTCGAGCGCGCCGCGACGGTCGCCGAGGCCGTCAACACGGCCCGGGACTGGGTCAACACGCCGCCGGGCGACCTGCGCCCCGCCGACTTCGCCGAGGCCATCACGGCCCACGCCGCCAGCACCGACACCGTGAAGGTCCAGGTGTGGGACGAGAAGCGCCTCGCCAAGGAGAACTGCGGCGGCATCCTCGGTGTGGGCCGCGGATCGGACAGCCCCCCGCGGCTGGTCGTGATGTCGTACGAGCCGGCCGACGCCGTGAGCCACCTGGCCCTGGTCGGCAAGGGCATCACCTTCGACTCGGGCGGCCTGTCGATCAAGTCCGGTCCGGGCATGTCCACCATGAAGATCGACATGGCGGGTGCCGCGGCGGTCGTGGCCGCGACCGTCGCGATCGCCCGGCTCGGCCTGCCGATCCGCGTCACGGCCTACGCGTGCATCGCCGAGAACATGCCCAGCGGTGACGCGACGCGTCCCGGCGACGTGCTCCGCATGCGCAACGGCAGCACCGTCGAGGTCCTCAACACCGACGCCGAGGGACGCCTCGTCCTGGCCGACGGCCTGGCGCTGGCCGTCGAGGCGCAGGCCGATCACATCGTCGACGTCGCGACCCTGACGGGCGCCTGCGTCGTGGCTCTCGGCGAGCGCACCAGCGGCATCCTCGGCAACGACGAGCAGTTCGGCGAGACCGTGCTGGCCTCGTCGCGATCGGCCGGCGAGTCGATGTGGCCGCTGCCGATCGTCGAGGAGGTCAAGACCGCGGTGCGCACCTCGAAGATCGCCGACCTGCGCCAGCACAACCCGAAGCCCTACGGGGGGACGCTGTTCGCGGCGGCGTTCCTGCGCGAGTTCGTCGGTGACATCCCCTGGGCGCACCTGGACATCGCCGGACCGTCCTTCAACGACGGCAGCGCCTATGACTACACCCCCAACGGCGGCACGGGTGTCGGCGTCCGCACCCTCGTGCGGCTCGCGTCGGAGCTCGCCGGGGCCCGATGACGCTGGACGCCTCGACCGCTGCTGCGCTGGAGCAGCGGCTCGCCGTCGAGCAGTCGACGCACCGGCTGCCGTCGGTCGTGGCCGGCATCGTCCGATCCGGCGCGCTGGTCTGGTCCGGCGCGGCGGGGACGACGGACGCCCGCGTCGACGGTCCCGTGCCGACGGCGGACACGCAGTACCGCATCGGGTCGATCTCCAAGACCTTCGTGGCCGTCGAGGTCATGCGGCTGCGCGACGCCGGCCTGCTGGACCTCGCCGACACGATCGGCGCGCACCTGCCGGAGGTCCCGTTCGGGCACGTCACCATCGCGCAGCTGCTGACCCACACCTCGGGCATGCAGGCCGAGACCAATGGCGACTGGTGGGAGCGGACCGAGGGCGGCGACTGGGCATCGCTGCTGGCCTCCGGCATCGGGCTGCGCTTCACCCCCGGCACCGCGTTCCACTACTCCAATGTCGGCTACGGCGTGCTGGGCGAGCTCGTGTCGCGGTTGCGCGGCGTCCCGTGGCAGGACGCGGTGCGCACCGGCATCCTCGAGCCGCTGGGCATGAGCCGCACGACCACCCGGCCGCAGGCGCCGTCCGCGCCCGGGCTCGCGGTGCACCCGCTGGCCGACCTGGTCCACGTCGAGCCCGAGCACGATGCGGTGTCGATGGCACCGGCCGGCCAGCTGTGGTCGACGGTCCAGGACCTGTCCCGCTGGGCCGCCTTCCTCGGCGGACGCACCGGTGACGTCCTGGCGCCCGAGACGCTGACCGAGATGCTGCACCCGGTCGCGGTCAACGATGTCCCGGGGACGCCGTGGGTCGGCGCGCACGCCCTCGGCTGGCAGATGTGGAACGTCGCGGGTCGCCGGCTCGCCGGGCACGGCGGCTCGATGCCCGGGTTCCTGGCGAACCTGCGCATCGACCTGACGTCCGGCGACGGGGTCGTCCTGATGGCCAACGCCACCAGCGGCCTCGGGACGGCCGCCGCCGACCTGCTCACCCTCTTCCGTGAGCGGGAGCCTGACGCACCGACGCCGTGGCACGCCGACTCCGCCCAGGCCGACACGCTCGACCTGGTCGGACCGTGGTTCTGGGGCACGTACGCGTTCACCCTCGCCCTGGAGGCCGATGGCGGGCTGCGTCTCGGCGAGCCGGGCCAGGGCCGCGGAGCCAGGTTCCGGCGCGAGGGCGACGGCTGGATCGGTCTGGAGGGCTACTACCGCGGCGAGCCGCTGGCGGTGGAGCGCGATGCGTCCGGCCGACCGCTGCGCCTCGTGCTGGCGTCCTTCGTCTTCACCCGGACGCCCTACGCCCCTGACGCCGACGTACCCGGCGGCCTCGACAGCAGCGGCTGGCACTGACCCCGGACAGACCGCTGGGCCTGACGTTTTGGCCGACACGCACGGCGTGTCGACGTCAAAACGTCAGGCCCAGCGGGGGTGTTGGGGTCAGTCGGGCAGGCCGAGGACGCGGGCCGCGTCCTCGACGGTGTCCCACTTCTCGCGGGCGCCGCCGAGGCGGTCCGGGTGGGCCTGCGAACGGGCCTTCTTGTAGACCCGCATGAGGTCGTCGAAGGACGGGTCGTCGGGCAGCGGGTCGGCGCCGGCGATCGACTCGAGCGTCATGATCGCGCGCAGCTCGCGAGGGCTGCGTCGCACTGCGGCGGCCGGGGCCGCAGCCGCCGCCGGGGCGGCGCTCCGGACCTTGCGCAGGTCGTACTCACGCTTGCGCGACGGGATCGGGACCAGGTTGGAGTCGTACACCGGGATGCGCAGCTTCTTGCGGGCGAAGTCGTGCCCCGCCTGGGCAGAGGCGACCCGGCGCCGGATGGACTCGCCGTCGTGGGCGACCAGCAGCAAGGTGGTGTGCGTCACGGAGGTCTGCGGCTCGATCCACGCCTCGACCCCGCGTCGGGTCTCGGCGAACTCCCTGAGGGCATCGAGGTCGGCCCGGCTCGAGCCGCGGTCGGACACGGCGGCGCCGCCGGCGGTCCTGGCCTTGCGGCCTCGGAATAATCCCATGTGACAAGTGTGCCCGATCCCCGAGAACTCCTGCGTGAACCCCGGTGGCACTCCGGTTGCGTCCAGTGACAAGATGAGGGTGAAAATCTTCTCTGGGAGGCACTGTGGCGGACGTCGCCGGCAACAACTTCGACATCGTGATTCTCGGCGGCGGCAGCGGTGGTTACGCCTGCGCGCTCCGCGCCGTCCAGCTGGGCAAGACCGTGGCCCTGATCGAGAAGTCCAAGGTGGGTGGCACCTGCCTGCACTGGGGCTGCATCCCGACCAAGGCGCTGCTGCACTCCGCCGAGGTCGCCGACCTGGCCCGCGAGGGCAGCATGTTCGGCGTCCAGTCGACGTTCGAGGGCATCGACATGGCCCAGGTGAACAAGTACAAGGACGGCGTCATCGACCGCCTGTACAAGGGCCTTCAGGGTCTGATCAAGTCCGGCGGCATCACCGTCGTCGAGGGCGAGGGCAAGCTCGTCGACACCAAGACCGTCGAGGTCAACGGCGAGCGCTACACCGGCACCAACGTCGTGCTGGCCACCGGATCGGTCTCGCGCACGCTGGGCCTGGAGATCGGCGGCCGGGTCGTCACCAGCACCGAGGCGCTCTCGATGACCGAGGTCCCCGAGAAGGTCGTCATCATCGGCGGCTCGGTCATCGGCGTGGAGTTCGCCTCCGTCTGGAAGTCCTTCGGCGCCGACGTCACGATCATCGAGGGCCTGCCCACGCTCGTCCCGCTCGAGGACCCGGTGCTCAGCAAGGGCCTGGAGCGCGCCTTCCGCAAGCGCAAGATCAACTTCAAGACCGGCGTGAAGTTCGACTCGGTCAAGCAGACCGAGTCCGGCGTCACCGTCACGCTGGAGAACGGCGACACGATCGAGACCGATCTGGTCCTCGTCGCCGTCGGCCGCGGCCCGAACTCGGCCGGCATGGGCTTTGAGGAGGCCGGCATAACCGTCGACCGCGGCTGGGTCCCGACCAACGAGCGCCTCGCGACCAACGTCGAGGGCGTCTTCGCCGTCGGCGACCTCGTACCGGGCCTGCAGCTGGCGCACCGCGGCTTCGCCCACGGCATCTTCGTCGCCGAGGAGATCGCCGGCCTCAACCCGCAGCCGGTCATCGACTCGGGCATCCCCCGCGTCACCTACTGCGAGCCCGAGATCGCCTCGGTCGGCATCACCGAGCCGCAGGCCAGGGAGAAGTACGGCGACGAGAACGTCGAGACCGTCGAGTACAACCTGGGCGGCAACGGCAAGTCGCAGATCCTGGCCACCGCCGGCACCGTCAAGCTCGTCCGCGAGAAGGACGGCCCGATCGTGGGCGTCCACATGATCGGCTCCCGCTTCGGCGAGCAGGTCGGCGAGGCGTCGCTGATGGTCAACTGGGAGGCCTACCCCGAGGACGTCGCCCAGTTCATCCACGCCCACCCCACCCAGAACGAAGCCCTCGGCGAAGCCGCACTCGCGCTGGCCGGCAAGCCCCTTCACTCGCACGCCTGACCCGGAGATCATCATGGCCACGTCTGTCACCCTGCCCGCTCTCGGCGAAAGCGTCACCGAGGGCACCGTCACCCAATGGCTGAAGTCCGTCGGCGACACCGTCGCCGTCGACGAGCCGCTGCTGGAGATCTCGACCGACAAGGTCGACACCGAGATCCCCTCTCCCGTCGCCGGTGTGCTGCTGGAGATCAAGGCCGAGGAGGACGACACGGTCGAGGTCGGCGCCGTGCTCGCGATCATCGGCGAGGAGGGTGAGAGCGCCGGCGACGACGCTGCACCCGCCGCCGAGGAGCCGGCCGAGGCCGCGACTCCCGAGCCTGCCGCCGAGGCCGAGGAGCGCTCGGCGCTGCCGGAGAACACCGCCGAGGAGCAGCACGACGTGGCCGAGACGGCTGCGGCGCCGCAGGCCGAGACGGCTCCTGCCTCCGGTGGTGGCACCGAGGTGACGCTGCCCGCACTGGGCGAGAGCGTCACCGAGGGCACCGTGACCCAGTGGCTCAAGGCCGTCGGTGACGACGTCGCCGTCGACGAGCCGCTGCTGGAGATCTCGACCGACAAGGTCGACACCGAGATCCCCTCCCCCGTGGCCGGCAAGCTGCTGGAGATCCGCGCCGAGGAGGACGAGACCGTCGAGGTCGGCGCCGTCCTGGCCGTCATCGGCTCCGAGGACGCCGCTCCGGCGGCTGCCGCACCTGCCCCGGAGCCCGAGCCTGAGAAGGCCCCCGAGCCCGAGCCGGAGCCGGAGAAGGCACCCGAGCCCGAGAAGGCTCCTGAGCCCGCCCCGGCCCCCGAGCAGCCGAAGGCCTCCGAGCCCACGCCGGCCCAGCCCGAGACCCAGGCTGCTCCGACCGAGGCGCCGGCTCCCGCCACGTCCGGCGACAGCGGCGACACCTACGTCACCCCGATCGTGCGCAAGCTGGCCAAGCAGCACGGTGTCGACCTCGGCTCCGTCACCGGCACCGGTGTCGGTGGACGCATCCGCAAGCAGGACGTCCTGGACGCTGCCGAGGCCGCGGCCAAGCCCGCCGAGTCCGCTCCCGCCCCGTCCGCTCCCGCGGCCGCCGCGGCGAAGGCTCCCGAGCCGTCCGCGCTGCGTGGCAAGACCGAGAAGCTCTCGCGTCTGCGCAAGGTCATCGCCGGACGCCTGGTCGAGTCGCTGCAGATCTCGGCGCAGCTCACGCAGGTCCACGAGGTCGACGTCACCGAGGTGGCTCGCCTGCGCGCCCGCCACAAGGATGCGTTCCTGGAGCGCGAGGGCGTCAAGCTGACGTACCTGCCGTTCTTCGCCAAGGCCGCCATCGAGGCGCTCAAGGCGTACCCGCAGCTCAACTCGGCCCTCGATCTCGAGGCGGGCACCATCACGTACCCGGCCGGTGAGCACCTGGGCATCGCGGTCGACACCGAGCGCGGCCTGCTGGTCCCGACGATCAAGGACGCCGGCGACCTGTCGATCGCGGGCCTGGCCCGCAAGATCGCCGATGCCGCCGAGCGCACCCGCACCAACAAGATCACCCCCGACGAGCTGTCGGGTGCGACCTTCTCGATCACGAACCTGGGCAGCAACGGCGCACTGTTCGACACGCCGATCATCAACCAGCCGCAGGTCGCGATCCTGGGTGTCGGCGCGGTCGTGAAGCGTCCCGTCGTCGTGACGGACGCGCACGGCAACGACAGCATCTCGGTGCGCAGCATGGCCTACCTGGCGCTGACCTACGATCACCGGATCATCGACGGCGCCGACGCGGGCCGCTTCCTGACCGCGGTCAAGCAGCGCCTCGAGGCCGGCTCGTTCGAGGCTGAGCTCGGTTCCTGACCGATGCACGTCGTGGTGGGCGGGGCCTCGGGATTTCTCGGCACGGCCCTGACCACCCACCTGCGTGCCCGCGGCCACGAGGTCACCCGACTCGTCCGTTCGGGTGACCTCGCCGCGGACGCGTCCAGATGGGACCCCGCCGCGGGTCGCATCGACCAGGCGTTGATCGACCGGGCGGACGCCGTGGTCAACCTGTCGGGATCCCAGATCTCGAAGTGGCCGCGCACGGCCGCCCGGCGCAGCGAGATCCTGTCGTCGCGCCTGGCCGCCACCGACACCCTCGCCAAGGCCGTTGCCGCGTCCTCGACACCCACGGTGTTCATCTCCGGCTCCGGGATGTCCTGGTACGGCACGTCCCGGCCCGGCGAGGTGCTGACCGAGCAGGCGGGGCCGGGCACCGGATTCCTCGCCGAGGTCGCCCAGCAGTGGGAGGCCGCCGCGGCGCCCGCTGTCGAGGCCGGCGCGCGGACCTGCTTCGTGCGGACCTCCCTGGTGCTGAGCAAGGACGGCGGCGTCCTCGCGCTGATGCTGCCGGCCTGGAAGCTCGGCGGCGGCGCGCGCCTGGGGTCCGGGCAGCAGCACATGTCGCTGATCTCCCGCCACGACTGGGTGCGGGGCGTCGAGTTCCTGCTCGAGCACGACACGGCCACCGGACCGTTCAACTTCGCGATGCCCGCCGGCGCGACGAATGCCGAGTTCACCGATGCGCTCGGCCAGGCAGTGCACCGGCCGACCTTCCTGGCGGTGCCCGGGGTGGCCGTCAGGGCGGCGCTGGGCGGAATCTCCGACGACCTGCTCGGCTCGCTGCGGATCTTCCCGTCCGCCCTCGCCGATGTCGGCTTCACCTTCGCGGACCCTGACCTGCGCGCCACCCTCGACTCCGCCCTGGCATGACGCTCCCCGAGCCGCAGGACGTCTTTGCAGACCCTGCCGCCCGGATCCTGGCCTACCTCGACTTCTTCCGCGCCGAGGTGCGCCGCAAGGCAGGTGGACTGCCGGACGAGATGCTCCAACGGGTAGTCGTCCCCTCGGGCTGGACCATCCCCGAGCTCGTGGAGCACCTGGTGCACATGGAGCGACGGTGGCTGGTCTGGGGCTTCCTCGGCGAGGACGTCCCCTCCCCCCGCGCCGACCGTCGCGCCGACGACACCTGGGTGACCGAACGGCCCATCGGGGTGCTGCTGGACGCCTTGGACGAGGGCGGCCGGCGGACGAGGCGCATCGTCGCCGAGCACGACCCCGACGAGCGTGCGCGGGTCGGCGGCATGTTCGGCCCGGCCGACGAGCTGCCCACGCTGATCGGCATCCTGTTCCACGTCATGCAGGAGCATGCCCGGCACGCCGGGCACCTGGACATCGTGCGCGAGCTGCTCGACGGGTCGACCGGCGAACAGTGAGTCCGGCTCAGGCCGGACCGCTGCCCGCGATGCGCCAGCCCTCGGAGGTGCGCACCACCGTGACCCGGCGCCGCGACGGCCGGTCACGGGGCAGGTCGGTCGTCGTACCGTCCTGCCACCTGACCCGCGCCGGGCCGAGCCGGTCGACGACCTCCAGACGCACCCGGGAGCCGGACACCTGCACCAGCCGGCAGGTCAGGATCCTCAGCTCGGCCCCCACGACCCTGCCGCCGCGTGCGGCATAGGCGGCGATCGTGGCGGCATCCGCGGCCGCGGCGACGCTGCCGGCCACGTAGACATCGTCCAGGCCGCTCGGGTCGGCCTGGGCGAACGCCTCGGCGCGCGCCCGGTCCAGGGCCGTCAGCTGTGTGGCCCACTGGTCGGCGGGTGCCGGCGACAGCGCCCGGACCGCGACGATCAGCACCCACAGCCAGTCCATGGCCTCACTGTGCCGCTGTGCGCCAGGTCTCGTCGGCGCTCGTCCACAGGGCTACGCTGACACCGTGACGATCGAGATCCTCGACAACTGGCTCGGTTCCGCGGCCATCGGCTTCGATGACGCCTGGGAGCTGCAGCGCACCCTCCACGCCCAACGTGTCGCCGACGAGATCGGCGACACCGCGATGTTCCTGGAGCATCCTCCCGTCTACACCGCGGGCCGGCGCACCGAGCCGCACGAGCGCCCTTTCGACGGAACGCCCGTGATCGACGTCGACCGCGGCGGCAAGATCACCTTCCACGGACCGGGCCAGCTGGTCGGCTACCCGATCACCAAGCTGCCCACCCACGTGCTGGTCGTCGACTACGTCCGGCGCGTCGAGGAGGCGATGATCCGCGCGGCCGCCGACCTCGGCGTCACGACCGGACGGGTCCCGGGGCGGTCCGGTGTGTGGATCGCCGCATCCGCGGGCCGCGCCGAGCGCAAGGTCGGCGCGATCGGCATCCGGGTCTCACGGGGAGTCACGATGCACGGCTTCTCGCTCAACGCCGATGTGGATCTGTCGTTCTACGAGCGCTTCGTGCCGTGCGGCATCGCCGATGCCGGGGTCACCTCGTTGTCGGCCGAGCTCGGCCGCGACGTCACCGTTCGTGATGCCGCCGCGGCCATCGCCCCTCATCTGGCCGAGATGCTGGCCTGGGAGCCCTACACGCCCATGCCCGATCTCGCCGAGCGGGACGATGCCGTCCCGCTGGTGCCGGTCGGCACGCCGGTCATTCGCTGAGCCGCAGCGCCTCCCCGAAGCCGATCTTGCGGTCGGTGCGCATGAGGGTCCGCTCGTAGAGGCGCGCCGCGAAGCGCACCAGCACGACCGCGCTCACGACGTTGACCGCCAGCGCGACACCCACCTGCCAGGCCGGGACGCCGCCCTCGGCCATCCGCGACGGCATCATCATCGCCGAGACCACCGGCAGCATCGACACGACCGTCTTGACGCTCGCGCCGGCCGTCACCGCGAGGATGTAGGGCGCGAACAAGATGACCTGGCCGGGCATCGTGGTCGACTGCAGGTCCTCCTGGCGGGACGCCAGCGAGCCGGCGACGGCCCACAGCCCGGCCAGGGCCACGAAGCCCAGCACGAAGAACAGCACGTACCAGGCGACCGCGGGGCCGATCGCCGACAGGATCGAGGTCTCCCCCGTCAGCGCGAGCGACGCGACGCCGACGACGGCGAGCACGACGATCTGGCCCAGGGCGAGCGCGGTGTTGCCGACGATCTTTCCCCACAGCATGGCCCGGATCGGCACGGCGGCGGCCAGGATCTCCACGACCCGGCTCTCCTTCTCCTGCACGACGCTCTGCGCGATGTTCATGCCGAAGATGACCGCCGTCAGGTAGAACAGCAGGACGAACACGAAGGCGGTCGCCTGTCGCGCGCCCGCGTCCTCGCTCTCGGGATCGAGCAGCCGCTCGGAGACCGCCGTTCCGCTCTCCAGCTCGGCCAGGTCGACGCCCTGGTCAGCAGCGTTGGCCTCGATCGAGGCGGTCGTCGCGACGGTGGTCAGCGCGCCCGACAGGGCCACGTCGATCTCCCGGTCGCCGACGACCTCGTACCCCGTGGGGGTCTTGATCAGGGCGGCATCGACGTCCCCGTCGCGGACGGCCCGCTCGGCGGCGGCGACCGACGAGTAGGACGTGGCCTTCGCGCTCGACCCGTCGTCGGCCCGGTCGACGAGCTCGGAGGCCGAGGACACCAGGGCCGCGGCCTGCTTGTCGACGACGCCGACGGTGTGGTCGGTGGGACGTCCACCCAGCAGGGAGCTCAGGACGACCAGGACCGCGATGCCCGCCACCATCGCGAGCAGTCCGTAGCGGAAGCTCTTCTCCCGCACCCGGGTCATGATCTCGCGCTCGGCGACGACCCGCCAGGCGTTGCGGACGGTGTCGTGCTCGTGGACCAGCGTGCTCATCGGGCGACCTCCCGGAAGATGGCGGACAGGGGTTGGCGAACGGGGCTGAACTCCACGACGGGCCCGCGCGCGATGACGGCCGCGAGCAGGTCAGACGGCGTGGTCCCGTCGAGGTCGACCAGGGCGACCGGTCCGTCCACGTCGCGCACCTGGATGCCGCGCAGGTCGCGGAGCCACGCGGCGTCCGCCCCGGCCAGGACGATGCGGTAGCGGTCCGGCCCCTTGCCGCGGAGCTCGTCGACCGGGCCGGCCGCGACGACGCGGCCGTGCGACAGGATCACCAGGTCGTCGCACAGCCGCTCGACCAGGTCGAGCTGGTGGCTGGAGAACAGCAGCGGCTTGTCGCCGGCCTCCTTGGCCAACAGGTCAGCCATCTGGTCGACCGCGACGGGGTCCAGTCCGCTGAACGGCTCGTCGAGCACCAGCGCGTCGGGACGGTGGATCAGAGCGGCGGCGATCTGCACGCGCTGCTGGTTGCCCAGCGACAGGGTGTCGAGCACGTCGTCGGCCCGCTCCGCCAGGTCGAAGTGCCCGAGCAGCTCATGAGCCCGTCGGGTCGCCTCGGCCCGCTCGATGCCGTGCAGGCGGGCGAGGAACACCAGCTGCTCGGTGATGCGCATCCGCGGATAGAGACCGCGCTCCTCGGGCATGTACCCGAACCGGCGACGCTGGCCCGTCGAGATGGGGGCACCGTTCCACAGCACCTCCCCCGAGGTCGGGGCGAGGACGCCCAGGATCATGCGCATCGTCGTGGTCTTGCCCGCGCCGTTGCCGCCGACGAAGCCGGTCACACGTCCGGGGCGGACCGAGAAGCTCACGTCGTCGACGACCACGGCATCGCCGTACGCCCTGCTGAGGTGGGATATGTCCAACATGGGTGCCACGGTACGAAGGGTCGGCCCCGCCGCGCATCGGCCACGAGGATGAACTGCGCTCATCCCTGCGGCGGAGGTCAGCCGGGCGGCTGCATGAGGCCGCACTCGTGCGCGATGATCACGGCCTGCACCCGGTCACGCACGTCGAGCTTGGCCAGCACGCGCGACACGTGGGACTTGACCGTCGCCTCGCTGACGAACAGCTCGGCCGCGATCTCGCTGTTGCTCAGGCCGCGGCCCATCGCGACCAGCACGCCGAGCTCGCGCTCGGTCAGGTCGTCCAGTCCGGCAGGGCGCGGGCCGCGCTCGCGCTCGGTCGATCGGGCGATGACCCGCTGGGTCACCTCCGGCGCCAGGAGCGAGTGCCCCTGCGCGACGACGCGGATGGCCGACACCAGGTCCTCGGGCGGGCAGTTCTTCAGCATGAACCCGCCGGCACCGGCCTGCAGCGCCGCGAACAGGTACTCGTCGTCGTCGAAGGTCGTCAGGATCAGCACCCGGCACCCGGGCACCCGCTCGACGATGCGCCGGGTCGCCTCGATGCCGTCCATCCGTGGCATCTGCACGTCCATCAGGACCACGTCCGGGGTCAGCGCGACGGCCTGCTCGACGGCTGCGGCGCCGTCCGCCGCCTCACCCACGACCTCCAGGTCGTCCTCGACGGCCAGGATCATCCGGAACCCGGTGCGCACGAGCGCCTGGTCGTCGGCGACCAGCACGCGGATCGGGCTCATGCGGCCACCGGGATGCGGACCCGCACCCTGAACCCGCCCTCGGGCCGCGGCCCGATCTCCCAGGTGCCCCCGTGCATCGCCGCCCGCTCGCGGATGCCCGTGAGACCGAAGCCTCCGGAGCCCGACGGCGCCGGGCTCGCGTCGAGGTCGCCGCCCTTTCCGTCGTCGATGACCTCGACCTCGACCGATGCCGGGGTCTGGTCGCCTGCCGGCGCGAAGCGCACCACGACCTCGCCGGAGGTGGCCCGTGCGTGGCGGCGGATGTTCGCGACGGCCTCCTGGGCGATCCGGAACAGGGAGAGCCCGACGGTCGGTGGCACCTCGAACGGCTCCCCCACCTGGCGGAACGTCACGGTGGTCGACGCGGCAGCGGGCCGCCCGCCCACGGCGGTCGCGAGCGTGTGGAGCTCATCCAGTCCGGGCTGCGGGGCGCGCGCCTCGCCGTCGTGGTCCGACCGCAGCAGGCCGACGAGCTGGTGCATCTGAAGGACCGCCTGACGCGACGACCGCTCGATGACCTCGATCGCGTCCTTGGCCATGTCAGGACGGTTGTCCAGGATGCGTGCGGCACCTGCTGCCTGCACCCCGATGCCGCTGATGTGGTGCGCCACGACATCGTGCAGGTCGCGGGCGATGCGGACCCGTTCGGCCTGCACCGCGATGTCGCGTTCGCGATCCTGCGCGCGCCGTTCGGCTGCCACGCCCTCGGCGATCTCCTCACGCTGCCGCGCGCTGCGCCAGGCGACGTGCCCCCAGGCCATGGCGCCGAGCAGGTAGATCGTGTTGATCGCGATCGAGTAGACGATCGCGGCCGCATACGGCGGCAGGATGCCTTCGCGGGGTCGCGCGGGCATGTCCGCCGTGACGTACTCCCACACCAGCCAGCCGAATACCGCGACCAGCACCGCTCCGCTCGTGGCGTACAGCTGGTGTCGCGCGCGTGACCAGGCCCATGCCGAGTACAGCGCGGCGAACATGATGACCTGGATCGTGAAGATCGCACCGAGCTCGGGCAGCCGGTCGATGATCGCGAGGAACACGGCGGACACCAGCAGCAAGGTGGTCAGCGGGAAGCGCCGGCGCAACGCCAGCAACAGGCCCGCCAGCCCGAACAGCACATAGGCCTCGATGCCCTTCCAGCCCAGCGTCGATCCGTATGCGCTGTGCCACACCTCGACCGACGCGACCGACAGGATCGCCGCGGCGACACCGCCCAGCACGTCGCGCCGCACCTGCTCGGAGGTGGGCTTCGGTCGGGTCCACCGACGGTCCAGGTCCAGCACGCGACCGAGCCTAGGGCACAGTTCGTGACAGGCGTACCCTTGACCGTGTGACCATTGCACCCGAGGGACGCAAGATGCTGCGGCTCGAAGTCCGCAACTCCGAGACACCCATCGAGAAGAAGCCGTCGTGGATCAAGACGCGCGCCAAGATGGGTCCGGAGTACAACGAGCTGATGAAGCTCGTGAAGGGCGAGGGCCTGCACACGGTGTGCCAGGAGGCCGGTTGCCCCAACATCTTCGAGTGCTGGGAGGACCGCGAGGCCACCTTCCTCATCGGCGGCGAGCAGTGCACGCGCCGTTGCGACTTCTGCCAGATCGACACCGGCAAGCCCGAGCCGATCGACCGTGACGAGCCGCGCCGTGTCGCCGAGTCGGTGCAGAAGATGCAGCTGCGCTACGCCACGATCACCGGCGTCGCCCGCGACGACCAGCCCGACGGCGGCGCGTGGCTGTACGCCGAGACGGTCCGCAAGATCCACGAGCTCAACCCCGGCACCGGCGTCGAGAACCTGATCCCCGACTTCAACGGCGTCCCCGAGCTCCTGGCAGAGGTGTTCGACTCGCGTCCCGAGGTGCTGGCGCACAACGTCGAGACCGTCCCCCGCATCTTCAAGCGCATCCGCCCCGCCTTCCGCTACGAGCGCTCGCTGGACGTCATCACCCAGGCACGCGACTACGGGTTGGTCACCAAGTCGAACCTGATCCTGGGCATGGGCGAGACCCGCGAGGAGGTCTCGCAGGCCCTCGTCGACCTCCACGAGGCGGGCTGCGACCTGATCACGATCACGCAGTACCTGCGTCCGTCGGTCCGTCACCACCCCGTCGAGCGGTGGGTCAAGCCCGAGGAGTTCGTCGAGCTCAAGGCCGAGGCCGACGAGATCGGCTTCGCCGGAGTCATGTCCGGCCCGCTGGTCCGCTCGTCGTACCGGGCCGGATCTCTGTACCAGCAGGCACGCGAGTCCGGACGCGGCATGGGAACGGCCCCCACCGCGCCGTAGACTGGTTCCTATGTCCAACACCGCCCCCACCCCCGCCAAGGGACGCCTCGGCCAGATGCGCCAGGCCTACCAGATCACCAAGCGCAGCGACCGCCACATCGGTCTGATCCTGCTGCTGACCTTCCTGGTGGTGGGTGGAGCGTTCGCCGCTCTGGGCTACTTGCTGTTCGGCACCGGCGTCCTCGGCCTGATCATCACGATCGTCTTCGGCCTGCTGACCGGCATCCTGGCCGTGCTGATCGTCTTCGGCCGCCGCGCCGAGAAGGCTGCGTACGCACAGGTCGAGGGCCAGCGCGGTGCTGCCGCCGGCGCCCTGCAGATGCTGCGCCGTGGCTGGGAGGTCAAGCCGGCGGTGGCGTTCAACAAGAACCAGGACGTCGTGCACCGCGTCGTGGGCCGTCCCGGCATCATCCTGGTCGGCGAGGGCAACCCCAACGCCGTGCGCGGCCTGCTCTCCGCCGAGGTCAAGAAGCACGCCCGCGTGGGCGGCGACGAGGTGCCGGTCACCGGCATCATCGTCGGCAACGAGGAGGGCCAGGTCCGCCTGACCAAGCTGGTCAAGCACATCAACAAGCTGCCCAAGAAGATCAAGCCGGCGCAGATGACCGACGTCATCTACAAGCTCAAGGCCCTCGACGCGATGCGTCCGGCCGCCCCCATGCCGCGCGGCCCCGTGCCCACGTCCATGAAGGGCAACCGCAAGGCCATGCGCGGCTGAAAGGCCCCTTGAGCCACCACGCCCCTTGAGCCTGTCGAAAGGGAACGCCCCTTGAGCCTGTCGAAAGGGAACGCCCCTTGAGCCTGTCGAAAGGGAACGCCCCTTGAGCTTGTCGAAAGGGAACGCCCCTTGAGCCTGTCGAAAGGCTCAGTCCCGGACGACGCGGGAACCGGCCGCCAGGTCGTGCAGGCCGCGCTTGTCCTCGGTCATCACGATGGCCGGCAGCACGAGGCACAGCAGGGCGGTGCGCAGCAGGGCACGCGGCACGCCGATCGGCTGGCCGTTCCGGTTCTCCAGCCGCAGGCCCATGACCCGCTTGCCGATCGACCGTCCCAGCAGCCCGCTGAGCAGGCCGACCTCGAGGATGAAGAAGCCGATGATGATGAAGGTCTGGCTCGCGTCCTGGTCCAACGGCGCCGGCGGGTAGTTGACCCCGGCGATCGCCACGGCGCTGAGTGCCGCCACGATCCAGTCGATCAACAGGGCACCGAGACGACGCATCAGCGAGGGGGTTTCCACTCGGTGAGCCTATCGATCGGACTCCGGGCGTCCTCGAACGGGCACATGTAACACGTCTGAAACAATTCAGACTCGGACGGGAAACTGCACCCTCATAGCCTCGGCGATACGGTGCAGTTGACGCACTACCACCTGCCGTATCGACAACGAAGGCCGCTCTGCGCGGTCGAGGAGGCCACATGTTCGGCAATGCCGACGAGCTGTTCAAGTTCATCAAGGACGAGGGCGTCGAGTACCTCGATGTCCGCTTCACCGACCTGCCCGGCATCCAGCAGCAGGTCACGCTGCCCGCGTCGACGTTCGACGCCGACATGGTGCAGAACGGTGTGGCATTCGACGGCTCGTCGATCCGCGGTTTCCAGACCATCGACCAGTCCGACATGGTGCTGTTCCCGGACATCAAGACCGCGTACGTCGACCCGTTCAAGCGCCGCAAGACCATCGCGATGGACTTCTTCGTCCACGACCCGATCACCGGTGAGGCGTACTCGCGCGATCCGCGCAACATCGCCCGCAAGGCCGAGGCCTACCTGTCCACGACCGGCATCGGCGACACCGCCTTCTTCGCCCCCGAGGCCGAGTTCTACATCTTCGACCGCGTCAACTACGGCACCAGCGCCAACAAGTCGTTCTACGAGATCCAGTCCTCCGAGGCCGCTTGGTCCACCGGCGACAGCATCGACGGCAACCGTGGCTACCAGGTCCGTTACAAGGGCGGCTACTTCCCGGTCGCGCCGACCGACCAGACGTCCGACCTGCGCAACGACATGATGACCAACCTGACCAACGCGGGCCTCGTGCTCGAGCGCGGTCACCACGAGGTCGGCACGTCGGGCCAGGCCGAGATCAACTACAAGTTCGACACGCTGCTCAAGGCCGCCGACGATGTCATGAAGTTCAAGTACATCGTCCGCAACACGGCGTGGGCCAACGACAAGACCGTGACCTTCATGCCGAAGCCGATCTTCGGCGACAACGGCTCGGGCATGCACGTGCACCAGTCGATCTGGGACGACGGCAAGCCGCTGTTCTACGACGAGTCCGGCTACGGCGGACTGTCTGACCTCGCGCGTCACTACATCGGCGGCATCTTGAAGCACGCGCCGTCGCTGCTGGCCTTCACGAACCCGTCGACGAACTCCTACCGTCGTCTGGTGCCCGGCTTCGAGGCGCCCATCGCGCTGGTCTACTCGGCCCGCAACCGCTCGGCGTGCGTCCGCATCCCGATCACGGGCGCGAACCCCAAGGCCAAGCGCATCGAGTTCCGTTGCCCCGATCCGTCGGCCAACCCGTACCTGGCCTTCTCGGCGCTGCTGATGGCCGGCCTGGACGGCATCAAGAACAAGATCGAGCCCGCCGCCCCGATCGACAAGAACATCTACGAGCTGCCGCCGGAGGAGTACGAAGCCATCAACATGGTTCCGACCTCGCTCAACGCGGTGCTCGACTCGCTCGAGGCCGATCACGAGTTCCTCACCGCCGGTGACGTGTTCACGCCCGACCTGATCGAGACGTGGATCGACTACAAGCGCAACGAGGAGATCCTGCCCGTGCAGCTTCGGCCGCACCCGCACGAGTTCGAGCTGTACTACGACATCTGAGTCGTCGCAGCCTGCAATTACGGGGTTAGATCTCTAGTAATGGTGCACTCGGCCCACACATAGCCCACACCAGGGCACAAAGAGACCCCCGACCACAATGGTCGGGGGTCTTTTTGCGTCTGCTCAGATAGCGCGCAGCACTGGCCCCTCACGGCCCACGAAGGCAGCGCCTACGGCATCACGGGTGCCGTCGTCAGCCTTGGGCCACAGCTCCGCGTACGTGTCCAGCGTCAGTGTGGCCGTGGCGTGCCGCATCCGCTTCTGGACCACCTTCACATCGAGCCCCGCGCCGATCAGGTACGAGGCGTAGACGTGGCGCAAGTCGTGGAAGCGGAAGTCAGCCGGGACCCGACGATCCTCCGGCAGCTCCCCCGCCAGATCCTCGGCAGCTCGCACCGCATCGCGGGCAGCGCGGAACCAGCGCTCGACCACACGTGGGTGCATCTGGTCGCCCCACTGATTGATGAACAGGTACCCATCACGCGCGTGATCGCGGATATGGTCCGCGAGCTGGCGCGACATCGTCTCGGGGATCGGCACGTCATCGCGGCTCTTGTCCGACTTCAGAGGTTCCGCCGGGTACTGCACGCGGGGCATGACGTGATGGCTCTCCGTATCGACGTCCTGGACTCGTAGACCGCATACCTCACCGACCCGCAGCCCTGCGAATGCGCCGAGCATCACCGTCGCCCGCATGTGCTCGGGCATCGCGTCGTGAAGCGCCCACGCCTGATCTATGGTCACGAGCCGGACGTCACGACGTCTCGTCGTCACCTTGACCTCCTCCGCCACGTTGCGGTGCAGGAGACCGTCACGGACCGCTGCCCGGATGACCTGGCGCAACCGTCCCAGTAGCGCACGCCGGTAGGAGTCGGCGTACTTCTGGACCTCCAGCGCGCGCAGCCACTTCTCGATGTCGGACACCTGAAGTGTGCGAAGCCGACGCGGGCCGAGCCCGTCCTTGATGACAGCCACATGCACGCGCGCCTGCAGCCGCGTCCGCTCGGCGCCGCCGTAGGTCTCTAGCCATGTGTCGCACCACTGGTTGACGGTGATTTTCTGCCGCTTGGGATCGACGTGCGTGCCCTCGTCCTTCGCGCTCTCCTGATCCGCCGCCCACTTCTTCGCGTCGGTGTGCTTCGCAAACCGCTTCTCGTGCATACGGCCCTCAGCATCGCGGTACCGGACGCGCCATGGATTGGCCAGCGGCCCAGCGCCCGGCTTTGGCTTACGTCTAACGATGCTCGCCATGGCTATTCCCCCTCCTGTTCCAGCACGGTGATCCGCTCGTCGATGTAGTTGCGCACCCGTAGTAGCTCGCTCGCGCCCCGGCCGATCGCGGCCTGCCGGCTCGTCGTGCCGTCAGGCGTAAGAGCTGTCAGCTCGACACCGTAGAAGCCGGCAAGGATCACGGCCTCCGACAGTTTCAGCGATCGCTTGCCCGACTCGATTTCAGACAAGGCACGCGTGGAGAGCACCAGGCCGTGCTCCTGCTCCAGAGCGAGCACCGCGTACGCCTGAGAGATATCACCGCGGGCCTCGCGCGCCCGTTCCCCAATCCGCTGCTGATCGGCCTTCGCACGTTCCCGCGCCGCTGCCCGGGTCGCTTCGATGTCCTCGAAGAAGTGCTCTGCATCGCCCATGTCGTCTCCCCAATTTGTTACGTTTATCTGTGTCCAGTGGGACGTGATATCGTAAGCATAAATCGTAAGTCGGCGGACGTCAATTCGTAGGAGGCGGACAAAGAGATGTTCCGGAATTAGCTGGGACATGAGAGAAGAGGTGCACGATGACGAACCCCGCAAATGAGTTGCTCACCACCGACGAAGCAGCGCAGGAGATGCGCTCCAACGTCAACACATTGGCGTTCTGGCGAGCGACCAATCGGGGCCCCGCATGGGCGAAGCTTGGCCGGCGCGTGGTCTATCGACGCGGCGACATCGAAGCGTTCATCGCCGGTCAGTTCAAGGCCGCCCGATGAACGGCGGAAAGCGCGTCGCCACACCGACGTACCGCACGGCGCCGATCCGCGAAGCGGCCCGTGTTCTGAACACCACGGTGGAGGACCTGCGCGAGGCGGTCGTCAACGGGACCGCCGTGGGCGTCGACACCCGCCACGGCGAGTCAGTCAAGATCGTCCTCATGCCCGGGGCCGCAGCGCCCGAGTTGGTTCCGGCATGAGCGCAGAGGAACGCCGCCCCGAAGGCAATCGTGACGGCGCAATCGAGGAGGTGCTGACGGGCTCGACGTCAGGTTCAAGCCTATCGGTCGATGGCGCCGCAGCTGTCCGCATCGACTACTGGGACCTCCACGTGCTCGACGTCTTCACCGCGCCGCACAGCGACGTCGCGACGATGCGCGCGGCCCACGACGAGATCTACAGGCGCTTCGAGAACTTCGCTGCCAGGTTCGGCAATGCCGCACTGACTCAGAGCGCCGTTCCCGACGACCTCTACGGCCTGGGAAGGACGGACGCTGCCGCCGCCACCGACCGTTTCGCGGACAGCCTGATTCCGGGCACGCCGCACGATGAGTTCGATCTGGAGATGCTCGAGCTCCTGCTGAACAGCCGCCGCTGGGAAGAAATCGAGGGTCGACCGTACGCGCTGCCGCCGTTCGTGACGGGAGAGACGGCCGTGGCCAGCGAGGACAATGCCGGCGAGATCGTCGCCGCGCTGACGCTCGCCCGCGACATCCACGACGCTGGCGGTCACGACGCCGCCCGTTCGCTTGTGTGTGACGAGTGTGTACCGCATCCGGCGCTTGCCGTTGCGACGCTGGCCGCGACGTCGTTGGCCGACCTGAAAGCGCTCATCGCGTCGGACGGTGAAGCCCTGGAGAGGCTCCGTCGTGAAACCGAAAAGCGCCGCGGCACGACCAGTCTCCTCGACCTCATCGCGGACTCCCAAAAGGCCGTTCCGATGCTGGAGGGTGTCGTTCCCGCCGAGGGCGTCGGCGTCATCGCCGGCCCGTCCGGCTCGGGCAAGACGTTCCTCGCGTCGCACATCGCCGTCGGCGTCGCTGCTGGCCGAGAAGGCGCCGTCTACGCGCCGGGTGAAGGCCGTCGCGCGTTCGGTTCGCGCATCGAGGCCGAGGCCGAGCGGCGTGGCGTGCCGTTGGTCGCCCTGGCCGAGTACATGACGATCGTCCACGCCATGCCGGACCTGTTCGCCCGCGATCAGGGATTCTCCGACCTCTTGAAGCGAGCCGAGCGGGACAAGCCGAAGATCATCGTCATCGACACGCTCGCGCTCGCCAGCGGTGAGGCAATCCAGGACAACGCCGGGCACATGTCGAAGGTGATGGGGTCAGCCCAGATGTTGGCCGATGCATCCGGCGGTGTCGTCGTACTAGTCGCCCACACCGGCAAACGGAGCGAACGCGGCATCCGTGGATCCTCTGCGATCGGCGCCGCTGCCGATTGGATCCTGACCCTGAGCCGGTCCGGCCAGCGCGTGACGGTCTCCGTTGACAAGCTCCGCGACGGAGCCGACGGCGGCAGGTTTACGTATCGGTCCCGGCCGATGGGCAAGAGTCTCGTGCTGGACCGGATCTCCGACACCGAGCCGGAGCCCGTCGACGCGGAGCCGGTCACCAGCAAAGCCGAGCCGGCCCAGATCCCTGACCGCATCCTCGCCGTGCTCGACGGCGCCGAGCTGCCGCTGAGCACATCGCAGATCGCCGCAGGCGTCAACGACGACGGAGGCGAAGAGGTCGCCTTGTCGACCATCCGTCGACACCTCGCGAAGCTCAGCGAGACCGGGGAGATCCAGGCATCCGGAGAGAACCGCGATCGCGTCTACGAGTCGGCCAAATGACCCGCTCAGCAACCCGCGCGCCCCTCCCCCTGAACGGGTTACTGAGCGGGTCAGTGAGCGGGTTTGAGAGCGAGTCAGTGAGCGGGTCGAGCGCGACAGATTCGCTGGAATTACAGGGACTTACGGGAGACCCACCTGACCCGCTGAGCGGGTGAGCGGGTTCCCAAGCACGGTGCGCCCCCTATCCCCCACCCCGACCTCTAGGGAGGGGCGGGGAGAGGCGAGGCCGTGAGCGAGTGACCAAGAAGAAGTAGCAGAACGACGCGCGAGAACAGGAGTACGAATGTTGGCCCTCTCCGGGCCCACCACACCAGGCCGGCATCGAGCCGGCATCCATCACAGCAAGGAGCACCACCGTGTCACTCCCCACCCTTCGCACTCCCCGCCCCAGCACACCCCGCCCGCAGTCCTACGTCGTCGGCGCTGACAACGATCCCATCGCGCAGGCGCTCGAGGCCGGCCTTGGCGACGCGCAGGATCGCAACGCGCCGCCGGAGAATCCGTTCATCCCGCTCGAGGAGCGACAGCGCCGACAGGTTGGCCCGTTCATCCCCCACGCCTGGCAGGAGAAGCTCCACGCGCCGGTGAAGCCCTGGCACTCACTAGTGGACGAAGAGGCGCTCACCGCGGCGCAGGACGCCCTGCTGCGGGCGGTCGGCGTGGCCGAGGAGGCCGCGGACGCCGTGACCTCGCTGCGCGGCGAGCAGCGCGATGCCCGCGACGAGGCGGTGCGTGCCGCCAGGGCCGCGGCGAAGGCCGGCCAACCGCTGCCCGAGCCGACAGCCCGCGACTGGCAGATCGAGGCCGCCTACCGCGAGACCCAGTGGAGGGAGGCCCTCAAGGCCGCCCAGAAGGCGAGCGCGCAGTACGCCGCTACGGCCAAGCAGATCGACCCGTCCCGGGTCATCGAGATCGCCGAGAAGCAGAGTGCGGCCAAGGCCAAGGTGCTGGCCGAGGCCCAGCGCGTCGCGGCGAAGGTCTCGCAGGCCGTCCAGGTGGATCGCATGCTCGGCGACGCCGCCGCGGATTTGAAGCTCGGACCGCACTGGCACGTGTCCGACGACGAGGCCCGTGAGCTACCCGGCCGTGCCACGGTCGGCGTCGCCGCCGCCGTGCGTTGGCTCTCCTCCGAGCGCCACGACGTCCACGCCGCCATCACCGACCGGAGCACGGTGCTACCGATGGTCACCCGCGAGTGGCTGGCCAAGCAATCCGAGAACACGTTCGATTTCCTGGCCCGCCTCGAAGCCACCGAGCAGTACTCGTACTCGCGTCTGACGTTCGCCCACGCCGATCGGTACCAGAACAGCGTCCTGTACGAAGAGGAGCGCCAGGCCCTGGCCGAGCGTCGCCTCCCGATGCGCTGACAGTCCAGACGGCCGGCCGGGTCGCATCCCACTTGTTTCCCGGCCGGTCTCCCTCCGGAGCACGTCGCTGCAGGCCCTACACCTGCCGCTCCGCGCCCCCGCCGGCGTGATGACCCGGCGACGGGCAGCGACACCCCAGCCGGCCCGGCGACATCACCGCCGGGCCGGCACCCCCTTCCACGGATTGAGAGACACCCCGATGACAGACACCGCCACACCCGCACCGCGTGCGCCGAGGGGCATGAGCGCCGAAGCGCGCAAGTTCTGGCGAGAACTGGTCACCGCGTACGAGTTCGACACGCAGGAGCTGGCCATCCTGCGAGCAGCCGCGCGCACCGTCGACCGGCTCGAGCGGCTCGCCGGCGCAGAGGCCGCGCTCGGCGACGATCTGCTGATCGAGAGCAAGACCGGACCCGTCGTCAATCCGATCCTGGTCGAACAGCGAATGCAGGGACAGGCCCTCGCCAGGCTCGTGGCCAGCCTCCGGATCCCCCAGGAGGGCGCCAGCTCGGGCGACGGCTCCGGCCGAGGCGCCTACCGGAGTCCCCGGACCCTGCAGTCTGTCCCGAAGGTGATCTGAGATGGCGCGCCGACGTGGACAGGTCCCGAGCACACCGCTGGGCGCCGAGCGGCCGGGGCGGGCAGTCATGGCCCCCCGGCTCACCGACTACCTGGACGCACGGGAGCTGGTCCTCGCCCCCAGCGCCCGCAACACGCTCGCCTACGACCGCTGGCAGGTCGCCTATCGCCACTGGCGAGACGGACAGCTCAGCGCTGGGCGCATCATCGGCATGGACGGCGACCGCGTCCTGTGGGGCTGGGACCGCGCCGCCTCGATCGGCAACGTGCGCCCGACATAGCGCAGCGCTCGCCTACGGGCCTTTCCAAAGCCGCCAGATTTTCGATCTGGCGGCTTTGTCGCGTCCGGAGGGGCCAGACGCCCGTCGAGCAGCTACAGGACTCCCCCACAGGCGCACTGCGAGGCTCGCAGGCCCGTCGCCTTGGAAGCGTTACTCGCCGCGGCGATTCACGCGTGCTATGCGGGCCGGGCCGGCCTGACGATCGGGGAAGGGGACCCCACCCTCCCCCCTCGTGGCGATCTGGCCGACGGGACCTTGAGTCCCCCGTAGTTGTCCACGGGACAACCCCAGGAGATGGGCATGGGACTCATCAGAACGGTCATGGCCTCGTCTACAACAACGCGCGAGCGATCACGAAGTTGAGCAAGGAACGGGCATAAGCCGCTCTACACGCCGACCAAGCGCAGACGCAGGCTGCGTCCCGCCAGCAGAAGTTCGAGCGAGAGCGCTTGAGGAGATGGTCTTTCAGTCGAAGGCACTCGCTGATATCCGAGACCTCCTCATTGCGCAGCCACAGAGTGGGGCGACAGACGTCCCGCCTGACGGCGCGCGTTTCCATTTTGCTGCACCCCCAGTGAGGAAGAATCGACCTATGAGCAGCTTGAACACCAGTTCCCTGATCGGTTCTGACCGCGAGAAGTTGGGGAGGTGGATGGCTCAGGCGGTGGACGAGGGCAAGAAAAGCATCGTCGAAGCCGGCCGTGCACGGCCTGCACCGATGGTCGGGGTCGTCGTAGTCAGCGCTGAAGGAACGCTTCTCGGCAGCTCCCACCGGGGCGCAACAGGAGACGGCGACCACGCCGAATACGGGCTGCTCGAAAAGGTTTTGAAGGGTGTGGATCTCAGCGGGGCCAGCGTCTTTTCAACTCTGGAGCCGTGTTCCAGGCGCTCAGAGGGCAAAATTGCGTGCGCTCAGAGACTGATTGACCGCGGGGTCGCGAACGTCTACGTCGGGATGTACGACCCGTTCCCCACCATTTACAGACGCGGCTGGAAGATGTTAGTTGACGCGGGGATCCATGTGCAGGATTTCTTGCCGGAGTACCGGCGCGAGGTACAGCATGACAATCGCGATTTCACGGACGCCCTCGCGCTTTCGATTGGATCTGAAGGCACTGCCAGCTTCGACTTCACGCTGAACGACAAGCGGCATGTGGTGAGTGCGGATGGAACTGAGTTCGAGACCAGGTGGAGTATCGCGGGTCAGGATTCAATTCACGGCTACGCCTACGGACCACGGATGGAGGTGGCGGAGGCCCGCCATGCGCAATCGTTTGAAGAAATCGACGACCCCCGCGCGTTCGACTTCAGCGGTCACAGCGTCCACTTGAGAGTCGGCCAAATCGGAGTCTGGAGACGGGATGATGTGTTTCTCCTGGTCAAAGTTGAGAAGGTCCATGCAGGGCCGACATACGGCTCGGATCACTTCCAGCTCGAGTTCTCATACCAATTTCGAGTGCCTGTCGTTCTTTGACACAAGGCCTTCCGATTCTTCATCGCTACCTCAGACATCAAGCGGCGGATGACGTATTGGTCTTCGTGAGTACCGTCTAGCGGTACGACATTCAAGCGTTCATTGACAATCCATGGTTAAACGCGACGCAGACAGCCCAGGTTCTCGGCGTGAGTCGCACACGTGTTAGCCAGTTAGCCGACGCCGAACGGATCCCCGCGCATCTCACCCTCGGCAGCCACCATGTTTACCGGATGAAGCAGCCTGAGTTGTCGCCAACACGTGCAATAAGCGCTTCCACGACCCGGCCTAGATGCAGCTTCCCGGGTAGCCGAAGAAACTCGTTACTGGGACCATCGCGAGCCCTTATTAGCCGCTGGCGCGCAGTTCAGCGGATGAGTGATCGAACCAGGCCCAGGTCTAGGTCGGCAGGCACCGACGCAAGTACATCGTGCGGCCACTGGCGCAGTTGGGCCTCTGAACTGAACCCCCAAAGGACGCCTATGGACTTGACGCCCGCCATACGCGCAGCCTCGAGATCAGTGGACTGGTCCCCCACGTAGATCGCATCTTGCGCGTTGACTTTCAGCACTCGAAGCGCTCTTGCTATGCCGACGTCCTTCTTGCCCTGAGTGTCGCCATAGGTGTAAAAAACGTCAAACAAGGACCGGACCGCTTCGGGAAGAAGAGCGGCAGCCCTCCGCTTCGGCTGCGCGGTGATGGCTCCGAGCCTGTATCCGCTGTCTTTCAGGGTGCGGATCGTGTCGACAACAGTGTTGAAGAGTGTTATCGACCCGGACGCATCGATGAAGGCCTGGTCGTACTCATTCCTATAGACGTTGTAGGAGTTCGGGACTCCGAGCCTTTGAAGAACCTTGGACGGCGAGCCTGTGGGGTCAAAGGTGTGACTCTCGATCCGACGTCCGGTGTGTCGAGAAGCGATCGAAGCTAAGGCTTCCGCAGTAGCGGCGCGACTGTCTGCGATGACTCCGTCGATGTCGAAAAGAACTGCACGTGCCGCATGCTCGCCGACCGGTATCGAGGTGCTTGATGAGAACACTGCGGGGTCCAAATCTACTAGCGATGCGGGCTCGTCCTGGCCGGAGTTCCACAACTCCCCGTAAGCCTCTTCAACCAGGGCAGTCACTTGCTCGAAGCGTTCGATGACGTGGGCACCGCGCTTCACGAGTTTCTGCGCCCACTCTGTCTCGCCGTAGCGGAGGTTTCGCGATAGGAGGAAGACTGGGCGTCCGTGCTTGAAAGAAAAGTCCGCCTGAATTATCGAACCACAGCCGGGCTTTCCTTCGATGATCACTGTGCCGAGCGCTAGGGTGCACATCGCCTCGTTGCGAGCCGGGAACGTCCATTTCTGTGCTCCGACGTGCGGCATGAACTGGCTTATGACCGCTCCGTGGTCGGGCAACTGATCGAACAGGTCGCGGTTTTCCGCAGGATAGACGTGGTCCAGCCCGTGGCCGACCACGCCATACGTATAGCCCGGGGGGTCCTCCAGCGCACCTCGATGGGAAGCTCCGTCGATCCCCTTCGCGAGACCGCTAACTACCGTGATGTCGGCATCGACACACGAACGTGCAAACCGCCGGGCGGCATCGGCGCCCTCGGGCGACGGATCGACACGCCCCACTAACGCGAGCGCCCGACGACTTAGGTTGCTCAAATCGCCCTTGTAGAACAGAACAGGCGGTCGCGCGTGCCAGAGACTCAAGTTGGCGGGATAGTCGGAGTCCGACCAGAGCTTGAATTCCTGCCCGCGCTCAGACGCCTTGGACAGCATCTCCGCGTAGCCATTGGGCGACGAGGTAGCTAGGTGGTCGCGAATGCGATCGGACGTCTTTGCGTCACTCAGAAGGAAATCCGCCACCTTTTCGGCGGTTCCGTGAGCGTGCAACAACTTCAGCAGCTTGTGGGGACCGAGCCCGGGCGCATCGAGGATACGAAGAGCTTCGGAGGCTTCGCCTAGACGTGCCACGTCATCAGCTACAGACGACACACCCGCTCCCTTCCCAGTCACGCTCACGCGCCTCGGTCACGAGGTCAGCGCTGTTCTCATACCCGTTGGCCCCGTTGAGTTGCCGACCGATGGTCATCACCGCAACAGTATCCGCACCGGCATTCTTCAAGGCTGCCGCGGCGCTCGCAGCCGAAGATCCTGAAGTCCATAGATCGTCGAAAACCAGAACGGTCCGTCCCGCTACGGCCTCGTCGACAACGTCGTACGCCTCAGGCTTCAACTCACCCCGCCGGGGGCGGGTGACCGTGTGATCGCGAGTCAGGACTTCATCGTCCAGGTTCAGCGTGGCCCCCCCTTCGACTGAATTGAGCAGGAGGTCGAGGTGGTCGAAGCCGCGGGTCCTGTTGTTCGAAGGGATCTTCACGACTACGTCGATGCCGCCCAAGTGGTTGTCGATGCACGCGAGATGATCCCGCACAAACATGCTCGTGAGCGATCCCAGGGGTAGGTTGAGCCATCGGTACTGGTCACCAAAGTCCTTGTAGCGGTGAAGCATCGACTCGATAGTGTTAGTGAAGCTGTATACGGCCGGGACCAGCAAATCGATTGAACGGGTGTACGCGCGGCAGTGTGCGCAGTACGCGAAACGGTCGCCCTCGTAGCTGAGTCCCACTGGGCCACCACACATGCTGCAGCTCTCAAGGGGGCGCGGCGCGAACGGCGCCAGCGCGCCAAGACTGTCCAGCCAGTTCATCCAGTCGAGGACGCTGTGCTGACCGTCGGCGAATTGAGGCTTGCTGAAACCTCGATAGTTTGGCACGCGTCTCGCTCCTCTGACTATTTGAGTCGAGACTGTACAGACTGAGGAGACCACGGTCCGGCAAACGAGACACGCAAACTCGAACATGTGTTCGATCATGCCGCAAGGCCCTGACAGAATGTCTAGGTCACACAAGTTTCAGCGCTGGTCGCGGATCCTCCATGCCCAGTACCTCCGTTACTCTCCGGGGCTGCCAGCGAAGGTCTCGAGCGAGATCCGCCAGCGAAAGTCCGTGCTCACCGGCGATCTTGTAGGCCTCACGTAGCAACGACGGCATCTCGCCCTTGTATGCGGACACAGGCTCGTCTGAAGCCAGAGACTCGACGGAGCGGAGACGCTGGTACGCGCGTCGGACAGACGAGTCAGAGACCGTCCGCAGCTCGCCCATGCGGCGCACTAAGGACTGCGTCGAGACCCCCCATCGGCGGCTCAGGCGCTCCAGCGAAGGAAGATTCATGCTCGACGGCAGGCTGGGGCCGATCTGATCCGCAGGGCACAGGAATTCAGCGGCGAAGGCGTCCGCCTCCCGTTCTTGACTAAGGTCGCCTGGCGCGGCGTCAGAATGGAGCAGCAGGTGCCCCAGCTCGTGGGCGCAGGTGAATCTATGACGGTAGACATTTTGAGCCCTCTCGGGTGTCACAACGATGATTGGACGGCCGAGGCTGCTCGTCGAGAATGCGTCGACACGAGCGACTTCTTGGCTTGCGAGCGACAGTATGGAGACAATGACGCCCCGCGACTCGATGGTTGCGACAAGGTGCGGCAGCGGCCCTGGGCTGATCCCCCAAGCGGCGCGCAGCGCGCGTGCTGCTTCTGCAGGCTCGGTGCCGGGAGTGATCTCCGGAAGATCGATCTCAGGGAACTGGACACGCTTCTCCAGGGCGAACGACAGCTCCCAAACCTGCTCAACAAACGAGGCAGCTCTAGCGCGGTCGGACGCTCTGGTCGATCGTAGGCTTCGAAAGTGAGCCTCGGCTGCATCCAATTCGGCCATCGGTCGCCCCGTCGCGAAGAACTCGACGGGGACATCGAGCTCCAAGGCGAGCTTGGTAAGTAGTTCGGCGCGCGGAGTGGTGATTCGGGCTTCAAATTGACCGATCGCAGCGGGCGTCACGCCTACAAGGTCAGCGAGTGCAGCTTTGGTAAGTCCGCGGAGAACACGCGCCTGCGTCAGTCGCGCGGCCTCGAACGACTTGGCAACCGTGCGTGCAGGCGTGGAAGGTTCGCTAATCAGCTCCAGCTGAATGTCGTCGTCACTCATCGTCGTTCGCGACGAGCCTTGGCACGACGATTGCCTGCGGGATAACACCGGTCGCGAAGTCGGCGCGCTTGGTAGGTGGTGTCTGAACGGCCGCCTGGACAGTCGGCGCCAGCAGGCTCTCGTGAAAGTCCCATTCCACATGACCCGTATCCCCGTCAACGCTCTTGACGTCCCCCCACTCGAGCGAGTGAAGTCCCGTCGAAGAACTTGAGTACGCAATCAGCACGACGCTACGCGCCTCACTCTTTGCGCGCGCAATATGCGAGCCGTACGACGTCAGGATCTCGCGATCAGCGTCTGTCAATTCGGGACGTTCAAAGTCCAGGTCAAGCTCTTCCTCTTGGACTGGCCGCGCCTGTGTGAAGAGCGCGAGTCGCGCTGGAGAGGTGATGAGGTTGGCATTCGAGATCGCGGCAGGATCATCGGTAGAAAAGCGCCAAGGGAATAGGAGCGTTCCGTTGAGGCACACGACTTTGTAGTTCGCCCCCTTGGGCGTGAACAGGAAGGCCCCCTGAAGCTTGCCGAACTCATCCACGAGAGTCTCGAGCGCGCCGCGCCAGATGTTGCCGTACACCCCCCGGGCGCGCATTCCGGAGGCGTCCTGCGCATCCGCCATGCGCGTATGCAGGGCTTTCATGACGGTAGGCAGTTTTGCGCGGACCTTCGCGCCGTCCGGGCCGAATGTCTCAAGGGCCCACTTGCGACCGCCTTCTGCGCTCATGCTGGCTCCTATTAGTTAGTGGACCTCCAGTGTTGACCACACTTCACTTTTTGTCAATAAACGCGCATCTGGGATGCTATGTCCCCCCCGGGGATCATTATTCACTTCATCCAAGGACCTACGTCAGCACTCGAATGGGAGGGCGGACAGTTGGCGCGCTGATCACTTAGCCCCACCGCACCCGGTGGTGAGCAGCGCATCCAGCCGGCACCGACAGGCACACCGCACCGGCCCTCGGGTCAGGGACTGCTGCTCCACGTTGTCGCGCGGCGCCTCATCCTCAGACCTCTCACGAGCCACCCGCCAGCCCACATCGGGCCCACACCGAGTGCCAATGCGATCGTGAATAGTCGTCAGCAGTCGTGACTGTCCGGGACCGAGAGGCCTCGTATCGCAGTGCGTATCCGGTGAAGTCGGCAATAGTCGCGAACAGCCGTTTCTCGGGCTTCAGTTCGAGCTGTACTACGACATCTGATCAGGAGGGCTGAGACACGCCCTGATCTGTACAGACGCGAAGCCCCTGTTGGCGGTCCCCCCGGATCGCCATCAGGGGCTTTTGCGTGTGCCGGAGGTGCACCGGCAGACCTCTTACGGCAGAACGGTGGAGACGCGCACGGGTGCGTGGTCCGACGGCACCGGCTTGACGGCCTTTCCGCCGCGGACCTTGACCAGCACCTCCCACCGGGTGGCGGCCGCACCGCGGGGCAGCATGACCCGGTCGATGTGGGAGCCGCCCGCGGCAGGCTTCTTGCCGTACCCGGTGGCGGTGTTGTACTTGGTTCCCTTGCGCTTCTTGGTCTTGGTGTACGCGTCGGAGAAGCCGGCCTTCTCGAAGCGCTTGCCGACGGTGTCCTTGCCGCGCTGGATGCTGGAGTTGAAGTCGCCGGCGAAGACGCGGGGCCTGCCCTCGGCGGCGGTGGCGGTCACTGCCAGCAGGCGGGCGGCTTCCTTGTTGCGCTTGCCGGCGGCGCCGTTCTTGCCGGTGGACAGGTGAGCGCTGACGAACAGGTAGGTCTTTCCGGTCTTCTTCACCTTCAGCATGGCCCACGCGGCGCCGGCGCGGCCACCGGGCGCGATGACCGTCTGGCCGACCTTGGGGGCCTGGACGATGCTGTCTGTGCAAACTTCGCTGCTGCGGGTCCAGCCCTTCTTGCTGCTCCAGTACCAGGTGTTGCCGGCGTCGTCGGTCTGCGGCAGGCGGCGCTCCCACATGCTGGTGTCGACCGACGGGTCGAGGAAGAAGGTCACGAGCTCGCAGCTCGTGTTCGTGGTCGGGACGGTGACGGGCGAGAGCTTCGACGTCTTGGCGAACATGCCCTCGTTGCCGCTGTCGGCGACCTTGGCGTACCCGTACGGGGCAAGGCGCCGCTCGAGACGGGAGAGGACACCCCACGTCTCCTGGACGGCGACGACGTCGGCCTTCGCGTCGACGATGCGCTTGACGACGGCGTTCTCGCGCTTGGTCCAGCTGCCACAGCCCGCGGCGTGCCCGCACACGTTGAACGTGAGGACGGAGACCTTCGACGTTGACCCGGCCGCCTGGGCGGCGGTCGGCGACAGCAACCCGAAGGTCAACGTGGTGAGCAGGGCGAGCACGAGGAGTGCGGGGCGGGCTGATCGCATGGCCGTCAGGCTATGGGCCGCGTGGGTCATCGGGACCGGCGTCGCCCGATTGTGGCAGCTGGACTGACTCGCCCTGCCGGTCAGGCCAGCGCGAGGAACAGCTTCTCCATCTTCTTGGTGTCGAGGCTGTCCGGCCCGCCCTCGACCAGGCAACGCTGCAGCCCTGTCGCGACCAGTGCGTATCCCCCACGGTTGATGGCCTTGCTGACCGCCGCGATCTGGGTCAGCGCGTCCTCGCACTCCGCACCCTCTTCGAGCATGCGGATGACGGACGCCAGGTGACCGTTCGCCTTCTTCAGGCGCAATGTGATGGCCTTGACCTCATCGGCTTCGAGCTTCATGGAACTCCCTTTCCTCGCTGCCGATCATACATCCCCCCGGGGGGTTGTGTTACGGTCTTCTCGTATCCCCCCAGGGGGTTCCTGAATTCCCATCACCAGAAGGCTCTCATGACCACGAACCATTCCGACCACTCCCACGGCAAGGACGTGCTGAAGGACCTCTCCCCCCTTCACCGCTCGCTGCGCAAGGCGATCCCCGACGTCTACCAAGGCTTCGGCGCCTTGTCCTCCGCCGCCTTCGCCGATGGCGCCCTCGAGCGCAAGACCAAGGAGCTGATCGCCCTGGCGATCGGCGTCGTCGAGGGCTGCGACGGCTGCGTGGCGTCCCACGCGCAGGCCGCCATCCGCGCCGGGGCCACCCGTCAGGAGGCAGCCGAGGCCATCGGCGTCACGTTCTTGATGCACGGCGGTCCTGCCACCATCCACGGTGCCCGGGCGTATGCCGCCGTCTGCGAGTTCGCAGATGCGATGGACGCCGACGAGAACCCCGCCTGAGCCGAGAAGAGGAACCATCATGTGTCGACCCGTCACCTGCAAGACCTGCTCCAAGATCACCTGGGCCGGCTGCGGCCAGCACGTCGCCGACGTCAAGGCCGGCGTGCCCGTCGACCAGTGGTGCAACGGTCACGCCGACCCGAACAACGACAGCTGGCTCCGCAGACTCCTCGGGCGCTGAGGTCGGTCTCCTACCGACCCACCACCGGCTTGGCCACGACCACCCGGGACTTCGCGTAGTGGAAGCGCCCGTTGCGGTAGACGATCCGGTCGCTGCAGCTGACCAGCACCAGCCGGGGGGCTCCGGTGGTCTTGAACAACCGCTCGGGCAGCTTCCGGGTCCGGTCGTACGCCCTGTTCGCGATCACCTTGTACCGGTACGTCTTGCCGCCGCTGCGCACCGTCACCGACTGACCGGGCTTGGCCCGCCGCAGTCCCGCCATGGCTCCGGGGCGGTCGGACCGGTCGGAGACGTGCCCGGCGACAATCGTGGTACCGATCTTGTCGCCGAATCCCGCCGACTTCCGCAGCCGGGCGGTCACGGCCACGTCGCCGGGCAGCTTCATCCGACCACCACGGGTGATCGTTGTCGACGTCACCCGGGCGCGCAAGCCGAACCGCGGCGCCCTGATCCCGTCCCGCGCGGCACGACCGGCCTGGGCGGCGCTCGGTCCACCGAGGACGCCGAAGAATCCGCCGTTGATCACCGGCACGGCGTACGTCGGCTTGGCCACGGTCGTGGTCTCGGAGGCGAGGCCGCACCGCGTTGAGGCCGCCTGGGCGGCGCCCGTCTCCTGGGTCGCCACCTGCCAGGTGTAGACGCCCGGCTCGGAGAGCTTCACCGCCGGAGTCCTGGACCAGCCGCTCGTGGCACTCCACCTCACGGTGCGCACCAGGTGGGCCTGGCTGCAGGACGCGCGCGAGAGTGACGTGAACGGTCCGTAGAGCCGCGCGGTGGCTGGCACCGTGGTTCCCGAGGCCAGGCCGGTGACCAGGACGCGGTCGTAAAAGGACTGCCCCGGCTTGACCCGCTGCTGCGAGGTGCGGGTGCCGATCCGCGGCTGGGGCCGTGGCTGGGGGGCGGGCGCGTCCACCTGCACGGCGGCGGAGTCGGGCGACGACGAAATGTCTTGCCTGGCGGCGTCTATGCCGATCCCCCGGGCGGTGTTGCGCAGCCCCGCACCGTCCAGGTCTGCCGCCGTCACCGTGTAGACGCTGGTGCAGACCACACTGTCGCCGGGTGCCAGCTGAGCCGGCTCAGCGGGGCACGTCGCGTCCGGCAAGGTCCCGGACCCGGTGAAGCTGTCCTCGACGACCGCAATGTTCCCGATCGGGACGTTGCCGGTGTTGGTGACCAGGAACGAGTAGGTCACCTGTTGGCCGACCGCCGTGACGGTGGTGGGGCTCGCGGTCTTCTCCAGGCTCAGAGCCGGGTCGGTGCCGAGCGTGATCGTCGCCTGCGCCTGTGGCGACTGGACGTTCTGGCCGATCGGGCTGAGGCCGGTGGCCACAGCGGTGTTGACGATCCGACCCGACGCGTCCGCCTGCGCGGCGTCGATCACGTAGGTGCCGGTGCAGGTGGTGGAGGCGCCCGGGTCCAACAGATTCTCCTGGCAGACCAGCGCCTCCGCACCGACACGGTCATCGGTGACGTCGATGTTGGACACCGTGGAGCCGCCGGTGTTCGTCACCGTGTACTGGTATTCGATCTCCTGCCCCCCCTCGTAGGGCCCGGGGGTCTGCACGGTCTTGGTGAGCGAGAGCGCCGATACCAGCGGGACCGTGACGGTCGCCTCCGGCGAGGTGATGTCGTCGCCCCCGGGACTCACCGCCGTGGCGGTGGCCGTGTTCACGACCGAACCGGCTGCTACATCCGCCGCCGTGACGGTGTAGGTGCCGCGACACACGGTGGTGGAGCCTGCAGCGGGGGCCGGCGGTAGCGTCGTGGCGTCACAGGTGATCGCTCCGGTGATCCGGTCGTCGGTGATGTCAAGGGTCGACAGGGTCTCCTGGCCGGCGTTGGTGACCGTGTACTGGTACGGGATCACGGTTCCGGCGGTGATCACCGCCGGCAGCGGCTGGCCGGACCTGTCCACCTGCTTCTCCAGCTGCAGCTGGGAGAGCGGTACGACCGACTGCACCAGGGCGTTGCGGATCAAGTGCACATCGTTCTGCCCTCCGGTGGCGGCGGAGAGGCCGAACTTGTAGGTGCTCGGCAGGTCCGCGGGAGCCGGTACGTCCAGCTCGGTGATCCACGGGTCGTCCGCATCGGCCGGGTTGTACCGGACCTGGACGATCACCCGAGGATTGGGCGCGGGCGTCACCTGGATGTTCACCTGGCGCCAGGAGCCGGCCAAGGTGGTGGCACGCAGCGTCCCGGCGCCCCCGTTCAGGGTCGTCCCGGGGTTGTCCGGGTCCGCCGGCGCCGGAGGCGTGGTCGAGGCCAGGTAGCAGTACCCCACGGTCCCCTGACCCGGGCCGCGCAGGGTGATCACGTTGGGTGCTATCGGCCCCTCGGCGGTGGACGGGGAAGCCTGGTCGGCGGGGCAACCGGTGCCCCGGGCCTCGCCGTCGTTGTAGTAGTTGCCGAACGCGTCGAGCCCGACGCCGAGCAAGCCGCCGACCACCCCGGGCTCGAACGCGCCCTGCCCGGCCCGCCGCTGGGCATATCCGAGGCTGCCTCCCGGCGCGCCGGTCGCCGTCAGGTTGGTGGAGCCGTCGACCAGGAAGAACCCAATGCCGTCGGCGCCGGTGCCGCCGTACTGGAACTGGTCGAACGTGATGGAGACACCGGCAGTGGCGGGGACCGGTCGGTTGTAGAGCACGCTCCCGGCGGTCTGCAGCTGCTCGTCGGTCAGCTGGAGGTATCCCGGAGTCCCGATCGCCGGCACGTCGCCAACCCGGCGGTTCGCACAGGTGGGGATGTTCGCTGCGCCGACCGGGGGGGCGGCGGTGGCGCCGGTCAGGCAGGTCCGGCCCTGGACGGTCCAGGCCGGGTCAGGCACCGACGCACCGGTGAAGGTCTCTCGGACGATGGTGCTGCCCCCGGTCGGGGGGTCGGCGGAGGCCGGTGCCCGGCTCACGCCGGGCGCTACCGCCAGTGCCGTCGCCGCGATCAGGCAGGCCGTGGTCCCGCTGACCACTCGTCGTAGGTTCGGCACGATGTCCCCTCACAACCCGGGCGTGCGCTTCCGGGCATCCATTGACCGGCTGAGGCACGATGTTCCACCTTGCGAGCGCTTCACCTGGGGCGAGTAGGGCACTGTGACCATTCCCCCATGAACTTTGGTCCCTGACCGTCCCGTCTTGACCCGCCTGACTGACCCGTCTGATCTTGGTCCGCCCGGTCCGGCCGGGTGCCCGAGCGTCCTATTCGTGATGGCTGCGCCAAGGCCCTATGTCACTGCCGCAGGGGCCGATTGCCACTGAGCTGACGGTGCTAGCCCTGCTTCAGTTGTGGGGTCAGGTGGACTCCAAGTGACCGAGGGTCGTGGTGGCATGAACTACTGGGTCAGCGTCATCTTCCGGGCCATTCCATTGGCCATGATGGGCGTCTGCATCGGGTTCGGCGCCTACGTCTGGAACGACGGCGACGCCGCGGGAAACTTCGTGGCGGGGCGCGTGGTCACCTTCCTCGGCGCGATCTGCCTGTGCCTGTTCTGCACCGCCGCCACGATCATCCGCCAGCTGATCGGCCGCTTCAACACCATCGACCGGGTCCTGTACCCGGCGCTCGGCTACCTGGCGGCGATCGGCACCGTGGCGTACGGCATCAACCTGTTCTCCGGCGTCTCGGGCAGCGGCCAGAGCCCGGAGTACGTCGCCGGGCACGTCATCCTCGGGATCGGGCTGATCTGCGGGTGCGTGGCCACCGTGGCGACGGCCTCCATCAAGTTCTCGATGATCCCTGCCAACTCCGCCAGGCCGGTCGGCGACCGGACGACGCCATCGGGGGCGTTCTCCCGAGGCGCCGTCGTCGTGCTCGCGGCGCTGCCGGTGCTGATGGCGGCGGTCGCCTGGGCCTTCGGGATCGGCAACCTGCTGCTGACGACCTCGCCGAGCAGGTTCACGGTGGGCCACGTGGTAAGCGGCCTCGCGATGATCTGCACGAGCCTCATCGGGCTGGTGTGGAGCATCCTGCGCCAGGTCCAGGACACCTACGGTCCGCGGGACCGCGATGGATGGCCGTGGCTCGTGATCATGATGGGCACCCTCAGCATGGTGTGGGGCGTGGTGCTGCTGATCCTCGACAACGAGCCGTACTACCGGACGCCCGGCTTCGTGATGACCGGCCTGGGCCTGGTCTGCTTCAGCATCCTGAGCAAGGTCGGCCTGCTCGCCCTGGTGTGGCGGCGCACCTTCGCGCTCGCCAACCGGGTGCCCCTGATCCCGGTGGTGACCGCCCTGAGCTGCCTGTTCCTGGCGGCGTTCGTCTTCCAGGCCGCTGTCACCGACACCAACGTCTTCATCGCCGCGCGGGTGCTGGTGGGCCTGGGCGCGATCTGCTTCACGCTCTACTCGATCGTCTCCATCCTGGAGAGCGGTACGTCGAAGTCGAAGTGACGGCCCCTAGGGGTCTCAGGCCTCCGCGGGGAGCGGCGGGACCTCCGCGACCAGGGCCGCCGCCTGCGAGGCGGGCAGGGCGGAACGAAGTCCCCACTCGAACATGATGAGCCCGAAGGCAGTCACCACCGCCAGGTCGACGCCCGCCGGCAGCCACTCGCGACCGCCGCCGTAGCGACCGGCGAACGCCAGGACGAGCAACCCCACGAAGTACGGCCCGAGCCAGGCGACGCAGCGCAGGTCCAGCGTCGCCGCCAGCCTCCGATCGTGAACGACGCGCCACGCCAAGATGGCGGCACCCAGCAAGACGGGGATCGCGAGCCTGGACATCGTCTGCCATCCGGTCCAGTACACGATCAGACCGACCACGACGAAGGCGAAGCGCGCCAACACCGGCAGGGCGGGCAGCCGCAGCGGACGGTGGCGGTCCGGCACCTGCCTGCGCAGGGCGAGCACCGTGATCGGCCCCAGGCACATCGAGAGCACGATGGCACTGGAGTTGAAGGCCAGCAGCTCCGACCAGCCGTCCCGGAAGCCGATCAGCAGCACGAGCCCCACGACCAGATTCAGCACGAGGGCCGGCAGCGGCACCCCGGCCATCGAGAACCGGGCGATCCGAGGCGGGAACAGGCCGGCCTCGCTCACCGCCACCGCGAGCCGGCCGGTCGATGCGGTCGAGACGAGACCGGCGCCGAACGGACCGATGACGGCATCAGCGATCACGGTCTTTGCCAGGACGCTCATGCCCAGCGCCGTCAGCACGGCCGCCAACGGCCCGTTGGCGCCACCGTGCTGCAGGTCGGGCCAGCCCCGCGCGACCTGGTCGGGGTCGAGGGCGCCCACGAAGCCGATCTGCAGGACAGTGAACAGCACGATGCACAGCGTGATCCCTCCGATGAGAGCCACCGGGATCGTCCGCTGCGGCCGTCTCGTCTCACCCGCCATGTCGAGGGCGTGGCGGAAACCGAGGAAGGCGAAGACCACCCCACCACTGCTGATCGCCGCCAGCACGCCGCTGAAGCCCTCTGGTGCGAATCCCTGCTCGCGGATCGGTTCGGTCGAGAACCGGGTCAGCAGCGCCACCGCGATGACGGTGGGGACCAGGACCTTGACCCAGGTCAGCATGGTGTTGAGGCGGGCGAACAGCGCCACGCCGAAGGCGTTCAACACCACGAACACCGCCATGACGACGGCGGCCGCGACGACACCACCCGGGCTCAGCGCGCTCCCCCCGTCCGCCGACGAGCTGGCCACGAACAGCCAGTCGAAGGCCGGCTCGTTGCTCGCGTACTCCAGCATCGCCTGCGTCTCGATCGGCGCAGCGGTCACATATCCGACCCAGGCCACCCAGCCGACCACGATGCTGACCCCCCGTCCATGACTGAACGTCGGCATCCTGCCCAGCCCACCGACGACCGGGAGCATCGCCGCGACCTCGGCGAACACCAGTGCGATCGAGAGCATCATCAGGCCCCCGATGGGCCACGCGATGATCGCCGCCGGTCCGGCCCGACGGGCAGCGAACAGGGGCGCGAACAAGATGCCGGACCCCACCATGCCGCCCACCGCCACGAACGTCAGGCCCAGGGGGCCGACTGAGCGCTTCGGCACTCCGGAATTGGTCTCCACTCTGCGACGGTAGGCGGTCCGCCCGCCCCGCACACCGGCCCAAGGACCCTGCCGCCCGCACCGGACGGCGTGGTCCGTCAGGCGCCGGCAGACCGCACTGCGTCGTCCTCGTACTGGACGAATGCCTTGGAGCCCAGGACCGGCCCGATGTGATCGGTGACCACCGCGACGTGCGCCGGGTGGGTCTTGTAGCCCTGCCACGACTCCACCGAGTCGAACCGCATCTGGAACCGAAGGTTCGCATTGCCCGGGGTCAGGCCGGCGTCGCGAACCACCTGCGCCTCGACCAACCCGTCGATCTGCGCCGGCAGCCCGAGCAGCCCGGCGACGATCCCCTCGATCTGGTCGTCGGTGGCCTCGGGGACGAGGGTGAGGTGGCCTACGTGGTTGAACATGTCTCTCCTGGTGGTCGGTCGGGTCAGTGCAGCTCGAGCAGCGAGCCGTAGCCAGCGATGTGGTCGTCGATGCCGTTGACCCGGAAGGCGTGCCACATCGTGGCCAGGTTGATCGCGATGACCGGCTTGCCGAGCTCCTTCTCCAGCTCGGCGGCCACCGCGATGCACTCCAGGTTCGTGCCGCACTGGATCAGCGCATCGACATCGGGGCCGTCGACCGCCAGGAAGGCCGCGCGCAGCGTCTCGGGCGTCTCGTCGGCGATCGAGGTCGCCGACTCCGAGCACAGGCCGTGGATCGCGGCGACGTCGAAGCCCAGCTCGGTGAAGTAGTCGACGACCTGCTCGTCGCCGACCGGCTGGTACGGCGTCACGATGCCGATCCGCTTGGCGCCGAAGGCCTTGAGCGCCTCACCGGCGGCGGTGGCTCCCGTGGTCACCTCGAGCCCGGTCAGCTCCCGCACGTTCTGCTCGAAGGCCGCATTGCCCTTCACACCGCCCCAGAACGTCTCGGCCGACATGCCCATCACGACGTAGTCGGGCTTGCAGGTCAGCACGGTCTCGAGCGCCGCGGGCAGGGCCTCGTTGAGGCACTCGCGGAAGGCGCCGAAGGCATCCGCGGAGTCCAGCGCGGGCGCCTTGATCATGATCCGGCCGGTGTGCCACGAGCAGTCCTGCGGACGCAGGTGCGAGAACTCGCGCTCGACCGAGGTGTTGGTCGAGGGCAGGACCAGGGCGAACTTGGGCCCCTTGGCAACGGTGCTGGACATCGGCGACTCCTCGGGCTGACGCGACCTCTTCGCGCACGTCCGCAAAGTATAGAGAATATATGAGTCACCGTGTGCGCCAGAAGAACCTCTTCATCACCTCGGTCGCCGCGAGGTAGCCCACCGTGATCAGGACGACCACGGCCAGCAGCCCGGCGGGGATGCGCTCCAGACCCAAGGCTCCGGCCGCGTCCGAGTAGGGCAACGCGACGGCCACCGCCGCCACCACGACCGACGCGAGCACGAGCCAGCCGCTCGGCCGGCTGCGGAAGAACGGGTGCCGGGTCCGCAGGACGAACAGCACGCCGACCTCCGTGAGCACCGAGCCGACGAACCAGGCGCTGCGGAACTCGGTGGCATCGGCGTCGAACCCCACGCGCAGGACCACGAACGTCGTCAGGTCGAAGACCGTGCTGAGCGAGCCGAAGACGAGCATGTACCGACCGATCAGCCTCGTGTTCCACTCCCTCGGCCGCCGCAGCTGCTCGGCATCGACGCGGTCGGTCGCGATCGTGGCCGCCGGCAGGTCGGTGAGGAGGTTGACCAGAAGGATCTGGCCGGCCAGCAGCGGCAGGAAGGGCAGGGTCACGGCCGCGAAGGCCATGCTGAGGACATTTCCGAAGTTCGCGCTGGTCGTCATGAAGATGTACTTCATGGTGTTGGCGAAGGTCTGCCGCCCCTGCCGGACACCGTGCAGCAGGACCCCCAGGTCCTTGTCCAGGAGCACGATCGCGGCGGACTGCTTCGCGACGGGCACCGCGGTGTCGACGCTGATCCCCACATCGGCGGCGTGCAGGGACGGGGCGTCGTTGATGCCGTCGCCGAGGTACCCGACCACCTCCCCCGTGGCGCGGAAGGCGTGCACGACGCGCTCCTTCTGCAAGGGGTTCATCTCGCTGAACACCTCGACCCCCTGGAGGGCGGCGGCCAGGGCTGCATCGTCCAGGTCATCGATGTCGGCCCCCGTCCAGACCCGAGAGATGTCCAGGCCCACCGCCGCCGCGACGTGGGCCGCCACCAGCCGGTTGTCGCCGGTCACCATCCGCACCGACACCCCCGCATCGACCAGGTCCGCGACGGTCGCGGCGGCGTCGGGCTTCACGGGATCCGCGAAGGTCAGCAGGCCCATGAAGGTCATGTGCGCCTCGTCGCCGAGCTGGAGCTGATCGACCCGCAGCGGACGCATGGCCACACCGAGCACGCGGAAACCGCCGGCGCTCAGGGTCGCGAAGGTCTGCTGGATCTGCCCGGCCGCCTCGTCCAGCGGCACCGTCCCGGTCGACGTCCGGGCCTCGGTGCAGACCGCCAGCACATCGGCCAGCGCACCCTTTGTCACCACGACCGGCTCCGCGGCCCCACCTCTGCGCACGAGCACACTCAGTCGCTTGCGCCGGAAATCGTAGGGCAGCTCGTCGATTGCCTCGGCGTCCGCGCCGGGCGGGTGCGCGCGGATGATCGCCTCGTCGATGGGGTTCTTCCACCCCTGCTGCAGCCCCGCGTTGAGGGCGGCCAGCTCGGCGACCGTCGCGCTGTCGGCGCCGTCGTGGGTCAACGCGGCCCCCAGCTCGATCCGGCCCTGCGTCATGGTGCCGGTCTTGTCCGAGCACAGGATCCGCATCGCCCCGAAGTCCTCGATGACGTCCAGCCGCCGGACGATGACCCGCTGCCGCGCCATCGCGCGTGCCCCTTGGGCCAGGCTGATGCTCACGATCGCGGGCAGCAGCTGGGGCGTGACCCCGACGGCCAGCGCCAGGGCGAACAGCACCGAGTCCAGCACGCTGCGGTCCAGCGCGATGTTCAGCAGCAGGATCACGCCGGCGAACACCAGCATCACCCGCCCCAGGAGGAGGCCGAAGGCCGTCATGCCCCGTTCGAAGCCGGTCCGCGGTGCCGGCGACCGCAGCCGGGCGGACACGGCCGCGATCTCCGTGTGGGCGCCCGTGTGCACGACGACGACCGTCGCGGTCCCGCTGGACACGTGCGTGCCCAGGAACACCTCGTTGGCCCGTTCGGCGATCGCGGCCGCCGCCGGGATGATGCCGGGACGCTTCTCCACCGGGAAGGTCTCCCCGGTCAGGGCCGACTCGTCGACCACCAGCTCGCGCGAGGTCAGCACGAGGCAGTCGCCGGGCACGAGGTCGCCGGCGCTGAGCACGGCCACGTCCCCGGGGACGACCTCGTCCATCGCGACGGCGACCCGTTCGCCGTCCCGCAGCACCTGTGCGGTCACCTCGACCGAGGCCAGCAGCGCCTTCATCGCCTTGCCCGCGTTGCGCTCCTGCACGAATCCCAGCACGCCGGAGAGGACCAGGATCACCAAGATGATGCCGGCATCGGTCCAGTCACCGAGGATCCCGGACAAGACGGTGGCCGCCACCAGGATCAGCTCGATCGGGCTCACGAACTGGCGCAGGAGCAGGTGCCAGCTCGACGCCTCCCGCGTCGCCTCCGACCGGCGGGACGTCTGACCCTCCAGTGCGGCGTCCGCCTGCTGGGTGGTCAGTCCCCCGGTGGACGAGCCGAGGGCCGTCAGCACCTCGTCGGCCGACCGGCTCCAGAACGCAGGCACCGCCTGCCCCGGCGTCGATCCGTCGTCCGCGGTGCGCAGTGACGATGGCAATGGGCCTCCCGGGCTGGTGTCACATCTCATCGTCTGGGCCGGCGTCCCGGCAGGGCCCAACGTCCCCACCGGGCCGTACGATGGCGGCGATCCCATGGCTGCCTCCGAAGACCGTCCCCGCAAGCTGCTGCTGGTGGTGGACGCACCCTCCCTGCTGCACCGCAACCACCACGCGCGGGCGCACACCCGGATGACCGATCGGGCGGGACGCCCCGTCTGGGCGCTGCACGGCATGGTGTGCCAGATCCTCGAGGCCATCGACGGGTTCGCGCCCGACGCCGTCATCTTCGGGCTCGACGACCGCACCGCGTCGCTGCGCCGGGACTTCTATCCCGACTACAAGGCGGGGCGGGCCGAGAAGGACCCGGCCCTCGTCGACCAGCTGGAGCGGGCAGGGGCCCTGCTCGACGCCCTGGGCCTCGCCACCCTCACTCCCCCGGGACTCGAGGCCGACGACGTCAGCGCCTCGGCCGCCACCTGGGCGCGGTCCCACGGCTGGGACTGCGTCATCGTCACCTCCGACCGAGACGCGTTCGCGCACATCAGCGACCACACCCGGGTGCTGCGCCTGATCAACGGCGGGCTCAGCGGGTCTCCCCTGCTCACCCCGGCGCGACTCGTCGCGATGTACGGCGTCGCCGCCGAGCACTACCTCGACTTCGCCGCCCTGCGCGGGGACGCCAGCGACAACCTGCCCGGCGTCACCGGCATCGGGGAGAAGACCGCTGCCCAGCTGCTGACCCAGGCCGGGCCGATGCGCAGCGTCTGGGCGGACATCGACCGGAACGAGGGACGCGTCGTCGCGGCGACCCTGGACTCCTGGGCGACGGAGACGGGCTCGCGCCGGATGGGCGCCACCGTCGTCCGCCGACTCACTGCCCCCGGCGCCCGTGAGCGGTACGACTTCAACGTGCGGATCATGTCCGGCCGCGATGACCTGGACCTCGGGCTGACTCCCGACGTTCCCGGCACCCCCGGGTTGCTCCCGCTGGACCCCCACCGCATCCACACGGTCGTGGGCTATCTGGGCGTCGAGGCGACCACGTCGCTGGCGATCCGGGTGCTCAGCACGGACCCGGCCTCCGCGGCATTGCACGCAGACCGGTAAATTCACTGGGTGCCCGACAAACGCCCGCGCCGTACCTTCGCAGTCATCAGCCACCCCGACGCCGGCAAGTCGACGTTGACGGAGGCCCTCGCGCTGCACGCGCGGGTCATCACCGAGGCCGGCGCCGTGCACGGCAAGGGCGACCGTCGCGCCACCGTCTCGGACTGGATGGCGATGGAGAAGGCCCGCGGCATCTCGATCACGTCCGCGGCGCTGCAGTTCGTCTACCGCGACCACGTGGTCAACCTGGTCGACACCCCCGGTCACAGCGACTTCTCCGAGGACACCTACCGCGTCCTGTCGGCGGTCGACTCGGCCGTGATGCTGGTCGACGCCGGCAAGGGCCTCGAGCCGCAGACGCTCAAGCTGTTCAAGGTGTGCGCGCTGCGCGGCATCCCGGTCATCACCGTGATCAACAAGTGGGACCGGCCGGGCCTGTCACCGCTGGCCCTGATGGACGAGATCGAGCGGCAGATCAAGCTGCGCCCCACCCCGCTGACCTGGCCTGTCGGCGAGGCCGGCGACTTCCGCGGCGTCCTTGATCGCCGCACGGGCGAGTTCGTGAAGTACACGCGCACCGCCGGCGGAGCCACCCGCGCGCCGGAGCGCCGGATGTCGGCCGACGAGGTCGAGGACGTCGACGCCGAGGCGTGGTCCGCCGCGAGGGACGAGCACGAGCTGCTCACCCTCGACGAGGCCGACCACGACCAGGAGCGGTTCCTCGCCGGCGAGACGACACCGGTCATGTTCGCCTCGGCGCTGCAGAACTTCGGCGTGGCCCAGCTGCTGGACCTGCTGCTCGACCTGGCGCCCGCACCCAGCGCGACGCCGGGCGTGGACGGCACGGTCCGCCGGGTCGAGGACGACTTCAGCGCGTTCGTCTTCAAGGTGCAGTCGGGCATGAACAGCTCCCACCGGGACCGCATGGCCTACGCCCGGGTGGTGTCGGGAACCTTCGAGCGCGGCATGATCGTCACCCACGCCTCGACGGGCCGCCCCTTCGCCACGAAGTACGCCCAGTCGCTGTTCGGCCGCGAGACCAGCGCGGTCGAGGAGGCCTCCCCCGGCGACATCATCGGTTTCGTCAACGCGCAGGCGCTGCGGGTCGGCGACACGGTGCACCTCGGCGACAAGATCGAGTACCCGCCGGTGCCCAGCTTCGCCCCGGAGCACTTCATGACCGCGACCGCCCGCGACATCGGCCGGTACAAGCAGTTCCGTCGCGGCATCGAGCAGCTCGACCAGGAAGGCGTCGTCCAGGTCCTGCGCTCGGACCTGCGCGGTGACCAGAGCCCCGTGCTCGCCGCAGTCGGCCCGCTGCAGTTCGAGGTCGTCGAGGAGCGGATGACCAACGAGTTCAACTCGCCGATCCGCCTCACCCGCCTGGACTACCAGGTGGCCCGGCGCACCGACGCCGAAGGCGCGCAGGAGCTGCGTGGCTTCCGCGGCTGCGAGGTCCTGCAGCGCACGGACGGCACCTACCTGGCGCTGTTCATCGACAAGTGGCGGGCCAACAACGCCGCTCGCGAACACCCCGACGTCCTGCTCGAAGAGCTTCCCGCCGGCGGCAACTGACACCTGCTCTCAGGCGGCGCGGGGTTCCTGCTTGGTGAACCTGGCGTGGCGCCTGGGTCTCTGCTCTGGGTCGATGCGGGGTGGCGGGATGATCTCGGGGATCCCGTCGGCACCCATGCGCGCTTCCCACTCGCCCTCGTGGACCAGGAAGTGGTGGAAGTGGCACAGCAACGCTGCGTTGTTCAGGTCTGTGGGTCCGCCTTCTGACCAGAAGCTCAGGTGGTGCGCCTCGCACCAGGCTGGTGGCCGGTCGCAGTCGGGGAACACACATCCCTTGTCCCGGACGGCCAGGGCGAGGCGCTGGTGGCGGTCGTAGAGGCGCTTGGTCATGCCGTGGTCGATGACCCGGGTTCCGTTCTCCAGATACAGCGCGACGAGGTGCGCGTTGCACGCCAGCCGCTGCGCCTTCCTGGCTGACATGTGGGTGCCGGAGGTGTTCTCGGCGACGCCCTGCCCGGTGCGGAGGTCGTCCACGTCCACGGTGACCGCGACGGTGGCGGCCAGGCCGCCAGACTGAGGGAGCGCGCCGGTCGGTAAATGGGTGATGAGCTCGGTGAACGCGTGCCCGAGCTTCTGGTCACGACCCAGCGCCAACCAGTCCTGCGCACCCATGCCGTGGTGCTCGGCGTTGGCCGCCGTCCGGCGCGGGGCGATGATCCCCTCCAGCGCAGCGCGCAGCGTGTCCGCATCGGCCTGCGGGATGATGAACGACCCCCTGGTGGTGCCGTCACCGCGGTCCTTGACCGACATGCGGGTGGCGTCCCAGGCCTTCTGCTCCTGCTTGCGCAACTGCTCCCCGAGGTGCTCGTCCGCGCCGTCTGGGTCGATGACCTCCAAGACGCGGTTCGCGAGTCGCTTCAGGTCGTCCAGGCCGTATTCGCCGGCCAGGCGGATCAGATGCGCCTCCGCATCCGCGCGCTCTTCGTCACCACACCAGTCCGGCAAGCTGTCGATGGCCTTCATGATCACCGCCGCCTGATCCGTGGACAGGTCACCGGCTGCCCAGGCCGCCTGGCTGGCCTGGACCCCGCTCACCCGCGCGAGACCGACGAGCTTGGCGGCTTCGCCCTTGCTGATCCCCGTCGCACCCGCCAACCACACCGTCGTCGACGTCGCGCCGTCATCCTTGGCCAACCCCATGTCGTCCGCGCAACCCGCCAACCGCGACAACGCCGCATCCAGGCACGTCCGCGCCTTCACCACCGCGACGGCGACCTCACGAACCTCGCCGCCGGTCAACGCCCAGGGCTCGAGCGCAGCCAGATCATCTCTGACCGATGACAGTTGATCGAGGATCATGGACGGACTCCGAAGCGACTAGAACGTATGTTCGATTCTATCGGAGTCCGCCCGTGACCACAATGGTTCTGCACACGAAATACCCTGATATGACAGGATTTTTCAGCCCTGCTTGGCATTCACCTCGTACGACGTGTTGGTCGACTCGAAGAAGTTGACCAGCTGCAGGGTGTCGTTGGCCGTGGCCATCCACTTGGCCGGATTCGCCGCGTTGTAGTGCGGTTCGAAGCCGAGCTCCTCCAGCCGACGATCGGCCAGGTAGCGCACGTACTGGTTGATGTAGTCCGCGTTGAGGCCCAGGATCCCGCCGGGCAGAAGGTCCCGGTTGTAGGCCTCTTCCATCGACACGGCGTGCAGGATCATCTGCTGGATCTCGGCGGCGAACTCCTGGGTCGCGACGTCCGGGTTCTCCTCCAGCACCGTCAGGATCAGGTTGATGCCGAACTTGAGGTGGAGGCTCTCGTCGCGCACGATCCAGTCGATCAGCGAGCCGAAGTTGCGCAGCAGGTTCCGCTGCCGAAAGCTCAGCGCCACCATGAATCCTGAGTAGAACCAGATGCCCTCCAGGATGACGTTGTACGCCACGAGGTTGCGCACGAAGTCCTGCTTGCCCTCGGTCGTGGAGATGTCGAGGGTCTGCTCGGTCATCCGCCGGATGTAGTGGATCTCGAACTCCTCCTTGGCCGCCATCGAGGGCACCGACACGTGGGAGTCGTAGGCCGCCGCACGGTCGATCGGGAACGTCTCGAGCACGTACTCGAAGCTCATGCAGTGATTGGCCTCCTCCCACATCTGCTTGGCCAGGTACAGGTGGCACTCGGCGGCGTTGACGTACGGGTACACGCCGAAGGCCAGCGCCTTGTTGACCAGCAGCTCATTCGGGTTGAAGTAGCTCATCAGGAACGTCAGCGCGTGACGTTCCTCCTCGCTCATGCGCTCGAAGTCGGCCAGGTCCTCGCCGAGCTGGATCTCGTTCGGGAACCAGGTGTTGGCGACGGCCTGGTCGTACAGGTCCATGGCCCACTGGTAGGTGACGGGCTTGAGCAGCAGCCCCTCCTGGATGCCGGTGCCCAGGATGCCCCCGCTCACTGGCACGACTCGCAGTTCAGTCGCTCCTGCGGGTCGACCGGGCAGGCGGCACCGTCCACGACCTCGAGCTCGGCCACGGGGGCGGCGACCGCCCCGAACCCGCGACGCGGCGCTCCCCCGGCTGGCGTCTGCTGCGCAGCCTTGTTGACCTTGACGGTGCTCTGCTCGGCGGTGTGCCGCGGCATCATGTGCAGGTAGTACGTGGTCTTGACGCCCATCTCCCACGCCTTGGCGTAGAGCTCGACCATCTCCCCCACGTCCCGGCTCTGCAGGTAGATATTGCGGCTGATGGCCTGGTCGATCCACTTCTGCGCACGGGCCGCGACGTTGACGAATGCGTACGGCGAGAGCTGGAAGCTCGTGCGGTAGATCTCCTGCAGCTCGGCCGGCACCCCCTCGACCTTCGACAGGTCCCCCTGGTGTCGCAGCAGATCCTCACGGACGCTCTCCCACAGACCGAGGGCCCGCAGATCCTCGACCAGGTTCCGGTTGACCTCCAAGAACTTGCCCGAACTGGTCGCCCGGCTGAAGATCTGGCTGAACTGGGGGTCCAGGCCCGGCGTCGTCCCGGCGACCAGCCCGATGGACGCCGTCGGCGCGATCGCCATGAGGGTGGAGTTGCGGATGCCAGCCGACACCTTGCCGCGCAGGGCGTCCCAGTCCAGGCGCGTCGTGCGGTCGACGTCGACGGGCACGCCGCGGTCGGCCTCCAGCAGGTCGAGGGAGTCGATCGGCACCATGCCCTGGCTCCAGCGCGATCCCTCGAAGTTCGGGTAGGCGCCGCGCTCGCGGGCCAGATCGGCCGACACGTCGATGGCGTGCCAGCTGATGAACTCCATGACCTGGTCGATCAGGTCGTACGACTGCTCGGACTCGTAGGAGTACCCGAAACGCTCGACGACGTCGGTGAAGCCCATGACGCCGAGGCCGAGGGCGCGGTTGAGCTCGTTGGAGTGCTCGGACTCGGGCACCGACGAGATCGTGATGTCGATGAGGTTGTCGAGCTGACGCACGGCCAGGCGGGTCGACTCGGCCAGCCGCTTCCAGTCGACGCGGGCCTGCTGGCGGCGCCCGGTGACGTGACGGGACAGGTTGATCGAGGCGAGGTTGCAGACGGCGACATTGTCCCGATCCTGCGGCAGCGTGATCTCGGTGCACAGGTTCGACAGGTGGATCGTGCCCGTGTTGTGATTCAGCGCCCGGGTGTTGATGGTGTCCTTCCACGTCAGCCACGGGTGCGAGCTGGCCTGCAGCGACACCAGGATCGCTCGGAACTGCTCGCGGGCGCGCATCTTCTTGTGCCGCAGCCGCCCCGCATCGGCCATCGCGACGTACTCGGCATAACGCGCAGAGAAGGCCGCGCCGTACAGCTCGACGAGGTCAGGCACGTCGAGCGGGTCGAACAGGTACCAGTCCCGGTCGTCCTGCACCCGCTTCATGAACTCATCGCTGATCCACACGGCGGTGTTGGCGGTACGGGTGCGGCGGTACGGGTCGCCGGAGTTGGCGCGCAGGTCGAGGAACTGGGCGAAGTCGAGGTGCCAGTTCTCCATGTAGAAGCACAGGGCGCCGAACTTCTTGCCGCCGCGGCTGATGGCACGCAGCGTGGAGTCGATCGTGTGCATGAACGGGATGGGCCCGGTGGACGCGGTGTTGTTGCTGCGGATGGGCGAGCCCTCGGCGCGCAGCCTGGACACCGACATGCCGATGCCGCCCGTGCCCTTGGTCAGCCACATGACGTCGCGCACACTCTTGGCGATGTGCTCGATGTCGTCCTCCATCTGCATCACGAAGCAGTTGGAGAGCTGGCTGTAGGACGTCCCGGCGTTGACCAGCGTCGAGCCGGCCGCGAGGTACTCCAGGCGCGACATCTTGTCGTAGAACGCGACGGCTGCGGCGGTGGGATCGTCCTCGCCCAGCGACAGGCCCATCGCGACGCGCATCCAGAAGAACTGCGGCACCTCCAGCGGCGTGCCGTCGGGCTCGCAGATCATGTAGCGGGTGCGCATCGTCTGTGCGCCGATGTAGCGGATGAGATCGTCGCGATCGGGGTCGAGCGCGGCGCCCAGCACCTCGAGATCGAACAGCTCGGTCAGGCGCGGGTCGAGCAGGCCCAGCTCGACACCGCGCAGGACCGAGGCGACGAAGGCCGGGCCGTGGAAGGCGTGGACCTCGTCGCGGCTCACGCCCTCGCCGAAGATCTTCTTGTACAGCGTCTTGACCAGCAGGCGCGACGCGATCGTGTCGAACGCCGGGTCGTCCTTGACGTTCTGCAGAGCAACCTGGATCACCGCTTCGTCGAGCTGTTCGCTGGTGATGCCGTCGAACAGCGTGATCTCGAGCTCGGCCTGCAGCTGCGTGACGCGGGCGACCTGGTCGTCGAGCCCGGCGCTGGCCTCTTCGATGGACCTGGCGATCTCGTAGCCGTCGTACGGTGCGCGCGTACCGTCGCGCTTGATGACAGTGATGGTCATGCGGTTCACCCCTCGTGAACTGGTGCGTGGACGCAGTCCGAGCTCGAGGGGTGACGGAGACGGGACGACACAGCGACCCTGATCCCCTGACCTTCCCACGAGGTCGCGGACCCGAACCGTCGTCTGGACGGCGCGGCACTGGCAGGTCTTCGGACTCATGGGCCAGGCGGTGCCGGAGCACCGCCGCCTACTGTTCGTCGCTTCCCAGGCTTGCGCCCAGTGCTGATGACGAAGGTCGTTCCCACTTACCGCTGCGGGGCAGTCCCGGATTTCCACCGGGTTCCCTGTTGCCACGACTCCCCTGGCTGAGGAGGCGAACCAGCTGCGGGAGTCACTGTATATGGAAACCACATCGGTGTAACCCCCCACATGTGGGGTGCCGCAGGTGCCCCTAGCACGCAGTGCTGCGATCGCAGGCGAGGGACCGGGATCCAAGCCCGCGACCCCACCCACCAGAATGTTGTCATGTCAGACCGCATCACGTGCCCCGTCCTGCGAGCCCGCATCACGTCCGCGCAGGCAGCCGCCGCGCTGATCAATGACGGCGACAACGTCGGCATCAGCGGATTCACCGGAGCGGGCTACCCCAAGGCGGTTCCGGCCGCGCTGCACGACGCGATGGTGGATGCGCACGGCCGTGGCGAGCAGTTCCGCATCGGACTGTGGTCGGGTGCCTCGACCGCGCCCGACGCCGACGGTGTCCTCGCCGAGGCCCACGGGGTCTCGACCCGGCTGCCCTACAACTCCGACCCGACGATGCGCTCGTTGATCAACCTCGGCGAGGTCGACTACGTCGATGCCCACCTGAGCCACTCCGCGCAGCACATGTGGTTCGGGTTCTACGGCAACCTGGACGTCGCGGTGGTCGAGGTGACGGCCGTGCTGCCCGGCGGACTCCTCGTGCCGAGCAGCTCGGTCGGCAACAACAAGACCTGGCTCGACCAGGCCGACCGGATCATCCTGGAGGTCAACAGCTGGCAGCCGCGCGGGCTGGAGGGCTTCCACGACATCTACTACGGGACGGCGCTTCCTCCGCACCGCCGCCCGATCGAGCTGACCGATCCGATGCAGCGCATCGGCGAGCCGTACCTGCGCATCGACCCGGAGAAGGTCGTGGCGATCGTCGAGACCGACCGCCCGGACCGGAACGCGCCCTTCAGCCCGCCGGATGAGAACTCGGCCGCGATCGCCGAGCACGTCGTGGACTTCCTGCGGCACGAGGTCGCCGCCGGCCGGATGCCGCCTGAGCTCCTGCCGCTGCAGTCCGGCGTGGGCAATGTGGCCAATGCCGTCCTCGCCGGTCTCGGCGACAGCGAGTTCACCGACCTGGTGGCCTTCACCGAGGTCATCCAGGACGGAATGCTCGATCTGCTCGACAACGGCACGTTGCGGGCCGCGTCCTCGACGTCCTTCGGCCTGTCCGATGTCGGCGCGCGCCGGTTCATCGACAACATCGACACCTACAAGGGCCGGATCCTGCTGCGCAGCGAGGAGATCTCCAACCATCCCGAGCTGGTGCGGCGCCTCGGCATCATCGCCATGAACGGACTGCTCGAGGCCGACATCTACGGCAACGTCAACTCCACCCACGTGATGGGCAGCGCCATCATGAACGGGATCGGCGGCAGCGGCGACTTCGCCCGCAACGCGTTCTTGAACTTCTTCCTGACGCCCTCGACCGCCAAGGACGGGGCCATCTCGGCGATCGTGCCGATGGTCAGCCATGTCGACCACACCGAGCACGACGTCCACGTCATCGTCACCGAGCACGGCATCGCCGACCTGCGCGGCCTCTCGCCGCGCGCCCGCGCCGAGCGCATCATCGAGCGCTGCGCGCACCCGACGTTCCGGCCCGCCCTGCTGGACTACACGCAGAGGGCCTGGACCGAGCGCCCGCGCGCCCGTCACACGCCCCACCTGATGGGCGAGGCACTGAGCTGGCACCAGCGATACCTGGAGACCGGCAGCATGTGAGTGCGCCCGGTCCCCGGGGGTCACCACGCCATGGCGAACCAAGCTGCCGCCACCGCGACGATCAGCAGCGCTGCGTTGAGGCCGGTGTCCTTGGCCTCCCCGCGGGACAGGTGCAGTCCGGCCGCGAGGACTTGGAGCACGGCGAACCCCGAAGCGGCCGCGATCGCCAGCCATGGTGCGATGCCGGTCGCCGGCGGCAGGATCAGCCCGACGGCGCCCAGGACCTCGACGACACCGAGGGCCCGGACGACCGGCATCGGGACAGTGTCGACCCACCCCATCATCGGGGCGAGCTCCTCCTGGCTCTGGGTGATCTTCTTGCCGCCGGCGTAGAGGTAGAACACTGCGAGCAGACCCGCAAGGATCCAGTAGGCGATGGTCATGAGCGCTCCGATGGTTACGAGTGGTAAGTGGCATCATCATGAGTGACAATCAGGACCCGTACAAAAGGCACACCGGTGTGCCTGACCGTGGGAGAGCCGATGTCCAGCTATGAGAAGACCTGCCTGATCCGCGGCGACGGAGGCCGCGCGATCCGCAGCATCCTCGACCGCATCGGCAACAAGTGGACCCTGCTGGTCGTCGCCACGCTCGAGGGCGGGAGCATGCGGTTCACCGAGCTGCAGCAGCGCATCCCGGGGGTCTCCCAGCGGATGCTGACCCGCACCCTGCGCCTCCTGGAGCGCGACGGTCTCGTCACCCGCACCGTCCACGCCGAGGTGCCCCCGCGCGTCGAGTACGAGCTCACGGCAACCGGCCGCACGCTGATCGCCCCGGCTGTGACGCTGGCCGAGTGGGCCGTCGAGCACAATCCGGGCATTGAGCGCAGCCACACCTCGTTCGACGCCCGCGCTGCGCAGCCACCCCCGGACGTCGGCTAGACTTGGTGGCAGTTCCGAGCCGCCCTATCTAGCGGTTTCGGGCTCAACGTCCCCGGCCGCACCAACGGCGCGGGGACACTTGCTTTCCCGGGCGAGATGTCCGGCTACGCCGGTTCCGCCGGGTTGTCCTCGGCGAGCAGCGCCGTCAGGCTCGGGCGGACGCGGAACAGCTCATCGAGCCCGGCGATCTTGAAGATCGCGACGACCCGGCGGGTGGGCGCGACGATGCCGATCGTCCCCTGGCGCAGCAGCATCTTCTTGCGGGCCAGGACGAACACGCCCAGCCCGACCGAGTCGACGAACGTGACGTTCGAGAGGTCGAAGACCAGACGCTCGGCACCGTCGTCGGTCACCTGGGTGACGACCTCACGCAGCCGGGGGGCCGTCTCGATGTCCACCTCACCGGCCACGTCGATGATGACGTGGTCATGGTCGTGGCGGACGTTCACGTCCAGCTGCTGCGTCATGTCGGCTCCCGAGGCATCGTCTCGCCCGCGAGGAGTGCGGCCGAGCTGTCCGATCCTAGCCAAAGCCAGCTGGGAGAATCGAGACCATGGCCCTGAATGACGTCCGCAACCTCAACGACCAGTGGATCGCCACGTGGACGCACCTCCGCGGCATCGAGGCGAGCGAGCTGGACGGCTGGCCGCTGGTCCACGTGGGCTCGCCCAGCCGGGAGACCGAGCTGGTGTGCGTCGAGCCTGGCGTCGACCGCTTCCTGGAGCTCATGCGGCACATCGATGGCGACCCGCGCGCGATGCTGACGGTCGCCGCCCACGACGTCGGCCCCTATCTGACGGCCCCTCGGCCGGCGAGCGTGCGGCTGGACCGTGACGACGAGGCACTGATGTCGACCCACCTGGTCGACCTGCCGGTGCCGCCACTGGAGGCGGACCTGACGTTCCGCTGGGACGTGGATGACCACTCCGTGACGTACACACTGGAATCGGGAACGTCCGTGGCCGCTAACGGAACCGTCGCCGTGCTGGGCCAGGTCGCGACCTTCGACCGCATCGAGACCACGCCGGCCTTCCAGCGCAGAGGACTCGGCCGGCACGTCATGGCCACGCTCACGGCCCAGGCCATGGGGCGCGGAGCCACCCACGGGGTGCTCGCCGCCAGCGCGCAGGGGCGCCCGCTCTACACGAGCCTGGGATGGCAGACCCGCCTGGAGATGCTGTCGCTGATGGGCGCCTGAGCTCACAGTCCTGCGGTCCTGCGGCACACCTCGTCCCACGGCGTGGGTTCCATCGCGAAGTGCGTGCGCGCCGCGGAGTCGTCCAGGACGTAGGGCCGCTCCCACTGGTAGGCCAGGTCTGCGATCTCGCGGGCCATCGGAGCGAACCGCGACCCCAGTCGCAGCAACGGCGTCGGGATCGCCGACACCTTCGGAGCCGGACGGTCCAGGACGGCCATGACGTCGGTCAGCGCCTGCTCCTGGGTGCGGGGCGGATTGCTCGGCACGTGCCACAACCGGCCGTGGGCGGAGCTGTCGTCCGCCGCCGCGACGAGCAGCCGTGCCGCGTCGAGGACGTCGGTGAACGTGTGCGGCTGGTCCTTGCGGCCGACGACCCAGGCCCGCTTGCCGGCCAGCATCCCCGGCAGCTGGCGAGTGACGTGCCCGTTCTCGCCGACGCCCGAGCCCACGTAGTCCGAGCCGCGCACCTCCACCGCGCGGATGCGCCCGGCGTCGTGCAGCGCCTTTGCATCGGCCCACATCCTGGCCCGCAGGACGCCCTTGTGGTCGGTCGCCGCATCCGGCAGCGCCTCGTGCATCGGACCGACGACCGGGCCGTACGGATACAGGTTTCCGGTGATCGCGTACACCGCACCGGACCGCTCGGCCGCGGTCAGCAACGAGGCCGCCAGCGGCGGCCACGCCGTGTCCCACGTCGTGTAGTCCGGCGGGTTCGCGCAGTTGTAGAGGGCGGACGCACCCTCGGCGGCCGCGCTCAGGGCGTCCGGGTCGGAGGCGTCGAGCTGCCGGTGCGTCACACCGGCAACGCCGCTGTCCGAACCCGAGCGTGTCGCCACGACGACCTCGGCTCCTCGTGCGGTCAGCAGGTGCGCCACGTGCCGGCCGACCGGCCCGGCACCGACGATGAGATGGCGATCGGTCATGAGTGCTCCTTCGAGTGAGAAATGACTCACTGCCACAATGGGGCAATCAGGCCTCGTTAGAGGTTCAATGACCTGATACCGAACTGTCGCACCAGAGGACGTCCATGCCCCGCATCTCCCGTCGCACGTTTGTCGCCGCACCCTCTGAGGATGTCTGGTCGTTGGTCAACGACTTCGCGCAGTGGCACCCCAAGCTCCGCATCTACGCCGACGGCCCCGAGGCTCCCGCCGATCTGGTCGTGACGATCCTGGAGAAGGACGACGCCGGCAAGACGCTGTCGTACCACATGCCCGACCCGCCGTTCCCGATCGCGAACCACCGCGCGACGATCCTCGTCGAGGACGCCGGACTGGCGGTCTCGTACGTCACCTGGTCGGCCGACTTCACCGCCGACGAGGAGCACCTGCAGGAGCTCGAGGACTCCCTGGGCGACGACGTGTTCAAGCGCGCCCTGGACAACCTGGCCACCGCCGCACAGGACACCTACGGCGCCCGTCAGGTCGCAAGCTCCAGCTGAGCCGAGCGCTCAGCTCCTCCAGTCGCGGAAGCCGACAACGATCAGACGCATCTGACGCCGGGCGCCCTCCTTGATGCTCTCTTCGAGGTCAGGGCGCCCGTCCGGCATCTCGACGACCTCCTCGGCATTCGAGACCATGTTGCGGACGAACAGCCGTGACACCATCTGCACGTCGTCGCTGGACCAGTTCTCGATGTTGGGCAGCCGCGCCAGCACCACCGCGAGCTCGCTGACGAACAGGTCCAGCTCGTGCCGGATCGCCCGGCTCACGGCCTCGGACCCGCCGACGCGTTCGCGGGCCACGAAGGCGAAGTGCGCCTTGCTGTGCTTGACCGCCTCGACCAGGATGTCGGCCGCGGCGTCGATGATGTTGTCGAACACCTTCGGATCGCGCTGCGCATCGCGGATCATCCGCCGCAGCGTCGAGAACGACTGCTCGACCAGCGCGAGCCCCAGCTCGTCCATCGACTCGAAGTGCCGGTAGAACGCGGTCGGGACGATCCCCGCGTGCCGCGCGACCTGACGCAGGCTGATCTGCGCGAATCCCTGGGTCTGCGTGAGCTCGAGCGCCGCAGCGAGGATCGCCTGACGTGTGCGCTCCTTCTGCTCCTGGCGCGAGGCGACCTGCGCGGACTCGGTCATGAAGAGAGGGTATCGCGCAGCGTTCGGTGAACACTTGTGTCGGTCGTGCGACAGGTCACTCGGCGTGTCTGTTGCGGTTCGCGCGCGTCTCGTGCAGACTTTGAGTGCACGGACGTTCACTCAACCAGTCAGGAGGCGTCCATGGGCATCATCCGCAAGGCACTCACCTCGCGCCCCGTCGCCTCGTTGACCTCCCCGTTCACCGTGGATCACTACCTCGAGCAGATCCACCCCATGCTGGCGGCGGGCAACGTCCGCGCCAAGGTGCTCGAGGTGCGCCGTGAGACCGGCGCCGCCAGCACCGTCGTGCTGCGGCCCAATGGCGCCTGGGAAGGCTTCGTCCCCGGCCAGCACGTGCAGTTCGGGGTCGAGGTCGACGGCAAGCGCCGCGTCCGCGTCTTCTCGGTCTCCAGCTCCAGCACCGCCAAGAAGGGCACCTTCAGCGTCTCGGTGAAGGCCCACCCCGACGGCTACGTCTCGCAGTTCCTGCACAAGGAGCTCGAGCCGGGCACGATCGTCTACCTGTCGCAGGCCGAGGGCGAGTTCGTCCTCCCCCAGCAGGTTCCCGACTCCGTGCTGCTGATCAGCGGCGGATCGGGCGTCACGCCGGTCATGTCGATGCTGCGCACCCTGCGCGACAAGGGCCACACCGGTCAGGTCACCTTCCTGCACTACGCCCGCAGCCGTGACGACGAGATGTTCACCGACGAGCTCGACGACATCGACGCCACCACCGACTTCCGCATCGTCCGCGTCTACACGCGCCAGCCCGCCCCGGGTGCCGAGCTGGCAGGACGCTTCCACATCGACCACCTCAAGCACCTCGGGGTCGACCCGGTCAGCACATTGACCTTCGCGTGCGGACCGGCCGGGCTCATCGCCTCCGTGCGCGACACGTACGCCGAACTCGGCGCCGCAGACCAGCTCCGCATGGAGTACTTCAAGGTTCCGTCCGTCGACCTGGACGCAGCCGATGCCACCGGCATGCTGTCGTTCGACGACTCGAAGATGGAGGCGTTCAACACCGGCGCCACGATCCTCGAGCAGGCCGAGAACGCGGGACTGCAGCCCGATTTCGGCTGCCGCATGGGCGTCTGCAACACCTGCGCCGTCAAGAAGAACAGCGGTGCCGTCCGGCACGTCGTCAGCGGTGAGGTCAACGCCACCACCGACGAGACCATCAAGATCTGTGTTCAGGTCCCCATCGGCGACGTCAACGTCGCCCTCTGAGCCAAGGAGAAACCATGGCCGCACTCACGACCGCCATCGCCCGCAAGTTCGTCAAGAGCAAGCCCATCGAGCCCCGCAGCGCGAGCAAGCACAACGCCGCTCCCCTGTCGCTGATCAGCCCGACCTCCGACAAGCCGGCGACGATCGGTCTTGAGTACATGACGTACGAGCAGCTCGAGGAGTTCGGCCGCGAGCTCGACGCCGTCCGCCAGCGCGTGCTCGACGACCTCGGCCAGCCCGACGCCGACTACATCCGCCGGGTGATCCGGGTCCAGAAGGGCGCCGAGGTGCTGGGACGCGTCGGCATCTTCATGCCGTTCTTCCCGCCCGCGTTCATCGCCGGCGTCGGTTCGCTCGCCGTGGCCAAGATCATCGACAACATGGAGATCGGCCACAACGTCATGCACGGCCAGTACGACTGGATGAACGATCCGATGATCGACGGCGCCCGCTACGAGTGGGACAACATCGCCCCGTCGCAGGACTGGAAGCACGGCCACAACTACATCCACCACACGTACACCAACATCCACGGCATGGACCGGGACATCGGCTACAACATGTTCCGCATCGACGAGGACCAGCCGTGGTACCCCAGCCACCGCTTCAACCTGCCGCTCGCGACCGCGCTGATGATGGTGTTCGAGTGGGGCATCATGTACCACGGCGTCGAGCTCGACCAGTACCTCCACGGCAAGATCTCCAAGGAGGACTTCGAGGGACGCAAGAAGCGCGCGTTCAAGAAGATCCGCAAGCAGGTCTTCAAGGACTACATCGCGTGGCCCGCGCTGGGCCTGGCCCTGGTGCCGTTCGTCGGCTGGTGGGCCCCGGTCGCGATCCTGGGCGCGAACGTCGCGGCCAACGTGATCCGCAACGTGTGGACGTTCCTGATCATCTTCTGCGGCCACTTCCCCGCCGAGGTGGAGACGTTCAAGGAGGAGGACGCGCAGAACGAGAACCGCGGCCAGTGGTACCTGCGCCAGCTGCTCGGCTCGGCCAACATCACCGGCGGCAAGCTGTTCCACCTCATGACCGGCAACCTGAGCTACCAGATCGAGCACCACCTGTTCCCCGACATCCCGGCGCGTCGCTACCCCGAGGTCGCCGAGGACGTCAACCGGCTGGTGGAGAAGTACGGCCTGCACTACAACACCGGCCGCCTGTCCAAGCAGCTCGGCAGCGTCGTGCGCCAGCTGGCCAAGCTCGGCAAGAAGCCCAGCGACCCGTACAAGATCGGCAACAGCCCCGAGAGCAAGGCGCTGCGTCGCGCCAAGCGCGAGGAGCAGGCTCGCCGCCTCGAGGAGCTGGCGACCAGCGCGTAGCGCAGAACGTACGAAAGGGTCCCCCGGCGCGCAGGCGTGCCGGGGGACCCTTTTGTAGGTCACACTTGACCTCGTCGACATCTCGAGGGAAGGACAGGCCGATGGCGCTCAGCCGGCGAGAGATCGTCAAGGACGCCGTGCAGCAGTCGACGGAGGCCGCCATCGCCAGCGCCGGGCACATCGCGGCCATCTTGTTCGACACCGCGCGCAGGATCACCACCGAGGTGGGGGCCTTCGGCACCGAGATCTTCGAGATCGCCGAGGCGAGCAAACGCGCCGGACGCGACGACGCCGAGACCAATCCAACGGCCGAGTAGCAACGAACACCCGACATGGAATCAACCAGCCCTCGTCGTTCGGTGGCGGTCATCGGCTCAGGCATCTCCGGACTCACTGCCGCATATGTCCTTCGCAAGGATTGGGACGTCACGGTCTTCGAGGCCGATGAGCGCGTCGGTGGCCACGCCCACACGCACACCGTCGCCGACCCGGACGCCACCCACCGTGTCGACACCGGATTCATCGTCCACAACGACCGCACCTATCCCCTGCTGCGGCGATTGTTCGCCGAGCTCGACGTCGAGGTCCACCCGACCGAGATGAGCATGAGCATCCACTGCGACGACTGCGGGCTGGAGTACGCAGGTGGACGCGGCGGCAAGGGCATCTTCGCCCAGCGGCGCCGGCTGCTCGATCCGCGCTACCTCCGCATGCTGCTGGACGTCAAGCGGTTCGGGCGGCTCGCGCACGAGCTGCTCGACGCGGTCGAGTCACCGTCCGACCCACTCACCTACGGGGACTTCCTGCAGGACCACGGCTTCTCGGAGTACTTCGTCTCGCACTACGCGATCCCGGTCGTGTCGTGCGTGTGGTCGTCCGGGCACGACACGGCCCTCGAGTATCCGGCGCGCTACCTGTTCGAGTTCCTCAAGCACCACGGCTTCTTGTCGATCAAGGGCTCGCCGCAGTGGTTCACGGTCGTCGGCGGCTCGGCGACGTACGTCGACAAGGTTCGCGACGCGATCGGGGACGTCCGCGTCTCGTCCGCCGTCCGCTCGGTCACCCGCCGCGCCGAGGGGGTCGAGCTGACCATGGTGGACGGCACCGTGCACCGCGCCGATGCCGTGGTCATCGCGACGCACGCCGATGACGCCCTCGCCCTGCTGAGCGATCCCAGCGATGACGAGCGTGCCGTGCTGGGTGCCTTCCAGTACTCCGACAACGAGGTGCTGCTGCACCGCGACGACACCCAGCTGCCCGTCGCGCCGGCCGCCCGATCGGCCTGGAACTACCGCATGGACGACTGCACGACCCGCAGCGACCGCTCCACCGTGACCTACTGGATGAACCTCCTGCAGGGCATCGACAGCACGGAGCCGTTCCTGGTGACGCTGAACGCGTCGCAGCACATCGACCCCGCGAAGGTCGTCCGGACGTTGGCCTACACGCATCCCATCTACACGCCGACCTCGGTCGCGGCGCAGGGCGAGCTCAAGCGGCTCTCCACCGGCAGCACGGTCTTCGCCGGCGCGTACCACGGCTGGGGGTTCCACGAGGACGGCTGCCGCTCGGGCGTCGAGGCCGCCGCCGCCTTGGGAACAGCGTGGTGACTGCGCCGGCGCGGCCCCGGCTGACCGGCCTGCCGACCCTGCCGGCACTCGTCGAGGGGACGGTGTCCCACACGCGCCGCACCCCGATGCGGCGCGCGTTCTCCCACCGCGTCTACCAGTGGCTGGTCGACGTCGACGACCTGCCGCGCATGCCGCGCCCGCTGCGCCCGTTCTCGACGTTCTCGGCGGCCGACCACATCGGTGCTCCCGGGGAGTCGATCCGCACGAACATCGAACGGTTCTGCCGCGCGGAGGGCGTCGACATCGGCGGCCACCGCCTGCTGATGCTGGCCAACGCCCGGATCCTGGGCCACACCTTCGACCCGTTGAGCGTGTTCTGGGCCATCGCCCCGGACGGCACGCTGACCTGCCTCGTGGCCGAGGTGCACAACACGTACGGTGAGCGGCACGCCTATCTCGTGCGGCCCGATGACGACGGCCGCGCCCAGACGGACAAGTCGTTCTACGTCTCCCCGTTCTTCACCGTCGACGGCTCCTATGACCTGCAGTTCGGGCTGGCGCGCGACAAGGTCTCGTCCAGCATCATCTTGCGCCAGGGGGGTGCTGCGGTCTTCAGTGCGACGTTCCGGGGTACCCCCAGACCGGCGACCGCGGCGCGGCTGGCACATCTGCTCGTGAAAATGCCGTTCATGACCCATCGCACCAGCCTGCTGATCCGAATGCACGGTATATGGCTCTGGATCCGCAGGCTGCCGGTCGTTCCCCGTCCGGCACACGAACCGCAGGAAGGCACCCGATGACGCAGATCGCCGCCACCGGCTGGCCCGGTGTCGAACGTACCCCTCACGCCCCGCTCAAGGCACGCGCCGCTCGAGCGCTGCTCAAGCCGACCGTCAACCGCCTCCCCGTCCAGGTGCACTTCGCCGGGGGCGGCACGTGGGGAGCCGGCGACGACAGCTCCGCCCGGATGCACGTCGTCCGCCCCAAGGCACTGTTCCACCGGCTCGGCGCCGACAGCAAGATCGGCCTCGGCGAGGCGTACATGGCCGGCGACTGGACCGTCGGCGAGAACACCGACCTCGCGCAGCTGCTCACCCCGTTCGCGGAGCGCATGGCGACGCTCGTCCCGGTGCCGCTGCAACGGTTCCGGGTCTTCGTCGACCAGCAGCTGCCGCACCAGCAGCGCAACTCCGTGGAGGGCTCCCGCCGGAACATCGAGGCGCACTACGACCTGTCGAACGATCTGTTCGCGCAGTTCCTCGACCCGTCGATGACCTACTCGGCGGCGTGGTTCGACGGCGACGAGGATCTCGAGTCGGCGCAGATGCGCAAGATCGACGGCATCCTCGACCAGGCCGGCGTCACCGCCGGGACGCGCGTGCTCGAGATCGGCAGCGGGTGGGGCGCACTGGCCATCCGGGCCGCCCAGCGCGGCGGCAAGGTGTCGATCCAGGCGATCACGATGGCGCACCACCGATACCTGAAGACCCGCAACTCCTATGGCTGGATCCAGAAGTACATCTTCCCCGGCGGCCTGATCCCGTCCCTCGAGGCGATCGGCGAGACGCTCGCCGAGCACACCTCACTGGCCGTCACGGACCGCCGATCCCTCGGCCAGGACTACGCCCGGACGCTGCACGAGTGGCGCTCGGCCTTCACCCGGAACTGGGAGCACATCCAGGAGCAGGGATTCGACGAGACGTTCCGCCGCATGTGGGAGTTCTATCTCGCGTACTGCGAGGCGGGATTCGCCGTCGGCTACCTGGACGTCTTCCAGCTCCAGCTGACCCGGCCGAAGGAGGCATGAGCCATGGCCTCGATCGCCCGCCTGCCCATGCCGATCCAGGAGACCTACGAGTGGCAGTACCAAGGGGCCTGCCGCGGGACCGACCCGGAGACGTTCTTCTCCCCCGATGCCGAGCGCGGACCGCGGCGTCGCGCCCGGGAGGCAGCGGCCAAGGCGTTGTGCGCCGTGTGCCCCGTCGTGCAGGAGTGCCTCAACCACGCGCTGACCGTCCGTGAGCCCTATGGCGTGTGGGGCGGCCTGAACATCAACGAGCGCGACCAGCTGCTGCGCAAGACCGGCTGACCGCGGTGGGCGGTGCCTGAGCCACCTATCAAGCCCCGAACCCACCGTGGGCGGTGGCTCCGCCACGTTTCCCGGGCCGGATGCGTGGCTCAGCCACCGCCCACGGGGTTCACCAGCCGTGGGGTTCACCAGCCGTAGCGGGGGGCGTGCAGCTCCTTCTTCTTGGGCCAGGGGTTGATCGAGCATCCACCCAGGCCCTTGGACTGCTGCTGCATCACCGGCGCCAGCTGGCCCTTGCCGCCGCAGCCCACGTGCCCGCGGCCGAACCAGTGGCCGGTCTCGTGGTTGACGACCAGGTGACGGTAGTTGCGCAACGAGCCGCCGTTGGCCTTCCACGCGGGGGACGCCTTGCGCCAGCGCGTCTCGTTGATCACGACGTAGCGGCCGACCCGGCAGCTGTACGTCGTGCTGCACGCCGAGGAGAAGCTCGGCACCTTCGAGGCCTGGCTCAGCACGAGGGTGAAGTCGCCGCCCTTGGACACCCTCTTGAACCGGACGCCCATCGCCCGCCACCCGCGCGGGTCGTCAAAAGTCTGCTGGGCCTGTCGCTTGAAGGTGGACACGCTGGCGTTGACCGAGCCGCGGGTCGTCACCGAGTACGTGACGGTCTTGCGGACGCTGCGGGTGTGGCGGACGGTCTTGGCCTTCGAGATCGCGCTGACCGACGGCGACCCCGCCCGTCTCGCCGTCACCCGGAACGTGAGCTTCTTGCCGACATCGGCCGAGCGGACGGTGTAATGGCGCCCGGTGGCACCGGTGATCGATCTGCCGTTGCGCAGCCAGCGGTAGTCGCGCCGGTCGATCGTGCCCGACCACGTGCCGACGTGACCGGTCAGCTTCTTGCCGTACGTGGCGGAGCCCGAGATCCACGGCGCGGAGGTGTTCTGCGGCGGCTCGCCGGCTGCCTGGGCCGGACCGGCCACCAGCAGCGTCGCTCCCAGCACCATGCTCGAGACCAGGGCCAGGGCCCATCGTGCGCGCACCATCATCTCCATGCCTTCCCCCTCACCGACCGTTCGACGATACCTGCGCAAGCCGGGCTCAGGCGTAGAAGACGCGCTCGACGACCTGCCGCGCCTGCCGCGTGGTGCGCAGGTACTCGTCGACCATCTCCTCGCCGTGCTCCATCCCGTAGCCCAGCAGATGCGCGACACCCGCACGCTCCCCCGCCTGCTCGACCATCGACTCGGCCGGCTTGGCGCGCAGCAGCACGACCGCGTTGCGGATCCGGCTGACCAGGCGCCACGCGGACTCCAGCATCTCGGCATCGGAGCGGGACACCAGCCCGGCCTCGGCCGCCGCGTGCAATGCGTCGAGCGTCCTGGTCGTCCGCATGCCCGGCACGGCGTGCGCGTGCTGCATCTGCAGCAGCTGAACGGTCCACTCCACATCGGCCAGTCCGCCGCGTCCCAGCTTGAGGTGGGTCTTGTTGTTCGCGCCGCGCGGCAGCCGCTCGGAGTCCACCCGGGCCTTGATGCGGCGGATCTCGCGGACCTCATCGGCCGTCGCGCCACCCTCGGGCCAGCGCAGCGGGTCGATCATGGCGGTGAACCGCTGGTTGAGGTCGGGGTCGCCGACGCTGGCGCACGCGCGCAGCAGCGCCTGGGCCTCCCACACCGCCGACCACTTCTCGTAGTACGCCCGGTAGCTCGCGAACGATCGCACCAAGGGCCCGTTGCGGCCCTCGGGACGCAGCTCGGCATCGACCTCGAGCGCCGGATCGTCCCCCGGCGCCGCCAGCATCTTGCGCAGCCCCTGCGCGACGGCCATCGCGGCGGACGCCGCCTCGCTCTCGTCGGCACCCTCCAGCGGCTCGTGCACGAACATGACGTCGGCGTCCGATCCGTAGCCGACCTCACTTCCACCGAGGCGGCCCATCAGGATGATCGACATGCGCGTCGGCATCTCGCCGCGCTCCGCCTCGACGGCCGCGGTGGACGCCGTGAGCGCCCCGGCCAGTGTCGCGGTCGAGATGTCGGTCAGCGCATCGCCCACCTCGACGATGTCGAGTCGTCCCAGGACGTCGGCGATGCCGACCCGCGACAGCTCGCGGCGACGCACCCGGCGCACGGCGCGGATCGCGTCGGCCGGGTTGCGGTGCCGGGCGGCGGCGAGGTCGACCTCGGTGCGCAGGCGCTCGCGCTCCAGCGGGCGCAGCTCGGCGTCATCGCCCAGCAGGGCGACGGAGTCGGGCGCGCGCAGGATCAGGTCGGTCACGTAGCGGCTGGACGACAGGACGTGCGCCAGCTGCTCGGCGCCCTCGCCCTCGTCACGCAGCTTGCGCAGGTACCAGTGCGTCTCGCCCAGGCCCTCGGAGATCTTGCGGAAGGCCAGCAGCCCGCCATCGGGATCCGGTGACGCGGCGAACCACGCCAGCATCGCCGGCAGCAGCGACTTCTGGATCGCCGCGCGCCGCGACACCCCGGAGGTCAGCGCCTGGATGTGCTTCAGCGCGCCCTGGGGGTCGGCGAAGCCGAGCGCGGTGAGCCGTTGCTCGGCGGCCAGGGGCGTGAGCCGCAGACCGTCGGTGGGCAATGACGCGACCGCCTCCAGCAGGGGCTGGTAGAACAGCTTCTCGTGCAGGCGGCGCACGATCCGGCGGTGGGCCTGCCACTCCTTGACGACGCTGTCGGCCGGATTCTGGCGAAAGCCCATGCTGCGGCCGATGCGCCGCAGGTCCTCGGGATCCTCCGGCACGATGTGGCTGCGTCGCAGGCGGTACAGCTGGATGCGGTGCTCGAGGGTCCGCAGGAACTCGTAGGCCTCCTCCATCGCCGCGCCGTCGCGACGGCCCACGTAGCCGCCGTCGATCAGCGCCTGCAGGGCCGTCAGCGTCGTCGGGCTGCGCAGCGTCTCGTCCGCGCGGCCGTGGACGAGCTGCAGCAGCTGCACGGCGAACTCGACGTCGCGCAGGCCGCCGGCACCCAGCTTCAGCTGTCGGTCGCGCTGCGCGGCGGGGATGTGGTCGATGACCCGTCTGCGCATCGCACGGACGTCGCCCACGAAGTTCGGGCGGGTGCTGGCGAACCAGATCATCGGCGAGAGCGCGTCGAGGTAGGCCTGCCCCAGCGCCTCGTCACCAGCCGCGAAGCGCGCCTTGAGCAGCGCCTGGAACTCCCAGGTGCTGGCCCACTTCTCGTAGTACGCGATGTGGCTGCCGAGCGAGCGGACGAGCGGCCCGTTCTTGCCCTCCGGACGCAGGTCGGCGTCGACCTCCCAGATGGTGCCCTCGCCGGTGTGGTCACGGCACAGCTTCATGACGGCGGACGCCAACCGGGTCGCGGCCATCGCGGCCGCGTGGTCGTCGGCACCGTCGACCGGCTCGTAGACGAAGATGACGTCGACATCGCTGAGGTAGTTCAGCTCGTGCCCGCCGGTCTTGCCCATCGCCATGATCGTGAGCCGGCACAGGTCCGCGCCGTCCTCGTGCTCGCGGGCGATCTTCAGCGCGGCGCCGAGCGTCGCGACGGCCAGGTCGGACAGCTCGGCCGATGACTGCTCGAAGGTGGTCAGCGCGGTCAGGTCACGGGCGGCGATGTGCAGCAGCTTGCGGTAGTAGCCGATCCGCAGCTCGTCGGCCGTGGTCGCCTCCTCCATCTCGCGGCGACGGCGGTCCAGGTCGATCGGGACGCGGGACAACGTGTCACCCGCGAGATCGCGGACGTGCTCGGGATGCCGGGCCAGGAAGTCCCCCAGCGCCTCGCTGGTGCCCAGAACCACCAGCAACCGCTGGCGCAGGTCGTCATCGGACTGGATCAGGTCGAGGATCTCGCCGGCACCACCGGCCCGCTCGGCGATCGTCGCCAGCGACATGAGCGCGGTGTCAGGGCTGGCGACCGATGCGATCTGCTCGACCAGCTCGTCCGGCACGTCGCCGAGGGAGCGCAGGGCAGCCAGGGCCGCTTCACCGTCCCGGAACCCCTTGCGAGCGAGTGCGACAGCAAGGTCACGTGCATCGGTGGTCACGGGGATCAGGCTACCGGCGTCCCGCTCAGACCATCGGCATCAGTCGGTCGATCTCGAACTGCGTGACCTCCGAGCGGTAGTCCTGCCACTCGGCGCGCTTGTTGCGCAGGAAGAAGTCGAAGACGTGCTCACCGAGCGTCTCGGCCACCAGCTCGGAGGTCTCCATCGTGCGGATCGCCTCGTCCAGGTTGCGCGGCAGCGGCGCGATGCCCATGGCCTTGCGCTCGTTCTCGGTGAGCGACCAGACATCGTCCTCGGCCTCGGGCGGCAGCTCGTACTTGCCCTCGATGCCCTTGAGCCCGGCCGACAGGATCAGCGCGAAGGCCAGGTACGGATTGCAGGCCGAGTCGATCGCGCGGTGCTCGACGCGCGCCGAGTTGCCCTTGTGCGGCTTGTACATGGGGACCCGGATCAGCGCGGACCGGTTGTTGTGGCCCCAGCAGACGTAGTTGGGGGCCTCTCCCCCGCCGGCCAGCCGCTTGTAGGAGTTGACCCACTGGTTGGTGACCGCAGTGATCTCGGGGGTGTGGCGCAGGACGCCCGCGATGAAGGCGCGACCGGTCTGCGACAGCTGGTACTCGGCGCCGGCCTCGTAGAACGCGTTCTCGTCGCCCTCGAACAGCGACACGTGCGTGTGCATGCCCGAGCCGGGGTGCTCGGTGAAGGGCTTGGGCATGAACGAGGCCCACTTGCCCTGGCTCAGCGCGACCTCACGCACGACCGTGCGGAACGTCATGATGTTGTCGGCCGTCGACAATGCGTCGGCGTAGCGCAGGTCGATCTCCTGCTGGCCTGGTCCGCCCTCGTGGTGGCTGAACTCCACCGAGATGCCCATGTTCTCGAGCATCGTGATGACCTCGCGGCGGAAGTCCTGACCGCCGCCCTGGGCGGTGTGGTCGAAGTAGCCGCTGTCGTCGACCGGCACCGGGCGATCACCCTTGTCGGGCTTGCCCTTGAACAAGAAGAATTCGATCTCGGGGTGCGTGTAGAACGTGAACCCGGCCTCGGCGGCCTTCTGCAGCGCACGCTTCAGCACGTGCCGCGGATCGGCGTACGACGGCGTGCCGTCGGGCATGAGGATGTCGCAGAACATCCGCGCCGTCGCGGGCGTCTCGCCGCGCCACGGCAGGATCTGGAACGTCGACGGGTCGGGCATCGCCAGCATGTCGGCCTCGTGGACCCGGGCGAAGCCCTCGATCGCCGAGCCGTCGAAGCCGATGCCCTCGGCGAACGCGCCCTCGAGCTCAGCCGGTGCGATGGCGACCGACTTCAGGGACCCCAGGACGTCGGTGAACCACAGACGTACGAAGCGGACGTCGCGCTCCTCGAGCGCGCGCAGGACGAAGTCTTCCTGTTTTCCCATGCCGTCAGTGTCCCATGGGGATTGTTACGGCCTTGTTACGCACGACGAAAACCGGCATGAGCCCGCGTGACCGTAGTCTCCCGGCATGAGCACCGACGAGAACGCGACCGGCGACATCACCTTCGACGAGTGCCAGATCGGCAAGGGCCTCAAGCCGTTGGCACAGCACGGCAGCATCGTGATCGGTCAGGACGGCACGATCACCCTGCTGGGGACCAAGGGCGACGTCATCGACACCGCCGCGCTGACCGCCACGACCGCCAAGCAGCTGCTGATCACCGGCGGTCAGAGCGTCTCGCTCGTCCTCGACGGCCGCAAGTACAACGTGACTCCCGGGTGGGGGGTCAAGGGCCGCGCCCGGATGGGCGCCCTGTCCGGCATCAAGGCCCCGAAGGCGTTGGTCAAGCTGGTGCGCGAGGCAATCTCCTGAGACCCACCGCGTGATGCGGCACTAGGGTCGGACCATGCCCCAGCTGCGCCTTGCCCTCGCCCAAGTCAACGCCGTGGTCGGCGACCTGCCCGGCAACGCCGATCTGGTCGTGCAGCACTGCAAGGACGCCGCGGCCCAGGGCGCGCACCTCGTGGTCTTCCCCGAGATGATGCTGACCGGCTATCCCATCGAGGACCTCGCGATGCGCGCCTCGCTGATCAAGGCGTCCCGCGCCACCGCGGAGTCGCTGGCGACGCGCCTGCAGGACGAGGGGTGCGGCGACCTGGTGGCCGTCGTCGGGTTCCTCGACCACGCCGAGGACGCCCCGACGGGCCCGGGCATCCCGAAGAACGCGCCGCTGAACTCCGTCGCCGTGATGCACGGCGGCCGGATCGTCACCCGGCAGGCCAAGCACCACCTGTGGAACTACGGCGTCGGCGACGAGATCCGCAACTTCGTGCCCGGCCACGAGATCAACATCGTCCAGATCGGCGGCATCGACGTGGCCCTCGCGATCTGCGAGGACCTGTGGCGCGACGGGCCGTCGGCCGCCGCGAAGGCTGCCGAGGCGGCGCTGCTGGTCGTCCCGAACGGGTCGCCGTACGAGGCGGACAAGGACGACGTCCGGCTCGAGCTGTGCTCGCGTCGTGCGGTCGAGGGCGACTGCGCGCTGGCCTACGTCAACCTCGTCGGCGGCCAGGACGAGCTGGTCTTCGACGGCGACTCGATCGTCGTCGACCGCACCGGTGCGGTGCTGGGACGCTCGGGACAGTTCGCGCCCGAGCTGCTGGTCGTCGACCTCGACCTGCCCGCCGCCACGCCGTCGATGCCCGGCGCCGACGAGCGCTTCGGTGGACTCGCGATCAAGCGCACGATCATCTCGTCCGAGCCGTTCGCGCCCTACGAGCCGCGCCCCAACGAGCAGGCCGACCGCATGCCCCGGCTCGAGGAAATCTGGACGGCGCTGGTCACCGGGCTGCGCGACTACGTGCACAAGAACGGCTTCTCGTCGGTGCTGTTCGGGATGTCCGGCGGCATCGACTCGACGCTCGTCGCGGCGATCGCGGTCGACGCGCTCGGCCCCGACAAGGTCTTCGGCGTCTCGAACCCCAGCGCCTGGTCGACCGAGCACTCGACGGGAGATGCCGCCGAGCAGGCCCGGCGCACGGGCCTGACCCTGCAGACGGTCCCGATCGCCCCGATCTTCGACACCTACCAGGACGCCCTGCACCTGGACGGCCTCGCCGAGGAGAACCTGCAGGCCCGCATCCGCGCCGTGATCTGGATGGGGCTGTCCAACCAGCACGGCCACCTGGTGCTGGCGTGCGGCAACAAGTCCGAGCTGGCGACCGGCTACTCCACGATCTACGGCGACGCGGTCGGCGGCTACGCGCCGATCAAGGACGTCCCGAAGACACTCGTGTGGGAGCTGGCGACGTGGCGCAACGAGATCGCCGTGGAGCGGGGCGAGACGCCGCCGATCCCCGAGAACACGATCAGCAAGCCGCCGTCGGCCGAGCTGCGGCCCGGTCAGCTCGACTCGGACTCGCTGCCCCCGTACGACCTGTTGGACGCGGTCCTGGACGCCTACGTCGAGCGCGATCTCGGCTCCGCCGACGTCATCGCCGAGGGCTTCGACCCCGCGCTCGTCGAACGGGTCATCACCCTGGTCGACCGCGCCGAGTACAAGCGCCGCCAGTACCCGCCGGGACCCAAGGTGTCCCGCCGCAACTTCGGCCGCGACCGACGCGTGCCGATCACCCACCGCTGGCGCGAGAAGCTCTGAGCGCACGGTGAGTTGCTTCACACTTCGTCGCGCCGCGGGCAGGATCTGGCAGGCTGAGGACATCCGTGGACTCCGCCAGGAGCTGCGAGACGAACAGGAGAACTGCCATGGCTGACGCCACCCCCGAAGAGACCGCGCCGTACGGCACCGGACCTGCAGCCGCAGCGCCGACAGCCCGCAAGCGCGTCCGCACCCACACCCTTCAGCAGATGAAGGACCGCGGCGAGAAGTGGACCATGCTGACGGCGTACGACCAGTACACGGCAGCGACGTTCGACGAGGCCGGTGTCGAGGTGCTGCTGGTCGGCGACTCGGCGTCCAACAACGTCTACGGCAACGAGTCCTCGCTCCCGGTCACGGTCGACGAGCTCATCCCGCTGGTGCGGGCCGTCTCGCGCTCGGCGAAGCACTCGCTCGTGCTGGCCGACCTGCCGTTCGGCTCCTACCAGGGCTCCCCCGAGCAGGCGTTCCACACCGCGGTGCGGTTCATGAAGGAGGCCGGCGCCCACGCGGTCAAGCTCGAGGGCGGGCTGGCGATGGTCCCGCAGGTCAAGCTGCTGACCGATGCCGGCATCCCGGTGTGCGCCCACATCGGCTTCACCCCGCAGGCCGAGCACAACCTGGGCGGGTACCGCGTGCAGGGCCGCGGTGCTGGTGCCGCTCGCCTGCTCGAGGAGGCCAAGGCGCTCGAGGCCGCCGGCGCGTTCGCGGTCGTCATGGAGATGGTTCCGGCCCCCGCCGCGGCGGAGGTCACCAAGGCGCTGCACATCCCGACCGTCGGCATCGGCGCCGGCGTCGACTGCGACGCCCAGGTGCTGGTGTGGCAGGACATGCTCGGCCTCAACACCGGCAAGGCGCCGCGCTTCGTGAAACGCTACGCCGACCTGCACACCGTGATGCTGAACGCGGCCCGCGAGTACGTCGACGACGTCAAGGGTGGCGCGTTCCCGTCGGCCGAGCACAGCTTCGCCGAGTAGGCGTCACGCGCTCCAGCCGCCCGGGCCCACGCCGACCGCGGTCACCAGGGCCAGCAGGGGCAGGCCCGCCAGCGGCACGAAGGTGCATGCCGTGGGGCGGGTCCGCGCCCAGCTGGCGACCCAGCCGACGAGCGGTACCAGGATCAGCACGTGCAGGATGACGCCCCACCACGGCGCGTAGACCGAGGTCGAGATCGCGAGCCACAGCAGGACGAACAGCCCGCCGACCGCGATCCACGGACCGGAACGCTCGAGCCGCAGACCACCGGCCCTGCGTCTGCGTCGACGCCTCATTCCTTCGTGGGCTCGTCCGGGGTGGCGTCGTCGTTCCAGTCCGGGTCGTTGTCCCAGGCCTTGGTGCGCTCGGCGGCGATCTCCAGCGCGCGGGCGGCCTCCTCGGCGGTGTCGTACGGTCCGAGCCGGTCGGCTGCCTTGCAGCCGTCCTCGCCCTCGACCGTGTGGTGCTTGGTGCAGTAGTAGAACTTGGGCGCTGACATGGGTCCATCCTGCCCCAGGTCGCGCTCGGATGCGCTGACTACACTCGCCCGGTGACCGTCCTGACTGCCGGCCGGGTGTCCCCCCAGCGGCCCGTGCCCTCCTCGATCGAGCGTCCCGAGTACGTCGGGCAGATCGCCCCGCTGCCCTACAAGGGCCCGCTGGTGCGCGATGCCGAGACGATCGCGGCGATGCGCGTCGCCGGACGGATCGCCGCGCAGGCGCTGGACGCCGTCGAGGCGGCGATCGCCCCGGGCGTGACGACCGACGAGCTCGACCGGGTGGGTCACGAGTTCATCGTCGGTCAGGGCGCGTATCCCTCGACCCTGGGATACCGCGGCTACCCGAAGTCGCTGTGCAGCAGCGTCAACGAGGTCATCTGCCACGGCATCCCCGACGACCGTCCGCTGCAGGACGGCGACATCGTCAACATCGACATCACCGCCTACATCCACGGGGTGCACGGCGACACCAACAAGACCTATCTGGTGGGCGAAGTCGACCAGGAGTCACGCCTGCTGGTCGAGCGCACCCGCGAGGCCACGATGCGGGCGATCCGCGCCGTGAAGCCGGGCCGCGAGATCAACGTCATCGGCCGCGTCATCGAGACCTACGCCAAGCGCTTCGGCTACGGCGTGGTGCGCGACTTCACAGGGCACGGCGTCGGACCGGCGTTCCACGACGGGCTGATCGTCCCCCACTACGACGATCCGTCCTACGACACCGTCATCCAGCCCGGCATGACGTTCACGATCGAGCCCATGCTGACGCTGGGCGGGGTCGAGTGGGACATGTGGGACGACGGCTGGACCGCCAGCACGCAGGACGGATCCCGCACCGCGCAGTTCGAGCACACCTTGCTCGTCACCGACAGCGGTGCGGAGATCCTGACCCTGCCCTGATCAGCCGATCACGGGATCCAGTTGAACTCGTCCGGGTTCGGGCCGGTGCGCTCGTTCTTGTTCAGGGCGCTGATGACACCCATCTCGCCGTCGGACAGCTCGAAGTCGAACAGGTCGAAGTTCTCCTCGACGCGGCTGCGGGTCACCGACTTCGGGAAGACGATGTCGCCGCGCTGGATGTGCCAGCGCAGCACGACCTGGGCGGGCGTCTTGCCCTTGTCGGCCGCGACCCCGGTGATCGCCGGGTTGTCGAGCACCTGGCCCTTGGCGATCGGCGACCATGCCTCGGTGGCGATCCCGTGCTCGGCGTTGACCGCGCGCACGTCGTCCTGGGTCAGGAAGGGGTGCACCTCGATCTGGTTGACCGCGGGCACGATCTCGGCCTCCTGCAGGATGCGACGGATGTGGGTGGGCTGGAAGTTGGAGACGCCGATCGCGCGGGCGCGGCCGTCGCGGTAGACCTCCTCCAGCGCCTTCCACGTCTCGACGAAGTCGACGTCGATGCCCGGCAGCGGCCAGTGGATGAGGAACAGGTCGATCTTGTCCAGGCCGAGCGCCTCGAGCGTCCCCTCGAAGGCGTTGATCGCGTCGTCGTGGGCGTGGAAGCCGTTGTTGAGCTTGCTCGTCACGAAGATCTCGTCGCGCGGGATGCCCGACTCGCGGATCGCCTCGCCGACGCCCTTCTCGTTGCCGTACATCTCGGCGGTGTCGATGTGCCGGTAGCCGACCTCGAGGGCCGCCAGCGTGGCGTCCTTCGTCTCGGCCGGGTCGATCTGGAAGACGCCGAATCCGAGCTGCGGGATGTCGACACCGTTGTTGAGGGCGATGTTGGGCACGGTCATACGAGCTCCTGAAGATCAGTGGGTGGGGTGGGCCTCGCCTCCGAGGAGGGGCCGTGGTGTGGCGTACCCACGGCCCCTCCCTGTCAAACTGTCACTCCCCTGCCTGCCACCGATCAGCGGGTGACCGTGACCGTCGTCGTCCTGGTCTTGGTGCCGCCGGGACCCTTGGCCGTGACGACGACCTTCAGGGCGCCCTTGACGCCGGACTTCACCTTGAGGTGGACGGTCGCTCCGTACCGGCCGACCGTCTTGGTGGCGACGGTTCGGGAGCCCTTGACGAGCGAGACCTTCACCGAGGTCGCGCCGGCCACGTTGGTCGAGACCCGCAGGCCCGGCTTCCGCAGCTGCTTGGCCGAGATGCGCGAGTCCGCGACGAGTGCGACGACCGGTGCAGCAGGTTTGGCCGTGGGTGCCGGCGCTGTCGGACCGGTCGGCAGCCTGCTCGGGGTGCGCCCGAGCATCGTCGCGAACAGGTCGGTCTGGTCGATCGTGCCGGTGACGTTGGCCGCCTGCGGGCCGGACGCCGCGACGCGGATCTGCGCGCCGGTGTGCGACTGGGAACCGCCCGGGTTGGACGTCGAGTACGCCACCGTCATCGGGTCGCCGTCGGCCGTCTTGACCGTGGCCGTGGCCTTGCCGCCCGTGGCACCGGTGGCGTCGGTGGTCGAGCCCCCGTTGCCCACGATCTGCGTGGAGTGCGCGTGGTCACCGGTCACGATGATGAGAGTGTCCGGGTGCTTGGCCTGGTAGGCCTGCGCGACCTTCAGCGCCTTGTCCAGCTCGAGCACGTCGCCGATCGCCCCGCAGAGGTCGGAGGCGTGCTCCTGCTTGTCGACCATGGCGCTCTCGACCTGGAGGAAGAATCCCTTGTCGTTGTCGAGCAGCTTGATCGCCTTGTCGGTCATGTCGGCGAGCGACGGCTGGGTGCCGCGGTCAGCGGTCTGGCAGGTCGTGTCGGGCCCGCCCGCCCCGGCCGGCGTGGCCGTCAAGGGCTTGTACTTCGGCGTCATGTTGCCGCCGGAGAACAGACCGAGGATCGGGCCGTTGGCCAACGTGTCGACACCGGACAGGGCGGTCTTGTCCTTGATGACCTGGTACTTGTGCGCGCTCTGCGCGTACGAGAGGACGGACGGACCCGCGTCGGTGGTCTGGTTGTAGCGGTTCAGCCCGCCGCCCAGGATGACGTCGATCTTGTTGTCGACCAGCTGCTCGGCGACGGACCCCTTGCCGCCGGCCGACTTCTTGGCCGTGGGGCACGAGGCCATGTCGGTCGGCCCCTGGCAGGCGCGCAGGTTGATGTGCGCGGCGGCCGCGGCGGGCGTGGCGTCGGTGATCTCGGCGGTCGAGACGTTGCCGGTGCGCTTGCCCTGCTTCTTGTACTTCTCCAGGACGGTCTCGTAGTCCTCCCCCGGCACGGTGTCGCCCGAGCTCGGACCCTGCGAGAGCCGGCTGTCGACGGTCTTCTTGCCGGTCGACCAGCCGCTGGCGGTCGGCGCGGAGTCCGACACGTAGTTGATCGGGTAGTCGTCCGGGTTGGGCCCGGTCTTGAGACCGAAGGTCGTCATCGCGCCGGTGAACGGCAGCTCGTCCAGCGCGAAGCGTCCCTTGGCGCCGAGCTCGTAGTTGCGGGCGGCGGTGATGATCGAGTCATCCGTGCCGTCGCCGATCAGCAGGATGACGTTCTTGGGCTTCGCGGGGTTGATCGCCGCGGCCAGGTCGGCCGAGCGGTCGTCGGTGAAGCCGGGCGAGACGGCGTACACCGCACTGCCGAGGGCGATCGCGCCGACGGCGAGGGTGCCGGCGGCCAGCACACCAGTTCTTCTACGGGCCATGAGGTTCAGTCCAATCATCGAAGGTTTACTGAGAACCTGTCGAGGAGAACCGTCGGCGGGGCGAACTGAGCCCTTCCGGCAGGTGAACGTCACCTGCCGGTCTGGGGCGAATGAGCCGGGCCCAGATTCGCGGGCTGCGGTGCGGGCCTTGACGGTCGCCCTCCAAGCGGTCGGCGGATGCCCCGAGCGCATCAACGTCTCGTCGCGAGGACTGCGTCCTTCCGCCCAGATCGACGCGCTTACATTGCGCCAGCACATCACACGAGGTCTCGGCTCGACCTATATGAGTTGTCTCAAACGGAACTGAACAGACCGTTCTCGTTATAGCGTCAGCAAACAAGTTGGACGCGACCCGCGCCCTGCTCGTATTCGGAGGTGTGCTCGGTGCCAGGCAGCGGTACCCACTCGGCGGCCGGCCAGGCCCTCGGATACTTCCAGCAATGCATGCGAGCTCTCGCGGAACTTGGTCGCCGCGGCGCTACCGAGCCCACCGTAGAAATGCGGATTGAGATGCTCGATGACATTGATTTCAGCGATGGCGGGTCGCCGACAGAACTACTCCAAGTGAAGCATCATATCGGCCCCGGAACCGTCACGATGAACAGCGTCGATCTCTGGCGGAGCCTGAACGTGTGGATGGATCTCGACATTGATGAGAACCCAGTACTTCGCATGGTTACAACACAACACACCGACGATCACCTTGCCCTATTGAGAAGCGGCGCTGGCAGGGACGTCCTTCAAGCTATCGACCTATTGGACGAGGCAGCAGACAAGGAAGGAAACGCGACGTCGACGACGTGGCGAAAGCGCTTTCTCACTCTCGACGACGACCAGAAGTTCGCCCTCGTCGACCGGGTTGTGATCGACGACGCCACCCCATCTGCCGGCGGTCTCGACTCCGAGCTCGTGAAGGTCTTCAGATACGCGATTACGCCGGGGAAGGAGGAGGCATTCGTTGCGCTGCTCAAGGGATGGTGGGCAGGAATTGCTGTGCGGCTTCTCGACCGTAGTCTTGATGCAATCACCGGCACCGATCTCGCCATACAGGTTGCGGACATCGTTGATCAGCTTCGAGCCGACAGCCTCCCGGTCGATCCGGACGTCCTTCAGCGGTTCGACGAGTCGATAACGGCCGACTACCAAGACCGCACCTTCGTCCATCAGCTCGCCTGGATTGCACTGGATCACGAGCGGCTATGGAAGGCGATTCGTGACTATCACCGCGCCTACACTCAAAGGTCGTTCTGGCTTCGATATCAGCTCGTCGGCGAGCAGGAACTCGATCGCTTTGCGTTTAAGTTGCACGACGAGTGGGAGCAGGTATTCGACGATGAGGTGGCACGCATGGCGACCGACGACCGCGAACCCGGCAAAGTGGGTCAGGACGTCCTCAGTCGAGTCGCTCGTGAATGCCGCTCGAGGTTGCGGGATCGGTTCGACGAGCCTTGGTTCAACAGAGGCATGCTCCATGCGCTCGCCGATGGCGAGTTAGGACATCAGGTTGGGTGGCACCCCGACTTCCAAACGCAACTGGAAGGGCTGCTGTCCGATGTCACAGCATGACCTAGCGCCCCTATCAGGTAGGCGAGCCCCCGAGGCGGTTGCGCTTTTCAACGAAGCGTTCACTGCAGAGCTGATCGTGAACGCCGCATGGGCAAAGGAGCAAGACAGCGGCACTGGCCTGTCCTGGCCCGCGTGCTTCGTCATCCTTCCGCTGGTCTTGCATCCGCCCACTCGCGATTCCCTTCCTAGGTCGCCCAACGTCACGCTCGCAGCATGGGCCGTTCGTAACCCAGTCCTCTCTCAGGGCCTCGACATCCGAGTGGCAACCCTTGCGCCAGCCACACGGCGGGCGATTCGCTTCGGCATGCGCACTGGCAGGCTCAATCTCAGCGGCACAGACATTTTTGCCGGGAACCGACCCAAGAATCCTAATCCTCAGTCTTGGCCGGACGAACTGGTCAACACAGTCAGAGCAGCCAGAGTAGTCGGCCGTTGGTTTCGCGCGACTGACGTCATCACGGCTTTCAATCTCCTCGGCATCGGAGGCTAAATGCATATCGTTTCAGTCGGGGTCTACGGACACCACGGCCAACTCAGAAACGTCGACTTCAAACCGGGCGGCCTGAACATCCTCACGGGTAAGTCCAAGACGGGAAAGTCAGCCCTCCTGGACATCGTGGAGTTCTGTCTCGGTCGAGACACAGTGACGATTCCTACTGGTGTTATCAGCGATAAGGCTGCTTGGTACACAACCCTCCTCCAATTTGCGGACAAGCGCGTTCTAATCCTGCGGCCGAACCCCGAGTCCGCAACGACGAATCGTGCAGTGGTGGTTCTCGGAGACCGCACCCTCGTCGCGCCGGCGACCAGCGAGGGCCTTGAGGTAAACGCGGATACGGAAGTCGTGAAGGACGTGCTGACCGAGCATCTCGGTATTGATCGATTCACGGTCGAGCCAGAGCAGGGAAGCCTGCGGAATCCGTTCGAGGTCTCCAGCAAACAAGCAATCTTCTTCAGTTTTCAGAATCAGAATGAGATCGCGAACCGAGCTGTGCTGTTTCATCGGCAGAACGAGCCAGACATCAGACCAACGATTCGCGGCGTCCTGCCCTACTTCTTGGGCGCATCCACACCCGAGCAGTCGGCAATCCAAAGGCAACTGCTTCAAGCGCGACGCAGCCTCCAGCGTATCCAGTTGGAGCTGAGGACGACCGAAGCCGACCTTGGGCAACAAGGCGACCGCACTTTTCAGATCCTGCGATCTGCTGTCTCCCTCGGCGTGCTCGATAGCCAGGACGAGACAATCACCGACCCGAGCCAAGCTCGATTGCTTCTGGAACGAATCCGCGCGTATCGGGTGACACAGGACAGCGACACCACGAGCGAAGCCGGGGCGCGGCAAGCGGAGTTGCTCGACGAGGGCACCGTTCTGCGGCGCCGACTTCAAGAACTTGATGACCAGATCGGCCTGATGCGGCGACTTGAAGCGGAGCATTCAGACGCAACGTCCGAACTTGCGATTCAGAGAGATCGACTGAGTGCGATCAATGTCCTACTTCCGCGGCGGGTGAGCGAGGACGGCCCTGCCAGTTCTTGCCCTCTATGCGAGCAGGAACTTCCACACCCCGACGAGTCTGTCCAATCGCTGCAGCAGTTGCTGGTGGATCTGGACGGCAGGCTCGTGGCTTCACGAGGGTCGCAAGCACGGCGTGAATCTCTAATTGAGTCACTTGGTGAATCCCGAGACAGACTTCGAGAATCGCTACGCGAGAACGCTGCCGATCTGAATGCGGCAGCCGTCCAGAACCAAGAGCTTGCAAACGGTAGGGCGCAGCGCGAGCAGATCGCATTCCTTCAGGGACGTGTGAGTCAAGAACTAGAACGCGGAGTTCAGGTCGAGGGCGGCTTGGAGGAGTTGCGTTCCGCCGAACGTCGGGTCCGTGGCCAGCTCGCCCGCCTCGAAGAACTCTTCGAGGCTGACGACCCAACTGAGAATATGAAGCGAACGATGGACGGGGTCGGAGAACTCATCACCCTCTACGCGCGTGCCCTTCAACTAGAAGGGTCGGAGTTCCCGGCGCGCCTCGACCCCGCGGAGCTGACAGTGTCATACGTCCGCCCCGGGGGTCGTGTGCCACTGGCACGGATGGGGAGCGCGGAAAACTGGGTTGGATATCACTTAGCCACGCACCTTGCGCTTCATCACTGGTTGGTTACCCACGACCGTCCGACGCCGCGGTTCTTGATGTTGGACCAGCCAACCCAGGCGTTCTTCCCCGAAGAGGTGGTCGACGCCGCAGAGGATGAAGATGCCGACTGGGCTGCTGTGCGCCGACAGTTTGAGCTGCTTCGCGACGTCGTCGAGACCCTCTCAGGGGAGCTGCAAGTCATTGTTTGCGATCACGCAAACCTGGCGGATGATTGGTTTCAGGATGCCGTCGTTGATAACTGGCGGAATGGTGTCGCACTGATCCCGAGTGACTGGCCAACTCGGGACGAGTACCAGCGGAAGGCCTAGCGCGACCTACGTCATACCCCCGCGGGTGCCCGGCGAGCAATCAGGACGGGCTTTCGCTCGTGCCCGCGGGGGCGGTGCGATTCAAACTCCCCTGGTCGGGCGCGCAGCCTCACTTGCCTCACGAATAACTTGGACTACCCCCAAGTCCCTGTTGGATGGGCTAGCGCCTTCATCCGCGCCACCCAACGCGGGCGCGTCTAAAAAGACTCGAAATCCGAAGCGCAATTTCAGCTCGTCGCGGCCCTGCGGGGAGAGTTCCGCAGAGTACGCCCGGATTGACCTCAACTGCGCAACCATCACAGTGGCCCAGTGGGCAGTACGCCGATGCGCGCTTGCCTCTCGGCCGAGGTATGCGGCGAGCAAAACAGCAGGCACCGCCAGGGCGAGCTTTTGCGCGGCTTCAGCTGCTGCCCGATCATGCTCTCCGAAAGCTATGTACGCGGCGAAACCTAGCGTAGCAAGCAGGAGCCCGATGGTAGACCGTCGAAACCAGTTCGCAATCCTCTTCTCAGCATCCCGTAGCGACTCGAATTCGGATGCGAGAGAAGTTTGAGCCGTCTCTCCAGCGGACTCTGCTGCGGCTTCGGCGGCACTCTCAGCACGCTTCGACGCCTGTACTGAACTGCGCCAAAGGGCGAAAGAGTTGAGTACTGCAGCCGAGTTGGTGTATTGGCTCTCAACTCCGACCCATAGGTCTGAGTTCATCGGCGACTCCTGGCCCAACAGTTCCCGGAGGAATCCGACGACGCGTTTAAGCAATTCCTCGACGGCGTCAGCGAGGTCGTCGAGATCGTCAGGGAAGGACGCGATGAAGTTGAGCACTGTCAGAAGGTCTTCTGTGTGTTCCGCGTATTGATCAATCGACGATTGATCAAGCGCATATAGGAAATCAATGCGGTCGGTGATTCCCGAGTCTTCATTAACTATGTGCGGGGCGTGCTCACCGATGAAGCGAAGTGCTTCAGCAATTGCTTGGATCGCGCTGATCAACGACGGATCTAGAGCGTCGGTTCGGAGCAAGTTATCTATGGTCTGGTTCGCGGACCTCACTCGAGCCCGTGCTTCAAGAACCTGCGCGCGAACGGACGGCGAAACATCGAAGTATTCAGACACAGGACGAGTTTCAAGGGTGCCAGCAGATCTGGGTGGGCGACGCGCCGTTCTGTGTTGAGCATGTTGATGAGGCGGACAGCCGCCTCCGACTGCGTTGCGATATCAGGCTCTAATGGCGGCTCTTCTCTTGAATGTGGAGAAGCGCGTCATACCCCCGCGTATGCGCTAGCTGGCGGTTCGCTACGGGCGGCATCTACATGTATCCACTGTTCTTCCCCCCGCATTCGCCCAAACTCGGTTGCGCTGTCGCGTCCGGACTGCACATGGGCGCGTGCCGTTGACCTTCTGGTCCGTAGGCGGTCTCACTGCCGAGCAGCAAGGCCGATGTCTTACATCAACCCTTGTCGATGCACTGCTTGCAGCGCGGGAAGCCGCCGGTACCGCTCAACTTGTTGTATGACGGGATTTGCTGGCCTGTCCGGCAGTTGTCGTGATCGTGATAGACGTCTGGATCGGACTTGTTGCTGGAGTGGTAGCTAGAAACCTTCATGGAGTGCTCCTCATCTAGTGGGCGCCACCGAGCGGCGGTATCGGTGACACTAGAGATAGGGACAGACATTCTCGAAAGAACGCCGTGCTGCGCTTCGGGTCAGAGGATGCATGCCGTGCGCGGGTTGTTCCGTTTCGCGCACATCGACGGGCTCGCTCCGTCCGATCCGTGTTCGGACTGCGTCTTACCTGCGCCTATCTGCCGCGGCGCGAGTAGAGCCAACTTCCTAACACCTAGTTATGTCGCTAGGCCGACTTCGCGTCCAACCAGGGAATGCCAAATCGATCGAGAAGGTCCATGAAATCCTTGGCGAGACTCGCTGCGTCCGTACGAGGCGACACCTGCCACCAGTGATCAGAATCGTCAGCCGGCGCCAGCCTCATGAATTCAACCGGGTCGTTGTACAGCGTGCCTGGTCGCGGCACAGAATGTTGCATGGACTCTCGCGCTCGCATCTCATCCCAGAGGTCACGCCGAACGACAAGTAAGTTCGCCGCAAACGCGATCTCATCGCGGTCGTTGTATAGCGATTTCTGAAGGCTTAGACGTTTCCAGTGGGAGGCGGAGGGAAGTTCGTAGATCCCGCTGGAACCTTTGAAATCGCGATCCCTCAAGGCGGGACTCAGAAAATCTTCCACTAAGACCTCGTACGCGTCCTGCGCTGACGATGCCATCACTGAACCAGCATCTCAGGTCCGCAACGCGGGACAGGCAACCCGGGATGTTCGCCCGGCCATGTGTCCCGCGAGGTCTCATGGTGGGTCGACGAGGTTTGCCGCCGTCTCGACCGCAGCGAGCGCTTGGGGGTCTCCCGTCCAGGCGTAGGTGTCCAGTGCCGTGTCGGCGAGCTTGATGACATGTTCGTCGCCGTGTTGAGCGGCTCTGTCGAAGGCGTCTGCCGCGGTCGCTGCAGGCCGGGCCGGTGGCGCGCTCGCCGTGGAGGCGTAGGCAGCATGAATTGCGGCGGACGCCGACCAGGCCGCTGCGGCGCTGGGTGCCCACAGCTCATCCGTTAGTGAGGGAAGAGTGCGTAGGACCGCGTTCGGTGCGGTCGCAGCATGGACGAGCATCACGGGTTCGCGGTGCGCATGGGTCACATAGCGCCTCACCGCGGCGTTCACCACGTCGCGAAGCAGTGCCTCCCAGTCCGGTGAGCTGGCCAGAGCGCGCTGGGCCTGCGGCCATCCATCGGTTCGGTCCAGCTGCGCGAACCGCGACTGGATCCCTCCGACCTGATGAGGGATCGCCGGGATAGATGCGACCGCGGATGCGGCATCCAGGTGGCCACCGGGCGAGGCGGCAGCAGGTACCGGTTGCCATCGTGCGGCCCAGTACCCCAGCCCGTGGCCAAGTTCCGAGACTCGCGCCGCGGTGTCGCCCTCCTCCCGCAGTACGCGTACCGCGTGACCGACGCGAATGACTCCGTGAGTCGCGCCGGCAGCGATGCCGGGCAGGAGGCGAGGCCACCAGGTCTGCAACACCTGGGTCCACGGCTGGTCCCGGAGCTCGTTGTCGAACCAACCCAGCCAGTCGCCCAGACGACGTGCGTCGCCCAGCGCCGCGCGCCAGTCATCGATCATCACAGACGGTCGCGGTGCGGCCTCAAGACGCTTGCTGTAGCCGTCGAGCCACCCAGGGATCTCGTCTTCATGTCTATGCCGGGCCAGCGCCTCTGCTGCCATGGGCCCGTGGTTGCTGAGCCAGTCATCGAACTCCGGTCCGGTGGACCGCAGCCGGGTGTACGCCTCATCGAGGACTTCAAAGGTCATGACACGATCAGACAACCTCAACAAGCGTTGAGGTCAAGGAGGCGATCAGCATCGAGCCGCACAAGAGAACTCGACTGCATGTCATGACGCCCGGACAGGTCGCCGCGCGCACCGGGGTGACGGTCTCGACGCTTCACTTCTACGAGCGCGAAGGTCTCATCCACAGCTCACGCACTGCCGGCAACCGTCCGCGCGGTTGGCGGACCTGAGTCCGATTAGTTCAATCCCCAATGTAACCCGTCGTGGGGTCGATCTCTGCAAGGAACAAGCGGATGTTCTCGCGGTGCTGGTCCATGGACCAGCCTTGGGTCGGGGTGCTTCCGAAGCCGTACCCCTCGTTCGGGCCCGTCACCCATTCGTAGTGCGTGCCTCCGTACTCATCAGGGCGGAGCTCGACGTCTCCCCATCAACTGTCAGGGTCTGAGCTACGGCGCTGAGCTCGCTGGCCGATGGCGGTGCGACGCCGGGGCCGGGCAAGGGGTCGGCGTCTTCGCAGTCGCGAGAGTTTGGCTCCACCAAGCCATGTTGAGAGACGCGGTCGTCCTTGTCCAGACCGGATCAGACGATCTTGATCCACACTGCAGTTGCAGCGGAAATAAGTGTCGGTGGCTTCCTCTAGGTTTGAGGTATGGCCACCACGACAGCACCGACAACGCAGTCGTTGTCGCACGCTGTCAGGTGGCAGGCGATGGCCGAGGCGAACACGATCCAGGCGATGCTGGACTACCGGGACAAAGAGATGGCGCGCACCGCGCTGATTGAGTCCTCGTTGCGGCGCAAGATTGAGCGGTCCGCGATCGCGTTGACCATCGGTGAGGCCACCGGGTTGTCCGAGGCGCAGGTGCAGCTGCGGCTGTCGATCGCCGACCGGGTCCGTGACAAGACGCCCAAGGTGTGGGACGCGTTCGTCGACGGGCTGATCGATTTCTCGCGGGTGCGGGACATCAGCGCCGCGATCGACAAGCTGCGCCGCGAGGAGTCCGTGGCCCGCCTCGACAACCGGGTCCTGGCCTACGCGGCCGATCACACCGGCGCCGAGCTGCGGCAGTGGCTGCGGCGGTTCGTCCAGCGGGTCGAGGCCGACCTGGCCGTCGAACGGGCCGAGGCCGAACGCGCCGAACGGCACGTGACCGTCACACACAGCGACGACTCAATGGCGTGGCTGAACGCCTACCTGCCCTCGCACTTGGCCGCGGTCATCGAGGCGCGGCTGCGCAAAGAGGCCCGCAAGCCCGCCGATCCCGACGACGACCGAACCGTCGCCCAGCGTGAAGCTGACCTGCTGGTCGCTTGGTGCACCAGCTCCGATGCCACGACCTCAGCCGTTGATGCGAACATCGCCGTCACCGTCGCCGCCGACGTCCTGGCCGGTGCCGCATTCGGGTTCGCCGAGTCCACCGACGGCGCCTGGGCTGCTCCCGCATCGTGGATCGCCGACGTGGTCGCCACCGGCAGCACGTTCTGGCACCGCATCGTGGTCGACCCCGTCAAGGACGACGTCCTCTCCCACGAGTACTTGGGCCGGTTCGCTCCCGACACCCTCGATCTGGCGTTGCAGTTCCTGCACGGGGTTTGCCAAGCACCCGGCTGCATGGTCCCCGCTGAACGGTGCGACCTCGACCACCGGATACCCCACCCGATCGGCCCGACCACCGGCGACAACATGGGACCGCTGTGCAGAAGACACCACAACCTCAAGGGCCACGGCCTGCTGCACTGGTCGACCAGCCCACCGAGACCACCGTCCAAACCTCTCATCATCGAGCTCTACCCACCTGCGCCGGACATCGCGATGGAGTACGTTCCCGCCTGATGCCACGCAGCGGTGCCACAGAATCGAGCCATGACCATGAGCGCAGCAGACGACCGTATTCACATCCGCCTGATGAACGAGTACGGCGGCGGTCTGCCTCTGTGGCCCGACGACATCGACGCCGATGTCGACGAGCTCCACCTCAGCGACTCGTTGACTTCTGACCTGGAAGCATTCGCCGCACGGTGGGATGCGTCAATCTCGCCGGAGGTGTACGACGACCGCTGGGACGGGGTACCGGTCATGCAGTCGCTCGTCAGGGCACGCTACGCATTGGGGCGGCTCCTCCATCCCGCACGCGAGAGAGCCGCCGCGGCCGAGGACGACGAGATGCGTCGCATCGGAGCTGAGCTCCGCGACCGGCTCGAACAAGAGCTGGGGCCCGCCTATCGCGTAACCTACGTGCACGGATAGCCGGCGGGGCGAATGAGCCGGCCTGTAAGCCGGATCCTGTCGGGTCGGCGGATCACTCCACCGGCCCGGGCGACCATCCATCTGGGACGCCCATTGCTGGACGCCTCGTGCAACCTACCCGCTGACATCGGACGGGCAGCCCGTCAGCGCAAGCACCTCTTCGCGAACGAAGCGATGCTCTCTTGGTCTTGCTCCCGGTGGGGTTTACCTAGCCGCCCCGGTCACCCGAGGCGCTGGTGAGCTCTTACCTCACCGTTTCACCCTTACCCGCACCCCGACTCCGAGGAGCTGGGGCCGCTGGCGGTCTGTTTTCTGTGGCACTGTCCCGCACGTCACCGTGGGTGGCCGTTAGCCACCACCGTTGCCCTGTGGAGTCCGGACTTTCCTCGACCCGTCCCGGAGGACGTGCCGCGGCCGCCCGGCCGACTCATTCGCGTCGCCGATCCTATACCCCGGGCAGAGGTGCCCCATCCGTCCGCTACGCTTGAAAGGCGAAAGGGAGTAGTCCCCAACAGCTGCGTCGACATACTGAGCTCCGTGCAACCTGCGGAGATCCGGTGCAGCGGGCCCCGACGGATCTTCGGATCCGGTGAGGCGGACGAGACTTTCGACCAGAACTGTCGATGACATTTCCTGGTCGAGGACTCGTCGATCGCGGCTCTTCGTCCAGGTGGACGAGGGGCTTTTTTCGTGGACGCACTACTCCTGAGCACGGCCGTGATCTTCGTGGCCGAGCTGGGCGACAAGAGCCAGCTGATGGCCATGACGTTCGCGACGCGCTACAAGGTGCGCGACGTGCTGATCGGCATCACGGTCGCCACTGCCATCGTGCACCTGGCCTCGGTGGGCATCGGCGCGTGGATCGGCGACAGCTTCGCCGAGAGCCAGCACATCATCTCGATCATCGCCGGTGTCGCCTTCCTGCTGTTCGCCGCGTGGACGTGGCGCGGCGACGAGCTGACCGAGGAGGAAGCCGGCAAGGCCAAGGCCAGCAAGGGCGCGGCCATCTTCGCGGTCGGCGTCGCGTTCTTCCTCGCCGAACTCGGCGACAAGACCATGCTGGCCACGATCACGCTCGCGACCCAGGAAGGCTGGTTCGGCACGTGGATCGGCAGCACGATCGGCATGGTCGCCGCCGACGCGCTGGCCATTGTCGTGGGTGCGGCGCTGGGCAAGCAGCTGCCCGAGAAGGTCATCAAGATCGGCGCGACGGCCGCCTTCGTCGTGTTCGGTCTGCTGCTGATCGCCGAGGGCGCCGGGTGGCTCTGAGTGTCCGATAGGTTCACCGCGTGACGCACGATCTCGGCTCGCTCGCGGGCATCGTCGCCTTCCTGGTGGCGATGATGGTGCTGGCGCAGGCCTGCGCCGACGAAGGGCTGTTCGACGCCCTGGGCGGACGCGTCGCGCGCCGCGCCGCCGGGTCATCGCGGCGCCTGCTGATCTACGCCGTGGCACTGGCCGCGGTGGTCACCGCGGTCCTGAGCCTGGACGCGACGGTCGTCCTGCTGACGCCCGTGCTGATCGCCGCCGCCCCACGACGGGCGTACGCCTTCGCGTCGGTCCGGCTCGCGAACTCGGCCTCGACCCTGCTGCCGGTCTCCAACCTGACCAACCTCTTGGTGTTCGCGTCCACCGGTCTGACCTTCCTCGGCTTCACCTGGGCGATGCTGCCGGTGTGGGTCGTCGCGGTCCTCGCGGAGTTCCTGGTGCTCCGCCTGTGGTTCGCCAAGGAGCTGCGCATCCCGTCCTCCGTGCCTGAGGGCGTCCACCCCGTCCCGCTGTTCCCGGTCGCCGTGGTCATCGTCGTGCTGCTGGCGCTGGCGAGCGGAACGACGCCGTGGGTGCCCGCGACAGCCGGCGCGATCCTGGTCGGCGTCCACGCGCTCGTGCGCCGGGAGACGACCTGGCGCAGCCTGCTGGACGCAGCGAACCTCCCCCTCGCCGCGGTCATCCTGGCCTGGGCGTTCGCCGTGGCCTGGCTGGAGTCGACGCCCTGGGGCGACCGCGTCACCGAGGCCCTGCCGTCCGGGACCGGCCTGGGCGCATTGCTGGTCTTCGCCCTGGTCGCGATGGTCGTCGCGAACCTGATCAACAACCTGCCCGCGACACTCCTGCTGCTGCCTGCCGCCGCGGCGGCAGGCCCGGCCGCGATCCTGGCCCTGCTGGTGGGCGTCAACGTCGGCGCGAACCTGACACTGATCGGCTCGGTCGCGAACGTGCTGTGGCGCTCGTCCGGCGGCCGCACGGTGTCATCGGTGCGCGAGTTCCACCTGCTGGGCCTCGCGACGACACCCGTGCTGGTCGTCGGGTGCACCGTCGTGCTGTGGGCGTGGACGTCCCTCATCTGGTGAACAGGGCGGACGGATAGGGTCGGCGGGTGCTGATCCTGCTTCCCCCGTCCGAAGGCAAGACCCGACCGGCGGACGGTGCACCGCTCGATCTCGGCTCGCTGTCGTTCCCCGTCCTCACCCCCGTGCGCGAGCTGCTGCTGCGCACCCTGGTCAAGATGTGCGCCGGCAACGCCCAGCGTGCCGCCGAGGTGCTGGGCCTGGGCCCGACGCAGTCCGCCGCGGTCACCGTCAACGCGGGCCTGCTCGATGAGCCCGCGGCCCGGGCCGACGAGATCTACACCGGCGTGCTGTTCTCGGCCCTCGACCTGGCCAGCCTGGACGCCGCCTCCCGGCAACGAGCCGACGAGTCGATCGCGATCGCGAGCGCCCTGTTCGGCCTCGTGCGTCCCGGCGACCACATCCCCGCCTACCGGCTGTCGGGCACCGTGTCGCTGCCGCGCCTGGGCCCGGTCGCCGCACGCTGGCGCGAGCCGCTCCCCCGCGTGATGACCGAGGCCGTCGGCGACGGGCTGCTGGTCGATCTGCGGTCCGGCACCTACACCGCGCTGGGCAAGCCGCCGGCGGAGCTGACCGACCGCACGGCCACGATGCGCGTCCTGCACGAGCAGAACGGGCAGCGCAAGGTCGTCAGCCACTTCAACAAGGCCACGAAGGGCCGCATCGTGCGCGGCCTGATGGAGTCCGGCACCGACCCGAAGTCCATCGAGGAGCTGCAGGACGTACTCGCGGAGCTCGGCTGGTCCGTCGAGCGCGTGGGCAACCGCCTCGACGTCGTGGTCGCGGAGGTCGCCCTGACCTAGGGGACGACGTTGAAGTTGCGCAGCGACCCCGGCCCGTCCGGCCACCACTGGATCGTGGTGATCGAGGCGGGCGACAGCTCCATCTTGTGGATGACGTCCATGGGCGCATCGAGCACGCGTCGCACCAGCATCTTGATGGGTGTCACGTGGCTCACGACCAGGACCGTGCGGCCGGCATGCGTCTGCAGCAGACGGTCGCGCGCCGCGGCGACGCGCTCGTAGACCGCGTCGAACGCCTCGCCGCCCGGTGGGGCCACCGCACTGGAGGCGAGCCACGCCGTGAGCTCTTCGCCCCAGCGCTTCTGGATCTCCGCGAAGGTGTGGCCGTCCCAGTCACCGAAGTTCGTCTCGACGACACCGTCCTCGATCTCCACCGGCAGACCGAGCGTCTCCCCCACGATGGCGGCGGTCTGCCGGGTCCGGCGCATCGGCGAGGCCACGATGGCCTCGATGCCGCCGTGCGCCTGCAGCCAGTGCGCGGCACGCCGGGCCTGCTCCATGCCTGCCTCGGTGAGCGCCGGATCGCTGCTGCCACTCCCGCTGAACACCTTACGCTCCGTCGCGGGCGTGACGCCGTGGCGCAGCAGCACCAGCGTCGTCGCCGCCCCGGTGGCCGCCCCCCAGCCGGTTGCGGCCGGTGTGGGGGCCGCGATCGGATCCGGTCCGGTGATGAGACCGCTGCCGCCGTCGCGCGCGCTGTCGAGCGCGGCATTGGCCAGGGCGTCCGCCGCGGCGTTCTGCTCCCGCGGGACCCACGTCCAGACGGTGCCGGTCGGCGCCATCTGCCGGGCCCGCTCCGCCAGCGGCCGCATCGACGGGTGCTTGATCTTCCAGCGGCCGGCCATCTGCTCGATGACCAGCTTGGAGTCCATCCTGACCTCGAGCTGCGCATCGGGCGTGTGGGCCCCGAACAGCTCGAGGCCCGCGAGGAGCCCGTTGTACTCGGCGACGTTGTTGGTCGCCACCCCGATCGTCTCGCCACGCTCCGCGATCACGATGCCGGTGTCGGCATCGCGGATCAGTGCGCCGTAGGACGCCGGTCCGGGGTTGCCGCGCGAGCCACCGTCAGCCTCGATGATGACTCGCGACGTCACAGCCCTGACTCGGGGGTGCGCACCAGGATGCGGCTGCACTCGGGGCAGCGCAGGACCTCGTCCTCGGGCGCCGAGGCGATCTCCCGCAGGTCGGCTCCGTTGAGCTCGAGACGGCATCCCTCGCACCGGCGGGCACGCAGCGCGGCGGCGCCGACGCCGTACTGGGAGCGGATCTTGTCGTACAGCGCGATGAGGTCGGTGGGCAGTGCAGCGGCGGAGGAGGTGCGCTCCTCCTCGGCGCCGGCCAGCTGCTGCTCGATGGCGGTCAGGGCGGCGTCACGGTCGGCCTTCTTGCGGTCCAGCTCGCCGCGGACGACCTCCAGGTCGCCCTCGGCGTTGCGCAGGCGCGCCTGCGCCTCCTCGAGCTTCTGCATGACCTCGAGCTCCTCGTCCTCGAGCGTGCCGATGCGGCGCTCGAGGGCGACGAGCTCGTGCTGCAGGCTCGACAGGTCCTTCGGGTTGCTGATGGCGCCGGAGTTGAGGCGCTCCTCGTCGCGGGTGCGGCGGGTCTTGACCTGCTCGACCTCGGCGTCGGCCTTCTTCTGGGCACGGCTCAGATCGGAGACGGCGGTGTCGTGCTCGATGCGCTGGCCGTCGAGCTGCTTGAACTTGACCTCCAGCTCGGCGATCTGCGCGATCTCGGGAAGGGTCTTCTTGCGGTGCTGGAGCTGGGCGATCAGGGCGTCCTGAGCCTGCAGGTCGAGCAGCGCGGTCTGGGCGGTTTGGTCGGCTTTCACAAAGACACCGTACCCGGCAGGTGCGCCGTCCATGGATCGGTCACCGTGGTGGAGATCCGCACCTCGATGTCGGACAGGCTGGCACTCAACGCATCGGCGGCCACCGGCAGCCACGTCCACTCGGCCGACCAGTGCGGGACATCGACCACGGCGCACGCGTCCGGCTGCTCCATGTGCTCACTCACCGGGTGGTGCCGCAGGTCGGACGTCACGTAGACGTCGGCGCCCTCCGCCTGGGCGGTGGAGAGCAGGAAGTCCCCGGAACCGCCGCACAGGGCGACGGTCGTGATCATGCGGTCGGCATCGCCGGCGATCCGGATCGCGCTGTGGTGCGACGGAAGGCGTTCGGCCACCCGCTGCGCGAACCGGTGCAGCGGCATCGGCTCGTCGAGGGTGCCGATGCGGCCGCTGCCCCGGGCCGGGTCGTCATCGGCCTCGAGCGGCCGGACGTCCCCGACGCCGAGTGCGAACGCCATCGACTCCGACACGCCGCGCGGCGGGCAGTCGGCGTTCGTGTGGCACGTGTGCAGCCCGATGCCGTTGCTGATCAGGGTGTGGACCACCCGACCCTTCGGCGAGTCCGCGGCCACCGACGTGACGCCCTTGAGCCACAGCGGGTGGTGGACCACGACCAGGTCCGCACCCCAGGCCACGGCCTCGTCGACGACCGCGGTCACCGGGTCGACGGCGAACAGCACCTTCGCGACCGGAGCATGGGGATCGCCCACGACGGTGCCCACGGCGTCCCAGTCATCGGCCCAGGCGGGGTCGTAGAGACCGTCGAGGACCGACACGACATCGCGCAAGGTGGTCATGTCGGCACTGTATCGATCAGGTGGGACGGGTGACGGGTGCCTGCTTCGCGGTCAGCGAGGGGTCACGCACCACGACATCGCCCAGGGCGTCGTCGATCGCGGCCATGACGTCATCGCCCAGCACGATCCCGGAGGCCTTCGCGTTGTCGGTGACCTGCTCGGGACGCGAGGCCCCGATGATCGCGGCGGACACGTTCGGGTGCCGCAGCACCCACGCGACGGCGAGCTGCGCCATCGTGATGTCGGCCGCCTGCGCGATGGGCTCGAGGCGCTGGACGGCCTCCAGGACGTCCTCGCGCAGCCACCGGCTGATGTTCTGCGAACCGCCGTGCTCGTCGGTGGCCCGCGAGCCCTCCGGCACGGACTGTCCGGGCTTGTACTTGCCGGTCAGCACGCCCTGCGCGATGGGCGACCAGACGATCTGGCCGAGGCCGAGCTCCTCACACGTGGGGACGACCTCCTCCTCGATGACCCGCCACAGCATCGAGTACTGCGGCTGGCTGGAGATCAGCGAGAATCCCAGCTGCTGCGCGAGCGCCTGGCCCTCGCGGATCTGGTCGGCGGTCCACTCCGAGACGCCGATGTACAGGGCCTTGCCAGACCTGACGACGTCGGCGAAGGCCTGCATCGTCTCCTCGAGCGGGGTCTCGACGTCGTAGCGGTGCGCCTGGTACAGATCGACGTAGTCGGTCTGCAGCCGCGTCAGGGAGCCGTTGATCGACTCCATGATGTGCTTGCGCGACAGTCCCGAGTCATTGGGCCCGCCGGGTCCGGTGGGCCAGTAGACCTTGGTGAAGATCTCCAGCGACTCGCGCCGCTGGCCGGCGAGCGCCCGGCCGAGCACCGACTCGGCCTTCGTGTTGGCGTACACGTCGGCGGTGTCGAAGGTGGTGATGCCCTCCTCGAGGGCCTGCCTCACGCAGGCCGTCGCAGCGTCCTCCTCGACCTGCGATCCGTGGGTGAGCCAGTTGCCGTAGGCGATCTCCGAGATCTTGAGACCGCTGTTGCCGAGGTATCGATGCTCCATGTGTTCCAACGTACCCACGTTGCCGGAAGTCGCTACCCCATCTGCGCGAGCACCAGGGGCAGCACGGAGCCGGCCCCGGCCCGGCGCAGCTCGCGGGCGGCGACCGTCAGGGTCCACCGGCTGTCGACGCGGTCGTCGATCAGCAGGACGGGCTGCCCGCCCAGCGACCGCAGCCCTTCGGCCATGGCGGGCCCGACCGCGAGCTGACCCCACACGTCGGCCAGCCGGTACGCGCTGTTGCCACCCGGACCGCTGCGCGCCCCCTCGCCCACCAGGTCCATCGTGCCGAGGTCCTGCAGGCGGCCGATGCGGGCGATGCCGCGGGCCATCGAGTCGACCAGCTGCGGCTTGGACCGCGACGGCACGCTGACGACCGCCACCGGCCGCTGCGCCCAGTTCCAGTCCTTCAGCACCCGCACGCACGCCCCGAGCAGCTCGTCGGAGATCGGCCCGTCCGGCGCCCCGGCGGCGAACAGCTCACGCAGGACGCCACCCCAGCCCAGATCGGTCAGGCGGGCCACGGCCCGTCCGCTCTCGGCGCGGTCGTCGACCGGGATCTTGCCCTTGGCCTCGACCCCGAGCCGCTCGGCGCCGGTGGGCCA